>QCJG01000029.1 GCA_003216175.1 Prochlorococcus sp. AG-409-A10 | reverse complement strand
CTTTGAGTTTTTTTTTCTTCTTTTTGAAAAGGAATTTAAAGAGCATTATGTTTTTTTAAAATTAAATTAGTTAAAGACTTAAAATCAATTTGATTTTTTTAAGCATCAATCATATCCATATTATTTTTTTATGACATTATTCTACTGCCCCTCACCCAGCTTCCACAGATTTATGCCTGTATTCTCAATTTCTTGTCGATGAACAATCCTTAGAGGTGATGAGAGAAAGGGGGCATTTAAAGCCAGGATCTCATTGGAGAAGTTCAAATGATCCTAAGCAATTACCATGGAAGCCAAAAGTTTTCTATTCTATAAGCGGGTGTAAAGAAGTGATTGATTATTGGCAGAAGAATAATGATTCTTCTGCTCAAAGATCAGCCTAAAGAAAAAAACAAGATTCTTAGTAAAATCGATATTTAAGAATCAGCTTTTTAAGCTACTAAATTTTCATCTTTACAGTCTTTGATAGAAGTCTCCAAAATTGGATAAAGAGAAATCATTTTTCCGTATTCAGGCGATGTTCTATAGATATTCGCTTTTTTTCTATAGTGGTCTTCTGTCTCCATCTCTAGACTATTAAGTCGATTGAAGTTCATGATTCATTATCCAAAAGGATTTAACTATTTAATAGTTATAAATAAAGAAGCCAAATTAATCTTTTATATTAATTACATATTTGGATGTATTTATGTGGATTATTAGGCTTGATTGGTCTCGAATACCTGATATAAATTCTTTTTATGTATCAATTATTTCTTTAATTAAAAAGCCTTTATTCGGCATTTTGCTTGATTTTTTTGTTATCTCTCATTGACTGTCTATTTTTTATTGTTAAAAACCGGCTCTTTTTGATATTTTTTATTTGTATAGAAGTTTGAATAATAAAAAAAATTTACAGATTCTTTCTCTTGCATGAGTATTCGATGAAATTGCAGTATTCTCTGTTCGGTTTTGAAAAATAGCACTTCTAATGCAGACCTATGGAAACTCAGCAGTCACCTACGGGTGGTGGGCTGGTAACTCAGGGGTCACCAACCGATCAGGCAAATTTATTGCTGCTCATGCCGCTCATACCGGTTTGATTGCTTTCTGGGCTGGTGCCTTCACGTTATTTGAATTGGCTCGTTTTGACCCTTCCGTACCAATGGGTCATCAGCCTTTAATTGCTCTTCCTCATTTAGCAGCTTTAGGTTTAGGTTTTGATGAGTCTGGAGCTTTTGTTGGTGGTACTGCAGTTGTTTCAATTGCTGTAGTTCATCTTGTTTTGTCCATGGTTTATGGCGCTGGTGGATTAATGCATTCATTGCTTTTCTCTAGCGATATGCAGGATTCATCAGTACCTCAGGCTAGGAAATTTAAACTTGAATGGGACAACCCTGACAACCAGACTTTCATACTTGGACATCATTTGATTTTCTTTGGTGTGGCTTGTATTTGGTTTGTTGAATGGGCCAGAATTCATGGAATTTATGATCCTGCTGTTGGTGCTATTCGTCAGGTTGAATATGACCTTAACTTGAGTCACATTTGGGATCATCAGTTCGACTTCCTTACTATCGATAGCTTGGAAGATGTAATGGGAGGTCATGCATTCTTAGCTTTCTTAGAAATTACTGGTGGTGCTTTCCATATTGCTACTAAGCAAGTTGGGGAATACACAAAATTCAAGGGATCTGGTTTGCTTTCTGCAGAGGCTGTTCTTTCTTGGTCATTAGCAGGAATTGGTTGGATGGCAGTTGTTGCAGCATTTTGGAGTGCAACAAATACCACTGTTTATCCTATTGAATGGTTTGGAGAACCATTAGCACTTAAGTTTGGAATCTCTCCATATTGGATAGATACTGTTGACCTTCCTAATGGAGCTCATACTTCACGTGCTTGGTTAGCTAATGTTCATTATTACTTTGGATTCTTCTTTATCCAAGGTCATTTATGGCATGCTCTTAGGGCAATGGGATTCGATTTTAAACGAGTAACTGGTGCCTTAACTAATCTTGATACTGCTTCAGTATCATTAAAATAGTTAAATAAATTTAACCCAATAAAAAAGCCCCAAAA
>QCJG01000028.1 GCA_003216175.1 Prochlorococcus sp. AG-409-A10 | reverse complement strand
TGAAATCAGGACCGAAAAAGGACATTGCTATGAGAAAGCCGACCCTTATGGTTTTCAACATGAAGTAAGACCTGCAAAAAGCTCAGTCATATCAAAAATCGATTCATTTCAATGGAATGATCAGTCTTGGATATCCAAGCGTGACAACAGAGATCCTTTAGAGCAACCAATATCGGTTTATGAAATGCATTTAGGAAGCTGGATGCATGCATCCTCAGACGATCCATTTGTTAACTCAAACGGAGAGCATAGAGCGCCCGTTCCAGCAGCAGACATGAAGCCTGGCTCAAGATTGCTTACATACAAAGAGTTAGCAAATAAGGTCATTCCCTATGTCAAAGAGAGAGGCTTCACTCATATCGAGCTTATGCCAATTTCAGAGCATCCTTTTGATGGCTCATGGGGGTATCAAGTAACTGGTTGGTATGCGCCTACAAGTAGATATGGATCACCAGATGAGTTTCGTGCCTTTGTTGATTCATGCCATAGAGAGGGAATAGGAATCATTCTCGATTGGGTCCCAGGCCACTTCCCTAAAGATCAGCATGGGCTTGCTTATTTTGATGGCAGCCATCTATACGAGCATTCAGATCCCAGAATTGGTGAGCACAAAGAATGGGGAACATTAATTTTCAATTACAGTCGAAATGAAGTTCGTAATTTTTTAGTTGCAAATCTAATTTTCTGGTTTGATCAATTTCATATAGATGGCATACGCGTTGATGCAGTTGCCTCAATGCTTTACAAAGACTATCTTCGTCCGGATGGTGAATGGATACCTAATGAAGATGGAGGGAATGAAAATTTTGAAGCAGTCAGATTTCTACAACAGGCTAATCACGTTCTTTTTCAACATTTTCCAGGTGCACTTTCTATTGCCGAAGAATCAACCACATGGACTGGAGTAACTAAACCAACTGATATGGATGGACTCGGTTTTAACCTAAAATGGAACATGGGTTGGATGCACGATATGCTCGATTATTTTGAGATTGACCCATGGTTTAGACAATTCAATCAAAACAACATTACTTTCTCCATTTGTTATAACTTTACCGAAAACTTTATGCTTGCCTTGAGCCACGATGAAGTTGTTCATGGAAAAAGTCATCTCTTACACAAAATGCCAGGCGACGACTGGCAGAAGTATGCGAATACACGAGCTTTGCTTGCATATATGTGGACACATCCAGGTAAAAAAACAATATTTATGGGCATGGAATTTGGACAGCGTCAAGAATGGAATGTTTGGGATGATTTGCAATGGGATCTTCTAAATTATGAACCTCACAAAGGAATACAAAAATTAGTAGATGATTTGAATACTTTATACAAAAGAGAACCTGCTTTATGGAGAAATGATTTTGATGAATATGGATTCCAGTGGATTGATTGCGATGATAATAAAAATTCAGTAATCAGTTTTATGAGAAGAGAAAAAACTGATGGAGAATGGTTAGTAATAGTGGCGAACTTTACACCTCAAAACCAATCTAATTACAGAATAGGTGTGCCTATTGATGGATTCTATGAAGAAATTTTCAATACAGATGCGAGTCAATATGGAGGCTCAAATCTAGGAAATATGGGAGGGAAATCAACAGATTTATACAACATACATGGCTATGAAAATTCTTTAGATCTTTGCCTTCCTCCTCTTAGCGTTCTGATTCTAAAGCATAAATCCAAGAAGAATTAACCTCCCTCGATTAGAAATGTTTCAACCTTGCCTCACAACCTAATTTCAACTGTCGTCTGGATGTAAAAATTCAAAAGGTATGACGAACTTTTGCAGAGAACGTATTTCATGATTTTCAAGTTACTGCTTCATGTAAGTTTTTCGATTAAAAGGACAAAATAATGAACGAAACTACTCCTTTACTTCTTCGTGCCGCTCGCGGAGAAAATGTTGAAAGGCCCCCGGTTTGGATGATGCGACAAGCGGGGAGATACATGAAGGTATATCGCGACCTGCGTGATAACCACCCAAGTTTCAGGGAAAGATCCGAAAACCCCGATCTTTCTTATGAAATTTCAATGCAGCCTTTTAAAGCTTTTCAACCAGATGGAGTAATACTTTTTTCAGATATCTTGACTCCTCTTCCTGGCATGGGAATTAACTTTGACATTGTTGAAAGTAAAGGACCCTTGATAAATGACCCAATAAGAACCCTCAAACAGGTTAAAGACCTAAAACCCCTTCAACCAGAAGAAAGCATGTCTTTTGTTGGTGAAGTCCTTGGGAGGCTAAGGGAAAGCGTTGGGAACAAGGCTGCGGTTCTTGGTTTTGTAGGTGCTCCCTGGACTCTTGCTGCTTATGTTGTAGAGGGGAAAAGCA
>QCJG01000027.1 GCA_003216175.1 Prochlorococcus sp. AG-409-A10 | reverse complement strand
TATTCATATGGGATATTATTTCTTAGGAATTTTTATTTACTTCCGTAAGCTCGTTAATAGATGAGTCTGTCGTTTTTAGGTTTGAAAGACCTATATAAAATTAATCCAATCCCAACTTTAGTCCTTTCATTGGGTTTGCTTGGAATTATAGGAATTCTTCTAACCCTCGGTAGAAGATTGGATTCTGCAATGAAGTTGGAAAGATTTGGTATTCCCATAGCTCTTTTAGTTGGAGCATTAGGTTTTTTAATTGGTCCTTATGGACCTTTTTCTTTATTACCAGAAAGGGTTCTGAATATTTGGATGAAATTACCAACGCCATTGCTTACTTTGGTCTTTGCAACCTTAATGCTAGGAAGACCTATTCCAAAAATTAGTGCTTTATGGAAACCAGTTGCTTCGCAGGCATTGCTTGGACTTTTGCTAGGTTTTGGTCAATATGTTGTTGGTGGCATAATTGTGTTGTCATTTCTGCTTCCTTATTTAGGAGTAGATCCATTGATGGGATGCATAATTGAAGTTGGTTTTGAAGGAGGACATGGAGCTGCGGCAATAATGGGGGATAGTTTTATGAAGTTAGGCTTCCCTGAGGGGTTAGATCTGGGATTTGCAATGGCAACTGTAGGTTTACTTGCTTCTACTTTGTTAGGGAGCGGTTTAGTTGTTTTAGGTAGGTTTTTTGGATGGCTTGTACCTGCTGAACAAGAGCTCACAAATGATTTAAATGACTTTGAATTGGAATTTAAACCAATTGAACAACTTAAGCTGCTTTTATATAATTTTGCTTTAGTAGGATTAGCGGTATTGGTTGGAATATTTTTACTCTATTGTTTAAGGTTATCTTCTACCTTTTTGAGTGATATAAGTAATCAAGTGATATCAGCTTTCCCAGTATTCCCATTGGCTTTGATGGGTTCATTTTTAGTAAGATTTGTATTAGAAAAAACTGGAAAGACTAAATTTGTCTCATCACTTTTTCAACGTGAGATTGGCATACTTTCAACAGATTTACTTATAATTACCGCCATGGCTGGATTGAATTTACCTCTAATAGTTAACTACTGGGTTCCAATAACGATTTTAGCCATTGGGGGATTAATTTGGAACCTTGTAGGGATGTTGATCTTTGCTAGATTATTTTTTAGAGAAGAATGGTTTGAAAGAGCAATAGCTGAGTTTGGAAATTCAACGGGAGTTGCAGCTAGTGGACTATTGCTTTTGAGATTGGCTGATCCTAGAAATTCTACTAATACCTTACCTGTGTTTTCTATTAAGCAATTATTCTTACAACCACTTCTTTCAGGAGGCCTAATTACTGTAATAGCTCCTTTGTTTATTAGTAATTTGGGTCTTAAATGGTGGACAGAATTTTGTGGATTAATTTCATTGTCTTTATGCGTAGTCGCAATATCTTTGCAGTCAAAATATACAAAAGCCTCAGCATGACAATTAATATACTTAAATAAAGTTATAATTTATAGAAATATTAGTTTCAATAAACCATTTCTCTCTTTTATATGAACCGACAAATTTACAAAGATATCCCGCCTCAAGAATTAAAAGAAAAATGGTTTAAAAGTCATCTGCTTGGCAAAGAGGTTGAGTTAAGAGAACTGTATGAGTTGCCTCAGGATCAGTTGGATTTAGTCATGGCAGAGACTGCGGAGTTTAGGAGCGATATAGGAAATAGAGATAGAAATCTAGGTAAATTTTGTACAGCTGGTTATTTTTTAGAGTTATCAAGAATCATTGACAAAAGAAGGGCCTCAGAATGATCTTCTACTTTATTTTCCAAAAAATAGAGGTTCATTTTCCTTCCTCCATGGTTCATTCTTTTTCATAACAATTGGATATTTCTTATGCATAAAAAAATAATTTAACCAACTTCGTAAATATTTGATTTCATGGTTTTGATCAAACTTTTTTATGTCCGCTATTCTAAATTGCCTTACAAATGGCCAAATAGCCCAATCAGCTAAGCTTTCTTTTGCATCAACAAGAAACAACGGTTTCCCTTCGTTTGCAAATTCTTTTAATCTGTTATTTAAAGATAAAAGTATTTTCATAGCGGCAGTACGATGTGTTGCACATTCTTCAAAATTAAATCTAGATGCATATTTAAACCGATCCAAATGATATTTAAATACTTTGTCATTTGTTTCTATAAGACTAAATATTTCTTTTGACTTCTCATTATTACTATCCTTAAACCATTCATGCATATTTGATCTTTTGATACTCCAGATCATTATTTCTAAGCTCTCATCAATTACTTTATTTAAATTAGTTTTTAATACAGGTACAGTTGCTTTTTTAGAAATTTGAATTAATTCAATAGGTTTGTTCTTTAGCTCGACCTCTCTTAACTCCACCACTTGATTTGTATTTAATAAAGCCCATCTAGCTCTAATTGCATAAGGACATCGTCTAAAGCTATATAGAATATTGTGCTTCATAATTTTCCTGTTAAAATCATCTTGAGCCCTATGAAT
>QCJG01000026.1 GCA_003216175.1 Prochlorococcus sp. AG-409-A10 | reverse complement strand
TCTGGTCCAATGCCATCCATCGGAGAAATCAGTCCACCAATAACATGATAAAGCCCTTTGTACTCTCGAGTTCGTTCAAGTGCAAGTAAATCTCTTGACTCGGAAACAACGCAAATCAGATCTTGATTTCTTTGTTTGTTTAAACAAATTTCGCATTGTTCTCCTGCAGTTAAATGAAAACACTTCTTACATTGACCTACCTGATTCTTCGCATTAACTAGAGCCTCCGAAAACAGCCTTATTTTCTCCTCTGGCTGACGCAAAAGATGTAAAGCTAATCTTTGGGCAGTTCTGGGCCCTATCCCAGGTAATTGCTCAAATTGATCAATTAATTTTGATAATGGTTTTGTGAAGCCGCTCAGAGTTTAGAAGCAATTAACTTGAATTTAGTCAGAGTTTTATCTGTGTTGCACTAATTTAAAGAAGATTACCATCAGTTAAATTAGAAATGTATCAATATGGTGATGCTTGAGTCTCTCAAAATGATCAAATTACTAAGAAAATCTTTTAAAACTCTTTTGGCTATAGCTTTAGTCTTGACACTTGGAGCATGCTCTACAGGTGGAGCTGCAGGGTTGGAACCTTTTAAAAGTCAAGATGGACGATATGGGTTCCTTTTCCCAACAGGGTGGACGAGAGTGGCTGTAGATAATGGCCCAGAGGTTGTTTATCATGACTTGATTAACTCAGATGAAACTCTCAGCCTTGTTATTTCTAAATTGGAGAATGAAGTTGATTTAGATGATTTGGGTGGAGCGGATGCCGTAGGGGAAAGACTCTTTGGTGAAAAAAACAGTAATAATCCTATTCAATTAATTGATGCTTCTGAAAGAGAAGTAGATGAACGCAAATTCTATGATCTTGAATACTCTGTTGATTTAGAAGAAAAAAGTAGGCACGAAATCGCTACTGTTGTAGTAGATAGAGGTTATTTATATACACTTGCCGCTAGCACCAGTGAACAACGCTGGTCAAAAATGCAAGATACTTTTAAGAGAGTAGTTAGTTCTTTTACTTTTTTCATCTAACTTAAGTATTATTTTCACCAGCTTGAATTTTCCAAAGGTAGTAATAGAAACCTTTGTTTTTCAGAAGAGACGTATGTGTCCCTTTCTCGATGATCTTACCTTTATCTAAAACTATAATTTCATCAGCATCTATTACTGTGCTTAAACGATGTGCAATAACAATTGTAGTACAATTATTTGTTATTTTCTTTAGAGACCTTTGAATCGCAGCTTCAGTTTCATTGTCTACAGATGCTGTTGCCTCATCTAGTATTAATATTGGCGCATTTTTTAAGATTGCCCTTGCGATAGCAATTCTTTGTCTTTGTCCACCGGATAACTTTTGTCCTCTTTCCCCAACTATTGTTTTTAGCCCTTCTGGCATTTGATTGATAAATTCAGTTGCTTCTGCAATGTCTGCAGCATTTTTAATTTCTGATTTATCAATATTTTGTGATCCATAAGAAATATTTTCTTCAATTGTGCCTTGAAATAAATAAGTTTCCTGGCTTACTAATGCAATACATCTTCGGAGACTTTTTAAATCCAATGATTCAATTGAGTTCCCATCAATTTCTACTGAACCTTTACTGATTTCATACAATCTTAATAATAGTTTTACAAGTGTACTTTTACCAGAACCGGTAGCACCTACAATCCCTATTTTCTTGCCTGGACTAATTTCTAAATTAAAGTTTTTGATAACTTGAGACCGACCTTGATATGCAAAATCAATATTTTTAAATTTGATATTACCTTGAACATTATTAGGATCTAACTTGATTTTTCCAGTTTTAATTTTTACTTGCGTATCTATTAAATCTAAAACTCTATTTGTTGAGGCCATTGATCTTTGATAATCATCCAAAATATGACCTAGTGTCGTTAAAGGCCATAATAATCTTTGAGTAATAAATACTAAAAAACTATAAGTTCCAACTGGCATTAACCCTTTCCAAGTTTGTAATCCTCCAGCAATTAATATTGCAAGGAATGCAAATAGTATTGCGAATCTAATTAATGGGATAAATGCTGCTGATAGTTTAATTGCCTTTCTATTACTTTCTTGATATAAATTGCTATCGAGTCTTAATCTTTCAAGTTCCCAATCCTCAGTAGCGAAACTTTTAATAGTAAGCATTCCACTGAGGTTGTTATTAAGTCTTGAGGCAAGATCTCCAGCTCTATCTCTAACTTCACGATATCGAGGAGCTAGGTTCTTCTGAAAATTAATAGAACCCCAAAGAATAAATGGAATAGGGATGAATGCTAGCAATGCAATGCCAGGAGCTAATAAAATCATTGCCCCACCAACAATAAAAACAGTAATTATTAATTGAATAATTTTATTAGCTCCTTCATCTAAGAATCTTTCTAGTTGATTGATATCGTCATTCAGTACCGTCATAAGCCTTCCTGTATTATCCGATTCGAAGAATGTCATCTCTAATTTTTGTAAATGGTCATATGCTTTGATTCTTAAATAGTGCTGTGTCCTCTGAGCTAAATTCCTCCACAATACTCCATATAAATATTCAAAGAATGACTCAGCTGTCCAGATTAAAAATGAAATTACTGCAAGTGCAATTAGCTGATCTGGGACAGTATTAAAGCCAATAGAACCTAGCCATGAACTTTCTTTCCTTACCACTACATCAACAGATATACCAATTAATACAGGTGGTGCAAGATCAAAAAATTTATTTAATATAGAGCAAAAAATAGCTGAATAAATCAGTCGCTTTTGACTTTTAAGA
>QCJG01000025.1 GCA_003216175.1 Prochlorococcus sp. AG-409-A10 | reverse complement strand
ATTATTTAAAAGCATTAGAGATAAATAATAAATCTGCTATAGCTCATTTAAATCTAGGTGCATGTTATAAAGAGAAACATGAGCTAGAAAAGGCAATATTACATACAAAGACGGCAATAGAGTTAGATAACAAATTAGAAAACTGTTATTTAAACCTAGCTACAATATATAACCAGATTGGTGATTATAAAAAATCACTTGCACTTACAAAAAAAGAAATTTTATTGAATAAAAATAGTGAATTAAGTTTTCAACTTTTATGTGAATTAATTAAACAAGGAGAATTATTGAATACATCAGAAAAAGATAATAGAGAAATACTTAAAAACATTTTAAATAGAAAAGATATTTCTCATCGCGAAATATTTGGGAATATAAATAGCCTTATCCCCAAAGAAATATTAGAAAAATTATCTATTTTAGAGTCGGAGTTGTATGACAGTAATGAATTTAACATTCTTATTAAGGAAAAGGAATTGGTAAAAGCACTTTCATTACTAATATTTTGCTCTCCGTTATGGGAAAAAGTTTTAGTAAATATACGAAAGAATATTCTTATAAACTATTCAGATAAATACAAAGTAAATAACAATATTTTTAATTTTACTATTGGCCTTGGGTCACAATGTTTCTTAAATGAGTATGTATACTATATATCCAAAGAAGAAAAGTTTAAACTAAAAGAACTTAAGAAAACAATCGATACTAGTAAAAATCAAGACTATAAATTAGCAATTATCTCCTGCTACCAATCCCTGTCTACAATAAACAATGAAATAATTAATTTGAATACTTATATATCAAATAATCATGAATTTAACAACCTACTTGATTTACAATTAAAAGAGTCGAATGACGAAAAAAAGATTTCAAAAGAGATTAGACAGATAGGCAGTATAAAAGATTCTACATCTAAGGAGGTTAAAAATCAGTATGAATTAAATCCATATCCTAGATGGAGATATAATTCATATGCTAAAGAAAATAAATTAAACTTTTTATCTGTTATTAATTCTGAAATTTATCCAAATGAAATCACATCTGATTCAGCTCAATCACAAAATAAAAAAATAAACGTACTTATAGCTGGCTGTGGAACGGGGATTCAGATAATTGAAGCATCTAGATATAGTAATTGTAAAATAACAGCGATCGATTTAAGCAATTCAAGCATCTCATATGCAAAAAGGAAGGTCGATGAATATGGCTTAAAAAATGTCGATTTCATAGAAATGGATTTACTTGAATTAACATCAATAAATAAAAGATTTGATTTAATAGAATGTTCAGGTGTTCTTCACCATATGAACGATCCTACTAAGGGATTATCAAATCTATTTGATGTTTTAGAACCAAAAGGTTTTATAAAGTTAGGTTTGTACAGCAAGTATGCAAGAGAAGAAATAATAAAAGCTAGAGAGCTAATCAAAGAAAAAGATATTAAACCAAACGTTGATGGAATACGAAGCTTCCGAAATGAAATTCTTAATGGAGAGATAATACAGTTAAATGAAATAACTAATTGGTCAGATTTCTACTCAACCTCAATGTGTAGAGATCTCTGCTTTCATAGTCACGAAAAATGTTACTCACTAATTGAGATTAAAAATATGTTAAAAAAATTTAATCTGAAATTTCTAGGTTTTACTCTTTCAAAAGATATAAAAGATAAATACCAGAGAGATAATAAAAAAAATACTGACTCTTTAGAAGATTTAGAATTATGGGACAAATTTGAAAAATTAAATCCTGATTCTTTTAGAGAAATGTATCAATTCTGGGCAAGGAAATCAATTAAATAGTTGCTCTTCCAATCCTGGAATAAACATTTTACATAAGGAGAAAATAAATAATATTGCCAAAATATTACCTAGCATTGCTATTGCAAAGCGAATTCTTAGATCCTTAGCAAATGGTAGTAGGTTTTCCCAAAGTTGTAATAATGGTCCGCCTGCCATTGGATATTATTGTTTAATTACTAGTAGCTTACAGTGGGACTACCTTATTGGCTACAAAAAAACCAAGATTTAAAGTAAAAAGATTCTATTGATATTTTTTACTTTAATTTGCTTCTCATAATAAATAGAAGTATCAACCCTATCAATATCAGGGGTAAAGGATAAAGCAATGCAAAGAATATATCTGTTAGGTTTTCTGGTCGATTCACAATAAATAAACCTACTATAAAAATTATTATTGGCAAAAGGATAAGTGATTTTATTAATAGGCCTTCATTCCATTTTTTAATCTCATTATCTTCATCTAATAAAGTTTCCAATTTATCCTTTAAAAAATCATCATTAAAATCAGAATGATCACTCATAATTTTTTGGTTCTAAACCTACTCATTACTCATGTAAAATACATCTACATGATGATTTATTTGTGATCAGAATTATTTGATCAATTACTAAAGAAAAATGAATCATTTAAATTATATAGATTTATTTGGATTTTTAGCTGCTTTACTTACTACTATTGCTTTTTTGCCTCAGTTATATAAAACATGGCAAACGAAATCAGCAGATGATGTTTCCTTAGTTATGTTAATTCTTTTTATAACAGGTCTTTTTTGTTGGATTATTTACGGTTTTAAGATCAATTCCATACCAATTTTAGTTGCCAATATAATCACCTTTATTTTTAATCTTTCAATCTTAGTTTTAAAAATCTCATATAGAAAAAATTAATAACAAAGAGATTCTTTTATATATATTAAATTATTTTTCTTGAGCTCACATAGAAGCTATAGTTGATTGAGAATTTAGCAAATTAAATGCCTGTAGAAGAATTACAACTGATTGGAAGATCTTTAGCTTTACACCCTCCTGTAATGATAATTACCCTTGGTTTATTTATGTATATTAGGGGTAAAGCTATTGCAAGCAGCAACCCAACAAAAAAAGTTACTCCTTTTTTCCCTTTTAGAAACGTTTAAAAATATAAGATCAATAAACGTATCTCTATTTACATTATTGAATAGAGATACGTTTATTGATTTAGATCTCAACCAAAAGGATTAGATCCTTTAAGTGGGCCTACGAAAAGAAATTCAATAACAGTACCCATTATTGCAACAGGGAAAACCCATATAGACATAAATCTTAGACCCATGAACTTCATTCCACCTTTACCTGCAAAAGCATCTTTGGTCATTGTATAAACAGTCTCTGTATCACTTACCTCATAAGAATCATTAAGACCTTCTTCGTAAGGTTTTACAAAATCCATCCTATTAAATAAATTTCTAATTTTATTAATAACGACTATTGGCCAAACCCATAAATAAAAGATACGAGATCCCAATCTATTAGCATCAGATTGTGGATTTCCCAAATCCTTATTACTGTCGTCTTTTGGAAATGAATCTTC
>QCJG01000024.1 GCA_003216175.1 Prochlorococcus sp. AG-409-A10 | reverse complement strand
GGCCTACGCATTCAAAATGAATTAAAAGGAAACCTCTGTATCCCTATAAAAGAAACCTCCTTAGATCGAAAAGAAATCTGCGTAAGCAGGAGTTTTTCATATCCGATAGATAACTTACAAGATTTGAGCCAAGCAATCATTAAATATGTTTTAATCGCGAGTTATAAGCTGCGGAAATACAATCAATTATCTTCAGCTATTACAATTTTTACGAATACAAATACTCATTCAAAAGATTTTTTCAGAAGTGAAGCAACAGCAAAGATAGGCGTTCCAACCTCTAACTCAAAAGTCATGATTGAAAAAAGTCTATCGCTAACGAAAGAAATTTTTAAACCATATAAAAAATTTATAAAAGCTGGTGTAATACTACATAAACTTCAAAGCAATACATATAAACAAAGCCTAATATTTGATGTACAGAATATTCAAGAAGAATTGTATCTACAGAGACTAGATAATGTAATAGATAATATTAATTCTAAAAATGGTATAGATACAATAAATTGGGGATCATCAATGATGGAAAAAGAATGGATACAGAGAAGGGAAAGACTGTCTAGCATAAAGACAACAAATATAGAAAATATTCCAACTATATATGCTAATTAGCAGTTGGTATAATATTTTACAATGATAATAAATCATAAAATTCAACCAGATTTTAATGCTAAAGTTAAATAAATAATAATCGTGTAAATAAAAAAGATAATGGAGTTCATAGAATTTTTAGATAAAGCAGAATTAGAAATAATAAAGATAGTTGAACAGGCTGGATATAAAACAGAAGAAAATACTAAACTATGCTTATTAGGTGAAAACTATGTAGGCTTTTTAAATAAAAGAAAAAAGGAAATCGTTATTTGTACAAGTAATGCAAAGAAGAAGACTGGCTATACGCTTCTGAGAAACAAAAATAAGGATATTTATGAAAGGACAGCATTACATATAAAAAAAGCACTAAGGCATGAAGCTGTTCATATCGCACAAGAATGCAATGATGGAAAGATATTAACAATAGATAAGAAACTATCAATGAACCCGTCAAAGATCAATGCCTTGAAAGGATCCATAAAAATATCGGGAGAGGAAAGAAAAGAAAAACAAGCATATATCTTAGAAGATAAACCAAGATTAATAAAAAATGAATTGAGAAAATATTGTCTATAATAAATAATATTAATTGCCTCTAAGTAATTGAATAGACTTTAATTTACTACTAAAAATCAAAACCATTCCTTGTTCTAAGCATGAGATTCCAATATAAGTTTTAACAGTTTGAGAATTCACCAAAGCGGTTCCACATGTTTCAAGAATAAGGACAGGTAGAGTTGAACTCGATCCCTGCATTCTCTGAAGATCTAGAGATTGTCGTACAGCTAAATTTGCTTTAATAAATCCAATTTTATTTATAAAATCTGGCCATAGATCATTAGATAAAGAACATTGATCCAAATTAAAGGGTGAGGTGTTTTTCATTAATAAATTAATTTCAGAAATTATTTATAACATCTCTGTTGATCTAAATTTGATATATGTTTTCTCTCGGCATAGTAAAGTTGCTGAAAATTTATAGCATCATTATTTAACTCTTCAAACATGCTAATAACTCTCTGTTCCATATCAGATGAATCACTAGGATCAGAATTTTCTTGAACAATAAGAGAAGCAATACAGTTTTCAAGAGTTTGTAATCGTTGAGTACTCCATGCATCAATGAGATGTCTACAACGCTTTAATGATTTTTGCTTTTCTAGAGCAGCGAGGGCACCACGAATAAGAGACTCGGGGTCACTTAGTGTTGCTAAACGAAGTTCATTAGTCTCGATTAAATGAGTTAGTTTAGAAAGATGTTCATTATCATTAGATAGAAAGTTATCTAACAAGTTTTTACTTAAACTAACATCAGCTAAAATATTATTTGAATCATAAGAACGATTAATCTGTTCAACAGTTTCAATACCAAACTTATTTTCCTCAATGTTACTTATAGTAGACCATATTGCACGATGATGATTAATTGCAAAATCATCTAAATCTCTTAGACGAAGTTCATAACGAATATAAGATCTAAAATCAGGACAGTGTATATAAGTAAAAAGTATATCTGCTTCACTTCTTTCTCTAAGACTAATTTCTTGAGGTTTGTCAATTTTCTTAGAGCGTCCATGCCATCTTTGACCACTAATTTGATTACGTAGGTCTTCCTCTAGTTGCAGGGCGACTCTAGCTTGACCTCCACTAAGACGTTGAGCGACCTTCTGTAAATAATGAGTTCTTATCGCCGTTTGAGGTAACTTTCCAAGAAGATTTACTAAGTTGCTAACAGCTTCCTGAAATTGATCAGATTTTGTTAAATCTAAATGCTTCAAAGATTGATCAATTTGCCAATCCATCCAAAGGGGTGATTTTGCAGCTAAAGCTTCATATTCGGATGGAGAATTATCTTTAAGGAACTCATCTGGATCTTTACCTGAAGGTAATTGAAGGACTCTTAAATCTAACTGACCTTGAATAGCAAGGTTTTCTACCTCATTAATAGCTCTATTAGCTGCACGAATTCCAGCATTATCAGAGTCAAAATTCAAAAGGATCTTTTTACTATCGGTAACACGAGAGAGAAGAGTTATTTGATTTCGGCTTAATGCTGTTCCCAGAGAGGCGACAACATTTGTAATACCAGAATCATGAAGTGCCATCACATCAAAATATCCTTCTACTACAACTGCATAATCTTTTTTCCTAATTGAAAGGGTTGATTTATCTAAGCCAAAAAGATTTTTACCCTTTTCAAAGATTTCAGTCTCAGGAGAATTTAAATACTTAGGTTCTGAACCATCAAGACTTCTTCCTCCGAAACCAATGACTCTTTTTTGCCTGTCGTGAATAGGAACAATAATACGGTTACGAAATCTGTCATAAAAACCATTACCTCCCTTTCGAGCGACAATTAATCCAGCCGATTCAAGAATTTCAACACTGACTTTTTCTATATCTACAAAATATTTTAGTAACGAGTCCCAATTATCTGGTGCGAATCCAAGCTCAAAATTGATCAACGTGCCATCACTTAAATGACGTTTATTCCTAAGATAATTAAGTGCATTTTCCCCGCATGGAGAATTTAATTGGTTTCTAAACCAGCCAGTAGCGATTTTTAAGACACGATAAAGGGTATCTCTACGTGAAAGCTGTTGCTTTAGTCTTTCTTGTTGAGGCCCTTCAACTGTGTCAATTGGTACTTGATATTTTTTAGCCAGTTCAAGAACGACATCACTAAAACTTTGTCTTTGAAACTCCATTAAAAATTTAATGGCATTTCCACCAGCTCCACATGAAAAACAATAATAAAATTGCTTTCCAGGAATCACTGACATTGAAGGTTTACTATCATCATGAAAAGGACATATTCCAACATATTCTTTACCTTTTTT
>QCJG01000023.1 GCA_003216175.1 Prochlorococcus sp. AG-409-A10 | reverse complement strand
TATCTAAAAATACATACCCTTATACCATTTGGGTTATTGATAATTTTTTAAAAAAAGAAGTCATTGAAATAATTACTCGTTATTGGCCTGACTCAAATGACCCAGCCTGGCATATGGGACATACTTCTATAAACGGAAAGATAAATGTATTAGAACAAGGCATGAGAGGTATATCTAAATTAGAATTAATGCCAGATAAAATATCAGATATTGCAAAAAGTTTACATTCGGAAGAGTTCACTGACCAACTAGGTCATCTTTTAGAAATAGAGGGTTTGATTCCTGATAAAGCAATGAGATGGTCTGGCATGAGAACTATGTTACCTGATTCTTTTCAATTGATTCATAGTGATGCAAGATTATCACCCGAGTCAGGATTGAGAAAAGAATTAACAGTGCTATTTTATACTCAGCCTTTATTTAATGAAAATAAGCATACTGGTCATCTAGAGGTTTGGGATGACAATATGACTCAACGTATTCATAAGATATCTCCTAAATATAATAGAGCAATAATTTTTTTAAATTCAGATACTTCATATCATGGAGTGCCTGAAGTTAATTTTGAAAGACGAGCATTTACCTTTTCAATTTTAAAAGATGCTAACGCAACTAAAAGGAGTAAGGCTCTTTTTGTAGCAAGACCAACGGATTCAGAAGAAGTTCGCATAGAAGGCTTTAAAAGATCTATTATTAAGGATGCTGAAATATAAATTAATTAATTATAGGGATGCCTCTATATAGCAATAACAAATGTATACTTTATACTACTATTTTAGTTTCTTTATTAAGAGTTTTAGCTATTACTTTCCGAAAGAAAAGCTAATCAAGTCTTGCTTTCTACAATTTAATTTATAATCATACTTTTAACATTGATCTCTTATTTAAGTTTGGGCTATATATCAATTAATAAATATCAAATCATTCCATTATAAAGTTCTCCTTCCACTTGAGCTTATTGCGAGTCAGCAACTAATCCAGCCGGTGAAATTATTTCTCTAGCGCAGGCAGCATACGCCACTTGAGTGGTTATTGATTAGCCCTTTGTGCATCCCCTGTTCAAGATTCACGAGTGGTTTTATCACCTTTTCGGCCGCTCAATATTTATTTCTTCAAATTCTTAAACAATCAAATCCATTACCTTCGCCGTAATCCTTCGAGCTTGTCTTCTGCTTAATGCATATTCTGCAGTCATTCGTGTCGTTACGACAGTGCAACTATGACTTTAGCAAGTAATTCAGCAGAAAACCTGCCCTTAATTCCATCTGATGTTTATTGGCTTTTTTCATATTCCAGCTCTATGAAATGTAGAATCTATTCCCTATGGAGCTTTGCAAACACAATGCCAACTCAAGAACCAAAGAAGGCATTAGATCCCAAGATTGATTCTTTTCTATTGTTGAAAAGGCGGAGGTCATTGCTTCTGCGACAGTAGAAAAATCAGAAAGAATGACTTTAATCATTTGAGATTTTCAAGGCATTGCTATTTGGCGTAAACTTATAAATTTATCAATCATATAAGCAACCAAAGCAATAACAAAAGTAGCTTAAACTATAGTTATTTCGATTAAAAACGACATCTTATTTTTTTCATTTATTATTTTAGCTGCCATTAGAAGCTCTTTTTTATGTATAAACAAATAACAAATAAAATGCTAGAATGTAGTCATATAATGAATAGTTTAAAAAAATATTGCAAGGGATAATCTGCTAACTATCATGCGAATTACTTTATAATACTTAGTATTAAACCCAGTTATACCAATACTTTAGAAGAAAAAAGCAACTGCCTTCTAAGCAGTGGGGCAAAAGTTCGAATCTTGTAGGGAGCGTAATCAAACTACTTTAATAGCAAGCTATTAAAGTAGTTCTGATAAGTTCGACTTCTTAGGCTTCAAGTAAATATGGGGCTAATGATTGTTTTTTGCTAACTGTCCTGGGAATTTTTTTGTAGGACATAGTCCTAACCCCATTTATACCCAATTCATTGGATAATAATCTCGACTACCTTCTAAGTATTTAGCCATAAGATAGAATTTTGCAGGGATCTTAATCAATTCATTCAACCTAACCCAACTCCTCTTGCCATAAGTGTTGCTAAAAAAGGTATCGAAGCAAAACCAACTAATTCAACATTAATTATCAACCTTAATCTTGATACCAAAGACTCGGTTACTTGAGGAAGGGTTCCCTTGCTAAGAGGTATCGCCCATAAAACGTATGTAATTGTTGGATAAAGAGATAAAGAGCCAACTAAAGCAAAAACAATAATCTTTGTCCAAAAAATAGGATTTTGTGTATAAAATTCTGAGCCCTGGCCAAATTTTATAACTCTATAAATACCACTTACTAAGAGAGCAATGCCCGCAATTCCATAAATAATATCTGCAACAACCATAGATATTGCTTCTTGCCTATTTGGATTAACCTTTAGCGAGATACGCTCATAGATCAATGCTCCAAAACAAACCATAAAGCTTAAATAATGGATATATGCAACGAATGCAGAATTCAATAAATCAACTGGTAAAACGAGTCCGAGCAAAATCACTTTATTCAATCAATTTATACATTAGTGAAAATCATAAATCACGGAGGGAGCTTAGTGAAGCGCCTCCACAAGCAAACAAAAGTTGAATGCATTTGAAGAAATGATTCACTAAAATACAATGAGTCCCATTTTTATCAGTAGAAGTTACTCCTCCTTAATATTAATTCTTTTCAAACCTAAGAGGGGCTATTACAAATCTTTTAAATATAGACCTCAATGCAATTTACTAGTCTATTTTAAAAGTTTCAGAATTGGTTATGAAAGATAAATTCAAAAAAATAACTTTGAGCCTATTTACCTTTATTTTTTTAATATATTCAACATTAATTCTTGTTCATACAGAAGAATTACATGCCTCAGAGAGTATTGACTCTAAATTAATAAAAAAAGTATCTCAATCATATACAAATAAATTCTGCAACTCTATTGGATTTGGTCTCTCCAAGGGAAGCGCTATGAACTTTTCCATAAAAGAAAATAATCAAGTATTTAATAAAAGAAAAGAATTTAAGAATATAAACAAAGAATTACTTGCAGAAGAAATAGCAATCGCAGTTGTTGAAAAATGTGGCTATCCAATCAATTTATCAGGGGAGAAGGGTATTCAAGAATTTAAAAATTACTATCTATCAAAGGATCAAGAATCCTCTGAAAATAGGTAAAATAGTTAAGAACGATACTATAAAATTCAAACAAGTTTAAATAATTTTTTTCATTAATTTTCATTAAATTACACTAAAGTAAATAATAAATATCTTAACAAATTATTTTTATTAACTATTCAAAATAAGAATTTGACTCTTAATATGTTTAAAAGGTCAATGGAGCCAAGCGGACTCGAACCGCTGACCCCCTGCATGCCATGCAGGTGCTCTACCAGCTGAGCTATGGCCCCAAGTTGTTGATATGAGTTTGATTCCAATCAATATCATCCAACCAAACTATTATACTTCAATAAAAGAGCGCATAATTGCAGATCCTTAATAGTCTCCGATCGACGTGAAATAAGCGAGTAAAAGGATTCATATAACTAGCCTTGATAAAGTTCTCGATACTATTCCAGAAAGAAAAGAAGTTTCACCCGCAGGGAAAGCGGTATTTAATCAGCAAACCTCTTTATTTTCAATAGGTCTGGACTAATTAGATACCCTTGCTAGGAGATGATCACCTTACTAATGGCATGGGTTGATTTTCTTTTAAAAGTTAAATCTCTAGTGAAAGTTATAATCTTAATTAAATTGATCCTTAAAAAAAAATGTGACTGAGACAGGGAAAGATCGAAAGGAAGAAGGATCTGAAGTGAAAATCTTCCCAGTTCCATTTTCTTTAGAAGAAAGCAAAGAGACTATTAATATTTCTACTAATACCTCTTCTAAACCTTCTAAAGAACAAATAATTAATCAAGCATTTAAGTTTCATTCACAAGGAAACATTAAAGAAGCAACTAAGTATTATCAACTTTTT
>QCJG01000022.1 GCA_003216175.1 Prochlorococcus sp. AG-409-A10 | reverse complement strand
CAGCTAAGAATTCAGGGTTCGATAAAACAGCAAAAGTTTTTGAAATTTCATTTTTTTGATTATCTCTATTTGTAGTCTCGAGTATCTCTTTTATTGCTTGTGCCGTACGAACGGGAAGAGTACTTTTTTCTATTACTATTGTGTGACCTTTTGAATATTTAGCTACTTGCCTTGCACTAGCTTCAACCCAACTAAGATCACTTGCTTGCCCTGCTCCAAGGCCTTTTGTTTTTGTTGGAGTATTAACGGATATAAAAACCATATCAGCATCAGATATTGACTTTTCCATTTCTGTACTAAAGAAAAGGTTCCGCCCTCTTGTTCTCGAAATTATCAAATCTAATCCAGGTTCAAATATTGGCAATTTATTGAGATCTGAATCATTCCATGCTTCAATTCGTTGTTTATTGATGTCAACGACCCTCACTTCTAAATCGGGACATTTATCTGCAATAACAGACATAGTTGGGCCGCCAACATAACCAGCTCCAATACAACAAATTTTTTGGATTTTAATAGAGCTCATTTAAACCAATTAATCATTTTCTTAAGGAATCAATTTTTTAATTAACTGATCAAGATCCACCTTTGAAAAAATATATTCCTTGCTCTCCTCATCCTTTTGTTTATCCCTTAATTTCTTCATCAATAATTGACCTTTAGATGCCTCATCCTCACCTATAACTAAGGCCCATTTGGCCATACTTTTATCTGCTCGCTTGAATTGTTTAGAAAAAGATGAGCCTGAGTAGTCCAATTCAATATTTAAGTTGAATACCCTTAACTTACAAGTGATTTCCAAAGCAAGTTGCTCAGCTCTTTCACCTTTATGAATCACATAAACATCTGGAGACTTTGATTGCAAAATCTTTTCGCCAGCAAGAATTATTAGCCTTTCCATCCCAATAGCCCAGCCAATCGAGGGGGTTTGAGCACCCCCCAATTCGCTTATCAAATCATCGTACCGTCCACCACCACATACAGTTGCTTGAGAACCCAAATGATCACTTGTTATTTCAAAAGCTGTATGAGAATAATAATCAAGTCCCCTTACCAAATTATTGTTAATTTTATATGGGATCTTTAGATTATCGAGGAACTTCTGTAAATAATCAAATCTAGTTTTACTCTCATTTGATAAAAAGTCTTTTAAAGAAGGGGCTTCTAATAAAAGTTCTTTTGTGGAATTATTTTTACTATCTAATATTCTCAAGGGATTAAGGGTAATTCTTTTCTGAGAATCTTCATCTAATAAATCAAATCTCTGAGTAAGCCAATCTTTCAACTCTTCTTTGAAAATATTTCGGTCTTTATTACTTCCAAGACTATTAATTTCTAAAGTCAAATCATTTAAACCCACATCCTTTAAAAAGTCCCAAGCTATTGAAATGACCTCAGCATCACTCATCACAGAAGCTAATCCAACAAATTCAACTCCAATTTGATGAAACTGCCTTTGCCTTCCTGCTTGAGGTCTCTCGTATCTAAACATTGGTCCTCTATACCAGAGCCTTTGAGGCCCATTATTTAATAAACCATGCTGGACAATTGACCTTGCGACCGAAGCTGTACCTTCAGGTCTCAAAGTGCAAGAACGACCTCCTCTATCCTCGAAAGTGTACATTTCTTTGCCCACTACATCGGTGTTTTCACCAATACCCCTCGAAAACAATTCAGTTTGTTCAATAATCGGTGTTCTAATTTCTTGAAGCCCAGCACGACTAAAATGTTCAAGTGCAATTGATTCGACCTTTTGCCAGCCATGACTTTGAGAAGGTAGAAGATCTACCATTCCTCTTAAATTCTTGAGATTGGTCAAAGTATCTTCAGAAAAATTATTTGTTGTTTGTTTAATAGTAATTGTTTACGTAAACTGTAAAATAATATTTGATAGGTTAGTTTTAGGAACCAAATTCGTCAGGCAAATTTAGAAAGTTCATTAAGCTTAATCCTATAGTCGAGTAGCACCTGAATATTTAACCAACCAAAAATTAACTCTTCTTCTTACATTAAAAGGCATCTCATTTTGGAGTTGAATTAATTCCATAGCTCCGAGTCTCTTTAGTTCCCTTGATTCAAGGCTCCACATTCTTTCCGCTTCACAAATTAATCGAGCCCAACTTCGTGAATGCTGCCATTGTCTTAGACGTTTTTTTAAATCGCTACCATCAGTTTTACTTTTAACTCGAGAAAACTGACCAACTATATTTTTCTTAGTGAAATATTTTCTCATAACTCAATCATGGAGAAAACTCTAGAAAAACTCATTAATCAATACATTAAACATAAAGCAAAGATTTGAAATGAGTACTTTATGAAAAATCCACTTCAAGAGTGAAAGTCGACCTCATGTACAGGGAATTCTAATTTTTGCATATCCCTACGACTCATTTTCCTAGACCAAGCACCTTTAATTGCATCGTTCCACCTAAAGCCAGCGTTTTTCGCTAAATACCTCTCCTCATAGGAGATCTCAGCCCGAAGCAGAACTTTTGGTTCTAACGCTCTAATCAATAGTTGCTCGAGTTCACTACATCTTTTAAAGACCTCTGACAAATATATGCAATCTGTCAAAGCTCTATGTGCATTCCAGACTGGTACACCGTATGCCAATGCAAGATCTCTTACAGAGGGGCGATTCTTCAATTGTCTTTCAGCTGGCCAAGTTATATCATCCATAGTGCAAATCCATTGTTTTTCAATCTGAGGCAATTTTCTAAGACCAAACCATTTCATATCAAATTCTGCATTATGAGCAACAATCACATCTGATACCCGAACCAAAGATTCAAAATATTTAATTGCTTCAGATAGAGGTTGAGGCAATCTAGTTATTTCAGCAGGAATATTGTTTATTTTTTCAGCGTTATTTATTTCAACCGGTAAAAGAAAAGATTGCTGCGCTAATACAGATCTGCTTTTGACATTAAAAAGAATCGAACCTACTTCAAGACAATCATCATTTTCATTGTCAAGACCTGTAGTTTCCGTATCTAAAATCAAGATATTTTCAGGAAAATGTTCTTTACTTAGAATTTCAACCCGTTCTTCATTTGATTTGAAAGAATTTTTTTCTTCAAGATCTTTCGCTTTTTTATTGGCAATTTCTTTAGTTGTTTCATACAGAAAGCCAAGCTGTTCGCTATCTTTCTGGTGATTCTGCTCTTCTTTCACTTCAAAATTGATTAGTCATGCTTCTATTATTATCAAAAAAACAGAGTTGAATAAAAACTTAGTAGAACATTAGAAATAAAAGATACTTATATTCAATTTATAATCGTTTTTTATTTCTCTTTATAGAGTAATTATTCATCAATGAGTACTTATAGGCGTATAAGTGAAGTTTCTTGTCAATGGCCATCAAGACCAATTGGTCTTATAGAACTAATTGGAGGTAGCTATATTTCAATCAAGCCAGAAGTTACATACAAAAGACTGATTTCTGGTTTTTTAAAAAGAAATTTTGCAGTACATTCATGGGGTTATATCCCAAACTTTGATCATCAACTTCAAGCAAATTATGCGTGGAAACAATTCCGTCAATCTCGAAAAGTCTTTGAAAAAAGAGTTGGTTTAAAACCAAAATCAATAAAACTAGGTCATAGTCTCGGATGTAAATTACATTTACTAGCACCGGATGGAGGAAGAAATTGCCATGGTTTAGTAGCTATAAGCTTTAATAATTTCAAAGCAGATAAATCTATACCTTTGCTTAAAAAAATGTCTCAAAAGCTTAATTTTCAAACTGAATTTAGTCCAAGTCCTTTCGAAACATTAAATCTTATTAGAGAACACTATGAGCAAATAAATAATCTATTAATAAAATTTAGAAATGATAATTTAGATCAAACTGATTTATTACTTAAATCATTGAAGGAAAGGCCTTCTGATGAATCTAAAATTATATTTTTAGATGGTAATCATCTAACCCCAGTAAGCATGGGACTAAGAGAAAAGATAATAAAATCTAATTCCCAAAGCTCTACAAAATACGAAAAAATTGATTTATTAGTCGATCAAGTAGCTCATTGGAAAATTTAAGATTAACTTCTTAACTTATCTAAAACTGATCTATCTTCAAGAGTACTTGTATC
>QCJG01000021.1 GCA_003216175.1 Prochlorococcus sp. AG-409-A10 | reverse complement strand
CCAAGAGTCTTTAATATACTGCCCAGGTTGGAATGAGCATCTGCGAAATCAGGTTTAATTTCAATTGCTTTGCGAGTGAATATTTCTGCTTCTTTTGATTTACCAAGACCTTGCAAAATTCCTGCATAATTAGAAAAGACTCTTGGATCAGCAAACCCTTTCTCAATAAAAGACTGATAAAGTTTTGCTGCTTCCGAAATGTTGCCTTGAATATGAAACTTACATGCTTGATTGATTATTTGTTCTTTAGAAGGTTTAGAAGGAGTGATCGTAGTAATAGTTATATGTTCTTTTTTCTCTCCTAAAGCAAATGGAACTGGAAATGTTTTTACTTCAGTGACTTTCTTCTCTTCTCCTCCTTCTTTACTAGAACTATCCATCTTCTCTTATCTTTTCTCTTTTTTTCTTCTTCCGATTTTACTACTAAGTTCAATCCTTATTAATTCTTTCTGAAATTATTTTGGAACTGATAGAGCGAGAATAAAAAGTAGGTCTATATATTATTTCTCTAGGTAGAGAGCAGGTGACAAGGTGACAGAAACATTGTTTGTGACATGAAAGTTAATGCAATACTCCACTTTTTCTCTACAAAAGCATCATTGAATATGTTTTTCCTTGTAATCCATTGGCACAACTGGGTTTTACGTGGGTTTTACGTGCTATATGTAAAGATGAAATACGTTGCTATGACTGGGGTTTAGCGGTGCTCTTTTGCAAAGGACTATTGAGTGGGAATAGTTTAGGGTAGTAAAACCCAGTCCACCACTCAAAGTGCTTGTTCCACGTGAGTTCCACGTAGAAATTTAAGTGACAGAGTGACAAGGGATTTGAACAGTAAGTTCCACGCAAGTTCCACGTGTCACCTTGTCACCTTCTCTGTAAAGACATCGTAGATAGTTCATTTTCTCTACACCTCAACCGTAGAGAACTTGTAGAGACAACGTATTTGAGAACTATGTTGTTTCTTTATACGCATCTTTGGGATTTAGACTATTGTTATTCTTTCAATTGCCTATCAATACTGAAATCTTGTGAGAGTATTTTAGTCACAAGTTAGTCGCAACTCGTTTTATTTTAGTCGCACTTTTCAAATTAGTTCTTGAATTAACTCCACCAATCTAATCAGGCAAGGGGATTTCAAGTGATGAGAAAAGGTGCGTATTAGGCATATCGTCACAGTATGATCGCAATTTGTTAGACGTTTGTAGTCTTCTTTTGCATCTAATTTCCAAAAGCACAAACTTGATCGATAACACCCAAAATCAATTTATCTCCATTGGGATTTTTCCATTCAGAATCTTGATTCTTGAACTCATTAAATTCCTTTGCTCCTACTGCAACATCTCTAAAAGAATGTTCCGAACAGTTGACATCCATCGTATACAGAATGTCTTGGGTAATGTCAGTAGTGCTTTTAGGAATAAATTTGCTGAATACTCGTATGGATCCATCTTGATTTTTTTGCACGCTGTTCTTATCCCATAACTGCTCTCCATACTGACTCTTTGGAACTGCAACCCACTCAGGCGATAAAGCATCTATTTTTGAAGGGTAGAGAAAAAGTAGGAGTGCGAAGCAACTAATACAAATACTTCTAAAAGTTCTCAAGGTCATTAGGTAAAAAACATTATTGTTATCGTTGATGGAAACTTCACATCATTACATCAATTTTATGAACAGACTGCTCTCTGGTGAGAGATCTAAATGGATCTTTGTAATTGGACTTGTTGCGATAGGTGCAGGATTTACAGCAAAGAATGTGATCTCATATCCAACTGAATGCACTACTCCAGAAATGGTCACTTTGAGATGAAATACAACTGGAAAGATCTTTTAGTAGATGCTGCAATCGTGGCGGTTGTTCTTGGAGCAGTGGCACTCATTGTTGGTTCGTTTCCAGCGACCTTCAGTAGGTTGCTTCCATTTCTGAAATAGGGGATCGAAAAATGTATAAAACTAAAAAAGAAATAGAAGATTGGATAAAAAAATTCAATCCAGAACAAGTTGAGAGGATGAGAGCAGACAATTATTTGGATCACATAAACGATGACGATTTAGATGGAAATGAAAGGTTTAGAAGTGGTGGAAATTGGTCAGTAGAACTTGTTGCTCCAAAAGCACTACTTGATTTACTACCCGAATGGGAAAGTAAAAATTGGTGGGAAGTAGGTGTTGTTATTGATGAAGATGGTGAAGGGGTTTTTGAGTCAGAGCAAGAAGCATTAGATGAATATGGGGTAAAAAGTATTGATGAAATAAACGCACATTTCGCAAGAAGATTTTATGACGTCTCATTAGACGAAGAGGAATGGTGGATCTCTTTAGAAAAAGAAATCGAGGGTAAAACTGGTCTGCCTTTTGAGCAATTTAGAGTTAATTATGGTTAGGCAGCATCTTCATTTATCTGATGTTCCATTAGTTCCCAATCTTGGGTTAAGAGTTCATGCCAAGTTTCAATAGCAGATTCGAGATCAATTCTTCTTGTATTTTTTAATTTGGTTGGAGTGCCATCTTCAAGGCAATACCAAAGTTGTGTATACACTCTCGGAAATGCCATTTCGGATTTTGTATCACGAATAAAGAACATACAGAATTCTCTAGTAGGTGATACCAACCATCCTGTTGGAGTTGGGATTGCTTCTCGTACTGGTTGATTCATAATTCTCTTTTTAATTCGAGGCATCAAAAAAGCACCCCTCCAAACGCGACCCTTGGATAGATGCTTTTTGAGTAGGACGGATTGTGTGAGGAGGTGTCCTAGTACAGATATACTATTAAATCTTTTATAGGTCGTCAAGTATCCATAGGCAACTTCATCAAGATTTGCCTAACTTGTAAGTAATTCTATTTAAGTTAATAGGCAAAGATGAATGAATTACGATTAAGAATCTATGAGCAGGTGATCAATAACACGCCAGGTGGAAGAACTTCTCTATTTAACAAAATCTGTGGAGTTACAATTTTTATCTCGATTTTCTTTGCAGTTATCGTTACTGAAAATTCAATTGATTATCAGTTTGGTGATCAGATAGACCTCTTGGATTGGATTATTGGTGCGTTGTTTTGTGTTGAATATTGTTGTCGTTTATGGGTTGCACCTTTAGATAAAAAGTATGGAAAAGGTTGGAAGGGATTCTTACGTTATATGGTCTCTCCAATGGCAATTATTGATGTCATTGCAATCATTCCATCTTTTATAGGTGTTCGAGCAGAATTAAAAATTCTCAGGGTTATTCGTCTCTTAAGAATATTGAAGATTGGAAGAAGTGAAAAATTTAAGCAAAGTATCTATCACTTTAATTTCGCACTTCGATCAAAGAGTCAAGAATTACAAATATCGACTTTTTATACAGTCTTACTTTTGTTGATCAGTAGCACTTGTATGTATCTTGCTGAATCTTCCATTCAACCAGAATTGTTAGGCTCAATTCCAAGATGTCTGTGGTGGTCAATTACAACTGTAAGTGCTGTTGGTTATGGAGATTCAATACCTGTTACAGCAGTTGGAAAAACAATTGCATCGATAACTTCTCTTATGGGTATTGCTGCCATAGCAATACCTACTGGAATACTTGCCTCAGGATTTAGCGAATCGATTGGTGTGAAAAACAAAAATGAATTCAATGAATAGGAACTTCCTGGGAATACTGTATAAAAATGATATTCAAATCAGACAAAGGAAAATCCTTCACTAAAGAGGAAGCAATAGATCTAATGGTTTCCTTGAGTGCTACTGACGCAAATTCAGAAAAAAAGTGGAGAGGTTTCTATAACTCTTTATCGCAGACAGAATTGCAGGATGAGTGGAATGCGTATTGGAAAACGTAAAGACATAAAAAAAGGGGTGAGACTTAAGTCACCCCATTTCTGTTGATACATTAATTAGTTGAATAAAATTTTTTTACCGAATCACTAGTTTCCACCATTGCAGAAGCGAACTGCATCGGAAGAACTCTTACCAGTCGCTTGAACCTCTTCAACACATTCGTTGAATACTTTTGATTCTTGTTTTACAGAACAAAAACTCAAGGCGATTGCAGCAAGTGCGACAGCAGAAACAACACTAGAACCTAGTTGTATAATTCCATAAGCAAACATCGCTTTGCCTTTTCCACCGCACTTCTTTTTGTCTTTTTTATTTTCTTCAGTCATTTAAAAAAATTAGTTAATGTTTAAATATAATTGATTGGTTGGTTAATTACTCTCAAAAATTTGTGGAGAATACCGTTCTATTGATCTGTTTAGGTTGTTGCTTTTGAAA
>QCJG01000020.1 GCA_003216175.1 Prochlorococcus sp. AG-409-A10 | reverse complement strand
ATGTACTTGTGCCACAGCGACTTGCAATATCCCCTGTAATAACTGCCTTTCAGGTCCTGCTGTCTCATGCCAAATCTCTTCAAAAACATCATGAGATTTGTACCACTGACAAGTATTAAATAATTTCATTCCTATTTCAAAACGAAAATCATTTATAAATAAATCATCCTGTTTATCTGTAAGAGTCATTATTTTTTCAAATTTTTCTTTGCACTAATTTTTCTCAGCCTTATAGATTCAGGAGTAACTTCCAACATCTCTCCTGGTCCAATATATTCAAGAGCTCTTTCTAATGTCATTTCAATTGGGGATTGCAATTGATCTAGTTCGTCTGCTCCAGCTGATCTCATATTGGTAAGTTGTTTAGCCTTGCAAATATTTAATTCAAGATCTTGTGGGCGATTATTCTCTCCAATAATCATTCCTTTATATACTTTGGCTCCAGGAGTAATAAAAAATTGTCCACGATCTTCTGCATTTTTTAAAGAATAGAAAGTAGCTACACCCTCTTCAAATGAAATAAGAACTCCATTTCTCCTTTGTTCAAAATCTCCTACAGTTGGCCTGTATTCAAAAAACGAATGGCTCATAATCCCTTCGCCTCTGGTTGCACGAATAAATTCACCCCTAAATCCAATTAAGCCTCTCGATGGGATAACAAATTCAAGTTGAGTTCGATGATCAGTACCCGTTTCCATATTTTGCATTTCACCTTTCCTTGCACCAAGGCTTTCAATACAAGCGCCAATTGAGGCCTCAGGCACATCAAGGACTAGGGTCTCAACGGGTTCACACTTAATTTCATCAATGGTCCTAAAAATCACTTGTGGTTGAGACACTTGAAATTCATATCCCTCTCTCCGCATTGTCTCTATAAGAATTCCTAGATGTAACTCTCCTCTTCCACTAACAGAAAAACGATCAGGTGAATCTGTATCCTCTACTCTTAATGCAACATTCGTAAGAAGTTCTTTGTTTAAACGATCCTTCAATTGACGACTGGTTACAAACTTGCCCTCTTTCCCTGCAAATGGAGAATCATTTACAACAAAAGTCATCTGCAATGTTGGCTCATCAACCTTAATTAGAGGTAAAGGCTTCGGTTCATCAGGACAGGCTACGGTTTCCCCTATAGAAACATCTTCAAATCCAGCCAAGGCAACTATATCCCCAGCATTGGCTTGATCTATTTCAATTCTTTTTAATCCCTTAAATCCTAATAGTTTATTAATCCTTCCTTTTTTTAAACTACCATCTTCCTTTATCAAACAAGTCCTTTGGCCATTTTTAATTACACCATTATGTACTCTTCCAATAATAATCGTTCCTAAAAAATCTGAGTAATCAAGAGTGGTGACTTGTAATTGTAAAGGCTTATTCTGATCGCCAACCGGAGGAGGAACTTGCCTAATAATTGCTTCAAATAATGGTTTCATATTATCACTTTCACTTTTTACTTCAGTCTTTGCAAAACCACCTAATCCACTACCAAATAAATAAGGAAAATCACATTGATCATCATCAGCTCCTAATTCCAAAAAAAGATCTAAAACTTTATCTACCGCGGTTTCAGGTTCTACTCTTGCACGATCAATTTTATTCACAAAAACAATAGGTCTTAAGCCCTGCTCTAAAGCTTTTTTAAGAACGAATCGAGTTTGCGGCATTGGTCCCTCGTTGGCGTCAACGACAAGGAGACATCCATCTACCATTCCCAATACCCTCTCGACTTCTCCTCCAAAATCAGCGTGACCTGGGGTGTCAACAATGTTTATACGAGTGTCGTTATATGTAACAGCTGTATTTTTTGAAAGAATTGTTATCCCTCTTTCACGTTCCAAATCATTTGAATCCATTGCACAAGTTGGAACTTCCTCGTTATCGCGAAAAGTCCCAGATTGATTTAAAAGTGCATCAACCAAAGTTGTCTTACCATGATCAACGTGAGCAATTATTGCGATATTCCTTATGGCTTGTATATCAAAACTCATAATTTAAAAAAATTAAAATTTCTTTTATTAATACAAACATAAAGAATATCTCACGATGACTTCATTTAGCTGTTTTAAATGCCAATTAAAATATCGAATATAGAATTTGAAGTAAAAAAAAATAAAGTGATTTTTTATTTGAATTTTGTAATTTTATTAGCAGCTTCAAATTTCTTCAAAGCATTAACAGTCCCTTCAAATCTCCAATGCCAAGGCTCGTAACTTACTCCTTGTTTGTTATTGGATGGAAAAGAAAGCACGAAATGATATTTAGTGGCATACCTCTTCATCCATTTAAAAGCAGGCGTTTGTTCAAATTCAACCTCAAAATGAGTATCTGGATAATTCCCATCCCCAACATCGATTGCATATCCTGTGCTGTGTTCAGAATAGCCAGGAGGAGCTGAAACCATAGAGCGCTCAACAGCAGTTTGATTTCTAATAGATTTATTTTCATAAAAAATATCTCTTTGCAAATCAATTGATCTATAACCACTTAATAGCTGTAACGAAATCCCTCTTTGGGCAGCCATAAATTGCATTTCCTTAAAATTCTCATAAATTTCTTTATGAACATAAATACCTGAAGAGAAAAGAATTAACTCATTTTTTGAAGCCTCAGGGTAAGGAAGATGGCCTAACAAACTTTCATTTTGATTTGTCTCAGTGGAGTTGATCGAATCATCTAAAGTTTTTGTTTGGCGTAATAATGATTTATCAACTAAAAACGTTAACGAAATACCAAGTCCAACGAATAGAAGTCCTAAACGCAAAAAAGACTTGCTAGTAAGGGTTTTGATGGGCCTAATCCTTTTGGCCAGCGGGATGTCATCTTGGTAATTCATACGATCTGCTTATGAACAAAACAATTGGAATTCACAAAAATGATGTTTCGATAGTAACGAGTATCTCTAATCTTTATACTTTCTATGAGATAAGGATGTAAGTTTTATATATAGAGAACTAAATTTTTCATCCAAAGATGTTAAGAGTTGCTGTTATTGGTGGTGGTCCAAGTGGATCATGCGCTGCAGAAATTTTGGCTAAAGCAGGAGTTAAAACTTGGATTTTCGAGAGAAAGCTTGATAATGCAAAACCATGTGGAGGAGCAATTCCATTATGTATGGTTTCTGAATTTGATCTTCCTGAATCAATTATTGATAGGAAAGTCAGGAATATGAAAATGATATCTCCATCAAATAGAGAAGTAGATATTATTTTGGATGATATTTATCCAGGAAGCGACAAGGAATATATAGGTATGTTGAGGCGTGAAGTAATGGATTCATTTATGAGAAATCGCGCCGCAGAACTTGGCGCAACATTAGTAAATGGATTGGTATCAAAAATAGAAACTGGTACTAACAAGCAAGGTCCATATACACTTCATTACACAGAAATCTTGAACGACCAATCTGAAGAGAAAGGTAAGCAACTTGAGGTCGATTTAATTGTTGGGGCAGATGGTGCAACTAGCAGAGTTGCAAAAGCAATGGATGCAGGTGATTACAACTATGCAGTTGCAATTCAAGAAAGGATAAAACTTCCTAAAGAAGAAATGAAGTATTACGAAGACAGGGCCGAAATGTATGTAGGCACAGATGTATCACCTGATTTCTATGGTTGGGTCTTTCCAAAATACGACCATGTTGCAGCGGGAACAGGAACAATGAAACAAAATGGTGGTTTGATAAAAAGCCTCCAGATTGGCGTCAGAGAAAGAGCAAAGAAGAGACTCGTAAATGGAGAAGTCATCAAAGTAGAAGCTCATCCAATTCCTGAGCATCCCAGACCAAGAAGAGTTGTTGGAAGAATGGCTTTAGTTGGAGATGCCGCTGGTTATGTAACCAAAAGTTCAGGAGAAGGAATTTATTTTGCTGCCAAAAGTGGAAGGATGTGTGCTGAGCAAATTGTCGAATCAAGTCAAAATGGGAAAATAATACCTACAGAGAATGATCTAAAAAAATATTTAAAAAAATGGGATAAAAAGTATGGAACTACATATACAGTTTTAGATATTCTCCAAAGAATTTTCTATACCAGTGATGGAGCAAGAGAGGCTTTTGTTGAAATGTGTGGTGACATGGATGTTCAAAGACTTACATTTGATAGCTATCTCTATAAAACTGTGGTAGCGATGAAGCCACTTCAACAATTAAAACTTACCCTATTAACTATTGGTTCTGTGTTAAGAGGAAAAGCACTAGCGCCAAGTACATACAAACCAGTACCAAGTGCGGTAAGAGATGATAAAGAAGTTAATAAAATGTTAGCCGTAAGTTCAATTAAAGGTGGTATAAAAACAAGTAAAAAATAATAAAAAATTAACTGAGCTTGCTAAAATCGGCAAGCTTCAAAGACTGATTTCTGAGGATTGTCAGCAAGTTTAATCTATTATTTCTTATATTAAGATCATCCGTCATAACCATTACACTGCTTTCTCCATCAAAAAAGTTGGAAAGAGTTTCAGCACTTGAGACTAGAGCATCAGCTAACAATTTATATTTAACACGATCACCATTTATAGCTAAAGGTTTTATTTTTTCCAAAACATTCAACATTTGAATTTCACAAGCCTTCTCAAATAGTGATTTATCTACAAAATCTGAAGGGTCAACAACATCTTTGGAAATAGAGCTTTTAGCTGCCAACTTAGAAGCTCGAGTCACTACAGATTGCAACAAATTAAGTGTATTTTTTTTTCTCATTCCCATTAATAATAAAGTGCGAAAATAAACGTCAGTAGGATCATCTAATAATTTTGATGTTGAATTGGTATCTCCTGCAATTGCCTGAATAATATCAAAGTCGATATCTTTCTCTTCTAATAAACTAATAATTCTTTGACGAAAGAATTCCTTTAAATCGCTGGAAAGTCTACTTATTTCAAAAGGGAGAGAAGGAAAAAGTTGCTGCCAAAAAATTAGTGAATCATTTTGTATTTCATTAATATTTAATTGCCAATCTTTATTCCATAAAATCAACAATATTCCATTAGCAGCCCTTCTCAAAGCATATGGATCAGATGAGCCAGAGGGCCTTTCGCCCTTAGCATAGATACTAAAAAGCAATTCAAACCGTTCAGCTAATGAAACTGCATTGCCAAGCTTGTTTGATGGAAGAGAGTCTGCGGTTCCTTTAGGTTTGTAATGTTCCAAAACACCAAGGCATACATCTCTAGATTTACCCTCATGAAGCAAGTATTTAGATCCAATAGTTCCTTCTAATTCTGGAAACTCTCCAACCATGTTGCTAACTAAATCATGTTTAGAAAAATGTGCAACTTCCACAGATTTCTCAATATCCTCTTGATCAAATTTCAGTTTTGATGTCACTAATTTAGTAAGCCATTCAATCCGATTTACACGGTCATACAAAGAACCTAATCCTTCAGCAAAAGTTACATCTTTTAATTTATTAATACGTGAAGAACTATTAATTAATAAATCTGACTTTATAAAAAATGAAGCATCAGAAAATCTTGCCTTTAATACTTTTTCATTACCTAAGATAATATTTTCTTTTGCTGAAGATAATCCATTACTAATACACAAAAAACTGGGAATTAAAATATTTCTTGAGTCAAGTGATAATGGATCAAACTCAACATTTACTTTGTATAAAGGTATGTACCTTTGATGAGACTTCATTACTGTGGTCAAGACCTCAGGGGGCAAATCTAGGAAAGATTTATCAAAACATCCAGTCAAAAGTAAAGGGGACTCAACTAAATCGGTCAGCTCATTTAAAAGGGGTTCAGTAAGATCAGGCTTAGCTTTTTTATTTGTTTCGTGATTAAGAACTAAATTATTAATCTTTGAAAGGCGACTATTTCGGTCAACTATTATTCCAACATCCTGCAATTGATCAAAGTAGGTTTTCGCATTCTTTATTTCTAGTGTTGAGCCATGCAACCTATGTGGCCTTGAGATATTACCAATTTGGATTTCTGGATCGCATCCTGAAATTTTAAAAGGTAAAACTTCTGAATCAATCAAAGAAACAATCCAGCGGATAGGTCTCGAAAAGCGAAAATCCCCTTTGCCCCACCTCATAAACCTTCTTCCTTGAATTTTACTGATCCAACCAGGTAAAAAATCAGATAACAAATTCTCTGCGGGCTTGCCTTTCTCTATTAATTTCGCAAAAACAAATGAACCCTTTGGCGTCTCTCTAACCTCTAATTTTTCAGGAGAAAGCTCATATCTTCTAGCAAAACCAATTGCTGCTTTTGTAGGTACTCCATCATGAAAAGCTTGTGAAACAGAAGGACCTTTTCGTTCTGAAATCTTATCTTCAGAAAATGGAGCAATCCCTTCAATTGTTAATGCAATTCTTCTAGGAGTAGTAGTAACTCTTATTTCACTAAATTTTATTTGAGAAGAATTCAAGTCATTATTTACATTTGACTCAAGCTGGGAAATAACGGATTCAGCCAAATCAGCTGGCAGTTCCTCAGTGCCGATTTCTAAAAGGTAAGTAGACAAAAAAATTCCCTTATGTTCTTAACAAGATTAGATCTAAATTTGAATTAGTTCTACATTCTGTGTCCTAGAAAAAATTTAATATCAATGAATAGATTTTTGCTCTCCCATGGCATTATTTGAACAATTAGGCACCAATCCACACGAAAAATGATACAGTGTAGGTACCGGTGTAGGTACCATTGCCTAAGATCATACAAATACCAGGAAGATCAGGTTTTTACCTAAGAGTTGCTGTGCCGAGAGGTAAATTAAGGGATGCTTTTGGAACATGTGATGTAGTAAAAAAAATCGGTAACACTAAAAAAGAAGCAGAAGAGAATATAAGCTCAGCAGAAATAGCTATTCAACAAAAATTCGATGAGAAGCTCAGAGAAGAAGAGGCCAAACAGATCAACAAATCCTTGCCTAAGGGAATAAGACTCGAGGCTATTAAAAATAGTAGTTCAAAAGAATCTCCGAAAAACATAGAAAAAGAATTAAAAGATGCTGGATTCAGTAATGCAGCTATTGAAGCTCTAATGAATTTTGAGGAAAATGAAAGTACAAGTATTGAAAAAATAGAAAAAACTGTTCCTTCACCTTGTATCGCTAATAAATCCCCTAGAACAAAATTTGAACAATTCAAAGCTGATAGTAATTACTTAAATGAACCACTACAAAGTGAATTATTGAACGACAGCGATCACTTTACAAATGACGCAGTACAACTTTTAAAGTTTCATGGTAGCTATCAGCAAGATGATCGGGAACATAGAAAAAAA
>QCJG01000019.1 GCA_003216175.1 Prochlorococcus sp. AG-409-A10 | reverse complement strand
ATAAATTCGAGATCTTCCATTATTTTCATGGAAGAATAACCTCCTGAGTTGTAATATAGATCTTTGTGCATTAGTAAGCCTTGATCGCCATAAGGACGTTGTAAAAAATAACTTCTTAATGACACGGCTATTTCTAGGAATCTGAATTCTAGGTTATCTTTTTTTATTTTAAAGTCAAAATACCATGCAAATTTTTCTGATCTTTTATGTTGTATTATTTTATATAATCTCTTTACCCATCTTGGCCCTAATCTGCTATCAGCATGTAAAAACAAAAGCCAATCTCCTTTTGCATTTGAAGCACCGGTATGTAGTTGATAGCCTCTACTCTTTTTAGGACTTTTAATTATATTTATTCCTTGTATCTTTGCGATTGAAACAGTTAAATCTATACTCCCGCCATCAACTATCGTTAATTCAAAATCATATGGCCATGCATTTAAATCAGCTAGCAGAAGAGGGAGGTGAATCGCTTCATTTAAAGTTGGTATAATGATGCTGAGAGTCGGAAACTTTTGTGATCTAGCCATGGTGACAAATCCATAATATTATCCAGATCATTTTTAGTTTGAAGAAGTTGAAAATCTATTTGATTTGAAGATGCTAATCGAATTGTTTTTTGAAGGACTTTATCGGTTCCCCAACTTATACCAGAAAATGGCCAGGAACATAAAGGATTTAAAAGTTTGTGTGATAGTCCTATAAGCCAATATCCTCCATCACTTGAAGGGCCTAAAACCATTTCTTTATGATTAAGTATTTTAATGGCTTGAATTAATTCAAAAGCTGAGATTGATGGTAAATCAGTTCCAATTAGTAAAATAGGCTCTGGAGTTTGGTGAGAAAGAGTTTTTTCAAAATGAGTCTTTAAAAACTGTCTTTTCATTTTTGTTCCCAGATTTCCAGGACCTTGAATCGCGACCGTTTTGATTTTATTTAAAGAAGCCCATTTTTTTGCCGCCTTAATACCAATTCCATCGATGGCAACCTTTATGTCTGCGAGACCTTCTTTTTGAATTTCTTTGGCTACATTGATTGTGTGATTTGTTAGTTTCTCTTGTATCTTTGCTGCTTTAAATGCACCTATATCCTTTGATAAACGACTTTTACATCTATATATAGCGTGCCATCTCATCATTAAAACTATAGTTGGTTTGATATTGGTATTATTTTTGTTTGTAGTTACAGTTTTACTTTTTATTAGATCCATAGTTTTTAATCTCAAACTTTTCTAGATTTTTGAAGCTTAAGTTACTATTCATTGCATCTGATTAATTTTTGTGCTGAAAAAAATAAATATATACTCCCATTTATCTTGCTAATCCATTGCGAAATTTACTTTGTTGAATTGAGTAATTCAAATTTTCAACTGGATTCCCAAATTTAAGAATGACTGATTTAAGTTTTTAGCTAATGTGATATTCCATTACGTATTGCATGTGCCAACTCGGAATGAGCTATGGACGAAGGTGCAGCAAGTACTGCAAAAGAATTTAAGTAAGCCTTCATACGAAACATGGATACGTCCCGCTGAATTCTTTGATTTCAAAGATGGCTGCTTGACTTTGCTTGCCCCAAATAGCTTTTCAAGTGATTGGTTAAGGAAAAATTACTCTCAAACTATTGAAGATATTGCCTCAGAGATCTTTGGCCATGAGGTTAAAGTTTACATAAAAGTTAAAGATGAATTTCCATTAAATAAAAGCAATAAAAAAAAGACTTTTTCAAATTTAGAAAATAGTTCGATTGTCGCTCGTGAGAATTCAGACGTTAAATCGAAGCAAGCCCCAATAAAAAAATTTTTACCTGGTTTGAATCTTCGATATGTTTTTAATAGATTTGTTGTAGGACCTAATAGTCGGATGGCTCATGCTGCAGCAATGGCAGTAGCTGAGTCACCTGGCCGAGAGTTTAATCCATTATTTATTTGCGGAGGAGTTGGTTTAGGCAAGACTCATTTAATGCAATCTATTGGTCATTACAGGTTGGAAATCGATCCCGAGGCAAAGGTTGCATACGTTTCTACTGAGACTTTTACTAATGATTTAATAGTTGCGATTAGAAAAGATGGAATGCAAGCTTTCAGAAATAGATATAGAGAAGCTGATTTGATATTGGTTGATGATATTCAATTTATAGAGGGTAAAGAATATACTCAGGAAGAATTCTTCCATACTTTTAATGCTTTGCATGAGGCAGGAAGGCAAATTGTTCTCACAAGTGATAGGCCCCCAAGTCAAATACCACGCTTACAAGAACGATTGATTTCAAGATTCTCAATGGGACTAATCGCAGATATCCAAGCGCCCGACTTGGAGACGAGAATGGCAATATTACAAAAAAAAGCTGAGCATGAAAGGATGCGTTTGCCGAGGGATTTGATCCAGTTTATAGCAGGACGATTCACTTCTAATATAAGAGAATTAGAGGGAGCATTTACTCGAGCTGTTGCATTTGCTTCAATAACTGGGTTGCCAATGACAGTTGAATCAGTAGCGCCTATGCTTGACCCTACTGGACAAGGAGTAGAAGTTAAGCCTAAACAAGTACTAGAAAAAGTAGCTGAAGTTTTTGGAGTCACTGAGGAGGAAATGCGTAGTCCAAGTAGACGTAGGCCTGTTAGTCAGGCAAGACAAGTAGGTATGTATTTAATGCGTCATGGAACAGATTTAAGTCTTCCTCGTATTGGAGAATCTTTTGGGGGGAAAGATCATACAACAGTTATGTATGCAATTGAGCAAGTAGAAAAGAAATTATCAAGTGAGCCACAATTAGCAAGTCAAGTTCAAAAAGTGAAGGATCTTCTTCAGATCGATTCACGAAAACGTCGTTAAAGAAAACATGTAGCGAGAATAAATTTCTAATTAAACTGTATAGGATTTTGATCTAGCCTATTTCTTGTAGGTATTGCAGGACCTTGATCACTACCATCAATAGTTGCTGTGCGTTCAAGAGCTTGCCTAAGCAATCTTCCCGATAATAAAGGCATATCTCTTGGAACTGAAATTCTATCTCGGAGGTAGCGTAATGACGAGGCACTATTCTTCTCTGGAATGCAATCTTTTTTTGAAATCATAGAAGTTAATGCTGCCCTTAATGGTTGATCAAATGATTTATTTTTCATTGGGTTAACATCAATGATTCTATCTTTATGTTTGATAACTCTCTCTAAAGCTAATGCCTCAAATTGTTGTTCCGATTTTTGATCAACTTTGAAATCTATTAGCTCTAATTCTCCTAATCCAGCACCCACATCAATTTCTTTGGAAAATAATTCTTGGTTTGCATTTGAATTAGTAAAGCAACCTCCCATTTGAGGGGGTAAATCATGAGCATGAGTATGAAAATCTCCTTGAGTACCTCTATATTCCTCAAGTTCTTCAAGATTTGTAAGCCATGTATTTATAAAAGGGTGCTCTTCTCTCAATGAATATCCCTTGTAGTAAGCCAAAGAGGCATTCATTCTTTCGACATATGGAATAAAAATCACATCTGCTGATCCAGGCTTTTCACCATTTATTGTTGAGATTGGTGTTAGCCATCCTGAAGCATTTTTTTGTAGTTCATTTTCAAATTTTTTTGCAATATTTTTGAAATTCTCTTTCTTTTGTACTTCTTGGGATTGGGAAAGAGAGTTGCGACACAACCAATTACACCAAGATGAGAATAATTCTCTTTCAAGTGCCCTATGTTCGAGGACTTTCTTCTCATTTAGAGATTGACCTAGAGGCCCATAAATTTCTTCTAACACAAATAGGATCTCATCACTTTCTGTGATTACATGATTTTCAATTTCTATTGCAGGGAGCATTCCTGAGGGCACTTTTTTTAAATACCATCTTTCCTTTTCTCCGTAGCAACGCATGGTTACTTTTTTAATCCGGTAAGGAATTTTTTTAAGCTCTAACCAAATCCAAACTTTTTGGCAATAAGGACACCAAGCATGATTGTCTCTGTAAAGAGTAACAATTGCCTTGGACTCATCTTTATTAAAAAGACGAAGTGAGGAATATGGATTGTTTAACCCATTGATTTGATCAATGGGATCAGCTGCATATATTGCTAATTCTTCCCAACTCATTGCATTTCTGGTTGGATTCATTTATTTCAACGAGAATAGAGAAATAATACTAGGTTGCAAAATTGAAAAGGTCTTTTGATTTAATTGTCATTGGTGCAGGATCCGGTGGATTAGCTGCTGCAAAGAAAGCAGCCAGTTATGGAGCGTCTGTAGCGATCGTAGAGGGCGATCTTGTCGGAGGGACGTGTGTAATAAGAGGTTGTGTTCCTAAAAAATTATTAGTTTGTGGCTCTTCTCTCTTAGAGAGTTTTTTGTCTGCACCATCTTATGGTTTTGATTTTGAAAATTTAAAGATCAAGTCAGAGACTTTATTAGCTAATGTTCGAAAGGAAGTGCAAAGGCTGAATGAATTACACGAGAGTTTTCTAAATAAGGCTAATGTTGAGCTTTTCAAAGGTTGGGGTGAGTTTAAAAATTCAAATTGTATCGCAGTTAAAAATCGAAAAAATGGAGAGACTTTAAATGAACTTTATGGAGAAAAAATTTTGATTGCAGTGGGAGGTAGGCCTAAAAGACCAAGTATCGAGGGAGCATCTTTAGGTTGGACTAGTGATGATATGTTTCTTCTGAAAGGCTTTCCTAATAAAATTACAATTGTTGGTGCAGGCTATATTGCTTGCGAATTTGCATGCATATTGCACGGTTTAGGTGTTGAGGTTACTCAGTTAGTAAGAGGTGATCAGATTTTAAGAGGATTTGACTATGAACTTTCTTCAGCATTAACCGAGGCAATGATAAGTAAAGGAATTGATCTAAGATTTGGTGAGAATGTTTCATCAATAACAGGAACTCCTGGATCTTTAATTATAAAAACAAATACAGGGAAAGAGTTTGACTCGAATGGATTGCTTTTTGCTACTGGTAGAAAGCCATTCTTAGAGGGGTTGAAGTTAGAACAAGCGGGTATAGAAACTCTTGAAAATAAAATTAAAGTTGATAGTGAAAGTAAAACAAATATTTCTAATATCTTTGCTATTGGAGATGTAACTGACAGGATCAACTTGACACCTGTCGCAATTGATGAGGGTAGAAAGTTTGCTGATAGAAATTATGGCAAATCAGCTCAAAAGGTTAACTATGATTTTGTTCCTTATGCTGTATTTAGTCAGCCTGAAATAGCTTCTGTGGGCATAACTGAAGAGAAGGCTATCCAGTCGTTAGGAAAAGATAAAATTGAAGTATATAGATCAATTTTTAGGCCCTTATCTAAATCATTGCCAAAGAATGGCCCTAAATGTATTTTAAAGTTAATAGTGGATAAAAAGAATTATAAAGTTTTGGGATGTCATATGATTGGTGACAATGCATCTGAGATTATTCAAATGGCATCAATCTCACTAATGCTAGGAGCTAAAAAATCTGATTTTGATAATACTATGGCACTCCACCCCACAATAGCTGAGGAGTTTGTGACAATGAGATGATGCTTTTAAAGAATTTAGTTGTTAGAACTTTTTCTTAGCCTAAACCAGTAAGCAATCGTTTTATATATAATAAGTATTATTGATAATGATATGGCTACAAAAACTAATTCTTTGAACGCTGAATGTAAAGTTGGTAGAGTTAGAGGTATTATTTTGTCTGTAATATAAAGCATATATAATCCTAATAAAACTCCGCCTTCACCTCTGCTTATTATTCCTTTTGTCCAAAAAATTGGCATGCAGGCAAATGTAGTAATTACCATGATAGGAATATCCTTGGTTATAAGTAAATTCTCAACCACTAAACCACTAGCTCCAGATAATACAGAACAGCTACCTAAAACTAGTAATTGATTTAATAAACAACTTCCAATTACATTGCCTATTGCTAGATCAGTTTGACCACGAATAGCGGCCACTAATGACGTAATCAACTCAGGTAAAGAGGTGCCCAGCGAAACTATCGTTAACCCAATTATGGCTTCGCTTACACCTAATAATCCTGCAATTGTAGATGCGCCTTCTATTAACAGCCGTGATCCAAGAGTTAGCAAGAAAATACCACCTAATAATTTCACGCCTGCATTTAATAAACTTGTTGAGTCTCTTTCAGCATTAATTTCTGGCTCTGCTTCTTGGGTTTTTTGAGGCTCCTCTCTTGCTGTTCGAATTTCCCAAGTGGTATTTATTATCAGCGCAACTATCAAAGCTACTCCAAATTGCCAAGTTATCAGCTCTGAAGCTGCCATCCCCCAAACGGCAGTTGAGACTGCTAAAAGAAGAGGAATGTCTCTCCTTACAAGACGACTTTCAACTCTTAAAGGTCGTAAAAGTGCACTGCCTCCGAGAACTACCATCACATTGAAAATATTGCTGCCAACAATGTTGCTCAAAGCCAGACTATCTGATCCAGAAAGAAAGGAGTTAACACTCACAAATAGTTCAGGTGCACTTGTCCCGAGAGATACTATTGTTAAACCAATAACTAGTTGAGGGATCCCAAGGATTAATGCTAAAGCAACAGATCCTTGAATAAAGAACTCCCCACCGCTAAAAAGTAAAAGTATCCCAGTAATAAGCTCTAAAAATGACAATAATATTGATGGCATAATTGAGTAATTTATGGAAAAACTAAATTAGTGAATTAATTTATATTATTTTCATTTGGTATTATCGTAATATCTTAGCCCTTTATTGATACTTGAAGACTTATAGATCAAGTAGATCAAGCTTGCATAAGATATAAATTGAAAAAGCTTTAATCCTGTGATTGCTTCTGTTAATCAAATCTCATTGTTAAAGCCAGATGATTGGCATCTGCATTTGAGAGATGGAAAGATTCTTAAAGGTGTTTTAAGTCATACAGCAGATATGTTTTGTCGTGCAATCATCATGCCTAATCTTGATCCGCCAATAACTACTATAAGCCAAGCAAAAGAGTATAAAAAAAGAATTATCCAGTCTATCCCTGAAGGTGTTTCTTTTACCCCATTAATGACAGCGTATCTTACAGATGATATGCCTGCGGAGGTTTTAGAGAAAGGCTTTAGAGAAGGTGTCTTTCATGCAGCGAAGCTCTATCCAGCTAATGTGACAACTAATTCCTCGTATGGGGTTACAGATATAAGTAAAGTCGACAATTTATTTGAGACGATGGAAAGAATTGGTATGCCATTATTGATTCATGGAGAAGTGACCGATTTCAATGTTGATGTATTTGATAGAGAAGCTGTCTTTATTGAGCGACACCTTGAACCATTATTACGAAGATTTTTATCACTTAAAGTGGTTTTAGAACACATCACGACCATTGATGCAATTGACTTTGTAGAAAACAGTGAGTTTGATATAGCCGCTACAATCACACCTCATCATTTACATATCAATCGAAATGCAATGTTCAATGGTGGGTTAAGGAGTGATTTTTATTGCTTACCCACAGCTAAACGTGAAATTCATCGTATTGCTCTAAGACAAGCTGCTACCAGCGGTAAACCTTGCTTTTTCCTTGGAACTGATTCAGCACCTCATACCCGCAGGTTTAAGGAAAGCTCATGTGGATGTGCGGGAATCTTTAATGCCCCTTTCGCTTTGGAAAGCTATTTAAAAGTTTTCGAAGAAGAAAATGCCCTAGATAGGTT
>QCJG01000018.1 GCA_003216175.1 Prochlorococcus sp. AG-409-A10 | reverse complement strand
TATTAATAACATCATGTATAATTATAGAAATTTTAAGACTATAAAAGATGGCAACAGCTAAGGAAAAGAAGGAAGAAGTAAAAGCCTCTCTGAAGATTTTACGAGCTGAACTGAGAAAAATGCACTTAGGTGTAACAGAAGAGCTAACACTACCAGAGCCAAAAGATGTCAAAAAATTAATGACTCAAATGGAGGAGCTATTGGTTGTAATTGAACCAAAGACATCAAGGAAAGCAAAAAAGTAAAAGAATAACTCATGACATTTTTATATTTTACGGATAACAAGCAATAGTTAAATATAAAGAAATACAGAAGTTTTTCTTTTCATTTTTTATTACTTGAATTAAAAAGAGACGGGCCTGTAATTAAAATTGTAATAGCCAAGGGGTGTTCTGCAATTGTATAGTAAAGACTTGAAAAAGTGAAAAAATCAAATAATATTCTCAGATCAATTCTTAAATCATATATTGAAAGAGTAATCAGAATAATTTGCAGCCAATTACACCTCAAATAAATTAATAATCTACTTAAAGAATTGAAGTCCATTCTCAGTTATTCATCATACTCTTTATTGCTAGTTATAGATAAGAGTGAAGGGGCTAAAGCAATACTCGACCAAGAACCAGCTATAACACCAACAAACAATGCAAATGCAAACCAATATAAGGTTGATCCACCCCAAATCAATATACATATCAATGGAAGTAGCGTAGTAAGACTTGTGAATAGAGTCCTTGTTAAAGTTGCACCAACAGCTTTATCAATCTGATATTTAAAACTTAAGTGATTATCAATTAAACTTTTTTCTCTAATCCTATCAAAAACTACAACAGTATTGTTTACTGAATAACCGGCAATAGTTAAAAGGGAAACAGCAAATAATGAATCTACCTCAACATTGAAAAAGTATCCTAGCCATGCAAAAACGCCACAAACTATTAGGATGTCATGTAAAAGAGCAAATAAAGCTAAGAATGAATATCTTCGATCATATCTAAAATTAATATATAAAGCTATACCAAGAAAAGCAAAGAATAAAGAAATTAAACTACTTTTAAGTAACTGCTTTCCAAGACTAGGTCCAATAATTTCTACAGAGGTGTTTTCATTGATAAATGGTCCAAAAGATTTATTAACCTCTGAAACTACAGATTCAGATTGAGCGGCAGATAGAAATGGAAGCCTAATAGATATTGATTTTGAATTATCAAGTAATTGAATTTGTGATCTATTTAAATTAGGAGAATTATTTGAACTAAAGTTTTTATCCTGGTTTTTTAAAGAATTTATATTATTAGATATATCACTTGTATTTAAGGTAATACAATCATCAGCACAACTCCTCTCTAAAGTTATTTGAGTACCTCCTGTATAATCTAAACCAAGGTTTAAGGGAGCTTTAATTGAAGTACTTCTAAAACAAATTATCATTCCAATTATTGATATTAAACATAAAGAAAATGAAATTAGCCAAACAACTTTTCTATTTTGATAGAGTTGAACATTAAAAGTAGATTTCATAATTTAATTGATGTGGATTAGTTACTATTGAACATTGATAGATGGTGAAGGAATCTGTTTAGGATTAATAAAATTAGAAATTTTTCTAAGCCTTTGAAAACTCATAAGGAACTTCAGGATAGCTTTTGTACATGTTAAGGCCGTAAACAAGCTCAATACAACACCTATACCCAATGTTGCGGCAAAGCCTTTTACAAATCCAGTTCCCAAATAAAATAACGAAATGCAGCTTATTAAAGTAGTTAAATGACCATCAATTATTGAAGAAAAAGCGTTCTTAAAACTTGCATCTATTGAACGAATTAAAGTATTTCCATTCCGTAATTCTTCCTTTAATCTTTCAAAAATAAGAACATTAGCATCAACCGCCATTCCTATACTTAATATAAATCCCGCGATACCGGGAAGAGTAAGAGTAACCGGTAGTAGTGAATAAATCGAAAGAGTGAATAATGAATAACAAGAAAGTGCGAGGACAGCAACAAAACCAGCAAGTTTGTAGATTAGTATCATAAAAATACCTACAAAAAGTAATCCTGTTAGACCAGCAAAAAGACTTAAACGAATATTTTGTGTTCCTAAAGAAGGCCCAATTGTTCTTATTTGAATAATATCAATAGGGAGAGGCAATGCACCTCCCCTTAATTGCACTTCTAAATTTCTAGCATCATCAGCTGTAAAATTTCCGCTAATTGTAGCGGCACCTCCAGTAATACCCGCAGTTTCGAATTGCTTACCAACACTTGCCTCACTATATGAAATCCCATCAATAACAATCCCCAGTAATCGAGATGAGCCAGCTATAGATTTTGTGAGGTCTGCAAACAAATCTCCTCCTTCATTATTGAAGCTTAAAGTCACTTCCCAATTGTTTGTATTTTGATCTTGACGCCTGCCTGCATTTGTCAAATATTTTCCAGTTAATGGTGTTGCCTGAAACAAACTTGCTATATCAGTATTTATTTTATTCCTTAGAAGATTGAATTGATCAATATCTAATATCTGGTCGGATTGAATATTATATTTTTCAAATAATCTATTAATATCTTTATTAATATTAATCTCCTTAATCAATTGAGATGAATTATTATTCTCTTCTAATAATTTAATAATAGATTCAACACTATTCCGTTGAGTTTGTAAATCTCTTAATTGAACCTCTGTACCATTTTTCTGAATTCTAAATTCTAATAAAGCTGTTTCTCCTAATATTTTTGCCGCACCTGTGGGATCTTGCTCCCCAGGAAGTTCTAGTAATAATTGTTTTGATCCTACAGTTTGAAGTTGAGAGTCAGAAACTCCTAATCCGTTTACCCTCCTATCAAGAACAGCTTTAACTGCTTCAATCTCATTAGAGGTTATTTTAGGTATTTCCTCAGTAGGTTTTACTTCTAAAGTTAGTTGACTACCTCCACGCAAATCCAGGCCTAATTGGAAAGGTATATTAGTGCAGATAAAAATACTTAATATTGCAAAAAGAATGACAATAAGAAACCAGTAATTCTTACGCCCCATTATTAATCTACTCCACCATTATTAATAATTTTCTCTGCAGCATCTACAATCTGATGAGGTTGAATAATAGTTAAATTTTCCAAGTTTCCGTTATAAGGTGTAGGAATGTCCTGGCTACTTAAACGTACTGGTGGAGAATCTAAATCATCGAAACAGTTTTCCGTTATTAGAGACATTAATTCAGCTGCTATTCCACCTGTTTTCATACATTCTTCAACAATAATTACTCTATGTGTTTTTTTAATAGATTTAGAAATTGTTTCCATATCAAAAGGCTTAAGACTGATTAAATCAATCAATTCAACATCAATTCCTTTCCCTTCAAGAATTTCAACTGCTTTTAAACAGTGATGACGCATTCTTGAATAAGTCAAAATTGTAATATTACTTCCTTGCTTTACAAGGTCGGCTTGATCTAATGCACAAACATAATCACCTTCAGGTAGTTCTTCGGTAAGGTTATATAAAAGAACATGTTCAAAGAAAAGAACAGGATTATTATCTCTTATTGCCGCTTTCATTAAACCTTTAGCATTAGTAGGAGTACTGCAAGCCACAATTTTTATACCAGGAACCGCGTGAAAATAGGCTTCAAGTCTTTGACTATGCTCAGCTCCTAATTGCCTTCCAACGCCACCAGGACCTCTTACAACAGTTGGAATAGTAAAATTTCCACCGCTCGTATATCTAAGCATTCCCATATTGTTAGAAATTTGATTAAAAGCCAACAATAAAAACCCCATATTCATCCCTTCAACGATTGGTCTTAAACCTGTCATGGCAGCGCCGACAGCCATCCCGGTAAAACTATTTTCTGCTATAGGTGTATCTAAGACTCTGAACTCTCCATATTTGTCATACAAATCTTTCGTGACTTTATAAGACCCGCCATATTGACCAACATCTTCACCCATTACACAGACCAAGGGATCTCTGGCCATTTCTTCATCAATTGCTTCTCGAAGAGCATTAAATAAAAGAGTCCCTTTCACAGCGTTAACAGATGGTCCGGATTACCGGTTTGTTATTCCAAACTATCTCAAACAGTGCCTAATTACCCACCTGCCGCAAAAGTCGATAAAAGCAATATGGAAAGCAACATTCCAGGAGAGAGTAGTAAAACGAGAAGTCCTAAATCATGAAGAGTCATAGGAAGTGATAAATATATGACAATTTAATACTTAAATACTAGTAAGTTTTTTCCTTATTGCCTTCTATTAAACTTCGAATAAATACTAAAAACAAACCAAGTCCAATAAATCCAAAGGTAAAAGTTGCAAGAAAACTAATTCCAACAATTAGTGTTTTAAAACCTGAAGCAATACTCTGTGCAATTGGTGAAGAATAATTAGGAGTATGAATAGAAAAATATAAAACTATTTTTTTACTTATAAATAGGCATAAAAAGCTAAAAGATAAACTCGTAATAGAGCCTGAGAGGAAGCTTAAAGGTCCCTTCTTTTGTTCAGGAATAGAGTCATCTATAGGACTTGCTGAGGTGGTCACAAGCTCATCAGATTCTTTTTTAAATCCGTTACTAGGTAAATTCATTGCCTAATTGAACTCCATTAGATTTCATTGAACATGCCCAAGCCGATAAACCAGCTCTTTCAAAATCATTTAAATGTTGTTCTAGCACTTTTCTTGCATCATTATAATTTTTAAACAATGCAAAACAGCTTGGTCCAGAGCCACTCATCGAAACGAGAAGAGACCCAGGTAATAGAGATAAGATTTTTAATGATTTTTCCACTTCTGGAGCTATAGGGAAAACAGTTTTTTGTAAATCATTTTGTATTTCTGATCGATTATCTAATAGATACTCATCAGACCAATTATTAGATCTAAGAATATTTCTCTTGATTTCAAAATCCCTCTCATCTTTAAGATAGGTATGACCATACTGTTCTTTATATTTTGTATATGCAATTGGTGTAGATACTTGTATTAAAGGATCTTTAACCAAAATAAGACCCAAATCAAAGTGATCAAATTTAACCTTTTCTAAAATTTCTCCTCGACCAAAACATATTTGCCTTCCACCTGATATGCAAAAAGGTATATCTGATCCTATTTCTTCTGATAACTTCTCTAATTCCTCAATCTCCAGATTTAGATTCCAGAGTTTATTTAACCCAACCAATGTTGCAGCTGCATCTGCAGATCCACCTGCCAATCCTGCTCCTATAGGGATGTTTTTTTCAAGCTCAATATCGACACCTAATTGTGTATTTCCTACTTTATTTCTCAAAAGATTTGCAGCTTTTATTATTAGATTGTCCTCACCATTACTAATCTCATTATTATTGGATTTAAGAGTAATATTATTATCTATACTTTTTTTCATTTTCAATTGATCACTTAAATTAATACTTTGCATGACCATTGCTAATTCATGAAAACCGTCAGTCCTAATACCTAAAACCTCTAAATGTAGATTAATTTTTGCATGTGCTTCTGCAAAAAGACAATCTTCATTTGCTTTGGAATTGACCATTTTCAATAACACAAGTGTCTTTTAAAGTTTTTGCTAAGGCGAACCAATTGGAAGGAGAAATTTCCTGTGGTCTTTGATCAAGACTAATACCTCTGTAGGCTAAGAATTCCTTAATCTGATTGTTAGAAGTAACAAAACTTCCAATAGTATTTCGTAATTTCTTTCTTCTACCAGCAAAAGCATGTTTCAAAAGTTTCTCTAATAAATTCCCTATCTCATAAAAATCTGGCTCACCAGATACAAAGGGATTAATCATGACTACTTTGGAATCTACCTTAGGTGCCGGATGAAAACATTTAGAAGGGACATCACATACGCACTTACATTTTGCTAGAAGCTGAATACGTACACTTAAAGCACTAAAGTTACTAGTGCCAGGCAAAGCGAAAAGTCTTTGTGCTACTTCTTTTTGCATAAGTAAAACTAAAGTTTCAAAACTATATTCAGGCGCTTTTCTTAATTCACCAATCAATCTTTTTAGTAATGGACCCGTGATGTTGTAAGGAATATTAGCTACAACTTTGTTAATATTCATTCCATTTTCAGCCTCCAGAGAAGCAGATAGAACATCTCCTTCTCTCAAACTAAATTTATTTTGATGACTAAAACGTTTTTTTAAACCAACGACTAAATCTCTATCTAGCTCAATTGCTTGAATGAATCTTGCTTGGGATTCAATTAATTTTTCAGTTAAAGCACCTTTACCTGGACCAACTTCTAATACGCAATCTTCAGAATTCAATTCAGCAGCCTTAATTATTTGATCCAAGACAGCCTGATCTTTCAACCAATGTTGCCCGAAGCGTTTTCTAGGAAGATGCCTAAAATCATTCAAAGTGTTATCACCCATACGGAAAATCTCCAAACCACATTAGAAACGATCACATATTTCAATAAAATAAAAATAAATTATTTAAAATATACTCACAAGAATATCCTGTATCAATAAACATTTTCTATAATGACTTTTGATAGCCATAGCCTTGAACGCTTAAAAGAGCTAGGACGAAAACTTCCTAAAGAAATATCAAAAGCTCAATCAAATGAATTAAAAGATCAAAAAGAAACAAAAGAACAAAAGTTACACCCAGTTGAAATTGAAACCAATCCTGAACAACTTTTTCGAGAGTTGATGGAAATAAGTCCGGATGGAAACGTACCACCTCATTTATTAGAAAGACTAAAAAAACTTGAATCAAATAATGTGAAAATTTCTTCCAATTCTGACCCATATATTAATGAAAGTTCTAAAGATCTTCCGAGTGAAGATGCACTAAATCTATATACCCAATTTCAACAATTTCTACTCGAAGATGATATCGATTAGAAGTTTCTTTTTTTATGCTTAATATTTCACACTACAAAATCATTGCCATAGGAAAAATAAAAAAAAAGTGGATTCAAGAAGGTATAGAAATGTACTTAAAAAGATTACCTGGCTTAGAAGTTATAGAAATAAAAGACAACACTCAAACGAAAGAAGAGCATGCGATAAATGAAATCATTAGCAAAAATCAAATTCTAGTAACTCTTAATGAAAATGGTAAATCTTTCACATCAAAGCAGCTAGCAACAAAACTTCTAAATTCTCACAATCAAAATATTATTTTTGTAATCGGAGGCGCATCGGGTCTTTCCTCTTCTCTCAATAATTCCGCCTCTTGGCAATTAAGTCTTTCACCTTTAACTTTTCCGCATGAAATTGCTCGTCTTTTACTAATAGAACAACTCTACCGCGCAAAAACAATTACCCAAGGGGGCCCCTACCACAAGGGATGAAACAGATACAAGCACAAAATAGTTCATTTGTACTATGATAAATTTTATTGATGTGGTCCTATGGATTCAAGTAGCTCTTACGCCTCCTCAAAGGAAGACTCGCCAACACTATTAATTCCGTTACTAAAAGAAACTATTTCTGCAGGTTTTCCTTCTCCTGCGGAAGACTACATAGAGCTCGGTATCGATCTAAATAAATACTTAATTAAAAATCCAATAAGTACGTTCTTTCTACGTGTAAGCGGTAATTCAATGAATAACGCAGGAATTTATAATAATGATTTATTAATAATAGATCGGAGCATAACCCCAAATCCTGGACATATTGTAGTTGCTCTTTTGGATGGAGAATTCACTTTAAAAAGACTTATAAAAAAGCAAGATAATTATTATCTAAAAGCAGATAAAGAAAATTATCCAGCAATAAACTTATATGAATATATAGATATACAAATATGGGGCGTCGCGATTTATTCGATACATGAATTACAAAAACAAAAAGTCTAATTATGTCCAAAGTAATACTTCAAATTGATGGGAACAATTTTTATGCCTCGTGTGAACAAATGATCGATCCTTCCATAAAAGGAAAGGCCTTAGTTGTACTTTCGAATAATGATGGATGCATAATAGCTCGCAGTTCAGAGGCTAGAAAAATGGGGATTCCTATGGGACATCCCTATTTCAAGTTAAAGAATAAGCTAACTCAATTAAATATAAATGTGAGAAGTTCAAATTACGAGCTTTACGGTGATATAAGTAATCGATTAATGCAGCTACTAAAAGAAAATTGTGAGGAACTAGAAATTTACTCTATAGATGAAGCATTTGGAACTTTAAAACGTCCAAAAGGAAAGAGCTTATATCAATGGGGAAAAGATTTAAGAGCGTTAGTTTATCAAAACATTGGGATACCAATATCAATCGGTATTGGTGAAACGAAAGTGCTATCAAAGATTTCTAATCATCTAGCAAAAAAAATACAAAATAGTTCAGGAATATTTGATATAGGTATTATTCAAAAGAAAGA
>QCJG01000017.1 GCA_003216175.1 Prochlorococcus sp. AG-409-A10 | reverse complement strand
TGAATATACAGAAAATAACTTAAAATGGGCTTTAGAATTAGAACCTAACAATATTTCTATTATCAAAAGGTTAAAGCTTGTTCAGATTAAACGTCAGATGGGAATGTGTAGTCTCCCATCATCACTCTCAGAAGAAAGAAAAACAAATTTATTTTTAAAAGCAAAAAATTTAGAAGGTTTTAAAGCGCTTAGAACGCACAAAGATTGTTGGAAATGTTAAATTCTAATTTGTGTATCACATCTTTTAACTCAATCTTAGTTATTCATGAAAAGTTCAGCGATTGATCCAATCGAAACAAAATTTGCACCTAAACCAGTTGGCCCCTACAACCAAGCTGTTCTAGTGGAAAATTGGTTGTATTGCTCAGGACAAATTGCATTAGACCCTTCAACTGGCAAAATGGTCGGGGATGGAAATATAGAAGAAGAAACTAAACAAGTTCTAAAGAATTTGATAGCCGTAGTCGAAGCCGCTGGAGGGACAAGTTCAAACGTCATAAGAACAAGCATTTATTTAACTGATTTAAATGATTTCGCAAAAGTTAATGCAATTTATGCAGAAACATTTAACCAAACAGTAAGCCCCTCAAGAGCATGCGTTGAAGTATCAAATCTTCCTAAAGGGGGGAAAATCGAAATAGATTGCGTAGCCTGGTTAGGAAAAGATAAGTAAACACAACATTGTGACTAAATAGAAGCCTGCCACTTTGCTAAGTGACCCCATTATTGTCTAAATTGATAATTGATTCGCAATAAACAATGTCCACTGCCAAGTTGACTATTGGCGAACTAGAAGCAGGATACCCTCTTTACTGCAAAGCACTTAGGAGGCTTTTGCAACAAGGCCGTACCTCTGATGAAATCCAAAGGACTGTTTGCTGGAGCCACTTAGAAACTCTTAATCGGTGTTTGCCAGGAAGATATAAAACCCCTTCTTACTTAATGGCATTAATCAAAAGAGATTTAGAACAACCAAAAGAGGAAGAGTAATTCTCTTGTTATTTATTTAAAAAATCTATTTTACTTGCAAAATCATGATCGTCTTTTGATATTTCCTCTTTCTCATTATTTTCTATTGGCCTGATAGTGATATTTGCATAAGTCTTCCCAAAACTTATATCGGGGAAGCGATTCACCTTCTCGCAAAAGTCACCCAGCGCATCGAGAAAATCTCTATTTTGTTCATAAGATTGAAATTCGAACCTTTTTTCTAGACACTCTGGTCTTTTTTTTTGCCTCCACCCTTCCATGAAAAAAACTTATCTTTTATAAAAACTACTACACCATGAATTGATTGAAAAATAATTTATAAATCAAAATACTTAACTTCTCCTTTTTGCTCCACTTCCTCTCAATGCTGGCTCAACCTCAACATGAGGACGGGCAATTATATGCGCAGCAACTAGCCCATCCCCAACTCGCTCACAGGCATCAGCACCTGCTCTAACAGAAGCATTGACAGCACCAGTTTCACCACGAACCATTACTGTTACATATCCTCCACCAACAAGTTCTTTAACGATCAAATTAACTTCAGCTGCCTTAGTCATTGCATCTGCTGCTTCTATTGCTGGTACTAGACCACGAGTTTCAATCATTCCTAAAGCAATTCCAAAATTTGAATTAATTTCAAAACCTTTTTTTCTCCCAATCGGAGTTTGAGGTGAACTAGCACCTCCAGAACCATTGGATAGATTTTTATTGCTAGAAATGCTTTTAGTACTGGAGTCTTTTTCAGTTGAAGAAGACTGTATCTTCGAAGAAATTTTTGATTGAGCAGATGAATTCAAAGGAGTAACATTAACTATCTGATCTTTAGGTTTAATACTTTTATTACTACTTTTTGATCGCCGATTTGAAGAGTTAGTCATAGTTAGGAATTTATAAAATTAAGTTTTTTAAATAGCAGTAAAGCTAATCATCAGGAGACCAATTATCAATAATCCCACCAATAGTTAAATCAGTTTGAACATTAGGGTCTGGACACCCCCACCTCGCAGCAGTTCCTGTTGCGGTAAAGACCCAATTACCTTCTCTTGCACCGACAGGATCAACAGCCACAAGTCTTTTACCTTTGTTATTACACAATATTCTCAAATGCATATGTCCTAACCCTTCCACTCTCTGAGTACAAACCAAGCGCCCCATAACTTGCATTATCTCCATTACTTTGCTCCTCCTGAAATCTGTTGTTGTGTCTCTGGATCCCAATGATCAATAATTCCAACAATAGTTAAATCACTTGGATAAGACTTGCTTCCAGCAGCTTCGCGAGCTGCAGAACTTCCTACGCATATAACCCAATCATCAGGTTTACATCCAACAGCATCAACAGCAACTTTTTTTGAGCTGCCGTCCAAAACAACCTGTAAATGCTTATGTTCAAAGCCTGGAATACGATTGGTTGAGACAAGTGGTTTAAGAACTTTACAAATGAGCATTTAATGAGCCTCCTGAGTGACTGGATCGAGGGAAGAACCTACAACTTCTGCAGGAGCCTTTTTATCTCGATCTCGAATAGTAAGAAATGTGTGAAGTGAACCATCATCTATTAAATCTCGATAACGAGACTTAATAGCCTCGTTAATTCTATGACAATCAGATAATGCTCTATTTCTTGCATGAGGGACACTCCCTGAGTAATCAAAGCGAATGACAATAGGGATTGGTAAACTTCTCGAGATATTGAGACCAGTAAAGATTTTCACTCCTACGTCGAGATCAGGAGCTCCTTGTTCAACCGTCTCCAAATGAGCAAAATAAGTAAGATTCCTTAAATGAACTTCTTTAAAACCAATACCTACACCAATAAATCTCTCAGCATGACCTGCATCTTGGTAGCTTCCCGAATAAAAATTCTTCACATAGTCAATTTGAGAAATATTATTAGAAATAAGCTTTGTAATAAATGTGACCATATTCGGTTCTGTTTCTCCAGGACAAACACTTTTGATATTTTCTTGAATTTTTTGAAGAGCATCCTCAGCATTTAGAAATTGAGTCTCTTTGTAGATTTCATTTGCACAAACCCATGATTTCAAATCAACTTCATTAGTTTTTGAAGGAGTGTGAACTCTTATCGCATCTGTATCTGTGTCAATACCAATTAAAAGCAAATCAACAGATGCACCACAGCAAAAACTATTTTCGACTGCTTCCCTAAAATCTAATAATCGCTGTAAGCCTTCTAATGCTGCTAACTCATCATTACTACCATGAGCAGCACATCCTTGGTGCGTAGGATCAACAGAACTAAAATGATAGATTACTGATTTTAAATATCTTGTTGGCTCAGTTGCAGAGTTAGGAGTTGACTCTCTATATCTACTATGTTCAGTTTTAATCCAACGATTAACTGTTTTTTCAATATCGAATAGTGCACCGGCATGAGAACGCCTCCTAACAGAGCTAAAAGGTATACGTAATGCGTAAGAGATAGCATGAGCTAATCGGCCATCGGCACAAGGAGTTATATCTAAAAGATGAAAGCCACATTGATAAAGAAAAGATTGAAAAGATTTGGCATATTGACTATCTTCAGATCCCTCTAGTGGATCTGAATTGAAAAATTCATTACTCGTCAATTGGTGTGATTGAAAAACACACCATGCAAACAAGGCACTTATATCAACACTTCCAACCCACGCCTTTTCAAGTATGTGCAGTGGTAATTCATAACCTAATTCTGACCGACATAAATTTTGAGCTCTTTCTACAAAATTTAAATCATTTTGAAGACTAGAGACTCTTTTTAAAAGAGGAACAATATTGTCAAATCGACCTTTAACCTTTTTTTCGTATTGATTTAACTTCTGATTTTCTTGAGAATTGGTTAATGGATGATCAGTGGAAAAAGAGCTAATGGTTTTTATTTCATCAGAGAAAGAATTAGTAGTCTTAATTACTTCAGAATTCAAGCTCTGATTCTCTAGGTCTACAAATCTCTTCATAGGAGCTGTAGGCCCACGAAGAGATTTCTTGGCCAAATTACGATAGGCCATCGACTATTTAACCTCTTGCTCCACCAGAGAAAGTAACCAGTTGGCCATCCCTTGTATTACCACTAGAGCCAGTGATTAGGAAATCTGGTTCAGGAACCTCTTGGTTTCTCTTTAATTCAGATGCTTTCATTGCACTCATTGGTCCTGGACGTGAAGGATTTCTACGCTTAGCAGAGGCACCTTCTGTTCCAGTGACATGTTCTCCTCTAGCCCAATCATCACCAGTTATATTCAATCCTGCAGATTGTCCTTCTCCTGTTATTTGAGAGGTTGGGCGTTGCTTAGCTTCTTCATTAACTATTTCGTCAACTTTATTTCTCTGTGAATTTGATGGTTTTCTATCAAAGCGAAATTGTTCAGTTCCTGTCACTTTATTTGCAGCCATATCAAATGGACCCGTGATTCTTGAGCTGTCTTCGTAGCTCGTACCTGTCACCCCTGAATTAATTTCATTTTGAATATGAGCCTGTCTAGCTGGAGATTTCACGCTGAAACTTGTCCATGCAGCTGCTTTCTCAGGTTTTTCTTCATGCGCATAACCTTCAGGAATATTTGAGACGCCACAATTATCTCTTAATTGATCTCCTCCTACATAAGGAGTACCTGTTAAAGGTTCACAAGCACCCTTATGAGCTCCTGTCATCTTGCCACCTATGCCAGGTTGCTGGCCAGTCAATCTTGCAGCAGGAGTGCCAAGTTTCCTAGGGGTTCTAGCCTCTATCTCAGATGAAGAAGCATTATCACACCATTGATTCGCTTGATCTAATCCTGCATAAGGGGTACCTGTTACGGCCTTACAAGTGCCAGGTTCATCTCCTGTTACGAGTGGTGATCTACCAGTCATAGTTCCACTAACGGATTGAGTTTTATTAGTAATACTCAATCCAACTTTTGCTGGATCAGGAGCGGGCTTGCTTCCACAAAAAGCATTAAATTGTCCAGCACCCACATACTCATCTCCTGTCACATTCTTGCAACTACCAGCCTCATTACCAGTAACATTCTCTCTTCTAGATACGTCAGTACCAGTCACACCATTTCCACGAATTGTTGTTAGTGAGCCAACCTTTTCAGCTGGTCTACCTGAAGGGAGTGGATCAGCACCTAAATATTGGTCACCAGTCAAATCTTTATTTGATCCTGCCTCATTCCCTGTGACTAAAGCGGATCTACCAGTCATAGTTCCACTTACTTTCTTACCCTCTAAAGTTTGGCTATAACCAATCTTTGAAGGAGAAGGATTAACACCTCCACAGTAGGCATTTGATTGATTAGCTGAAATATATTCAGTGCCAGTTAGGTTCTTACAAGTACCAGGCTCATCTCCAGTAACTTTCTCTGATCTGCCCACCTCATTACCAGTAACTAAATTTCCATGAGTAGTACTTGTAACGCCTACTTTGGCTGGCTGACTTATAGAAGTATTTGAACCATTACAGAATGAATCAATAACTTCTGAACCCAAGTATTGAGTACCTGTTATTGAACGACATGTACTTGCTTCATTTCCTGTGGTTTTTAGAGATCTATTTGCTTGAGTTCCGGTAACAAGTTGGCCAGTAGAAGTTTCACTCATTCCCACTTTCCAATAGGCATCTGGTGCACTAGCATTTTGCTTGGCACCATTTTTATTTGGACCACAAGGACGTGTTACTGATGTACGAGTTTTTCCAGTAGCTCCTGTTTTACTTTTTAGCTCTCTAACACGTTGAGCTATCTCTTTAGTGGTCAAATCTGGATTACCTTGACGAGCTACTGAAGCAGCTGTAGTTGGCTGCTTCCCAGCAGATTTACCGTGTTTTGATAATGCTTCTCTTCGAGCCAGCACATAAGCTCTACTTGAATTCGTAATTGCTTTTCTTTTAACAGTTGAGCGATGATCAGTCTTTCTTTTGTTTAAAGTCAAACTGATTTCAGGCTTTGAAATTGTATTACGAGTCTCCTCTAAAGCTTTTTGCTCACATTCTGGACAACAATGTTCAGCCTTTTTTGCGTTATGAGAAGGAGCGTTTTGAACCTTTTTTCTCTCAACATCAACTCGGGTTATATCTTTTGTATGATCAGCAGATTTACCTCTACGAGATAATGCCTCTCGTCTAGCAATAACAAGTTTTCGACTAGACTGAGCCACAGAACTTTTATATGACCTTGAACCTGTTGAACTTCCAGAAGCACCTGATTGATAACTACTAGTACTTAACTGAGAAGAAGAATTATTTGAATTAGCCAAAGTTTTTTGAGGCTTAACAAAAGCCGCATCAGTTCTTGTGGCCCTCGCATCGCTGGAGGAACGAACTCTATTGGGTGTTGAGCCTTTAATAGAGGCATTTTTACCACCTTGACTCAATGCCTGTCGGCGATCAAGAACTAATTGTCTACTTGTTTGTTTTGCCATATCAATCCAATGGAGAGATCGTAAAAAATAATTTTTAATTCTCTAAGGAATTATTAGCCCCGAAAGTTTTTTCAGGGCTAAATTTATCAAAGCCTAAAAACTAGCGGCCTTGGAAAACTACAAAGCAAGTACCTTGACTTTGTGTGTATGCGTCATATCCAACGATACGAACATGGTGGTCAGGATATGCTCTATGACAAGCTTCTAACTCACTTACTACAAGGTTCAAATCCTTTTCACCGAAGAAAGGTAATTTCCAATAAGACCAATAGGTCTGCATTGAACCACTTGGATGAACATGCTCAATAACTGGGCTCCAACCCTGAGCAATGATATAAGCGATTTGATCGTAAATTTCGTCCTGGGTCATCGGCGGTAAGAAGCCGAATGTTTCCAGGGTGGCGACTGTCTGATAGTCACCTACTGTGCTCTGGAAAGGCATGGTGAACTTAGGTTAGTGAATGAATGAAAGTCGACTGAGTCATCGACTAGTGAATTTAAGAAAATTAGAGGTGACTTTTAAAAATCACCTCTATATTTTTTTACTGAACGTCGAGTTTATCGACTGTATCGAATTCGAACTTAATCTCCTTCCATGTCTCAAGAGCAATTGCTAGCTCAGGGCTATGCTTTGCAGCTTCAAGAAGGATATCGCGACTTTCTTTTTCGATTTCTCTACCTGCATTACGTGCTTTAACACATGCTTCTAGAGCTACACGGTTCGCAGCCGCACCAGCAGCTGATCCCCATGGGTGACCATGAGTACCACCACCAAACTGGAGACATGAATCATCCCCAAAGATTGCGAGCAATGCTGGCATATGCCAAACATGGATACCACCAGATGCAACAGCAAATACACCAGGCATAGAACCCCAATCTTGATCGAAGAAGTTACCGCGAGAACGGTCTTCAGGGACAAAGGATTCACGAAGATTATCGATATAACCAAGAGTTGTTTGACGATCTCCTTCTAGTTTTCCAACAACTGTTCCTGTATGAAGTTGGTCTCCGCCTGATAGGCGTAAACACTTCGCAAGAACTCTGAAGTGAATACCATGCTGAGGATGACGGTCAATAACCGCATGCATAGCACGGTGGATATGAAGAAGCATGCCGTTCTTACGACACCAGTTAGCCAGACCTGTATTAGCGGTAAAACCACCAGTAATGTAGTCATGCATGATGATAGGCATATCGAGTTCTTTAGCAAACTCAGCACGCTCATACATCTCCTCAGGAGTAGTCGCAGTACAGTTAAGGTAATGCCCTTTAACTTCACCAGTTTCCTGCTGGGCTAGTTTTACTGCTTCAGCCACAAACTCAAAACGCTCTCTCCAACGCTGGAATGGCTGAGAATTAATATTCTCATCATCTTTAGTTAGATCAAGGCCGCCTCTAAGACATTCGTATACAACGCGACCGTAGTTTTTACCCGAAAGACCAAGCTTAGGCTTAATAGTACAACCAAGTAATGGACGACCGTACTTATTAAGACGATCACGTTCAACTACGATTCCACTAGGAGGTCCGCCACAGGTTTTGATAAATGCCATTGGGAAGCGGATATCTTCAAGACGAAGATGTCTCAAGGCTTTAAAACCAAAGACGTTACCAACAAGTGATGTTAAAACGTTAGTTATAGATCCTTCTTCAAAAAGATCTAACGGATATGCAATAAATGCATAGAAGGCATCCTTGTCTCCAGGGACATCTTCAATTCGGTAACAGCGACCTTTGTAGAATTCAAGATCTACAAGTAATTCTGACCAAACTGTTGACCATGTACCTGTGGATGATTCAGCCGCAACAGCTGCTGCCACCTCTTCCTTGGGTACACCTTCCTGACCTGTGCATTTAAAACATGCAAGAAGATCAGTATCTAGGGGGACGTAATCAGGAGTGAAGTAAGTATCTCTATACTCCTTAACTCCAGCATCATACTTTTTAGCCATTGATAGCTCCGGTTAATTAATTAGAAGGTTGAATATTTGAAAAGCCCTCTCCTCTTAGGACTTAGTCAAAAATCAGTCCTTCTGACCTAAGAAATTACCGTTACCCAAAGCTGGCTCAACTTCACGATGAGGACGAGCAATGATGTGAGCTGCAACGAGTCCGTCACCTACACGCTCACAAGCATCAGCGCCTGCACGAACTGCTGCGTTTACAGCACCAGTTTCTCCACGAACTAAAACTGTTACGTAACCACCACCAACAAACTCACGACCAATTAAGCGCACTTCTGCTGCCTTGGTCATCGCGTCAGCAGCTTCGATAGCTGGTACTAATCCGCGTGTCTCGATCATGCCGAGAGCAATACCCATTGTTTCGCTAGCCATGTCCTATTTCAGTAAAGGGATGGAATGTTCAGGAGGGACAATGGCCCGTCAAAGAGCAATTAGTCAAGGGGATTTCCTAATAGAGATGATTACAGTTTCTAGTTCCACACATAAGCTGAGCTTATCACCCTTGCTACGACAGTTGAGTAACGCTGTTGGTTCAATAGTTAGGACTTACTCATATTGCATTGCGTAAACATGTCCATGTAGTTATTTTTACCCATGAGACAGATTCCTGGCCATGCCAGGGTTGGAATGTTCGCCCCAAAACTGTCTCAAAATCATCAAAAAATTCAACGACTATTGTTTTTAACTTCTTCTTGTAAGACTATATAGATCTAGTTAAATTACTTGATTTGAAAAAGCCACTAATAACCATAGCTAGTGGTAATCCCAAGAAGGTTGCCGAGATAGAGGCAATGCTTGGGCCTCTACCAATTGAAGTAAATAAACAACCTAGCTCTCTGGATGTTGAAGAAACCGGAAAAACATATCTGGATAATGCAATATTGAAAGCAAAAGCAGCGGCAGCATTAACTAACAGTTGGACTATTGCGGATGATTCTGGACTTGAAATTGATTCTCTTGGCAATGCTCCCGGCATCTTTTCGGCGCGACTCGCTGACACAAATGAAAAAAAAATAGAGAAAATTCTTACTGCTCTTGGAGACAGTCCTTACAGAAGTGCAAAAGTATGTAGCGTAATGGTGCTCTGCACAAGCAATGGAGAGATTATCAAAAATACAATCGGGATTTGCTGGGGTGAAATTTTAAAAAAGCCTGCTTATCCAAATGGTGAATTTGAATCATTATTTTGGGTTCGTGAAACTAATTGCACTTATGGAGAATTAAATAATGCACAATTATCAAAACATGGAAGTAGAGGTAAAGCAGCTAGAGAATTAGCCCCTTACCTTTTGAAAGCTATAGGAATTAAAAAATAATTAATTTCTATTTATGTAATCAATAGCTCTAATCGCCGCAGCAGCAGCTTCCTCAACATCTCCTTCTTTACCCGCTAAAGTCAGTCTTCCAAAAGCACCAACTCCTTTCACATCAACGATTGTGATATTTGATGCCTTCTCTGCCTCGTTTGCAGCCATCAAAACATATCCCGCTGGTTCAGTCTCAAGTATGAACATACTCATGCCAGATTGAATCATTGAGCCACGTCTATTTTGGCGATTGATTAAAACAGCATGGTCCGGGGTAATAGAGCGAATAACTTCAGTCCAAGTAACTTGAGGATTAGTTCTCCTATCAATTGTGCTTCCTATGGCATCTAAAACGACATCACCTGAATGTAGTACTGTACTCTGATCTCGGTGATAAAGAGCAAGAGATCCAAAGGCCCTTTCAACGATCATTTGACCCAATCGAACATTGCTTGCTTTTAGTGCAATATCTGTAACCCTGTGCACAGCCATTCCAGGAGAAACCTCCATCCAAAGGCAAGCATCACCAGGTATAGGTAAAAATCCTGAACTTGCAGTTCCCATATAGGCCGCAAGTTGAGGTTGCAAAGAATCTAGAAATACATATGTTCTTAATTCAATTTGTTTTACATGACTTGCCTGCCGAGCAACTAACGATTTTTCCGAATCAGTTGTTATTACTCGCTTTGGATCGTCAGCAATATATTCATTCACCTCTGCACCAGTAACTCTCTGGCTGCCAGCTAGTCGCCTTTCATTATTTTCAAATGTGGCGAATCTTGTCATGGGCGAGATATTACCTCAAAGATTGCCTTTTTAGCTAGCCATTGAGACTTGCATGCTGAATTTAAGCCGATAAATTCAATATATATTGATCTTATTGAAGAATGTCTGTACCTCAGCCAAAGGATTCAAAAAACAATAACTCAAATACTGAAATAAATCCCGAGCAAGCGCTTGGTTTAGTCTCATTAGGCCTTATGCAAAAATTGTCTGATAAAGGTATTGATAACTTGAATTGGTTAAAAGAAGACGAAAAATGTGATACATATGAGCTACGTCAGAGACTTGAACTAACTTCTCTAGCCATAGAAACAGGAGCTCCGCTTAGCACTACAGAAGTATCAAAACTTTTAGGCGTTAGGCCAGGTTCCTCAAGAATAGAGAGAGGTGGTCTTATTGCTAAGAAGATATCAAGAAATGTTTGGAGATTAAATAAATCAAGCCAAGAAAGTTCTCATTGGCGTAATTAGAAGGACCAAATTTAGGCTTTATAATGAGCCTTCGCGTCATAAAGAGTTTCTTCGTTGATTTCTCTGCATCCTGCCTGGCGGGCATAATTCTCTGTATTTCTTTTTACTTTACCTCTTACAAAAAATGGGATTTTAGAAAGCTCCCTTTCACCATCATGAGTCCATATAGGATCAGCACATATATTTGTTGAATCATTCGAAATTTTACTTTTAACTTCTTGATTAATATTTTCAGCTCCTTTTCCACCTAAATGTCCTAAATGACTTTGATGACCGTCTACGAATTCAAAGTCGTGCTTAAACATTCCAATTAAATGTTCCTCAAGTCCCATCATTAATGGATGTACCCAATCATCAAAGATTACATTTGCACCCTCCCATCCCATTTGGGGGCTATATCTAGCAGGTACATCCTGAACATGCATTGGCGTGCTGATCACAGCGCATGGGATCCCAAGTCTTTTTGCACTATGTCGCTCCATTTGTGTTCCAAGAACTAATTCTGGGGAGGTTTCTTTTATCGCTTCTTCTACTTCTAAGTAGTCATTTGTTATCAATGCCTCTAAGCCAAGTGCCTTAGCGGCTGGACGAACTTTCCTAGCCATTTCACGGCTATAAGTCCCTAGGCCAACAACTTTAAAACCAAGCTCCTCGTTGGCAATTCTTGCTGCAGCAAGAGCGTGTGTTCCGTCTCCAAAAATAAAGACTCTTTTTCCTGTTAGATAATTGGAATCTACTGAATTCGAATACCAAGTTAATTTAGAATTATTAGATTCGTTTACTGATTTAGGGATTTCCATCCCTAACAATTCGTGTAATTCTCTAAGAAAATCCTGAGTAGCCCCAACACCAAGAGGAACTGTTGTGGTAAAAGGAATATTTAAATTTCTTTCAAGCCAAATACAAGTTGATTCGGCTATCTCTGGATAAAGGCAAACATTCACATCTGCATCTGGTATTCGAACTATGTCTGCAGGTGACGCTCCCAAAGGGGCTACAACATTGACGTCTATACCGTGCTGACCAAGTAGTTTTTGTATTTCCAAAATATCATCACGACATCTAAAGCCAAGCAAGGTTGGGCCGAGAAGATTTACTCTCGGTCTTCTTTTCTCTTCCTGCCAAGTTTGTTTTGATTCTTCCGTGTGGTCTTTGAGTAAATTTCTTACTATTTGATAAAAAGTCTCAGAGGCACCCCAGTTTTCCTTTTTGCTATAAGCAGGTAACTCTAGGCTGACAATTGGGATATCAAAGCCCATACCTTTAGCAAGTGAACCAGGCTGATCTTGAATTAATTCGGCTGTACAGCTTTCTCCAACCAAAAGAGCCTCTGGATTAAACCTATCAACAGCTTCTTTTAGATGTCCTTTTACAAGTTCAGCTGTATCTCCTCCTAAATCTCTAGCTTGAAAAGTTGTATAAGTTACAGGTGGTCTACTACCACGACGTTCAATCATCGTGAAAAGAAGATCAGCATATGTATCTCCTTGAGGAGCGTGTAAAACATAATGTAATTTCTTCATCGACGTAGCAATCCTCATTGCTCCGATATGAGGCGGTCCCTCGTATGTCCAAAGAGTTAATTCCATGAAATTAATTTGATGTAAGAGTTTTAGGATTTAAAATGTCATGCCTGCGAAGTGGCCTTGAGAACAATTCTGCTAAATCTGAAGCTTGATCAATCCCGTGAATTGGGCTGAAAACCATTTCAATTGACCATTTAGTTGATATCCCCTCTGCTTCAAGGGGGTTAGCAAGCCCCATTCCACAAACGACTAGATCTGGGGAACTATCTCTTACTCGGTCTAATTGCTTCTCTACATGCTGTCCCTCAACAATACGACAATCGGGAGGTAATAAGTCTATTTCTGCTTTCATTAAATCTCTATTTAAGTAAGGCGTTCCTATTTCAACAATCTCCATTCCACATTCGTTACTTAGAAACCTAGCGAGAGGTATTTCTAATTGAGATTCGGGCAAAAGAAACAGTTTCTTTCCCGTAAGTTTCTCTACATGAGGAGCCAAAGCTTGCTTAGCCCTTTCTATCAATGGATTTAATATTGAATCAACTAGAGATTTCTCTATTCCAAATGAATTTGCAGCAGCCTGAATCCACAATGTACTTCCAGTGACCCCTAATGGAAAGGGAGCTTCAATTATTTCAGCACCTTTATTTTTTAATTCTCTTGCCGTATCAGTTAAGTATGGCTGTGTAAGAAGGACTTTAGTCTCTGGCCCAATTGATGGTAATTCAGTTGACTGCCTGGGTGGAAAACTTTCTACATTTTCTATTCCAAGTCGATTAAAAATACTTGTAAGCCGATCCTCTACAGCATTTGCAAGAGTACCAACTAAAAGTAATTTTTTTTGATCACTCTTCGGCATCAATGGAATTAATGCCTTTAAAGCTCCATCTTCGCCTTGAGTGAAAGTTGTTTCAATTCCACTACCCGAATAATTCAGTACTGTTACTTGACCTTTAAGTTCAATATTAAGGTTTTCGGCAACTCGTGAAAGATCTATTTTTATTACTTCGCTTGGGCATGAACCAACAAGAAAAAGAGTTTTAATTTCCGGACGTCTTGCTAAAAGATTTTTTACGACTCTATTTAACTCGTCATGAGCATCAGCTAAGCCTGCCAAGTCTCTTTCTTCCAAAATTGCTGTGCCAAAGCGCGGCTCAGCAAAAATCATCACACCAGCAGCACTTTGAATCAAATGGGCACAGGTCCTAGAACCCACAACTAGAAAGAAAGCATCAGGCATTCTCCTGTGAAGCCAAACAATAGATGTCAGGCCGCAAAAAACCTCTCTTGGACCAGTTTCCTTAAGGAGCGTTGCACCGCTCATAGAAATAAATTCAATACATTTATATATTCAAATTGCCTCCAAATAGGGGAAACCGTCAACAAACACTTAATCTCTTTCGCATTTAGTTACTTTTTCGTTACCTAATGTCTGACTATGACGACTTGCGCTTTTCCTGCAATTAGGAGACTTTAGTGCTCATAGCAATTTCAAAGAGATTTCTTTATCAATAGGAAGAAGTATACGCATGAGTAAATATACGCATCTAGGGCGCAAAATATGCGTATATTCTTATTTGAAGATATTTATTTAATGTTAAATGTATCGAATTCGCTAAACATTTCCTAAAGAGATATTTGGCTGCAAGAATATAAATAAGGACTTTCGAAAGAAAAGATTAATGACTTCGACAATAACTCGTAAGGAGGACGGTGAAGGTAGCGTTCAGGTAAAACAAGACCCAAAAGCACAAATTCAAGAAGGAGCTCTCGTTATTGCTGTATATGGCAAAGGAGGTATTGGTAAATCAACTACTTCTTCAAATTTATCTGCTGCCTTTTCAAAACTTGGGAAGAAAGTACTTCAAATTGGTTGTGACCCAAAGCATGACAGCACTTTTACCCTTACGCACAAGATGGTGCCTACCGTAATAGATATCCTTGAAGAAGTAGATTTTCATAGTGAAGAGCTAAGACCTGATGACTTTATGTTTAAAGGTTTCAATGGCGTCATGTGCGTTGAGAGTGGTGGACCTCCAGCTGGGACAGGCTGTGGTGGCTATGTCACAGGTCAAACGGTCAAACTATTAAAAGAGCATCATCTTTTAGAAGATACTGATGTAGTTATATTTGATGTTCTTGGTGACGTTGTATGTGGTGGCTTCGCCGCTCCACTACAACATGCAAATTATTGTCTAATTGTTACTGCAAATGATTTTGATTCTATTTTTGCAATGAATCGCATCGTCGCAGCAATTAATGCCAAAGCAAAAAATTATAAAGTTCGTCTAGGAGGTGTAATCGCAAACCGCTCTGCTGAATTAGATCAGATAGAGAAATTCAATGAAAAAACAGGTCTTAAGACCATGGCTCATTTTCGTAACGTAGACGCCATCCGCAGATCAAGGCTTAAAAAATGCACAATTTTCGAGATGGATTCAGAAGAAGAAGGCGTAGTGGAGGTGCAAAATGAATATCTTTCTTTAGCCCAAAAAATGATAGATAATGTTGAACCATTAGAGGCTGAACCTTTAAAAGACCGTGAAATATTTGATCTACTTGGATTTGACTAAATAACTAGTTGAAGGTTTATTTCAGACCTACTAATTCCATAGACAATTCCCAGACTTTTCTAGAAGTCACTGGATCTGTCACTCGATCGGACAATTCTTGTGAAAATTGTTGTCTATCCTTGCGTTGTCTATTACCCCAACTCCAATGAACGCCAGAAATACCAAATTGAGGATCTGAAACGACTTGGGCTACCCTATCGCCAGCAAGTGCCTCACTTACAAAACCTCCTGTTATTAATTTCTGAAACCATGGAAACAACCACTGAAACAATTTAGGAGTGTTTCTAAATAATTTGGTATTAGCTACACATCCTGGATATAGAGAACTAAAAAGAATTGGAGAAGAGTTAAATCGCCTATGCAATTCTTGGGTTGTAATCATATTGCATAACTTACTGTCTTTATAAGCTTTGCCTGGTTTAAAACGTTTGCCACTAGCCATTGATATAGGGTCGCAAAAACCTTCTTCAAAACCAGATAGATTTCCCAGATCAGCAGGGGCTGGTATTGGGATTTTCCCTCCAAGTTCTTTATTGTTAGCAGTTACAGTTCCTAAAATAACAACTCGAGATGATTCCACTCCCCAAGATCTTCCCTTCCAGACTGGTCTTGCAGACTTACTAAGATTTTCTAAAAGCAGCTGAATTAATAAAAAATGTCCAAAATGATTTGTTGCCATTGATATTTCATATCCCTGTGGAGATCTCAAAGGCTTTTTTAAACGAGGAAGATACACAGCAGCATTGCAAACCAAAGCATCCAATGGATTTTCCAAATCCTCTAGAAGACTTTTAGCCCCATTTCGAACGCTATCCAAGTCCCCAAGATCAATTTGTATATGTTTAAGTTGTCTTGGACTATTAGTAGGTAATCCAACTGCTGATGCAGAAGCTTCAGCTCTTACAGAACATCTATTTGCCGTAATAACTCGCCAACCCCTCTCTACCAAAGACTTTGTTGCATATAACCCAACTCCAGATGTTGTTCCAGTAATTAGAACAGTTCCTGGTGCCGCTTGTACTAGAGCCATATTCTTTAAAAAAACTATTCAAATCAATTTTCAAACACAAATTCTAAGACGAAGAGAAGCAAAGTAATCATCGCCAGATAACTCTGACACTATTTGGAGTAATCCACTGATCTTGCTCCTTAA
>QCJG01000016.1 GCA_003216175.1 Prochlorococcus sp. AG-409-A10 | reverse complement strand
AACTGGGTAGCCACCGGCTGGTCTTCCTTTATCAGCAACAATTGCAGTATCTTCCCAAACTTGTTCGTTTTTAATAGTTGGGCCATTATCCCAGACAAATACTCCCCACCTACGTAACCAATAATCAGCAAAGGCAAGAGTAAAAATAACTGGAGAAAGAACCAGCAATAATTTAAGTGTGTTCATCCATCTAGGATATTTATGTGACAAATCCTGGCATATGAGAGCCAAAAAGGCTGTTCAAGAACAAGACCCTAAGGATTCTGTAACAAATTAATCCAATTTCAGAAGCTTTAAAGACTCCTTTATGCCTCTAGCTTTACTTCTGATAAGGTAGTTTTATTGCCTTATGGCAGGCCTATAAATTATTGGTTTTTATTTATGGAATTTGGTTTCAAAGAAATCCTTTTTGGACTTGCTGGGGTCAGCATGATTGCTTGGGCAGGAGTTATTGGCCTATGGCATACCTATATGTTTCCAAGATTTTTCAAAGAAGATTCCAGTCGAATTAATAGTGCTGCCCCAGTAGGTTCTGCTCAGTCAGGAACTAATGCAAATGGTTCCAACAAACCATGGTTCATTGATGATGAAGGTGGGACTCTCACTCCTAATTCAGCTCTGGGTGCTATAGGTCTTAGCGATAGAGGCAAATACAGCAAAAAATCTTTTGTAGTTGCTGATTTCAATCCTGTTGAAGCTGGTTATGGGGTAAATAGGCTTTACACCTCTATTTTGATTGGTTTAGCTATAAGTACTTTTGTAATAATTTCCTTTGGACTTCAAAGTGGATTTGGAATGATGGGACCAAACTTATAAATTGATTCAACTTGAAACGAAGAAGTAAATAACTAGAAAAATATTTTAATTTAAACCAATTTAAACAATCCTAAAGTCAAACTCTATAATTTTAGAGTTTGACTTTTTAAATAACTGAAATTTCTTGGCAACAAATGTTTTCAGATAAAGATCTTTTGTAAATAAGACTTTGGGTAATTTTTGAATATTTTGAACCTATTTGATTAAGGATATCTACCATTTTATTTTTTCTCTTATAAATTTTCAATCATTTTCTCCTCAAATCCTTTACCTCACTTCGTTTAAGAATGAAGATCATCATAAAAAACCAAAATGAAAAATGAGTTTCCTACTAAATAAGATAACGATTATTGACTTTTTCATGTATCAAAAATCAATATTCAATGGACAAGAAAATTTAAAAAAAACCAAATTCCCTCTAAATGTGCAAAGCTGTTTTAAAATATTCATGATTTTAAATTGCTCCATGACTGTAGGAATCTACTTCGCTACAACAACAGGTAAAACCGAAGATATAGCGGAAAGGCTGCACGGCTTACTTGACTCTGCTGAAGCTCCAAAGGATATTTCAGACGTCGACGACCTTAGTGAATTAACCGGACATGATGGGGTTATTTGTGGAATCCCTACATGGAATACCGGTGCAGACTCTGAGAGATCAGGAACTGCTTGGGACTCAATCCTTGAAGACATTGGAGAGCTAAGTCTCAGTGGTAAGAAAGTTGCGATTTTTGGTTTAGGTGATTCTTCTACTTATACCGAAAACTATTGCGATGCAATGGAAGAACTTCATAGGTATTTCAAGCAAGCAGGTGCTTCAATGGTTGGGTACACTTCTAAAGGTGATTACACCTTTGACGAGTCAAAAAGTGTAGTTGGAGAAGAATTCTGCGGATTACCTCTTGATGAAGACAGTGAATCAGACATGACTGATGAAAGGCTTGCAGGATGGGCTGAGAAACTAAAAGGGGAAATGTTTTAAGCCTTAAACAAAATTTTTTAAATCTTCCTAAGTAATTATTTAGGAAGATTTTTTTTGTTCATTTTTCTGAGATTAAAAATTTCGAAAAGACAAATTAAAATTATCCTTAAAAAGTCATTTTCTTAAGCTATTTAAGGAATAGGCCCAAATAGCTCGACAATATCTTAATATTTTCTTTATGAACTCAGATAAATGCTCAGGTAAAAACGTTTCTATTAACGTAAATCTCTCTTTAAAAGATGAGACTTTACGAATCTTGATAGAGATGGCAAATGACATGGGCGCAAGTCTTGAGGATGTAATAAGTTCAATAGCTGAAGACTCAGTTATTGATTTAGAGAGACTTCAGGATGATCTAGGAATTGTTATCATCCCAGAAAAATGTAGCAAACAAGATTTAATAAATTCGATTCAGTAGATATTCGACGTTCTTTCTAAAATCTTTCCAGTATAGATTTTTCCAAGTAGAAGTAATAACCTCTCTTTTTATTGGTTTAGTTCATCTTTTAGAAATTTCTTTATCAAGTCTCCAAACGGTATATACACCAAAATCACATAAGACTTTTGAATTAAGTCATTAGCAATAAGATTTCCCACGGCAACCAAAGGTAGTGTTTCAACAACTAAAATTGCTATCCCTAATTGCAAAAAAAATTATTAATCCAATAGATAAAATACAAAGAAGTTCATGTCTTCTTTGTATTAAAGTGGAGTAAAGAGTCGTTAAACTTATCAATTAAGCTTGAAAGTCCTCAGAGATTTTTTATATAAGCCTTTATTAACCCAATTCTCTACGCGTTCTGCAAAGACCTTATGAGAGGCGTTTTTTTCAAACCAATCCCTACAATTTTTTCTTTTGATTTTTGAGATTAATTTTGTTGCTTTTATCAATCCTTCAATATCATTGGGCTTAACCAAAAAACCATTGAATCCATCTTCTATCAATTCCCCAGGTCCTCCTATATCATAAGCAATTACGGGGACTCCACAAGCCATCGCTTCAACAATAACATTACCGTAGGCTTCATTCCATTTAGGGGTGTTTATCAACGCTCTACATCGTCCTAATTGTTCCTGAAATTTATTCGTTGGAAGAAATCCTCTCCACTCAATAATTTCTTTTGTGTAACTATTTTCAATTTTTGATGCATATTCTTTATCTTCTATAAGTCCCCAAACTAATAATTTTTCACCTAAATCATTTGCAACTTTGACTGCATCTTCTAAACCTTTTTCTGGTGCGATTCTTCCAGCCCAACCTAATGGTCCATTCTTATTCTCATTGAACAAATAATTTTCCATATCAAAACCATTACCAACAACAATTGGATCAGTTTTTAGGGTATAATCATTAGATTGTTTTTTAGTATGGAAAGCCAATTGAAAAGGATATAGTTGACTTATTTCACTAATAATTTCTTTCATTATTAGTGATTCAGCTCCCATACTAATTAAGTGAAATATTTTTTTTGGTTGAGTTTTTGTTAACCATAATGGAAGCCAATCATATGCAAAATTAATAACCGCATCAGATTCATTTTCTATGTCAATTACATCTTCCCATAATTTTGGTAAAACACTATTAGAGGGGATTAAGACTGGATCTGTTTTCTTTTGGTGTTGCCAACTAGGTTGATCAACTCCATCTATTAATCTTATTTCAAGTAATTCACTTTCAAAAGGTAGCTTTGATCCTTTTGGTGCAATTAAAATAATTTTATGACCTAATAAAATTAATCCTTTTATGAGAGAAACAATAGTAAGTTCAACTCCTCCACCTTTACCACTACCCAAATGACCTATAGGTGTACTTACAAGAATAAGTTTTAATTTCTTGTTTAACACTTATATTATGCCTCTTTTATAAATTTATTATTGCTTTTATCACCCCAGAATCTTCTCCTCTGACTTACAAATAATACTGACATTAAAACCAAAACCACTCCAATCCACTGGAGAAAAAATAGTCTCTCTCCCAGCCAAATTCCGCCAGTAATCAAGGCAAAAACAGGTGTTAAAAACGCAAGAGTACTAAAACTTGTTAATTCTTTGCGGCTTGCAAACCAAAAAAATAATCCATAAGCCAGTGCGCTACCAAACAAACTTGAATAAGACATCAAAGTCCATTCAAAAGCAGACCAATCTGGAACTAATGGCCAATTTTTATCAAACAAATGCCACACCAGAAGAGGAAAACTTCCTAAAACCATATGCCATCCTGTTACAGCGACAGGGTCACTTTTTCTGCAAGCAAATCGAATAAGAACCGTTCCCATAGCCATCGATGTCGCTGCGCATATCATCCATACTTCTCCATGACTTAAAAAATCACTTCCTGATTCAAATTTGCCAAGCAAAAACCAATTCCCTAGCAACTCAGTGGGGACTCCAAGACAAATTATGCCAACTAAGCCAAGCACCAATCCAATCCATCCAATTGGATTTATTGCATCTCCAAACAAAATTCTTGCTAACAAAGCGACCATCAAAGGTTGGGAATCGATAAGAACAGAACCTAATCCTGCTCCTGTTTCCATTAACCCTTTGGCTAGAAAAATTTGAAAAAGGGTTGCATCAATCAAAGTAAATACTAAAAACCACACCAAATCATCTTTTGCAATATTCCAACTCCTCTTCAAGAAAGGGACTGAAGCTAAAACCAATAGGCCTGCGGGCAAAAGCCTTAGTGAGGCAACAATCTCAGGCCCCGCTGCATTAACCAAAGGTGCCATCGCCGCCATTGAGGTACCCCAAAGAGCGAACGGCAAAATCATCAAAAACCAATTCCAAATGACAAACATAAGGTCAGAAAGCAATCTCCTTTTTAAGATCAATAAAGTTATGCATAATTTGAATGATTTGGCCCTTGAGACGAAAATCAAAAAAAAGGATGGCACGAGTCTGTATTGAAGGTCCTATCAATTCAGAAACTCGAAAAAATGTTCTAAAAGCATTAAAGCAAATTGAGGAAAGAGAGTTTCCAGCTCTATTACTTCGCATTGATAGCCCTGGGGGAACAGTTGGTGATAGCCAAGAAATCCATAGTGCTCTCTTGAGGCTAAGAGAAAAAGGTTGTCATGTCGTAGCTAGTTTTGGCAATATCTCAGCTTCAGGCGGGGTCTATATAGGGGTAGGTGCTGAAAAAATTGTTGCCAATCCAGGAACCATAACAGGTTCTATTGGTGTGATTTTAAGAGGAAACAATCTATCTAAGTTATTAGAAAAGGTTGGTATTAAATTCGAGACTATAAAAAGTGGGATTTATAAAGACATTCTTTCCCCTGATCGCCCCTTATCTTCAGAAGAGAGATCTCTCTTACAGTCCCTGATTGATAGTAGTTACGAACAATTTGTATTGGCAGTTTCAAAAGGTAGAAATTTAACCCCAGAACTTGTTAAGAGTTTTGCCGATGGAAGAGTTTTTACCGGAGAGCAAGCCAAAGAATTTGGACTGGTGGATGAGATTGGTGATGAAAATGACGCAAAATTACTTGCTATAAAAATTGCAAACCTAGATGAAAAAACAAAACCTATTACTTTTGGAAAGACCAAAAAGAAATTATTAGGGTTTTTACCAGGAGGGAAATTAATCCACAATCTTCTAAATGCATTAAACCTAGAGTTGGAGGGAAATGGTCAGATCCTTTGGCTCTATAAGCCATGAATTTTCAAAATGAATTCACCTATTTGTGTGCTTTGAGAGGAGCAACGACTTGTGAAAACAATTCTGTTGAGTCAATCACTTCGGCGGTAGAGGAATTGCTATTAGAATTAGTTTCTAGAAATAATTTGATCCCTGATCAAATTATTTCTGTTACTTTCTCCGTAACCTCAGACTTAGATGCTTGTTTTCCTGCTTCTATTGCTAGAAAAAACGCAGGCTGGGAAAAAATCGCACTTTTAGACTGCCAGCAAATGTTTGTTAAAAACGACTTACCTAAATGTATTCGTTTGCTTGCTTACGTTTCTTTACCAAACAAGCAATTGCCCAAAAATCCTTATCTTCGTAAAGCAAAAAATTTGCGTCCAGACCGATAAATAAAGATTTTTTTCCGACAACCGCTTATATTCATTCAAGATCATGCAAATGCACTTGAAAATATTCAAGTGATTCATATTTCTGAAAATCTCAAGTTATGTTCCAGAGGAAATTATTATCAACCTTCAATAAAACTATTTTTATTGGATTTTCAGCTTTTTTATTGGGAACAGGGGCTTCTATTTTAGCCCCACAATCTTTGGCATCACAAGGATTCTTTGAATACCAATGGGATCCAGAGCCTGGATATAAAAGACTTAAATATTATCAATCCTCCTCTGAGAGGAATGCAAGAGCTACTTATTACTTCTTCCTTAGAGGTAAAGAAAGAAAAGAAGATATTGAAAAATTGACGATTGCAGTCCCTGATTATTTTGATGCAAAAATCAAAACAAAAAAATTAAGCCTCTGTAAAGTAAAAGTTGGTGGCTATACCGAAAGGACTCGTTGTTTAGAAAACATTCCTTCATTAATTGAGGTTAATGATAAACAAACTATTATTGAAATCATCCCAGAACAACCAATCCCAAATAATAAGGATAATTACGCTGTACTAATGAAACTTTTCAATCCTAGAAAAAGAGGTATGTTTCAATTCCGAGCGCTATCCCAAAATACTGATGAAATTCCTATCTCAACATATTTAGGGACATGGAACATAGACGTTCAGTGAACTGATAAATTATCATTTATATCTAAATCCAATACGAGCATAAATAGAAATGACAAAAAGGACTTTTGGAGGAACTAGTAGAAAAAGGAAAAGAGTTTCAGGTTTCAGAGTGAGAATGAGATCTCATACTGGAAGAAGAGTAGTAAGAACTCGTAGGAAACGTGGAAGAGCTCGACTAACTGTCTAAAAAGGCTTTCAAATAAAGATACTTACAACAAAAGTTTCTTCAAATGGTTTTGCCAAAACATATGAGACTAAAAGGTCATAGATGTTTTGACTTCATCTATAAGGAGGGCTCAAGGTTCTACGGTCCTTCAATGGTTCTAAGAGTTACAAACGCAAATACAAAACTCCAAGTCAAATCAATCAACTCAAAGATCAGGCCTCATATAAAATGTGCCATATCAATAAGTAATAAAGTAAGTAAAAAATCAGTTACAAGAAATAAGCTACGACGGTTATTCCACCAACATTTGTCATGCAGACTTTCTAATATATGCGTTGATAAAGAAATATGGGCTTTTATTTCCTTGAAACCCTCCTGCATGAAAAATTCCGAAAGCAATCTGCTTAAAGAATGTGACAAACTACTCATTAAGGCTGGAATAACAAAATGACAATTAGTCCCAATGAAGACATTTTTTACGAAGGTGGTCCAGCCAGCGGTGACCTAATAATAAATTTAATGGCTGGAATAACACTGATAGGTTTACCTTTTACTTTCGGAGCATTGGTTAGAGCCTTGTGGGTTAGATACAAAATAACGACTCGTAGAATATCAGTTACCGGTGGCTGGCTAGGGAGGGATAAAACCCAAATTGTGTATAGTCAAATTGCTGAGATCAGAGCCATACCAAGGGGATTAGGATCTTATGGTGATATGGTTATAGTCCTTAAAGATGGAGCTCGCCTCGAAATGAGATCACTTCCAAACTTTCGAGAAACAGAGTCTTACATTCTAGAAAAAATAGAAAAATCACCCTCCAATCAGCTCGATAAAGATGTTCAGGGTTTTTCAAACTAATGAGCCCTTACAAATATCTAAGACAAGAGCACATCTTCTAAGGCAATATGGCCTAACTACCTCAAACTTTCTACCTTAAAAACCGTGATCGGGTACATCTCCGACAATCTACTTATCCCGATCCTAGATTTTTTCTACGGATTAGTTCCAAGTTATGGACTAGCGATTGTCGCATTAACCATAGTTATACGCTTAGCACTTTTCCCTCTGAGCGCTGGCTCCATTAGAAGCGCAAGAAGAATGAAGATAGCTCAACCTGTCATGCAAAAAAGACAGGCTGAGATCAAAAGCCGCTACGCAAGTAATCCTCAAAAACAACAGGAAGAATTAGGGAAATTAATGGGTGAATTCGGTAGCCCTTTAGCTGGTTGCCTTCCTCTACTTGTCCAAATGCCAATTTTATTTGCGCTATTTGCAACTTTGCGAGGTTCACCTTTTGCTGATGTACCTTATCTTGTCAATATCAAAGTTGTTCCATCAGACCAAATAGCAGCAGTTGAGCCAAAACCTTTCAAGACAGCAAAACATTCCATATTTATAACTGAAAAGAATCACTTTCCTGTTATCGCATCTCTTCCTGGCGGCACAAAGATCGGTTCAGGTGATTCCGTTAAAATCAATTTACAAACTTTAAGTGGAGACTCATATATCAACGAATTACAGAAATATGAAAATGGATCGAAGTTTTCTCCTTCTTGGAAAGTCACGAAAGGAGAAGACATTGTAAAAGTCTCATCTGATGGGACTGTAAATGCACTTAATCCTGGTGATGCGACGGTAGAAGCAAAGATTCCTGGTTTGGCGGCTAAAAGCGGCTTTTTATTTATAAAAGCACTTGGAAATGTTGGTTTTTATGTAGATGGTTCAATTCATTGGGATATTGCCATTTTGGTTGCAGGTTTCGGCTTAACACTTGTCATTTCTCAGGTGCTCTCTGGAAGAGGAATGCCAGTAAATAAACAACAATCAACTGCAAATAAAATAACTCCGGTAATGATTACTGGAATGTTTTTATTCTTTCCTTTACCTGCTGGTGTATTGCTTTATATGGTCATTGCAAATATCTTTCAAGGATTACAAACATTTCTTCTTAGCAGAGAAGCCCTACCAGACAATTTACAGAAAATACTTGACGATCAACTGAAACAACAAGATAAACCCTCTATTTCTGTTGCTTCAGAAGTAATAGGGGATTCAGAGAGATTACCCTTTGAACCAAAAAGTAATAAATAATTTTAAGAGGAACTTATTATTTAAATTCAGATTAATCTAGAAACAAATCTATAACTTATGCCTAATTGGGAAGAACAACTTGACCTGCTAATTCGAGCGCGAACTCCTATTATTTGGATAAGAAGTAATGAAGAAGAAAGGGTTGAAACTCTTTTAAAAAATGCGACTAAAAGGCTTGCTCCAAGAAGACTAGCGACATGGGATTACATAGATGGAATAAGTAATGTTCTTAATTCCAATAATCTTGGCTCTAGGCAGCCAATGGCCGTACTTGAATGGATCAAAAAACTGGATGCAAGTTCTCCAACCATCCTATTATTAAAAGATTTTCATCATTTTTGTGAAGATCCAGGCATTCTAAGAATGCTAAAAAATTTAACTATTAATCTTCGTTCAAAGCCTCATTCAATAATTATAAGTTCTGGACTATGGAGCCCCTCAAATGATTTAGAAGAAGACCTAACGATTCTTGATCTACCCCTACCCAAGGAAAATGAAATCAAGACACTTTTATCAAATATTGCTGAAGCTAGTAATTCTCAATTAGACGAAAGCGTTCTTAAGGAACTTACAAATGCATGCGGGGGGCTAAGTGAATCAAGGATCCGTAAAGTAGCAGCTAGAGCTCTTGCTCAAAGAGGTCAAATTGGTAAAGAAGATTTATTAGAAGTACTGGAAGAGAAGCGCCAATCTATTGCGCGAAGCGAAGTACTGGAATATTGCAAAACAAATAAGTCGCCAAATGATGTTGGTGGTTTACAAATATTGAAAGATTGGTTGAAGCAAAGAAAACAAGCCTTCTCCGAAGAAGCAAAAGATTTTGGATTACCTTTACCTAAAGGGGTTTTATTAGTTGGTCCTCAAGGGACAGGAAAAACTCTAGTAGCGAAGGCGATAGCAAATAGCTGGTCTATGCCCTTGTTAAGACTTGATGTAGGGAGATTATTTGCTGGGTTAGTAGGAGCCAGTGAAGCACGTACAAGAGAGACCATTCAGCGAGCTGAAGCTATGGCTCCTTGCATTTTATGGATTGACGAAATTGACAAAGCTTTTGGTGGAGATGGGAGAAGTGACGGTGGAACGAGTCAAAGAGTGCTTGCAAATATTCTCACGTGGATGTCAGAGAAAACTTCTTCTGTTTTTCTTGTAGCTACTGCAAATGGAATAGATAAGCTTCCTGGTGAGCTGCTAAGGAAAGGAAGATTTGATGAAATTTTCATGCTGGAATTGCCTTCAAGAAACGAAAGGCATAGCATTCTTGAACTACATCTTCAAAAGCGTAGACCTAATTTAAAAATTGATTTAAATGCTGCTGTTGATAGAACAGAAGGATTCTCTGGAGCAGAATTAGAGCAATCAGTCATAGAGGCAATGTACTTTGCATTTGCAGAGAAAAGAGAGCTTCTTGAAGGAGATTTGATACTCGCCACAAGTCAATTAGTTCCTCTTTCTAGAACTGCAAGAGAACAACTTGAATCTCTTAGAGAATGGGCTTCTAGCGGTAGAGCAAGAGCTTCATCTCCAAAACTTTTCTAGAATTTTCTTTTTTTTATTTTAATTATTCAAAAATAGTTTTTGATTTAGAAGAAATTAAGGAGTGCAATTATTTTTATGAACAATTAACGATTAGGCTAAAAGGAATTCAATATTTCGATAGTGATAGACCAGAGACTACTAAAAGACAATCCTAATTTAATTTCGGAAGGGCTTAAAGCGAGAGGGTTGGATGTTGATTTAGAACCTCTTCAAAAATTCTGCAAAGATCTTAAAGAGCTTGAAGAAAAGAGAAATTCTTTACAAGCTAAAGGGAATGCAATTGGGAAAGAGGTTGGACAAAAGATAAAACAAGGTCTTTCTCAAGATTCTGAAGAGATTTCAAATCTTCGCATTGAGGGCAATCAAATCAAAAAACAAGTTGGAATTATTGAAGAGGAAGAAAAATCGATTTCAAAAAAATTAAATGAACAAATCCTTTGCTTACCTAACATTCCAGAAAAGGATTCTATAAAAGGGAAAGACGAAAAAGATAATAAGGAAATAAGAAGATGGGGAGAACATATTTCAGGGAATAATTTAAAAGAACATTGGGAAATTGCTAATCAATTAAACCTTTGGGATAGTGAGAGATCTTCAGTAATAGCAAAAAGTCGATTTGTAACCCTTTTCAACCAAGCTGCAAAACTTGAGAGATCACTTATTAATTTCATGCTTGATTTACATGTTAAGAAAGGATATTTAGAAGTTCTTCCTCCAGCTCTTGTAAACACAACTAGTCTTACTGCATCAGGTCAGCTACCAAAATTTGCAGAAGAAAGTTTTCGATGTGCTGATGATGATTTATGGCTAACTCCTACTGCCGAAGTTCCAATAACATCTCTCCATCGTGGCAAGATCATCCCTAAAGATTTGCTGCCATTGAGATACGTAGCTTATAGCCCGTGCTTTAGAAGAGAAGCTGGAAGTTACGGTAGGGATACAAGAGGCCTAATAAGACTTCATCAATTCAATAAAGTTGAACTGTATTGGTTTTCTAATCCAGAGAAATCTGAACAAGCTTTAGAACAAATCACATCTGATGCAGAATCTGTGTTACGAGAACTCGAACTACCTTATCGAGTAATTCAGCTTTGCACAGGAGACTTAGGTTTCTCAGCAAAGAAAACTTATGATCTGGAGGTTTGGCTTCCAGGTGCAAATACCTTTAGAGAAATATCTAGTTGTAGTAATTGTGGGGATTTTCAAGCCAGACGTTCCTCAATAAGAACAAAAGATAACAATAAAAAAAATATCCTTTTGCATACCTTAAATGGAAGTGGGTTAGCGATAGGTCGCACTATGGCTGCGATTTTAGAAAATGGTCAACAATCTGATGGAAGTATCAATTTACCAAAAGCCTTAATACCTTACTTCGGTTCGAACAAATTACAGCCAGAATAACTCAATCAAAGACTAATTAATGAACGTTCTCCTATCTATAGCTGTACTTGGCCTTTTGATTTTTTTTCATGAGGCTGGTCATTTTTTAGCAGCTGTACTTCAAAAGATCAAAGTCAGTGGTTTTTCAATTGGTTTTGGACCAGCTCTTTTAAAAAAGGAAATAAATGGAATTACTTATTCACTTAGATCTCTTCCTTTGGGGGGATTCGTCTCCTTCCCTGATGAAGAAACAGATTCACTAGTTCAACCCAATGACCCAAATCTTTTAAAGAATAGGCCAATTCACCAAAGAGCAATAGTCATCTCAGCGGGAGTAATAGCAAATTTATTACTTGCTTGGATAGTACTTATTGGTCAAGCAAGCTTTGTAGGAATCCCCAATCAACCTGAGCCAGGAGTAATAATCATGGGGATTCAGCCAGATGAACCTGCTTTTAATTCAGGACTAGTAGCTGGAGATCGAATAATGAGCGTAAATGGTCAAGTATTAGGCAGCGGCAAAGAGGGAATTATGAATTTAGTCAATATCATTCAAAAATCATCTGGGGAAAAATTACTATTTGAGAGAGTTAATAAAGGAGAGAGCGAAACAATTTCTATAATACCTGCTGAAAATGAAGGCAATGGAAGGATAGGGGCTCAATTGCAACCAAATCTTCCAAATGAATTATCTAAAGCGAAGAATATTGGTGAAATAGTTAACAGCTCAAATACACAATTTTTTGAATTACTAAGTCGAACAGTTATTGGCTATAAAAGTTTGATAACTAATTTCTCTTCAACTGCTCAACAGTTAAGTGGGCCAGTCAAAATTGTTGAAATTGGCGCTCAGCTTTCAGAACAAGGTGGCTCAGGTCTTGTACTTTTTTCTGCTTTGGTTTCAATTAATCTTGCAGTTCTTAACGCGTTACCGTTACCACTTCTGGATGGAGGGCAACTAGTTCTTCTCATTCTAGAAAGTCTACGAGGAAAGCCAGTTCCAGAAAAAATTCAATTGGCTTTTATGCAATCTGGATTTGTTTTACTTGTAGGTCTAAGTATTGTTTTGATAATCCGCGATACAACTCAGCTATCTCTAGTTCAACAATTTGTTCACAGATAGAAAAGTAAAATCATTTATAACTTATACCTTGAAAAAAATATTTTGAAAATAAATTTCCTGCAATTTCTTAAACGAACAGGCAAGGAGTTAAAATGAGTTACAAATTTGTTGAATAAGCCCCTTAATGGCCAAAAAGTCAATGATAGCGCGTGATGTAAAGCGCAAAAAACTTGTAGAAAGATACGCAGAGAAGCGTAAAACTCTTATTGATGCTTTCAAATCAGCAAAAGATCCTATGGAAAGACTAGAAATCCATAGAAAGATTCAAGCTTTGCCTAGAAATTGTGCACCAAATAGAATTAGAAATCGTTGTTGGGCGACAGGCAAACCAAGAGGGGTTTATAGAGATTTTGGCTTATGCAGAAATCAACTTAGATCAAGAGCTCATAACGGAGAATTGCCTGGAGTAGTAAAATCAAGCTGGTAAAAGCTAACAGCAAATTCATTTATACCAAATAGTGGGAAAGATTATATCTCCCACTATTTTTTTTTTTTTAGTTTATGTAATTGAGGTAAATGTTTCCTCTAGGAAACAAATCTATCGAGATTTTTACTCAATTAGTCCCATTAAGTGTAAGAATGTCTAAAGACAAAAAGCTATAAAGTCACGTGCAAGGTCAGACAAAATCCGTTTCCTTCGATGGTAGAGAGATAAAGCTCACTACAGGGAGATTTGCTCCACAAGCTGGTGGTTCAGTAATGATTGAGTGTGGAGACACCTCCGTTCTAGTAACAGCAACAAAATCTACAGGACGAGAGGGTGTTGATTTCCTACCTTTAATGTGTGATTACGAAGAAAGATTATATGCAGCAGGAAGGATTCCTGGAAGTTTTATGCGTCGTGAAGGTCGACCACCTGAAAGAGCGACTTTGATCTCAAGACTTATTGATCGTCCAATGAGACCTCTTTTCCCTGGTTGGATGAGAGACGACATCCAAATAGTTGCGACATGTCTTTCTTTAGATGAAAGAGTTCCAGCAGATGTTCTAGCTGTAACTGGAGCATCAATGGCAACATTAATGGCAGGTATTCCTTTTCAAGGACCAATGGCTGCTGTTCGCGTTGGTCTATTAGGAGATGACTTTGTTCTTAATCCAAGTTATCGAGAAATCGAAAGAGGTGATCTTGACCTTGTAGTCGCTGGAACTCCAGACGGAGTAGTAATGGTTGAAGCAGGAGCCAATCAACTTTCAGAACAAGACATTATTGAAGCTATTGATTTTGGCTACGAAGCTATAACTGAATTAATAAATGCTCAAAAAGAAGTTTTAAAAGAATCCGGAATCAAGCAAGAGATACCTGAAGCACCTAAAATTGATGAGACAATATCAAACTATTTAGATAAAAATTGTACAAAATCAATTAGTGAGGTTCTTAAAAAATTTGATCAAACAAAAGAAGATAGAGACAATAAAATCGAAGAAATAAAGATAAGTATTGCTTCAAAAATTGATGGACTAAAAGAAGATAATGCAGTAAAAAAATCTCTTTCTTTAAATAACAAACTACTAGAAAATAGTTATAAAGCTTTAACCAAAAAGTTAATGAGAGATCAGATAATTAAGGAAGGGAAAAGGGTAGACGGAAGAGAATTAAATGAAGTAAGAGCAATTGATGCTGATGCTGCAGTTTTACCTAACAGAGTTCATGGATCAGCGTTATTTCAAAGAGGTTTAACTCAAGTACTTTCTACTGCGACATTAGGCACTCCAAGTGATGCGCAGGAAATGGACGATTTAAACCCCAACACTGATAAGACTTACATTCATCATTACAATTTTCCACCCTACTCAGTTGGAGAGACTAGACCAATGAGAACTCCTGGGAGAAGAGAGGTTGGCCATGGAGCTTTAGCAGAAAGGGCTCTATTACCTGTACTCCCAGCGAAAGATACTTTCCCTTATGTTTTAAGAGTTGTTAGCGAAGTCCTTAGTTCAAACGGATCTACTTCTATGGCTTCAGTATGTGGGAGTACACTTGCACTTATGGATGCAGGAGTCCCCTTAAAAGCCCCTGTAGGTGGAGCAGCTATGGGACTCATCAAAGAGGGTAATGAGGTTAGGATATTAACTGATATTCAAGGAATTGAAGACTTTCTTGGTGATATGGATTTCAAAGTTGCAGGGACAGAGAAAGGGATTACTGCCTTGCAAATGGATATGAAGATAACTGGACTTCCAATTGAGACAATTGGGGAAGCTATTAATCAGGCACTTCCTGCGAGGACTCACATATTAGGGAAAATGCTGGAGGCAATTGAAACACCCAAGGAAAATTTATCTCCTCATGCCCCAAGATTATTAAGCTTTAGAATTGATCCAGAGCTTATAGGGACTGTGATTGGCCCTGGAGGCAGAACAATAAAAGGAATCACAGAAAGAACTAACACAAAAATCGATATAGAAGATGGAGGGATTGTCACTATTGCATCCCATGATGGAGCTGCGGCAGAAGAAGCCCAGAGAATTATTGAAGGTTTGACTAGAAAAGTACATGAAGGAGAAATTTTCCCTGGCTCAATTACAAGAATCATTCCTATTGGCGCATTTGTTGAAATCCTTCCAGGGAAAGAAGGAATGATCCATATCTCTCAATTATCTGAAGCAAGAGTTGAAAAAGTTGAAGACGTTGTAAAAGTTGGAGACCAAGTGACGGTAAGGGTAAGAGAAATAGATAATCGAGGGCGCATTAACCTAACTTTAAGAGGAGTATCTCAAAATGGTGGAATGAACAACTACCCTGAGCCAACTCCAACTCCTGTTGCCCCTCTTAATTAATAATTAAACTATATATTTAGGTTCTTCCAAAGAAAAAAACTCCATAGCTTTTTGGCAAATCTTTTTGTGCGATTTCCCATGGCTTGCAATTAAACAACCAGACTGAGAATAATTTGTTTTTTGGTAAATCAAATTTGTTCCATCTGCATGAGAGAACTTTCCACCAGCCGCCTCAATAAGTGCATGTGGAGCAGCCATATCCCAATCCTTTGGGGAAGTTTTTCCAGATAGAGAAATATAAACATCTGCTTCTCCTCTCAAAATTGAGGCCACCTTACAACCGACACTGCCTATTTTTTTTATCTCAGAAAAGCACAAAGTTGATAGCAAGTTTTTAAGTATTGATTGTTGATGATTTTTGCTTGAAACTAGAACCAATTTCGAGATATCCAACCTTTTACTAAAAGAAAAGTGTTTTTTAAAGCCATCACGATTTTCAAACCATGCACCAATTCCAACAATTCCAAACCATAATTCATTCTTTTCAGGAATCAAAACTATCCCAATTTTTGGCTTTTGTTTATATGCCAAAGCGATATGAACTGCATAGTTTTCAGACCCTTGAAGAAAATCCTTTGTCCCATCGAGTGGATCGAGAATCCAACACCAATCTTTTTTTAAAGTATCTTGCTGAAAAGTTTTTTCCTTAGAAGTTTCTTCACTTAAAATATCCCATTCTTTAAAATTGAGATTATCCTTCAATCCAGAGATTAATAATTCATTAACTGCCATGTCAGCTGCTGATACTGGTCCGTCACCTCCTTCTTCTACAGTTAAATATTTTGGAAATCCATAAGGAGGCTCTTCGTTTCTAGCATATGCCATCAAAACATCAGCAGAAGCCCAGCTAAGCTTTCTAAGCTCTTCCAATAAAGTTGTTAATTCGACCTCTTCAGGCACAACAAGATCAATTGACATAATGGATTCAAACGGTGATCACCAGCAACTTCAACAAGAAAGATCAGAACCTTGTCCAGGTACTCTTTACATAGTAGGTACGCCAATAGGTAACTTAGGCGATTTATCTCCAAGGGCAAAGTCCATTCTCAAGAATGTTTCACTAATAGCCTGTGAGGATACTCGTAGAAGTGGACAATTATTGAAAACAATAAAATCTAAAGTACCACTCCTTAGCTATCACAAACACAATTTCAAAAGTCGTCAATCTCAATTACTAGAAATTTTAGAAAGTAGTGGAAGTCTTGCTTTAATTAGTGATGCTGGCTTACCAGGGATAAATGATCCTGGACAAGAACTTGTGCATGCTGCTAGGTCCAATAGTTATGAAGTGATTTGCATACCTGGGCCTTGCGCAGCAACTACAGCATTAGTAATAAGTGGATTACCCTCAGAAAGATTTTGCTTTGAAGGATTTCTGCCAAAAAAACCAAGCCTAAGGAAGAAACGTTTGGAAGATATTTCTAAAGAATATAGAACGACAGTAATATATGAATCACCACATCAATTAATAAGACTTTTAGAAGATTTATCTATTTCTTGCGGTAAAGAACGCCCTATTCAAATCGCTAGAGAACTTACAAAGAGATATGAAGAGTCAATCGGAAAAACAATTGAAGAAGTAATAAACTATTTTATTTCAAACAAGCCAAAAGGAGAATTCACAATAGTTCTAGGAGGGAATAATAATAAACCAAAAAATAGAATAAGTGAATCTGAAGCATTAAATAAACTCAATATATTAATCAATCAAGGTGAGAAGTCTAATATTGCAGCTCGAAAAGTCGCAGAAGAAACAGGCTATGAAAAAAAATGGCTTTATTCCAAATTACATAAGAAGCTTGACAAATAAACATTTTCAATCAAAGCTAATTAAAACTAAATTTTAATTAGAGAAATTTACTAAATGTTTTTGAGATTACAACTTTTAACACTAAATATTGCCACAGCAATATTATTAATTTTTTTCCTTTGTCTTGGGTCACAAAATCTAGGGAAAAAATATAGTTTAGATTTTCTAATTAATAAAACTGTAGCTCTTCCTATTGGTTTCTTAATTGGCACATCATTTAGTTTAGGATTAATGTCTGGAGGTATAACTTCAGTACTAATGATTAAAAATGATAAAAAAAATTAACTTTTATAATAACTAATCATCCAAACCAATTATTAAATCTTCAAGAATTAATCTAGTAATACCCTTTGAAATTAAATATGATTTTGAAAGCTTAAAAATGCTTGTATTTGGAACCTTAATAACTCTTTGATTTCTTGAACAAATTCTTTTTGCAGAACGTTGATTAAAAAATAATAAAATTGCATTTCTTTTTAATTCATTTTCCGGTAGAAAGCTCCATTCTGGTAAATCAGAAATAGGTTGTAAGTCAAGCTCAACTTTTTTATCAACAATCATATAAACGCTTTCAGGGAGGCTTTCATAATTAAGTATCTGAAAATCTGATTTTTGCTTATTTAGATCAAAATCAAAACTAGAGTTCAGGGGAGCTATTTCCTCAAAATTATTATCAAAGTCTTGATTGCTAGCAGCAATATTAGGCTTTTTAGTTGTTATATCTTCAGATTTTGAATCTCCTCTTAAATCATCAGTTTCGAGAAGAGCTAAAGGAACAATCTCATCAAACTCAGACTCATGTGAACCTTCATTGTATTTTTCACTTAAATCTTCTTCTTGAACTTTATCTTTAATTGAAATTAATGAAGTTGCCTTCTCTAAATCTTCCTTCTTCTCTTTTACAGTTTTATTATTTACCAATTTTTCGTTTTTATTGCTAATCTTTGCCCTTTTTTTCTTTAAAAGTGTATATTCATTTTCTGATAATAAGGTTTTAACTGTTCTATTTATAGTATTGGGAGTGCAATTATAATTTTTTGCTATGAGATTGGTATTATCACCTGCCCTATAGGCCTCTAAAATCTCAGCTTTTTGTGACTTGGACAATCTTCTTGAAATCATCTCTACAATTTCTATATATCCAAGATAAGACCTAGTCATCACAAGTAGTAGAATTAATTATCAAGCCATAAGAAAGCCTAATAAAAATTAAAGAAGCCAGAAAAACAGAAAAATTACTCTAAAAAACTACAAATGCTTAATTTCTAAGATATGAATTTCTTTTTTCTATCTGTGTAAAAGAGTCGACTTTTTTTGGAAGCCAAACAAACTATTTTGGTCTGCTTAATTCTGCTTGTGGCGGGCTACATGAGTATGTAGTCTTAAATAGTTAGTTTTTTGGGAAAGAGCTTGCCTTCTTGTCTTTTTCTTAAAATCTACTCTAGCTCCCTTAGCTCAGCTGGATAGAGCAACTGCCTTCTAAGCAGTGGGCCGCAAGTTCGAATCTTGCAGGGAGCGTACTCAAGCTAAAGTGATACCAAGAGATTACAGTAATTCTACTAAGAGCTAATGCATAGCTGGCTGTTGAAAAATCAGAGTATAAAGTTAAAAAAAGCCTAAGGAATAATGGATCCGAACTAATTACTTCCCTTTGTAAGAAGATAATCCCCAGCCTAATTAATGAAGGCAAAGTATTCTTATCAAGTTCGTGAGGAGGATAGTATTATCGAAGAAAAGAAAAGGCCCTGAAAGTTGTAAATATGAGCGTTTTTGGAGAACAGCAAAAGTCTAAAAAGAAAAGCAATAAGATTAGCAAACCTTCTAAAGAACAACTAATTAATCAAGCAATTCAGTTACATCTAAAAGGTAATATTTCAGAAGCAGCAAAGTATTATCAATATTTCATAAATCAAGGATTTAAAGATGAAAGGGTTTTCTCTAATTATGGAGTCATATTGAAAGGTCTTGGCAAATTAAAAGAAGCAGCAATATCCTTTCGCAAAGCAATTGATCTTAATCCTAATTTTGCAGATGCGCATTCCAACCTGGGAAATCTATTAAGAGATCTTGGCAAATTGCAAGAAGCAGAATTGTTATACCGCAAAGCAATTGAAATCAAACCCGATTTCGCAGATACGCATTCCAACCTGGGAAATCTATTAAGAGATCTTGGCAAATTACAAGAAGCAGAATTGTCTTATCGCAAAGCAATTCAAATCAAACCTGATTATGCTGAAGCTTATTCCAATCTGGGAGTCATATTGAATGATCTTGGACAATTACAAGAAGCAGAATTGTTATACCGCAAAGCAATTGAAATCAAACCTAATTACGCAGAGGTGCAT
>QCJG01000015.1 GCA_003216175.1 Prochlorococcus sp. AG-409-A10 | reverse complement strand
TAATGGCTGGACTTCAGGGCGCTGGAAAAACTACAGCCACAGCAAAACTTGGATTGCTTCTTAAAGAAAAAAATCAAAAGCCATTGCTTGTCGCTGCTGATACATACAGACCAGCAGCTATTGATCAATTGGTAACTTTGGGAAATCAAATTGATGTGGAGGTTTTTAATTTAAGTTCAAATTCAAAGCCTGAGGAGATTGCAAGAAAAGGTTTGGAAAAAGCAAGGGAAGAAGGATTTGACACAGTTCTTGTAGATACTGCTGGGCGGCTTCAAATTGATACCGAGATGATGGGAGAGATGGTTCGAATTAAAGAGGCCGTTCAACCCGATGAAGTTTTATTAGTAGTTGATTCAATGATTGGCCAAGAGGCCGCAGATATTACCAGAAGTTTTCATGAAAAAGTAGGCATAACAGGCGCGGTTCTAACAAAGCTTGATGGAGACTCTAGAGGTGGAGCTGCTCTTTCTATTAGAAAAATCAGTGGGAAACCAATCAAATTTATAGGGACGGGAGAAAAAGTTGAGGCATTGCAACCTTTTTATCCCGAGAGGATGGCTAGCAGAATCTTAGGGATGGGCGATGTTTTAACTCTTGTTGAAAAAGCACAGAAAGAAGTGGAAATTGCTGATGCGGAAATCATGCAAAAGAAGCTTCAAGAAGCAACTTTTGATTTTTCGGATTTCGTAAAACAGATGAGGATGATAAAGCGAATGGGCTCCTTAGGCGGGCTGCTAAAAATGATTCCTGGGATGAATAAAATTGATGATGGAATGATTAAAAGTGGAGAAGATCAGCTTAAAAAAATCGAGGCAATGATTGATTCAATGTCAGTAGAGGAGAGGAATAAACCTGAATTGTTGGCAGCACAACCATCAAGACGTCGGAGAGTTGCGAGTGGGAGTGGACATCAGCCAGCAGACGTAGACAAGGTTCTTGCCGATTTTCAGAGGATGCGAGGCTTGATGAAGCAGATGTCTAGTGGAGGAGGCCTTCCTGGCATGGATGGAGGACTTCCTGGAATGGGAGGAATCCCTGGCATGCCTTCAGTAGGTGCTAATCCATATCAGTCAAGAAAAGGAAGAGGAGGTCCAATCTCTGCGCCACGAAGACAGCGACCAGTTAAGAAAAAGAAAGGTTTTGGTGATCTTTAGAGATAACAAAAGGCTAAATTAATCATCTGTGGAGTATTATTAAATGAAGAACTTTTGAGTTCATTCCACTTACAAATAAATCGAAGATGATCAAGCTCCGCCTTAAGCGGTTTGGTAAAAAGCGTGAAACCAGTTTTCGTTTGGTTGCCTGTAATAGCACTTCAAGGCGAGATGGCCGCCCCCTACAAGAATTAGGCTTTTACAATCCAAGAACCAAAGAAACTAGATTAGATACAGAGGCTTTGAGAACTCGACTAGGACAAGGTGCCCAGCCTACCGATGTGGTGAGAACTTTATTAGAAAAAGGTGGACTCCTTGAAAAGAAAGTTCGTCCAGCTGAAGTCCTAGGTAAGCAAAAACAAGAAAAAGAAAGATCAGCAAAGAAAAAAGATGCAGCTGCATCGGAAACTTCTTAATAAGAAGTTTTGATGAATATCTATAACTTCAAGAAAATTTATGTCTGAAGCAACCACTGAGGGACGCTTCTGCATAGATCTACCTGATTCCGATGCTGCTACTGCCTTATCAGGATCTGGTCAGTCAACACTGCATAGATTGGAAAACCTTACAGGAGCTGCTTTTTCCTTAAGGGGATTGCAACTTGAAATAAAAGGAAATTCTTATCAATTAGAGAGAGCTGCAGCAATTGTTGAATTAGTTAGACCAATTTGGGAAGAAGGACAAATTGTTTCGGCCGTTGATTTACATGCCGCGGCTAAAGCATTGGATAATGGTAAAAAAAATGATCACGCCAAATCAACAAATAAAGTTTTAGCTAGAAGTCAAAGAGGCAATCTTTTAAGACCAAGAACAATTCGGCAAAAATTTTATGTAGAGGCTATGGAAAAAAGTGATCTCACTTTTGCTTTAGGACCAGCAGGAACAGGCAAAACATTCTTAGCAACTGTATTAGCTGTGCGAATGCTTACAGAGAGAAAAATTGAGAAAATTATTTTGACAAGACCTGCAGTTGAAGCTGGAGAAAGATTGGGCTTTTTACCTGGAGACTTGCAGCAAAAGGTGGATCCTTATTTAAGGCCTTTATATGATTCTCTCCACTCTTTACTTGGACAAGAAAAAACTAATTTACTTATAGAAAAAAACGTGATTGAAGTCGCTCCTTTGGCTTATATGAGAGGAAGAACTTTGGAAGAATCCTTTGTGATTCTTGATGAAGCTCAAAACACTACACCAGCACAAATGAGAATGGTTCTTACCAGGTTAGGTGAGAGATCAAGGATGGTGGTGACTGGCGATGTAACACAAATAGATTTGCCTTTCGGACAAATGAGTGGACTTATTGAAGCAGCAGATTTACTCGAAGAGGTTAATGGGATTTCAGTTTGCAGACTTACGTCAGCAGATGTAGTAAGACATCCACTTGTTCAAAGCATTGTTGATGCTTATGCAGAACTAGATAAAGAAAGACGATAGGGTGATCCGCATTCACATTTATGAAGACTTATTTTTTTTGTGTCAAAATAGGTATTAATAATTACCTGGTGCATTATGCCAGCAAACAGCAATTTTCAACAAGCTATTCGTGAAGCACAATCAAGTGCACTTATTGGCCCAAATGTAGTTAATAAAGCCTTGCCTTATGTAGGCGGAGGAATGGCTTTAACCGGATTAGGTGTTTTAGGTGGGCTCTCTTTACAAGTTACGAACAACCCTTTATTTGGCCCACTATTCATAGTCGCATTTATTGCAGAGATAGTTTTATTTTTCATGGCAAGTAGCGCTGCCAACAATGCCAATAACACAAAAGCTCTTCCACTCCTAACAGGATTTAGCTTATTAACTGGTTTCACTCTTAGTGGGATTGTTGGACTGGCAATTCAAGTGGCAGGAATGGGCGCGATAGGAACAGCAGTATTCGCTACTGGAATTACTTTCGTGATTGCATCTTCAGTAGGTAGAAAAATGAGTGATAACGTCGGTCAAGCTTTGCAAGGCGCAGTTGGTCTTGGATTACTTGGTCTGATTATTGCAATGGTTTTCCAGTTTATTGGTGGTTTATTTGCCCCAGGGATGTTTGGAGGTAGTGGCTTTGAATTAATGATTGCTGGCTTTGGAACAGTACTTTTTGTTGCGATGTCTTTTGTAGATTTCTACACAATGCCAAGAAGATATAACGATGAACAGTATTTAGCTGGAGCATTAGGAATGTACTTAACCTATATAAACTTATTTGTTTTTGTTCTTCGTCTGATTATTGCTCTACAAGGTGGTGGCAGAAGAGATTGAGACTAATAAATTAAACATAAAAAAAGAGCCGAAAGGCTCTTTTTTTATGTTGCAACTTCATAAATACTTTCTGATATTGCCTTTATTTGTTCATCATTATAACCCCATTTATTTAGAAAATTCAAGTCCGTTCCATTCCCTTTTGTTGCTTCAAGTAAAACATCTAAGCGTTCTTTTACCTGAGTTGAATCTAATAGTTTAAGTAATTCAATACAGCGAATTTTTATTCTCTTTGATTGGATTTCCTGTGGATCTTTATTATTTCGATGTGCAATTATCATCGCTGAACTCATAGCAAGATTCTTCACTGTTAAGTCAACAACAATTTCTCCAGAACTTCTTAATTGAAAAATTAATGCATCTGGAAATCTATCCATTAAAGGGCAATCTATTGAGAGACTTACAACAAAAAATCCTCTTGCTCCCTCAACGGTTTTAATAAGCTCGCCAATTCGATCAGAAATAACTTCGTCACTTATTTCATCATTTTCCCAGCTTTGGCACCAAAGCATTGATGCTTGCATAGCCTCTTTAAAAGTTGGTTTCTTTTTATTCATGGTTTTATTGCTCTTTTAGAGTAAGGCTATAAATAATCGTAGAGAAAAAAATGTCTTTAGGAGATTTAAATCCAAAGGATTTTAAGTCAGGATTTATTGCATTAATAGGTAGACCCAATGTTGGTAAATCAACTTTCATAAATAAATTTATTGGTGAGACAATAGCTATTACCTCACCGATTGCTCAAACCACCAGAAATCGATTAAAAGCAATACTTACGAATGAAAAGTCTCAGATTATTTTTGTAGATACTCCTGGCATTCATAAACCCCATCATTTATTAGGAGAAAGACTTGTTCAGAGTGCCAAGAGATCTATTGGAGAGGTAGATGCAGTTTTAGTTATTTTTGAAGCTAATCATGCTCCAGGTAGAGGTGATGCATTTGTTTTGAATTTAATTAGAAATTTACAAATACCAGTAATTGTTGCCTTGAATAAGTGGGATCTTGTTCAGTTGAGTCAAGTTAAAGAACGAAAGAAAGAATATTTAGATTTTTTCGAGGGTACAAATTGGCCAGTTTTTTGTTGTAGTGCTCTGACAGGAAAAGGATGTAATGATTTAATTAGTGAAATAGAAAAAAAACTGCCTTTGGGACCTCAGCTATATCCAAGTCATATGACTTGTGATCATCCTGAGAAGTTTTTAATGGCTGAATTTATCAGAGAACAAGTTTTAATAAATACACGCGAAGAAGTGCCACATAGTGTGGCAGTCTCTATTGATAAAATAGAAGATATACCCTCGAAAAAAAAATCTGAACAGAAATCAAGAATAGGAATTCTTGCAACTATTTGTGTTGAGAAAAAAAGTCAGAAGGGAATTTTAATTGGTAAAGGGGGAAGTATGTTGAAGAAAATTGGCCAGGAATCAAGAATGCAAATTCAAACTTTAATTAATGGAAATGTCTATTTAGAATTGTTTGTTAAAGTTGTTCCTGACTGGAGAAGTAAATCTTCTCGGCTTAATGAGTTTGGTTATGAAGGGAGCTAATTTATATGAGTAAATTGAGGTTCGATGTAGTAAGCCTTTTCCCAGAAGCATTTGAAAATTTTTTTAACCATGGACTTATAAAAAAGGCATTTGAAGAGAAGATTGCATCAATTCATATACATAATCCTCGTGACCATGCAATAGATAATTATCGAAAAGTTGATGATGAACCATATGGCGGAGGCGCTGGAATGGTCTTAAAGCCCGAACCTTATTTTTCGGTATTTGATCAAATTCAAAAGCTCAATAAAAAAAGGATACTTTTGATGACTCCACAAGGTAGAAAAATATCTCAATCTGATTTTTCTAGATGGTCAAAAGAAGATCAACTTATATTGATATGTGGAAGCTATGAAGGCTTTGATGAGAGGATTCGGTCTCTAGCTGATGAAGAAATTTCAATTGGAGACTTTGTGCTTACCGGTGGAGAAATTCCTGCAATAACTGTTATTAATGGAGTAGTACGTTTATTGCCTGGAACTTTAGGCAGCGCAGAATCATTAGAAGAAGAAAGTCATAATGATTTGCTTTTAGAACATCCGCAATACACACGACCTTCAGAATTCAAAGGTATGAAAGTACCTGATGTCCTGCTAAGTGGTAACCATAAATTAATTAAAGAATGGAGGCAGAAGCAAAGAGAAATTAGGACGCAGTCCCGTAGACCCGATTTGTTCGAACTTTGGAAGCTCGACCAATTATCATTCGATAAGACAAGTTCACTATTGAAAACTGAAGTGAGCTTACGAATAGGTAACGAATACGACATCCCTGATCCTTGGTTCGACGATTGAAGCTATAACTGACATCTTGAGAAATCCGTATCACTCTCACAATCGCGTCAGAGTGTTAGTAATGCTGCGACTAAGAGAAAGACAGCGAAGCAGAAATCATCAACTTCTAAGCGCGCTCAAAGCGCTTCAAACATGCTAGATGAGGTGACTAAAGCACAATTAGACATTATTGCTTTCGACTCTGGGTTAAGCAAAGGAGCGCTATATGAGCGCGCTAAATAACACCTAGAAAATTCCGAAAAAAAATTATTTCATATATGTGTGAGGTTGTATTAATAGGATGAGCGTGCGCATTGTCGCCATACGCCCTTTCTGACTGGGAAGTACAACCTTTTTGTTTATTGTTAGGCAAATTCAGGACACTAACCAATATCAAGTATCCGCTGTTCTTTAGTAGTAAAATTGCAGAACCAAAAGAGATAAAAGGTAAGAGAAGGTGAATAGTTCTAGTCAAAAAGGAGAAGGAAAGAAGAACATTACTGAGGTAAAAACATTCCCAGTTCCATTTCCTTTAAGAGAAAATCAAGAAAATATTTCTTTTACTACTAATATTCATTCTAATTCTTCTAAAGAACAATTCATTAATCAAGCAATTCAGTTTCATTCACAAGGCAATATTTCAGAAGCAGCAAAATGTTACCAATATTGTATAAATCAAAATTTTAATGATCATAGAGTTTTTTCTAATTATGGTTCGCTTCTAAAAAATCTTGGCAGATTAAAAGAAGCAGAAATAAATACTCGGAAAGCAATTAAAATCAAACCTGATTTAACAGAAGCGCATTACAATCTGGGAATAATATTGCGAGATATTGGCAAGTTACAAGAAGCAGAATTGTCATACCGCAAAGCAATTGAAATTAAACCTGATTACGCAGAGGCGTATTCCAATCTGGGAAACATATTGAATGAACTTGGCAAATTACAAGAAGCAGAATTGTCATATCGCAAAGCAATTGAACTTGATCCTGACTTAACAAAGACAAAAATGAACCTAGATACTCTCAAAAAGAAAAGTGTGTCAGACTGGCATATCCCGATGATGAATGATCATCAAAGAAATAATGCTTACTTACAAGCAATTAAGCGTGCCATTCAAAATAATGAATTTGTATTAGAAATTGGAACAGGATCTGGAATACTCTCAATGATGGCAGTAGATGCAGGAGCAGAAAAGGTAATATCATGTGAAAGATCTCAGTCCATAGCAAAAGCAGCTAAAGAAATACTTTTAAATAATGGCTTTTCAAATCTAGTTAGTGTAATAAATAAGAAATCGACAGAATTAACTATTGGTAGGGAATTAGAAAAAAAAGTGGACTTAATAATCTCTGAAATTTTATCCTCGGAGTTTGTAGGGGAAGGGGTTCAATCTACAATTTCAGATGCTAATAAAAGATTACTAAAAGAAAATGGTAAAATGATACCAGAATCTGGAGATATGAAAATTGCTTTATTAGAAAGTAATCAAGAATTAAAAGAAGAATTTTTTGTCGAGAGGGTGAATGGATATGACTTATCTAAATTTAATGAATATACAGGAAATAGATTTCTTCTCAAAAATAAGCAACCTAATACTTCATTTCTAAGTAATGAAAAAATAGCTTTCTCCTATAATTTCTACCAAAAAGAAAACATAAAAAAACAAGAAAGAATCCTCGAACTAAATGTCACCAAAAATGGTATTTGTCTAGGTTTGATAACTTGGTTTAAACTTAATCTATATGAAGATATATATCTAGAAACCAAGCCAAGTGGAAGTGAGAATTCACATTGGGCAAATCCAGTCTATACATTTAAGCAGCCATTAAATGTATCAAAAGGGCAAACAATACGAGTAAAAGCTACACTTCTAGAAGACTCTATTTGGTATGAATTTATTGATATCAAATAATGCCAAAAAGATATAATATCTGTTAGTTAATGAACTCTCATTAAAGAAAAGTACAAACAAACGTATAAAACTGGGCAAAATTTGAAGACAAGAATCCAAATACCTCCGCAGGTATGTATCAGTTCTAGGTTTCTAAAATTTCTATCTGAATAAGAAAAAGCAGGTAAGTTTCATAGTTAGTTTGTAGTTAGGGCACCGAAGTTCACTCTCACGTGCTGCTATCTCTCAATCAATAATTCTTATTTATCACTTACTGATTCGTGAGTATTAGATAACGCTTACCTAAATCTTTTGTTGCGCGCTCTTCGCTGAACTATGATGAAATTGAGCGACAATTCTTGTTAAACAATTACTTCACAAACTTACGTAATTGAATCACAGTTGAGTCACAGGTCGAAATCCTTCCCCGAAACTCGTTGGTATGACAGATAATTTTCCTCAGCTACGGATCGGTAACGGTTATGACATGCACCGATTGGTTCCTGGTCGACCTTTAATTCTTGGCGGGGTCAAGTTAAACCATCCTGAAGGTTTAGGTCTTGATGGACATAGTGATGCAGATGTTCTTACTCATGCAATTATGGATGCCATTTTAGGGGCATTATCTTTGGGTGATATTGGAAAGTATTTTCCTCCAGATGACCCTAAATGGAAAAATGCAAATAGTTTAATTCTTCTTGAACAGGTCATGGAATTAATTGAAAAGAAAGGTTGGCAAATTCAAAATATTGATTCAGTTATTGTCGCTGAAAGGCCAAAATTAAAACCTTATATTGAATTGATGAAGGAGAAAATATCTAATAGAATAGGAGTAAGTATTGATGATGTAGGAGTCAAAGCAACTACAAATGAGAGATTAGGTGCTGAGGGAAGAGAGGAAGGTATATGTTGTCATGCAGTTGTTTTGATGAAAAAAAATGAAAATCAGTAGAAAGAAAAATTTTATCGATGAAATTTTTAGGTTCCTTTTTATTAGTGTTATTTTTCTTTCTACTACTTTTGGAAACGTGAAAAATATTCAAGCTGAGTCTTTATTGAAAGTTAGTTTTCCGAAGGAATCTATTGTCGAGCACCTTAAGCTTGACGTCCCAAAAAAATATAAAAATGCTTGGTTAAAAGCTGAAAAAGGAAGCTGGGAACCCTGGTTATTGAAACAAGATGGCTTTTTAGGACGCCAAATTTTTTGGGATCCTAAAGTTGAGGAAGCAACCTTGCTGATTGGATGGGAGTCAAGAGTAGTTTGGAAAAACATCTCTCAGAAAGAAATAAATCTTGTCCAGCAAAATTTCGAAAAAATTGCCAGAAATGAAACAGGTGAAACGAGTGGAAATCCTTTCCCATTGATTTTTGAAGGGGAATTAAATCCAGAGTAAAAATGAATCAATCAATTATTGATTTTCAGAGGCGAAGTCGACTCGGTGTTATTGAGGCCATCTGGGGGGGAGCATAAAACAATTGAACAAATTTCTGAAATATTGAAAAAATATCAACTTGAGTCTGAAACTGCTTTGGTGACAAGACTTTCCAAAGAGAAAGGGGAAAAACTTTTAGTTGAATTCCCTTCTGCAGAGTTTCATGAAATATCTGGTTGTTTAACTATGGGAGAATTTAAGGAATGTACTTCTTCTGAGGAAGAAGTAATTATTTTGACTGGAGGAACAAGTGATCTAGGAGTAGCTTCAGAAGCAGAAATAGCCTTGAACTTGCATGGAATAAAAACCAAATTGTTGATTGATGTTGGTGTCGCAGGACTTCATAGGCTTCTAGATAGGCTGGAAGAAATAAAATCAGCAAAAGTAATTATTGTCTGCGCAGGAATGGAAGGAGCTTTACCTACTGTACTCTCGGGATTAATTCCTCAGCCAATTATTGGACTTCCTATTTCAGTGGGATACGGGATTAGTGGTGGTGGTAAAACTGCTTTGGAAGGAATGCTTGCAAGCTGTGCTCCAGGATTATTAGTAGTGAATATAGATAACGGTTATGGTGCCGCGATGGCTGCTATTAGAATTTTATTAGCCTAATCTTTATTTGATTTTATTTCTAAAACCTCTTCTAACCATAATTTCATTGAGTAAGGAAGAAGACCTTTCTCATAACGAAATATAGCTTCAGTAAGAACTGGTGTGTTTATCCATTGAATAGTCTTTCTTCTCATTAGCCTCTGTTCTTTCTCTTAAGTTGAGCTATTAACTTAAGGAGCGCAAGGGGGAATTTATAGTCTTAAGATTCATCGTCATATTTGCTACTTAGTCTTGTTAGCTCGTCACTATTGTTGCTCGATTCAACATTTAGAAGACGAGTGACTAATTCTGATAAATCTCTTTGAGCAAGCTCTCCAGAGCTTTCCCATTTCATTGACCGAGGTTCTGGTTGCGAAGAAGCCGACACTTCTATTCTTAATAAATAACTGTCACGGAATGCTAACTGTTATTTGGAAGTTTTTTGACTATTGTTTACGTAAATAAGATGAAAAAAATATAAAGAAATCAGGTTTTTGGTCATTTTAGTTACTGACTTTATAAATGTTTAAGATTTGGGTATTGAGTTATTAGCTCTTCTTCTCTCAAAGTCTCTCCTTCTCCGTCGGGTTGCCAGATAACCTCTAAAGCGATTAGGTCATTTGATGATATTGAACCTAAGAGTCTCAATGCCTCTGTAATTTGTTCAATGTTTGCGGAGTTTTTTAGTCTTAAATCCTCTTTGGTCGCTACAAGAATTGTTATCGCGATGTATTCATTGGTTGAATCAGAATCGCCAGGATTGGATTTATTATTTGTTGATGAAGATATTTGACCGGAATAGTTTGATGTGAGTTCTGCTTTTAATTTGCTTCTTTCAGTTATTGATATCCGATTAAATGTTGACTCTGCGGAGGTAAATGGAACAGAACCTGTTTCCATATTTGAATAGACCCATAATTCAGGTTTCCTTAGTAAGGAGAGCGTTGTGTCTTGAAGAACTTTTTGAAGACCAGATGAAGTTGAGGTGTTTGAGGAGGAAGCGATCTCTCTAAGTTTCACTTGAATCTCTTTTGCACTCGCCAGCAAGCCAATCTGCAGTTGTATCAAAGAAACTTTGGATGGGACTACTGATTGAGAAGCTATTGAGTTATTGCTTGAGTTAGAAAAATTTGAAGAGTTTTTAAATGAATTAACAATTACACCAACGATTGACATAAGTATTAAAAAACCAAAAATTCCACCTCCACCAAAGCCAAATATTGGCAATAAGAAAGGAAAGCCAATACCACCACCTCTATAGCCACTTCCATAACCGCGAAAGCTATTGCCTCCATAGCCTCCGTAATTTTGCCTTCGTGGTGAAGATGGTGCCTGAAAACTTCCTCCACCTATTCGTCCACCACTTGCAGCCGCTGCAGTGTTGGGATGGGTAAATAAAGAAGAGAAGATTATTGTTGAAATAACCAGAAAAGAAAAAATCTGTTTTCTTTTCAACCAGTTAAAGTGAGTAGTTTTGAACACTTATTTATTCAGGATTAATGAACTGTAGGAACCTCCACCAACAATTGTTACAACCTCTAAGAAATCGCCATCTTTTATTTTTGTACTTATCCAATCTTTTGGATTAACAATTACACCATTTACCTCAACTACAACTAATTGAGGTTTGTAACCTAAGTGTTCAAGTAAATCTTCCAGTAGAAATTCTTCATTAGATTTTTCAATAGTTTTGATTTCGCCGTTGATTTTTAATTTCATGTTAGAGATTTGAGAAGCTCTTTAGTTTTTGAAAATGGATCACTGGAGTTAATGATTGCATCTGAGACGGCTATGCTTAGATCATTTATATGGTTTAATTTGTTGATATTTGAGCTATTGATGCCACCAATAGCAAATGTAGGTAGGAGAGTTTTACTTAATCCCTTTGAAAGGTAGTCAATTCCTATAGGTTTTAGTTGCTTTTTTGTTTCAGAGGGAAAAATTGGTCCTATACCAATATAATCGCAGCCGTCATCTTCGGCATTTTTTATGTCTTCAAGGCAGTGCGTGCTTCGCCCAATGATCTTGTCAGCCCCTAGAAGCTCTCTTGCAATTTTTGTTGGGATATCTTCTTGTCCCAAATGAATCCCATCGGCGTCAACGGCGAGTGCGATATCGACACGGTCATTGACTATAAATAGTGAATTGTATTTTTTACAAAGAGAGGCTAAGCATTTAGCTTGTGAAATTTTTTCACTATCATTTAAAAATTTCTCTCTGTATTGAACTATTTTTACACCAGCTTTTAGAGCCTGAAGAACAATCCCCTCGAGGTCTCGCCTGTTTGTGGTTATTAGATATATGGCACAATCTTTTAATGTTTGTCTTTTATTTATAGTTTCTGTCGTATTAAGCACTTTTATCTCGATCTCATAAGTTTTGTATCTAATTTTGGTGGCTATTTCGCAAAGATTTGGATCTGTTATTCGAGTAAATTCCTCTATTACTCTTAAGGCTTCTTGAACTCTGGATGAGTTCGCAATAAATACAGCCTCTGGAGATGATCTGATTTTTTGTAAAGGGTGTGAAACTCCCATGGCTGGGTCGTTGGAGGTAAGCCTCGCTTTTCGATAAACTTTGTGATGATGTGCTCCTAATTGTTGCCTCCAATCTTTGATTTGAATCGAAAAATCACTCCTTTTTAGACCAAACCTGCACCAATCTTCCATAACTCGAAGCCCTTCTCTAGCGCGATCAAGGTTCGCGTCAATTAATTGAGCAATACGATTATCAGATGGAGGGATGACAGGCATTGATTTCATGTCATCCTTTATTAGGTGATATGTATTTAAATTTTATTGTGGAAAATGATTCTGAGAACAATATGTCGGTGCTTATTTGGGGTGTTTTTTTGTTAGGGGGCATAGGTTTATTTGTTGTGTGGGGATTATCTAATGCTTATCCCACAATTACATGAATTTAGATGTTTTTTGCCAATATTTCTTTTGCCAATATTGCATCTAAACTTATTTGTTTGCTTAGAGCATCGACGCTCTCAAACTTTTCTTGAAGTCTAAGTCTGTGAACAGGTTCAATAATTAATTCATGACCTAATAGGTTGATTTCTTTGTCTAGAAGGTGAACTTCTACTGCTGATAAGGAGTTTGGATCAATAGTAGGCTGAGGGCCAATATTCATAACTGCTGAGAAACGTTCTTTCTTATTTGCTATGGAAGCCCAGGCTGCATAAACCCCCAATGATGGAAGAAATTTTCGCCCATCTATTTTTAAATTTGCTGTTGGCCATCCAATTTGTTTACCTAAACCTCTACCTTTCTCCACCATCCCTCTAAAAGTATACGGACGCTCTAATAAATATTTGGCATGTTTTAAATCACCTTCATTGAGTGCTTTTCGCACTCTGCTACTACTAAGTCGACCATGATTGTCTTTAAGGATAGGAATAATAGAAATTTTTATTCCCCGAGATGCACCTATATTTTTTAAAGTAGAAATGTCACCTTCTCTATTGCGTCCAAATCTAAAATTCTCTCCAACCGCTATGTGTTTAGCATGAAGGGTTTTTACTAGAATTTCATCTACAAATTTCTCAGCACTTTTAGAAGCAAGATCTTTATTAAATGGAACTAAAACTAATTGTTCTATTCCAAGTGGCTTGAGCAGGAATGTTTTTTCAGTTGGTAAATCTAATCTTAATCTTGATTCTCCAAAGAGAACCTCACGGGGGTGAGGCCAGAAACTGACAACTGTTGGTACACCAATTGGTTCTTTTAAAATAGCTTTTATTACTTTTTTATGACCTAGGTGAAGACCATCAAAACTACCTAACGCAAGTGCTGTAGGTAGTTTTGCGTTTTCAGGAGCACAGAGAGGAATCAAGATAAACGTGCAATTTTTGTGCTTAGATGGCAAATTTGTTTTATCGCCTTATTCATCGTGATAGCAGATCAACGCGACTTTCAATTGCTTTCTCTAGGGATGAGAAGAATTGGTTGGCTTCGGTTTTGGATTCAAACAATTTTGGGTGTAGTAGTAGTGGGTGTTTTGTTATTCAACAATATTGGAAGTAGTTTAGCCAGAAACTCAGAGAGAGCATTGGGCTTAGGTCCAGGTTTGTCTCTCACGACATTGTCATTCATTTTATTGTTATTTAGCCTTTGGCAAGGCTGGTTGATAGTAAAGACTGGTAGAGCTTTAGGTAGTGAGGCGCGCCCAAGTAGAGGTGAAACAAGTCGATTGCTTAAGAGAGGCTTGATTGTCGATTTAGTCGGATTGGTTTTTTCGTCTGTTGGATATCAATCTTTGGCAGGAGCTTTGTTTGTACAGGCGTCAATGCAAGCCCCTGGAATTTCCATTGGTACTGGTATGAGAGCAATGGAAAATTATCCAATTACTTCTTTAGAAATGCTCTCTGTTTTGAGTAATACCCAAGTTTTATTTGCCCACTTAATTGGTCTGATTTTTTCTTTATGGTTATTGCAAAGGATTTTTAGGAAAAACTAATTTTTATATTAAGTTTGGCAAGTCATCCAAATCTCCTCTCCAAAAAAGATCAGGCTGGATTGGTGTTAATGAGGGAGAGCATAAAGTTATTTGAGATACATCACTTGGCCATTCTTTAGGCCCTTCTCCAGCTGATTGAAGATCTTTTACTGCCTCCCCAGCCATCCAAAAATAGGTGTTACCTCTTGGATCGATCCTACGTATGAATTGCTCCTCGTATTGCCTGATTGAAAGTCTTGTCCAAACCAAATCCCCCATTTCTTTCTCTTCACAAGGTGGAATATTTAAATTTAGAAGTAAGTTTTTTGGCCAGCTTTGTTCAATTGCTTTTTCTGCTATTTCTAATGCAAGTTTACCAGCAAAGCTAAAATTTTTCCATTGAAAACTTGCAATGCTTACTGCAATAGATGGGATTCCATCCAAAGTTCCTTCAAGTGCAGCAGCAACAGTTCCTGAACAAAAAATATCCGTACCAAGATTAGGTCCATGATTAATTCCGGACAGGATTAAATCTGGCTTTTGATCAAGAAGTTCATTAAGTGCGAGTTTTACGCAGTCCGCAGGAGTTCCACTACATCCCCAAGCTTTAATACCTTCCCCAAATAGTTCGTCTGCTTTTTCAGCTCGTATTGGCGAATGTAAAGTTAATCCATGCCCGGTTGCTGATCTCTCTTGATCTGGACAAACAACAGTAACTTTATGTCCTCTGCTCGCTGCAGATGTGGCAAGTGTTCTTATCCCTTCCGCAAAAACTCCATCATCATTACTAATTAAAATTTTCAATGGTTTCATTTTTTAGCTAATGGTTTTTAGAACTGGGACTGGTTGCCGATTAAACTAGTACTCGAGATTGGAATTCATTGAGTTCAACATTATCCCTAAAACAGCTCATTAATGAGCTTGAGACTCTAGAAAGTGAGGCTGCAAAAGAGATTGCTGCTGCTGAAAATTCTGATTCAATAGAGAAATTAAGGTTGGGTTTCCTTGGAAAGAAAGGAAAACTCTCACTTCTATTGGGAGGGATGAAAAATCTTTCTAGTGAGGAAAGACCTCTAATTGGTCAAAGAGCGAACGTTTTAAAAACTGAATTGCAAAAATTAATAAAGGATAAGCTTGAAATTTTAAAAACTCAGGCTTTAAATCAGATATTAATTAAAGAAACTATAGATGTTACAGCTCCTCCAAATGGCATTTCTCAAGGACATCGGCACCCTTTAATAACAACTACTGAGCAAATAATTGATCTTTTTTTAGGTCTAGGATACCAAGTCTCTGAAGGACCTGAGATAGAGAATGATTATTACAATTTTGAGGCACTAAATATTCCACCTGACCATCCTGCAAGAGATATGCAAGATACTTTTTATTTGGGAGGTGAATACCTTTTAAGAACTCATACTTCGCCTGTGCAGATTCGTTGCCTTGAAAACAAAAAGCCTCCTGTAAGAATTGTCTCTCCAGGTCGGGTTTATCGAAGAGATGCAGTTGATGCTACTCATTCACCCGTGTTCCACCAAATTGAGGTTTTAGCTATAGATGAAAAGCTTGACTTTAGTCATTTAAGAGGAACAGTAATGGCTTTTTTAAAAGCATTTTTTGGAGATCTTCCTATTCGATTTAGAGCTAGTTATTTTCCATTTACGGAGCCATCAGCAGAAGTTGATGTTCAATGGAGAGGTAAATGGTTAGAAGTTATGGGTTGCGGGATGGTTGATCCAGCTGTCCTAGAAGAATTAGGGATTGATCCAGAAAAATATAGTGGATTTGCGGCTGGACTTGGGGTGGAAAGATTTTGCATGGTTCGTCATGGCTTACACGATATTAGAAAGTTATATACAAGTGATCTCAGATTTTTAGAACAATTTTAAAGTTAGATATTTTTGAATTAACTTTTAATTGCATTAAATAAATATTATTGACATTTAATTGCTAATATTGATCAATAGTTTGTGAAGTATGATCGGTGCCCCGAGTAGGACTGATCGTTAATGATGGGAAAGAGCTTGCTGTTAAGACAGCAAAAACTTTTCAAAAGAAACTAGAAGATTCTGGTTTTGATGTTGTCAGAGTTAGTAGCGCAGGCGGTTTATTAGGTTTTACTAATCCTGACCAATATATGAGTTCGCAAGGATACAACTCATGTATTCCAGATGGCTTTGATTCTTCAATTTTGTTTGCAGTTGTATTAGGAGGGGATGGGACAGTCTTGTCTGCAGCAAGGCAAACCTCACCATTGGGTATTCCTATACTCACTGTAAATACAGGACATTTAGGGTTTTTAGCTGAGGCGTATATTTCAGATATAGATAAAATTTTCAAACGTTTAGTTGAAAGACAATGGAATATAGAGGAGAGAACAAGCCTAGTTGTAAGTGTTCTGAGAGGTGATCAATGTCGGTGGGAAGCTCTTTGCCTGAATGAAATGGCATTACATAGAGAACCTATGACAAGTATGTGTCATTTTGAAATTTCTGTTGGTCGGCATGCGCCCGTCGATATTTCTGCAGATGGTGTAATTCTCTCAACTCCTACTGGCTCAACTGCTTATTCACTCAGCGCTGGGGGACCCGTAATCACACCTGATTGCCCTGTATTGCAACTTACCCCTGTATCTCCTCATTCATTGGCCTCAAGGGCTCTTGTCTTTAGCAATGAAGAGCCAGTAACAGTTTTCCCTGCTACGCCTGAAAGATTAATGATGGTTGTAGATGGTAGTGCAGGCTGTTATGTCTGGCCAGAGGATAGAGTTTTAATTAGAAAAAGTGATCATCCAGTTAAGTTCATTAGACTTTCAGATAATGAGTTCTTTCAAGTTCTAAGAAATAAATTAGGCTGGGGATTACCTCACGTTGCGAAACCTGATAAAACATAAAATTATTGAATTTCACCTTTCAAAATAAAAACAGGATTTAAAGGAGATAATCTTATGTCTTCTCCAATGCTTACACCTCTGTAAGATTGATGTTGGCTAATAGATAACTTCTGAACTTTAGGCTTTAAAATAAACTCTAATTTTGATATAGATTTTAATGATATTAGTGGGATTACTAATATACAAGCACTATTAATTAGCTTCAACACTTCTTCAACAATTAAATGTGAGTTTGATCCACCGCCTCCAATAATAACTCTGTCTGGATGTAAAAGATTAGGTGTTATTTTATTTTTTTTGAATATATTTAATGCTTCATCTTCGATTATCAATGATGGATTAACACCTGTTCTTCGAGCGTTCTCTTCAATTATATTTTTGCTTCCAACCCTTTTATCAATGGATACTAATTTTAGATTTGGAGATATCCTTATTGCTTCCAAACCTATACTCCCAACGCCACTACCTATGTCCCAAATTATTCCTTGTTTTGGGAGATTAAGCTCGGCAAGAAGTTGAACTCGGACTTCTCTTTTTGTCATTAATCCAGGGCAGTCTGGATTTTGAAGAAAAACCGAGTCTTCAATTCCAAATAAAGGTAAATCTTTTGAGTTTATTATTGGCTCTTCCTTTTGAAAAAGAATAACAAGATGCAATGGATCTATATCTGTTGGGAAATCCTCAATTGAATTGATTTTTAGGATTCTTTCATTTTTATATCCAAGTCTTTCGAAAGTCCAAAAATTATATTTTTCCTCAAGCCCAAGTGAATGAAGTAATTGGTAAACCTCTTTAGCCCCACCTTTGCTTGAGTCAGTTAAAACCACAAGTGAAGAAGGAAGTTTTTTAATTTCTTTTTCAAATGGAAGTGAGTCTCTTCCATGAAGACTGATCCATTGTGTATTTTGCCAAGGTTTACCAAGTCTGGAAAAAGCCAATTGGAAAGAGGTTGCTGCTGGCTCAAAATAAAGTTTTGATAAAGGAAAGTTTTGAATTAATAATCTACCAATTCCGAACCAAAGAGGATCACCTCCAGAAAACACAATTGTTTTTTTCTCTCTCTTTTTCAATAGATCTATAAAGTTACTTAGTTTGTCAGTCGCAATATACTCAAACTTATAATTCTTTATATTTTTATTCTTTAACCAAGTTTTGAATGAATCTAAAATTCTTTGTGGACCAGTGATTCTTTCAGCATTAAAAATTGTTTTTTTCTTGGCTTCAAAAAAACTTTCAACACTTGAAGTATCAATTCCTATTACGTGTATTTGCTTTGACTCATTAGGCATAGTTTAAATAAATGGACGTTGAAAAGTTTCTTTTTTATAGCTTTACTATTTTTTTGATGAAAATCAACTAAAACTTCAATAGTTAGCCTGAAAGTTTTGTGAATCTTAAAAAAAATGAAGCTGAGGAGCACTTAACCAGGAGATCCCGGCTTCATGAAATTTTGATAGCTCTGATTAAGCAACAAAAAGATTTAGAATTAATGGATGATGGTGTTCAAGTCTTTGAAAATCCTATTAATCATTCAGAAAAATTTAATCCTTCCAAAATAGTTGAACGCAATCAACGTATCATTAAGAAATATCAGTCACTCGTTCGCTCAGCAATAGCATTAGATGCACTACTTGAATCAGAAGATTACGATATTAGTGATGGAAGGATTTCCTGATTTATTTCGACTAATAACTTCTTTCCTTTTGATTTTTTGTTGTTTTTTTACTAGCGTAAATAAATGCTATGCAGATTCAAATGTTACTTTAAATAATCAGAAAAAAGAGATTAAAAGAAGCTTAGAGAGTCTCAAAGACTTGGATTATCAAACTTGGCAAATTATTGTCTATCCAAGTTCCAAAGAGTCCAAGAATTTAATTTTAAGAATTGTCGGTTTTCCAGGTTCATTAAGGATTGATCATCCAACTAACTTGATAGTTAACTCAGGGCGAAAGAATTGGGATCTAAAAGATATAACAAAAGTTAGTAAAATGAAAGTTGAAACTTTAAATGACTCTGCTGCAGAATTTGACCTAAGCACTTTGATTGACGAGTTGGATAAAAATAGAACATTGAGGCTCAGCTTGCCTGGATTGATAAATGATTTACCAATCCCGCCATACTTAGTAAGTGAATGGAGATCATTGGCTGAATAAAAATGATTAATTTGCCTAAGGATCAAAAAATGTGGGTGCCATGGATGAGACGTTCAATTCAACTGGCTTTATTAGCAGATGGTCGGACAAGTCCAAACCCCCTTGTAGGATCAATTGTTTTGGATTCTTGTGGTGGACTAGTTGGAGAGGGATTTCATACAGGCGCAGGGAACCCTCATGCCGAGATAGAAGCTCTTGCACAGGCTGGAGAGAAGTCGATTGATGGAACAATCGTTGTAACTTTAGAACCGTGTTGCCATCAAGGCTTAACACCTCCTTGTACAGAAGCAATAATAAAAGCAGGTTTAAAAAGAGTTGTTATTGGGATGGTCGATCCTGATCCAAGAGTCTCAGGTAATGGAATTTCAAGATTAAAAGAGTCTGGGATTGAAGTCGTCGAAGGGATTTTGCGTAAAGAATGTGAATTAATTAATCGCGAATTTAGCTTTCGAGTTCGTAATGGTCGCCCTTGGGGAATTCTTAAATGGGCAATGAGCTTGGATGGAAGAATTGGCTTGCCAAATGGTTGCAGTAAGTGGATTACAGATGTTCCTGCGAGGGATTCGGTTCATCAAATTAGATCTAAATGTGATGCAGTAATAGTTGGAGGAGGAACAGTTCGGGCTGATGACCCGCTTTTGACTTCAAGGGGAAAATCAAATTATGAACCTTTAAGGGTTATTTTTTCCAGGTCATTGGATTTGCCTAAATCTGCAAAACTTTGGGATACAAAAATTGCGAGAACAATAATTGCTTATGGGCCAGACGGGGATGAAGCTTTCTTCTCTGATTTACCAGATGGTCCAGAGAAATTGAGCTTAAATTCGAATGATCCATCCGAATTGCTAAGTTCACTTGCGAAAAAAGGCTGCAATAAAATTCTATGGGAATGTGGCCCTCAATTAGCTACAAGTGCAATTGAGGCCAATTGTGTACAGGAATTAGTCGTTTTTGTCGCACCAAAACTCTTAGGAGGAAAGTTTGCAATGAGTCCTCTGAACAGTTTTGGATTTGAATCAATAAGTTCTACCTACAAATTGCAACATTCTTTTTTAGATCGAAAAGGAGAAGATCTTTGTTGGAGACTACTGCTTTAGGAGGTTAATTTTTTAGAATTAGATATTCGTTCGGATCTCCCTCCAGTTAAAGAAGTCGATTTGGTATAAAAATTGTTTAACTTAGTAGAAATTAAATTTTAGCTAATGCCAATACGACAGGACGAAAATCAACCTAATAGACGCTTTGGAATAATTAATTTAGTTCTAATAGGTTTTGGAGCTCTTCTCCTTTTTAGTAGCTTTTTCCCCAGCCAAAATACACAAGTACCAAGAGTTCCTTATTCACTTTTCATCAATCAAGTAGATGATGGAGAAGTTAAACGTGCATACATAACTCAAGATCAGATTAGATATGAACTTTCTACTGCAGAAGAAGGCGCTCCATCAGTTCTTGCAACAACTCCAATTTTTGATATGGAGTTACCACAAAGGTTAGAGAAAAAAGGAGTCGAATTTGCAGCTGCACCACCCAAGAAGCCCAATATATTTACCACTATTCTTAGTTGGGTTGTACCACCTCTAATTTTTATTCTTGTTTTGCAGTTTTTCGCTCGTAGAAGCATGGGAGGGGGTGGAGCGCAAGGAGCTTTAAGTTTCACTAAAAGTAAAGCAAAAGTATATGTTCCTGATGATGAATCAAAAGTTACCTTTGATGATGTGGCAGGGGTTGATGAAGCGAAAGACGAATTAACCGAAATTGTTGACTTCCTTAAAAAACCTCAAAGATATACAGACATTGGTGCAAGGATTCCCAAAGGTGTTTTGCTAGTAGGCCCTCCTGGAACTGGTAAAACACTTTTGTCCAAAGCAGTAGCAGGTGAGGCTGAAGTCCCTTTCTTTATTATTTCTGGTTCTGAATTCGTAGAATTATTTGTTGGAGCTGGTGCCGCAAGAGTTAGAGATCTATTTGAACAAGCTAAGAAAAAAGCACCCTGTATCATTTTTATTGACGAACTCGATGCTATTGGTAAAAGCAGATCAGGTTCAATGGGAGTTGTTGGTGGAAATGATGAGAGAGAACAGACACTCAATCAGCTGCTCACAGAAATGGATGGATTCTCTTCAACTGACAAACCAGTCATAGTTTTAGCTGCCACGAACCAACCTGAAGTTTTAGATGCAGCCTTACTTCGTCCAGGCAGATTTGACAGACAGGTACTTGTTGATAGACCTGATTTATCTGGTAGAAAAACAATTTTGGAAATCTATACTAAGAAAGTAAAGCTCTCAAAGGAAATTGATTTAGATCGAATTGCGCAGGCGACTAGTGGATTTGCTGGGGCTGATTTAGCTAACATGGTAAATGAAGCAGCTCTTCTGGCAGCACGAGGTAAAAGAACTTCCGTTGAACAAAAAGACCTTAACGAAGCGATTGAAAGAGTAGTTGCTGGACTAGAGAAAAAAAGCAGAGTTTTGCAGGATGATGAGAAAAAAATCGTTGCTTATCATGAAGTTGGTCATGCAATAGTTGGTCACTTAATGCCTGGAGGTAGCAAAGTTGCAAAAATATCTATAGTACCTAGAGGAATGAGTGCTCTGGGATATACCCTTCAATTGCCTACAGAGGAAAGATTTTTAAATTCAAAAGAAGATTTACAAGGTCAGATAGCTACTCTTCTAGGTGGAAGATCAGCAGAAGAAATAATTTTTGGAAAAATTACTACTGGAGCTTCAAATGATCTTCAAAGAGCTACTGATCTAGCAGAGCAAATGGTAGGTACATATGGTATGAGTGATATTTTGGGACCTTTGGCATATGACAAACAGGGAGGAGGTCAATTCCTCGGTGGTAACAATAATCCAAGAAGAGAATTAAGTGATGCTACTGCCCAGGCAATTGATAAAGAAGTTAGAAGTTTGGTTGATGATGCTCATGAAAATGCCTTAAACATTCTTAAGAATAATCTTTCATTACTTGAAGATATCTCCCAAAAGATCCTTGAAAAGGAAGTAATAGAGGGAGATGAGCTTAAAGAGATGTTATCAAGTAGCGTTATGCCAGAAAAAGTTTTAAATTAAATGACTTGACTTTTATATCCTTTATCTCCGATAAAGGATATTTGAGGCTTATCTATGGCTTCAGCATCATCAGGCTTAGCTTCTAAATTAACTTCCTTCAGTAGAAACAACTTTCTTTCTTCATCTGATTTAAATAGTGATCAGATTTTGTCCTTATTCGAATTAGCTAAACAGCTAAAAATAGGTAATAGAAGAATAGATCTTGGTAATCGAGTCCTTGGATTGATATTCAAAAAAGCCTCTACTAGGACAAGAGTGAGTTTTCAAGTTGCAATGGCAAGATTGGGTGGTCAAACTGTTGATTTGAATCCTCAAATTACACAACTTGGAAGAGGTGAACCCATTAAAGACACTGCAAGGGTTTTGAGTCGCTATTGCGATGCCCTTGCAATTAGGACTTTTTCTCAACAAGAACTTGAAGAATATGCTGAGTGGTCTACTATCCCCGTTATTAATGCTTTAACTGATCTAGAACATCCCTGTCAGGCACTAGCTGATTATTTAACAATTCAGGAGAAATTTGGGATGCTCAAAGGAATAAACCTTTCATACATTGGAGATGGCAATAATGTTGCAAACTCACTGATGATTTGCGGAGCAATGTTAGGAGTTAATGTAAAAATTTGTTCTCCAAAAGGTTTTGAAGCAGACTCTCAAATAGTAGAGAAGGCGAAATCGCTCTCGGAATCTGGTTCGAAAATATCTATTTGTGATGATCCTTCAAAGGCCGTCAAAGAAGCTCAAGTGATTTACACAGATGTTTGGGCTTCTATGGGGCAAGAGGAAGAGCATTTAAAGAGGAAAAAATTTTTCGAAAAGTATAAGGTTGACCAAAAATTAATAGGTCTTGCAAATGAGGAGGTGATTATTTTGCATTGTTTGCCTGCCCATAGAGGAGAAGAAATCACAGAAGAGGCTTTAGAGAGTCAAAGTATCAATATCTTTGATCAGGCTGAGAACCGGCTTCATGTTCAGCAAGCCTTGTTAGCCGTCCAACTTGGAGGTCTATAGGGTTGCGATCCAGAGATATTTTAGGTACATATGTATTGAAGGACATATGTACTGAATTTTTCCGAATGCCAGAAGAAGCGCTAACTACTGCCCAGCAAGAACTCTATGACTGGCTTGTAGATTTTATTAGAGATCATCAACATAGCCCTTCAATTAGGCAGATGATGCAAGCTATGGGACTAAGGTCTCCAGCACCAATTCAAAGCCGTCTAAGGCATTTGCAACAAAAAGGGTGGATAAAATGGCAAGAAGGTCAGGCAAGAACACTTCAATTAATAGAGGAGAGTATCTCAGGCGTTCCAATCTTGGGAGCAATAGCTGCAGGCGGGTTGGTTGAAACTTTCGATGACGTACAGGAAACTCTAGATTTAAATTCAGTTCTTCAATTAAAGGGACTTTTTGCTTTGACGGTAAATGGAGATTCAATGGTTGATTCTTTTATTGCAGACGGAGATATGGTTTTAATGGAACCTGTTAATGAACCTTCTCGTTTGAGAAACGGGACTATTGTTAGCGCAATGGTACCAGGCTTGGGAACTACTTTGAAACATTTTTTTCGTGATGGAAGTCTAGTTCGTTTAGAAGCCGCTAATACATCTTATGAACCTATAGAAATTGATGCTGAACAAGTACATGTTCAGGGAAAATTAGCGGCTGTATGGAGGAAAATGTAACTCTATATTTAAAATTATAAAATTTTTTTTGACTTCCAAGAGTTGTATAAAGCTTTTCTATTTTTATCTTCGCTATGAACTAAATTATCTGCCGCAGTATATGGGCTTTCAGTTGCTAATAATGGCTTTCTTCTTAGAGCTCCCAATCCTATTGCTTCTATGTAAATACCACCTTCCATATGGACAATTTGAAACCTCCAGTTTTTATTCCAATAAATGGAGAAAGGATTTTGCATGTATTTACTATGACTTTAATTTTCTTTTAGTGGTTTCAAAGTTAGCAAAATAAATTAATTAATTAGAAAATACGCATAGTTCACAACTTATTTTCAACATAAACCATTGAAAATATTACTTAATTATATATTTTATTAAAAAATTATAATTATGAAAAAGGTAATTTTTGAAAACTCTCTAGGCAATGAAACTATTGAAGTTTTAGGATTTAAATCAATTGAGGCTCTTGAAAAGGAATTAGCACTCTTAACTAAAGAGGTTGAAGAAGAAAAAGTTTTCTTTAGCTAGAATAAATAGAATGACTAGCAATCAGAAGTTGCTCTGGCTGAATTGTTTTTCTTTTAACGTTAAAAAAAACTATAGTTGGCATTAGTTTTTTTTCTAGATTAATAAAAAAATAATTTGCTGTAGATGTTTTTAATATGAGGTTTTCCACTTTTCCACAAAATTCATATTTTAAAAAAAATCTCAACATGGTTCATGTCAATTGAATAAGTGGATTAATTACAAAAAAACTCGAACCATTGAATCTAAGCCGTATCAGCTAGTTTCAAAGATTTGGTATCTCTTGATACATTAAAAAGTTCTTGTTAGAATTCTTGGACAAAACTTTTTATAATATGAGGTAAGAGGAAAAATGTGGAAAAGTATCATAATGTATAACTCTATATCCAAAGGCTTTTTTTTACGTTGGGAAGCGATTTGCGTTTGCTTTTTTTATTACCCATGAGTATTTTGGATTCGAACTAATGAGTGAGAGAACCGATACGTCTAAGTTTTGGTCATAATTCAATTAGTGGTGTTTCTCATCTCTATGAATTCATACCACACACTATCGTTTAGAAGAGTAGCTTTGACTTTGATTAATTGCCCTTTTGTGATTTTTAATGGCTGATTAAATTTATAAATTGGGTTTACCCATCCTGAGGTACAAGTCTCACTAGGGTTATTTTCAAAGTTAATATTTTCATAAAGCTTAAGTTTTAGCCACGATATCAAACCGAGACATATACCGCTTTTAGAAGCCTCTATTTCTAATATTATTTCTTTTCTATTAATTATCTCTTTGCTATATAAGTCAAAAGAGAAAGGAACTTTGATTTCGCTTAACAAAGAAGTTCTTGTTTTTCTCCCAAGATAGTGGATATTCAATTTTTTCCCAATAATATTATTGAATTCTGAAAGATCATATCCATTGACTTTTTGAACAAACATCTCCTTTTCTATTTCCGGACTGCTTTCAAGTAAGGCAACTTTAATTTCTCCAGATTCAGGTATCATCCGCCCATTTTCTTTGATTAATCTTTGGTTAGCGTCTGATAATGATCTCTGAACGCCCTCTCCTACAAATTCAGAAGATAAAATTTCGGAAATAATTAGATCGGCTTTCTTCTCTAAATCTTTATCAATATATAAGTCAGTTGATTTTTTATTAACAACTTCAATTCTATTTGAATAGCCATTTTTTTTGATTATTTTTTTTGCTGCTTCAGCAATTGGTTCTGAGATTTCACAAGTAATGACTTTTTTTGCTCCCGCATCAATAGCCATCATCGAAAGTAAACCTGACCCAGTTCCAATCTCTAATACATATTCATTGTTTTTAATGGCACTCTTTATAGCTTTTAAATAAGCATTATTTCTTTTATCATCGTTCATCATAGGTATATGCCATAGAGGAACTTTTTTGCTAGTAATAAAATCTAAATTTATTTTGGCT
>QCJG01000014.1 GCA_003216175.1 Prochlorococcus sp. AG-409-A10 | reverse complement strand
AGAATATCTGTAAAAACTCTATCTCCAATTATTGCTACTTCATTTGATGAATAAGGAATTTTATCTAGGATCTTTTTTAACTTTCTTTTACTTGGTTTACCACCAGAGAATGTAAATTCTAAATCTAATTGATCAGCAATTAATTTTATTCTGTTCTTAGAAGGATTGTTACTAAATAAGTAGATATAAAAGTATTGTTTCGAATTAACAATCCAATCTTTTATATCAATTGAAAGCACTGGCTTGTTCCCATAAATTAATGTTCCATCTACATCAAGTATTAATGCTTTGACATTTGTCGATAATAAGTCATTTATCGAGATCTTTGAGATTTTATCATTTACCTTCCAATGTGGAATAAGTAAATCTTTTATGTTTATTCTGATAATCCTCTTTCCTCAAGTTCAGCTTCAATTCCTGATTGTATCTTGTCAAACTCTTCACCTTCAACAAGCTTTACTTCGCCATCCTCTAGCTTTCCTACTATAAAGAAAGGGTCAAGCGGAATGTATAGACCATATTCATTATTATCAACCCTAAAATTGACAAGAAGTTCGTAAGTCTCTGACTCATCATCAATGTCTTCTTCTTCAACTTCTTCTGGTTCGGGCTCATCTAATTCACCTGAGACTGTAAGAGTGATAGCTGAGCGAACAAGTCTAAGATCATGTTCTTGAAGGACAACATCAGCTACTTCAAGGATTGGCTCATTCTTTTCAATTGTCTCTATTAGCTTGGGATCTTGATCATCAATTAATTGAAACAAAGATACAGGAGTATCTACTGGTGTTAAAAGCGCATATTCATTACCTTCAAGAGGTACTACCTGTTCAAGAAAACATAGGAGGTCTGAGCCTTGAGAATCTTTAACTAAAAGAGTAGGTACTTCGTCGTTTTTATTTGTTGATGACATAGTTGAGTCTTTATTAGTCTGTATCTTGTTTATTTGATTATGTTTTTACATCATATTCAAAATTTAATTTGAGTCATCTAGATCAGGTCCCTCAATAAGCCATTGTTGTAAAAGTATAGCGGCAGCTGCACTATCTATTTTTCCAGTCTTGTCATTTTTTAAAGAGAATTTTTCTTTAGCCTCGACTGTTGAACAATGTTCATTGATAAAAACCAAAGGAAGTTTTAAACATTTCGCTAATTTTAATCCATATCTTTTACATCTAATAGATTGATTAGTCTCCTTGCCATGCATGTCAAGAGGATTTCCAATAATGAGTCCTTCAACTTTTCGTTTAAAACATATTTTCCCGAATTCTTTTAAATCTTGTTCAAAGCTATTTCTAAAGATTGCAGGGAGATGCGTTATCGATATTCCAAGTGGATCACAACCAGCAATACCAATCCTCTTCTCTCCAATATCAAGACTTAACACTGAACAGGGTTTTGGCTGAATCATTTGTTTTTTTCAATTTGAATCGTTGAAGGTAATTCCGGTTGTTGCTGTAAATTTCCTACAAGATTAGTTAATAATTCAGTTTCGATAGATTTTAATTTATATCCATTTTGTCTTTTCCAAACACTTCTTCCTAGAAGAACTCTCTCTTCTATTACTGCCCAGCTACTTTTATTCAAAATGTCATTCAACTTGTTGTCCTCACTTGTGGTTTCTATATAACAACTGCTTTTACCAGCTTTCATATTATTAATTCTTTGTGGAATAGAATTGTTTAGTCGTTCATCCCATGCTAAACCTCTTATTAGCTCTAAGGAAAAATTATATTGGGGGCAAACAGATGGTATTATTCCTGCAATAATATTATTTTCTTTTGATTTAATAACACCAGTTAGTGTATTTCTTTTTTCATAAATATCATGCCATTGCCTATCAAAAATTGACCTAAAGTTAATTGACTCCCTGGCTTGTTCAAGTCTCCAAATTTGTTGGCTGTTTTCTTCATTTAGTTTTTCCCAGATAAAATTATCTTTATATTCTTTATTTCTATATTTAACACGATCTTTTCTATTCCAATACTTTATTATTCTAAGCGGTTGAAAACCAGATTGTCTTATTACTGATAAGTTTTGATTGTCATTTGTATTTATAGAAATTAAAAAACTTTGGGTATTAATATTACTTTCATAAAGCACTTTTCTTAATAAATTCTGCAATAAGTTATAACGACTAAAGGATATTGATTCTCCTATAAAGTATGGCTCTGATATTGACCAACAAGTCCCTCTACGATTAATTGGAGTCGCTAAAATATATGCAATTATATTATTTCTTTCTACTGCTACTAAACATGTTGAGTTTCGAGTAGGAATTAAATTAGTAAAACTTGACTCTAATGAAGAAAACCATTTTTTGCATAATAAAATTTGGAATTTCCCAAGATATTTCGAATTATTTTCAGTTCTAAGCATCGATAAATGCTTGAGCTTAAGTGGCTCAATTATTAAATCTGAAGGTAATGCTTCATCATTTTTCATTTAATTATTTTATTGTATTTTTAACTTTCATGCGACTTTTAACTTATTTAATCTGATCTGATTAGTACTAATGGTGTTTGTTGATTAGCATTACCTGCTGGATTTGATGCTAAAGCTCTTTTAATTATTTCAGTATTATTAACATTACTTGTTGATAGAATTTTAACTCTCCCTAGATCATTTACATCTACAACCGCCACATCAATGTTTAGTTTTTTTGAGGCTTCAACACAAAAATTTTGAGTATCTTTAGGTCCTAAAACTATACTCTTATCATAGGGTGGCGTTGTACCAGTAATGTCGTCAATCAATCTTGCTTGTTCACCTGCTAAACGATAAAACATACCTCTAACACCAAAGAATTTAAATATTCCTCCAATTACCAATGATATTAGTACTCTTGTTGGGCCAGAAATATTTATTAAAGTTTGCATTCCGGAAGCAGTGGCTAAACTACTAGTAGGGTGAAATCCTTTGCAAATTAATCTTGCAACTAGATTTGCTTTAACATTTCTATAATCTATATATCTTCCTTGGATTACTGCTAAGGGTGACTCTCCAATTGTAAGAATATCTGTAGGCAAGTAATTTAGCGGCATGTAGAATTTTAATATTTCAATAGGATCATCTAATTTTCCAAGAATATGAGTTTTAATTGGTTCTACTAAATTAGTATTAGTAGAATTTATTTTGGATAGATCTAAGACATTAGGCAATACAAAACCATCGAACCTCGTGAAAGAACCGAACGGTCCGTAATTACCCCATTCTATATCTAGCCAAAGACATTTAATCTCATCTAGGGCTGTATTTTTAATTTCACATTCAATTTCAATTTCAACAAATGTTGACTTATTTCCCTTTAATATATATGCAGACCAATAGTCATTTATTTGATCTTTTTCTACATCTGGGTGAAGTGGTTTGATTTTTGTATGAATCTTTATTATATCTTTTTTAGATATACCAATTAACTTAGGATTAACATTAAAAGAAGGAATCATAACTTCCATTCTTTTCTGTAAATTTTTAATTTCAACCAAAGTAATATATTTATGCTTAGAATCTAATATGATTTTTTTAAATTCTTTAGGTGTAATAATTAATGGCGAATCTTGTCTGAAATAATGATTGATTTCAATCAACAAAGATATAATTATTATGAAAAAAAGAGAGTTTAATAACATTTTTGTTGATTTGCATATTTGATAATTTAATTAAAAATATAGTGTTGATTACATTTTTAGCTGCCTCTAGATCTTGTATAACCATCTTTAGAAGGCTCACTATTGTATTCATTAAAGCTTTTGACAGTTAGATCAAAATCAGGTTTCTTTAGACCGGTTCCTTTGGTTATTGCATTGTTTATTTGATCGAAAGATACCTGCCCTTCTTCGTCTAGGAGAACATTACCTTCTCCATCAATAATCACTGTCTGAGGTATCTTCCCATGCCAGTAATAGCCTGGGTCTTTAAAAGTTTTCTGGTCATCATTGTCTAATTCATCAATTGATAGAGGAATTAAATCAACAGATGAACTCCACAATAACTTAATACCAGAAACTACAGGCGCAAATTGTTTACTAGTAGCACTATCATCTAGATAGAAAACTAAAACACTTGTCCTTTTGTTTTTTAATGACTCAGATAATGTGCTTGGAGGTGGCACTAAGGATCCGTTACCAGCATAGATTGGATATATATTTCCATCATAACTATCAGTATCCCTTGCAGAATATACTGGATTAACAAATAGAAAAAAAAGTATAAGTAGTGAAGAGAATATTTTTAACAAAATAAATGTACAGTACGAATTTTTTAAATTCTAAAGTCTTAAAGCTAATAAAGCTATCTTTATTAATAAATAAATTATCCTTTAGATAGGTTTCTCCCCATACCTTGAGCAATACCTCTACCAATTAATCCTATAGATCTTCCAACAACTTTTGTAAGAATTAGGACTATTAAATCACCTAAGTATTGAATTATTGCTTGTAGTTGTGGAGCCAAGGCATCTCGTAATTCTATTGTAAATGCTATTTGTCTTTGGGCCCAATCTAATTTTTTTAATTCATCATCTCTAGGTTCAAGTATGATAATCTTTTCGATGCTATTATTTTTTATTGTATAATATAATCTTTTACTTTCGTATAACCTAACTGGCTTTTTGAATAGATTTTGAAGTTGATTATTTGTATTAATATGATTTCTTTTACGTTCTAGTTCCCTTGTTGAAACTAATTCTTTGTTTAGAAAGTATTTACGTAGTTCTGGCCATTCAGAACATGAAGATATGATTTCTTCGCTAACAATTTCAGCTGTCCTGAATATCCAATTTAAAATAAACGTTTCTAATTGAATAATAGATCGAGGGTCTTCTATTGCTAAATATTCTCCATCGATGAGAATCGGCTTATTATTTAATATTGGATCTATTATTAAAGCAATTGAAGGCAGTTCATCATCAACTATTCCAAGGTCTGAGCTATGTACTAGAAAGTCTGAAATAAAAACGTCAACACCATTCTTTTGTAGACGATCATACGAATCTATGAAATTGCGCAATGTATTAGCACGTAATTCAGGAGTAATTGATTGCATATTCTCTTCAAATCCATTTTCGTGATAATCTTTAGAATCTAATTTGTTGATAATGAATGAAAATTCTTGCAGAAGAGTATTCAATAGATTACTTCGTTTGCTTTTATTTAATGAATAAAGAGCTGTTAGTTCGTCTGTAGAATTTGTAAGTTCATCTTGAAGTCTCTCCTTTAAGCGTTTATAAATTACCTTCCATAACTCATTAGTTGATGTGTTTTTTAATGTTATGTCAGTACTATATTTATTAATTAGATTTATATTTTTACTGCTATTATTTTTAATTGGAGACTCGATTAATACCTCTAGAGGCCCCCATAACCAGATTATTAATCTCTTTGCTGTTAATAGTTCTCTTCTTCTACCTAATAAAATAAAAAGATAAAAAGTATTTATTGATTTCTTCCCTAACATGTTATCTATCGAGTGTAGATCTTTATTTATTTGTGATAAACCACTAGTTAATAACCAATGTCCTAATCCATATGAATTATGAATTGAGTCAGCATTGTAATTTGTTTCATTATTAATTTTAAATACTCTGCCACCCTCAAGCAAAATATTGATTGTATCTCTTAAAAGCTCAACAGTAGGATCTTGAATAACTCCCTCACTACCAAAAGTCATCAAATCGGTTGAGGATAATTTAATGCTTTTTGGTATTACTATTAAAACAGGAGATTGATCCCATCTTTCTTTTAACTTAAGAATTTCTAGTTTGATTGAGTTTGAGAGTTCTACTTCTTCAAGGCAAAATAGAATAAGTTTAGGAAATCCATTTATATCTTTTGTGTTCAGAATTATTTCTAAATTATTATCCTGAGATGTTAGCTGCAAAGCTAATGACTCGCCCAAAAGTGAAGGCGCTATCATTAAAATTTGTTTTGCTCTTTCTTCTATCAAGTTGAATTCTAGAACCTATCCTTTTTAAGATAACTTGATTTAAAAATACTTCCAGCCCTATCCAATAAATCCAAAAGCCAATCATCTTTTTATAATGTTAGACAAAAAATTTATCTTTATCATTATATGAATCTTGAATAGGTAGATTTTTTAGAGTTAATATCGCTTCTTTTAAATCTAATGAGCCGTCATAAATGGCTCTGCCTACAATTACTCCTTCAATACCTTCATTCTCGAAATCTCCTAGGGAAATTAAATCAGCTATTGAACCTATCCCTCCTGAGGCAATTACTGGATTAATACTTATCTCAGCGATCTCTCTCAAAGCTTGAATATTAGGTCCTTTTAGAGTCCCATCAGTTGCAATGTCAGTTGATATGATTGCGGCTAATTCAAGATCGTTAAGTTGTTTTGCTAATTCTAGAGAAGATATTTCGCTTTTTTTTAACCAACCTCGGGTGGCTACCATTCCATCTTTAGCATCAATCCCTACTGCAACTCTTTTTGGATATTCTTTAGATAGATCTTTAACTAACTTCGGGTTCTCAATAGCAATTGTCCCTAAAATAATTCTGTCTATTCCTATGCCGAATAATTCTTTTGCGCGATCAAAGCTCCTGATCCCTCCACCGAGTTGAATGGGTATTTTAATAGATTTTTTTATTTCTTTTATTGTTAGATCATTTATGGGTTCACCAGTCTTAGCACCATCAAGATCTACAAGATGTAGTCGTTTTGCTCCCTGACTTTCCCATGTCTGAGCTTGTTTTACAGGATCACTACTGAACTTAGTAACTTCATTGTAATTTCCTTGATTTAGTCGAACACATTTACCATTCAGAAGATCTATTGCAGGTATGATTTCCATCAAGAAAAAAATTATTACTAATCATCTAACATCATTTATGTAGCTCTGGGAGATTATCTATAGGCTTTAATATAATTTTTTTAATATAGGATCTTGAAAGTTCTTTTTTACGGCGGAACACGGTTTGTAGGAAAAGCTCTTGTCTCGAGATTGCTGTTAAAAGGACATGAGATATTTGTTTTTACTCGTGGAATTTTACCAGTTCCAAAAAATATAACGCACCTAAAGGGAGACAGGTCAAATGATGAGGACCTAAAAAAATTATCTGATTATTCATTTGATCTTATTGTTGATAGCTCAGGACGCAAGTTAGAAGATACGCAAAGACTTCTTAAATTTTCAGGCCTTCCAAGTTTTAGATTTATCTATATAAGTTCCGCAGGCGTATATGACAACACACATATATTTCCTGTTAGTGAAGATAGTCCCCTAGATCTTGAAAGCCGTCATATAGGTAAAGCAAAAACAGAGTCTTGGCTCAAGGCTGAAGATATTCCTTTTACGAGTTTTCGTCCGACCTATATTTATGGACCAGGTAACTACAACCCTATTGAAAAATGGTTTTTTGATCGTATAGTTAATGGCCGATCCATTCCTGTTCCTTTTGACGGTCAAACCATCACGCAATTAGGACATGTTTCTGATTTGGCCGAGGCTATTTCAAAATCTATTGAAACAGATAAAGCGATTAATCAAATTTATAATTGTTCAGGAAGTAAGGCAGTAACTTTTAAAGGCTTAATTGAAACAGCAATTTTAGCTACTGGAAATAAAGTGAATGATTTCAGTTTACGTTCTTTTGATCCTTCAAAACTCGATCCTAAGGCAAGAAAACTTTTCCCTTTAAGGTTAACTAATTTCTTTACCGACACTTCTAAAATAAAAAAGGATTTATCTTGGGAGCCTAAATTCGACTTGTTAGAGGGGTTAATTGATAGCTATAAGAATGACTATCTATTAGCTAATAATGAACAAGTTGATTTTAATTCTGATGAGCTTCTTTTTGATTGAATACATATGTTATAGCAGAACTTAAAGTAAGAAATACTGCTATCCAGAATGAGATATAACCTATTTTATTAATAATATAAATGATATGAATTGTACCCCAACTCTTGGGCCATAATAATAGAATTATACTGGCAAATTGAAATGTTGTTTTATATTTACCTTGAATTGAGGCTGGGCCACCTGACGTTTTATCAGAACGCCAACTAGTTATTAAGAGTTCTCGCGATATTATTAACCAAATAGTCCATAATGGCACTAGATTTTCATGGACCAACCAAATCATTGGACCAATTAGAAGTATCTTATCTGCTAAAGGATCTATCTTCGCACCAAAAACAGATTTATGATCATATTTACGTGCAAAATAACCGTCAAGAAAATCAGTAAGACCCGCTATTAAGATTAGAAAAATAAAAACATCATTGTTACCATTTTTAAGTGAGATAATTATTGGTAATCCAATTATTATTCTTGAAATAGTTAGTCCATTTATTATTCTTGGCCAAGAAAAAAAATGTTTTAAAGTGTTTATTTTTTTGTTCATTTTATTTTTAATCCTATGTAGTAAGTTTGTTTAAAAATCTTTAAGTATACCCTATATGAAACCTATTATATTATAGTAAGAATTAATAGAGTGAAATCATGACTACATTTCTTATTTTCATGTTTTTCTTATCATTAGTCGTAATGGCATTTATCGTAAGGAAATTAGATCAAGAATAATTTAATGTTTTAATTACTAATAACTTTAATATTATGGAACATTATTTTTATAATTTCTCAACAGGAGTAGATGTATATAACTCTTTAAATGAGTTGCATAGAGATCAAAACTCTACAGCATTTTTAATAAGTGCTGTTGGCGATCTTTCCAAAGTTTCTTTTAAATGCCCTTTAAATGATAAGCCGGTAATCTTTGAAAAGAAATTAGAGATAATAACTTTAAGTGGTTATGTAAGGTCAAATGAGTCTCATCTTCACATAAGTGCATCTGATGAAAATTGCAGTGTATTCGGTGGGCATCTTCTTTCTGGAACAATTGTCCTCAAATCATTAGATGTCTTGATTGGCGTTATTCCTAATCTTAATAAGGCATCAATTGGCAGCTCAAGACATGTTGCTTCACCAGTTGATATTTATATTCTGCCTGATTGTCCATGGTCTGAAAGAGCTCTTAAACTTCTTGATTCTTTAAATGTAAAATACAATTCTCATATAATTACTAATGATGAAGAATTTAATACCATTAGTAATGTAACTTCTATTTCTACTTTTCCACAAATATTTATAAATAATCAATTTGTTGGTGGTTATTATGAACTTTCAAATCTTGCTTCTAAAGGGAATTTGATGGACCTTATTTATTAACGCTTTATTTAGAATTAATTTTAGACGTGTGTTTTATTTAACATATAGAATTATATAATGTTGATTTTATATTTTATTACTATATAAAAGAAATCTAATTTATTGATTTATGTTATACAAATCTTCTACCCAGATGTTTTTTTGCTCACATATATAGATTTATAATTTATTTAAATTAGATTTATTCTTATTGTAAAATATAATTTATGGATGATCTTTTATCTATTAAACCTCTAGGTGATGCAGATATTGATTTTGTTACTGAAATATCTAGAAAAGAAGGGTTTGCTCCAGGAGTTGGTGATTTAGGGATATATAAAAGTACAGATAAACAGGGACTTTGGGTTGGTTGGTTGAATGAAAATCCTATTGGGTGTATCGCTGGTGTTAGATATAATCAACATTACGGATTTCTTGGATTGTTTTTAGTAATTGAGAAGTATAGAGGTAGAGGTTTTGGACTTCAGCTTTGGAAAAAGGCTTTAAGTCATTTGAGTGATTTACCGTGTGTTGGTTTAGAGGCTGCTCCAGAGAGAATTACTGATTACTCAAAATGGGGGTTTACGATTTCCTCGAAAACAACTAGATGGCAATGGTTGGGTGATGGAAAATTACTTGAGGAAAACTTTAAGAATGATGCTTTAGATGATTACAGCTTTGTTGAAGGATCCTCAATACCTAAAGATGCTGTAGAAAGATTTGACGAAAAAAGAGAAGCAACGCCTAGACCTCATTTTTTATCCGATTGGCTGAATCATCCAGCTGGAAAGGTAATAGCAGTTATTGATAATGAACACCGATGTCATGGCTTCGGTAGAATAAGACCATGTCTTTTACAAAACGGAGATGGATGGAGAATTGGCCCTTTGATGGCTGATACTCCGAACCTTTTAAAAATTTTATTGAAGAAATTAATTGAGAGCCATCCTGGATTGATTATTATCGACGCTCCTGGCCTCAATAAGTCAGCTTCTCAAGTTTTTAAAAAACTGGGTTTCACATCACAATCTGAAACTTTCAGGATGTATAGAGGTTCTCAGCCTCCGGTTTCTATGAATGATGTATATGGTTTGGCTTGCTTGGAACTGGGTTAAGATTTTCTTTTTTCATGCATTGGAATTTGATTTTCTCCTGTGAATTTGTTTTTCTTCATTCAATTGAGTTTCTAATTGATCAATAAGTGCCGTAACTAATGATTGGAATTCTGGTTGGCATCCTCTAAATGCAGCTTTATGTCTTATTGATTCGTTTCTTGTTCTTAAATCAGTAAGCATTAGCTGCAACGCGTCAATTTTAGCGTTGGTGTTCATAGTGAATTTAAGTTTTTATAGTCAAATACTAAACTCCTTTATTGCCTTACTCATATTTGTTTTCGGATTCTCTTCGCTACTAGTAATCTCGATGATTTTTTCGATTGAATCTTTTGTTCTTAAAGCGTCAATACAGGCTTTTGCAACCAGTCTTCTGGGAATCGAACCTTCTTCCTGAGTTTTTTCACCAGAAAACAAGATGTTCTGATTTTTTAAATTAGTCTCATTCTCATTCAATCCTCCAGGACGTATAACAGTCCAATCCAGACCACTCTTTTGGAGAGATCTTTCACCTAATTTTTTCCATATAAGTATGAGACCAAATAAATTTAGAGGGTGTATCAATTTCCCTGCACAAAGTGAACTAACAAGAACAACCCTCTTTAACTTTTGTCTTTTGCAGCTTTCAATTTGTTTTTTGATATTTAAATAATCTACTTTTGCTGGACCTGTTAAATCGATAGATGGTCTCGCACCTGTCGCTATAACAAGGCTATCACAACCTTGTAATGCATAATCAAGTGTTGTTCCATTTGTGTTTGACAAAACGTACCTTTCACAACTTTTTATAGATTCAGGAATTTCAGACTGTGACCTAACTATCAATCTCACCTCATATCCAGCTGATTTTGCTTCCTCTGCTACTCGAAAACCTGTTTTCCCAGAAGCTCCTGTTATGGCTAATTTCATTAGAATTAAATTTCTTTAATCGTTTCTAGCAAGAAATAGTCCTTTTTGTTGAGATAATAAAATTAATAGACAATTATTAAGCCTTTATACAAATAATTGGTTTCTTCCGATTAGGGTAAAGTTCCTTGCACAAGTTACAGATTGTACCGTTACATCCTCTCGCTGAGCAATATTCTCTTCCATAAAAAATAATTTGTAGATGTAACTTATTCCAAAGATTTTTTGGAAATAATTTTTTTAGATCCTTTTCCGTTTGGATTACATTTTTACCTGAAGTTAATCCCCATCTCTGAGATAATCTATGTATATGTGTATCGACAGGAAATGTTGGCACACGAAATACTTGAGACATAACAACACTTGCTGTCTTATGGCCAACACCAGGAAGTGATTCAAGTTCCTGAAATGAATTTGGAACTATATTATTGAATTTTTTATGAATAATCTCTGATAATTTATAAGTATTTTTTGCTTTTGTTTTTGCAAGTCCAAGTTGCTTTATGTAATTGTATATTTTTTGCTCACCTAATTTATACATTTTCTCAGCTGAGGGGGCAACCTTGAAAAGTTCTTTAGTTAATTCATTGACTTTTTTATCCGTAGATTGTGCACTTAATACAACTGCTACGAGCAAAGTGAAACTATTTTGATGAACCAAGGGTATCGGTGTCTCAGGATACATTTCTTCAAGTCTTTTGATTATTATTTTTACCCTTTCATCTTTTTTCATTGCGGTATGAATATTTTTGTTTTTAAGGTTACCTAAATAAAATCCTTTGGTTTGAAGCTAGAGACTTTGACGAGAATAGGCTTGTATCATTTTATACGAATGGAGGTGATTTTTGCTCATAGATTTTTCCTTTTGTGGTTAGTTTGTTTTTAAAGGATTTCTAGTGAATAGAATAAAGAAAAATAGTTTTGGTGAATACTGAGCTAGAAATCAAAAATCTATGGCATGAGTTTAAACCTAATAAAAACAATAATTGGGTTCTAAAAGATATTAATTTCTCTCTAAGACCTGGAGAATTAGTCGGTTTGCTAGGTCCTTCGGGTTGTGGGAAAACTACACTTTTAAGATTAATAGCAGGTTTTGATAAGCCTAAACGTGGATTAATAAAAAAAAATGGACAAATAATTTCTGATAATAATTATCTTCTCTCTCCTGAACGAAGGCAAATAGGGATGGTTTTTCAAGATTATGCTCTTTTTCCCCATTTAAATGTTTGGGATAATGTTTGCTTTGGCATAAACAAGAAAGAACAATCTATAAAAAGAGCAGAATGGTTATTAAATTTATTGGATATTTATGAGCTTAAAAATAGATATCCTCACGAACTTTCAGGTGGACAGAGTCAAAGAGTTGCATTAGCACGTGCGCTGGCCCCTGGTACTTCATTGGTTTTACTTGATGAACCTTTTTGCTCTTTAGACGTTGAAGTGAGATCTAGATTGAGGTCAGAACTTTCTTCTGTTTTAAAATCCTGTTCGGCATCTGCACTTTTAGTAACTCATGATCCTCATGAAGCATTAGCTATTTGTGATCGGGTGGCTGTATTAAGAAGAGGTGAAATTCAGCAATACTCAACTCCTTTTGAGATGGTTTCAAATCCATCAAATGATTTTGTAGGTCAATTTGTTTTGCAAAAAAATATTTTGCCTATTCGATACATTGATGATTCCTATTTTACATGTATGGGTAAATTGAAATTCCCTTTCGATACTTCGTTATCCTCAAAATCTGTTTGTATGTTTGATAAAAATGCTATTCGGCTACAAGCTTGTGAAAAAGCTGATTTCACTGTTATATCAAAGGAATACCGTGTCAATCATTTTGTCTATACTGTTGTTAGTGATGGTGTAAAGTTAAGATCAGAGATGAGATTGGATACAAATCTATCTATTGGAGATAAATGCAAAGTTGAAACAATTCATAAAAAAAACTTTTTAGTTCTACCAGAAAATATTAAATCTAATTTCTAAATAGTTTAAATGCTTAATTAAACTAAATTTGAATTTGTGGACGCAATTGAGATTCATTATCAATTAAATAAATTTTAAATTTTACATTAATAACAACAAAATGATACAAAAAGAGTTAAGATTAAATAGATCAAAAAGTTAGTTTTTGCGTTCTTTGACCTAGCTTTTTTTTGTTATGCAATCAACTACATCCAAATCAATAGGCCTTAACTTGGGTCCTTCTGGCCGTGCCATTGCACAGCCAATGGATGTTGATCTTCTTGAGGCTCTTTATCAACATACCTCTTTAGAAAGGGTTTCTAGTGCGCAATATCTAGCTATGTCCCTTTGGTTCTTAGAAAGAGAATTAAGAGGATTTTCTTCGTTTTTCAAGAAAGAGTCTTTATCTGAGCAGGAACATGGATTTAACTTCGCAAAATATATGATTGCTCGAGGTCAAACCGTTGAACTTGAAGAAGTAACTAAACCAATACAAGAATGGAGCACAGTTCAGGAATTAATTACTTTGTCATTTCAAATGGAGGCTGACGTAACAACCTCTGTTCAGCAACTTTATTCATTGGCGGAAAGATCAAATGATACTCGTACGACGGTTTTCCTTGACCCTGTTATAGACGAGCAAATTAAATCAGAAGATGAAATGGCTTATCTATTAGGTAAAGTTAAATTTGCTAATAATGATCCTTCAGCTTTGTTGATTATTGATAATGAATTAAATATAAATTAAATAGAACCTATATTTGTCGAAATGAATTACCCCTTCTAGTTATCTCTAATAGAAACTCAAACGATAAATTCTGAGAATTTCTTTTTATCATAGTTTGAGAAATGGTTAATATTTTTAATCTATTTTTATTTAACTTATCAAGTTCTAACCTTAATCTTTTTGATAGGTTTTTGTTATGACAAGTCTTTAGCGAGCTATTAATGTTTTTTGACCTAGTTTTTATGTACTCTATCTCTTTGCAGAGGGATAGGACAATAGATTCGGAAGAGGGAAATAGATATTGATTCATTATTTATTAAGCTGTTAATGGTGATGACTCAATGAACTCAGGCGAAAGACTTAGAGTTGGATCACCTGATGGCGCTTTTAGTAATTCTGCTGTTCTCAGTCTTGAAATTAAACGAGTAGATGTAACTCTTGTCGATCCAATTAACTCTCCAATTCTTTCATGAGTAAGTCTGAAAGGTAATTGGCACCAATCACCACATCTTCTTCCAAGTCGGTTAACTAATAAAGCAAATAAAGCTTGAAGCCTTTGTTCCGCATTTCCCAAATGTCTAATCCTAAGAAGTTGAAGTGTCCACTCATTGACAGCGTCATATCCGCCAGCCTCTATAGATGTCTCAGCATCACTTACAAAGCAAAGAGGTGTTAAAGCTTCTACACATACACCTTCACTACAAAGCCTGTCTGTTCTTAATTGATCTCCTGACTGCAAAAAAGCCAATGTCATTCCCTCTGTCTCTTCGCAAGGGCAATAAACACGAGCTATTCCATCCAAAACTTCAAGGCAAGTATCACCTTTCCTTGAGGAAGGATCTATTAATACGGATTGTCCCGTCGCCATTCGGACGGCCGAAGAGGGTGTTTCTGCGTAGCTTCTAAAGCTCATTAAATCTTAAAGGAGCTTGATGGATTTCTAATTTACACAAAATCCGAAGCTTTTTGCAACCGATTCTCAATAGCAACAAGCTCTTGAGATTTTTTTTAAGTCTTGTATAAAAAATCACTTCAACTTGCAATTATTCCTACGCTTTTTTTGCTTTGAGTCAGCCAATTGTGACATTAGTATGATCTGAGTTGTATTTATTTCTACTAAAAGATGGCATTAAAAAAGGCCCGCAAGCGGACCTTTTTATTTGACTAATGAAATTAATAATTAGCCGTTAGTGATTTTTGCGTTTTCCATATTGTCGAACGCTTTGCCTACGCGCCTAAAGTCAAATCCCATAGCTCTTAATGCATGCCAGAGGTGTCCCTGAATGAAGAAGAAGCCAAGATAGAAATGAACATTTGCTAACCAAGCTCTTGCTGTATGAGCGCCAGTAGCAAGTGATGCGTCTGTATCAACAAAATATGGAGCGAAATCAAACTTCAGTTGAAGTACATCTCCAAAGAATTCTGTTGAATAAACAGTTGTGTTTGTTGAACTCCAGAAAGCAGCAACAAGTGCACAGTAGCCAACGCCAGCTAGTGAGTATGAAAGAACAGCTTCAGCTGAAAGAAGTCCTTTCCCTTTGAATTCTGTGTACTCACCAAATTGCTTAGTGATGATGTGGAAGGCACCACCAATTATTTGGAAAAATGCTAGGAAAGCATGACCGCCCATAACATCTTCCAAGCTGCTGATTTGAAGGAAATCAGCTTGGTGATTCCAAATCATTCCTAAATCTAGGTTGTAAGAAACTGTACGAGTAGCTCCTAATGCAGTATCCCAAATACCATGATATTGAGCCCATTCAACGAATTGAATGTTTGCCAAACCTAGGAAGATAAGGTGGTGACCAAGAATAAATGTAAGTTTGTCTGGATCGTCCCACTCGAAGTCAAACTTTTTAGGACGACTTCCTTCAGGATAGTTTCCTAAATCACCGTCATATCTTGTGGAGTGAAGAATTCCACCAGCACCAAGTACACCAGAGAAAATAAGGTGAAGTACAGCAATAACTGTGCAACCGTAAGGTTCAGTTATTACTCCGTTTTCAATTCCACCTATTCCAAGTTGTGCAAGGTGAGGTAAGCAGATCAAGTTTTGATTACCCATCGCAACGGATGAGTCATAACGAGCTAGCTCAAATAAAGTGAACGCACCAGCCCAGAACATCATCAAACCAGCATGGGCAGCATGCGCAGCTATGAATTTTCCGGAGCGATTGGTCGTTCCTGAATTACCCGCGTACCAGTCATAGGTAACGTTGGGGTTCCCGTAGGTCTGCACGAGAAATAAACAAAGAACAGTAAGAGGATATATTTAGAGCTCTATAAGTTCCATATCCCTTCACATTGCTTATTAAAATTGTAGGTTTTGTACATATTTGACGAACATCTGCTACTAAATATGATCTTCGTGTTAGGGGGAGTTTTTATCCTTAAAGCCCTTGTAATTACTAAGATATTTACTTTCATAAGTACTTAAAGCTCATGATTTACTGTTTGGCTTTGTTATTTTGATAACAAAGCCAAAAAAATAAATGAATTATAAAAATGTCATTAAAGAGTTTTTTGGTAAAAAGATAATTTTTCGTGATCAAAGAAAAACCCTAATAGTTTTGCTTGGTTCTTTTGCTGATTTTGATAGTTTTGAATACAGTCAACAATTATCAGCTCAATCAAAGAAGTTGGCTATGCACTCAGTTGATTTGATATTGATAGGTATTGGGAGTGAAAAGTCTAAAGAATCTTTTTGTAAGTTCAATAAGCTTGATATTAAAAATGTTTTTGCCGTAAGGAATGCTGACCTTCACAAAAAACTTAATCTGAATCCTGGTCTTGTCTCACAAATGCCAGCAATTATTAATTTGTTGATTATGTGCACGGGTATAAATTCCAGAGGTACGATCAAGGAAGTTTTACGAGGTTATTTGGGTGATAAAAATGCAAAGAGTTTATTTGCTTTTGATGAGGATATAAATTTAGGACCTTTCTTTTCCTTGAGAGGAAATATGTTTGATCTTTTTTCAAAAAAACAAAATTTACGTCCATTTGAGCTTGCTACTAAGAGACTTATGAATATGATTGAAATTCTCTCGAATTGGAAGACTTATGTTCCTGATTCTTCATTCTTAACGCAAAGAGGAGCAACAATACTATTAAATGAAAAAGATGAGCTCATATATGAATTTATTTCTGAAAGTCTTTTAGGGTATGCAAGTAAAATGAGTTCACCATTATCTTTCTTAGATGATATCTTGAATTAAGATAACTAATTATGATTGCAAATAAATGCTTAGTTTGTGGAAGCTCTTCACTTAGAGCGGATCGCGCATTATCTGGAAGATTGGTATGCAATTCATGTGGAACCCCTTTAGGAGTTGGTAGAAGAGTAAATAATAAAAAAAATATTTACAATGTATTTACATTAAATAATAAATACTTTCTCTTTATCTTTATATTAATAATTGCCTTTATTCTTGCTGTTATTTAGTTGTTTAATGGGATCATTCTCCAGTATCCTTCTTGTTCTATTACTTTAATTGATATATTGAAAAGATCACTAAGTATTTTTGAATTAATTAATTCATTAGGTCCTCCATCATTTAATATTTTACCTTCCTTTATTAGAATAACTCTATTGGTTTTAGGTAAAATAGATTCTAGACTATGTGTGACATAAATAATATTCACTGATTGCTTGATTAATTTATTTAGGTTTTGGTTCAAGATGAAATTTGATTTTATATCTAAATTACAAAAAGGCTCATCCAGTACTAATATATTAGGCTCGTAAACAAGAGCTCTTGCAAGTAATGCTCTTCTTTTTTGACCATCAGATAATGATTGAAACTCATTGTAAATAATATTACTTAGCTCCCATTCATTTATTAGATTATTTATTTTAAGTTTTTCTCCTTCTGAAAGTAGGTTTGAACATCTAGAATTAAATATTCCTGAGAATCCTGAACTAATTACATCATATAGACTGACTCCATTATTTACTCTTTCCTCCATTTCTTTAAATAGAAATCCAATCTTTTTCCTTAAATCCCAAATATTTATGTTTTCTTTGTTAAATAAAATAAATGAACTATGATTTGATTTGATTGGATAAATTGACCTATTTAATAACTTTAGAAAAGTTGACTTACCAGATCCATTTGGTCCTAATATAAGTATATTTTCCCCATAATGAAGATTTATATTTATATCTGATAGGATTTTTTTTTGATCAATATAAACATTTATATTTTTCAAACTAGCCCAGTTTATTAAATTCTTCTGATTTTCCTCTTCCATTTATTTTATCACTTGCATTTATAATCTATTTTATTTATATTAATAGTAAAATAAAACTTATTGGGAATAATAATCTAGTTAAAAGTTTGATAATTATCTTTCTATTGTTCTTTATAGCCATATTAGGATTTTCTGGAGGATATTGCATGCCTCTATCTTCATGGACTGAGTTGGTCAATGAATTAGTAGGATGTAAGTCCCATGGCTTTTCTTTGTTTAAAGCATTTTGAAGCCAATCCCAGTAATATTGAACCATTTTATCTTCACCTAAAAGTTTTACATTATCTTTTTGTATGTAACCCATCTGTTCATTAAATGTTTGTGTTTTTAAGACTAAATAATCTTCACTAAAAATTTTATAAAAAGTCCTCCTTTGTAGATGACTAAATAATACTAGATTTGTGAACATTCTATTTTTAAGGAATTTTCTATAATGTCTTACAATTACTCTTGCTTTATTATTCCCTAGTGGAATATGATCAAGAACTTGAATATATCTTGTACTTTCAGGTGAGCCTTTATATATAAAAATTCTGCCAGGAGGTACGAATTTTATTCTTATAAATTCATCTTGCCCATTTGTTTTATAAGAATATATACTTTCTATTTGCCTATTATCTCTTTTTATTTTTTGATTGAAACTAGTTATAGTTTCTCTGTTTACATTCTTATCTGGGATTGTATCTCCGTGCATCCAGAATACATGTAAAATGTCTAAATGGTTTTCAATAATTCTTGCCCAATCTGCTTTGAAATCTACATAAACTTCTTCATATTCATATTCTAGAGATGGAAATCCATAGGAATCAGGTAGTAGGCTATTGATTGAAGATTTTATTTCAAAATCTTCAATATTTGCAAGAGGAGTTCCAGTATAATATATATATATATATCCTTCTTTCTCTACACATGGGTATTGAAAAAGTTTTATGCTTTTTGCATAGTTATCATAATTAGAATCAATAATATGTTGACAAGTTATTCTGTCTAAATTTGTACAACTACCTTGTGATGAGAACCTTGCTCCATGGTAAGGGCAAACAAGTTGCCCATTGATTACTTCACCACCTAAAAAAGAAGCTCCTCTATGAGGACATACATCTTTTACACATCGAACAATACCTTCTCTATCTCTATACAAAACAAGTGGCTCATTATAAATTGTGAAGTGATTTAATTTTCCTTCCTTTATTGAATCGCTACTCGAGACGGAATACCAACCTAAAAGCCCATTAGTCAATTGATTAGAGGGCTTTGAAGCAATATTCTCAATCTCTTTTACGCTTTCATTCTCATTAAAATTAGAATTAATGAGATTATTAGTCTCATATTCAAATGATTTATTATCTTTTCCTTTTTCTTCTTTCATAACCAATTAGATCTTTTAGTGAGATAAATGTTGTCTCATAAAAAGAGTATTCTCTTTATTTGCTTAAAGACTTAAAAAAAATAGCACCTAATGCCTTCTAGTATCGATTAAATTTACATAAAAAAACTTGAACGTTTGATAGTCGTTAAAGCCAATTATTTTAAGTTGTTCTTGTATTCAAAAAATCTTTTGCTCAAAGGGTTTATGGAGAAACCTCAATGCTTGATACGAATTCAGAAGCTTCCTCTATATCATTGCAGAATTTACATGTACCTAGGTAACAACCTAGGTATCTCATGAAAGAGGTTTTTCCCCCTGAAAGTTGATATTTATGAATAGTACCTCCTTGTGGGGTCGCTTTTACTAGTTGAGGTAACGGAGCCATTGATAAATCTTTTTTCATAATTTGCATTTAATATTGATTTATAGCAATAGGTAAATTTACTAAAAAATCAAGAGGAACGGATTCTTTATGTTTGTTTTATTTTCCTTTGGTCAGAACTATGAGAACTAATCTGCATATCCATCATCGTCTTCTGTATTGATTATTCTAGGTGTGTTTTTCATATGTTCATCCCATGGATGAACATATGAATCTTTATCAGAGTAGACCTCACTTTTCAACTCTTCAATCAAAGTTTCAAAATGTTTGATGATTCTCTTGAGATTGTCTTTTTTCATTTATATAGTTCTGATTAAATAGATTTATATCATTATAATGAATATATTCTTTGTTTTATATTTTTACCCTTTTTATTCAGCTTATTAAACATAGAATATAATAGTTTTTATAAAATTAACAAAATAGAGTAGTTTTTCTTGTCAAATTAGAAAAAATAAGGTTAAACAATCATAATAAAAATTGATTTTCAAAATAAGTAAAATTATTTAAGAAGGTTTTATAAAAAAAAGCATCTAATCCAAATAGGTTTGAATTAGATGCTAATCTGTCAATTATAATTAAGAAGAAATAACATTTCCATTTTTATGCTGACGTCGAATGATTTCTTTTTATTAATGTATAAGGATAGACTATTATGAGAGTTCTTTTGACTGGTGGTTCAGGATTTATAGGTTCCCATATAGCTTTATTGTTGTTAGAAAGAGGATTTGATGTTTTAATATTAGACTCATTTGTCAATAGCTCATCTAATGTCATTATTCGAATTAAAAAATACTTAGATAATAAAGATTTAAAATATAAATTAGATACTATTAATGGTGATATAAGAGATAAAAAAATCTTAGATAATATTTTTATTGATTCTATTAAAGAAAATAAACCTATAGATATAGTTATTCATATGGCAGGCTTGAAATCTGTATCTGAATCTTTAATTAATCCCCTTCATTATTGGAATGTCAATGTACATGGCACACTAAATCTATTACTTACGATGAAGGAATATGAATGCTATTCCTTGGTTTTTAGCAGCAGTGCCACTATTTATGGTTTAAGTGATTCTGTTCCAATGTCAGAAGATCACAAAATCTCACCAATAAATCCTTATGGAAAAACAAAAGTAGCCATTGAAGATATCTTTTATGATCTATATAATTCTAATATAAACTTATGGAAAATATGCTCTTTACGTTATTTCAATCCTGTTGGAGCGCACCCTTCTGGTTTGATTGGTGAAGATCCTTTTGGTATCCCGAGTAATCTATTTCCTTTCTTAACTCAGGTGGCAATAGGAAGACAGAAAGTTTTAAATATTTTTGGTGATGATTGGGATACAAATGATGGGTCTGGTATTCGTGATTACATTCATATTATTGATTTAGCTGAAGGTCATTTAGCATCAATAGATTATTTGAATTCCAAAGAATCATGTTTAGAATTTGTTAATTTAGGTTCTGGCAAAGGATATTCTGTATTTCAGATTATTAGACAATTCGAGTTGACTACAGGCTGTAAGATTCCTATTTCAATTCAAAGTAGAAGAGATGGTGATGTGGCTAAATCTTATGCCGATATTTCAAAAGCCAAGAAATTATTAGGTTGGACTCCAAAAAGATCGTTAGAGCAGATTTGTTTAGATGGATGGAATTGGCAAATAAAAAATCCACTAGGTTATGAATAACTTTCTATTTTACTCTTTCTAGTTTTCTAGTTAATCAACTTTCCCTTGAAAATTTTCCAATCTTGAAATGTGGAAATAAAACACTAAGTAAAACAGTTTTAAGTAAATTTTTCAGAGATTTTTTTCGTTAGATTAAATCTTAGTACTAAAAAATACAGTGAAATACTTGGCTTTATTTTGTGGCGGGTGAAAGATATGAACTTACGACTTACTGATTATGAGCCCGAAAGATTCCCAATTTTTATTTTACAAACCTTGTTGTGACTTGGTTGCTAAAATGGTTCCATTAAAAAGTGCATCAAATGGCTTTAACGAATTGGGTTCCACAAATCTGAAAAGGATTAGAGCAAGCAATGACTGATCATATCGCTCTCACTCAAGGGAATCTAGTCCAGGCAAAATCCAAAAGATATTTGGCGCATGGCTTCAACTTGGTTTATTGGAAAAGATAAACCTGATTTATATGCAAGACCTGCTGATTGGTTAACTGCTGCAAAAAGAAAATATCCAGGCGGTAAAGGTCAAGGCATAATTATTGAGCCTGGAGCAACTAAAATTGAAGTTAGATATTGTTGCATTAAATTTTTAATGAAAGATCAAATATCAAAGTGTATATTAAAAAGATATGATCAACCAGAATGGGTAAATAAGGCAATTGTTTATCAGATTTTCCCTGATCGTTTCAGAAAATCATATAAGAAAAAAAAATTAGATTATCTAGATTTTAAATTATGGGGGTCTGATCCATTTGAACAAGGTTTTCAAGGTGGTAATCTTTATGGTGTTATTGAATCTCTAGACTATCTCAAGGACTTTGGAATTAATTGCATATATTTTACCCCAATATTTAGCTCAGCATCTAATCATCGATATCACACATATGACTACTTTCAAGTCGACCCTTTATTAGGAGGAAACGACGCATTTGATGTTTTATTAAGTGCTGCACATAAAAGAAATATAAAAATTATTCTTGATGGTGTTTTCAATCATTGTGGTCGAGGTTTCTGGGCGTTTCATCATGTTTTGGAAAATATGGAAAGATCTCCATATAAAGATTGGTTTACTATACATAAATGGCCGTTAAACCCTTATCCGCAGGAAGATTCAGAATGCGGATATAGTTGTTGGTGGAATAATCCAGCCTTGCCCAAATTTAATCATAAAAACAAATTAGTATGCGATTATCTTTTATCTGTTGCAAGATTTTGGTTAGAGAAAGGTATTGATGGTTGGCGATTAGATGTACCTGGTGAAATTCCTTTTGATTTTTGGGAGAACTTTCGGTCAACGGTAAAAGAAGTTAATCCTAACGCCTGGATTGTTGGAGAAATATGGGGAGATGCAAGAAAATGGTTAAACCAAAATTATTTTGATGGGGTAATGAACTATCGAATAGGATGGAGTACATTGTCTTGGATAGGTAATAAAAATCTTGATAAAGATTACTCAACTAATTCATATCAAATAAAATATATTAGTACTAAAAAATATATTAAAATATTAAGTACAACACAGAAATGGTATACCCAATCTACGAATAGGAAACATTTAAATCTTCTAGATAGTCATGATGTTCCAAGGGCTTTGTATACATTAAAGAATGATATATATGCATTAAAATTAGCTTTGTTTATTCTTTTTATGCAGCCAGGACCTCCTTGCATATATTATGGAACAGAATGTGGATTAAATGGAGGTAAAGAGCCAAACTGCAGAGAGTCCTATCCATGGAACGAAGACTGGAAATATGATTTAAGAACTTTTATTTTTTCTTTGGTACTTGCAAGGCGTGAAATATATGAAAGCATAAAAGATGGTATAGAATGGAAAGCAATCGAAAATGATGGATTAATTGGTATACCTATAAAATCAAAACACTCAATTAATATATTAATAAATAGAAGCAGAAAAAAAAGTTTAACAATACATGATAACAACATAAAAGTAATTTGTAGTTGTGGCTTTATTGAGACTGGCAATAAAAGATTATCCCCTCAGTCCGCAGTTATTTATACTTAAGTAAAAAAGAAATTTATCTGGTTATAAATTTTTTCAATAAAGTAAATGATTAGTTGATATATCACAGAAAAATAAATTCTTAATAAAATATTAAAGACGATAGTAATTATTAAGTCAAACTTTATTCAATCTAGATTTTTTCTATAATCATAGGTAAAATTTTAATAGAAATTTTATGGATTTATTTGCTCATTGCATAAATAAGTTTTTAATACAATGCTGATTTAGAAAATACCTACCAAGGAATTATACTCCCATCTAAATGAAAGAAACTCCCAGAATCATGCATGGTTATATTATCAATTAGTTTAATAAGTTTACATACAGCGTCTTTTGCCTCTATTCCTCTTTGCGATGATTTTATGAACCCGGTTCTTACAAGCCCAGGATTCACTAAGGCTATAACTATCCCTTTCTCTTTTAGATCGATTGCTAGTGATTTACCAGCCATGCCTAGTGCCGCCTTTGACATTCTATATCCATAATAATCTCCTAAATCATTATTAGTTATAGACCCCATTCTAGAGGTCATAAGTATGACCTTAGAGCCTTCTTTAAGATTGCCTTGTAATGCATTCACCATTAATAATGGTCCTAATGTGTTTACCTTGAATTGTTGAAGAATTTTTTCGTAATCAAAATCAACTAAAGAATCAAAATTAGAAATACCAGCATTTAGAATTAATACATCTATTTGAGTAGATTCTATTTTTTCTTTAAGAACCATAACTGATTTTTGAGATGTTACGTCTACATCAGTTTCAACTCTTATGCCAATAGCATTTAATTCAACCGAAGATGAACGGCATGTCGCAATGACATGTTCACCTCTTTTCTTTAGTTGTCTTGAATATTCAAGACCCATCCCACGATTTCCCCCTGTAATTAAATAAGTACTCAAGATTATTTTTCAACTTTTTAAATTTTAGTTCTTAAATATTTATCTATAAATTTCTATGTTATAGATGTCTTTATGTCCTAATAATTCATATTGTTTTAGTTTGGACTGTCAATGTAGATTATGTCTTCATTGACACATGTTGAATTACAAGTTATTCGATTATAAAATACTTAAAAATGACTATCAAAAGATTGATATTTATAAATTCAATCAATAACTTTAAGCTATAGGAAAGTTCAAATGGATCATGAAGAGAATGAGAGATAAATATCTAACTAATAAAGACAAAAAAAGTAAAATAATGAATACTTTTTATCCAAGTGAATATATTCGATAAGCTACATAGAACTGAGGCAAAAGTTATTCTAGTGAATGTTTCTTGTTAAACTAATAAGCAAGTCTCGAGTTAGATGAAATTTATTGTAAATATTAAAACTAGATGGAATAGAAAGTAGACAAAAAGCAGAAAAGAGATTGAAGTCTCTAATATACTAGCGCTGTTGAATATAATTTATTCAAGGGTTATTAGTTTCCCGGCAAAATCAACTATAATTCTACCTTTTGAGTTTGGCTGAAGAATGGCTTTACTTTTGATACTTTACTATTACTTTTATTTTGTTTCTTCTTAATAATTATTGGCAAGTTTGAATACTTCTAAATGGCTCCTTTCTACTTACCTCTTTATAACTTTTCCTGCGTCAAAGTTTTATTGAATTTCTTTATGAACCAGTAAGTAGACAATAATTAAACAGTAATTTTAAAAAAGTCCAGTTTGCTCAGAGAAATATGCTTTGTTTTCCAGAGAGTGTGCAAAACCTAAAAGTAATTCACCTCTATTTTCGTTTCCACTATCTAACTGACCAACCCAATAATCAAAACCTTCTTTATCTGCTTCTCTACCAAGAATATTTTTATATAAGGCGTTTACATATGTTGGCGTATCTACATTTTCTCCATATGTTTCTTTAAATTCCTTAGAACCTAAAAATGAATCGGCTACTACACGGCTACTATTTTCACCAGATTGATGCTTATCAATCCAATATTCTAGTCCTTCTGAATCAGGAAATCTTGCAAAAGCTGCATTATATATCCTAAACATCTGTCCAGTTGAATCATCTTTCCCAGTGACTTGATCAAAAGTTTTTTGAATATCACTAATTCCACTTATTGATTTATCATTAAACTCTAATTTAGGCACCCCAGTAATATCATCAAATCCATTCTCGGTTTTTATCTCTATACTTCCATCATCCCTTTTGTAGAATTTAAAGTCTTTACTATCTCCTGTATATGTTTTTACGATATCCAACTTTGAAACGTCTACTTTTTTATCCTTAAATTGTATATATTCAATATCTTTTAGTATGTCATTCCCATCATTTAATCCAGGTCTTTGATCATTAATAGCAATCGTGTCTTTTGTTCTATCAAACTTATAATCTTCAAAATTCCCAGCATAATAAGCGATATCTTCTCCGTCTCCACCATCAATAAAATCTCTACCCAAACCACCAAAGATTTTGTCTGATGTATCTCCACCTACAAGCCTGTCATCCCCATCATCTTTGCTTTTAACTATTGAGGCCCAATGACTTGTAGCATTAACAACCTCTCCACTTACATCATTTTTATCAGCTTTAGGTTTCTTTAACTCGTCAATATCTTTCCATGGATAACTCACCTCACCAATTGGTTTTTTATCCAGTGCAACTGTTGTGGGATCAATAATTGTTTTTGAATTATCACTGTCAGCTTGTTTTATTGGATCATTAGTTGAGCCCCAATATCCAGCTTGTTTATTAGCCTCATTTTCTAAAGAAGAATCAAAATGAATGGCATCAGTTGTCCAGGTGCCATTTGAGTCTTTATAACCACCATCTAGCTTGATTTTTTCTTCTGAAATACCTTCTGGCTTTACCGGCTTAATGTAACTTTCAGGGGCTTCCCATCCTTGTTTCTCATAATCATCTGAGTTAACCCATTGTGCAAAAGGATCCCAAAAACCGCCGTCCGTTTTAATATCATTTTCAGCTGGTGGTGTCCAAGCAACATTTTGAATTTCAGAACTGTTTTCACCAAAATGTTCAGAAGAAGAAACCCATTTTTTATCTTTATCAAAATACCCACCGTTATTTTTAATCACATTTTTTTCTGGAATTACTTCAGTTGAAACGTCTAAAAATTCTTTTGATGTGACCCACTTCCCATTTGGATTCCTAAATCCACCATCTTTTTTAATCAATTCATCTGGAGGTAGAGTCCATCCAGCAGAAGTTGGGTCTTTAAAATACTCTTCTTCTTTTACAAATGTTCCATCAGTTTTTGTAAATCCTCCTTTCTTGGCTATCTCATCAGCAGATGGTGGTGTAACGACTGAAGTGGTAGCAGGTATGTCAGAGGTTGTTCTCTTTTCAAAAAATGATTCAGAACTCATCCATTTCCCATCAGGACCTCTTAACCCTCCATCCCATCTGATGACATCATCTTTAGGTAAAGTCCAGTTTTTAAAAGCAGCAGCAGCATCAGGTGCCATTTTGTTAGCTTGATCTGTAGTTAAAGCAGCAAATGATTCGGGATCGAGTTCTTTTAGTTGCGTTCCCTTAAAGCCAGGCATTGCAGTTGGATCAAAGGCTGCAACCTGATTAGGATTGAATCCCTCCATTGCATCGTTATCAAAGGCTGCAACCTGATCTTTCCTAAAACCACCGATTGCATCGTTATCAAAGGCTGCAACCTG
>QCJG01000013.1 GCA_003216175.1 Prochlorococcus sp. AG-409-A10 | reverse complement strand
CTATTGATTCCCCTTTTAAATCATCAGGCCTACCCACAACGGCAGCTTCTGAGATGAACTCATGACTAACTAAAGCTGATTCTATTTCCATTGTTCCAAGTCTATGACCAGAGACATTTATCACGTCATCAACTCGCCCCATAACCCAAAAATAACCTTCTTCATCTCTTCGAGCCCCATCTCCAGCAAAATATATATAGCTATTGTCTGAAGGTTTTAAATACTCCCAATAACTCTCTCTAAATCTTTTTTCATCACCATAAACATTTCTCATCATTCCAGGCCATGGTCTTTTAACTATTAAATATCCCCCCTCATTATTGGCTACAGAATCCCCATTTGAATTGACAATATCAGCTTCAATCCCAGGTAAAGGAAAAGTTGCTGATCCAGGCTTTGTTGGAGTCGCACCTGGAAGAGGACTAATCATTACTCCACCAGTTTCTGTTTGCCACCATGTGTCAACTATTGGGCATCTCCCTCCTCCAATAACATCTCGATACCAGATCCAAGCCTCAGGATTAATAGGTTCTCCAACAGTTCCTAAAAGTCTCAAACTAGATAAATCGTATTGCTTAGGAAGCTTTTCTCCCATTTTCATAAAGGCCCTTATAGCGGTTGGAGCAGTGTAAAAAATCGAAATTTTATGTTTCTGAATTACATCCCAAAAAGCGCCTGGATTTGATGGCCTTGGAACTCCTTCATACATAACAGTCGTTGCACCATTAGATAGTGGGCCATAAACGATATAACTATGTCCAGTTATCCAACCAACATCAGCGGTGCACCAATAAACATCATTCTCACGAATATCAAAAATCCATTTAAAAGTTAAATGAGACCAAAGGTTATACCCAGCAGTTGAGTGAACTACTCCCTTTGGTTTCCCTGTAGAGCCAGAAGTATATAAAACAAATAAGCAATCCTCACTATCCATTTGTTCTGGCAAACATTCTTTTGATTGGCTATCTACAATTTCATGCCACCAATAATCTCTACCATCATCCATAGCAATAGTTTTTTTTGTCCTTTGAACAACTAAAACTGATTCGACCTTTGGACAAGCACCACCTTCTAATGCTTGATCAACAGCATCTTTAAGAGGAATTATTTTGTCTTTTCTAAAACCCCCATCAGCTGTAATTACTGCTTTCGCTTCTCCATTAATTAATCGGTCCCTTAGGGCCTCAGAGGAAAAACCTCCAAATACTACTGAATGTGGTGCTCCTATCCTTGCACAAGCAAGCATTGCAATTGCAGCCTCAGGCACCATAGGCATATACAAGGCAACAAGGTCTCCTTTGCCTATACCAATAGACTTGAGTGCATTAGCTGCTTTGCAAACTTCTTTATGTAGTTGTTTGTAGGTATATGTTTTTTGTTCACCTGGCTCCCCTTCCCAAATCAAGGCGACTTTTTCAGCTGTTGAACTATTTAAGTGTCGATCTAGACAGTTAAAAGAAATATTAGTTTTTCCTCCATCGAACCATTTAGCAAATGGTGGATTAGACCAATCAAGTACTTTATCGAAAGATTTAAACCAATGTAATTCTTCTCTAGCTGCATCACCCCAAAACTTATTTGGATCTGATTTAGCCCTATTCGACATTTCCAAATACTTAGAAAAAGAGGAGATTCTGCTTTTACTGGCAAAGTCATCAGAGGGGGGGAAAACTCTCTGCTCCTGAAGAACAGACTCAATAGAGTTAGAATTGTCTGAATTCATGAAAGATAAAAACAACTTTTCATTTATTGCATTCAAGCTATTTCTGAACAAAAGGCTTGAATAGTGAAACTCTTATTTAAAACAAATTCATAATGAAGAAAAATTGGGATTTCCCTAAAGCATTTTTATTTGATCTTGACGGAGTTCTAATTGATTCAGAACCCTTGCATGGACAAGCATGGAAAGAAACCGCCGCGCTTTTTGATCTAAATCTAAATTTTGAGCAACTAAAATTATTAAAAGGCAGAAGAAGAATTGATTGTGCAAATGAACTGGTTAAACTTATTCCTCAAGAAGTTAAGACAGAGGAATTACTAATTCAACATAAGCCTATCTCAAGAAGACTCATTCTCAATGCACAAGCGATGCCAGGTGGTGAGAGTTTAGTCAAAAGCTGTCATAAAAACGATATTCCAATGGCGTTAGTAACCAGTAGCAGCTTTGAATCTTACCAAATAAAAACTGCGCCTCATCAATGGATGAGTTTATTTTCTGTAAAGGTTCTTGGCGATGACAAATTACTGGCAAAAGGCAAACCAGCCCCAGATCCATATTTATTAGCCGCTGAAAAATTCAATATTGCTCCTCAAGAATGCTGGGCTGTTGAAGATTCAATTGCTGGAGTATCTTCAGCCTTGGAGGCAGGATGTTTTGTTTTTTTTCTAAAAGAGAATCATGATAAAGTTCCAAAAAAAGAAGTTTTTGGTCAACATAAAAATCTAAAACAAATTAACCATTTAAAAGAGATTGAGGAAATATTAAACGAGTATCAAATTAATAAAGCCTACTAATAACGAATTGAGGCAATTCAAGCAATGCTGTTTTTGACGGAGAGTCTGGTAACCAAGAAATTGAATCTTTTGACTCAGAAGCAAATTTTTCGGCTAATTCTCTAGACTTCTTAATTGCGCTTGAATGCCTAACCATATCTAAAGCCTTATCAAGATCATCTTTTTTGGAAAATTTGCCATTAATAAGATCGCTAAGAGTTGGGTTCTCATCCAAAGCATAGAAAACAGGTGCGGTGAGATAACCACTTTGAAGATCACTAGCTGCTGGTTTACCTAATTGTTCATCATTACCAGTAAAATCGAGAATGTCATCAACGACTTGAAAAGCTAATCCCAACTGTCTTCCATAAAAATAAAGTGAATTTAAGCCCTCTTGATCTACATCAGATAAAACACCAATAGCCTTGGAACTATTTGCGATTAGAGAGGCTGTTTTACAATAACTTTTTTCTAAATAACTCTCAAAAGATTGACTAGAATCAAATCTATTAAGGCCCTGCTTTATTTCACCTTCAGCAAGGTCCATAATCACCCTGCTTAACAATTTAACAACAGCTAAATTCTCAAGATTTGCCAAATGCCAACTTGCTTGAGCAAAAAGAAAATCTCCTGCGAGAACAGCTATCCTGGGATCAAATCGACTATGGACAGTTTCAACACCTCTTCGGGTATCAGCTTCATCAACGACATCATCATGCACAAGAGAAGCAGTATGAATCATCTCAGTAATCTGAGCCAATTGTCGATGCTTCAAAGGAAGTTCCTTTTCGGACGTCAAAGCTCTTGAAATCAATAAAACAATTCCAGGTCTTAAACGTTTGCCGCCTGCACTAAAAAGATGTTCTGCAGCAGCCTGCAATATAGGGTGCCCAGCACCTATCAGGCTGCGAAGATCCAAAAGCAATGCTTCTAGATCAAGTTCTATAGGTTGGAGAATTTCCGTGGCTGTGGTCATAAAACCGCTCTACTTTTTGATATTAAGAGACCCAGCCCTTCTTCTGCAGTGAAACGAGATTAACTTCAGGAAAAACATTTAACCAATGTTTAGCTTTATTGGGGAAATTTTTAAGATTAGAGGTTACGTAAAATTTTAAATCAACTAAATTTTCTTTCTTTGAATAATTGCTTGCTTTTGAATCAATAAAAAACTTTAATTTCAAAGAAAGAGCTTCTGCGGGGTCAATCAATTTAACATTAGGGGGTAAAATCTCAGTCAGCAAAGGAGTTATGAGAGGATAGTGACTACAGCCAAGAATTAAAGAATGAATTTTTTGTTTGAAAAGAGGTTGTAAATATCTAGTCGCAACACTAGTAATCTCATTTGAATAAATATTATCCATTTCAATCATTGGAACAAATTCAGGGCATGGTTGCTCAATGACAAAAGTTTTTGGCTTAAATTCTAAAATCGCATTTGTATAAGCCTTGGTTTTTACTGTAGAAGGAGTTGCAAGAACACCTACCCTAGATTCCTGAATAGTTGAGGCAGTAGAGCCAATCAAATCAAAAACAGGGACATTCAAATTTCTTTTAAGTACATCCAAGGCAATGGCATTTGTTGTATTACAAGCGACCAAAAAAGCGTCAATATTTTGATAACTAAACCAAGATGATATTTCTTCAGCAATTTTTATGATTTCTTTAGTTGTCTTTAATCCATAGGGAAGTCTTGCTGTATCAGCCAAATATATAAATGAATTATTAGGACACAACTCAATAACCTTTTTAAGAACAGTGAAACCTCCAATACCACTATCAAACAATCCAAGACGCATATCTAATTTGAAACTTTTAGATAATTCAGTATTCCCCTAGCGATAGCAAAAGACATTTTATCCCTGTAACCTTTTTGTCTTAATAAATTGGCATCATACATACCAGTAACAAATCCAATCTCTACTAAAGCTGCAGGCATGGATGTTTTTCTAATTACATAAAAACGTGATCTACGAACACCCCTGTCAGGGCTTTGAGGAGAAGCAATTAAAATTTGCTTTTGAATATTTTTAGCTAAAGAATATCCTTTATAACCAGTGTAATAATATGTCTCTAAACCATTAACATCTTTTCTCTTTCCTCTTGTTGCATTTGCATGAATACTCACAAAAGCATCTGCATTTGAATTATTAGCCTTCGTAACTCTTGGCTGTAAATCTAATGTTCGCTCATAATTCCGAGTTAATATCGTTTTAATTCCTTTATTTGTTAGAAATTCCGACACCCTCTTTGACACTTCTAAAACAATATCAGTCTCTCTTAATCCATTTATTCCAACAGCACCAGGATCTGAACCACCATGACCTGGATCTATAACAACTTTATACTTTCCATAGGGGACATTTGGTAAAGAAGAAACATCTAAATCTTGAATCTTTATTTTTTCATAAGTTCTTTTTGTTGAGTTTCTTAAGATGTTACCTTCTTCAATCGAACGAAAAGAATTACTTTCTAAGCCAATAAATTTCAACTCCCAGATGTTTGTAGAGATTCCAATTAATTGTAATTTTGATGGTTCTAATTCAACTGATGGCAGGAACTCAATAACAAGCCTTGTTTTACCCTTGGAAGGTTTCCCTAGTCTAATTTCCTTAACTGATCCATTACCTTTAATAGTTCTAGGGCGGCTTAATTCTCCAGGGAAATCTATCCAAACCCTCTCACCTTTATCAGTGGTTGAGGATTGATAAAAAGCATCTAATTTAGCCCCAGAGGAAGTACGTAATTTAAGGCTACCGTTACTAGTTAAGGCCCAAGCGGCAAGAGCACTAGCAGACCTGAGCGGTAAAGAAATAAAGAGATTGGAACAAAAAGCAACTCCCGCAAACAATGCTAATTTTGACTTTAAAGATTTATCTTTAAACATCAAATAAAAAGCTCTGTTTTTCGATGTTTAAGGCTGGGCATTTGTCCTCTAATTCTCTCAACTCTTTCTTTATCAGCAGGAGCTATTGCTGCTCCTTGAACAACCCCTGCATCTGCCAGAACTGTCCCCCATGGATCAATAACCATCGCATGTCCATGACTTTGTCTTCTGCCATAGTGACGTCCAGTTTGGGCTGGTGCAACAACATAAGCTGTATTTTCAATAGCTCTTGCTTGAAGCAAAACTTGCCAATGATCCTTTCCAGTAAAAGCAGTAAAAGCAGCTGGGATCATTAATAAATCTGCACCTTTATTGACCAAGTCCCGATAAAGTTCAGGGAATCGCACGTCATAACAAATAGATAATCCTATTTTGCAAAGACCTGGCACATCAACAACAGGTGGAGATTCACTTCCGGAAACAATTGTTTCAGATTCTCTATAGGTATTGCCCTCAGGAAGATCTACATCGAAAAGATGAATTTTGTCATATCTTGCTAGAGATTGACCGTCCTTACCAAACAACTCTGCTCTATTTAAAGTTCTTACTCCATCACCCGCAGGGACAGGGAAACCTCCTCCAAGCAAAACGACTTGATATCTTCTTGCCATTGTTACTAAGAAACTATTGCATTTTTCATAAACTGAAGATGCAATTTTTAATTTTTTCTGGTCTTCACCCAAAAATGCAAAGTTTTCAGGAAGTCCAACAAGATCAGCCCCACGCCTTGACGCCAACTCAATTTGTTCTTCTGCAGCATTGAGATTTGCATCTATATCTGAGGTACTTGTTAGCTGTAAGGCCGCAGCCAAAAAATCTGACACTGAGTTAAAAAAGAAAAATAATTTTAAAGTTAATTTGAGCGAAGTACGCCCATCTCAATCTGTTTTGGGATGATAGAAAGATTGTCCAATGAAGAGCAACAAGCAAAATCATCATCATGATTACCTATTCCTGCAAGTCTTTGTCCATGACTTGCAATACGTAAACATCCTTCAACATCATTCTCCCAATTTTTCCATAGTGCTATCGAGGCCATCAGTTCATCATTTAAAACCTGAACCGACTCTAATTGATCCATTAAAAAAGAGGCTAAAGCCCCAGCGGCTAAAGAATCTTCCAAAGAGTAGGAACCTTCCCACCCACTACCAACAATCCAAACTTCTTTGGGATTATCACTTATCAATCTTTCAGCAATAGCTTTTCTATTTGGAAGTCCCATTGTATACAAACTTTTGGATTCTCTTACACGATGTAGTGACCTTGTTCCGTTGGTAGTACTCATAAAAACTCTTTTCCCTTTTACTCTCTCAGTTGAGACTCCTAATGGAGAATTTCCTAAGTCAAATCCATCTAATTTTTTTCCTCCTCTCTCTCCAACAAGGATTTTATCTTTTGAGTCAAAACTCTTTGCCTGATTTTTAAGTTCATCAACATCTGCAAACACTTGCACTGAATCAGCTCCATTTTCAAGAGCCCAGGCAATAGTTGTTGTGGCTCTAAGAACATCAATCACTACTGATGATTCAGGAATAATTCCACTAGGAACATCTGACGCTGTATAAAAATAAGAAAGTTTCATTTCCACAAAGGCTGATAACTTGCGTCACAGTAACTAGATAAATAGGTTAATCGTGCAGACCTTCATGAAATTCTTTCGTCAAGAACCTCTTACACGGGACATCAGAGATTTTCTAACTCTTCTTGAAAAGAAAGGTCAATTAAAAAGAATAAGCAGTCCGGTTGATAGTGACCTAGAAATTGCTGCAATTAGTGACAGAGTACTTGGTATGGGAGGACCTGCACTACTTTTTGAAAATGTTAAAGGTTCATCAATTCCTGTCGCAGTCAATTTACTTGGGACGATGGAACGTGTGGTTTGGAGTATGGGCTTAGAGAAACAAGAAGAATTGGAAGATCTTGGAAAAAAATTAGCCCTTCTTCAGCAACCACGGCCTCCAAAAGGATTTAAAGAAACAAAAGCTTTTGCCTCAGTTGCTTGGGATCTACTTAAGGCACGACCTGATATTGATCTATTACCACCTTGCCATCAAAAAGTAATTGGTGAAAAAGATTTGGATCTTAATCATTTACCACTTATACGTCCCTGGCCAGAGGATGCTGGAGGTGCAATCACTTTAGGTTTAGTAATAACGAAAGATCCTGAAACAGGCGTGCCAAATGTTGGTGTTTATAGACTCCAAAGACAATCTGCCAAGTGCATGACAGTCCACTGGCTAAGTGTCAGAGGAGGAGCCAGGCATCTTCGCAAAGCAGCTGCAATGAATAAAAAGTTAGAAGTTGCTGTTGCAATTGGAGTGCACCCACTTCTTGTCATGGCTGCAGCAACTCCGATTCCAGTACAGCTCAGCGAATGGCTTTTTGCAGGTTTATATGCAGGGGAAGGTGTTCGACTAACAAAATGTAAAACCATAGATCTTCAGGTGCCTAGTCACAGTGAAATTATTCTGGAAGGATCCATATCTCCTGGGGAAGAGATGATGGATGGCCCTTTTGGAGACCATATGGGGTTCTATGGGGGTGCTGAGTCCTCACCTTTAATTAGGTTCCACTGTATGACTCAAAGGAAAAAACCAATATTTTTAACAACTTTCAGCGGCAGGCCTCCAAAAGAAGAGGCCATGCTGGCCATCGCATTAAATCGAATTTATACACCAATACTTAAACAACAAATACCAGAAATTATTGATTTTTTCCTTCCAATGGAAGCATTGAGTTATAAGTTAGCAGTCATATCCATTGACAAAGCATATCCAGGTCAAGCGAAAAGAGCTGCAATGGCTTTTTGGAGTGCTTTACCCCAATTTACCTACACAAAATTTGTTGTCGTCGTCGACTCCACAATTAATGTAAGAGATCCTAGACAGGTAGTTTGGGTTTTATCTAGTCAAGTTGATCCTCAAAGAGATTTATTTATATTAGAAAATACTCCTTTTGATACCCTTGACTTCTCTAGTGAAAATATAGGGTTAGGGGGGAGATTGGCTATAGATGCAACAACAAAAATTGGTCCGGAAAAAAATCATGATTGGGGAAAGCCATTAACAAGACCTAAGGAACTTGAAGACAAAGTAGACGAAAGATGGGAAGAACTAGGATTATCGGACCTGGAAAACAAGCAACCAAGTCCAGAATTATTTGGTTATGTTATCGATGAACTTATGCGTCAAAAACAAATAAACAATTCATAAATCAGTAATAAAGCTTATCGATAAATAAAATATAAAAAATATATTGTTTTCATTGAAAGTTCCCACTAAAGATCAGTCTTTAAGAGACCTTCAAAAAGGAGGGGAGCTCTGTGGAAAAGTCAAAGTACCAGGAGACAAATCAATCTCCCACCGCGCACTACTTTTTGGGGCTATCGCTAAGGGAAAAACAATAATTGAGGGCCTTTTACCTGCTGAAGATCCATTAAGTACTGCTGAATGCCTTAGATCAATGGGCGTAAAGATTAGTCCAATTAAAAAAGGAGACATTGTTGAAATTGAAGGCGTTGGATTAAATGGCCTCCAAGAGCCTGAAGATATTTTGAACTGCGGAAATTCAGGAACAACTATGAGATTAATAATGGGGTTATTGGCCGGTCAAGAAGATCATCATTTCATCCTTACAGGAGATAAATCACTCCGAAACAGGCCAATGAAAAGAGTAGGACAGCCGTTAAAAATGATGGGGGCTAAAGTTTCTGGAAGATGCGATGGAGACTTAGCTCCTCTATCGATTATTGGGAACAAATTAAGAGGTGCCGTAATTGGCACTCCAGTAGCAAGTGCTCAGATAAAATCTGCGATCCTACTAGCTGCACTTAATGCAGAGGGCTCAACGACTGTTATCGAACCGGCCAGATCAAGAGATCATAGCGAGAGAATGTTAAAAGCCTTCGGGGCTAATCTAGAAGTTGGTGGTGAAATGGGTAGACATATAACTGTATCCCCGGGCAAAGAGCTAAAAGGTCAATCAATTATTGTTCCGGGTGATATTAGTTCTGCTGCATTTTGGCTCGTTGCAGGTAGCATCATACCCGGGTCAGAATTGGTTGTAGAAAATGTCGGTTTAAATCCAACAAGAACTGGAATACTTGACGTATTAGAAGTAATGGAGGCAAATATCAATGTAATAAACAAAAGAGATGTGGCCGGTGAGCCTGTCGGTGACATTAAAGTTTTCTACAACGAAAGCTTGAAACCATTCAAAATTGATGGTGAGATAATGCCTCGGCTTGTAGACGAAATACCTATATTATCTGTAGCAGCATGTTTTTGTAATGGTATCAGTCAAATAAAAGGAGCAAGTGAATTGAGAGTAAAAGAAACTGATCGATTAGCTGTAATGGCACGGCAATTAAAAAGGATGGGAGCCAAAGTAGATGAACATCAAGATGGTCTAACTATCTATGGAGGAAATAATTTAAAAGGATGCGAGCTTGATAGCGAAGATGATCACCGTATAGCCATGAGTTTAGCTATTGCATCAATAATGGCTAATTCTAATTCAACATTAAGGCGTAGCGAAGCTGCAGCAATCTCATACCCTGATTTCTGGAGTGATCTTATGAGACTTCGACAAATCAGTTAGTTTTTCTTAAGATTGGATGATTTAAAAAAACATACGACAAAAGATGGGAGTTTAAGCCTCTATAGCTTGTGCTATGAAGAAGGATTCCATGATCAGGACGGAGCACTTAGAGAATCAACGACTAAATATCTCTTACCTGCTCAATTAGAACAATTTGCTAACACTGAAAAAATAGTTATTTTAGATATTTGTATGGGATTAGGGTATAACACAGGATGTATTCTCGAAAAGTTAATTCAAAGCAATATAAAAATTGAATGGCATGGGCTTGAGATTGATCAAAGGCCTCTTAAGATTGCTCTTAATGAAAAAACATTCAAGAGAATTTGGTCTCCAAACGTATTGCATTTTTTTAATTGTTTAAACAAATCAGGGAAATGGTCTGAAGGTTTTAACGAAGGAACTATTCACTGGGGAGATGCAAGACAAAAAATACACGAAATACAAGATTCTCTAAGCTTTGATTTAATTCTTCTTGATCCTTTTTCTCCACAAAAGTGTCCAGAACTATGGAGCGAAGAATTCATCTCTTTATTAACCAAAAGGCTGTCTTTCGAAGGCCGTTTGATTACTTATTCAACTGCTGCCTCAATCAGAGCGAGTTTTATAAGAGCTGGTTTAAAGATCTATTCAATAGTTCCCTCAATCGATGACAAAAACAAATGGAGTGCAGGAACAGTTGCCATGAAGAAGAGAATGGAGCGACCTTTCATTTCAAATAATTTTCAGTTTAAAAACTTAAGCACCAGAGAAGAAGAACACCTTGCTACGCGTTCATCTATTCCTTACAGGGATCCAACAGGGAAAGGAAACTCTAAAGAAATTATTTCAAAAAGAAAATTAGAGCAATCTAAAAGTCAATTAATAAACACTTCATCATGGAGAAAACGATGGAATACTGCGCAAAAGCAATAAAGCAATTAGATTTCTTCAAAAAAGTACTCTAATGCTTGCCATCGCAATTTTAGCGGCTGGAAAAGGTACGCGAATGAAAAGCAAGCTGCCTAAGGTTCTTCACCCTTTGGCAGGGAAATCACTTATTGATAGGGTTTTGTCTTGTACTCATGGGCTCAAGCCAAACCGTAAATTAATAGTTACAGGACATCAAGCTAATTTAGTAGAAGACTCTCTAAAACATCATAAAGACTTGAATTTTGTTCTTCAACAACCTCAAAATGGGACAGGACATGCGATTCAGCAATTAAGTCCTAGATTAAAAGGATTTAATGGAGAACTTTTAGTATTAAATGGAGATGTACCACTGCTAAAAGAGGAAACTCTAAGTTCACTTTTAAAATTTCATAAAGAATCCAACGCAAGTGTAACTTTTTTATCTGCAAGGTTAGACTCTCCAACAGGATATGGGCGAGTATTTACAGATGAGTCGGGACTAGTAAAAAAAATCATCGAAGAGAAAGATTGCACTAATGAACAGCGAAAAAATAAATTAATAAATGCAGGTATATATTGTTTCAATTGGCAACAACTATCAGATGTTTTAAACTTATTATCTAACCAAAATAGTCAAAATGAAATTTATTTAACAGATACTATAAGTTTACTCAAAAAAGCATTGCATTTTGAGGTAGATAATACATTTGAGATTAAAGGCATTAATGATAGAGTTCAACTATCTGAATGCGAACATTACATCCAAGAAGAGCTGAAATCCTTATGGATGAGCAAGGGAGTTTCTTTTGTTGATCCTATTAGTTGCTCTCTAAGTGAGGATTCAAACTTTGGTACAGACGTAATAATTGAGCCACAAACTCATCTTCGCGGTAAATGCAGCATTGGCAATGGATGTCATTTAGGGCCAGGTAGTGTCATAACAAATTCAACTCTTGCAGAAAATGTATTAGTCATTCATTCATTCATCAATGAGGCAACGATTGGGAATAATACATCAATTGGTCCATTCGCCCACATAAGACCGGAATCAAACATAAGACAAAATTCTAAAATAGGAAACTTTGTAGAAATTAAAAAAAGTTGTATTGGTGAAGGAACAAAAATCAATCATTTAAGCTATGTAGGTGATTCAACTCTAGGAAAAAATATTAATATTGGAGCAGGTACTATCACAGCTAATTTTGATGGTAAAAATAAACATAGAACAATTATTGATGATTATTCAAAAACCGGTGCGAATTCAGTACTTGTTGCACCCATCAAGATTGGGGCACATGTAACCATTGGTGCAGGCTCAACAATAAGTAAAGATATTCCTAATAAAAGTTTAGTAGTTGAAAGATCAAAAGCAATTGTTAGAACTAAGGCTGATTAACTACAACGGCGAAGTTATTTCTGTAAATAAGGTAATACTTTTTCTAATTTCAACTTACGACTACCTTTAATTAAAATATTGTCTCCCGGCGAAAGCCATGATAATAGTGACATAGCGGCATCTTTTGGGGTACTTACTACATCATGATTTGGTAATTCTTTGATTGTCTTTTTTATGATATTAAATTCCTCGCCACAAGAGACGAAAACAATACCAGTAAGACCTAATTCAATGGCTTTTTTAAGAACTTTCTGATGAAGTAAAATGCTCTCAGAGCCCAACTCAAGCATCGTACCTAAAACTGCAAAATGTCTGCCAGGCTTGCTTACCAATAATTCTAGAGATGCAATAACAGATTCAGGAGATGCATTGTATGTCTCATCTAAAACTAAATATTGTCCACAATCAACCAATCTATTTCTTCCCATTGGCATATTTATTTTTAATTCATCAAGATTCTTTATTGATATGCCTAATTCTGTTGCGACAGTTAATGCCAGAAGAAAGTTCATAGCATTATGTCTTCCTTCAAGGGGCAATTTAAATTTTCTTCCCTCAAAAAAAATGAAATTATTTTGCATGTCAATTTTAGAAATATAATCTGATTCAATATCTTTAAAAGCAAAATACTCATTATTACAATCTAACCAATTCAGCGAAAAGCCCTCTATCTCTACTCGAACAATACGTCCAGACCATTTTTCTAACAGAGCTTTTTCTAAGAGGTAGTCGCCAAAAGGAATAATCACAACACCATCAGGCCTTAGACTTGAGGTAATTTCAGACTTGGCTTTTGCAATATTTTCTCTACTACCAAGAATGCCTATATGAGCTTGTCCCACATTTGTAATTACAGCGATATCAGGTTCAGCGACTCGAGAGAGACGTGCAATTTGACCCAAACCACGCATACCCATTTCAAGAACAAATGCAGCATCTGTTTCCGACCCTCTAAGCAGAGTTTTTGGAACACCGACATCATTATTTTCATTCCCTCTGCTAGAGACAATTTCGCCAAGAGGAGACAATATTGCTCGAATCAATTCTCTTGTAGTTGTTTTACCAACAGAGCCAGTGACAGCAACTACAGGAAGATTTAAATTTCTTCGGTGAAGCAATGCGATCTGTTGATAGGCGTACAGAGTATCTGGAACCAACCAGTGAGGAAGGTCAGTTGGTACGAAACCATTATATTTTTCAGAAACTACTGCTGCCTGTACACCAAGATCAAAAGCCATATCTAAGTAATCATGACCATCAAATTTATTACCTACCAAAGGGACAAAGAAATCACCCTTTTCAATTGTCCTCGAATCAGTAGATATACGACCAATAGGTAAATTAATATCTATTTCCTTTTGATTATCTGGCTTCCCCCACAGTTCAATTAAGTCCTTAAAAGTAATATCCATACAAATATTTGAATAGAAGCAAAATAATCTAAATACTCAAAAATCCTATAATTTTATTTTTTTGCCTTTCCTTGAAGGATCTGCTTCTTGGCCGTAAGAAAACTTTTCAACCTCTGCCGCATCAGGAGAAGGCTCCTTAATTCCACAAACGTCTTTATACATTAATTCATATTCCTTCGCGGATCTATCCCAACTATATTTATTTGACATTGCTCTTAATTGCAACTCCTTCCAACTTTTTTGATGTCTATATGCTTCCCAAGAACGAACTAATGCTGTATAAAAGTCAATTGGTTCATACCGATCAAAGCAAAATCCGGAACCTGTTTCATTCATGGGGTTATAAGGTTCTACCGTATCCACTAAACCGCCTACTTTTCTAACGATCGGAATAGCACCATAACGCATAGCTAACAATTGACTGATACCACATGGCTCAAATCGACTAGGCATTAGGAATGCATCAGCGCCTCCATAAATGAGCCTAGATAATGCATCATCGTAAGTAAGAAAAACAGAAAAACGACCAGGATACTCAATCGCAAGTTGCCACAAAGATGACTCTAAATAGCGATCACCCGTCCCAAGGACAACGACTTGAGAATCAGTATAAGAAAGAAGCCTATTCGCTACTTGCAGTAAAAGATCAATACCTTTTTGGTCAACAAGCCTACCAACCATTCCCATTAGATATTTATCTGGATTCACTTCAAGTCCCATTCTTTCTTGCAGGACTCTTTTATTAATTGCTCTACCAGAAATATTATCTAGGCTAAATTTAGCTGGCAATGAATTATCCGTTGCTGGGTTCCACTCATCGAGATCAACTCCATTTAATATTCCTCGTAATTTCCCAGAAATATAATTTAAAAGTCCCTCTAATTTTTCTCCATATTCAGATGTTCGAATTTCCCTTGAATAAGTTGGAGATACTGCATTCACTCTATCGGCATACAACATTGCTGATGCCATGGTGTGATCACCATGCATATACCAGGGGCACCAGGTTATTTGATCAAGCTTCCATCTCCATGGGCCTTGATACTTGAGATTATGAATAGTAAATACCGTACTGATTTCAGGGTCTTGATGCATCCAAACTGGGATCATTCCAGTATGCCAATCATGACAATGGAGGACTTGTGGTTTCCATGAATTCCATGCAAATTCAGAAACTGCACTAGCAAAAAAAGTAAATCTCCAATCTTCATCTTCTCCTCCATAAACACGCTCAGAATCAAAACATGGATGTCCTACCAAATAAATTGGCAACCCATTAGAGGGATGCCTTGTTTCAAAAACAGCGAAGTCAACACCCATTGTGTTGGCTCGAAAGATAGGTTCAGGTGCAATATCCATCAACGTCCATAATTTTCCATACCCTGGAATTATTAATCGTACGTCATGTCCAAGTTTTTTAAGCGCAGGAGGTAATGAACCAACAACATCACCCATACCTCCAACCTTTATCATTGGGGCGCATTCAGCAGCAGCAAAAAGTATTCGCATTTAAATCATGAAAAAGAAAGATTTATTTTTTGGATAAACCAAATAAAATCATGGAAGCCATTTTGATTCAGAGAAATCAGGATCCCTTTTCTCCATGAAAGCATTTCTTCCCTCCTTTGACTCATCAGTCGTATAAAAAAGATGTGTTGCCTGGCCAGCAAGCTCTTGGATACCTGCTAATCCATCTGTATCAGCATTAAAAGAAAATTTCAAACACTTTATAGCTGTTGGACTGTTTTGAAGTATTTCCCTCGCCCATTTAACACCTTCTGACTCGAGTAAATCAATTGGTGAGATGGCATTTATTAGCCCCATATCCAATGCTTCCTTCGCTCCATATTTCCTGCATAAGAACCAAATTTCTCTGGCCTTCTTTTGACCTACAACCCTTGCTAAATAACTTGAACCAAACCCTGCATCAAAGCTACCAACTTTAGGTCCTGTTTGGCCGAAAATAGCATTATCTGCAGCCAAACTCAAATCACAAATTAAATGTAAAACATGTCCTCCCCCGATTGCAAAACCTGGAATAAGCGCAATAACTACTTTAGGAAGGCTCCTAATTATACGTTGCAAATCAAGAACATTTAAACGCGGGATTCCATCATCACCAAGGTATCCTCCACTCCCACGTATCGCCTGATCTCCGCCAGAACAGAAAGAGAACTTTCCATCTTTAGAAGGTCCTACCCCTGTAAATAAAACTACTCCAATTTTCGGATCCTCTCTCACTCTGATAAATGCATCACAAAGTTCTGAAATTGTTTGAGGTCGAAAAGCATTTCTTTTCTCAGGTCGATTTATCGCAACACGAGCAATTCCTTCTGGACTTATGTCAAGCAGGATATCTTTATATTTTCCAACAGCGATCCATGAGGTAATAATTTCCCCCGGGAGAACTCTTCTAGAGATATTTTTAGGGGGGACAGGTTTTAAAGTCATTGTTTAAATTAAATTTAGCCAAAGCTTGATAAATTCTCAGATAATGTTTTTTTTAGGTCATCACGTAAACTTATTCTCAATGTATGATCTTCAACAGAGTTAGTACAAACTCTTATTAATACATTTGTTGATAAAGAAAAACTCCATTCAATTGCTTGTTCTAAATCATCCAAGCAAGCAACTTGCCTATATTTCAATCCATAGGCTCTAGCAAGTGTAAGAGGACAAACTTCTTGAGGCATAAGAAAAATTTGTTCAAAATCTCCTTCCTGAATGCTATCTATATTTAATTGATTAAATATACCTCCTCCTCCATTATCAATCATAATTACTATTAGACTAATATTTTTATCCTTTGAAAATAGCCAACCATTTGTATCATGAAGAAGTGCCAAATCACCTGTAATCAATAACATTCTACCCATAATTATTGATAACCCCATACCCATTGAGAGTGTCCCATCAATCCCTGACGCCCCCCTAAAGCCAAAGCACCTTCTCAGAAAAGCCCCCTCCCCTGAATAACTTAACCAATCTCTTATGGGACTACTCGAAGCAAGCATCACAGGGCTAGAAGTTGGCAACAAACGAGGAAGTAATCTAGCCAAAGCAGGTTCAGTAATTAACCCATTTCTGAATAACCTTTTATCAAGCCAATCATCAATAAATAAATCATAATTCTCAAGTTCTTTAGTCATTTTTTGACTAACATTTTTTTTATCAATTGATGGCTTTTTAGGAATACTCTCAAGCAATTTATTAACCCAAAAAGAGAATCCTTCACTAAATTGAATTGCGCCACCAATTGGATCAAGATTTCGATGATCTCCCTCAGTAATCAGTAATTGAATTTTCCCAGGTTTTTTCAGCCAAATTTGTAATTCTCTACTTGGAGGTAGTGGTCCTAAACGAAGAACTTGAATCTCTTTGATTTTTTCAAATAAACCAATTGAGAATAAAAGATTCCAGTGATTTATTAAACCTTCTTGATCATTTTCAACTCCAGAGAGTGGATCAGCCAGAATTGGCCATCCAGTTAATTTGTGCCATTTATTTAATGCCTCCCTAAAAGAAACAAGTTGTTTTGCTTTACCTCTCCACGGGCCAATAATTATTATTCCCAAAGAGAATGGATCTAACTTTGGCAGTTGAAAAGATGGAAAATCTGTTATTACCTTTGTTTCAGTTGAAGTAGTTTTACCCTTTAAAAACTCTTCAAAGCCCCATCCATCAAGAACTTTTTTCTGGTCAATTACGCAAGGATGCAAAGGCTCTTCATAAGGAAGGTTCACATGAACTGGACCAGGAATGTTAGAGGCCATTTCGAATGATTTTTCCACTAAAGATGTCAGTCTCTCTTTAGAAATCAAATGAATTCCTTCTTTTGGAGATTCATCAAAATGCCTACAAACAGACTTGAGAAAATCCTGTTGATTAACAGCTTGATTCGCCCCACATTCTTTTAATCGCAAAGGTCGATCTGCAGTCAAAAACAAGAGCGGGTGACATGATCTATCTGCTTCAACAGCCGCAGGCAATAGATTTGCGACAGCACTTCCAGAAGTTGTAATGACACAACTTACTTGTCCGCTAGCTGCACTTATTCCCAAAGCAAGGAATGCAGCTGACCTTTCATCAATTGATGTTATTAGAGTTAATTCATTTCTTCTTGAGAGACTTGCTGCTGCTAATGCAAGAGGGCCTGATCTGCTACCAGGGCAAAGGACAAAATATTTCACTCCCTTTGCTACTAGAGTTTTGAGGAGCTCTAAGCTAATAAAAAAATTGTAACGTGCTAAGGAAATTGCCAAAAGAACAACTACTTCGATTTTTGTAAAAAACTTTCCAACAAGAAACTAAAACAAAGAAAATTCATGACATTAACTGGATCAAAAAAAAATCAAAACCAAAATAGTTGGAAAGGCTTGTTGGTTTGGATACTAATTGCGCTTTTATTAAGATGGCAAGCAGTTGAACCTAGATGGATTCCATCTGGATCAATGATTCCAACTTTGCAAATTCAAGATCGAATCTTGATAGAAAAAATAACCCCAAGACTTAATCAGAAACTAAATAAACATTTAAGTTTAAATTCGATTGTTATTTTCAAGCCTCCAAAAATTCTTACAGAAGCGGGATACAGTGACGGTTCAGCGCTAATAAAAAGAGTCGTTGGACTACCTGGAGACAAAATAGAAGTTACTAATGGAAAACTATATAGAAACGAAAAAGAAATTAATGAACCTTGGATTAAAGAACCTATCCAATATGAGATGGAAGCAATACATGTACCTGACTATTCACTTTGGGTTTTAGGAGACAACCGAAATAACAGTTTAGACTCTCACATATGGGGAGCACTTCCAGAAAAAAATCTTATCGGTACGGCACTTGCAAGGTACTGGCCATTAAAAAAGATAGGTCTTATTCGGTTCCCATAACCTAAATTAAATTTTATTGGAGTACATTTTGCGATAATGTATAAGTACATGGAAAAAGCTGGATGTTTAATCCTGAATTTTTAGCTACCGACAATAATGAGGGTCATGAATCAAATGCTCTAATTCAGTACTTACAAGATCAACCTGCTGACGTTTTACAAAGAGTTGCAAAATCTGCTAGTCCCGAAATTCAAGAAATAATCCGACACAATGTTCAAGGCTTACTTGGTATGCTTCCTGGGGAGCAATTCGAGGTAAAAGTAACCTCTAGTAAGGATAATCTGGCTAGTTTGTTAGCCTCTGCGATGATGACAGGTTATTTCCTAAGACAAATGGAGCAAAGGAAACAGTTAGAGGAAACACTTTTATCCGATGAAGAAATGTCAGTCGACCCAGATAAAATTTAATCACTAAACTTTTTCAGAGGGTCTGAAGGAACAATACCTATCTTCAATAATTTTTGATCTAAAGAACCTAAAAATCCAAAATCACCTTCGTTATTAGCCCAATTAGACTTATTAATTTTATTTTTTAACGCTTTTATTTCATATTTTGAAAATCTAACTTTCCCGCTGTAATGAGCAGAAATTAGCCACGAAAGACCTTGTAAGGATTCAACTTTATTCAACCAAGTTGTTAAAGCTTTCTGTCCTCTAGGGAAAACCAACCTTTCTATGACAGGAGCAATTTGTATTAGAGGTGTGTTTTTCCCAACAAGTTTATTAGCAGACAACTCCCAGCCTTTCTGCCAAGAAAAAGGATATATTCCAAAATGTGCTCTTTTATTTCTTAAATTTGGTTTAAATGAGTTTCTGAAAATTTCTTTTATTTTTGGTATCAACAGCTTTTCAGGTCTTAAGTAGGAAGCAAAAAGAACCAAACGAAGCCATCCTTTTTTTCTCGCAATTGGCGTATCAATAAGCTCTTCAGACCCCTTCTCTCTTGAATGAAACAATAAAGGTGTAGGGTCTAAATCAAAGAGCTCTGGCGGAGTCTCTTCAATACCCACAAGGGCATCAGTAACCAACAAAGATTTTGAGGGTTTATGAAAACAAGATATTTCTTGAAAACGTCCTAATCCAATATCAATAGGTCCCAAAGAAATCCAGTCACAATAATCACTATGAGGGAATCCATCAGCCAATAAAATATTTGTTCTTTTAGAGGGAATTCCCAACCAATCAAAAGGCAATTGGAAGGGGAAACTCCATTGCCCTGGGCAAACCCATATTTTTGAATCAGGAAAGGCTCTAGCCAAAGCAGGAAGAGCAATTTTATGTTCCAAACCAGAGGCCGTTGGTAAAACAATAGTTTTTACAGGACCAATCTTTTTCACAAGTACGTCGATGTTACTCAGCAATTCTTCCGTCGGGGGGAGAGGGTTAATTATCATCAATTCATTCTTTACTCTTACAACTAATAGCCTCACAGGGACAGCAACATAATAAATGCCCTGAAGTTGTTCAAAACTCCAAATCTGATTTGGCACTAATTCCCTGAATATTGTTCTTTTTCTGCCATAAGGATAGAGCGGTAAAAGTGGCCACCAACTCCATTTCTGTTCAGAAGCTAGGTTACTCATAGTTGTAATAAATTAATCATTATTTATTAGAGATTGTTTTTTAAATATTCCATATCTTGGAGCGAATAAAAATGCTATTAGAAATATTAATGTTTGAACTAAAACGATAGATCCACCTGTTTCAATATCGGACCAATAACTTATATAGACGCCTAGAATGCTTGAGAATGAGCTACTAATAACTGCTAATAAAGTCATTTGATCAAAACGATCGGTTAACAAGTAAGCCGTAGCACCAGGCGTAATAAGCATTGCTACAACGAGGATAATACCAACGGTTTGCAAACCAACTACTGCTGATAGAGATAGTAAAGTTAATAATAAATAATGAAGTATACCTGTATTAATCCCTATAGATCTAGCATGCTTAGCATCAAAACAATAAAGCATTAAATCTTTTCTAAATATAAGCAAAATAGATATAACAATAAACGAAATTATTAAAGTCTGGTTAACATCTGAACGAGAGATCCCCAGAGGACTTCCAAAAAGTATTTGCATTAGATCAATATTACTTTTTATTTTTGAAACCAATACAAGACCTAATGCAAAAAAGCCAGTAAAAACAAGTCCTATTACTGTATCTTCTTTAATTCTAGATTTCTGCTTAACAAATCCAATCAAAGCAACTGAACCAACTCCAAAAACAAAAGCACCTAAGGAAAAAGGGAGCCCTAATGCATAAGCAACAACCACGCCTGGCATAACCGCATGGGAAACTGCATCACCCATTAATGCCCAACCTTTTAAGGTCATATAACAAGATAAAAGTCCACAAACACCACCCACTAGTGCGCTAACCATTAAAGCTCTTCGCATGAAGTCATGAGTTAATGGATCCAATAGCCAATCAATTGGCGTAATGGAAATTAGAAATTCACTCATTTACAAAATCTTTACTTGAAGTCGGCCCCGATAAAGGATTTGGTGGAATTCCTCCAAATGTTTTATTTAGATTTTCCGAAGTAAAAACTTCCGAGGTTTCACCATAAGCAAGAACAGTCTTATTGATAAGAACAACAAAATCACAAAAATCTCTCACATGATTCAAATCATGTGTAGATATCAAAATAGTGTGTCCTTCTTGCCTAAACTGAAGAAATAGCTCAGCCATAAGCTTTTCAGTAGGCACATCAACGCCCGAAAAAGGCTCGTCTAAAAGAAGTACCGATGCGCGCTGAGCAATTGCTCTTGCAAGAAAAGCTCTTTTGCGTTGTCCTCCTGATAAAGATCCTATTGGTCTATCTCTGAGATCAAAAAGATCAACTCTTTCAAGGGCATGAACAACGGCTCTTCTATCAGATTCTCTTGGTATTCGGAAAATATTCATAGCGCCATATCTGCCCATCATCACAACATCCCAAACACTCACGGGGAATGAATAATCTATCCCTTCGTTTTGTGGAACATATGCAACCGATTGCTCCTTCTGGGCTTGATTAAGCTTTATACCATTGATCCTGATTTTCCCCCTTGACGGTCTAACAAAACCCATCAGAGCCTTGAAAAAAGTTGATTTTCCTGCACCATTCATCCCCACAAGACCACATATAGATCCTGCTTTTAAATTTAAACTTGCGTCATAGAGAGCAACTGTACCGTTGTAGTCAACACAAACTTGGTCTGCCTCAATACGCATAAAATCTTTCTCATGGCTTTTAAAAATTGGGTTCATTATTTTTTCACTTTTGAACTGGATAGGCCCTTAGTAATTAATCGAACATTGTGCCTTAGTAAATCTATATAAGTAGGAGCAGGACCATTTAGATCTGAGAGTGAATCAACGTAGAAGGTCCCACCAAAAACAGCTCCGCTTGATTTCGCAACTTCCATTTGTGCGTCTGCACTCACAGTACTTTCGCAAAAAATTGTTGGGACTTCATTTTCTTTGATTTTTTTTATTAGGTTCACCATTCTCCTTGGGGTTACTTGACTTTCAGCATTAACTGGCCACAAATACGCCTCTTTCATTCCGTAATCACGTGCCAGATAAGTAAAGGCTCCTTCACATGTCACCAAAAATCTTCTTTCTTTAGGAATAGAGGATAAAGAATCTCTTAGCTCTTTATCAAGCGATTCAAGTTTAGCTTTATAGGTTGAAGCGTTAGATGAATATTCAAGAGCCCCATCAGGATCTATTTCGATAAAAGCATCGACTATTTTATCTACATAATTCATAGCTCTTTTGGGTGACATCCAGGCATGAGGATTTGGCCTGCCTGCATAAGCATCACCATCTATCAATAATGGCTTTATCCCCTCAGTTAATTTCACCTTGGGAATATTACCCGTACTACTCATAAATTTCGAAAACCATGCTTCAAGACCTAAACCATTTTCAATAATCAGTTTTGCTCCTTTAGTTTTTAAAATATCACTAGGTGTAAATTGATAACTATGGATTTCTGCTCCTGGTTTGGTTATTGATTCAATTAGAAGTCTATCCCCAGCAACATTTCTAGCAAGATCCGCCAAAATTGTAAAAGTAGTTAAAACGAAAGGCCTTTCACTACTTGGTCTATAAGTGTTTTTATTTACACATCCTGTCAAGGATAAAATATTTAAAACAATAAAAAGAGATAAAAAGAGTATCTTATTTTTCTTATAAATATACTTAGAAAAAATCTTTTTATTAAACATATATTTAAAATTAGAAAATATTAATATTTTATCGAATTATAAGTCATAGATATACCAGAAGAAAAGCTATAAACTTAAACTGATTTAACTTTGTAATTAGTAGATTGAGACTGAATCCATTCTTTTGATTGCTTTAAAAAAGCCACCCAATCAACTCTTTCTAGCTCAGCAGCTTTTGATACTAATTGAGGAGCTTGTTGCTTAATAAGTTCTAAATCAGGTTGAGTTACTCCATTATTGAGAGCCATCCAATCAGCCATCGATCTTCCAACCACTCTTGTTAAATAAGCAGCACTCAATGCCTGAATTGTTCCAGCAGCGACCCAAGAGGAGCCATCAAGCTTTGCCAAACTCAACAAGGACTGTCCACTCCATTCGACCACTCCTTGAGCAATTGCAGCCATTGCCAGTTGTCTTGAGACTGCCTCAAGTAATTCTGGCTTCATTTTGGAAGACCATATTTTCGACATTTCTTTGATCATTAAGCCATTAACAACTGCAATTGCAAGCAAATCAGTTGAGGCGACAGGGGAGGCGAAAACGATACCAGCAACTATCCACTGAGATCTTGTTTGAATAACCTTGAATTTTTCTCTTCTTAATTTTTCTAAATCTTTTTGCCAAGAAGTATGCAATCTAGACAAAAGTCTTTGCTTAGTAATGTCTGTATTCTTCTTTGGATTTTCAAGAAGTTTCTTAATTGGAGAAAGAACCGTTGCCATTTCTGTTTGAGATCCATTCCATTTCAATACTCTGTTAGTCCATCTATCTGGTAATTGAGCCTCTAATGCATTTCGCTCATCAGACCAATCAGTAGATTCTTTACTGGCAACCATTAGCCAGGCTGGTTGATCTGTAGGGATATTTTTAATCCACAAAAGATCAGCTGCGCTCATTGGAAGTGCCAAAGAATAAACAATAAAATCTTGCTCTTGGATTAAATCTGGCAAAATCCAATTTCGATCTCTTACAGGAAGAGCTGGTGGAAAAGAAACTTTTATTTGATTATTTATTCCTAAAACTTTTTCCAATTGCTCTTTATCAGGTAATTTTACGCCTTTTGTTTTCAAGAAACCAATGCTTTGATCTTCGCCTCTATCAATAATTTTTTGCAAGGAATTTATTCTTTCTTTTTTTCTTTCACTTTGCTCTCCATCATCAAGTAAGTATTCAAAATTCTCTAAAACATCATGACATCTTCTTACCCATCCTTGAACAGTAGAGGGAGCATCAAATGAAACTTTTCCTGGTTTTAGAAAATAAAAAATACAACCAAGTCCTAATAGCAATCCAATTCCACCCCCAGGGATATGGGCCACATCACTTAAAACCCATTGACCTGTAATAGTTAGCCCAATAAAAAGACTAATTTTCGGAATCGAAAAAGAAGGTAAGGAGAGAGGAGATTTTGTTAATGAATGATTTTCCACGATTTCAATAAATACAGTTTCTTCTTAGCTAACTTTCATTTTAAAGCAAATTTTCCCTTAATAACCGCAAAGAAAGAAGGTTTTACGTTTTTAAGAAGAAAAATTTATGCCTAAAGAAATCAAATCATTCCGCTGGGATCAATATCATTAGATGTGAAAGTGCTAATCAAGATATCCAAATATGTCGCAAAAGTACCGGCTATGCGTCACACTTGCCCCTATTGGCAAATATGTTCATGGGTGACTCTTACACCAATAATCAGTCCGGTGGTGGCGATTTCCAAAACCAAAGACAAAATGGTCGCAATAATTTCAGAGGTGGCCGAGGTCCTAACAATAGAGAGGGAGGCTTTCGTATTCGCTTAAGTGATAATGAAATGCGAGCAGCCAGATCATTACAAGAAGCCTTTAATCTTCGTTCTACTGTTGCTGTTTTAGGTTTCGCAGTAAGAACTCTTGCCCAAATGCTTGAAGATGGAAGTCTTGAAAATTTAGTCAACGAATATAGGTCTCAAGCGCCCGCCAATGACCAAAGAAGAGGCAGGGGTAACAGGGGAAACTATATCGGTGAAAATAACAACTCAGCCAACACAAAGCCCAACCCTTTTGCAAGACCAGAAAAGCCAGTTAAAGAAAAAGATGTAGCTGATACTGATCAGGCAAACAATGTTGTTCAAGATCCTGCAGAAAAAGATAATGATCAAGCAACAGAAGCAAGTTCAAATGAAGGTGATTCCACAAATACAAGCGAGCAAGGATAAGTGAATCAGAAGAGAGTCTTATCTGGTGTTCAACCCACAGGAGATGTTCATATTGGTAATTGGCTTGGAGCAATAAGAAATTGGGTTGAATTACAAGAAAATTATGAAACATTTGTCTGCGTTGTTGATCTTCATGCGATAACGACTCCGCATGACCCAAAATCTCTTCATCAAAATTCTTTATCTACAGCGGCTTTGTATATCGCTTGTGGGATGAATCCTGATAAATGCTCAATATTCATTCAAAGTCAGATAAGCGCACATAGCGAGCTTTGCTGGATATTAAATTGCTTAACTCCTTTAAACTGGATGGAGAGAATGATTCAGTTCAAGGAAAAGTCAATTAAACAAGGCGATAATGTATCTATTGGATTATTAGATTATCCAGTCCTTATGGCAGCGGATATCCTTCTCTATGACGCTGATTTGGTTCCTGTTGGAGAAGATCAAAAGCAGCATCTAGAGCTTGCGAGAGATATTGCTTCCCAACGAGTTAATTCAAAATTCGGAACAAAAGAGAATCCAATACTTAAAGTTCCAAATCCCTTAATTTTGAAAGAGTGTTCCAAAGTCATGAGTCTGACAGACGGAACAAAGAAAATGAGTAAAAGCGATCCAAATGAAAATAGTAGGATTACTTTATTAGACAGTCCAGATGTAATTACTAAAAAAATAAAACGTGCAAAAACCGACTCAGAATTAGGATTAGAATTTGGAAATCCTTCAAGACCTGAAGCTGATAATCTTTTAACAATTTATTCTATAATTTCCGGCCTAGGCAGAGAAAAAGCAGCTGAGTATTGCGCAGAAATGGGATGGGGTAAATTCAAACCAGAATTTACAGAGGCAATGATTAATGTTCTTAAACCTATTCAAGAAAAATATAAAGAACTAATGAATGATCCAGAAGAGTTAAAAAGTATACTAAATAAAGGCAAACTTACTGCCGAGGAGGTTTCTAAGTTAACATTAAACAGAGTCAAAGAAGCTCTAGGATTTTATTCAAATTTGTAGAAAATTATGCCAATAATTACATTACCTGATGGAACTGAAAAAAAATATGATTCCGCTGTCACAATTGACCAAATAGCATCAGAAATTGGTCCTGGTTTAGCAAAAGCAGCGCTAGCGGGGAAAGTGAATGGGGAATTAATTGATACATGTATTCCTATAACTCAAAATTCTCATATACAGATTATTACATCTAAAGATGATGAAGGACTAGAAATTATTAGACATTCATTCGCTCATCTTCTTGGACATGCTGTAAAGCAATTATACCCCGAAGCAAAAATGGCAATAGGGCCAGTAATTGAAGATGGTTTTTATTATGATATTTCTTATAAAGATACCTTCACTCCTGATGATCTTCTCAAAATTGAGAAAAGAATGAAAGAGTTAGTTAATAGAGATTATAATGTAGGTGTTGAAATAGTTAGCCCACAGAAAGCAACGGAAGTTTTTACTGATAGAGGTGAGATTTTCAAGCTAGACATAGTTAAAAATATCCCTAAAAATGAAATCATAAAGTTATACAAACATCAAGAGTATATTGATATGTGCAGAGGTCCTCATGTGCCAAATACAAGGCATCTAAGAGTATTTAAGCTAATGAAAGTATCCGGGGCATATTGGCGCGGGGACTCTAACAATGAAATGCTACAAAGAATATATGGAACAGCTTGGAAAAGCTCTAAAGAATTAAAAGAATATATCTCTAGAATTGAAGAAGCCGAGAAAAGAGATCATAGAAAGTTAGGGAAAAAGTATTCACTTTTTCACTCCCAAGAAGAAGCACCAGGTATGGTTTTTTGGCACCCCAAAGGGTGGACTATTTATAGAATTTTAGAAGATTTTATTCGGGAAACCATTACGAAATATGATTATCAAGAAGTTAAATCTCCGCAAGTAGTTGATAGGAGTCTTTGGGAGAAATCAGGCCATTGGGATAAATTTAAAGAAGATATGTTTACTACAACTTCAGAGAACAGGGAATATGCAATAAAACCTATGAATTGTCCATGCCACATACAAATATTCAATCAAGGTTTAAAAAGCTATCGAGATCTTCCTATTAGACTTTCTGAATTTGGTTCTTGTCATCGCAATGAGCCTTCTGGCGCACTTCATGGCTTAATGAGGGTAAGAAATTTTGTTCAAGATGATGCACACATATTTTGTACCGATGAACAAATCCAAGAAGAAGTTCAAAATTTTATTGATTTGGTATTTGAGGTTTATAAAACCTTTGGCTTTGATTCAATTCTTATTAAGCTCTCAACAAGACCAGAGAAAAGAGTTGGGAGTGATGATATCTGGGACAAATCAGAAAAAGCCTTATCTGAAGCACTTGATTCAAAAGGATTAGATTGGTCTCTACTCCCTGGTGAAGGTGCCTTCTATGGTCCAAAAATAGAATTTTCCTTAAAAGATTGTCTCAACAGAGTATGGCAGTGCGGAACAATTCAAGTGGATTTCTCCATGCCTCAAAGGCTCAATGCAAGTTATATAGATATTACAGGGAGGAAACAAACACCTGTAATGCTTCACAGAGCTATTTTAGGTTCTTTTGAAAGATTTATTGGGATTTTAATTGAGAATTATTCAGGAAATTTCCCCACATGGTTATCACCTGTTCAAATCATGATTATGGGCATAACTGATAGAAATAATGAAGCATGTTTTAATGCTAAAGATAAATTAGTTGACTTTGGCTTCAGGTCTGAAATTGATATCAGAAATGAAAAAGTCGGTTTTAAAATACGAGAACATACTATGCAAAGAATACCTTTCTTGATAATTATTGGAGATAAGGAAGAAGAGAATAATGAAATCTCAGTAAGGACCCGAGAAGGTAAAGATCTTGGAAGTATGAGTATAGACAAGTTTAAATTAATAATTGAAGAATCAATTAGCAAAAAAGGTATCCAAGTTAATCAATCCTAAAACAAAAAAGATTTTAATAACTAATGAATTTACTTGCTGGAGATCTTGGAGGGACTAAAACAATATTAGCTATTTATTCAAACTATAAGTATCCAAAAAAATTATTTGAAAAGTACTATATTTCGTCAGAATGGAAATCTTTTTACTCAATATTTGAGGATTTCATTAAACATTTACCAGATCATATATCACTCCCTGAATATGTTTGTATTGGAGTAGCAGGCCCAATAACAGGCCAGAAAGTGAAGATTACAAATCTAGGCTGGGATATCGAAACAGAAAAATTATCTCTGCTTTCAAAAATAAATAATATTGAATTAATAAATGATTTCTCAGTTTTAACATATGGGATTCCCTTTTTCAAAAAATCCCAATATGAAGTAATCCAAGGAAAATTAGATTCTGCTTACAAAACTAATCAAAAATTAGTTGCCATTATCGGAGCTGGTACTGGCTTAGGAATGTCCAGAGGATTAATTACACCTAAAAGCATTTTTATATTTCCAAGTGAAGGGGGTCATCGAGAATTTTCCCCAAGGACAGAGAACGAATGGGAATTAGTCAAATGGCTAAAAAAGAAGCTAGATTTTCAAAGAGTATCGATTGAAAGAATAGTTAGTGGGACTGGCCTTGGATTGATTGCTAGATGGAAATTGGATAACCCAAAAAATGAAAACCATCCACTTCAGGAAATTTTAAAAAAAATTGATAGTGACAAATCAGCTTTCATAGATTTACCCGCACTCGTATGGGAAAAAGCAAATAAAGGTGACAAATTAATGTCTGAAGCTTTGCGACTATGGCTAAATGCTTATGGATCTGCCGCTGGAGACCTTGCTTTACAAGAGCTTTGCTCTTCAGGCTTATGGATTGCAGGTGGAACAGCAGTAAAAAACCTCGATGGAATAAACTCTTTTAACTTCCTTAATGCATTTAGTAATAAAGGTCGCTTTCAATCTTATTTAAAGGAAATCCCCTTGATTGTTCTTAAAGATCCAGAAGCGACATTATTCAGTTCAGCTTGCAGAGCACGCTTAAGTGCCGAATCAAATGGGAGACTTAGCTAAAGGATAAAAACATGGGGCCGCCAAAAATAGGACAAACTGTCGTAGTAGAAGTTCCTTCTACTACAGCCAATATTGGTCCAGGGTTTGATTGTCTTGGAGCGGCATTAGACCTTTCCAATCAGTTCACTATTAAAAGAATTGAGGGTAATGCTGAAAGGTTTGAATTAATAATGGAAAGTACTGAAGGCAATCATTTAAGAGGCGGCCCTGAGAATCTTTTTTATCGAGCCGCGCAAAGAGTTTGGAGAACTGCAGGTGTTGAGCCTGTCGCTCTTGAAGCAAGAGTGAAATTAGCCGTCCCCCCTGCTAGAGGACTTGGAAGCAGTGCGACCGCAATCGTCGCAGGTCTAGTTGGCGCAAATGCACTTGCTGGATATCCACTTCCTAAAGAAAAATTGTTAGAGCTGGCAATTGATATTGAAGGACATCCAGATAATGTTGTTCCATCGTTAATCGGAGGTCTTTGCGTAACTGCTAAAACGGCAAACGATAGATGGCGCGTAGTCCGTTGTGATTGGGATCAATCAATAAAAGCGGTAGTTGCAATTCCATCTATTCGCCTTAGTACAAGCGAAGCAAGACGTGTAATGCCGGAGAACATTCCAGTTAATGATGCAGTAATCAATTTAGGTGCGCTTACTCTTCTACTTCAAGGACTGAGAACAGGAAATGAGGATTTAATTGCAGATGGTATGCATGACAAGCTTCATGAACCCTATAGATGGGGATTGATTAAAGGTGGGTTAGAGGTAAGAGAAGCAGCAAAGGCTGCCGGAGCTTTAGGATGTGCAATTAGTGGAGCAGGACCAAGCATTCTTGCCTTGTGCAAAGCGACTAAAGGCCGGGAAGTCAGTGTCGCAATGGTTAAAGCCTGGGAAGCTGCTGGAGTAGCAAGTCGTGCTCCTTTAATGAGCCTCCAACTCAGAGGAAGCGAATGCGTTTCAAACACCTTTGGGTAGTTCTACTCATGAAAACGAACAAAAACTGATAGCTTATGGCTGAGATGCCCCAAATTATGAATGCCAATCTGCCTATGAGTATTGATTCTCAGACAGTATTTCCTTGGCTTTCACTCATTGTGCTCCTTCCCATAGTTGGAGCATTAATAATGCCTTTCCTACCAACGCAAGAAAGTAAAAATTCTAATCTTCCAAGAAATATATCCCTGGTTATTTTATTAGCCGATTTTTTAATCATCGTCTTGGCTTTTGCCAATTTGTTTGATCCAAGTAGCGAAAGTCTGCAATTAGTTGAAAGACTTCAATGGCTTCCTTCCATAGGACTCGAATGGTCATTAGGAGTAGATGGAATATCTGCGCCGCTAGTAGTCCTAAGCGGGCTAATAACTTTTTTGTCCGCAGCTGCAAGTTGGAAAGTAAAACAAAAGACAAGGCTTTACTTTGCTTTATTACTGATTCAAGCTTCAGCCCAAGCTTTAGTTTTCCTATCACAAGATTTCTTACTGTTCTTTTTGGCTTGGGAGCTTGAGCTTGTTCCTGTCTATTTATTAATTGCTATTTGGGGAGGCAAAAGGAAACTATATGCAGCAACAAAATTCATTCTATACACAGCACTTGCATCCCTTTTAATATTAATTAGTGGGCTAGCTTTAGCTCTTTCTGGAGATCAATTTACCTTTAATTTAAGTGAAATCGCAGCCAAATCATTTACTGGGAATTTTGGGATATTTTGTTATTTAGGTTTTTTAATTGGTTTTGGAGTAAAGCTTCCTATCTTTCCACTCCATACCTGGCTACCCGATGCTCATGGGGAAGCAAATGCACCGGTTTCAATGCTATTAGCTGGTGTTTTATTAAAAATGGGAGGTTACGCTCTCATAAGATTTAACGTACAAATTTTACCTGAAACTCATTTAATACTCGCTCCAGCTCTAATCATCATTGGGATAGTAAATATTATTTATGGAGCTCTCAATGCTTTTGCTCAAGACAATGTAAAAAGACGCATAGCTTGCAGTTCTGTAAGTCATATGGGTTTTGTTCTTGTTGGAATAGGCGCGGTTAATGCACTTGGGATCAGTGGAGCAATGCTCCAAATGATTAGCCATGGACTGATTGCTGCAGCAATGTTTTTTGTTACTGGAAGTTTTTATGAAAGAACCAATACTCTCTCGATCCCCAATATGGGAGGCCTAGCAAAGGCTTTGCCAATTACTTTTGCATTCTTCTTGGCCAGTTCTTTAGCGTCACTTGCTTTGCCAGGGATGAGTGGATTTATAAGTGAAATCACAGTTTTTCTAGGCATAACTAGTCAAGAAGGATTCACTTCGTTATTTAGAGCAATAACAATCCTATTAGCAGCTGTTGGACTGGTTTTAACTCCTATATACCTTCTTTCAATGTGTAGAAGAGTATTCTTTGGCCCTAGAATACCTGCTTTATCGATAGTAAAAGAAATGGATGCAAGAGAGCTTTCAATAGGTTTAAGCCTCTTAGTTCCTACATTAGTAATAGGTTTTTGGCCAAGAATAGCTATTGATTTATATGAGGTATCAACAAATGCTCTCGCACAATCATTAATTACCAATAACCTTGTACAAATCAGTTAGTTTTTGAATCTAAAAAATGACTTCAATTAAGCCAACAGCACTATTAAAAGGTGAAGGTCTTCCTGATTACAGTAGAATCACCCCTGAGGAGATCAGTGAAAATATACCCAAACTGATAAGAGAACTAAATGAAAAATTAAATAAACTAGAAGAACGACTTGAAAAACAATTACTTACCAAAAGCTTTCTAAGTTGGGGAGATGTAATGCCTCAGCTTTATGAAATAGGTGAAAAGCTTAGGTGGAGTTGGGGAGTTGTAAGTCATCTGAATGCTGTATGCAATTCCACTGAACTACGTGAAGTTCATTCAAATCAGCAACCTACAATCGTTAGATTTAGTAATCAACTTGCTCAAAACGAAGTCATTTTCAAGGCGATCTCAAATTTAAAAGAGCATGGAAACATAGAGGATGAAACACAAATAAGAATAATTGAGACAGAACTAATAACAATGAAAAACAAAGGAATTGGTCTAGAAGCTGATGAAAAAGCACTATTTAATTCTCGCAGCGAGCGATTAGCTGAATTATCAACTACATTTAGTAACAATGTATTAGATGCGACTAAGAACTGGAGCCTTTTATTGAGAGACAAGTCAGAAGTAGATGGTCTTCCTGAAAGAGCTCTTGAAACATTGGCTCTCGCTGCAAAGGAAACTGGTGACAAAGATGAAGAAGGCAATAATCCATCAGCATCAAATGGCCCATGGAGAGTTGGGTTGGATATGCCCAGGTACATTCCTTTTCAAACTTATGCAAAAGATAGACGTGTCAGAGAGAAAGTTTATAGAGCATTTGTAAGTAGAGCTAGTGATGGAGAGATTAACAACAGAAAAATAATTGAAGAAATTCTAGATCTCAGAAACAAACAGGCAAAACTATTGGGATATAAAAACTGGTGTGAAATTAGTTTGGCCACAAAAATGGCGGATAATGAAGAAGCCGTTGAAATGTTACTCGAAGAATTACGATTGGCTGCAATGCCTCATGCTGAAAAAGAAGTTATACATCTTCGTGAGTGTGCCATAAGAAACGGAGAAAACAAAGATTTTGAGCTATCTCCGTGGGATGTAAGTTTTTGGGCTGAAGTTCTACGTAAAGAGAAATATGATCTTGACCAAGAGAGACTCAGGCCATGGTTCCCTTTGGATCAAGTTCTTAATGGTCTATTCAATTTGTGCAAACGACTTTTTGAAATTGATATTGAAGAAGCAAGTAATACAGCTCCTGTATGGCATGAAGATGTCCGTTTCTTCAATGTTAAAAATTTAAATGGCAAGAAAATTGCATCATTCTATCTAGATCCGTTCAGTCGTCCTGCGACAAAAAGAGGAGGCGCCTGGATGGATGAATGTTTATGCCGAAATCAAAAAACGAAAGATGATATTGTTCTCCCAGTAGCCTATTTAGTCTGCAATCAAACCCCTCCAATTGCGGACAAACCCAGTCTGATGAGTTTCGAAGAAGTAGAAACTCTCTTCCACGAATTTGGACATGGACTACAACATATGCTGACGACTGTAAATTACCCTCAAGCAGCCGGTATTAATAACGTTGAATGGGACGCTGTCGAATTAGCGAGCCAATTCATGGAAAATTGGTGTTTAGAGGATCAAACAATTTCTGAAATAGCAATACATTGGAAGACGAAAGAGCCATTAGCAGAATCGGAAATTAATAAATTAAGGCTAAGCAGAACATTTAATTCTGGGCTAGCGACTTTAAGGCAAATACATTTTGCTCTTACAGATCTAAAACTCCATAGTCAATGGAATAAAGATTTAGAAATTTCCCCAGATGAGTTACGACGTGAAATCGCAAAAAATACAACAGTGATGGATCCGATACCAGAAGATCAATTTCTTTGTGCCTTCAGTCATATTTTTGCTGGTGGCTATGCTGCTGGATACTACTCTTATAAATGGGCTGAAGTACTCAGTTCCGATGCCTTTGCCGCATTTGAAGAGGCCGGCCTTGCTAATCAGGATGAAGTCCGAAAGATTGGTAAAAAATATCGAGATTCAATTCTTAGTCTGGGTGGTAGTCGTTCACCCAATAAAGTTTTCAAAAAATTTAGAGGAAGACTTCCCTCTACTGAAGCTCTAATAAGACATAGTGGTCTTATTTAACTATTATTAAAAATCTTTTTGGCTAAAATGTCTAGAGAACTAGAATTTGTTATCAATTGTTTATGTGTCAACACAGGTAAATGATAAGAATCACCAATAGAAAGTTTTGCTTGCCAGCCTGGGAATGACATCAAGTCCCATTTTGTAAAAAAGCTAATACATTCAACTTTTTCTAAGGAAGTCAAATCATTATTTAATTGAGATAATAAACTACTTCCTCTTTTCATCTCTGCAATACCTGGCATCAAAAATGAAGGGATCATTTGAGCTGTATAAGTACCAAAATGAGGCGAACCAATACTAAAAAAACGTTTAGTTCTTAAAAAGCCATCATGATTTTGCAACCAAAACCTACTAATTATTCCACCCATTGAGAAACCAACAATATCAATTTCGATTTCAGGTCCCACCAATTCCTCAATCTTAGAGTCAAGATCGCGAGCTAAACGCGTAAGAGATATTTTTCCATATTTATGTGGCAAATGTGGCCTGTACAATTCATAGTCATCTTCTTTTATTTTTTTTATTAATTTTTCAAATAATTTAGGATTGTTCCACAAACCATGAATAAGAAAAATTGGTCTTTTGTTTGTACCCAATTAATTAATAGGAAATAAGAAATTCCTTTTTTTTTCGATTAGAACACTTCCAGTAAATCCATGTATTGGTGGAGAGCATTTTGTCAGCAAAATATTAATTGGAACTGGACCATATAGAGACTCAAGAAGATTTAAAATTTGATCACTAAAATATTCAATCGTTAAGCATTTGATTTCAAATGAAAGTTTTTTAACTGCTTTGATTGCTTCGCTATAGTCTATTGATTTATCTAATTGATCAAGCTTGGATGACTCATCCAAATCCAACCAAAAACTGATGTCAAGAAGAAAGCTTTGTCCATGTATTCGCTCACTTTCTAGAACACCTACATGGGCCCAGAGATTTATATCTTTTATATGAATTGCGCTTAAATTATGAAATTGACTCATAATGGTAAATCAATATGAGAAAAATTTCTATCTCCAGAAGCGAAATCCTTAACGAGATCACCATCACCTCTGAGAAAATAGCGATAGGTAACTAAGCCTTCCAATCCAACTGGTCCTCTTGGTGGAAGAGTCTGAGTACTTATCCCAACTTCAGCTCCAAACCCATATCTGAAACCATCAGCAAAACGAGTAGAGCAATTATGATAAACACCTGCACTATCAATCGAACTTAAAAATTTCTCAGCGACTTCCTTGTTATCAGTAGCTATCGCCTCAGTATGACGAGAGCTATATTTACGAATATGTTCAATAGCTTCGGCTACATTACGAACAATTTTTATTGAAAGAATTAAATCAAGATATTCTGTAGACCAGTCTGCTTCATCAGCCTTGTTTTTTACTCCTAAAGATTGACTCTTTGTATCTCCCTTAAGAGTAACTCCTGCATTAGAAAAAATTGGCAAGCCTTTTTTCAAAAACATCTCGGCAACATCTTCATGAATTAATAATGTCTCAATTGCATTACATGCAGCAGGATATTGAATCTTACTATCTAAAGCGATGCTTATAGCTTTATCAATATCTACAGAATTATCTACATATAGATGACAAATTCCATCAGCGTGCCCTAAGACAGGGATACGTGTATTTTCTTGAATAAATTGGACTAACTCATTACTACCTCTAGGTATTATCAAATTTACAAACCGATCTAAACGAAGTAAGCCTAAACTTTCTTGACGTGTAGTGAGCAAAGACAACGCTCCTGAACCCACATTTGATTTGCTTAACCCCATATCAAGAGAATCCATTATTGCTTGATTTGTGGCTTTTGCTTCACTTCCTCCTTTTAATAAAGCTCCATTCCCAGAACGAACAGCAAGAGATGCGATTTGTATCAATGCATCTGGTCTCGATTCAAATATCACTCCTAAGACTCCTAATGGAACTGTCACTCTCTCAAGAATAAGGTTTTTATCCAATTCCCTATGAAGTTGTCTTTTACCTATTGGATCTGCAAGATTTGAAACTTTTAGAACCCCGTCAATGCATCCTTTGAGTTTAGTTTTTGTTAACTGAAGTCTTGATAAAAGTGATTTATTCAACCCTTCTTTTTCTGATCTTTCAAGATCTTGAATATTTGCCTTCAAAATCTCATCGGCATTATCATTCAAAGCCTTTGCCATTTCAGTCAAAGACTCACGCCGTTGTTCATTAGTGGATTGTCCAAGAAAAATAGATCTTTTGCTTCGTACCTCCAAGGCAATATCAATGGTTTTTTAAGTGATAGGCTTCAAATTTCATTGTATCCTGCGTATATAAATGGATCTGATTCAGAGGATGATACTAGTGATAGTAGTTCTTCAAGTACTGATCAGGAAGATACTAATCTGGCAGGTCAACAGACATGGGTGACAGAAATAGGAGTTGACCTTAACGATAAAATTAATTTCTCAGTTCAGGCTGCTCCTAACCGACAAGATATTCCAC
>QCJG01000012.1 GCA_003216175.1 Prochlorococcus sp. AG-409-A10 | reverse complement strand
ACATAAAAATCTGTATTTATTTTTTAGCTTAAAGATTTTCTTTTGACATCATCCATGCTTAAAAAATTCATTTATAGTAAATTATTTTCTAATCTTATATTGTTAAAAAACAATTTTTTAATCATCAACTAAAAATAAGATTCAACTAAGAGTTAATAACGTGATTAATTAAATATAACTTTTAATATTTTAAAAATTTTTTTTTCATATTTGAATTTATAAAATCATTATTATATGAGGATATTTTATTCGTAAATTAATAAATGGAGAATTTATTCTGATAGTTTATGTATATATAAATAAACTTATAAAAAATTACGATAATAAAAAAAGTATCACACCTTTACTATGCTTTTATCACTTGAAATAACACTTATACATAAGGCCAATACTCCCGATATTGCAGCTCTTGGTAATGTCATTATAGGATCTATAGCTAACAAAAGTAATAGTATAGGAGGTGCTGGAACTTGAAAGAATACAAGAGCCAAAGCGATAGTAGGTACAACTGCTACACCATTTAATCCAGCTGATGAAATACCACTAACTACTCCCAGAATTATTACTTGCAATAAAATAATTGGAGAAAGTCTAACTTCATAAAGATTTAATGCAAAAACAATTGCAATAACATTGTAAACAACATTACCCAGTCTTGATATTAATAAGCTTAGAGAAGTAGATGCCTCAACTTGATTAGGTTCTCTGCCAATAAGTTTTAATGTATTAATTATTGTAGGGTAACATGCCATACTTGAACCAGTAGATAAACCAACAATAAAAACTGAATCAGCTGGATTAGTCTCAAGTAAAGTTTTTTCTTCCTTTGAAGTATATCTCTTAATTATTAATCTTGATAGTCCTAAACAAGCAACTGCTGAAACAAGAATACAAATGGTTACATTTAATAAAGCAATTATTATCTCTGTATTAATGCTGCTAATTGCACCAGCTATTAAACATATTAGGAGGATTGGAGAAAGAAGTAGTAATTCATCTAGAACTTTTACAGAAAGAGAGTTTATACTTCTGAGAAGAGTGACTAATGGCTTTGAAACATCTTGAGGAAGAATAGATAAACCATAGCCAGCAATTAATGAGCCTGATATTACTTTAAGAGTATTGTTGTTGGCAGCGTCAGATAATATATTAGAGGGAATAATTGATTGAAGCCATGATGCATTAGTAACTACTTGATCTTCAATATTTGAAGTGAAAACAGTTAAATTAATATCTGTAATATCTAGCATAAACTTACCAATTGAAACCTTACCATCAGGGGAAAGAATTCCAGGCTTCTGATAAAGTGCAAGGGCTAGAGCAAGAAAACTTGATACAAAAGTAAAGATAATTAAGGAGAATACAAGCTTTTTTGCAAAAGAAGCATTTTTATTTGATTTATCCAAAGAAAGGATAGAATATACAGAAATAATTACAGCTGTTAGTACTAAAGGTATAGCAGGATAAGATATTAATTGAATTAATGTATATCCCAAATCATTCAAAGAACTTGATAAATCTGGTAAGAAGGTACCTATAATTAACCCCAATGGAAAAATAATAAGTAAGAAAAACTTTGGGTTTCTGAGTGTAGTTAAGACACTGCGGAAATTTGTAAAGGAGTTTGTCATTTTTAGTTTAGTTAATTGGCTCATAAAAAGATGAATAATCTTTCATGATTTCACTGTCTGTTTTTATTTCTTTTCTTTTTAAATAATAATCAAGAATATCTGATAGATATGTATTCGCTTCAGTTGATAGAAATATGGATTTTTGATCAATTATATCATCAAATAATATCGGGACATATTCGATTGATAAATTAGGCTTTTGATAAACAATTTTTTTTATCTCTGTAGCATCCCTGTAAATAGCATCTACTTTTCCTTCTAATAAAGCATTTTTGCACTCAGTCCAATTTTTAAAACCAACCTTTTTTGCATTGACAAAAAGAGAATTAGCATAAGTGTCATAAGCTGATCTATCAATAAAACCTATTGTCATCTCAGAATTCAATAGTTTATTACCATATTTTGGATTATCAGGAGCAACACCTAATGAATTGACAAACTTTCTATTAGATAACAAAGCATGCCTAAAATTCATATATTCATGAGGGTGGGCATCAGACATTCTTTTAAAAGTTGTTCCTAATTTACCGATCGCCATATCAAAATCTCCAGCACCAGATCGCTTTACTAAATTATTAAAGCTTGTTGAATCTCTATCAAATACAACATTAACTCCAATTTCATTTGCAAAGCCTTCAATAATATCAACATCGTATCCTTTTAATTTATTATCTTTCGGATCTAAATAATAAAATGGAGGTGTTGTGTAAGGTGGTAATCCAACATTTAGATAACCTCTTTGAATAATTTTATCTATATAAATATTTTCAGCAGCATAAACCTTCTGATTAATCTGAATCAGTAAGAACAAAGTAAATATAAGAATACAGTTTCTTAAAAAATAGAGGAGATTCATAATGCAATTAAAAAGGAAATTTTAACTTTGTATAATATTTAAATTCAATAAAGTTGTGAGATGGATCTATTAAAGAAAAAGTCATGTGTTCATCTTGCCTTCCTTTGAATCTATAATCTAATTTACTATATATACTTTTAATATTATAAGCAAGTGATTTATCATACATAGCCTCAATTCGATCTTGACTTAAAAATGTAAGTCCAAAATGATTTGGATAAAAACTAGGAGTTTTTGTTAAATCATGATGTTTTGTCAAATGTGTCACAAGTTGAATATTTAATATCCCAAAGGTTACTCTGTCATTTAATTCTCTAAAGACAGTAGCTCCAATACAATTAGAATAAAATTCTTTGGAATCCGATAAATTATAACTTTTTATCGCGATATGAACTAAGTAACCATGATCTATCGTTGGTTGTAAATTCGTTTTATTCATTTTCTATTAATGTGTCAGATCTAAGTTTTTTACGCAATGCATGAACAGGCAGTATATTTTGTAGACTAATATTACCTAAATTAACTTCAGAACCATAGTTATTTATTAAATAAGATTGTATCTTTTTTGTTGGCGCTTCGAAAAGTATCATATTTAAATCTATCTCTGATAAAACCTCATTTAAAATATCTTTTTTCAAAGTACCATCTTCATTGGCTATACCTGCCTTGCCGGACTCTCTGGATTCTAATATTATAATTTCAGCTCCAGCCTTTAAAGAGCATAATGATTGTTCAAGCCAATCCTTTGAAGTTAATAATGGTAAGTTATTATCATGCTTTCTTCCTATTTCACTCATAACATTAAAATCTTCAGAATATTCTGTTACCAGCTCATAATATTCTTGATCAGGTATATCAATAGTACCTCTACTTAATTCAACCCATTTAAGATTATGTGATTTAAGATATTCTTTAAAAGTTAAGAGATTATCTTTATAATAATAATATTCAAACATCGTTCCACCGAGGACAGGAATAATATCATTAGTATCGCAAAAGTCTTTTTTCATCTGAAATTCAGGATCAATTAATGAGCTACCCCAACCAAATTTATAAATATCAATTAATTTAGAATAGGAGCTCAAATAATATTTGACTATTTCAAATGGTGTACCTGCGTCAAGTATATGGTTTATAGATTTCATTTAAACTCAATTATAGAAAACCAGCATAATCCTTATATTACAAATTACAATGTAATTAAAAATACAATGTAAGATTTTTGAAAATATTACTCTTGCTCTTGTATCTTTTGATTATACTTATTATCCATATCGACAATATTTGCAGTAAGTAAAGCAATACACAAGATACCTAAGATACCAAATAATGTTGATATTAATTTGCCTAAAACACTTGTAGGAGTTACATCTCCGTAACCAATAGTTGTAACACTCACTACTGAAAACCATAGAGATCTTATTATGGAACCAAAATGTTCAGGATCATTATTTTTTTCAATAACATACATTGTTGATGCAAATAGGTATGTTAGTATCGAAAGTATTCCAATAGGGAAAAAGGTTTTAGTTGGATTAGAAAAAAATATAAATGCTAGTCTTTTCATTGCTACTCTAAGTTTAGAGTCATAGATATTGAATATAGTTTTTAGAATATATGCGGTAATTACTACAGGTGATTCTGTGCTGAAAATGCCTGTAGTCAATAAAATAAGAGATGAAAAGTCAAAGAAAGATCGTGGTTTAAAAAATATAAAAATTAATAAATTAACCTTGTATTCCTTTTTAGACCATGTATTTAATATCTTACCAATATAATCAGATATAAAAAACAACTCAATTAAATTAAGAAAAAAATCTAATAGCAGAGTAGTTTGACTGTTAATTAAAGTTGATTCAGTACTTACCGCAATCTCAATGAATAATAGAATAGTTACGAAATAAACTATATAATTGTAATTTTTACCTGGCAATGACTCTAAATAATCACCAAAATACCATTGGTCACTATATTTATACATAATTATAAAATACCACGTTTAATAATAAACAGTCTGATAATTGACCAAGTACCAACAGTTACTTTAAATGCACAAATAATATTAAGAATAGGGATTATTAAGTTCTGTGGAAGAGAAATGAATGACAATAACGGTGAATAAGAAGCAAAGCTGATTATTGATAATAGGATAAAAGCAATTACTGCTATCTTTTCTAAACTTATAACTTGATAATTGGAATAGATTCTTTCCAATCTTTTTAGACGACCAGTGATCATTAATAAAGTAATAGATGTAGCACCTGCAACCCCAGATGCAAAACCACCACCGGGAGATAAATGACCTCTAATTGCTAATTCGAAGCACAAAAATGAAGATAATAATGCTGCAAAATCTAATAGAGAAATTAAGGTTGGGTCCTTAATAGCAGTTAATGATTTTTCTGATTTCTCATGCGCTAATAATATTTTTACTCCTAATCCAGCAATTGTAAAAACAGTTACCTCACCAATTGTATCGAAGAGCCTAGTGCCAAGTATTACAGAGGTAACTGTATTTGGTATTAAGGTTATTTCAGATAGATAATTTACGATATTTTCTGTATTTCTGACTTCTATATCATTATTAGAAAATAGAAGAATAATCATTACAGAAGATATTGCTGACAAATATAAGAGAGATTTAACTAATTCATATCTATTAGCTTTAGTTATTGTGTTAGTCATGTGTTTATGATATTTATAGATAAATTTTTAATTGTATTAGTTGAAAGTAATTCTTCTCTTAGTATAGGAGACTCTACTAATAAATCATTACCTATCAAGGCTGCATGAGGAGAACCATTAAGTACGTTGGTGTTATCCCAATCAACATTACCAGAACCGACTTTTTTTATAACTTTAACTTGCTTGAAAACAATATTAAAGTTCAACTCAGAAAATAAAAGATGCAAATCATTTTCCAAAGAATTATTAAGCACTGAGTCATTTTCAACTAAAATTATTACAGAGTAACAACCTTTTATAGCTATTATATAGAGAAGTGTTGATAGTAATGTTCCTACAAGTACTTCTGTAAGTGCGACATCAGGTGCTCCAAGAAGTGAGTAAATAAGTGCAGCGGTTGAGCCCAAAAAGGATCTATAAATTAAGCCTTGTATTGGAGATTGATTTCTGATTAATAATATACCAATTATTGGTAGTAGAAACTCAAAAGGTAGCAAAGTAGCGATTTGAATATTAGTCATTTTTTATCTGATAATGAGCCCAATAAATAACCAAATACAGTATTCCAAATTGCTAGAGAAAATATTGCAATTAAAAATATTGGCCATTTATTAGGGGCTCTAACTATAAAGGATAAAAGAATAATAATCGAACCTACCGTATCTGAAACAGTCAGAGTATGTAATTTATATAAAAGATGACCTTTATGAGTTATCAAAGGAGTCGTACCCCAAATCCATAGAAACAATCCAATAAAAGCTAATAAATAAGAAAATAAAAGTTGCATAGTTAGTTTCTATTAGAACCATATAAAAGAGTTAATGCAATCAAACCAGCATCTCCTACGATTAAAATAGTTGTACCTATCGAGCCAATAGACCAGTCACCAATGAAAACAGCATATGATATAATTAACATTGCTATTTTAGATCCAAAACTGGAGGATGATGCTATTTGACTTAGTATTTCATTAGAACGTGCTATTGAAATCATAGGCATTAAACAACAAATTAACATCGTGTAAATGATTACTAAGTCTATATTATTTATCTGACTACTATTAAAGTCTGTTACTAAAAATGTGAATACGTTGTTATACATAATTAATTATTTTTGGTTTCTTTTATGATGTGTACTCTCCATGATTTATTGTCTATTCTTCTAGTTACAAGACTCAATGGTGTAATTGTAATTCTTAGCAAATCAATAAAATTAATGAATTGAGATCCATTCGATGAGACAACAGATTTTTGCTGAATAAATGAGTCACAAGGCTTTCTTATTAAAATTAAATTTAAGGTCTCCAATAATGACTGGGGTATAATCATGATAGTGACAAAAATTTGATTAATTACTAAAAATAAATCGATTTTTTCAAACTTTCCTACAGGTATTATTGAGGAGACAACTAAACCAAATAAAATATTAAAGTAACTGAAATTTGAGGTGATAAGCGTCCATACAAATGTTCTAAAAATAATTGTTATTAAAAATTTTATATAACGTGTAATAGTCATAATTTAAAATAAGTCAAATTTGCCAGCAGAATTGCTGCAACAATAAAAGGTGCGCCAATTATATCAATTGTCTTTCTTATATTAGATGATTCAATATTTTTTTCTATACCCATAACACATAGATATAATATTCCACCAATAAATAATGCAGAAAGGCTGTTGGTAATATAAATTGTTTTAAACAAATCAAAACGTAGAAATGAGGTAGAAATTAGAAATAAAATACAAAAAATCAAAATTAAATTATTTTGGTTTAATATTGATTTTATATTGATAGATGGTGTTTTTTTATAATAAGCAAATCTAAATCTTTTTAATTTTGAGATTATTAATTTCACGTAAATGGCTGAGGTAAGTAAAGCAGATGTTGAAACTATGAGTTGAGCAGATGAAGGTAAATCGTATTTTAATAGAGTTTTAGTTGTAAATCCTGCAATAAATGGGAAGCCAGCAATAGAAAGACCTGCAATAATAAATGTAATTAGTCCGATTAAATCCTGATGATATGATATCGAATCATTGTTTTTTATTAATCCATTTTTTATTTGTGAATCTGAATTCTCATTTAATGTATTAAATAAAAGACATTTGCAAATACCGTGCTGCATAACATAAAGGCACGCATAAGAAGGTGAAAGTATTGATATGCCTAATTGAGATACTGAACTCCATCCTAATGTCCTACCATCATCAGTTTCAAATATTGCCAATATTGCTGCCAATATTGCACTTAGTACGCCAATAACAATCATAGAATTACTAATTGGAGTAAGTATTTGACTCATTCTTGAAATAGGAGCTATTCCTGCACAAGTAACACAACCTGAAAGTATTGATGAAGATTGTATAGAAGCATTTGTATAAATATTAGGTACCCAAATACCGCACAGAAATATCCCCGATTTAGTTAATAAACCTGCAACAATAAGACAAAGTGCTGTACTAGGAGCCAAGGAAAGGTCGTCAAGTGCAAAAGAACCGGTATATGTGAATGCCTGAATCACTCCAATCAAATAAATAAGCATTGCCAATCCGCCACCTATTAAATATTGGAATGACTGGAATAATGATTTATTAGTATTCTTGTCTGCTATCAATAGAAAAGCACAAAAACCAGTCAACTCAAGAGCTATATATATACTTATTAAGTCTTTTGCTATGAAGCAAATTGATAAAGCTGAAAATAAAACTAGCGATATTTGATAAAAATAATGAGAAAAATACTTTTTTCTGAGAGAGAAAGTAATCAGTAAAACAATTGATGTCCCAAATATTAAAGGCAAGCTAAACTTATCAAAGGATAGTAATATGCCACCTTGATTTACTAGTACAAATGATTCATTAAACCCATTTAAGAGACCTAAAAAACTTAGTACGCTACTAACTAATAATGAAAAAACTCCAACAAAAAAGAATTTATTTGGGAATAGACAACCCAAAAAACCTATAATTATAGGGAAGAATATCAAACAAGTTAATATAATATTTACATTCATATTAATCCTCCAAATCCTTAAAACGAAGTAGAGGATTACTTCTACTTAATCTTAAGGCAATTGCCGATAGTAAAGCTTGAGTTGCAAATCCAATAACTATTGCAGTCAAAATAATAGCCTGAGGGTAAGGATCTGCGTAATTAGCATATCGCCGCAAACCAGTTATGGGTGTCTGCAGTCCAGAAGAAGCAGCAATCAAAACAAAAAGAGAAATAGTAGCTGTATCAATTACATCTAGAGAGAAAAGAGCATTAAAAATATTCTTCGAATTAATTAATCCATAACATCCAATTATTATTAATACAACAAGAGGAAAAAACAATATAAGACTTGTTAGTTCTTGCCCAAAATGCATGTGGCTAATACTAATATTATAAATTTATATAAAAATAGATATACTAAGCTTAAAATTTATATTTATTTCAGGAGCCTGAAGAAAATATTAAGAATAGAGGTTTTATGTATTGCAATTATTTTCTTGTACGATATTTTATTAGTATATTATGATTTAGATAATTATTAAATTAGGCAATTATCTAAATAAACAAAACTGAATAAACATATTGAATATCTAATGAAACAAATAGATTTACAAATCTAATTCTCGCTCATTTCTAGATCTAAAGAAATCACATCCTCGCATGCACTAATTGAATTTATTGCTTCAGTGATTGTATCTTGTACGTATTCTATATCATCTACATTTAGATCCAATTTTGCTTTTAATTTGTAAATTGTCATAGTTCAAAATACTTTTATATTATCATAGTTCATTGGGACTGCTTTTTTGCTAATTGAACCGAACCTGTAGCAACAAAGAACCTCGAAGAATAACTATTCTCCTGTTTTTTAGACAATATGTATTAAATACTAGCAAACAAAATATTCTTTAGAAAAAACCTTAACTTATATTTTTTAGGGTTTTTATTTTTGCTTTTAATTCTAAATAAACATACTATGTTTAAATTATCTATTGGTATTTTATTTTTGATGTTAAATAAAGCATCATTAGAATTATTATTTCTATAAATAAAATTGACTTTAGTCCACTTGCTCCTGAAATAAATATTCCTATTGCGATGGCTGGATTTAGTAAACCTGAGGCGTTTAAACCACCAAAAATTAATATTGGAATAAGACCCAAACCCACAACAATTCCAGATAATGGTTTTGATTCAGGACAGATTTTTCCTTCTTCACTCCAAATTTTTATAAGTGATAAAAAAATAAATGTAAGCAACCCTTCATTAAATAAATTAACACTTGTTAAAGCATTATCTATTTCCCTAATTTGATAAAATGAAAAGGCTATTGAAGCTCCAATTAGTTGAAATAATATATATAGTATTGTGTTAACTAATAACGATTTCTTTTTATACCAATGATTCCCATTATGAAATTGCACAAACATCAAAGTAACTAGAGGGTTAAAATGAGCTCCACTAATTCGTCCAAAAAGATGTATGAGAAAACATAATGTAAGGCCTATAAAAATAGAAGATTCAACTATGCTTAGTGATGAGTTCTTGCCTGTAATTATTGCTACAGAAAGAATAGCAGTGCCTATAAGTTCAATAAAGGAACGATAAATAATTGAGTTGTTCAAAGCTACATATTTATATTTTTTTATTTTAAGAGATAATAACTCTTGCGTCTTTTAATTAAAATAAATTAACTAAAAATTTTTGCTCAAAGAGAGTAGATGATCTATTCTCTTTGAGATATTTTATTAGGAAAATGTCATTTATTCATCAACAAATCCTTGACTGATTTCGATAATCCTTCCATCTGGATCCTTTATCCATGCTGTTCTCCAGCCTGGAATGAAATCATCAAAATTCATTGGTCCTAAAGTTACATTCAAGTTGTCTATTTCTTTTAATTTGTTATCAACATTTTCAACTTTAAAGGCTAAGTGCCTGAAGCCTGGAAAGGTATAACCATCATTAGTTGCTTCTTTAATTGGAGCTTCTTTATCCGCTTCAAAAAGTTCTAAATAAAAAGAGGAATCTGCCATTTTTATAAATATTATTTCTTTCCCATCAGGAAGCTTCGCGACTCTGGCTCTTTTAAAACCAAAGTTTTTTACGTACCAATCTTCTGTAATTGACTGGTCCTTGCAAGTAATTGCGAGTTGAGAGACTATTTGTAACATGATTAAGCTACCTGTCCATCTGGGTATTGGGTCATTCCAGCAAAATGTATTTTTATTTTACCCTCATCATCTAGGACCCAACTATCGGCAAATCTCATTTTTGCTTCACCCTGATCAGTTTGCATTGTTATTGCTTCAACAATCATTAATGTTGTTGGATTTTCTGTTTCTCCCCAAAATGCAATATCTGTCTCTAACCCATTAATTCCTAATATCCCTTTAAAATGCTCTTCCAATTCTTTATGTCCCCTGAAATATTTTGGGGTTTTCTCAAAACTAGAAATCAAAACAGAATCTTTTGAATACTGATTTAATAAACCCTTAATATCTTTTTTTAATATAAGGTTTATGTGTTCTCTATAAAGATTTCCTAATTTGGAGTTTGGAACGTTTTTCATGATAATTAAATTGATAAATAAAAAGTAGTAATAATAAAAAATAAGTACTCAAAGCTTACATGATCCATCCTCATATATAAGTTCATTAACTATATATTCAGATACAGCTAGATCACCATTAGATAGTTTTTTAACTTTCCATGTTTGGTCTGCATCCATTTTTAATCGTGCACTATGTGACGCTGGAGGAGTCCAAACACTTGCATGCCAGTTAACAACAACATGTAATTCACATTCGTTGTCTTCTTGTTTAACAATATCAGCTGTTTTAAGTGTGTGTTGCTCATCAAAGAATAAATTAGTCACGTTTTTATACCATTCAGAATATCCACTAAAACCTTTTAAAGTTGCTTCAGGGAAGATCAATTTGACATCATCAGTTAATAAGTTCTTGTAGGAATCAATAGGTGCATGAATATCTAATAAGCGATACCAATTGGATGCAAAACTCCAAATTTCTGGATGTGTAAACATAATAAAAGGATAAGTAAAAGTGTAGGTGAAAAAATTTAGGAAGGTTAGCTATTGTCCACAATGAACACCAACTAACTCAGGATGAGTATCTCCATCCAGTACTAAATTAATAAGATATGGTCCATTATGGTTTAACATTTTTTCTATAGCAGGTTTTACTTGGCTTGGTTTAATAACTCTTTCCCCAGGGACACTGAAGCTTCTTGCAATATCATCAAAATATATTTCTGGATTAGATAAGTCAAAAGCCAAAGGGAAATCTCTATCTTTAATATTTCTTTCTTCCCAAAACTTGCTTATATTTAATTGAAGTAAATGATATGAACGATTTTGACATACTATGAATTTGGCTGCTATACCATGTCTTGCTGCAGTCCACAAACTTTGAATAGTATACATACTTCCTCCATCTCCTGAAAAACCAATAACAACCTTTTCTGGGTGTGCAAGTTTTGCTCCAATTGCTCCAGGGAAACCTGTTCCTAATGAGCCACCTCTTGTAAGTAATCTATCTCCAGGTTTTTTGCCAGGAATATATTTATTTATTGGTGGAGAATTCGTAAGAGCTTCATCAAAAATCACACTATTATCTGGCAATAATTCTGAAAGTGTTTTGATAAAATATCCAGATTTCATTGAAACCTTTTTACCATCATATTCATCATCATTATGTTTAGGAATTACATCGAAGTTTTCATCAATTGTATTGTTATAGAGAGGCGATCTCTTTTCATAAAGTTTTCTTCTTTCTTGAGCTTCTGAATGCCAGCTACTTGGTAAATCTTCTACTTTTGGTAATAATGCCTTCAGAACTGTTGAAGGTGCCGCAACTATTGATAAATCAACTCTATGATTTTTAGCTATGTTGTCGACATTAGTGTCAATATGAACAATTTTTGCGTTTTGCGTAAATATCTCACCAAGTGTTGGAAAAACTTCAGGCAATAAATAACACCCTAACGCAATACATAAATCGCAATCTTTGGTAATAGGGAGACTACTTTCTCCAAACATATGACCAGTGCTCCCATAATTTAGGGGGTGATCATCAGGAATATTTATTTCTCCTCCATCAGCGGAATAAACTTTAGCCCCAACCTTCTCAGCTAATTGTGTAGCAAGTTCAGTTCCATGTGTCCAAGCAACTCCATCTCCTAAAAGTATGAGAGGTTTCTTGGAATTTTCTATTAGTTTAATGATTGAATCTAAATCTTCCTCAACTGGAATAGTTCCTAAATTTGGCCTGTGTGCTGGGTAAATTTCTTCTGTTATTTCTTCATCTAAAATGTCCTCAGGAAGACAAAGATATACTGGGCCACATGGTGGAGTTGAAGCTATTTTAATTGCTCTCCTTACCATTCTTAAGAGACTGCTTGGATGCTGAACCATTGCTGACCATTTAGTAACAGGCTCTGCCATTGCTACAAGGTCTGCTGCCATCTGAGCATCCATTGCTTGATATTTAATACCTGAATCTCCCCCAATAACTACCAATGGAGATTGCCCCTTCATTGCTTGGTATAAATTTCCAATTGCGTTCCCAAGACCTGGAGAGCTATGTATTTGAACAAGTGCTGGTTTAAATCTTGCGCGTGCGTAGCCATCAGCACATAAGACAGCGATAGATTCCTGCAAAGTTAGTATGTACTTCATCTCAGGAACATCAGAGAGAGCATCAAGAAAGCCTTGTTCAACCGTCCCTGGATTCCCAAACATATGATCAAGATCGTTAGCTAAAAATTGCCTTAAGATCGCTTCATGTCCACGCATAATTAAATAAAATTAGTTTGTTCAAATTGCAATTAATTAATAATATTAGGGCTTAAAAATCTATATTTATAAGCCCTAATATTCATCTATTTGTAAATGATTTTACCATCCGTATTTCTTCAGTCCTTTTTCAAGAACTTCTACTATAAGTTCTCCAACCAACTGAGAGTCTTGGGTTGATCTTCCTGTTAAGAATGGATAATCAAGAATTGTAGAAAGTGTTTTTCCCACTCCACCATGATATTTTCCACTTGGACCTGTTGCATCTCTAAGAATATATTCTAAGGGATAAAAAGGAGGACCAAAATTAGCAGAAGTATTCATTGGTTCACCATCATATCCATACATTTGTGCGAATCCAGTACCCTCTTTATAATCGTATTCTCTTGCATGACCTGTAACATTTTTCCCCCATATAATGCTTTTTCTATCTGTCCATTCCCTGGCAAAGGCTAAACATGTAACGCAATAACATTCAGCAGCTATTAATTTATCTCTATCAACAAACCCAAGAATTAGATTATGAAGTCTTTCATTGTTTACCATGTCAGCCATTGGACCACTACCGCCAGGTAAAAGCAAAGCATCATAAGGGTCGACAAAGTCTTTCCAAAACTCACTTCTTAAGTTGAAAAACTTTTCAAGTTCATGTCCAAACTTCTCACCATTAAAATATGGCATTAATGGTAATTTCTCACTTAAATTAATAGGTGAGCTAAGCAAATCTGATGAATCAACAGCTGTCGTTCTAGTTGCAAAATGAGAACTAGTTACTGGTTTGTCCAATGGTGGATCTATATATGTTTCATCCATACTTGGAGGCAAAGCAGGAGGCTTCCTTCCAAAAGGTGTCATGAAATCTAACTTATAACCTGCAGAGGTTAAAACGTCTAAAGGGCCAATTAGTTCTTCCCCCCAATACCCCCATTCAGATAATACAACTAAGATTTTTTTGTTCATTTAGAATTAAATTAAGTAATAGTTTGGATTGATTGAATTAAACTTCTATTGGTCCATCTCTTATAAGTATAAGGCTAGAAATAAATAAGTTGATTAACATAGTTTTAAAGTTGATAATTAAAAGCTATACAAATCCTTTCTTCAGAAGAATAAAAAGGAATTGTTTCATGAGGCAGATAGCTTGGGAAAAGAATTAACAAACCAGGTTTCGGATCAACGTATAGTTGATCTCCAGTGGGAAATAGTAAATTCCCCTCTTTATTTTTTGCCTTAGTGTTAAAAGTTTTAGGTGTTTTTAAATATAAAACGCCACTAATTAGTGATCTTGGATGAATATGTTTATCTTGCTTTCCACCTGATTTAAGGATCACACCCCATCCACTTAATTTTAATGATTTATCATAATATTCTGCTTGATCAAATAATGAATATTTTAGATATTCATTTATTTTGGTGATTAGTGGATTTTCCAGGATCTCAGAATAAATTGTTTTCTTATTTATTAAAATCTCATGAGATTGGTAACCGTTTCTGGTTGGCTTGCCCGCTCTATTCCATTTTAATGTAGATTCTTTTTTTAAAGATGAAACTAATAAATCTATTTCTTTACTTTTTGATTCAAAAATATTATAAGATTTAACCACTTCACGTAAATTAAAATATTTAGAACAAGAAAGCTTATCCTGATAGATAGTTGGCATCTCGCTTAAAAAAGCATAATACTGAGTACGTTCTATCTCACTTTCTTTTTCCTTAAGTAACAAATAAGCTTGCTCCCATTCTTTGTTTGTAAAAAAAGTATAGATTATATCTTTTATATCTTTTCCCCTATTTAATTGTATCGAGGAATTCTTAATTCTATTATATGCTTCAAGTGCTTCAGGAGCATTTGGAACAATGAGCAGGCAACGCTTTAGGTTACGACAAGCCTCTTCAAATCTTAAATGTTTCTCATAAAACAATGCCAAATTATAGTAGCCTAAGAAATGATTTGGTAATTGTTTTATAATAGTTAAGTAAGTCTCTTCTGCCTCAATATAGTTTCCTAGTTCGGAAAGTATAATTGCCTTATTATTTAATAGTGATGGATCATCAGGCCATTTCTCAAGTGATAGATTTATTTTTTTTATTGCATTATCTAAATCGCCTAAACTAAAAAGTGCCTCAGTGAAAAGTATAGAAACTTCAATATTTTCAGTTTGCCTTTCATCGAGGATGCTTAAAATTTTTGAAGCCAGGTTAAAATTATTAGCTTTTAATAATGTCTTACTAGTCAAAAATAATAGTGAATCATTCCACTTGTTAATTTCATAATTATCTTTTGGAATAATGTCTTTTATTTCTTTATACTTTTTTCTTAAGTCAAGAATTTTAATCAGATTGAAAATAGATTTCTGATCGGTTGGATTTTTTAGACATTGATCTCTAAAAAATGATTCTGCACAATCTAAATCTTCACTTCCAATTGATTGCAGTGATTTTCTTGATGTAATAGTAGTCATAATTTTTTAACCGGGTATTGTTTTCAACACCCGGTTTTAGATACTAAACTAATAAAAACTCTTCAGATAATTCTGCATCATCTAAACTTTGCCTTACCAATTTACTTGGATTTTTGATACTTAACTTGTAATCAGCTCCTGCTCTTTGCTTTGTGAATAAAAGATAATTTAAACCAATATCATCGACTGAATTTAAATGTCTCAAATCAAGCTCTAAACCTTTAACACCTGATAGTTTTTCTACTTCTTTTTTCAAGCTACTTACAGTCGTTTTATTTAGCACCCCACTTAAATTAAATTTAGCAATTCCATTGTTATATTCTATAAGATCAGCATCAAATGCCATTCCCGTTGGAGCGATCCTACATCTCACCTTTAATTCCTTTTCAGAGGTGGGTAAGAAAATATGCATTTTTTCTTTGTCAAATTTCGTATACTCTTTTCCGTCGATCCATACCTCTGATAATTCAACACTACCTTTTGGTAATAAATCTGGAGCTACTCTCAAAATATTATCTTTCCAAGCATGAGGTTCAGGACTGAAATAGAAATCCATTGATTGTTTATTAATTAGTAAATTTGTATAAATTGCAGATAAATAACATAATTCGAATGAATGATAACCAGCCATAGAGTGACTACCTTTTCCTCTTTCTGTTCCTAATGAATAGGGTTGACCATTCGCAAGAACATTGAAATAAATACCACCCTCCTCATAATCCAAGAACCAACCATTGTAGAAAGCCGAGCCTTCTCTGGCATATTGGAGATACTCTGGTTTGTCATCATAAACACCAGCCATTATGTAATAGGCCAAAATCCCTTGCTCTTGCTGCCACCAAGCCTTGCGATCATGCCAGACAAGTCTATTTGTCTCTTCTCCTTCTTTTCTTGTTCTCTCCATCATGTCGTACCAACCACCTCGTTGGTTATCGCATCCTGAATCAGGAATTGCATCTGCTATTTGGTGAGCAAATTTTTTGTAGCTTTCTTTGGGGTTTAGGCTGTGCATTCTTGTTAAATTCCAAGCAACTTTTAAGTTATGCCCAACAACACAACGTGCTTGATGAATTCCCCATTTCAAATCATGTGACCAATCTTCATAAAATTTCTCATTCATAAATGGACTGTATCCATAGTCTGGAAAATATTCACAAATAGTGTCAAAAGTATCCTCTAGAAATGTTGCATAGTTTTCTTCTTCCGTTGCTAAATATAAATTTATTAAATAAGCAGGTGCATGATCTCCAACGGAATTCCAATTTTTCTTTGCTTTATTTATACCTAATGATTCTGCATGTGCATCAAAAGTTACTGGGTCAATATGAGAGTAGTATCCTCCATAAGGACCATGATCCTTATAATAACGATTTAAGAATGAAATCGTATCATCTATATCTATCTTTATATCTTGTGATCCGGTAATTCTAAATGTCTGAGTAGGACCAGCTAGTGCATAGATTTGTTCATAACATGGAATAGCATTTCCACCTTCGTCTCCTCCTGCGGTGGATCCCATATATTTTCTAACACTGTCGTCTGACTGAATATCAATTTGACTATACCAATAACTTATTCCCTCGGTTTTATTTTGATGCCTAAAATGTTTTTGCATATATTGAGTTCCATTCTTTGCTGCATCTAATGCTCTTTCATCACCAGTAATCATATATGCAGATGCAAAACCATAAATAAGTCTTGAGATTGTATCTAAATTCTGCACACCATCTTGCTTTTTCCCTTCAGAACTTAAATCAGTTCTAAATCTTTTGAAATCAATCTTCTCGCCTTCATTAACATCAAATTGAGCCTCTAAATAAAAATTTAGCAGTTGTTGGATTTGTTTAGTCCACCAATTCTGATCTTCAAATCTTAATTCACTTTTTTCTCTGCCAAAAAGCAAAATATGCTTCGCTTCGAATTTAAGTCGATCAGTCTCAGGGTAAAACAAACCATATACATGAATAAATCGGTCCTCCGTAAGAATATCTTCAATACCTGGAGCGACTTGGAATGGTTCTCCTAGGTTTCTTAAAAGTTCGGCGTAACATGCCGAAGTAACTTTTACCGTATAGGTTCGTTTATCAGAAGTTTCTAGTTCAATTTCTCCCTGAGAATCAAACACATCGGGGAATGAAACTTTTCGAATATAACCTGCTATTAGATCGGAAAATGCGAAATTAAGTTTGTTTTTAGTAGTCATTTTAATAAGAGATAATTAATTTAATTAGAATGGATTTTTATTATCTTAAGAGATATTTTCAAATCTTAGATAAATGTTTTGTTTTTAAAATACCATAGTCATTTCTTTCTTCGTGTAACCAAAACAACAATACTTCTATCATTAACTATATAGCTATTATCTTTTATACAAACTTGATCTTTTACTTCAGCAATATCTTCAGGAGAAGGCAATGATGTATCAATCGAACGATACCAATTTAATTCATCATATTGAGGTATCTCAAATGATACTGGTTCCCAATGCATATTAAACATGCAGTGAATATTGTCTATTTCATTACCATCACCTCTTATATCTCCAAGTGTTAAAGCTATGCATTTTGCTTCAGGGTCATTCCAACCTGGACAGTTTAATTTTGTTCCGTGCCATGAAATTTCTGGTATTCCAAATTTGTTTTTTTGATCTGTAAAATATTTACCTTTAAAATGATTTAGGTATTTTTTACGTTTTTCAATTAATAATGACCAAAATCTAATCATTTCTTGACTTTCTTTGGTATTAATTTTTTCCCAATCGAACCAATTCAGATCATTATCTTGACAATAGGTATTGTTATTTCCATTCTGTGTTCTCATGAATTCATCTCCTGCAACTATCATTGGCACTCCCATTGAAAGCATTAAAACTGCAGCAAAGTTTTTAACTTGTCGTTTCCTTAAATCATTAACCCATTGATCATCAGTATTACCTTCTACTCCACAATTCCAGCTTAGATTGTCATTGATTCCGTCATTATTATTTTCACCATTAGACCAATTATTTTTTTGATTGTAGGCACATAAATCATACAAAGTGAAACCATCATGGGCTGTGATGAAATTTACACTGTTAATTGGTTCATGATGACTCCATTGATATAAATCAGCACTACCAGTTATGCGAGATGCTAATTCTCCTACAATACCAGGATCACCTTTGATAAAGCTTCTTATTGAATCACGATACTTACCATTCCATTCCGCCCATCTTGCACCTGGGAAATAACCAATTTGATAGAGTCCAGCCGCATCCCATGCTTCAGCAATAACTTTACTTTTAGAGAGAGCGTCATCTAGTTCTATAGACCAAATAACAGGTGGATGTGCCATAGGCTCTCCGTTCTCTCCTCTACTCAATACAGAACCTTCGTCAAAACGAAATCCATCAACATGCATTTCTTCTACCCAAAACCTTAAGCAATCAAGAATAAATTTTTCTCCAACTGGATGATTACAATTGAAAGTATTACCACAACCTGTATAGTCATAGAAAAATTCTTTAGAACCATTCTCTCCCGTTAGATAATAATAAGTTGAATTATCAAATCCTTTGAAAGAGAAAGTTGGCCCTTGATGATTACCTTCATCTGTATGGTTGAAAACAACATCTAGAATTACTTCGATACCAGCTTTATGAAGTGCCTTAACCATATCTCTAAATTCAGTAATATGATCTCCAGAGTCTGGTGACGAACAGTAACCTTGATGAGGAGCAAAGTAACCAACAGTGCTGTAACCCCAATAGTTAACTAATTTATTTCCATCATTTATTCCGTAAACATCTTTATTATCAAAACTAAAACATGGCAATAGTTCAACAGCTGTAACACCTAATTTTTTTAAATAAGGTATCTTTTCAATTAAACCTAAATAAGTACCAGGTCTGTTAACTTTACTAGTTTTGCTTTTAGTAAAACCAGCTACATGCATTTCATAAATGACAGTTTCAGACATAGGAATATTCAGAGGTTTGTCACCTTCCCAGTCATAATTAGCTGTATCAATAACTACACTTCTCATGCTTGTATGTAAATTATCTCCTGGAACACAAGCAGATCCTCTATCCCAAAGAGTTAGCGTATTTCCTTTAGAGTAAGGATCGATAAGAACTTTTTCTTTATCAAATCTATGACCGTTCCATGGATCATTAGGGCCATCAACTCTGTAGGCGTAACCCATTCCAGGCTTAATACCTTCTATATATATATGCCACATATAAAATGTATGATTTTCTTTTTTATCAAGAGTTATGACTTCAATAGGATCAGGGTCGTCAGGCCTCTTGAAAATTAGTATTTCTATAGATGTAGCATGTTCACTATAGACTGAAAAATTAGCTCCTTTACTATCCAAGGTAACACCAAATGGGTGCCCAGAACCTTTGTATATTTGGAATTTATAATCTTTAGAGTTGATCAGTTCACCAGAAATATTAGTTGTTAATTTATCTTGAAGGATTGGCATTTTCAGGTGAAGAGAGGAATTTACGAATACTTCCGAATAGCGACGAACTCAAGATTTTCTTTAGAATTCGTTTCTTTTTGAAGTATTCAAACAAACTACATTGGTTTTATTAAGATGTCATTAAAAATTTAAAATAATGATAAAGTTGCGAAATCTTTTACTTAAAAGTACTAACAAACGTAACGAATAATACAGATTCTATCATGTATTTTAATCAACATATTTAACATTTTATTTTGCTGCTGAACTATATTTGGTCTTGAAAGAGCATTAATTTGATTAGCTTGTTTCTTTATTCCTAATTAAATTATTTCTTTATTATTTATTAAATTTCCATGTCCCTTGACTTACCCAAGCACTCTAGTAGACATATTAATTCAACAGAAATAGAGAGTTTAACGTTAATTGGAAATATTCATACATCTAGATGGGGATGGAATCCATTTAATAAAAATATTGATATGACGCCTTTGCCGGAAGGGAAATGGCAGTTTAATTTAAAAGTTGATGGTTCTGACTTAAATGATTATAAAACTGCTTATTCATTTAGAATTATTATTAATCATAATCCTAGAAGACAGTTAAAAGTTAATAATATTAAAGGTGATAAATGGTTTTTAAAAGAACAACTCTCAGGAGAGTCTTTGACTAATATTAATTTTTACTCTTTATGTAATCAAGAGATAAGTATCGTTTACGATGAGATTGATAGTAATCTAATAATAGAATCAAATAATGAAGATAGAAAAAAGATACAGATAGTAGAAAGTTTTAAGTCATATCAAATTAATGGGTTCGTATGGGACGATTTGAATATGTTTGAAAAATTTAATCCAACAATAGGTCATAAGTCCTTCTCAAAAATAAATGATCAGTTATGGTCAATTGATTTAACACTTAAAGAAAATGGTGGCATTGATTTTAGATCTGACGGTGTCTATCAGTTCTTAATCTCTGCTGATTTTCAAGAAGATTTTGGATTTGCTGCATTAAATGATGGTAAAGGTACTTTGGTAAATGGATCTGGCTTTTCAAGTAGTCATGGCACATCAGAGCATTCTGGATGCACTGTAAAAATAAATAAAACTGCTAAATATAGAATAAACCTTCATAATCCTGAATCTTTAAACCCTTCATTTTCTATAAAGTCAATTGAAAGTATTGAAGAAGATATGAAACCTAAAATATTAAATTCAACAAGTTCTTTTCAAATACTTGGAACTATTTTTGATGAAGATTCCTTTAATCCTCTCATTTCGAACCGTGCATTAAAGGAAACTTCTAAAGGAGTTTTTGAAATTGAGTTAAGTGTTGAGCCGGGAGATCACTCTATAAATTTCGCCATTAATAATGAACTTTTTCTTGACACTATGGGGTTAGGCTGCTGGCTTGATATAGATATGAATTCACCAACAAAGAAACTATCTGGAATTGCATGGCATGGGAAGCCTCAAGAATTTAATATTGGATTTAGTTTAAATAAAAAAAGTCTTTTGAAATTTAGTTATCATGAACAAAATGATAAATTTGAGATTGAAGTTTTAGATGGCGAAGCTAATTTAAGACCAGTTGATTCAATTGAATCTTTATCAATAGTAGGAAATTTTGATTTACCTTTGGAGGAATGGAATCCTTTGTCTCCCGCTAATTTAATGAATAAAATTTCTAGCGATAGATTTGAAAGAGTTATTAACCTTGAGGCCGGGAAGAAATATACATACAAATATGTTGCAAATAAATCAAATTGGACAATGGTTTTTGCGGATTATGAATTAGATTGCAAAGGTTTTGATTTTCGAGGTGATAACGATTTCTCTGGTAGACCAACTCAAAGTACTTTACGTAAATATGGTCAGTTAACTACACATGGGAATCCTCCTACCTTAGAAGTAGAACCTATAGCTTCAGGTCCTTATTTATTCTATGCAGACATAACAACAGGATCATATTCTGTGAAACCATTAACTTCTTAATAATTAGTTTATTCTTTATTATATTTTATTTTCTCATGACTAATTTATCTTTATTAGATTTCATATCTAATCAAGGATTTGTTTTTCTTACTCCAAATATAGGTTTAATTAAGTCTTATCCAGGCTCGTTATACGATTCACTATTTTGGGGGCTGATTGCATCTTCCTCTCTTCCTGTTTCTGCTTTTTTAGGAATGTATTTTCTTCCAGGCACAAAAATAATATCTAAACTATTGGCCTTCTCTGGTGGGGTCTTAATCGGATTGATTTGTTATGAGTTATTTGAATCTTCTTATAAAATTGGTGGCATGAATCCAACATTTATGGGTTTAGTATTAGGTCTACTAATTTATGTTTTAAGTAATAGATGGATTGAAAGTAGAGGTATTAAAGAAAGAAGATCTTGTAACCACGGAGGGTGTAAAGGTAAAATAAGCCAAAACTCAATTTCATCAACCAGTAAGGCTTTAATCCTAGGAGCCTTAATTGATGGCATACCTGAAAGTGCCAGTATTGGCATGAGTTTACTAGATGATAAAATTATTAGTATTACAGTAATTATTGGTGTTTTTATTTCAAATTTTCCAGAGGGGCTTGCAAGTGGAGCAGGCTTACGAAGAGCAGGAATGAGTAAATCTAGAATTATATTAATATGGTTAAGTGTAGGTATAATCTGTACACTCAGCTCAGTACTTTCTTTTTTGTTGCTAACTGATATTTCCCCATATTTTCAATCAATCATATATTCATTTGCTGGTGGCGGGATTCTAGCAATGACATTGCAAACTGTTATACCAGAGGCCTACAAAGAAGCACATGATTTAGTTAGCATATTTGGTTGTTTCGGTTTTGCAGTTGCATTTTTTCTGTCACATACATAGTAACATTTTTATAAATAATTGGTGACTATTTTCAAGTTTCTACTACAATTATAATTATAATTTATCACAAAATGTTATAACAATGAAATACAAATTACTTGGGCGTTCAGGATTGAGGGTGTCAGAATTATGTCTTGGATGTGGCACTATAGGTACTAATTGGGGACCTCTTGGCGCGGACAAGGATGAGTCTTTTAAAATATTGAATGGCTTCGCAGAGGAAGGAGGTAACTTCTTAGATACTTCCAATAGATATCAAGAATCTCAATCAGAAAATTGGGTAGGTGACTTTATACAGAAAGATAGAGATTTCTTTGTTGTCGGTACAAAGTATTCACTTGGTGATGGAGCCTCTGACTTTAATGGTATTGGTTTACCTACTAATCAATTAGATCCTAATAATAGAGGGAATCATCGAAAAAATCTTCGGAGATCTGTCGAAGCGAGTTTAAAAAGATTAAAGACTGATTATATTGATTTCCTATGGCTTCATATATGGGATTACACTACTCCATTTGATGAAATAGTTTTAACAGTTAATGACTTGATTAAATCAGGTAAAGTTCTTTATGCAGGGTTATCGAGCGTGCCAGCATGGCAAGTTGCCAGAATGAATACCTATGCAGACAATCATGGTTTTCATCCTTTTGTTGCTGTTCAAAACGAATGGAGCATTGTGGAAAGATCTCATGAACCTGAATTTCTTCCAATGTGTAAAGAGTTGGATATTGGAATTACATGTTGGTCTCCATTGCACGGAGGACTTTTATCAGGAAAATATACAAAAGGGCAGATAAATCCTGATCAACCTAATCGAGTATTACCACATGTTCAAGATAAGAATGAATTTTGGTTTGAAGCTACTCAGAGAAATTTATCAATACTAGATGATTTATCAGAAACTTTTGATTCTATTGATGAGCCATGGGCTGCAATTTCTTTAAGGTGGCTTATGCAACAAAAAGATGTTGTATCTATTCCTATTTTCTCTGTTAGAACTTTTGAACAACTTAAAGAATCACTTAGGGCCATTAAATTTGAATTAAGTGATGAGCAATTTTCTACTATTACAAATAAAACCACAAAAGCACTTCAATCTGTTCTTCCTAACTATGGCCCATACCCTTATACAATGCTTGAATACGGAAGTCCTGCTCTCCCTAGTTTCTTTTCAAGAGATCTGCTCTGGGGAGGAACTGAAGAATTAATTTCTAATCATAGGATTCCAGAACCATATAAGTATAAAAAGTAAGCATATTTTTCATATTAAATATTCAATTTATTCATAAGCGATCAAATTTAAATTGGATCGCTTATGAATTGTTTAATCAATTAATTTCTTATCAATAACATGCCCTCCTCCACAAAAATGAACAGCTTTTGCTGAATTTAAAGCTTCATTTTCTGTTTTAATTTTCTCTTTAATTGTCTCAATGCATTGATCCATTAGAAAACTTTCTTTAATCACAAGAGAACTCTCTATTGCACCAACTAAAATAAAAATCACTACCTTAAATGATATTAATATTTTTATTAAATCCTCAATCTGATTAGGTAAATTAAATGTTTTAAACATATTTAAAATTAATAAATTTTATAAATTATAAGTTATAAATGTAAATTAGTAAATTTAAAGTTTTCATTTAGCTAAAACTTCAGAGGCTATCATTGATAAAGCAAAGATTGATGCCTGCGGATTTCCACTAGGTAAAGTTGGAATTACAGAAGCATCTACTATATAAAGATCATTAATTCCTCGTAACTTAAAGTCTGGTGAGCATGCACTATTTTTATAAGAATCACCTATTGAACATGTCCCAACTGGGTGCCAAATAGTTGAAGCATAATTTTTTAAATAATCTTCAACATTTTCATTCCTACCTGGACATAATTCAGTTTTGCAATACTCCTTCATTGCCATGCTTTCTGCAATCTTTCGGCATATATCAACTCCTTTTTTATATATCTCTAAATCCAATTCGTTACCTAAGTAATTAGGGTCGATATTAACTAAACATTCTCCATTTATCATTTCTTTAATTGATATATTTCCTTTACTTGTTGGTCGAGCTAATACAGGTACAAATATAACTGAATTTGATAAGCCTTTCTCAGGAATGAATTCATCAGGAACAAAACCCTGTACCCCTGCAGAAAAATTAATTTGTAAATCAACTTCATTACTTTCTTGTAAAAAAGATCTAGTAAAAAGAGCAGCTTCACATAAAAACTCTGTATTTCCTGGATCTATTTCTGATTCATATGCAATCATAACTCTCAGGTGATCAGATAAATTCTTCCCAATAAACTTATTCTCTGCAGTGCATTGTATTCCAAATTTTTCAAGCTCGACGGGATCAGCAATACCTGAGTTAAATAATATCTTAGGTGTAGATAATGCTCCAGAACAAAGAACAACTTTATCTGCATTTATTTGTTGATTGTCTTTAAGAACTACACCATTACATTTTTCATCCTTAATAATTAATCTCTTAACTTCCGATAAACATTTTATCGTCAGATTTTTTGGAATAATTCCTTCAATAAATGCTCTATAGGTACTACATCTTTCTCCATTTTTATTTATTATAAGTTGCATATAATCTACAATTTCATTTTGTTTCTCTCCGTTGAAATCACCTTGTAAATATCCATTTTCAACACAGCCCTTAATAAAAGCTGTTGATGAAAAACTAGGATTGGGTGTTTTCAAGATAGAGATTGGTCCATTGTTTCCTCTAGTAAATGAATTATCTAAATTATCTATATTAAAAGATTCTAATTCTTTAAAGTATTTTTCAAAATTTTCTGGACTCCAATTCCTATCACCTCCAGAAATTCTGAACCATTCTTCAAAATTAAGTTTATTACCTCTTACATACATCAAAGCGTTAATTGCAGCACCTCCGCCTAAAACTTTTCCTTGATTTATAGTGATTTCCCTATCGTTTAAACCTCTCTGCGGAGTTGTTTTTATTTGCCAGTCAGCGTCGGTAAACCATGTTTTAAATAAATTTTCAATACTAGGTATCCTGAACCTGTCATCAACGCCATTATCACCAGCCTCGATTAGAAGAATATTTGCATTACTTCTTTTAGCCAATTGTTTAGCAACTATACACCCAGCTGCTCCACCACCGACTACTATATAATCATAATGTTCATTCATATTTTATAATTTAATAAATTTAATTTATATTTTAATTTATAAAAAAAAAATTATTGCTTTATTGTTATATAAAAATTATATAGACAAAAGATAAAGAAATTATTTAGGATTTGGCATAAATCAAATTTTAATGTTAAAGAAAGAATGTTGTCAGGTATTCAAGATTTGTAGTGCCAAATTTTAATTTGTTGATAATATAACAAGAATTGGTTTTTTTTTCGTGATTAATTTAACTAAAACTCTAAAAAATAGTTTATTCATTTCAGCCGTTTCACTGACATTTACAGCTCCAACTTTGGCTGATGTAAGTCAATCTAAAAGTGACCAAAACGATATCATTCCTAAAAAAGGATTTTACGTAAATGGAGATTTGGGTTATCAGGACAGAGAGTTAGCAGGAGAAAATGGAGATACAGTTACAGAATTTAAAAAGGGCTCTATGGGTTCAGTTGGTATTGGTTACAGATTCAATAAGAATTTTAGAATGAGTGCGGAATACGCTCGAATCAATAATGACGTTGATACTGTCGCATCATCAGCAAGTAGTGGAGCACCCCTAGAAGGTGAAGGTAACGTAATTTTGAAGCAATATACAATTAATGCATATTATGATGTAGATGGATTTGGAAACAGAAAGCAATATAGACCTTATGTTGGTATTGGTGTAGGCAATCAAACTAGTATTATTGAGGATTTAACAAATGTGGGAGCCAAGCCATTTGGCTTGATTGTTAATGATGAAGCTACTGCTCCAATTACACAATATAAAGCAGGATTAAATATAAGTGCTAATGATAAAACTGAATATTATGTTGGTGGTTCTTATATTCATGGTAGTGAACTATTGTTTAGAAACACCGCATTTGGAAATTTACTCCCCCAAAGCTCAAGAAACTGGGTGCTTCAATCAGGTATTAGATATACTTTCTAATTTTCTAATTAATTAATTAAAAAAAACAACAAATCATTTTTAATAATGATTTGTTGTTTTTTTTTGCTTATAAAGTTATCAATCAATTTATATTAAATATTTATATTTTTGACTAGAATCAATTTAAACATCAAAAATAAAAGTAAATATGAATAAGTTTTCTTCCAGTAAAATAAGTTCATTTATAGATGAACTTACAGAAAATAATATATTTAACTCTTCTCAATCTGAAAGTGATCTAATAAACAGATTGTCTGATTATTTTATAGATAAGAGCATATCAATTAATGAGAATCAACTTCATTCCACCTTTAAAAGTTATCGACTTGATCATGAGTCTCTGAATAAACATCAGATAGATTTATTATTATACATTTTATTAGGAGATAATGATGCAAAAGCATCAATGGCTTTCAAGCTTCTTGATTCAACAAACAAAGGTTATGTTTCTTGGAATCAATTAGAAAAGATATTAAAATTATTAGAAGTTAAGCAAACAGCAGTCGATAAAATACTTCAGGAAATCACTACCGACGGATCAGAAGAAATTAGTAAAAAAAACTTTTTACATTTCTTACCTGAGGATTTTAAAAAACATCCTAAGGCTTATGAATCAAGTCACAAAGGTATAAATTTTCATACTATAGATAAGAAATTATTAAATACAGCTAATTTAGATAAAAAGCAAAAAGATAATAGAAGCAATGCCTTAAAAGGCACGAGTCCATTACAGATGCAAATCGGTTTTTTTAGACTTTTACAGGGTGCTGCTTATCGTAGTTTTAGGGAAAGTTTCTCTGCTAATTGTGAAACTCATTTAAGATCATATGATTTACCCTATACAATAAAAGATTTTGTTTGTTTTGTAGATAAAGCTATAGATTACTATTTATCTCTTGGAATAGTTTCTACAGAATCCTTTTCCGCTTTTGAAGATTTAAGAACTTCTGTGAAAAAACTAGATTCAGATTTGGATTATAGAATGCAGAACTGGAATTGTATTGATAAGAATGAAGCTATGTTAGAAGCTGAAAGATACATTGATGAAGAACTAGATGAATTAGATAATCATCATCAAATTTTTTCTGTTTTAGTTGAAATTGTTTTAAGTTCTGCACTTCATGGTCATTCTATTAATAATATCTCTCTAGGTGATCTTGAGCATCATGAAATGAATAGATTAAGACAACTTGAAGAACATGAAGAGATACTAGAAAATGAAATTTCTACTAATAATAATAGTCTTGAATATTTAGAAACTTGGAATCGAGTAATTGTAGATAATGATAATAATTATTTCGAAGGTGCAATAGTTCCTACATCATATTGGTATGAAGAGTTCATGCCTTTATTATTAAGAGCCACATCAATTACTAATCACCAGGATCTTATAAATTGGGATTCGATTGAAGAAGACGCATTAGATCAATGGTTTGAAAAATTAAATTTAAATGGAGAATTTGACAAGTATGGAAATGACCTAAAAGTTAATTTTTTACAGTGTTCATTTCAGACAAAAAAATGTTTAAAACAAGCCTGGATTCTTACAAGACATTATCTAAATGGGGTACAAAAAAGAAGAGAAAGAAAGGAATTCGGTAGAGACTCTGGTTTCTTATCTCAATATGTTGCTTTCATCGATGTTTATCTAAAAAGAAATGATATAGAAAAAAGTCAAATGCGAGTTAGTTTTCCCTATTACATAGGACCAGCTACATGGAGACTTCTTCATACATCTGCTGAAATCTATTCATTAATGGATAAAACCAGTCAATATAAAGGTATTAAATGTTTTGTAGAATTTTTTAAGTATTTCGCAACTATGTATCCGTGTCCTTATTGCCGTTATCACTTAAATAGGTTTGTAGTGAAAAATAAAGAGGTTTCTATGTATCCCATAGAGTATTTAATTATAGGTTGCAAAAATGATAAATTTAACTTTGATGTAAGTCTTGAAAACAAACTAGAAGAGATAAGGGATGCAAATTCCTTAAGATTATTTCTATGGAAAATACATAATACTGTTTCATCTTCTATTGCTAGGTCTGAAGATTGGTTTCATGCAGATAAAGAAGCTTTTTATACATCAAGATATTGGCCTAGTCTTGATTCTGAAATCGAGAGAGCAAATTTACTAAATAATGAAATGATAAACTCTAAAGACATATCAAGGATTTATGGTGTAATCAAGAGTGCTGTTCATCTTTCAATACTTAAGGATGAATTACAATTAAATTTCAATAATGAGGAAGAATTAAAATCAATATTTGAAAAAAGTAAGAAAGCAACACAAGTATTAGATGAATCTATAAATGTTTCTAATTTTCTTCAACAAACATATAATTATGAACCTTTGCTCAAAGATAGATCTCCACATTTCTCAATTGCAGAAGAAGCATTAGCTAGAAGTGGTAGGTATACAGAATCTTGATTATTCATATAGAAATAGTAAAAATCAAAATGGAATAAAGTTTATTGCTTTTATACTTCAATATGACTACTTGCTATTAAACTTTCTTTCAATTTTTGCTATGAATCTTTTAGAAGACTCATAGACCCATAAACAAAAAATAATTCTATTATCATCATCAATAGGACCACCGTATAATGGTCTAGGTGTAAATGGAATTTGATCTACATTACATGGTAATTAATTCTTCAATTCAAATCAAAGAGGATGAGGCTTAGCGGGTTAAAATAGATTATCCACGTCTCTTTTCTCTGATTTTATTCTTCTAATAGCTGCATTACCTCCAAGTGGAGAATTTCTTATAATCTTTTCAACTTTATATTACGTTTCCCCTCTATATATCTACGAGTCCTTAAGCTAGTGGCTATTGGTAGAAGGGATAAAAAGTCATGATTTTGATCAACATATTTAATCATTTTATTTTTCATCTTATTATGTGCCACATGTCCTAAATATATAAATTGTTTTATCTTGAATAATAGGTTTATTTCAATTAGGCTCTTTATGTTTTAATTTTTATTGAACGATTTGAGATTAAGTTTATGTACATTTAAAAACATCTTCTTGGCTATCTCATTTATAAATAATTTGTCAATTTGGCTTTGATTGAATTCCATGCCAAGACTATTTAGAACTTGGTGAAATTTATAAAACATCTTTTTCGGATCTACATTTACATCAGAAATCCAAAATACTTACTTAGAAAAATATTTCTATATTAAACAAGATCGAAATTTTTATTTAATTTTAAAATCTTATATTCTAAAGGCTTACTATTATCAATAATAATGTATATTTAATTTTATTTTTATACATAAAAAATATAGATTGATCAATAATAATATTTTATAAAATTTTAAATAAATACTTCACCTAGAATTGTTGTGTTGCCATATTTTGTGTTTATATTAGAATATAAAATATATTGATTATATATTCTAATCAAAATTTAATAAAAATATGTTTGCTAATTCCACAATCATTTATACCAATTTGGATCTAATTATACTTTTAGCTTTTGGTCATTTTCTAGGTGATTTTGCTCTTCAAAGTGATCGAATGGCGATCGAAAAATGTCCTGGTAGGGATGCCATTTTAGACTGGCGTTGGTGGCTAATTTCTCACGGAGCAATACATGGATTTATAGTCGCAGTTATTACAGCTATTCCGGTGCTTGGATTGATTGAATGCATTATTCATTCAATCATTGATTTTGGAAAATGTAGAATTGGATATTCCCTTATGGTTGATCAAAGTCTACATTTAATCTGTAAGCTTTTTATTCTTTTTCTTTTTAGGTTGATTACTTAGTTTTTAGAATTTAATAGTTAAATATATAATTCATATATCATTATTTCAATTATTAACCAGATAAAAGATCTATTAAAGTTTTTATACTTTTACAATTTAAATATTCAAAATATTATACTACATTATGCTTTTTCTTCTATACTAAACTTATAGCGCATGATTAATTTTAAAATGTTCCTTACATTTCAAAATCAAACAAATTATCAAGCTTTTTCTCTAATACCTTTAGGTGCATTATTTTTGCTTACATTGATATTAGGGAAGGAAAAGGGACTAGGCAGATATAAGTTTAGTAAACTATTACCCAATCTTATTTTCTTTAGAATCTCTATATTAGCTGCGATTTTAAGTCGCTCTCTTTTCTTTTTAGGTGTTCAGGGCGAGCTTTTAAAATGGATGCAAATAATTTATTCACTAGCTTTCCGTTTAGGTATCGTTGATATTATTCTTGAGTCTATCTGGAGTGCTATTTTAATTCTTGGTATTCGTAAATCATCTCCGCCAAGGATATTAAAAGATCTTTTATTTGTAGCATCCTCTTTTGCAGTAATAACTGTAGAAATGAATAATAGAGGTTTGCTTACTACAATTGGAACAGCAGCTGTAGCATCAGTTTTAGCCTTTATTGTTGGTCCAGGTGCATCTAAACAAATACAAAATATATCCTCTGCTCTTGCTGTTCAAGTTGAACGACAATTTTCAATAGGTGATTGGGTTGAATTAGATGGTCATTTAGGCAAGGTTGACAACATTTCTTGGAATAGTACCTATCTTTATGATCCAAAGTTTGATCGATATATAGTTATCCCAAATTCAAAAATTGATTCTGTAAGTATCGTCAACTATTCAATGCCCACACCTAATGATTTTAAATTAGAAATTAATATTGGTCTTCCCTATGAATTACCACCCGGACAAGCCTTGGAAATATTAAGGTCTACTTTATCCAATCATAAGGATATTCCTGATCCTTCTCGAGCTTGTGTTTTTTTAGACAATTATGGTGATTCATCTATTAACTACATTTTAAGATTTTTTATCTCTGATTTTGCTATCAGATTTTATGTTAAATCTGATATTAGTTGTAGGATTTGGTATGCCGTTGTGAGAGCAGGTTATTCTATTCCTTTCCCCATTGTTGATTTAAGAACTAGTCAATCTAATAAAAAGCAAGAGGCTTTGATGATGGATAAACTTCAAAAAATCAGTTGTGATAACTTACGAGAAATAGATTTGTTTGCTTCTTTAAGTGACGATGAATTATGTAGAATCGCATCTGATGATTGTTTTCTAAGATATGCGCCAGGTGAGTTTATAGTCTCAAAAGGAGAAATTGGTACTTCTATGTATGTAATCATTGAAGGAACTTGTTCAGTCGTTTTAGGTGATGATATTCATTCAAATAAAGTTATAACAAAGTTAAATAAAGGAGACATCTTTGGCGAAATTTCAGCGCTAACAAATACCCCGCGTACTGCTTCAATAAAGGCTGTAACGCACATTGAGCTTCAAGAGATAAGTCAACGTCAGATTGAAAATATATTTTTAAATAATAAATTAGCAATGAATGAATTTTCCAGGATTATTGCAAATCGCGAGGCTGAATCAAGAAACTTTACTCCTATCGAACAAGAAGATTTCCAAGTATCTCTATTGCAAAAAATGTCAGCATCATTTGAAAGATTCTTTAATTTATAAATATTCCGTTATTTACTTTTGTTGAAAAGCAATTCAAATACATTGATTTCTTCTAATCTTCCTTTTACCTTTATAGGTCCCCATTTGAGAAATCTTTCTTCATTTATTGAGTTGCCACTAATTAATTCTTTTGTGATTGATGATAATAACACCCTCAAAAAGCCTTTATGTTTGTTTTTATCTAGACTTTCAAGTCTTGAAGCACAATTTACAGTATCCCCAATAAGCGCATATTCAACTCTTTCCGCACTTCCCATAGAGCCAGCGAGAATTTCTCCTGAGTGAATTCCCATTCTTATTTTCATCTCAGGAAGGCCTTCATCTCTTAGTGATTTGTTTAGACCGATTAGTCTCTCATTGATTTCATTGGCTGCACTTATTGCTGCCAATGCATCAACATTGACATTACTACTTATTGGAACACCAAATGCCGCGAGCATACCATCACCTGTAAATTTGTTTACCATTCCTCCCCTTTTAGTGATTGCTGGAACGCAAACAGACATGCCTCTATTTAGCCAATCCATTAACTCTGATGGGTCTAGATTCTCAGACACTTTTGTGAAATTAACCATGTCTGTAAAAAGAACAGTCACCCAAATCTTTCTACCTTCAAATCTTCCATTCTTTAGCAATTGATCTCTTTGCTGCCAAAGTTGTTCTGCGATAGCAGGAGAAGTTGCTTGTCCTAATAATCGACGAATTTGTTGATTATGTTTTTGTCCAACTAAACCTCTTCTTAGTAATGATATAGATGAAAAGGTAAGTATTCCAAGTAATGGAATACTTACTCCCAATAAAATATTGTTAAATAATAGATAGATTAATAAAATACCTATTGTTATTAAAAAAAATGAGTTGAAGATTACACTTCTATGTAGTTTTTTATATGATTCTCCAAGTATAATGCTTGTAATAATTGTAATCATTATCAATAGAATCTTTCCTGTCCAGTTAAAAATTAACCCAGGTTTATAAACATCATTTCTTTGTTCAATAAAAGTAGCTAATCTATTTGCATGAATTTCTACACCAGGTATCCTCATCATTACATTTCCTGATTCAAATCTTGAAAAAGGAACCTCAAAAAGGTCTTTTAAGGAGGGAGCACTACTTCCAATTAATACTATTTTCCCTTCTATTGATGATTGCGATATTTTACCTATAAGAAGATCTTGTAGAGAATATTTAGTGAATGTTCCAGGCTGCCTAAAACTTAGCATTCTTTGCATTCCTAATCCCGCATCAATTTCTCTACGATATATCCCTGAATTCTTTCCTATCCACGAATCTTTTGATTGATTATTCTCTAGAGATTCTCTTAATAATATATCATTAAAAGCTATCTCATACATTCGCAAAGGAAAAGATACTGTCGAATCATCCTGTCCAGCAACATGAACGAGATCTCTTCTAAGTACACCATCTGAATCAAGACTTAGATCATTAAATGATTTCCTTTTAGGAGGTGTCCCAGGAATTGCGTTGATATTATTGGCGACATTAAAGATTGATACTAGCTTTGTATTCTTTGAAAATCTATCGTTAAGACATTTTTTATTCTTTCCTACTCCTATGTCCCTGTATATATCAAAACCAATAGCCTTTGCCCCATATTTATCAAGAATATCAATACCTTCACAAAACAGTTTATCATCAATAGGCCATCCATATTTTTTAATATCAGTTTCTTCTATTGAAACTATAACTATAGGATCATTAATTCCATTTTTTAATGGCTTTTTACTAATTACATAATCATATATTATCAAATCTATTGCTTGTGGAAGATTGGTCTTGTCTATTGCACTTAAAAGTAAAGCAGCACCAAGGTATGGAATTACTTTCTTTGCTAATTCGTTTAATTTGATTTTACTTAAGTAAGGTGAAAGCATACTTATAAATGTTATATTTATATTTTAGATGAATAAATTTATTTTTCTTAAATATATTATATCCTTCTTTAAATAATTTACAATTTAACCTTCCTTTCCATAATCTTTACATATTAAAGGATTTGTTACCTAAATATATAAATTCTAAAAAATTTTCAGTAAAATCTATTAAAATCTATATGTTAATTTAGTAAATAAACCATCAGAAAGCATCCATTTATTCCAAGCACCTGCATTATCTTTTGTATGAAATGATGCCACTAAACCTAACTCGATAGATAAGGAAGGTTTGCTGTATTTGAAAGTTAAACCAGTTGACCCTACTTGATCTTCAGATTTAGAGTTATTTATTTCAGTCCATACCTTGCCTTTTCCAACAAATGGAATTGCTTCAATAGATTCATTGTTATTAGACCAGATATTAAATGGCACTTCTCCATTAATTATCCATCCACTGTCACCACTACTTAAACTTCCTGGTAATCCCTTTAAACCGGTATCGTTACCTAAGCTAAAACCCATACTGCTTATTAATGGATTAAAGGCTTCTTGAATTCCACCAGATATGTTTATTTTTGTTTTGGAGTTGAAAATCCATGAGACGTTACCTGTTCCTCCAATTGCTTTTGCTTCGCCAGGATTAATTCCGAAATCTGAGAGGTTTTTTAGTTGTGACTTCGAGCTAAAAGCAGAGATACCATGAATTCCATATAAATTTCCATTCCAAGAAATACGTTCTTTAGTTCCAGCAACATTTATACCTGTTCTAAAAAAACCGGTATTTAATATTCCTTTTGCTCCACCCCCAAGAACTAAAGGGGCAGGTTGATTATTTAAAAATCCATTGTTTTTACTAGTGCTTAAGGCTGCAAAAATTGAAGATTGCTTTGAAGGTGAGTTTACTAATTTCCTTTCTATCTGAAGAGACCCTTGTAAAGCAGTGAAGCTTATCTCATGAGCTTCACCTTTTGACTCAACCATTTGCCTAGTGCTATACCCTAATGATCCACTTGCAGTCCAATTATTATTCAAAGGAAAGCTATAGCTTGATGATGTGATTATTGCTCCTATTTCTTTATCGTTATCATTATCAATTTCTATATAAGCAAGCAAATTATCATCAGGTAAGAAAAAGCTTTGTTTTGAAAAAGTGCCTGAAGTTCGCCATTCGCCTGTACCAGCATTACCTTGATTATTTATTGCAACTTCCCCATGCCAATCACTAGGAATGGGATCAATGGTTAATTCAAGAACGGCTTGCGTTGGATCACTGCCTAACCTACCAAGGTTCCCTGAAATTAATCCAATTCCAGGTATTGCTTTTACTTCAAATAAAGATTTCTCAAGAGTAGGCAAATGGAGAACTGTCCCAATTAAATAATCAAGTTTGCGGTAGATATAATTTCCTAATTTTTTATTTTCACTTGAGATTTTTAACTCTGATATGCGACCTTCAATTACCTCAAGGGAACCAGGGAAAGGTTCTTCTAAAATAAAAACACGACTATTTATATAACCATCTTTTACAAGCTTTGCGGTGAGTGTGGCAGCACAAGCTGTTAAAGATTCAGTCCTAGATTGACTTCTACAATTGCTTAAAATAGTTTTTAATTCTAAAGATGTGTATGGACTATCACCTTTTATTTTTATTCTCCAAAGTGGACCCTCAAGCTCAAATTCTTTTAATTGATTTGATGGTAATGATTTAGGAATTATTTCTTTGTTCAAATCTTGTTTATCTGGATTGAACTTATCATCATTCAAAATCTGCTGAGGAATTTCTTTGTTTTCTAATAGAGGCGTTTCTATTGGTTTAGGTAATGGAACCCTCACTGGGCCAGGACGTAAGGATATATTTAATATCTGGGCAAGTAAAAACAAAATAAAATTTAAAGTAAATATATTTTACTTGAAAAAATTTTTTTTCAACCATAATGGATTTTTATGATTAGATTAAATTCAAAAATGGCATTCAGTCTGATCTTATTTTAGATAGAATGATAAATCACTCAAAGAAATCTAAATTATGTCTGCCATTGGTATTTTTGCTTTGTTCTGGTGCCGGATCAAATGCGAAAGCTGAAATCAGTCCATCTATTGATAATGCCACTCGGACCAGAGTTAACGGTTCTTTAAGTCAAAGTTGTAATAGCGGTTTTTGTCAAATTTCAGGGGGAGGTGATATTGGTAAAAACAAGTTTCACTCTTTTAGAAATTTTGATACTCGAGGTGAAATTAAAGGTGTAAATATTCAAACAGATGGTAAACGGAATTTGATTTTGGGAGTTACATCAAGGTCAGGAACTTATATAGACAAGAAAGTCAAATTGTCTAAACCAGCAAATTTATTTATATTGTCACCAGGTGGAATTAATTTAAGTAAAGACGTTGGCTTTGTTAACACATCAAACCTTCATTTAAGTACGCAAGAACAATTGTCTTTTGTTAAATCAAATTATAATATTTATAATCCTAGGAAACAAATTAATCTTTTAGACTCAGATCCTTTGTTGTATGGATATGAAGACCAATTTGATATTTTTTCGATTAATAAAAAAACAGGCGCAAAGAGTCCAGAAATCTCTTTAAATGGAATTAAAATATCAATAGATCAGAATCTTTTATTAGATACTCCAACCGGCGAAATTAATATTAATGAAAGTCGTGTGAAATCATTAAATAATGGGTCAATAATATTTAATGCGAATAATACATTAATTAATGGAAATTCTTTTCTTCAAGCAAAAGAGCTTATTTTTAGACAAAACAAGCTAAGTTTTGAGAATGAGATCTATGTGCCTAAAGGTAAATTGTTAATTGATCAATCTAATTCTTTATATCTAAATAAGAAAATTTATGCACAAACTCCTGAGAATGAAATAAATCAATTTTTTGAATTAGAAAATCCTGTTGTAGTTAAAATGGATAGTCCAGAAATTGTTTTTTCACAAGATTTATTTCTTGAATTGAATCCTGTTGCTGATAAAAATCCTGTTCAAGAGATTAAGTCAGAACATTCTCATGAAGAGATTAAATCTGAAGATG
>QCJG01000011.1 GCA_003216175.1 Prochlorococcus sp. AG-409-A10 | reverse complement strand
CCAACAGAAGAAGAAATGAATGACTTATCTTTTGCGTGGAAAATTGTAAAACATATACGATCAAACGCAATCGCAGTAGCATCTAATCAACAGAGTCTAGGGATTGGCGCTGGTCAAATGAATAGGATAGGTTCAGCAAAACTTGCATTAGAGGCTGCTGGTAGCAAATCAAAAGGCGCCGTTTTAGCTAGTGATGGTTTTTTCCCATTCGACGATACTGTAAAGATGGCAGCTGCTTATGGCATTAGTTCAATTATTCAGCCTGGGGGAAGTATTAGAGATAAAGATTCTATTAATGCATGCAATGAATTAGGAATAAAAATGGTACTAACTGGGAAAAGACACTTTTTACATTAAATTAATTATAAGTAATTTTTAATTGTAAATAATCTTATTTAGCCTTAAAAATATTCATAATTTATGTTCCTTTTGGATAATAAGTTATTTTATTTGATTTTCTAAAGAGTGAAAGTCTTCCAGGGCCAGCACATAAAAAATAAAATGATATTGCTGCATAAATGGCTGACAATTCAAATATATAGTTGTGATTTTCTACTACCGCAAAAGGGAATCCCTCTAAGCCAGTATCTATAAAATGGAAATATAACGCAAATACCATAGTTGACAACAAACCTAATGAGGATAATCTGGCCAATACCCCAGTCGCCAAACCAATTGGACAAACTATTTGAGTTACAGCGGCCATATATGTCCAAATCACAGGATCACCAGGAAGAAAACTGAAATATTTACCCACAACAAATTCAGCGAACCCGCCTGGATCATTTAATTTCTCCAAGCCATGGTGAACCATCAACAAACTAAAACTAACTCTAAGAACTAGTATTGAAAGTTCTCCAAAAATATTCACTTCCCCTTCAGGGCTTTGCACAACGACTTCAACCTTTTGTGAGTCTGAATCTTTAATATTAGAAATTGTAGGTTGAGCCATCTTCGACAAATATTGATGGTTTATCTTACGAGAAATTGGGTCAAAATTGTGATTTATCCTAATTAATTTTTTTCACTTATTTTCATAAGCTTGTGTATAACATGCTCAACCACTCGATCAGGAGTTGAGGCACCAGAGGTAATACCCACTTTAATATTGCCAGTTGGAAGAAATTCCTTCTCAGTAATTAATTCACCTTCAAGTGGCATATGAGTAATAGTATTTGTCTCTTCTCCAATTCTCTCAGGAGTATCAATATGAAAAGAGCGAATACCCCTACTAACAGCTATTTCTTGAAGATGAGTAGTGTTTGAAGAGTTATAACCACCAATAACAACCATAAGATCAAGAGGTTCATCAACTAGAGAAAACATTGCTCCTTGTCTTTCCTCCGTGGCATCGCAAATAGTATTGAAAGCAATAAAATGTTCATTTAATTCAGCTGGACCATATTGTTTTAACATCGTTTTTTCGAATAATTTACCTATCTCTTCTGTTTCACTTTTAAGCATTGTTGTCTGATTCGCTACCCCAATTCTTTTCAAATCTTTATCTGGGTCAAACCCAGAAGAAGATGCCTTAGCAAAACGCTTTAAGAATTTCTCTCTATTTCCATTGCCAAGAATATATTCAGCTACATAATTTGCTTCATCCAAGTCAAATACAACTAAATAAGTTCCTGCGAAAGAACTAGTTGCAAGTGTTTCTTCATGTTTATATTTTCCATGAATGATGGAAGTAAATGTATGTTTTTTATGCTTTTCAACGGTATGCCAAACTTTTGAAACCCATGGACAAGTGGTATCAATGATGTGACAGCCTCTATCATGCAGCATTTTCATATCTTGAACTGTTGCACCAAAAGCAGGAAGAATTACAACATCTCCATCTTTTACCCCTGAAAAGTCTTTGATACCTTTCTCTTCAGTAATAAAAAGAACATCCATTTTCCTTAGCTGATCATTTACTGAAGGGTTATGAATAATTTCATTAGTAATCCATATCTTTTCATTCGGATAGTGCTTTCTAGTCTCGTAAGCCATTGCAACAGCTCTTTCTACCCCCCAACAAAAACCAAAAGCTTCTGCAATTTTGACTTTGAGTCGACCATGTTCCAATTCATTTCCATTGTCTCTAATAGATCCGATCAATCCACTTTGATACGCCTCCGCTAGCGCCTGAGCTCTCTTATTTGCAGAGCCAAATCCCCTCCTATTATAACGATCCGATTTATGAAGAGTTTGCTTGAATGCTTGAGTATCCATCCCAATTAAATAATTAAAAACAAATTGATAGGATTCTCATCACTATTAAACCACACTAAAAAAGCCCGGTTATATTCCGGGCTTTTTTGAGCTTAATGTTAAAGAATTAAACAAGTTAACTAGCTAGAAGCAAAGTCAGGATAAGCCTCCATCCCATGCTCACCAATATCAAGACCTTGAGTCTCTTCTGCTTCGCTAACTCTGATGCCTCCGAAGAAGCCACCGATAATTTGCCAAGCAAGCCAGCATGTAACAACAGTCCAGATACCATAAGCAGCTGCACCTAAAGCTTGAATAAAGAATTGGTTAATCCCTCCTCCATTAAGAAGACCAATCCCTGCAGCACCTGGGTCCATTCCATCAACGCCCCAAAGGCCAATTACTACTGTTCCCCAAACACCGCAAACACCGTGAACTGAGAAGGCACCAACTGGATCATCAATACCTGCAGAATCTAAAGCAGCTACTGCAAATACTACGATAAATCCACCCACTGCGCCAGCAAGCCAAGATCCAGCAAAAGTCATATTGCCGCAACCAGCAGTGATACTTACTAAGCCAGCAAGAATACCGTTGATGATCATGGTTAGATCAGGCTTACCAGAGGTAATGGTAGATATAACTGTAGCCGCAATTGCGCCACCAGCTGCTGCCAATGTTGTTGTTACGGCAACGTAAGCAACATATTGATCCATTGCTAATTCGGAACCAGGATTAAATCCATACCAACCAATCCAAAGAATTAGCGCTCCTAAAGTTGCAATAGCCATATTGTGACCAGGCATAGCTTGAGCTTTGCCATCAACAAATTTGCCTATACGTGGTCCAAGAAGCATTGCCCCAACAAGGCCTGCCCATCCTCCAACAGAGTGAACGATAGATGAGCCAGCAAAATCAATAAAGCCAAGTTCAGAAAGCCATCCACCATTCCACTGCCAACTACCAGCAATTGGGTAGATAAAAGCAGTTAAAACTATTGAGAAAACGACAAATTCACCAAATTTGACTCTCTCAGCAACTAATCCAGAAACAATCGTTGCTGCTGTACCAGCAAAAGCAGATTGGAAAAGGAAATCAACTGCTGGAACAAGACAACCTGTATCACCAGCAGCTGCACACTCTAATGCACCTGAAGGATCAGGATCAACAAATAATCCTTGGAAATAAAGCCATCCATCAATTACTGAACCGCCATACATTAGGGAATATCCAATAACCCAATAAGCAGTTACAGCAAGAGCAAAAACAAATAAGTTTTTAGCTAATATGTTTACCGCATTTTTTTGGCGACACATACCAGCTTCAACCATTGCAAATCCTGCGTTCATAAAAATAACGAGGATTGTGGCTATCAATAACCAAAGATTGTCTGCCAAAAATGCAGCAGCTTGAGGTCCAGTTAAATCTGAAAGTGCAACCTCAGCTCTAGCAGAGAAAGTGAATACACCTAATCCTAAAAGTGCCAATGGGACGGACGCTAGCCATGCCCAAGATTGACTTCTTCTAAAACCTTTAATGCTTCTTAGAAGAAGCATTGGCCCGTTCAAAAGACTTGCATCTTGAAGACGAGAAGTACTTCGCCCTGGAGGCGATTGCAAAGCAGTGGTCATAAATGATGCTTACTTCGGAAAAAGAAATGGATAGTTAATCCAAAATTTATACAATTAATAATATGAATGCAACTGATACTGACAAGATGTAGGTGTTGATACGAAAAAACAGTTTGGTATTATATATATGTTGCTATTTACACATTTTGGGGGTAAATTGATTAACTTTTCAAATTAATTTAAATCCCACGATTAAAAATCAAAATAAAAAACTAGCCCAAATAGTTAAAATAGGCCTACCTAAGTCTTTTGTTCTAGATGTTTTGTTTTTGTGAAAGCTGAAAGGGTTTAACACCTTCCCAAGTTATGTGGTCTAAAAAGAAACCAAATGAACATGGAATAATCTCTACTCCAAGGGATATTGCCTCTCTAAATAATTCCCCATACAAGGGATCTGCCAAATCACACGGTGCAAAAATATCCATATCACTCCTACTAATACAAGGAATCAATATCGCTCTTGAATTAGTACAAACACTCATTAGTTCCTTCAAATGTTTTTGACCTCTTGTCGTTACCGTGTCCGGGAACAAAGCCAATGTTTTTTCACACCAAGTTGTATTCTTAACCTCTATATAAATATTTCTACTATCTGAGTTGCTTTTTTCTGGCTTAAGTAATAAATCAATTCGACTTTTACCTTCTAAACCATATTTAACTTCAGGCTTGATATTTGCAATTAAACCCAATTGCTTCTCAAGGCCATTCGCCTCAATCAAATTCCTAATCAATTTATTAGGTAAAGATGTATTGATACCAACCCAGCATCTCTTCAACCCATCATGACTTGGGACCTCAGCTTGCTCCCAAGACCAATCTAATTTACGTTTAGGAGAAGGAGAGTACTTAAGTCTGACTCGACCACCAGGCCACAAAACCCCTTTCATTGGTCCTGTATTTGCACAATGAACGGTAACAATTTCACCATCAGCCAACTCAACATCAGCCAAAAATCTCTTATATCTCTTAATTAAGATCCCCTCTATAAGCGGGGGAAACTTAATAATGGTTTTCCCAATCTCAATCACTTAATTAACATCCAATTAAAACAAGAACTACAAAATATTCTAGAAAAATGGAAGCTCTCTTTTTTCAAATCTAACATGTCGAAAACAATAAAAGAAATTGCTTTCGTCGTAAGCCTAGGAACTTTATTAAGCAAATTTGGAGGAATGGCAAGGCAATTAGTTATTGCTGGTGCTTTCGGAATTAGCGGTGCATATGATGCATATAATTATGCTTATATTATACCTGGATTTTTCTTAGTTCTTTTAGGAGGTATTAATGGGCCATTGCATAACTCATTGCTTACACTATTAGCAGATAAAAACAAAGTTGATAGTAGATTATTTATCAGTTCAATCAATAATATTTTATCTCTAATACTATTAATAATAAGTTTTTGTATTTTCTTTTCATCCGATTTATTGATTAATTTAGTTGGGCCAAGTTTAAGCCCAGAGATCAAAGAAATAGCTTCTTTTCAATTGAAAATAATGTCCCCGATTATATTATTATCTGGACTAATAGGAATAGGTTTTGGATCTTTAAATGCGAAAAAAGAATTTTTCATACCATCTATATCTCCATTAATTTCAAGCCTAATAATTATAATTGCTGTATCAAACTTTTGGATAAATAAAGAAACTTCAGCTGATATAAATGAATTAAATGTTAGGGGAGGAGTTATTCTTGCAAAAGCAACATTTATTGGAGCTCTATCTCAATATTTAATTCAAATACCTTTTCTAATTAAAAAAGGAATATTTACTATAAGTTTTTCAATCCAAACAAAATGTTCAGAACTAAAAAGAGCCTGGAGAATGATTGTCCCTGCTTCACTTTCTTCAGGAATGATGCAAATCAATGTTCTTACTGATTTATTCTTTGCATCAAAAATAGTTGGAGCTGCAGCTGCTCTAACTTATGCAAACTTTATAGTTCAAGCTCCTCTTGGAATAATATCAAATTCTATTTTAATTCCATTATTACCTGTTTTTGTAAGCTTAAAAGCTCGAAAAAATCATTTAAAATTAGTCAAGAAAATCCATCAAGGATTAATTATCTCTTCCTCTTCGATGGTATTTCTAGGTTCGATATTTATTTCACTATCTGTTCCAATAGTAATATTAATTTATGGCAGAGGTTCATTCAATCAAAATGCCATAGATATTGTAAGTCAACTATTGATTGCATATGGAATAGGGATGCCTTTTTATTTATTAAGAGATCTATTAGTTAGAGTATTTTATGGTATTGAAGATTCAAAAACACCATTTAAAATATCTATTATAGCAATATTATTAAATTTATTTTTTGACTGGTTTTTAATAGGAGGAACAAGTCCTTGGGGGGAACTATCTCCAATTAACTTAGGAGTAAACGGCTTAGTATATTCAACTACATTTGTCAATTTATTTGCTTGCGTAATTTTACTATTAAAATTAAATAATAAACTTAATAACCTGAAATTATCAAAAATAGCATCTCAAAATCTTAGAATTATTTTAATTGGTTTAATTTCTGGTATTAGCTCATTTTTGATTTTTAAAATAATTTATTTACCCTATAGTTTCTTAAATTTATTATTTAAAGTCATGATTTCATCTGGAATTAGTCTTGTTATATTCTATTATCTAGCAATTATTCTTCAAGTTGATGATATTAATAGATTAAATAAGTTTTTAAAAGATAAATTTATTCGTCTTTAAGAAAAACATCTTTTTCTGATCTAACTTTAAGTGGGATTTCTAAACAGTTCATTGCATCAGTTTTCACTCCAGTGACTGAGAGAATTCTTGCTTCAATACCAAACTCTTGAAAAGCTATTTCCATCTCTTTCATTAATTCCTTTTCAACCTGCGCATCTGCATCTGCAACTTTCCCTATGAGTCTTTCTCCTAAGCGTCCAATTCGCTGTCTTACAACCTCTCTGGCATTTGTTACCTGAATGATTAGCAAGAGAAACAAAGCAATTGATCAAATCTTATCTGCAATAGGGTTCTAAAATGTCCTCAAGGTCAAAAAATTGATTTGGTGGAATTAATTTGGATAATGGCAAGCTCGTTTTACCTCCACCAAGTTTTACTTGAATCGTTTCAAGACCTTTTCTAGCTGCAACATTTGCACCTTGATCAAAGTTAGCCTGACATTCAATAGCCAAGTCCTTTGCAAGGCCAGCATCACCAAGATAAAGGTTCCAATTTCCAACTTGAATAAATAATCTGTCAGCTATTGAAACCGCTAGCTCATTAATTTGCGATGAATCGATAGAAGTGGCCATGAAAACATAGTTTTTTCTATTATTAGTGACCAGAGAGAGATTAGTTACTTTCTCAAAATGAAAAAATTGATGGAAAAATAACTTTTTAAGTTTCACCATCGTATTTCAATGAATTTTTAAGGCATAGATACAAACATATTTTCCTATTCTGTGGGAGTCAATCTGATATTGTTTTTTTATGCGCCTGTAGCTCAGCGGATTAGAGCATCTGACTACGGATCAGAGGGTCGGGAGTTCGAATCTCTCCAGGCGCGTTTAAAAAATTTGTAAATCCCTATATAACCAGCAAATAAGAGAAAGTTTTTTCTCATTAAACTAAACATATGCCTACTATCAGATCATAAATAAAAAAATAAAGTGACTATTAAATCTTCTTTGATGGAATGTGATCCAAGTATTGCAAAATTAATAAAAAATGAATTATCAAGGCAAGAAACTCATTTAGAACTCATTGCAAGCGAGAATTTTGCTTCAAAGGCAGTTATGGAAGCACAGGGATCAGTCCTAACAAATAAATATGCTGAAGGTCTCCCCAACAAACGCTATTACGGAGGATGTGAGCATATCGATGAAATTGAACAGCTGGCAATAGAGAGAGCAAAAAACCTTTTTGGTGCAAGCTGGGCAAATGTCCAACCACATAGCGGAGCACAAGCTAACTTTGCAGTTTTCCTAAGCCTTCTAAAGCCTGGTGAAACAATTATGGGAATGGACTTGTCTCATGGAGGACACCTCACCCATGGTTCCCCTGTAAATGTCAGTGGAAAGTGGTTTAAAACATGCCACTACGAAGTTGATAAAACAACCGAAATGCTTGATATGGATTTAATAAGAAAAAAAGCAATTGAAAATCAACCTAAACTAATTATTTGCGGATTCTCTGCCTATCCAAGGAAAATTGACTTCCAGGCTTTTAGATCAATAGCTGATGAGGTAAATGCTTATTTATTAGCTGATATTGCGCACATCGCTGGCTTAGTCGCAAGTGGACTGCACCCAAGTCCAATCCCATATTGTGATGTGGTGACAACAACCACTCATAAAACTCTTAGAGGTCCAAGAGGGGGACTAATTCTTTCTAAGAATGTAGAACTAGGAAAAAAGCTCGATAAAGCAGTATTTCCAGGCACCCAAGGAGGCCCTTTAGAACATGTAATCGCTGCCAAAGCTGTGGCATTCAAAGAAGCTTCTCAATCCGAATTCAAGCTTTATTGCCAAAGAGTAATCTCTAATGCGCAAGTTCTCTCTCATCAACTTCAAAAAAGAGGTATTTCTGTTGTAAGCAAAGGGACTGACAATCATATTGTTCTTCTTGACCTAAGAAGCATTGGTATGACAGGTAAAATTGCGGATCAATTAGTTAGTGATATCAAAATAACTGCTAACAAAAATACTGTACCTTTTGACCCAGAGTCACCATTTGTCACTAGTGGGCTAAGGCTAGGTTCAGCAGCTCTAACGACAAGAGGTTTTGATGAACAAGCCTTTGAGGATGTTGGAAATATCATTGCAGATAGACTGCTTAACCCTAACGATGAAAAAATGAAAGAAGCGTCAATCAAAAAAGTATCTGAACTTTGCAATAAGTTTCCTTTATATAATGAAAACATTTAAAGAAATCAATATTAAGAATAAAAATAAATTTGAAGCAGAGGTCATATGCATTGGAAGTGAATTACTTCTAGGAAATATTGTTAATACTAATTCTCAATGGATAGCAGAACAACTAGCAATCTTAGGTATCCCACATTTCAGACAAACCGTTATCGGAGATAACCCTAGCAGATTAAAAGAAGCAATACTTGAGGCATCTAATCGATCTGAAATTCTAATAACAACTGGCGGTCTTGGACCCACACCTGATGATATAACAACGCAGGTAATTGCTGATACTTTTAATACACCACTTGAACAAAAAAATGATATTTTGATTGACTTGCAAAACAAATTAAGAAATAAGGATCGTAGATTATCTCAAAGTCAAAAAAAGCAATCTTTAGTTCCAAAAGGTTCTAAAATCATAAACAATTACTCAGGCACAGCACCAGGCATTATATGGACTCCAAAGAATAATTTTACAATTCTTACTTTCCCTGGAGTTCCCAGTGAATTAAAAGAAATGTGGATTAACGAAGCATCAAAATGGTTAATTAATAATAATTTCTCAAAAAAAATTATCTCTAGCAAAGTTTTACATTTCGCGGGTATAAGTGAATCATTACTAGCTGACAAAATTACACATTTACTTAAAGCAAAAAATCCTACTGTTGCAACTTATGCAAGCACCGGAGAAGTTAAGGTACGAATCACAGCAAAAGGAGATAATTTAGAAGAAACTAATAAATTAATAAAACCTATTGAACAAGAGTTAACTCAAATTACTGGATTAAAATGCTTTGGGGTAGATAATGTAACTCTTGAAGAATTAGTATTTAAATTATTACTGAAAAGAAAAGAAACAATTGCTGTAGCAGAATCATGCACTGGAGGTGGAATAGGTTCTAAACTGACAAAAGTCCCTGGATCTTCAAAAATCTTCCATGGCGGAATCATCGCATACAACAATTCTATCAAGCAAAGAATATTAGGTGTCCCTGAGGAATTAATTAATACCTATGGTGCAGTCTCAAAGGAAGTTGTTGAATCAATGGCAGAAGGTGTCCAACAAAAGTTCAAAGTTAACTGGGCATTATCTGTCAGCGGAATTGCAGGGCCAACTGGAGGAAGTAAATTAAAACCAGTTGGTCTAGTCAATTTTTGTATTAAGGGTCCTAAGACCCTCATTTCATGGGAGGAAAGGTTTGGATCTAATAAGACAAGAGAAGATATTCAGAAATTAAGCGTTTTAAATGCTCTTGATAGATTACGTTTATCTATAATAATGGACAACTAAGTCCTAATTGTTGGATTTGAAAGTTGAGTTCTGGAACCCTCTACGACAAAGTTTGGAACTTCCATCAGGTAAAAGAACTACCTGGTGGATCAACGCAACTTTTTGTTGGTCTTCATTTGATTCACGAAGTTACAAGTCCACAAGCTTTTTCTGCTCTGAATGAAAAAAATCTTGAAGTCAAATTCCCTGAACTAACAGTTGCGACAGTTGATCATATAGTTCCAACAGTAAATCAGCAGCGTCCTTTTAGTGATCCTCTCGCAGAGGAAATGCTGGCTACGTTAGAAAAAAATTGCAAAACGCATGGAATAAAATTTCACGGAATTGGAAGCAATTCTCAAGGCGTAGTTCATGTTATGGCTCCCGAATTAGGACTAACCCAACCTGGGATGACAGTGGCTTGCGGAGATTCACATACCTCAACTCATGGAGCATTTGGAGCAATTGCATTTGGCATTGGAACAAGTCAAGTTCGAGATGTTTTAGCCAGTCAAAGTTTGGCGATGAAAAAATTAAAAGTAAGAAGAATATGGGTAGATGGTTCATTGCAAAAGGGAGTATATGCCAAAGACCTTATTCTTCACATCATCCGTTTGCTTGGAGTCAAAGGAGGGGTCGGATTTGCCTATGAATTTGCTGGCCCTGCCATAGAAAAACTTTCAATGGAGGGAAGGATGACCATATGCAATATGGCTATTGAAGGGGGTGCAAGGTGTGGATATATCAATCCCGATGAAACTACTTTTAAATATCTTAAAGGAAAAGAATATTCTCCAAAAGGTCAAGAGTGGGATAACGCTATTAAGTGGTGGAAAAGTTTAGTGAGTGATTCAGAAGCTAAATTTGATGATGAGATTCAATTGGATGGATCATCTATAGAGCCTACTGTTACTTGGGGTATAACTCCTGGTCAAGGTATTTCAATCAAAGAAAAGGTTCCAAATCCTGAAGAACTACCAAAGAATGAACAACAAATAGCTAAAGATGCATGCAAATACATGAATCTAGAAGCAGACCAACCCATAGAAGGAACATCCATTGATGTTTGCTTTATAGGTAGCTGTACGAATGGAAGATTAAGTGATCTACAGGAGGCATCAAAAATTGTTGCTGGTCGGAAAGTCTCTGCTGGGATTAGAGCTTTTGTTGTACCTGGTTCCCAAAAGGTTGCTAAAGAAGCCAAGAGAAAAGGAATAGATAAAATATTCCTTACAGCAGGTTTTGAATGGAGAGAACCGGGTTGTTCAATGTGCCTAGCAATGAATCCAGACAAACTAGAAGGAAGACAAATAAGCGCTAGCTCAAGTAATAGAAACTTCAAAGGGAGGCAAGGCTCTGCTAATGGAAGAACCTTATTAATGAGTCCAGCAATGGTTGCTGCTGCTGCAATCAACGGGAAGCTTACAGATGTAAGAAAATTACTCCAAGAGGAAAACTACAAATAATCATATCTATGACACAGACATTCCCAAAAGGAGAAATCAAAGCAATTAGTGGCCGCAGTTTGGTAATCAAAGGCAATGATATTGATACTGACAGAATCATCCCTGCAAGATTTCTCAAATGTGTAAGTTTTTCCGCATTAGGAGAACAAGTCTTTGCAGATGACAGAAAAGAACTCAATGGCAATCACCCCTTTGATCTCGACCAGAATAAAGGAAGCAATATTCTTGTCGTTAATGATAATTTTGGTTGTGGTTCCAGCCGAGAACATGCCCCACAGGCACTTATGAGATGGGGCATAAGGTTAATTATCGGAGAGAGCTTTGCTGAAATTTTCTTTGGAAATTGTCTTGCACTTGGAATACCTTGCATGACGTCTTCAAAACAAGAAATTACTAAATTACAAAACCTAGTTAATGGTAACCCCAATCAAATTTGGGATTTTAATCTTGAGGAACTTTCAATTTCTAATCAAAAAGAAAGTTTTGTACTCGATTTGGAAGGAGGAGCCTTCAAGATGCTTTATTCAGGGAAATGGGATGCGACTTCTCAACTATTAGATGCGGAAGAAAAAATCAATAATACAGTCAAAAATCTACCTTATCTAAATAATTTTAAATAAGAAATCTAAAATACTGGTTTTACAGAATTACCAAATTTAAATCCATTTATACGAAAATATAATCCTCCTGCATCATTATTAGGGTGATAGTAAATTCCACATTCGTATGATCTTTTATGCCATAAAAGGCCTAACTTTGTATCATAATATTCTCCATAATTTTCTGAACTATTATCAATATTTAAATTAGAGATAACATCAAATATCAAAGGTCCATATATTTGTTGCATTAAACTTATATTGAGCGTTTTCAAATCAATAGCATTGTCAAACTTAAATGGGCTATTTCCAAACTTAATTTTCACACCTGACGTAACTGAAAGTTTTGTATAATCAAAAAAATTCCTCTCTAAAGTTCCTAATCTAATCTCAGGGCCAAGACTCACTTTAAGAAAACCTTGGTCGATAGAGTTTATATAATTAAAATAGGCTGAACTAATATTAGTTCTGAAAACTAATTCAGGGTTAATTAAAATAGGTACAAAAAGCGAATTTTTCTTTTTATAAAGATTTTTTTGATCAATCTTCCATATTGGATATTCAGTATCTAAAGAAGCAAAAATGCTAGTTCGCCAAAGGTTAATCATTTCACTATTTTCCAATTTTTCTGCTTCATAGTTTGCTGTTCCTAATCGAATGTTCAAGCTATTTCTGACTTCACCAGTTGTAAAATAATGCTTCTTTTGAATAAAGCCTCCAAATGCAGATTTAATCTCAGTCTCACCAATTGTTCCATTCCAAGCTCTAGCTCTATAAGTAGTAAAAATATTAAAACTTGAGTCTTCTATAACAGGAATTCGAAAGTACTTTTGAAAAGTACTTGAATGCCTTAATCCACTAAAAAATCTAGTTTTATTGAATGTACTTAAATCATTTACACTATCGAAATTCCAATTATCATCGCCTGCTTCAATCTTTATATTTAAACCAAATAAATCAGAGAAAGTAATATTTTTATTTTTGCTATCTTTATAACTGTAGGTTTTACCTAAAATAGCTCTATTAATTAAGAACTGAGGCTGAAATTTAATTTCAAAATTATTATTAATAGTCGTACTATTACTTCTTCTTATTAAAGCCAATCCATCGCGATCTTTAACATCTATTATGAAATCAAGTTTATTTTTATTTTTCTTATCTCCAAATATTATTTTACCTAAAAAAATCTTAGTTCTATTTTCAAGAATTAAATTGGTTTTAGTACTAGTAATAAGTAATCTACCATCATCATCTTCTTCTGCGAAAACATCTATACCCTCAAAAGATATTTGATTAGGATCAAATGGATCATTCGTAAAAATAATTTTATTAGATTTCCAGCCATTCTCTGAAATAATAATTGAATTAGATTTAAATCTCCAGTTATTAATTGATCCTATAGATTTATTAGATCTCGTTATTTTATTTTCAGGTAATTTAATATTACCAAAAGAAAATTCTATTCCATCATCATATGTATTTACTTCTTTATTATTAATTCTACTTTGAGCATCGGTCTTATTTGAATTAATATCAATTTTTAAATCATTTAATACATTTTCAACGTCTAGTATTCCATATGCATCTTTAATAATTCCTTCTTTATTTAAAAGATTAAAATTAAATTCTTTAGCTCTAAAATATTGCCCTCCCTTGCTAAATCTAATATTGCCCTCAGCAAATAAAACACCAGTTGATTTATCATAGCTTAAAAAATCAGACCTTAAAATTCCACCATTTATTAGAGCCTTTACATTACCCTCAGCTAGATAAATATTTTGATCATAATCATATTTTTTATCAGCAAAAACTTTAAGAGTTAAAAATTTAACTTCCCTTAGTTCTAATTGTTTTAAAGATGAGGTTTTATAGGTGTCAAAATTATCACCTATAGAAAAATTATACTGTTTATTTTTAACTGATTTGTTAGGAAAAGTTTCCTCCCCTCTAGAGATCTCAAATAAAGACAATAAAGTAATAAACCCTAGAATTCCAAGGTTTAAAGACAATAGATATTTTCTCTTCGCCGCCAAGGGAGTTAAGCCGAAGAAAAAATAATACCGAATAAAGCAATTACACGGGCTGGTTTAGTCCAGTAATTAGCGTGTCATTTTTAGTCCTGAGGACTTTCCAAATCCTTTCTATTGGGTGTCCTTGTTGGATCACTTGCCAAGAAACCAAATAAAAAGATCCCGACAAAGAAAAAGACGATCGTATAGACGGAAATCTTGAGGGCAAGCATGAATCTGAACCAACTAAATAGAGATTAAACCTATCCTATTAAGTCAATAACTCCAATGAAAAAACCAAAGGTGTTACAGACTTTTGGAAATGAACAAATCTTTATATCACTCTAAGACAGCCAAAAAGCCAATAAATTCAAGAAATATGGCTAGAAAGATCAATGTTTTTTTCTCATAAGAATTCCTAAAATCCATAAATTCATTCTTTTTTTGTCATTTTTCTTGTTTTTCAGCTTGTTTTTAGATCAATTTTTTCAAATATTATATTTTTTTGGTTCATTCCATCACAAGTTTCTACAGTCTCTTCTTCTTTTGGACAACTTCTCATACAATATCTTGACTCATACAAATCTGAGCTAAGAGAAACGACATGGGACAAAAAACAGCACTTGGATCTTTGCTGAAATCCATTGGAAATTCTGGACAAGGAAAAGTTGTTCCAGGTTGGGGAGCTGTACCAGTAATGGCCTTTATAGGAATTTTACTACTGGTTTTTCTAGTTATTATGCTCCAAATTTATAACCAGTCTCTTCTTTTACAAGGTTTTTCTGTCGACTGGAACGGCTGAATTGATTAAATTCTGAGCAGTTGCTATTCGCCCATGAATATTTTTGGGGTTGGTTTGCCCGAAATAGCTGTTATTGCTGGATTAGCACTAGTTATTTTTGGTCCAAAACGTCTTCCGGAACTTGGGCGAACTATTGGAAAGACACTCAAAGGTCTTCAAAGCGCCTCAACAGAATTTGAGCGAGAAATAAAAAATGCAATGGCTGAAGAAGAGTCTGCAAATGAAAACATTGTGGACAAAGAAAATTAATTTCCTCAAAACTAAGAAGACAACCAACTATTAGAATCAACAACGATTCAGTTCTATTGGTATGTTTTCCGATGACTTGAAATTATTAGTTGGCTTAGGCAATCCAGGGACTGAGTACGATAAGACTCGTCATAATGTTGGATTTATGGTGATAGAGGAAATCGCAAGAAAAAATAATTGTAGCTTTCGTGAAAGCAAAAAGTTATTTGGTAGGACTTGTGAATATGGAACAGGTACCACAAAAACTAGGCTTTTGATGCCTAACACCTACATGAATGAAAGTGGAAAATCAGTGAGATCAGCAAAGGATTGGTTTAATTTTAAAAATAATCAATTAATAGTCCTAGTAGACGACATGGATCTACCTCTAGGAAAAATAAGAGTACGCTCTAAAGGCAGCTCAGGAGGCCACAACGGATTAAAAAGTATTATCAATCATCTTGGTACTCCTGAGTTTAAGCGATTAAAGATTGGGATAGGCCCGCCAAGTAACGATCAAAAGCAGAGAAAATCAAAAACTGTTTCACATGTTTTAGGAAGATTTTCAAAAGAAGAGTTTATAAAATTAAATTTCATCATTGAAGAAATAATTAATTGTATTGAATTAATCACATCTAATAATTGGGAAAAGATAACTACTCGATTAAATTCTTACAAACCTGAAAATTAATAGCTTTAGGAAAATGTATAACAAGCCATCAACTACTGCATATCTTCAGATTAATAAGCAATGCTTTAATCAAAAAAAAGTTGAGGGGATTGTCCGTGCAGGGAATTTTGAGTGGAGTTTTATTTGGGCTTTTAATCAGGGGCAACTTTTTATAGAGCCACCACTCGGTAGAGCTCTTATAAAAGATGCATTAGAGCGCTATTTAGTCAAAGCTGATTATAAACTTGAGTCTGGTGGAGATTACATTTTTACAGTTAGGGCCAAGTTTTAATATCTACTTTATCTGGCCAAATAAACTTATAGTTTAGAAAATCTTCCAATAAAATCAACGCAACAATTGCATCAAGGTTTTCAGGCGGAAAAAGAATTTCTTTTGGAAGCCAACGAATAAAATAATTTGGAGGCCAAATTTCCCAATATCTAAATCTTGCTCTTAAAGTTGATCCTCTTTCATTAACATAATTTATATTTAAAAAGTTATTTCTTTTTAATTGATTCGCTATATACCTACAATTAGTCCCATCCCCAACTATTATTTTAATAATCTGATAATCTTCATTCCATAAAGAAACTAAATCAGAAAATTTATTTATTGAGGCTATCCCTGCCTCAATAACATTTCCGGATTGCATATCAGCCAACAATAAGCCGCATTTTTTGATTCCAGGATCTATAGATATATAAAAACTCATTTAATTATTGTTTACTATAGATTTTCGTGAAGGTTGCAATTCCATTGATATAGAGACTTTATCTGCACTTTGATTATTATCAAGAGCTCTAGCAATAATTTGGAAATCTCCTTTTTTTTTACTAACTAGATATTTTCCTAAACTATTAATCTGATTAGCATTAATTTTTAACTCAGAACTTAATGATCCTCTTCGCCTAACCTCAGCTAAAGTTGAAGCCATTAAAAGATTAATCTTTTTACTGATAGATTCAGGATCAGACTTTGATAAAGATATATTTTCGATGGCAATAACTTCACCTTTCTTTGTAATGATTTTATTTAATGTGACTTCAGGAAATGCATAAACATAATTTTCACCTCTAAGTATATTGCCTGCTGATTTAATCCTCACGACCCAACTTCTATTATCAGCGATTTTATTTTCGAGCTTCTCAATATCATCCTTGCGAACTAATAATATTCTTTTATATCTAGAGTTGTTTGTTTTTACTAAGTTAAAAGCATAAAAATTTGCTTGCTGCAATATATTTTCAATAATTTTTTTTATATCATTATTTTTATTTAATTTAATTGTCTGAGTTACTAAAGTTTGTCCACTACTTATTACTACATTTCCACTTCTGAAAGCATATAAATTCTTTTCTAATTTTTTTAATTCTTTTTCACTCTCGATTATCTTTTCTCGAATATCCTCTAACTGAAATAATCCAACCCTCAAATCCCTATCAAATACAACCATAGTTGCGAATGAAATGGCACTAATAATACTTCCAGTAAAAACAGTTATTAAAACAGCTGTACTTCTTGGTCTTAATTTAAAAATACTTAAACGCGCTTTGCCAACTCTCGTACCTAAGCGATCTCCCAGAGTAGAAAGTATTCCCCCTAGGATTAACAATAAAAGAATTTTCAGCCAGGCAGTCACAGATAGAAAGGAGAAGAATTAATCAAACCTTCTAAACCTTAGTATGTAATGGCCTTCAATTAAATCTTTTTGCTAACGCTATTGGATCAAATATAGTTATTTTTTTCCTATCTATTGCCAATAACGAGGAACTTTTCAACTCACCAAGTAATCTTGTAATAGTAACTCGTGTTGAACCTATTGCTTCAGCAATGGCTTGATGAGAAAGTCTTAAGTCAATTGTTACTCCTTTTTCCCCGGGTACACCAAAGTCTCTACATAAAACAAGTAAAAAGCTTGCAAGACGTGAGGACATATCTCTATGAGTTAACGTTTCAATCATTGTTTCAGTTTGAAGTACTCGACTTGATAAACCTTGTAAAAGAAGCAAGCCAACAGAGGCATCTTGCTCAATAGCATTCCTTACTGATGTAGCTGGTGCCGAAACGAGTTCCACACGAGTAAAGGCAACGGCATGATAAAAACGATCTGATCTATGTCCGGTCAATAATGATAAAACTCCAAAAAGACTATTTTCTCTCAATAAAGCAACTGTAATTTCTTCACCCGTTTCATAGACCCTGCTCAGTCGGACTGCTCCTCGCCTTATTAAATAAACCCTTTCTGCAGGATCGCCAGGGAAAAAAATTGTTTTTGACCTATCTACAGTTTCAGTAGAAACTCCCTCCAAAGATTTGATTACATCTAAGAGACTTTTATTTGGCGGCAGAGAAGATGATGAATTACCAACCATCTGGTTATTCTTTTGTTGGTTGAAACGAGTAAAGCCACGATATGAAGTGACCATATTTAATTTATTGTTCAGAGAAGATTAATAAGTCAAGAAAAAACGATATGTAGCCATGGCGACCTTTTTTAAGCTAAGTCTTCAACCCAAGCTTGAACGTACTAAAAATTCTATCTTTTTAAGCTCAAAAACTTGAGGTGCTATTAATAAGTATTAAAAACTACATTTTTCTTTTGTTTAACCACTTTTGAGAGCCTTAACAGTTTTGACAACCAAGTATTTTTATCCCATACACCACAGATAGTGTTGAATTGGTTGATTAGAAATTTTATACCGCTAGATTAAATGAAAGATATTCTTATAAAAATTGAGATGAATGCACGAGTTAGCATTAATGCTCAACAGAGGGGTTCATCACCGTCAACAGAGACATCTCTAAGAGCCACTCCCATAAAAAAACCTTTACAACTAGTAGCGACGCAAGGGCAAGTTCAAATCCACACTTCTACTTTTAGAGGTAGTTTTTCTGTTGTTCTAAGTGAAGCTCTTAGATCTGCAGGGTTGGGAAGCCAAGTTTTAATAGCTCAATTTTTGAGAGGTGGAGTCAATCAAGGACCAAATGGAGCTGTAAATCTTTGCGGTCGACTTGACTGGCTAAGACCAGCCATTGAAACGTGCTTACCAGAAAAAATATTGGAAGAGCATTTATCTTTAAAAAGAAAATATGAAGAAAAAGCGATAAAAGAACTTTGGGGATTTTGTAAAGCACGTTTAAGCGAAAAAAGAATAGATAAAATAGTTCTTGATGAAATAGGAATGGCTATTAGCCTTGGTTTCATTGAAGAAAATGAATTAATTTTCATGATAAATAATCGACCATCTTCAACAGATATTATTCTTACAGGACCATCAATCCCTCCTAAAGTAATCGAAATGGCTGATCAAATCACTGAATTACGCTGCAATTAAATGTTAAAAAACGATCTCTGGATTTCCGAACAGGCTTCCTTAGGAATGCTGGAACCTTTTCAAGAAAAACTAATAAGGCATCTTGAACCGGAATCAGAAAAATCACCTGTTTTAAGCTTTGGCTGCTCATCATATGGATATGATTTGCGTCTTTCTTCTAAAGAATTTTTGATTTTTAAGCATGTCCCTGGAACAGTAATGAATCCGAAAAAGTTTAATCCTGACAATTTAGAACCTACAGATTTAAAAGAAGACGAAGATGGTAGATATTTTATTTTACCTGCACACTCTTACGGCCTTGGTGTTGCATTAGAAAAAATGAAAGTGCCGCCAAATATTACTGTTATTTGCCTTGGGAAAAGCACCTATGCCCGCTTAGGAATAATCGTAAATACAACTCCTGCTGAAGCCAGCTGGGAAGGTCATCTAACCCTTGAATTCAGTAATAGCTCTGGAGCAGATTGCAGAATTTATGCTGATGAAGGAATTTGTCAATTGCTTTTCTTTGAAGGAGATCCTTGTGAAACAACATACAGTGATAGAAAAGGTAAATATCAATATCAACAAGAGAAAGTAACCCTAGCAAAGGTTTAAAGATGAGTTGCGTTCAATTGATAAGTTCAACCCCAGATGCTGAAAAAACCATGGCATATATTGCCAGGGTTAGCAATCCAAAAAATCAAAAAAATGATGACTTTACTAAATTAATTGGATATTGCATAAAAAATGAACATTGGAGCGTATTTGAGCAGGCTTATATGACTTTGCAAATAGAAACCACTCGAGGAATTGCCGCACAAATATTAAGACATAGATCATTCACATTTCAAGAGTTCTCGCAACGCTACGCAGATAGCAGGCAATTAGGACAAATTCCCTTGCCAGAATTAAGAAGGCAAGATAATAAAAATAGACAAAATTCCATCTCAGATTTACCAGAAGAAATTATTAATACATTCAACAAAAAAATCAAACGTCAATTCGATAAAAATAAAGAACTTTATGAAGAGATGTTAGAAGCTGGAATTGCCAAAGAATGTGCAAGATTTGTACTTCCACTTGCTACCCCAACCAGAATTTATATGACAGGATCATGTCGTTCATGGATTCATTACATAAATCTAAGAACTGGTCATGGGACTCAAAAAGAGCATATGGATATTGCTCACGAATGTAAAAATATTTTTTCTAAAGAATACCCAGTTGTTTCATCCGCTTTGAATTGGCTTAACTAGCTATGATTTCTAGGGCCTTCTGATCTAATAGTATTATTATTTAATTGTTGTGAATTATTTATAGAAATTACATTACTTGAATTTAATAAATTAGTAAAAGATGGTAATTCGGAGTTATTAATTAAAGCATTAAAAATTTCATTAAGTTCACTATATTTTTTCACTCCTAATGAAAAGCCCTTAAATTCACCCTTATCGTTGAAAAAAGTTAATTGAGGAATACCATTCACATCATATTCATCAATCAAATTAAACCACCTAGAATTATCAACATTAAGTAAAACTATATCTATCTTATTTGAGTTTATTTTTTCAGCATCAACCATATCAGGAGCCATTTCCTTACAAGCTTCGCACCAATCGGCATAAAATTCAAATACCGTAGGTTTTCCATTTGACAAAGCTATATTTGGCTCAAGGGATTTCTTAGCTAATTGATCAAGCATTGCATTGGCTTTAAAACCACTACGGGAAAAAAATAATAAAACAACTAAAAAAAGGCTAAGAAAAGCTAAGAAAAACTTTTGAAGGAATCCAAGGTCATTATCTGCATTGGAATTATCAATCATCTGGAAGAATAATTTATACTAATAATTATATACATAAACTTCAAATAAAAACATATGATTTTATCAAGTATAAATTTACTTAATTAATAAATAATAAACTGTTTCTAATATACATTTCTCTATAAATTGGCAAATTTTTCTTGAGAGAAAGTAATTCTCTATCTGTCTTCACATTATAAGGATTCTTATCAATGAATCTCAGGCCTCCTAAATATTTTCTATTAAAATATCTGCTTTTATCAATCGTATTAGACATATATTCAAAAAGTTTGAATATATCACTTTGAATAAATATTTCTCCATCCTCACTCATAGATTTAGCAATTGAATTTATAAGATTTGTTTTTAAAACTCTTCTTTTGAAGTGTTTTCGTTTAAACCATGGGTCTGGGAATTGAATAGAAACTCTTTTTAATTGACCATAATTTAAATCAGATAGCCATTCATCTAGGCTGACATTTACATTACAAAATAAAAATTTTAAATTATTCAATTCTAATTTCTTTCTTGTTTTTTCACATAAGCTAACAAGAGGTTCTCTTATCTCAAGCCCAACAAAATTCCATTCAGGATATTTAGATGCTAGTTCAATAAGAAATTCACCTTTCGCAGATCCAATATCTAAATGAATTGGATAATGAGGTTTCCTAAAAAGAACATCCTTACTTGGAAGTGATAAAGGTAACTGAAAAAATTGGCTTAGAGGATTTACATGTTGTCTCACAGAATGCAACCTGATATAAATAAATCAGATTATTATATTAGCAATTCAATGAAATCTTTCATAAGGTAGTCTCAAGGAAAACCAATTTATAAATTTTTGATTAGAGTAATTATTTATTTTATTTTTATAGGTGCATAATCATTAATGGATGCAGATGGATTCATATTCAAAGGCTTTTTCAAATGTAGAGAAAACACTTTAATCATAAAAAAGAATCCCTTAAGGTTGATAATACATATGAATGAGATTTTTTTTTGACTGAAACCCAATTCCAAATTCTAGTTTGGCTCTCATATCGAATTGCAGCTACCTTCGCATTTGGTCTCCCATTATTTCTATTGATTTGGGCAAAAAGAGCGAATTCAAGCTCTATTGATAGACTTTTATCAATTTACTGGAAAGTTTCTAGTCTGTATGCGATAAACCTTTTATTTCTTAGTGTTGAGAACCAATTGGGTCAATTAATTTCATTCATTGCACCGATACTTATGGTTGGTTCTATTTGGTTTTGGTTTGATCTAAATGAAGAAATTGATGAAATGCCTTTTTACAAACCAATTGCTTTAACCACACGAATTTGGCGATGGACTTTATCTTTTTGGTGCTTTCTAAATTCTGGGCTTCATTTATTTAGTTGGAGGTGCTTAAATTCAATTAATCAAAATTACTGTGATACTTGGAGAGAAATTCCATATAATTCATTCATAACAACAAAAACAATAATAAAATTTTTTCTAGACGGTAATTGGACCACGGGATTTGCTACATTTTTTGCATATTTAGCTCTGATATTATATTTAATAGGTTTACTCCAATGGTTAATTATCCAATTACCAAAGAATGGTCGTTTCTCCGGTAAATTTTAAAAACTAATAACTGTAATATTAAATATTACTTATAATTTAAATAGCTAAAATAACTTGTTCACACCTCTTACAAATATTTGGATGTCTTTGATTTTTACTCATTTCAATTTCATAATGCCAACATCTTTCACACTTAAATCCTCTTGCTTTTGCAATCTCAATTGAAGCAAGATCATTCTCCTCACTTACTAAAACTTCAGCCCAAGGTTCACCACCAATTTGTAAAGATGAAACCAAAAACCAATCTCTCAATACATCAACATTATTGGATTCACTTTGAGCTAACCATTCAATAGCAGCTTGCACTTTTTCATCAGATATATCAACCCTTACCGATGCTTCCAAAGAGGAACCTAACTCTTGTTTATTTCTGCAGCTCTCCAGCATACGATTAATAACTGATCTTAACCTTCGAAGCTCAATAACATGACAATTAAAACTACTATCCCGCCATGATTCAGGTGCAGTAGGCCATCCTCTTTGAAAAACTGAGGCTTCATCTAAGCTATATGGTATATTTTGCCAAATATCCTCAGCCATATGACATAAAACAGGTGCAATTAGACCAGATATTTTCTCGATAACCAAGGATAAAACTGTCTGACAACTTCTTCTTCTAAAGTCAGATTTAGAGCTCACATATAACCTATCTTTTGCAATATCTAAGTAAAAATTAGATAAATCAACTACGCAAAAATTCTGAATTGTTTGGAAAAACTTCGAGAATTCAAAATTTGAGTATGCGTCTGTTATTTCATCAATAACTTCAGCTGTTCTATTCAACATCCATTTATCTAATAATGGTAATTTAGAAATAGAAATTGAATCATTCTTATCATCAAAATCATAAAGATTTCCTAATAGATATCTAGACGTATTTCTAACCTTACGATAAACATCAGAAATTTGCTTGAGTATATTTGAGCCAATAGGAACGTCGGCAGAATAATCAACAGAACTAACCCAAAGCCTCAATACATCAGCACCATATGCAGGATCTAATTTCTTATTTGAACCTCCATTAATTATAACTAAAGGATCAATAATATTTCCTAAGGATTTACTCATTTTTCTACCATTCTCATCTAATGCAAAGCCATGTGTAAGGACCTTTTTAAAAGGTGCATGTTCATTGACTGCTACCGAGGTTAATAACGATGACTGAAACCAACCCCTATGTTGGTCAGACCCCTCCAAATATAAATCTGCTGGATAATTGAAATTTTCTTTTTTAGAAATTACTGAAGACCAACTCGATCCAGAGTCAAACCAAACATCCATAGTATCAGTACCTTTTTGCCATCGGTCTGCTTCATTTAAATAAGAAGGAGGTAATAGCTCAGAGACTTCATATTCCCACCATATATCTGCTCCATAGATAGAAAATAAATCAGATATATGAGAAATAGTTTCTTTATTAAGTAAAACTTCTTTTCCATTTTTTTCATAAAATACAGGTATTGGAACTCCCCAAGTCCTTTGTCGAGAAATACACCAATCTCCTCTTTCTCTAACCATAGAATCAATTCTATTTTTTCCAGATTCAGGGAGCCAAACAACATCTTCTATAGCAGAAAGTGCAATATCCCTAAATCCTTCAACAGAAGCAAACCATTGTTCTGTAGCTCTAAAAATAGTTGGTTTTTTAGTTCTCCAATCATAAGGATACCTGTGCTCATATGGAATTTCTTTAAGCAAAGATCCAGTATTATTGAGATCATTAATTATGACATTATTAGCATCTTTTAATACGTTTAGGCCTTCAAATTTGCCAGCCTCCTTAGTTAGAAAACCTTTTGCATCAACAGGACAAGAAATTGGTAAATTATATTTATTTCCAGTGTTAAAATCATCAACGCCATGACCTGGAGCAGTATGTACTAATCCAGTTCCTGAGTCAGTTGTTATATAATCTCCTCCTAAAACAACAGGACTTCTTTTATCAAATAAAGGGTGTTTATATACAATTCCATCTAATTTTGATCCTTTAATTAATACTCTTTTTTTATAATTGATTCCTACATTTTTAGACACTTCATCTAAAAGATCATCAGCAATAATTATTAATGATTTATCAGAGCTTTGTGCAATTACATAGTCTAATTTGTGGTTAACAGATATTGCCTCATTTGCAGGAATTGTCCAAGGAGTGGTAGTCCAAATGACAAGTTTAACTTCTTTTAATTTCCCTTCAGAATTAAATAGATCTGGAGCTTGACTAGAAATTTCTTGAGCTATTATTTTTGTTATTTGATCAACTTTAAATCCCACATAAATACTTTTACTAACATGACCGGTGGGATATTCTAACTCCGCCTCAGCCAGAGCAGTTTGAGAACTTGGACTCCAATGAACTGGTTTTAGACCTCGATATATATATCCTTTGAATGCCATTTCACCAAACAACTGGATCTGAGAGGCTTCAAACTTTTTGTCTATAGTTAAATATGGTTGATCCCAATTTCCCCACACTCCCCATCTTTTAAAACCATCCATTTGTTGGGAAACTTGCTTTTTTGCATAAGCAGCTGCTTTTTTTCTTAATTTAATAGGGGTTAATTCAGCTCGTTGAGTTTTATTCAAAGATTGAAGAACTTTCAATTCAATAGGCAATCCATGGCAATCCCATCCCGGGACATAACATACTTTTTTCCCTTGCATTGTTTGAAATTTATTGATTACATCCTTCAATACTTTGTTAAGAGCATGGCCCATATGAAGCGTTCCATTTGCATATGGAGGGCCATCATGCAAAGTAAAAGTCTCTCCAGAATTGCTTAAGCCTAATTCAAAATCTATCTTTTTATCAGTCCAAAAAGCTTGCAACTCAGGTTCTCTTAGAGTTGCATTTGCCCTCATCCCAAAATTAGTCTGCAAAAGGTTAAGAGTGTCTTTATAAGTAGGACGATCCTTTTGAGAATCTTTATTGACATTATTCACTTTGAGAAATATTCAATAGTCATCATTGTTGCCTGAGGCCTTTTAACCTTATCAAGAAGTCTCTTCGTTTTCAGGTAATTCTTGATTTATGATCTTATTGGACTCATTTGGGACAGATCGACGAACTACTTTCTTCTTGATTTCTTCTGTCAATTCTGGATGAACCCATTTTTTTTCTTTTATAGGTTTTTTGGATTGAGTAGTAAAACTTTTAAAAAAATTTAAAAAGCCATTGCCTAGTAAAGCAAAGCTTTGACCGAGCTGTTTAAAAGATTCAAACCATCTCTGAAAAGATCCAATCCGTTTTTTTTCTTCAGAACTTAATTGATACCATCTAGTTTGAAAAATTTCTAAAATCATTTTCCCATACAAAATTTCCATAGAAATAACTAGTAAATTTATTGAACCTCTTAAAAGATCATTCTCCACTAACAGAAATAATCCTAAAAATAAAAAAAGTCCACTCATTACCCAATCTCTTGGCCTACTTACTTCAACAAGCATTAAAGGCAAAGCCAGTATCAAAAGCCCAACAAAAAGAAATAAGTATCCAGAAATAGAAACAACCATATTTTTCTAATTATGAGATTATTTTGAAGTAAAAGCGCTCAATGAACACTAAAAATCATGCGTCATTAAATAGAGAATTTCAAATGTATCAAATATAAATATGCAAATGACATTAATCTTTTTACGTTCACGAATCAAAAATAGTCTTTAAATAGCCAGCAATGAGCTGCTAGAATCAATTGACAATCGGTGAAAACCTTTGGCCCACCTGGCGGAATTGGTAGACGCGCTGGTTTTAGGTACCAGTGACTTTATGTCGTGGGAGTTCAAGTCTCCCGGTGGGCATTTTTTAATTAAGCTATACAAGCTCAATTAATCTCAATCACATCAAGCAATGACCCAGTGCTTATCGAGGTCTGACAAAAACAAGGCAACGAAAAAACTGAAGTCATTACGCGACTGGCAAAATGAGATCCAAGAATATCTTGATCCTCCTAAGCCTTTAAACGTAACTTTAGGTCTTTTCTTTGGTGGATATTTTCTTGCAATAGTTAGTGTTTGGCAGTGGTATCAGGGAAACTGGCCATTGCCAATTTTGGTTGCATTATCTTTTTTGGCTCTTCATATGGAAGGTACCGTTATTCATGATGCCTGCCACAATGCTGCTCATCCAAATAAATGGATCAATCAATTCATGGGGCATGGGTCAGCGATTTTACTAGGTTTTAGTTTCCCAGTTTTCACAAGAGTTCATCTAGAGCATCACAAATACGTTAATGACCCAAAAAATGACCCAGATCATATTGTTAGCACCTTTGGTCCTATTTGGTTAATTGCTCCAAGATTTTTTTATCATGAATATTTTTTCTTTGAGCGAAAACTTTGGAGAAAGTTTGAACTAATGCAATGGGGAATAGAGAGAGGAATATTTATTTCTATAGTAATTGCAGGAATTAAATATAATTTTATGAATGTTATTTATAATTTATGGTTTGGACCAGCATTAATGGTTGGAGTCACTTTAGGAATATTTTTTGATTATCTACCTCATAGACCTTTTCAGTCTAAAAATAGATGGAAAAATGCAAGAGTTTATCCAAGTAAATTAATGAACTTGTTAATAATGGGTCAAAATTATCATTTAGTTCATCATTTATGGCCCTCTATTCCATGGTTTGAATATAAACCAGCTTATGAAGCTACAAAGCCACTTTTAGATCAAAAAGGTTCGCCTCAAAGAATGGGAATTTTTGAAAGTAAAAAAGATAGTCTAAATTTTATTTATGATATTTTACTTGGAATTAGAAGTCACAAAGAAAGAAGAAGTAAAATGAGACCAATAGCAAGATTATTGCCAAAAAGTAATTGGAGGAGAAAATATATAAAATTAATTCATACAACAAGAATTAGAACAGAAAGTCAAAGATAATTCTTAAATTTAAAGTATTTTGGGGACTCTAAAAAAATCGCCTTCCCTATGAGGTGCTTGATTAAGAATATCTTCTCTTGAAGAATTAACCTCAACTAAATCTTCCCTCATTGCATTAACTACCTCTACAGCTCTAGTAGTGGGAGGAATATCTTGAGTATCTATTTGTTCTAATTGGTCAACATAAGAAAGTATTTCTTCAAGTTGAGTTGTGTATGTTTGAATTTGGTCTTCTGGAAGTTCTAAACGAGCTAACTGTGCAACCTTACGAACATCAGATGAAGAAATTTTAGTCATGATTAAGTTAGAAACTTTTCAAGATCTTTAGATAATGAGAAGGAAGGTGGCCTTATTAGTAAATGATCTTATTACTTTAGTTTAGACCAATAAGTTCGTTTATCATTCTGTCATCTGAATACCTTTTACGAAATCCTAAATCTTAGTAGATTAATCAGAATGATATAGAAATCTATTATTTCGTAAGTAATATGGATTCAAAAGGAATAGTAAGCAAATCTCACTTCTTACAAAAGAATTCTTCTCAAGACCATCTCATTTGGTCGCACCTAACTTAATTGGCTGTTTTTTAATTAAGCGCATATCAAAAAACAGTTATCTTGGTGGTGTAATTGTGGAAACAGAGGCTTATTCTCAAGAAGAACCTTCATGTCATGGTTTTTCAGGGCGAACTCAAAGGAACGAAACCCTATTTGGTGAGCCTGGCAACTTTTATATATATCTTTCATACGGCATTAATAATTGCGTAAATATTGTTACCGGGAAGAAAAATTGGGCAAATGGTGTACTTCTTCGATCGATAGCAATAAAAGGAGAAAACGAAAGAATTGCTTCTGGGCCAGGGTTATTGGCAAAAAGATTTGGATTAAATAGAAATTTTGACAACTTACTTTTGTCACCTGCAAATGATTTTTGGGTAGCAGAGGGAGAAAATCCTAAAGAACTGGGAACTATTGTTCAGACCACAAGAATTGGCATATCTCAAGCTAAAGATATACCGTGGCGTTGGTACCTAAAAAGTAGTAGAAGTATTAGCAAAAGGGTTAAAGGAGATCGAATTCCTCCAAAGAACAAGTGTTGGTATCCATCCACATTTGAGGGATTATGAATAATTGGAAACATAATCACATTCTTGATCTGTCTACGTTTTCTTTAGAGGATTACAACACAGTTTTAGAACTAACAACAAGATTTAAAGATGTCCATACATCAAGCTCTAGAAAACTTCCCGCGCTTCAAGGAAGATTAATCATCAACTTATTTTTCGAGCCAAGTACAAGAACAAGAACTAGCTTTGAACTTGCAGCAAAGAGACTATCTGCTGATGTTCAAAATTTTTCTGTATCAGCAAGTTCTCTAAGCAAAGGAGAGACTCCTTTAGACACTATTCTCACATACATCTCAATGGGGGCTGATATTTTAGTACTTCGGCATGAGTCAACAAATGTACCCGCCGAGTTAGCTAATTACATAGACATAAACAACATTAATACATCAATTCTCAATGCCGGTGATGGATTTCACAGTCACCCAAGTCAAGGCCTTTTGGATTTATTTACACTTGCTACTTTCTTTAATCCAAACGAGCCATCTACTAATAGTCTTTTAAATAAGAAGATCACAATAGTTGGAGATATTCTTCATTCTAGAGTTGCCAGATCGAACCTTTGGGCTTTAACTGCATGCGGAGCTGATGTCACATTATGTGGACCTCCAAGTCTACTTCCAGATGAATTCATTGATTTTGTTCTCAATCCTCCCCCAGGGCAAAAATTTGATCCCATCAATAGTAGAGGTTCTGTTTTCGTAAAAAGATCATTAAAAGATGCATTAAAAAATAGTGATGCTGTTATGACACTTCGATTACAGAAAGAGAGAATGAAACAAAATATGCTTACAGATCTTGATAGTTATTATGCACAATATGGCATAACACATGAAAGTTTAAAATGGTGTGAAAAGAAAGTTCCTGTTCTACATCCTGGACCAGTTAATAGGGGAATAGAAATAAGCAGTCAATTAGTGGAAGATAATTCAATCAACCTTATAGGTAAACAAGTAGAAAATGGAATTCCAACAAGAATGGCTTTGTTGTATTTACTAGGGTTAAACAAAAATAATCAATAATCTTTATAATAATTTCAAACCCTCTGAAACAAGTCCATACGCTAATCCTATTCGAAACATATCAAAAACCCTTACCAGTATTATCGGTTTTTTAGATTTTAGAAAAACAAATCTAGCCTTAATTAGTATCTCCAAAAATATTAATGCAATTAATGCTCCAACAGGATCCATCAAAGCCAGAACACCATTAATCATACCTAAAGAACTACCTACAAAAAAACCTATCAAAAAAATTATTCCTAACAATGAATACCTTCTCCAAGGATTTCCCGCCCAATTTGCTAATCTATCAACAATCTTTGTAGATGACTTATATAAAAATGTTTTCTGCATTTTGTAGAAATAAAAGAAAAGATTAAAAATTAGCTCAGAACTTTTTCATTAATTAACTTTCTAACATAAACATAATAAAAGAAAGATCTAATAAAGCAAAAATAAATTTTTCTAATCCAAATTATAAAAAATTAGATTTCCTATAATCGATTTTGCATATTGTTGAAAATGGGAAAAATATCTTTTAAAGGTCTATTTGATATAAAATCAAATTATCATGAATAATCTGACTTCTTTATCTGGGAAAAAAATATTAGTTGCTGTTACAGGAAGTATTGCAGCTGTAAAAGCTCCTATTTTAGTTAGCCGCCTAATTAAAGCTGGGGTAGAAGTCAAATGCGTAATAACTCAAAGCGCCTCTAAGTTAGTTAGTCCCTTATCTTTATCTACTTTAAGTAGAAATAAATGTTATCAAGATAAAGATCAGTGGGATGACTCTCAAACCAAGCCTTTGCATATTGCTTTAGCTGAATGGGCAGAGCTAATTATTGTTGCACCGATGAGCGCAACATCTTTATCTAAATTTACTAGTGGAAATGCTGATGGACTTTTAGCGAGCATTCTATTAGCCACTCAATCTCAAATAGTGCTTGCTGCTGCAATGAACACCTCAATGTGGGGAAATGAATTGGTAAAAAAGAATTGGAATTACGTAAAGACTATTGACCAAGTTATTAGCCTCGAACCTAGTGAAGGACTTTTAGCTTGTGACAGAGTTGGTGATGGGAAAATGGTCAATTTAGATATTATTGAATTGGCATCTGAAAGTGCATTTATTTTCAATGCAGAAAATAAATTTCTCACCAAAGATCTAAAAGATATAAGGTTTCTCGTCTCAGCTGGTCCCACCGTCGAAGATCTTGATGCTGCAAGACAATTAACAAATCGAAGCAGTGGAAGGATGGGAGTTTTGATAGCTCAAGCTGCAAAGTTAAGAGGTGCAAAGGTCGATTTAGTGCATGGTCCAATCAACGTTCATGAAAATCTTCTGGAGGGACTTAAAACTTATCCAGTTAGGAGTTCCACTGAAATGGGAGCAAGAATTGATGCTTTACAACCATTTGCTCAAGTCATTGTGATGGCTGCAGCAGTATCAGATTTCAAAAGAAATATTCCAAGTGGGCAAAAAATCGCTAAAGAATTTTTTTTTAAAGTCCATTTTTGATGATTTAGAAATGACCTCAGACCTACTCAAAGATCAAACAAGAAAAAAATTAGACAATCAAATCTTCCTAGGTTTTGCTGCTGAAACAGGAAGTGATAATGAAATCATTGAAAAGGGAAAGAAAAAAAGGGTTTTAAAAGGTTGTGACCTTCTTATGGCAAATCCTATTGACAGAGCTGGGCAAGGATTTGATAAAAACTTCAACAGTGGTTTTTTATTGGGTCCAAAGAAAATGGTCAAAACCTTATCTTTCTCAACAAAACTTTCAATATCCCATCAACTTTTAGATGAAATTCGAAATCACAAATCGTAAATTTATAGATATTTCTCGTATTTGTTTTTTTTCAAAAATTAGCGTCTAAACGCTAAAAAAGACTGCTAGAAAAGGGATTTGAAGGAAATTGGAGCAGTAAATCTTACAAAGCAAAAGCTACGGGTTGTATAGAGCTGTCAAATGCTTGTGATAAGAAGTATTTGACACCTGTAAAATCCCAAGTGAATTAATTGGGCGGTTTCGACCGCAGTCATCTAGCCCTCTCATGCGATTTCGTCCTCTGCTGGCTTTGATGCTGGCTTTTTGTCTCACCTTTACAACTCTCCCATCAAGCGCATCTGCAGCTTTAAAAGGGCGCGAGCAAGGCAATGCTCGTTTTGGCAATGTTGTTAATACTGGCCAAGCTGATGCTTGCACTGTTTTACCAGCGGGTTCATCGGGTTCTATTAATGCTGATGGTCAATTTAAAAGCTTATGCCTTCAGCCAACAGAAGTTTCAGTAAAGCTTCCAGGTACAAAGCGAAATAAATCTGATTTTGCAATAGCAAAAATTATCAGTCCTCGCTTCAATACAAGCCTTGATGAAGTTTATGGAGATCTTTCCGGAGGGAAATTCACTGAAAAAGGTGGTATTGACTTCTCTCTAATTACTGTTCTAGCTCCAAACGGAGAAGAATTTCCTTTTGCTTTCTCTGTTAAAGAGATGGTTGCAGAATCCAAAAAAGGAAAATCAATTGAACCAGGAGCTGAGTTTTCAGGTCCAACAACCACTCCTAGCTATAGATCTGCAGACTTTCTCGATCCAAAGAGTCGCGCCAAATCAACTGGTGTTGAATATGCTCAGGCTCTCATTGCTCGTGGCGGCGATGATGAAGATCTTGCAAGAGAAAATGTTAAAGATGATCTTGGCGGTAAAGGTGAAATAACACTTACTGTCGATAGTGTTGATGCAGACACTGAAGAATTTGGGGGACAATTTATTGCTATCCAACCTTCAGATAATGACCTTGGATCAAAAGATCCTGTTGATATCAAAATCAAAGGTATCTTCTATGGTCGCAAAGCCTAAAAGAAAGTCATCTTAATCAAATAAAAGGGGGTTAAAACCCTCTTTTTTTTTGGCTGAATTTAATAAAAACAATTTCTCAAATATGGGCCCATTATCTGGGAGAATTTGCCGGTTACTTCAAGGGAAAATGACCAGCAAGCAAAATTCTAATAAAAATCTCGAAGGTTTGATCAAACCCTATGGTGGAGAGCTTATAAACCTTATGGCATCTGATCGAGAAGCAAAAGAGTTAAAACAAAATTCTTTTAAAACATTAAATTGTTCAGATAGAAATGCTTGTGATATTGAACTTCTTTTAATAGGTGCTTTTTCTCCTTTGAATGGGTTCATGAGTGAAAAAAATTACAACTCAGTTGTTAAACAAAATCGAATCGAATCAGGTTTGCTTTTTGGCTTACCTATTGTGATGGATACAGATACAGAAGATATAAATCCAGGGGATTCAGTTTTACTCAATTACAAAGGTCAAGACCTAGCAATTTTAGAAGTGCAAGAGAAATGGACACCTGACAAGGTGATTGAAGCCAAATTTTGCTATGGAACAACTTCTTTGGAACATCCTGCCGTAAGAATGATCTCTATGGAGAGAAACAAATATTATTTGAGTGGCCCAATAAAAGGTCTCGAATTACCTAAAAGAGTTTTTACTTGCCAAACTCCTGCTCAAGTAAGAGAGAACCTTCCTTCTGGAGAAGATGTAGTTGCATTCCAGTGCAGGAATCCAATTCATAGAGCCCATTATGAGTTGTTCACAAGAGCCTTAGAAGCAAATAATGTCAGCCAAAATGGTGTTGTTCTTGTTCACCCAACTTGTGGACCAACTCAAGAAGATGACATCCCTGGATCAGTAAGATTTCAAACCTATGAAAAACTTTCCTCTGAAGTAAATAATCCAAAAATTAGGTGGTCATATCTTCCTTATTCGATGCATATGGCTGGGCCAAGAGAGGCCCTTCAACACATGATTATAAGGAGGAATTATGGATGCACGCATTTTATTATCGGAAGAGATATGGCCGGCTGTAAATCCTCTCTCAGCGGAGAAGATTTTTATGGTCCATATGATGCTCAGGATTTTGCAAACCAGTGCTGCGAAGAATTAGGTATGCAAACAGTTCCATCTTTAAATCTTGTATATACAGAGGAGGAAGGTTATGTAACTGCTGATTATGCTAAAGAAAAAGGATTACATATAAAAAAATTAAGCGGAACTCAATTCAGAAAAATGCTCAGAAGTGGAGAAGAAATTCCTGAATGGTTTGCATTTAAAAGCGTCGTTGATGTACTAAGAGCCGCATAGTTGGACCTAATCCTATTAAACTCTTAAAAGATATAGAAGAACATTGAACAAACGTTGGAGAAACATTGGTCTTTATGTACTGATTGTCGTGGTTGTGATTTTTGTTGGAAGTGCTTTTTTCGATAAGCCAACTCCCTCAAAAGCATCTAGGACACTTAGATATAGCGACTTCATAGAAGCTGTTCAAGAGAGACAGGTCAGCAGAGTACTTATATCTCCAGACAAAGGTACAGCTCAAATTGTTGAAAGTGATGGGAACAGAGCATTTGTTAATTTGGCTCCTGATCAAGAATTACTTCAACTATTAACTGAGAATGATGTTGATATTGCTGTACAACCAACTACTCAAGCAAATCCACTTCAACAAGCTGCTAGTAGTCTAATTTTTCCAATACTTTTACTAGGAGGTCTATTTTTTCTATTCAGAAGAGCTGGCTCAGGTGGTGGTGGAAATCCAGCAATGAGTTTTGGAAAAAGTAAAGCAAGACTTCAAATGGAGCCAGAAACGAAGATTACTTTTGGAGACGTTGCAGGTATTGAGGGTGCAAAGCTTGAGCTTACTGAAGTAGTTGATTTCCTGAAAAATCCTGACCGTTTTACAGCTGTCGGAGCGAAAATCCCTAAAGGTGTTTTACTAGTTGGCCCTCCGGGTACAGGTAAAACTTTACTTGCAAAGGCCGTAGCAGGTGAAGCTTCTGTTCCCTTCTTTTCTATATCTGGCTCTGAGTTTGTCGAAATGTTTGTTGGAGTTGGTGCTAGTAGAGTTAGAGATCTTTTTGAACAAGCTAAAAAGAATGCTCCCTGCATAGTTTTTATTGATGAAATAGATGCTGTAGGGCGTCAGCGTGGAGCAGGCCTTGGAGGAGGTAATGATGAAAGAGAACAAACACTTAACCAGCTCTTAACAGAAATGGATGGGTTTGAAGGAAATTCAGGAATAATTATTGTCGCCGCAACTAACCGACCTGACGTTCTCGACTCAGCACTAATGCGACCAGGAAGATTTGACAGGCAAGTCACCGTAGATAGACCTGATTATTCAGGGAGATTGCAAATACTGAAAGTTCATGCAAGAAGTAAAACTCTTTCAAAGGGAGTTGACCTTGATCAAGTAGCCAGAAGGACTCCCGGTTTTACTGGTGCAGATTTAGCAAATCTATTGAATGAAGCTGCGATATTAGCTGCCAGAAGAGAATTAACACAGGTCAGTAATGACGAAATAGGTGCTGCAATTGAAAGAATTATGGTAGGTCCTGAGAAGAAAGACACAGTTATCAGTGAAAAGCGTAAAAGGCTAGTTGCTTACCACGAAGCTGGTCATGCTGTAGTCGGTGCAGTAATGCCAGACTATGACCCTGTACAAAAGATATCAATCATTCCAAGAGGACAGGCTGGAGGCTTAACTTTTTTCACGCCGAGTGAAGAAAGAATGGAATCTGGTCTTTATTCAAGGTCTTACCTACAGAATCAAATGGCTGTTGCTCTTGGAGGAAGAGTTGCTGAGGAAATAATTTATGGAGAAGATGAAGTAACTACTGGAGCATCAAATGATCTAAAGCAAGTAGCTTCAGTTGCTAGGCAGATGATTACTAAATTTGGCATGAGCGACAAATTAGGACCTGTAGCTCTAGGACGATCACAAGGTGGAATGTTCCTTGGTAGAGACATATCCGCAGAAAGAGATTTTTCTGAAGATACAGCTGCGACCATTGATTCAGAAGTCTCAATCCTTGTTGAAATTGCATATGAAAGAGCTAAAAAAGCTTTAACTGAAAACCGTCAAGTACTCGAAGAGTTAACCGCAATGCTTATGGAAACCGAGACAGTTGATTCTCTAGAATTTCAAGATTTATTAATTCGTCATGAAGTAAAAGTTGCTGAATACGCTTAGTAAAAAAATATAATTTTTGGAAGTTAAGCAAAATAATTTAATAAGATCTCTTAAATTACAGCCACTTATTGTGGTAATTAGACTTGAAAATAAATTCTTCAATACCTCCGATAACAAGGACAATTTACTTATAAAAATTAAAAAACTCTCTAACTTTGGAATAAAAAACATAGAAATAGGATGGCATCCTCACCCAGAATGGGTTGATTTGATTTCCGAAATAAAAAACATTTTCAAGTTCATCAATATTGGTGTTGCATCAATTGCATCAAAACAATCTTTAGACTCAATTATCTCATTAGATCTAAATTATTCTATGAGTCCATACTTTAATAAAGAAATTCATATTAAAGCCATAAAATACAATCAATTAGTCATTCCAGGAATATCGAGTATTGAAAATTTCAAAGAAGCACTCAATTTAGGATATAAAATAATAAAAATCTTTCCTGTATCAAAATTAGGAATTAAATTTTTAAACGAATTGCAAGACTTAAAAACAAAGGATATTTTTTTTATTGGTGCAGGTGGAATTAAAAGCAAAGATTTAAAAAAATTACTAAGAAGTGGATATGATTCTTTGATAATTGGGAGAGAATTACAAAATCAAATACCTGATAAAGATCTAGAGATATGGCTTAAAGATTATTGAGAAGCAATTCGACAAGCCAATGGGTTTTTCCTTTCTAAGCTGCTTTGTATAGTAAATAATTAATTATCTGAACAATAGTCAGTACATTGGCCTTTTTGCCTAAGTAAATGATCAGCCAAAACTAGCGCAACCATTGCTTCAACCATTGGAACTGCCCTTGGTAAAACACAAGGATCATGTCTTCCTGTTGCCTTGAGAGTTGTTGCATTACCATCCTCATCAATTGTCTTTTGACTTTTTCTAATAGTGGCTGTTGGTTTAAAGCCAACTCTCAAAACTATATCCTCACCATTACTAATACCCCCTTGAATTCCCCCTGAATTATTAGTAGCAGTTTTCAATTGATCAGAATCCGATGGCAAAAAAGGATCATTATGTTCGCTGCCTTTCAAATAAGTACCTCCGAAACCAGACCCCACCTCAAAACCTTTAGTAGCAGGCAGAGACATTAATGCCTTTGCTAAATCAGCCTCTAACTTATCAAAGACAGGCATGCCAAGACCTACTGGAGGATTTCGAACAACACATTCTATTACTCCGCCACAGGAGTCTCCTTCTTTACCACAATCCTCCACTCTCTTAATCATTAAATCTGCAGCTGATTGATTTGGACATCGAACAATATTCTTCTCAATCTCCTCAAAAGTCACTTCACTGGGTTGTATCTCAGCCTCAATATCGTGAATTCTCTTTACCCAGGCGAGTATTTCGGTATTAGAAGATTTAGTGAGGAGTTGCTTTGCAACTGAACCGGCTGCAACTCTACCTATTGTCTCTCTTGCTGATGCTCGCCCTCCGCCACTTGAAGCCTGGATACCATATTTTTTCTGATAGGTAGCATCAGCGTGAGATGGTCTAAAAGTTTTTTTTAATTTCAAAATAATCTTTAGGCCGATGATCTTTATTTCTTACAACCATGGAAATTGGTGTGCCTAAGGTTTTGTTCCCTAAAAGACCACTAAGAATTTCAACTTCATCACTTTCGTTTCTTGGAGTAGTTATTTTGCTTTGCCCTGGCCTCCTTCGATTGAGATCATTTTGTATTTGATTGATATCAAGCTCCAACCTCGGTGGACATCCATCAATAATTACACCAACACCGCCACCATGAGATTCGCCAAAGGTGCTGATATTAAAAAGTTTTCCGAAACTACTTCCCATAAATAAACC
>QCJG01000010.1 GCA_003216175.1 Prochlorococcus sp. AG-409-A10 | reverse complement strand
AATAAAAAAATATGAGAGAATGAATGTCACAGATAAATATTCTAGTAAATAATTTATTTTGGGTTTTTTCATGATTAGGCGACATCCTGTTGATTCCTTTTGTTTTGTCTTTCTAATAATGTCAGATCATAAGATGATTGGATTTGATTATTATAGTCTAATTCATCAATAAATCTAGATACATGCGCTTTGTTTCGCATCCATGTACGCCGTATTGTTTTAGGAATATTAGGAAGATCGACTTCTTTATTGTTGAGAGATCTTGTATATCGTTTTCTTTGTCCGCTATCCATGCTTGAACTGTAGCTCTCATCGTTTTTAGTGAGATTCTCTATGCCATTTCTTGACTCTGTAATTGCCATTAACTCTGAAAGACTTCTAATGAATGGAATCATGCTACATACCTTTCTTCATTGCTTTTGTTAAGCTTGTTTCTTAAGTTTTTGTTTTTTTTGTAGGCATTTATATAGTGATAGTCGTATGCTCCAACTCCTTCTTTTTTAGGATTGTATAAATGGTTTAATCCATGTCTTGATTTTTGATTTTTATTCATGATTCAAGCCACTCTCTTTTGATTTTTTTTATCGATGATATTCTTAATATTGCAATTATGCTTGGGCTTGTATTTCTCTAGCAGTCTCTTAGTAACTCCTTGATCTATGAAGTTGATATTCTCATGTTTGAATTGTTTTTGTTTAGAATTTTTAGAGCTTAATTTGTAGATTTTCATTTTAAATAATAATAGTGAGAAACTTTTTAGGAATAAGCATTACACAAGTGAGTCAAATTTTTCTCTATTTGATAGCAATTTGCTAAGCTTTCTGTTTTCATCTTGAAGATTGATAATTATTTTTTTGTATATTTCAACTTTCTTTTTCAGAGACTTTACCTTTTCGCTTTCAGTCTTTATGGGTGATTTGTTTGTCTTTTTCTTGCCCCCTTTTACTAAGACCCTTACGGTTGCTTCTGTCATTCTTTCCCCTTTTCCAACGGCTTCGAACACTTTTTGACGCTCTTTATCTGTTACTCCTTTGCTACCCATTAAGGCTAGCGACCTAGGAGTTAGTGATGCAAGCAGATTGTCGTCTATATCGGATCCGCCTAGCCAGTTGGTGTATGCGCTTACAAGATCAACGGCAAACCTTTCGGAGCAATTAATCGCTCCAGATTTCAAAAAGGCTCTCCAATTTCCAGGTTTGATATTGCTCTTTATATCGGCAAGGTTGGCAGCAACAGCCCTAAGCGATTGGCCAACGCAGCTCAACTCTTCGTTGATTTCGGCGACCGACTCTTTGACATACTCCACCTGGGCCGGCACCAAGCCCTTCGTTACTTCGTTATTTAGTGGAATACTCGCTAAATCGACCACCTCTGTAGGCGATAATTCCATGGCGGCAGCTAAGTACTCTTTCAATATAAGCCTTGTGACGAACCGGAACAATGGATACTGATGTACTATATTTCTTGTCTTCAAGCTTGTTCTGTTGAACAATTTTTCATTGAAGCAATTATTATTTTTGCATGTTAATGGTCAACCGTTAAGATTTAGGTGCTAATTGAATAGTATTGGAAATAAAGGCTCTGCATAAGAATGGAGAACTATAATAATGGTCAAGATTCGCCTATAGTGTTTCTATTGTCTAATTTTCTCAAAAACTATTCATAATCTTTATAAATTTTTTATCTTATTCTATGGTAGACCTTTATGTCGGAGGTGCTAGGTATAAATACTCACACCTCTTCGTCTTGCCTGGTTGTTTAATCTTGAATGCTTTGTAGTTGATTTAGTCTTGAATCCAGCCGTCAATCATCAAGACAGATAGCAAATGCCCTGAAGCGTATGTTTAGCTATCTGTTTGATTATTCATAGATATTTGCGTGTCATTGATTACACAAATAGATAGGATTGTTTAGTAAAAGAAATGGGAGGGAAAATCCAAATTGGGGATTATGTTCTCTCTTAGTTCTTCTGTTACATCACTCATCTGTTCTTCTGAGTTTGCTTTGAATACCTGTTCCCCTGTCGTTCTCCTTCATTTGACTTCTGAAATTACTTGGAGGACTGAATAGTGTATTTCCAGGACATAATTTCTAGTCTTAATAATTTTTGGAGTGAGAAAGGTTGTTTGCTTCTTCAACCATACGATCTAGAGAAGGGCGCGGGGACAATGAGCCCACATTCTTTTTTAAGAGCTATAGGTCCTGAGCCTTGGGCAGTTGCTTATCCAGAACCATGCAGAAGGCCTACTGATGGTAGATATGGCGACAATCCAAATAGAGCACAGCATTATTTTCAATATCAAGTTCTTATTAAGCCTTCTTTGGATGGCATACAAGAAATTTATTTGTCTTCTCTTGAAGCATTAGGGATTTCAGCTAAAGATCACGATATTAGATTCGTTGAGGATAATTGGGAATCTCCTACTTTAGGCGCTTGGGGAGTTGGGTGGGAGGTTTGGCTTGATGGGATGGAAGTTACCCAATTTACTTATTTTCAGCAATGTGGCGGTCTTGATTGCAAGCCTGTTTCTATTGAGATTACTTATGGCCTTGAGAGACTAGCAATGTATTTGCAAAATGTTGAAAGTATTTGGGAAATTTCTTGGAATAAACAGAATAAATATGGTGATATATGGCTCCCTTTTGAAAAAGGTCAATGTAAGTATAATTTTGAAGAGTCTAACTCCGAAAATTTAAGGAAACTTTTTGAAATTTACGAGGAGGAGGCTCATCAATTGATTGCTAAAAATCTACCTGCACCTAGCCTTGACTACGTTCTAAAATGTAGTCATACATTTAATTTATTAGAAGCAAGAGGGGTTGTCTCTGTTACGGAGAGAACTAAGATTATTTCAAGAATCCGATCTTTAGCTCGTAAAGTTGCTGAAGCTTGGCTAGAGGAAAGAGAGCACCTTGGCTTCCCTCTTTGTTAGATTTAGTGATTAAAAAAAGTAATATTTTTAGCTTTCCTGATAACAAATAGATCGAATAATATAGAACGAGGTATAAAAAGATACTTCTAAGGATTTGAGTCCTGGAATGTCTCAATGAATACACTAATATACGATCGAAATATTTGTGTGAGGACACAATGAAGCTTTTTCAGCGTTTGCTGGTAGCTCCTGCTGCTTTGGGCCTTATGGCTCCATTGGCAGCTAATGCCGATGTTACTGCGGTATCTAATGAGTCAGATCTAAGTTCTGAAGTTATTCAAGCTCGTGTTGATGGCGTAGAGGCTCAACTCGGCGAAATAATGGCCGGTCAGTTCTCTTCATCTACAAAGATGAGCGGAAAAGCTGCTTTCATTACTGGTTACGTAGACGATGATAACGAAACAGATACTGATTCCATCACGATGGAATATATGTATCAGTTGAACATGAATACCAGTTTCACTGGTGAGGACTTACTTTATACAAGAATTAAAACTGGTAACGTAAGCGATCATTTCGCTGACAAAGGTCAGAACACTTATTTGTCTGCCGCTAATAGCAATGGTGGAGAACTAAAGGTAGATAAGCTTTGGTACCAGTTCCCAGTAGGCGATAGCCTTCAAGTTTGGGTTGGGCCAAGAATCGAGAACTACTACATGTTAGCTAGTGCTCCATCTATCTATAAGCCAATTACTAAGCAGTTTGCTTTAGGTGGTAATGGTTCAGCTTACGGATCAAGCACAAGCCCTGGTTTCGGTGCTGCTTGGACACAGCAGGTAGAAGATCCTATGGATCCAAGATTTGCTTTAAGTGTTAATTACACTTCCAAAGATGGAGCTTCTTCCTCCAAAGGTCTTTTGGGCGACAACAACAGAAACTTCCTTTTAACAAAGGTTGAGTATGGTTCTCCTAGCTGGCAAGTTTCCTTAGCTGCTGCTAAGAAAGATGGTCATTCTGGCTCAAATGGATATGACGGTTACTTCCATTCTTCACTAGCTAGTGGTTCTACTGGCGAGATGACTGCTTATGGTGTAAGAGCTTACTGGAAACCAGATTCAACTGGTGCTGTTCCTTCTGTTCAGATTGGTTACGACACAGCTTCTTTCGACGAAGCAACAGTTGGCCAAGCTGAAGAGACAGAAGGTTGGATGATTGGTCTTACTTGGAGAGATTTATTCATCGATGGCAACAGCGCTGGTGTTGCTTTCGGTTCTGAAATGGCTGCTACTGAAATCAAAGGTGGTGGAACTGACCCATCTGAAGATAATTCAGTTTGGGAAGCTTATTACACTTTCAAGGTTAATGATGGTGTTAGCGTGACTCCAGCTATCTTTGGTAGCACTGATGTTTCAGGTGCTGATAAAGACGTTAATGGTGCAGTACTTCTAACTGAATTCAGATTCTAATTTCCAATTAGGATTTTAAAACGCCCCTTTTGGGGCGTTTTTTTTTGTTTATTTATTTATTTACATAAAAAAAAGCCCGTTCTACGAGCTTTTTTTTATAAATTTAAAAAAAATTTACCAGCAATTTTCTCCCTCTCCAATGGGAATGCAAATATCAGCTTTTTTAGCCTTATCTGCAGCTTTTTGAGCTGCTTCATCAAGCTTTCCATCCTCATCTGCTTCTTGATCTGTGGTCCATTCCTTTAAACCACCCATTTCACCATGCTTTTCCCCAGCCATTGAATTGTCAGGAATAATTGTGTTAGTAGCTAAAGCAGCAGCAGCAGCAAGGAATATTCCGATAGGTGTTTTGCTTGGCATACCATTTTTTATTTATATGTATTTTGGTGGGTTACACCTTCCGATGAAAGTTCTTTTTTTACTTTTGGCTGTATAAATTGATCATTTAATCGCCTAATCTTCTTAGGAAATTGCTGTATGCCTGGAAAATTAAATCCAGTTCATCAGATCTTCCATATTTTGCAAGTAGTCCTTTCGCTCCAGCATCAAGTCCAAATAAAAAATTTCTATCTTCATTATTTTGTACATAGCTTTGAATCCAGCCTACACATACATGTCGTTCACCATCTTTGACTTCAGCAACAGAATGAAGCTTTGTGCTGGGATAAATTATGACTTCACCAGCAGAAAGTTTAATTTTTTCAGTTTTATTTATTGTCTGAATACATAATTCACCACCTTTATAATCTTCTGGCGCGCTCAAAAATAACGTAAAAGATAAATCACTTCTTCCTGAGGGCATATAAGGATTATCAATATGTGAACCATAGCCATGTCCAGTTAGGGACTTGGAAAACATAACTCCATGGATAAGACTTGGTAATGTAAAACTTTTTAGAAGTGGATTTGAAATTATTTTATTAACAATAAGATCTCGAAGCTGCATTGATAAGTTAGATTTTTTATCTAATTGAAAATTAGATTTGATTTTTGCAGCATGGCTTCCTGCAGTTTTTTTACCATCTTGCCATGATGCTTTTTCTGCTTTAAGTTTATTAACTATTTGAAGAGCTTCTGATTGATTGATTAGCGAATGCGTTAAATATTCCATGTTTATTATTTAGGTTTAATCACTATCATAAAGTATCAATAAGATATCAATTTATACATCAATACGTATCAAAGTTTCGAAGCTTTATTTAGTCGTATCTTCTTGTCTAGTCTATATAAAGATATTAATCCCTTCCCAAGATAGATTAATGAATTTAATTAAGCGTCTTTTTACTTCAGTAGTAGCAAGTACTTTATTAGTTTCTACAAGTTTTAATAACGTAAAGGCTTCTGATCGAGAAGTAAGGATTTATTCCGGGAGGCATTACAACACTGATAAGCAGGTATACAAGAAATTTGCCGAGGAGACTGGGATAAAAATCCGATTAATTGAGGCTACAGGTATTTCTCTAGTTGAACGCTTGAAAAGGGAAGGATCAAATTCGAAAGCAGATGTGATTCTTCTTGTTGATGCGGCTCGAATTAGCAATGCTGCCAAAAGTGGTCTTCTTCAGTCATATAGATCGGCTGCATTAGATAAAAATGTTCCAGTGGAATATAGAGATCCTCAAGCTAGATGGTATGCGTTAACAAGAAGGGTAAGAGTTATGGTCGCTAATCCTAAGAAAGTTGACGTAAATTTGATCAAAGATTATTCAGATCTTGCTAACCCTTCTTTGAAGGGGCTTGTTTGTGTGAGAAAAAGGAGCAGTCCATATAATCAATCTTTAGTAGCTAATCAAATTGTCAATAAAGGAGAAGCAAAAACTAAAGAGTGGTTGAAAGGGATGATTTCAAATATTTCTCAGCCATTTTTCCCGGGTGATATAGGTGTTATTAGAGCTGTCGCTCAGGGGAAGTGTGGAATAGGTATTGTTAATCACTACTATGTTTCAAGAATGCTCGCAGGTGTGAATGGAAGGAAAGATCAAAGGTTGGCTAAAAAAGTAAAGGTTCTTACTCCTAATCCTGCTCATGTAAATGTAAGTGCAGGTGGAATTGCTAAATATGCTGAAAATAAAGAGGAAGCTATTCAACTCTTAGAGTATCTTGCCTCTCCTACAGGTAGTAGTGGGTTGGCTGGTCCAACATTTGAACACCCTTTAGTTGGTTTTAATAAAACGGATGAGGTTACACAATTTGGAGGATTTACACCTGATAATGTGACCATTGATCAATTAGGCGCAAATAATAAAAAAGCAATCAATCTTATGAGAAGGGCAGGCTGGAATTAAAAATTTAAGAATTAAATTTTTAATTCTGTTTATTCCTTAGAGAAAATATGGGATTGTCCTAAACTTATTTCAAGGGAGAGGTGGCTGAGTGGTCGAAAGCGAACGACTCGAAATCGTTTGATAGCTAAAACTATCCGTGGGTTCGAATCCCACCCTCTCCGTTTTGATTAGAAGTTGATTTTTTCTTAAACACTTTTAAACCGACAGTATTATTGTGCTTAGAATAGAGAAGAGGAAGAAATGATTTGAAAAAATTTGATGAGTCTTTATCTTTTTACGATGAAGCAATTAACTTAATTGATTTAGGTGATTACGAAGGAGCCATTAAATCTATTAAAAAGAATATTGATATTCTTGAAAGCGATGATGAAATAGCTTTAGGATATTTAAACTGTGGCTTTTTGAATGATAAATTGGGAGATAATCTCTCCGCTATAGATGACTTTTCGAAGTCAATTTATTTTGAAGGTAAAATAGATATTATTAAGCAAAGATCTAAAGATATTTCATATAGTGGAAGAAGTAATTCTAGGTATAAATATGGAGATTTTCAAGGGGCAATAGATGACAAAAGGAAAGCAAAAGAAATTAGATTATTTGAAATTGATAAATCCAATGAATTTGATAATACCAGAATAGATTATAAAAAGATTTTATTAGGGACTTTTCTGAAAATCAATCTAGAACCAAAATATAATGTCTTGATTAAAGTTTCAAAAATACGAAAAAGTAAATATGATTTAATTGCAGATTATAAAAAAGTAATTAGTAACAAAAGAAAAGAAGAGGTGATAAGAAAATTAGAGGTTATTAGTGAATCTAAGTATAAACTTGGAGATTATAAAGGCTCTATTAAAGCTATTAGAAGGTCTGAGAAATATTATTGATTATCTAACAAATTGTATATATTTTTTATTACCAATAAGGATCACTAAAAAATTCAACATCAAGTTCCTTTTTGTCTGGAACTGTTGCAATACATGCTCGTATTACTTCTCCATTAACTTCTATTTCGCATGCACCGCAGCTTCCTCCTAGGCAACCAGTAGGGATCTCGATATTTGCGTCATATGCAGCTTTTAACCATTCAGCGCCTGGAGGGCAATTACTTGATTTCTTGTTAGGCCAATTTATTTTTACAGTTTTCATTATTCAAATTATTTAATTACAATATCCATATTTATATTTTCTTCGAAAGCGTCAGTTAGTAAGTCTAATAACCGCTCTCTTTTCTCATGATTCTTTGCTTCGTGAGTATTTAGTTTCTCTAATCCCTTGTTCTGTCTGATTTTATTTATCCATTGCCTACGCCATTCATCATTTTCAAAAATTCCATGTAAATAAGTTCCTCCAATAAAGCTTTTATCTTCTTTTTCAATTACCCACCCTAAATTATTATTTTTAAATAGAGAAATAATATAGGAATCTTTATTATTGATCAAATCACTTTCCCCATAATGCATCTCAAACCCTTTTATATTCTGTGAATCTGGCCATGAAACTCTTTCTTTTCTTTGTGAGGTGTGCTTTTTTTCTCTAAAAGTTGTTTTTATGGGAAGAAGGTTCATCCCAAAATTTGAAAATGCAGTTAGTTTATTAATACTTTCCTGCCGAGTTGGGTCTTCTAATGATTTCCCTAGCATTTGTAATCCTCCACATATGCCAAAAACATTTCCCCCGTTTTTGGCATAATCTTTTATTTGATTGCTCAAACCACTTTTATTTAAAATCTCTAAATCCTTAATAGTTTGTTTGCTTCCAGGAATTATTAATACATCTGGTTCCCCAAGCTTTTGGCCAGGTTCTACCCATCGCATTTGAATAGTTGAATCACTAAAGAAAGGGTCTAGATCAGAAAAATTGCTAATTCTAGGTAATTTTATTATTGCTATTTCTATTTCTGCACTTTTATTTACTTGTTTCCTTTCAAGTAGGTCAAGTGAATCTTCCGGTGGAAAAATCTCTTTTAACCAAGGTAATATTCCTAAAACTGGGATTCCTGTTTCTTTCTCTATCCATGTAACTCCTGATTCGAATAAGGCTTTATCGCCTCTGAACCTATTAATAATGATTCCTTTAATTAATCTTTTTTCATCAGGTTTCATTAATGCAATTGTTCCAATGATTTGAGCAAAAACGCCTCCTCTTTCAATATCTGCTACTAAAATACAATTTGCATTTACAAATTTTGCTAATTTCAAATTTGTAAGATCCTTATGTTGCAAATTCACCTCTACGGGACTTCCAGCCCCCTCAATAATCAGTCTTCCGTCTTTTTTACTCTTTAATAATATTGCTAGCCCTTCTTTAATAGTTTCCCAACCTGAATCGAACCAGTCTTCGTAATAAGTTATGGCTTTACTGGTGCCGACACATTTGCCTAAATGAATTACTTCACTTGTACAATCTCCCTTTGGCTTCAAAAGCACAGGATTCATTTCAGCACTTGGCTCTAAGCCTGCAGACCAAGATTGAAGGGCTTGAGAATATGCCATCTCTCTTCCCTGAATATCAACCCAAGCGTTATTGCTCATGTTTTGGCCCTTAAAAGGTATTGGCTTTTCTCCTTTTCTTTTGAAATATCTACAAATGGCCGTAGCTATGAGCGTTTTCCCTGCACCACTAGATGTCCCTAAAACCATGATTGGAGTATGTTTGGGCTTTATTTTCATCTTGGTGACAATTGGTATTTTAGGCATGTAATTAATTTTCTTATAAGCGATAATTTTTTAGTAAATAAATCTGCATGTTTTTCTAGCACTTGTCTTCCTATTGGTGTAATACGAACTTTTGAAGTAAGCCCTTGGCCGTCAACTTCTCTTCTTAATACACCTATTTTAATTAATTTAAGAAATTCATTCTCTATGAATAAAGAACTATCTATAAACATAAACTCTTGGTTTAAGTATTTTGATTTATTCTCATAAATATTTTGAGCACTCAGGCTCTCTTTTTGAAGGCTTTGGAAAAGAAAATGGTTAAAGGGACAATTCCTTATACCGTTTTTTGCTCTTCTAAAGATTTTTTGGTCAATCAGCAACATTTAATTAAAAGGATTTATTTTTCAAAAGAAGATCGATAATGATCCTAAGTATTAAAAAATTTAATTTTCTATGTTTGTGCTTGCCTCTGCATCTAAAGCACGTCAAAAATTACTTGATCAAATAGCTTTGAGACACAAAGTTATTGTAAGTGATTTTGATGAGACACACTTTAAAGAAACAGATCCAATTTTGAAGGTCAAATTATTAGCTAAGGGTAAAGCTGACAGTGCATTAAAAAAGTTGATAAAAGAAAAACATGCCTTAAATACTTTTCAAGCTTTATTAGGTTGTGACTCTTTGTTTGAGTTTGAGGGAGAAATCTTCGAAAAGCCAATTAATAAAGAGCAATTGATATCCAGATGGCAAAGGATGTCTGGTAAGTCTGGTTTTTTGCATACAGGTCACTACTTAATTTCGTTGGATAATTCCAAATTAGATATCAAAAATAATTCATTAAATCAATATTGTGATGGGGTCGTGAGCACAAAAATTGAATTTATGTCTTTATCCAATATTGAGATCATAAAATATGCCTCTATTCCAGAACCATACAATTGTGCAGGAGGATTTGCGATTGAAGGTTATGGAGGACTATTTATAAAAAGAATAGACGGATGTTTTAGCAATGTTGTTGGACTTAGCTTGCCTTGGTTGAAAACTAATTTAGAAAAATTTGGTTTATCTAGATTACTTTTAGATAGGAAACAATAGTAAGATCAAAAATTTTTTAACATAAAAAAAGCCCTCTATAAAGAGAGGACTTTTTTATTTATTAAAGGATCTAATCTAGATCAGGCATTGAAAGAGCAGGCTCTTGTGAACGACTGATACCTTTTTCAAATCCAGCTGCAGCGGCTCTCGCACGACCAGCATGCCAAAGGTGACCTACAAAAGTAAACCAACCAAGGAAGAATTGTGCACCTGCAAGCCATTGACGCAAGTTAACAAAGTTAACAGCATTAGGCTCGGTAATGATTCCACCAACTGAGTTGATAGAAGCGTTAGGAGCATGAGTCATGTATTCAGCAGCTCGGCGAACTTGCCAAGGCTGAATATCATTTTGGATTTTATCAAGACTTAATCCATTAGGACCTCGAAGAGGCTCTAACCATGGGCCTCTAAAGTCCCAAAAACGCATTGTCTCTCCACCAAAGATTATTTCACCTGTAGGAGAGCGCATTAGGTACTTACCTAAACCAGTTGGTCCCATAGTTGAACCCACATTTGCACCAATTCGTTGGTCACGAACTAGGAATGTGAAACTTTGGGCCTGAGAGGCTTCAGCGTTTGTTGGACCATAAAACTCTGATGGATAAGCAGTGTTATTGAACCAGATGAAACATGAAGCTACAAAACTAGCAACACAAATTCCACCTAGTGCATAACTTAGAAGACCCTCTCCATTCCAGATAAAGGCTCTTCTTGCCCAACCATATGGACCAGTAAAGATATGGAAAAGTCCGCCTATTATTTCGATCACACCCAGGTAAACATGTCCTCCGACAATATCTTCCATTGAGTTGACACCAACTATCCAACCTTGGCCACCCCAAGGGGTTGATACTAGGTATCCAAAAATAACTCTTGGATCGAGAGTTGGATTAATTAGCCTGACTTCTCCTCCACCAGGAGCCCAAGTGTCGTATGCACCACCTATATACATCCAGTTAATGGACCATAGAAGAGCACCAACTCCAAGTACAACCAAATGGAAACCAAGAATATTGGTCATTTGATTTTTATCTCTCCAATCAGTGGAGAAAAATGGGAAATCTTCTTCAAGTTTCTCTGGGCCAGCTAGGGAGTGAAAAACTCCTCCAAAGCCAAGAATTCCAGATGCAACTAGGTGAATAACACCAGCAATGAAGAATGGCCATACGTCTGTGACTTCTCCGCCAGGACCAATGCCATATCCAAACATGGCTACATGAGGCATACAAATTAAGCCTTGTTCCCACATGGGTTTATCCATGGTGAAATGACTTACTTCGAAAAGCATCATCGCGCCTGCCCAGAAGACAATTAGCCCTGCGTGAGCGATATGAGCACCTAATAATCTTCCAGAGAGGTTGATTAGCCTTGCATTTCCTACATACCAGGCGTAACCAGTCTCTTCAAGACTTTGATTAGGAGCGTTGAGTAAACTATTAAAGGGCGTTTCCACGTGGGAGTACCTCCTCAGGGAATACAAAGTTTTCGTGTGGCTGGTCTACAGAAGACATCCATGCACGCATACCTTCATTAAGAAGGATATTTTTGGTGTAGAAAGTTTCGAATTCAGGATCTTCAGCAGCTCTGATCTCTTGGCTAACGAAATCATAAGCACGAAGGTTTAAAGCTAGTCCAACGATTCCAATTGATGCAGCCCACATACCTGTTACTGGTACAAAGAGCATTAAGAAGTGAAGGAAACGCTTATTTGAGAAAGCAATACCGAAAATCTGACTCCAGAAACGGTTTGCTGTAATAAATGAGTAAGTTTCTTCTTCTTGAACTGGATCGAAACCTCTAAAAGTAGAACTCTGAGCTTTACCGTCAGAGTACTGACTTGAATCTTCGTAAAGAGTGTTCTGAACTGTTGCACCGTGAATAGCACAAAGAAGAGCACCACCAAGAATTCCAGCTACTCCCATCATGTGGAATGGGTTAAGAGTAATGTTGTGGAATCCTTGAATGAAGAGGATGAAACGGAATATTGCTGCAACTCCAAAAGAAGGAGCGAAAAACCAACTGTGCTGCCCTAAAGGATAAATAAGGAAGCAAGCAGTAAATACTGCAATAACTGCTGAGAAAGCAAGTGCGTTATATGGACGGATACCAACTAGTCTTGCAATTTCGAATTGACGAAGCATAAAGCCAATAAGACTAAATGCACCGTGTAGAGCAACGAAATTCCATAGGCCACCAAGCTGGAACCAGCGTGTTAAATCGCCCTGAGCTTCTGGTCCCCAAAGGAATAGAAGACTGTGACCCATGGCATCGCCAGGAGTACTAACAGCGGCTGTGAGGAAATTGCATCCCTCAAGGTAAGAACTGGCTACACCATGGGTGTACCAGGAAGAAACGAAGGTTGTACCTGTAAACCATCCACCAATAGCTAGGAAAGCTGTAGGGAAGAGAAGTAGTCCAGACCAACCAACAAATACGAATCGGTCGCGCTTTAACCAGTCATCGAGGGCGTCAAACCAACCTCGTTCTGTTGCGCTTCCAACAGCGATCGTCATGGGAGGAGCGTTGCTGAGCTTTTGTATACGTCGGAGACTTTAACAACGATGACGGGGTTTGTGGGTAAATCTTTAACTTGATGAAATCCCTTGTATTGAAATGAGATAAAATCAATGTTTTTTATTGCTACTTATTAAATGTCAAAAACTTAGTATCTATAATGTTTTGAAAGGGATGTGCTTCCCAATTTCATGAACTTATGTCATCTGAATCAAATTTAAGCCAATCAGAAAAAGAGTTATCTGGTTTGGTTTTAGAACAAAAAATTAAAGGTTCGCGTAAGGTTTCGAACTATCTAGTTGCTGCGATGCTTAGTATTGGTGGAGTTGGATTTTTGTTGGCTTCATTCTCTAGTTATTTTGGAAGAGATTTTTTACCCTTAGGTAATCCTTCTACGTTGATTTTTGTTCCTCAAGGTTTGGTTATGGGACTTTATGGTGTTGTTGCTTTCTTATTGGCACTTTATTTTTGGAGACTAATAAGTATCGATTATGGTTCTGGTGTAAATAGATTTGATAAAAATAAAGGGGTTTTATCTTTATCTAGGAGAGGATTATTGAAAAATATAGAAATAGAAATCCCCATTGATGAAATAAAAGCTGTGAAATTAGAGGTAAGAGAAGGTTTTAACCCATTAAGAAGAGTTTCTTTAAGAATTAAAGGTAGGAAGGATTTGCCTATATCTAAAGTTGGATCTCCCAAACCTTTATTGGATTTAGAGAATGAAGGTGCTGAAATTGCAAGATTTTTAGAGGTTAATCTTGAAGGGATTTAAAAATAAAATTATAAATATTTTAAATAAAAAAAAAATAACCTATAGTTTTTTTCAACCAGTTTATATATTTTTATTTGTCAACTTGATTTTATTAGTCGGATGTTCATATTTAAATAAAAACGAAGAAATTAATTTATGTTCTTCTACAATATTGCCGTGTGTAAAATCAAATCAATATGTTTTATTAATTACCAATAAAGGGAAGATAAAAGTAGAGCTTTATGGCAGATCAGCGCCAATAACTGTTGGAAACTTTATAGATTTTATTGAAAAAGGGGCATATGACAAAACAATTTTTGATAGAGTTATTAAAAAACCTTACCCTTTTATAATCAGAGGAGGAAAAAATAGTTTGATAAAAAATAGAAATAAGTTTATAGATACAAAAAGAGGAAATTTAAGATCTATCCCTTTAGAAATAAAACTAAAAACGAATAATTTACCAATATATGGAAAAGAAATAGATGCTTCTAGTCAAATAAATAATATTGAACTTAAGCATGAAAGATCATATTTATCTATGGCAAGATCTAAAGATTTGAATTCAGCAAGTATGGAATTCTATATTTTACTAAAATCTTTGCCAGAACTTGATGGAAGGTTTTCTGTCTTTGGAAAAGTTATTAGTGGTATGAATATAGTTGATTCAATTGAAGAAGAAGATTTTATAATTGAGGCAAAAAGAGTCGATTCTTAGGGAATATATTATTTTTTGGCTTTTAACATTTCTGTGTTTACTCCTGAGGATCTCTTAAGAGCAACTTTTCCAGTCCTAGCAATTTCTAAAATCCCATAAGGTTTCAATAAGTTTTCTAGAGCAACAAGTTTGCCTGGATCTCCAACAACTTCCAGAGTTAGAGCATTATCCGAAACATCCACAACTTTTGCTCTAAAAACTTGTACAAGATCTAAGATCTTCCCTCTGTTCTCTGATGATGCAGAGACTTTCAAGAGCATTAACTCTCTTTCTACGGCGGGTAAAGTTGTTAAATCAAGAACTTCTAAAACATTTATTAATTTATTGAGTTGTTTGGTCATTTGTTGAAGTGTTGATTCGTCCCCCTGAACGACCATTGTTAATCTGGAAATTCCTTGTGCTTCTGCAGGACCAACAGCCAAACTATCAATATTAAAACCTCTTCGTGCAAAAAGACCTGCAATCCTGCTTAATGCTCCAGATTCATCTTCAACTAAAACTGAAAGTGTGTGCTTCATATTTTTTACTTAGAAGTTTTTAAGTTCTTCAGCCATTTCAGAACAATTTGATTGAAATGTTTCGGTAATTCATCGTGGAGACAATGGCCTGCTTCATTAATCACACTTAATTTAAGCCAAGGATGGAGCTTTATTAGTTTTTTTGCTAAAAATATAGGTATCAATTTATCCTGCTTGCCCCAAATTAATAAAATTGGTGGGCGATTTGGAAGGTTTTGGATTTTTTCAATAATATATGGACCTTTTGCAGAATCTGTTCTATTGCTCATTCCAATGCACATAGCTCTGAGAGCTTTGGAGGCATTGACTCTCCTCGCGGGAACTGTAATTATCCTTTTTAATGAGATGTCATTTGAAATAGAGTGAAAATAGGCGCTTTGAAGTGCAAAAGTTATTAATTTTGTTCTTGATATTAAATTCACTAAGGCATTAAGTGGAAATATATGAAAAAAAAGTTTTATCAAATAACTTTTAAGTTTTATAAGCCAACTGGGGAAAACAAGTTTAATTGGACTGATAAAAACTGGCTCTGGTAGAGGTGCCGCAATTATTGTTTTTATTAATTCTGGTCTTTCTGAGAGGGTTGTAATTGCTGTTAAAGCTCCCAAAGAATTTCCAATTAATACAGCTTTTCCGTTCTTTTTTATGTCTACAACTTGATCAAGAAAAGAAGCTAATTGATTTGCCCAAAGTTTATTATCTAAATGATTTATTTTGTTTTGAAGGCTTTGCTCTGATTTTCCGAACCCTATTAGATCTATTCCATAAACCCTGAAACCCTCTGATGCAAATATTTCTGCATTATTTCTCCAGTGATCGCTACTAGCTCCAAACCCATGAATTAGAACAATGGGAGGATTTGATTCTGATCCAGTCACTCTGAAGTGAACCTTTAGATCTCTGTAGCTCCAATATTTAGACTCACCCCAATAAGGGGATCCAATGAAAAACTCTTTATCATAAATATTTTTCTGCATTTAGTTCAAAACCAATTTTAATTTTGATTCTTATAGTTTTTAAATTCATTTTAAGTTTATTTTAAAAATTTGCGTATGCTTTTGGATTGTTATCTGAACGTAAGGGCTTTAGGTTTTAATAGTAAATGAGTTAAATTATCTGAATGGCCTCAGAAATTTTTGGAATCGCTGCAGTCTTTTGGGTTTTAATTCCCGTTGGGCTTTTAGGAGGAGTCCTTCTTTTGAAACTTCAAGGTGATTAATTTCCACGATCTATAGTTTGCCCATTTAAGCTCCAATCTTGTAATGAATTCAACTATGCAAGTTCTGGTGATTGGTGGCACAGGAACTCTTGGTCGCCAAATAGCCAAAAACGCCATAGATGCAGGGCATAAAGTGCGCTGTATGGTTAGGAAACCAAAATCTGCTTCATTTCTTCAGGAATGGGGTTGTGAGTTAACTCGTGGCAATTTAATAAACAAAGAAGATATTGAGTACGCTCTTGATGGTGTTGATGCTGTTATTGATGCCGCTACTAGCAGGCCTGATGATCCTCGCAGCGTTTATGAAATAGATTGGGATGGAAAATTAAATTTATATAATGCTTGCGAAGAAAAAAATGTAAAAAGAGTTGTATTCTTATCTTTATTAGGTGCAGAAAAATATAGAAAAATCCCATTAATGGACATTAAATACTGTACTGAAGAATTATTGGCAAGTTCATCTTTGGACTACACCATATTGCAAGGTGTTGCTTTCATGCAAGGAGTAATAGGTCAATTTGCTATTCCTATTTTAAACAATGAACCAGTTTGGATAAGTGGAAATCCCACTGATATTGCTTATATGAATACGCAGGACATAGCTCGATTTGCTGTTGCAGCTTTAGACAGGCCTCAAACTATAAAAGGAAGATTTCCTATTGTTGGACCCAAAGCTTGGAGTGCTAAAGAATTAGTAGATCTATGTGAAAAGTTCAGTGAAAAAAGAGCAAGAGTACTAAAAGTTTCTCCATCAATAATTTCCGTCGCTCAATCAGTTGTATCGTTTTTCGAGCCAACCTTAAACGTTGCCGAGAGGCTTTCATTCTCTGAATTGAGTGGGAGTGGAGGCAAATTGGATGCACCCATGGATGATACTTATACTGCTTTTGGCTTGAATAAAGCTGATTCAACAACAATGGAGAGTTATATAAAAGAGTATTACGGGGTCATATTGAAAAGGCTTAAAGATATTGGAGTTGATCTTGATATTGAAGAGAAAAAGAAATTTCCAATTTGAGCTATTGCAAAAATGTAGTTAATATGTACTATTAAGGGAAATCCTTTTTCTGATGTCAATTAGTCAAATTAAGAACCTTAATAGAAGACTTGAAAATCTATCCAAAGAAGCTTCTGCAGAGCTAGATAAGTTATGTGGAAATGAGTTATGGAAAAGTATTGGATTTGAAGCTTTTGATGGATTGTCTGATGCCGGTTTAAGAGCTTCTGCAAATTATTATTATGGACAATTTCAAACTGCTCGAGAGTTGCAAGACATTTTTAGTTAAATATACATTTTTTGGTTAATTAAAGACTTTTTAGAATACAATTATTTTGGTTAATTAGTGATGCAAAAAAAAACACATGATTGAAACATCCGGCGTGATTGAAAAAGAGCAAGGAAATGGATTCTATCTTGTAACTCTTGAACAGCCTGCTGGACATCAATGCTTGTGTAGGGCCGCAGGAAAATTGACAAAATTTAGAATAAAATTGCTTGCAGGAGATAAAGTTCTGGTTGAAATAAGTCCCTATGATTTAACAAGAGGTCGTATTACATATAGAGAAAGAAACGTAGGTCCTGGAGGAGGAAGACAAGGCGGCAATAGACCAGGAGGGCCAAGGAAAAGATAATTCGCTAATCCACTAGTTCATCTAACGCGGATTTATATTCACTTCTTGCTTTAACACCTTTCCATTGTTTTTTTAATTCCTTGTTTTTGAAAAGATGTACAGTTGGAGTTCCGCTCACTTCGGCTTGTTTAGCAATTTCTTGGTCGTTCTCAATGTCAATCTCAACACCTATTGCTTTCCCATTTGATTCGTTAAGAACTCTTTGAAGTTGAGGCTTGAGTATGTGGCAAGGCCCACAACTACTAGATGTATATACTACAAAAAGAGGTTTTTGTGTCTCATGGTACAACTTTCTAAGTGCATAACTTCCCTTTTGCCAGGTTTTTTCGGGATCGAAATTGTCCTCATTACTAATTTCTAAAGTTTTTGTTGTCTCAGCCTTTGATGGCTCTAATTCATCTCGTTTGATGAGAGTTGCTAGTTTATTTGTAGATAGCCATCTTTCAGCTGCTAGAGCTGCTTTGCAACCACTGCCTGCAGCGGTAACACCTTGACGCCATTCTGAATCAGCAACATCTCCCGCTGCATAAACACCTTCCAAAGAAGTTTCTGGTCTTCCAGGTTCTGTTAGTAAGTAACCTTTTGAGTCTGTACTTAACTGATTTGTGAACAAAGATGTATTGGGAGTATGTCCAATTGCATAAAAAAGGCCTTTAGCTAAAATTTCATCTTCCTGGTTGGTATTTTTTCGTTTAACTTTTAATTTCTCCAGCCATTCATTACCTAAAACATCTAAAAGTTCAGTCTCCCAGTGAATAGTAATATTAGAGTTTGCTTCTACTCGATCGGCCATTGCTGCAGAGGCCTTTAACTTTTTTGATCTAACTAATAAATGTACATGGCTTCCGTATTTAGTGAGATATTCAGCTTCTTCACAAGCTGAGTCCCCACCTCCAACTACTGCTAATTCTTCATTTCTGAATTGAGGAGTTGCCCCGTCGCAAATTGCACAGGCACTAATACCTTTGCTCCAGAATAACTTCTCGTTTTTAAGGCCAAGTCGATTGGCGCTTGCTCCGGTTGAGATGATTAACGAGTTTGATTTAATATTTTGAGTGGAAGTAACAATAGAAAAGGGCCTTTTGCTTAGATCAATTGATATTGCATCTTCTTCAATTAACTTTGTCCCCCATCTAACAGCTTGCGCTTTGATTGAATCCATCAATTCTGGTCCTTGAATTCCATTAGGGAAACCTGGGAAATTCTCTACAAATGTTGTCGTCATTAGTTGACCACCAGGGATTCCACCTTTTTCAAAACCAGTAATAAGTAATGGCTGAAGATTTGCTCTTGCCGCATATATAGCAGCGGTGTAACCAGCTGGTCCTGAGCCTAGAATTACTAAATTTTCAGTTTTAAATTCTTTTTTCTCGGCTGGCATGCCATACCAAAATAAGACTGACTACACGATATAAGAAAAAATCTTGAAAGTGTATTTAAAGAATAAGAAGGATTATTTTAAATCTCAAATTTATTAAAATTCAAAGCTCTAAAAGTTCATCAGCGTCAAAAATTTCTTTTTGAAAATCGGGAACTTGCAAAGTTGAAGCTTTTAATCCCTCAGGGTAAGTGTTGATACATGTAATCCATTCACAGAATTCTTGGTTGATAGCGTAACTATCTTCGTATCTTTCAACGCTATCAAGTAAAGCTATTCTGCTTGCAGCCCAACAGCTTGCGATACTTATTCTCTTGCTGAAAGAAGCATTCATAATTAATCCCCAACGACAACACCTTGACACGCCAATGGAGGTTAACTTGTGTTTTTTGGTACAAATTTGCGTTTTGTCTGGAAAAAGTAATTATCGCTTAAGATTTAAGGTTTCCTTAATATTTTAGAAAGTAGAAGGTATTCTTTTGAATACCTTCACTATTGTTCATTAGGTGATACGATTATTTAATATTTTATTTGCTAATAAATTAGACTGATTCTGTATGATTAATTAAAAGTTTTTCAACATCATTAATACCCTCAATCGCTGCATTTTTGGCTAAATCAAAATCGCCATTAGCTTCTTCCTCTAATGCTTTTGCAATCTTATTTGTTAATTCTTCTTTTTTACCTTCAATCATTACTATTATTTCATTCTCTATTACTTTCCTAACGGCTTTAGAAGGTAATTTGTCATCTTTTGCTTCGGCAAATGTTCCTTGGACAAGTTCTTGAATAAATAATCGATGAACTTCGCTGCTTCTTAAAAAACTTTCAGTAGCGTTGATAATCCCTTCAACTAAAGCTTCGTCTGGTTCAGATTCTTTATTTGCAAGTTTAAATTCCCAGTCAAGATGTTTCCTTTGCCATCCTGAGGAATGCAGGCTTGGCATCACTGTCTGAGAAAAAGTGTCTACAGACATTTCGTAAATTCGTTCTGCTAACCGCTCACACCATTCTTTTCCGTGACTTTGCAGGTTTTTTTGCATAGCTGTTCTTGGAACAGCATGGCCACCGTGATGGCTATGACACACACCATCAGGACATTCGATCGCGGTGATGCTCATTTTTTCTTGATCGATAACATTTTCTCATTTCCTTCATAGCCAAGGAAAACTATTAGGAAAACCTTTCTTAACTAAAAATGCTGGTATTCAAACCTTTCCTCTCCTAATCTGAAGCAGGATAAATATTTTTACTTTGGTTAGTTTCTTAATTCCCTTCGAATCTGCTTTAGGGGAAACACGCGTTTCAGCTACTCCAGAAACTGTTAAAAAGTTTTTGGACCTCGGCTGCAAAATATTTTTTGAAAAAGGAGCAGGAGAAGCTGCTGGTTTTTTAGATAATACTTATTTGGATGCTGGTGCTGAATTGGTTGAGAAGGAAAATCATGAAGTAAAAAAAATTGTTGATATTGTTTTGTGCGTTCAGCCTCCTGACGAAAAATTTCTCTTACATTTAAAACCTGGCTCTTTTCTCGTGGGCTTACTGGATCCTTACGGAAATTTATCATTAGCAGAAATATTAAAATCCAAAAAAATTTCTGCAATAGCTTTGGAGTTACTACCCAGAATTAGCAGAGCACAGTCATCAGACGCATTATCCTCCCAAGCAAATATAGCTGGATATAAATCCGTACTTTTAGCAGCTAGTGCCCTCGATCGATACTTCCCAATGTTGATGACTGCTGCTGGTACCATTCAACCTTCAAAAGTTGTTGTTTTAGGTGCTGGAGTAGCAGGATTGCAAGCTATAGCAACAGCAAAAAGACTAGGTGCTGTGGTTTATGTGAGTGATATCAGGGAGGCTGTAAAAGAGCAAGTTGAATCACTAGGCGCAAGATTTATTGAACTTCCAAAGATTGACGAAACCCCTTCAGAATCTGGAGGATATGCAAAACAAGTTTCGGATGAATTTCTGATTGCACAAAGAAAAGAATTGGCAACTCAATTATCTGAAGCTGACGTGGCAATTTGTACTGCTCAGGTGCCTGGTAAAAAAGCCCCCAGACTTATTGATGAGAATATGTTGGATAATATGCGTCCTGGTTCGGTAGTCGTTGATCTTGCTGTGCTTAGTGGTGGAAATTGTGCATGTTCAAAACCAGGAGAAACTATTGTTAGAAAAGGGGTCAAGATAGTTGGAGCTTCTGATCTTCCTAGTTCAATACCTAATCATGCCAGTTCTTTATATTCGAGAAATTTATTGTCTCTTCTTCAGCCAATGTTTAAACAGGGTAAGTTTTTAATTGATAACGATGATGAGCTTATTGCTGGTTCTTTGATTAGTAAGGATGGAGTAATACTCAAATCAGAAATTATTGAGAATGGAGGAATTAAGTAATGAGTTTTTTTAGTGAGGCTCTTTGGGTTCTTCTCCTTGGAAGCCTTTTGGGGTTGGAGCTTATAGGTAAGGTCCCTCCAACTTTGCACACTCCACTAATGAGTGGGGCTAATGCAATTTCAGGCATCACGATGCTTGCAGCTTTAACATTAATAATAAAATCAGGAGACAATTTACCTCTACTAATAATCGGATCAATATCTCTTGGATTTGCTTTGTTTAATGTTATTGGAGGCTTTCTGGTTACAGACAGGATGCTTGCAATGTTTAGTCGTAAAAAAACTCGTAAATAGGATTATTTCTTATGACATTTATTGCTCCTGTTAAGTTTGCTATTGATCTACTGGCAGTTTTATTGCTTGCTTTAGGTATTAAAGGCCTTTCAAAAGTTAGATCAGCAAGAGAGGCAAATAGGCTTGCCGCCATTGCAATGATATTGGCTGCTTTTGGAGTGTTGCTTAACTCTCAAGGAACCATAGGCATTTCTATTAACTCTTGGATTTGGATAATTTGTGGAACTTTAATCGGAGGCCTTTTAGGCGCCTTAACTGCTAAAAGGGTTCCAATGACTGCAATGCCTGAGATAGTAGCTTTGTTTAACGGTTGTGGAGGGATGTCATCGCTATTGGTGGCACTTGGAGTGGCTTTGTTTCCATCTACAGACGGCTCAGATGGTGTGGTCGGTGAACTTATTAGAAATTTCTCAATAGTAGTTTCACTCTTTGTTGGAGCCATTACATTCTCTGGATCAATTGTTGCAATGGCCAAGCTTCAAGGCTGGCTTTCTACTCCTTCTTGGACCCAAAGCAAAGCAAGACATTTCTTTAATATTCTATGTGCTGTTATTGCTTTGATAGGTGGAATCTATCTTTCAATCGATGGACAAAATGGTCTTTTTCTTATTGTAGTTGCTTCATCTTTGCTTGGTATTGGAGTGACTCTTCCTATTGGTGGAGCCGATATGCCAGTAGTTATATCCCTGCTAAATAGCTACTCCGGAGTCGCAGCAGCAGCAGCAGGCTTTGTTGTTGGTAGTCAACTTTTGATTGTTGCTGGTGCAATGGTTGGAGCTGCTGGATTGATACTTACTCAAGTGATGTGCGCTGGCATGAACAGATCTTTGGTCTCTGTATTATTTGGTGGTGCACTTGGTGCTAGTTCTGCTGCTTCAGGAGGTGGTGGGGGAGAATATACAAATATAACTAGTTGCAGCCCAGAAGAATGTGCACTTACTCTTGAGGCGGCAGAGAGAGTAGTAATTGTTCCTGGCTATGGTCTTGCTGTGGCTCAGGCTCAGCACACGCTAAGAGAGGTCACTAGAGTTTTAGAAAATGCCGACATTGAAGTCACATATGCAATTCATCCTGTTGCAGGAAGAATGCCTGGTCATATGAACGTTCTGTTGGCGGAAGCAGATGTTCCCTATGAGCAATTAAAAGAAATGGATGTAATCAATCCTGAATTCCCTGCGACGGATGTTGTATTGGTTCTAGGTGCGAATGATGTGGTTAACCCTCAGGCCAAGAATGATCAGACTTCACCTTTATATGGAATGCCAGTTTTAGATGTTCAAGAAGCTAGAACTGTATTTGTTATTAAGAGAGGAATGAGTGCTGGATATTCAGGAATAAAAAATGACCTTTTTGATTTGCAAAATACTTCAATGGTCTTTGGAGATGCAAAAAAGGTTCTTGGAGATCTTTTATTGGAATTAAAGGAGCTTGGAGTTGGGAGTAAAGGATAATTTTAAAAGAGAAGATTTACTTTCAGATCTAGGGATAAGCCCTTTTAAAGAGCGTATTCCCTGGATTGGTCCTGACCTTCAGACACTAAGAGATACTTTTGCCTCAGATGAATTGCCTGATGTCCACTCATCAGAAATACGTATAAATGTACCGCCTCTTAAAAGTAGAAAAACAGGTGGAGGATCATTAGTTGCCTACTTGGATAAGCCATCAAGTCCATTGCGCATCAATGGTTTGGTTCTACTTCTGCATGGACTTGGTGGTTCTACTCGCAGAAGAGGTTTGACCAGAATGGCGAATGCTTTGGTGCAATCAAATTTTGCAGTTTTGAAACTTAATCTGAGAGGTTCAGATCCTTGTAGGGAATTTGTTGATGGTACCTATGCTGCTGAATGCAACAGTGATTTGATTCCTGTATTAAGACGAGCCAGAGAGATTTCATCCCAATTAACTGATGATTATCAAGCTTCAAAAAATATTCCTCTTTTTGGTGCGGGAATCTCTTTGGGTGGAACTATTCTTTTAAATGCTTGTATGTGTGATGAGTCTTTATTAGATGGATTGGTATGTATTAGTAGTCCTTTGGATTTGAATGAATGTAGTTCTTCTATTGAAAGGCCGAGAAATTTTATTTATCAGAAATGGTTATTAAATCGCTTGATTAGACAGACTTTAGAAGATCCCTTTGGGATAGAGGAACGAGAAAAGAATGCATTATTAATAAATAAAAAAGATAAAAAAAGAACAATAAATGATATTAGATCTTTTGATGATTTGATAACTGCTCCGAGGTGGGGATACAAAGATGTTGGCGAATATTATGCAAAAGCCTCTCCTTTCTTCCCTCTTATTAAAAATGAAAAATCTCTTCCTAAAACATTATTTATCCAATCTAAAGATGATCCTTGGGTCCCTTCTTTAGCTGCTGAAAAACTAATGGAAAAAATGAAATTTTCTAATAATCAAAAAGCTAATAAATTTATTTTTACTGAAAAAGGTGGACATAATGGATTTCATGGAGTTCAAGGTTGTTGGGGGGATCAAGTTGTTTCTAAATGGTTCTTATCTTTGAAAATTATTTAATCTGACAACGCAATCTTTGTAATATTTTTTTCTGAATAATCTAAGACCTCTTTTCTAGCCCAGCTGTCAATTTCAAGAATTTCACTAAGGCTTGGATTTAGATTAAGGTCACATTTATGTTTCTCGCAAATCGCCTCAATTACTTTTGGAATATCGATAAATTTAAATCTTTCTTCTAGAAATAGCTCTACTGCTTTTTCATTAGCGGCATTAAGTACTGCGGGCATTGTGCCTCCTGAATTGCCAGCGCTGTAAGCAAGTTCCATGCATGGATATTTTTTAGTATCTGGCTCCTTAAAAGTTAAATTACCTACCTCAGTAAGCTTTAATCTTGGCCAAGGTGTTTTAAGTCGACCAGGCCAACTTAAACAATATAAAATAGGGAGCTTCATATCTGGCCATCCTAATTGAGCTAAAACTGATGAATCATCCAATTCAACCATCGAATGAATGATGCTTTGTGGATGGATAATGATTTCGATTTGGTCATATGAAAGACCAAAAAGATAATGCGCTTCAATGACTTCTAGTCCCTTATTCATAAGGGTTGCAGAATCTACAGTTATTTTCTTTCCCATGCTCCAATTAGGATGGCTAGTCGCATCCTCGACAGTTGCTTTCGCTAAATCTTCTGCTTTCCAATCTCTAAAAGCTCCACCTGATGCAGTTAATTGTATGGATTTAAATCCAGGAGTAGGCACTCCAGTTGAGAGCTTTGCATTGTCAGCCCATGGCGTTCCTTGGAGGCATTGAAATATCGCTGAGTGTTCAGAATCTGCGGGTAAGAGCCTACTTCCACTTTTTTTTAAAGCAGGAATGACAACTGGTCCTGCTGCAATAAGAGTTTCTTTATTTGCTAAAGCTAGGTCCTTCCCTGCTTCAATAGCTGCAAGTGTTGGTAATAGGCCAGCACAGCCAACTATTCCAGTTACAACAAGATCTGCACTTCCCCAAGCCGCTGCAGTATTGAGTCCTTCGGCTCCCGCTATCAATAAGGGCTTTTTGAATATTTTTGAATCTACATTGAGACTGTTTATTCTCCTAGACAGTTCTGGTAAATAAGATTCATCCGCTAGTGAAACAACTTCCGGTTGATGAGTTTGAATTTGTTTGATTACTAAATCAAGGTTCTTTCCTGCTGTTAGTGCAACAATTTTGAATTGATCGGGAAACTCTTCTGCAATTTGAAGGGTTTGAGTTCCAATAGATCCTGTTGAGCCTAAAACGCTTATGGCTTTCACATTGTGAAGGCAAGTATGACCAGTCTCCCATTTAAAGGTATAACCCAGTTAGGTATTTACCAGTTTCTTCTGGATTTTAATAGAGATTTATTATGCAAGAAAGGGAACAATGGAGATCAGGACTGGGATTCGCACTTGCCGCGGCTGGTAGTGCGGTAGGTCTTGGTAATCTTTGGGGCTTTGCTTATAGGTCATCCCAAGGCGGTGGACTTGCGTTTCTTATTCTTTATGTATTGATAGTTTTAGTTGTTTGCCTACCTGTATTAGTTGCAGAGATGGTCTTGGGAAGAAGTACTGCAAGTAGTCCTTTTATTGCGCCAATCAAAGCTGCTGGAGAGAATTGGAAGCCTTTAGGATGGTTGTTTGCAATAGCTTCTTGTGGAATTCTTTCCTATTACGCGGTGATAATGGGGTGGACAATTGATACTTTCTTCCATTCCTTATTCATTGGCCTACCCTCAGACATGACTGAGGCGGGAGAATTTTTCGGTAAAATTAGTAGTGGTAACAGTGTATTTGTAGGCCAAATAATTAGCTTGTTGTTAACTGCTTTTGTTGTTGTTGCAGGTGTTCGCGGAGGCATAGAAAAACTAACAAGATGGGCTATGCCATTTTTATTTGGACTCCTTTTGTTGTTAGCTATATGGGCTGCAACTTTGTCTGGGGCATGGGAAGGATATACATCGTTTTTACTTAAATGGGATTCATCTCAACTTTTTGATAAAAACACAATAAGTAATGCATTCAAACAGGCTTTCTTTTCTTTAAGTTTGGGTATTGGAATTATGGTTGCCTATTCTTCATATCTCAATCGTAAAAATCACCTTCCTAAAGAAGCTTTGAGAGTCGCAACTTTAGATACTGCTGTGGGTTTACTTGCCGGGCTGATTACATTCCCAGTTGTGATGAGTTTTGGTTTAAAAGATGTTATAAGTGAATCAACCGTTGGGACTTTATTTATTGCTCTTCCAACTGGATTTGCAAATCTTGGATTGTTTGGGAGATTAATTGCTGCTGTTTTCTTTGGATTGGCTTTTATAGCTGCTATTACTTCTTCTGTTTCGTTAATGGAAGTACCAGTATCTTCTTTTATGGACAGGCTTAATTGGAGTAGGAAGAAGGCTGTCTGGACTTCAACTTTATTGATTTTCGTAATTGGAATACCTTCTGCTATCTCTACAGACTTTCTAGGAAAGTCCGATGCTATTTGTAATACACTCTTGATATTAGGTGGTCTTCTGATTTCAATTCTTTTGGGCTGGATTGTTCCAAATCATTATGATGAGGATCTTTCAAATTCTAATTCTAATTTACGAGTTAGAAGGTATCTAAAGTTTATGCTTCGCTGGGTGTCTCCACCAGTTATTGCTATTGGACTTTATTTAACAGTGTTATCTACAATAGAAACATTTGCTTAATCTGAAAGTAGTTTCCATTCAGTTAAACCTTTAGGCTTGTCGATTAATTCAATCCCAATATTTCTCAAATCAGTTCTTATTTTATCAGCGAGTAAAAAGTCTTTATTAGTTTTTGCTAAGGATCTCTTTTTGATAAGTTCTTCAATTTTATTACTATCAATTTCTAGTTTGTTTTTAGTAGATTCTTGCTTTAAATTTACTTTTAACCCTAGAACTCCTGCTAACTCAGAAAGTAGTTGCCATTTATTAAAAACTTGATTAAATTCATCTTTTTCAACTTCATTAATATTCTTTCCTTTTAAGAAATTTATGTACTTCCTAATTGGTTGAGAGAGTTCAAAAAGAATAGATAAAGCTCCGGATGTATTTAGATCATCATCCATATATTTTTCAAAGTCTAATAATAATTTAAATGAGTTTTCATCAAGCTCTCTATTGATAGATTTTTTTATAGGTTTATCTAGCTTAATTCTATTTATATCTTGATCTTTTATTTTGTAAATATAACCAAAAGAAAGGCAGTTATTTAATCTTTCCCATCCTTTTGAAGCAGCTTTTAGTGCTTCTTCAGTAAAATCCAGGGGCTTTCGATAGTTAGTTTGTAAGACAAAAAATCTCAAAGTCATAGGTGAAATACCTTCCTCTAATAACGATCTAATAGTTGTAAAATTCCCTAGTGATTTACTCATCTTTTCACCACTAACATTAACCATCCCATTGTGAAGCCAGTATTTTGCTAATTCTTTCCCATTGCAGGCTTCTGATTGAGCTATTTCATTCTCATGGTGAGGAAATATCAGGTCTGATCCACCAAGGTGAATATCAATACTTTCTCCTAACTCTTGTTTAACCATTGCTGAGCACTCTATATGCCAACCTGGTCTGCCATTCCCCCAAGGAGAGGAGTAACTAATCTCACCTGATTTGGAACTTTTCCAAAGAGCAAAATCAAGTGAATTCTTTTTACTTTCTTCTTGATTAATTTTCAAACGTCCTGCTGCATTATCTATCTGATTCTCAATTTCTCTTCCGCTAAGTTTTCCATAATTTTTATGTTTATCTACTGAAAAATAAACATCACCATTTGATGAGTAAGCTACTTTCTTTTGTTCTAATTCTTCTATGAAATTAATAATTTGATGCAGGCATTTTGTTGCTCTTGGCATACTACTTGGTCTAAGAATGGAAAGCGTATCCATATCTTTATGAAATTCATCAATATTTCTTTTACTTAATTCATCAGTAGAACATCCTTCTCTCTTTGCTCGATTAATAATTTTGTCATCAATATCAGTGAAGTTTTGCACAAATTTAACTTCAAATCCTTTCCAAATTAAAAACCGTCTTAATACATCCCAATTTAGATAACTTCTTGCATGACCAAGATGACAGAGGTCGTAAACAGTTACACCGCAACAATATATTTTAACTTGATTAGGATTTATAGTAATAAAATCCTCTTTCTTTTTGGATAAGGTGTTTGTGAATTTTAAGGACAATTTCTTAGATGAAAATTTGAGAAATTATTGAATTTGTCAGCAACTATTTTGCCTCCATCCAATTTACTCCAACGCCAGTTTCAACGATAAGAGGGACGCTAAGTTTAACAGCATTTTCCATAGTGTTTTGGACAAGTCGTTTTGTTTCTTCCAAATCTATGGGATCAACTTCTAGTACGAGTTCATCATGCACTTGAAGTAGAATCTTCGCTGCTAGTCCAGTCTTTCTTAAAGCGGAATGCAATTGAATCATTGCAAGTTTAATTATGTCTGCACTTGAGCCTTGAATAGGCGCGTTTGCCGCGGCCCTTAATTGTTGTGCTTCCATTCCTGCTCTTCTGGCGGTAGTTAAATCAATTTCATTTGGTGGAGTTCCCAGAAGTCTTCCAAGCCCATTTTTATTGAAATGAAAATATCTTCTTCTCCCAAGCAATGTTTCAACAAACCCTTGGCTTAGGGCAAGTCTTTCTTGATATTCTAAAAATTTAAAAACGGCTGGATAACGTTCTTTGAATTTACTTAAAAAATATTTTGCTTCTATTAATGAAACACCAGTTGATCTTGCAAACCTTTGAGCACCCATACCATAAATAACCCCAAAATTAATTGTTTTTCCTATTCTTCTTTCATCGGCGTCAATGGCATCTTTTTCAAATAAAATTTTTGCTGTTAAAGAGTGGACATCTTCGTTTTTTAAATAAGCATTTTTTAGTACTTCTTCCCCTGAAAGATGTGTGAGTATACGAAGTTCAATTTGTGAATAGTCTGCGCTTAGAAGTTTCCAATCTTTTTGCGGAAGAAAAGCTTTTCTTATTCGTCTACTAAATTCAGTCCTGACAGGTATATTTTGGAGATTTGGATTGCTACTACTTAATCTCCCAGTAGCTGTTACAGCTTGATTGAAATCTGTATGCACTCTTCCAGTTTCTTTCTCAATAAGCTGAGGCAAAGCATCTACATAAGTATTAAGCAACTTACTTATAGTGCGATATTCAATGATCATTTTTACTATTGGATGGTCTGATTCCAGCTTTTCTAATACACCTGCATCTGTACTCCATCCAGTTTTTGTTTTTCTTGATTTTTTCCTATCTAAATCAAGTTTCTCAAAAAGTAATTCACCTAATTGTTTAGGTGATGAAAGGTTAAACTCACTTCCTGCAATCTTATAAACTTCCTCCTCGATAGTATTTAATGTTTTTGTAAACTCTAAAGATAAATCTTTTAGATAAGGAGTATCAATAATGATACCGGTCGATTCAATTTCCGCTAATACTTGCTCAAGTGGTTGTTCAACTTCTTTGAGTAATTTTATTAATTTTGTACTTTTATCTTTTAATCTATTAATATAAATAATTGCTAATTTTCTTGTTAAATAAACGTCCATTCCGCAGTACATACTTGCAGCCTTGATGTCAACATAAGAGAAGTCTTCTCCTTTTTTGACAATATCAAAAAAACTTTTGGGCTTAAATCCAAATTCTCTAAAAGCAATTTCATCTAGACTATGTTTAAGAGTTGCATCACATATATAATCTGCAAGTAAAGTATCAATTACAACGCCATTTAATATAATCCCATGTCTTAGTAAAATCAGTCTGTCATATTTTGCATTCTGTAGTGTTTTAGGATTTTCATTGCTAGAGAACCAATCCTGAAGTGCATAGATAACTTCTTCAATCTTTAATTGATTTATATGATTCGTTCCTATTAAATCCTCTTCTTTATTTCGATGTCCTATTGGTATATAAACTATATCTTTCAATGATTCACCAAAACAAAATCCTAAGCCAACAAGTTCAGCTTTAAAAGGATTTAAACTCGTTGTTTCTGTATCAATGGCTATTGGTTTCTTCTCATCTGTATATTTCATTATTTGTGCAACAAAATTATTAAGTTCTTCCAAATTGTCTATTATCTTAGGTTCTATCTTAGGAATCTCTTTTGTTTTATTAAGGCTAGCTATTTCATTCTTCTCACTCTTATTATTAACGACCTTACTTTCTTTTGATGAGAGATTATTATCTTGTTCTGATAAGCCTTCTTTAGAAAATAGAGCTTTAAAAGTTGAAACTTGTTTTAATAAACTATGTAACTCAAGTTTTTCAAGGTTTTCAGCTAGTTTTGATTCGTTAATACCTTCTAAGTTATGTTTTATTTTTGGATTTATAGGAATTTTAATCAATATTTCTGCAAGTTTTCTTGAGAGATATGCATTATCTCTGTCTGCCCTTAGCTTTAATCTTACTGCTCCTTTTATGGCACCTCGTTTGGCTTTCTCGCCCTCTTCCTCTAGCTCTTGGAGTGATTTATAGACTCCATCAAGATCATTGTTTTCGTTTAGAAGATTTATGGCTGTTTTTGGACCGACTCCTTTGACGCCAGGAATATTATCTGAGCTATCACCAGTTAAGGCTTTAAGATCAATAACTTTGTTTGGATTAACTCCAAGTTTCTCTTTCACTCCCTCTTCATTAATCAGTTTAGGATTTCCGCTTTTTGCATAAGGACCTCCACCCATGTATAAGACTGCGATATCTCTTTTGTCATCCACTAATTGAAATAGGTCTCTATCTCCAGAAAGGATCCTGACACTCCATCCTTTATCAGAGGCATCATTGGCGAGTGTTCCTAAGACATCATCAGCCTCATATCCAGGAGCTTTGCATATAGATAGATTGAGACTTTCTTTGAGAATCTCTTCAAGCTGATCTAAATCTTGAAAAAATATGTCTGGTGCTACATCTCTATTGGCTTTGTAGTTTGGATCTTCCTTATGGCGAAATGTTGGCTCAGCAGTATCAAAAGCAATTGTGATTCCTTTAGGCTTGATAGATTTGCAATTATCTAAAAGGCTTTTTAGAAAACCATAGGTGACACTTGTAGGAAATCCGTCCTTTGTGGTAAGTCCTCCTTCTCCTCCTTTGCTAAAAGCATAAAAACTTCTAAAAGCTAAAGAATGGCCATCAACCAATAATAAAGTTGGCTTTTTTATTTCTTTCATGAAACATTCATGATGAGATTAATTTATTAATTTTTTCTTTTTTTAGCCCAAGGAGGAAGATCAATAAAAACTTTCTCTCCTGGTTCTAATCCAGATATTATTGCAGTCTTACTACCACTACTTGTACCCAATTCAACTTTTTTAAATGTTGGTTGATTGTTATTTCCAACTACAAGTACTCCAGCTTTTCCTTCTTCCGTGACAATTGCAACAGTTGGAATAAGCGTATTGATTTTGGTCGCTCCCGTTTGAAAATTGATATCAGAAGTCATACCCAGACGTAAATCTTCAGGCTTATTACTTAATAACAACGTAACTTCAAATGAAGTTACGTTGTTATTCTTGATGGCGCTTGGAGAGATTTTGGAAACAACTGCTTTAAAACGCTTATCAGGAAAAGCATCTACTCTAATTGTGGCTTCTTGTCCTGTTTTTATTCTGCCTATATCACTCTCAGGAACTTTCGCAACTATTTCAAGGCCCTGAGAAAGTTTTACTATTGATGAACTTGTTGCTCCCCCTTCTCTTGATGAAGATGCAGAGGTTGTAGGAGTCACGAATGCACCAGGGACTGCGTATCTGCTTGTTATTACTCCTTGAAATGGTGCTCTTATTTTTGTTTCGTTTTCTTCGACTTCTAGTTGTTTGAATTTTGCTTCGCTTCTTAAAAATCTATTTTTATATTCTTCATACTCTTCTGCACTTATAGCACCTTCATTGAAGAGCATCTTCCTTCTTAGGTAACTTGCTTTTTGAGTTTCATAATTAGCTTTTATTTCGTCAATTCTAAATTCCAAGTCTCCAAAATCCATCTTTGCAATTAAATCGCCTTTCTTTATCTGATCTCCTTCTTCCACGAAAATTTCATCAAGTATTCCTTGTCTTTTTGGGCTCACATTAACGCTTTTATTCGCTTTTAACTCACCACTTGCTGTTATCAAACCAGGCAAGCTGCCGCTTTCAGCTGCAATCGTAAATTCAGTTATGTCTTTATTAGATCCATTCCCTTGTGAAAGCTTAAAACTAATCCCACCAACACCTAAGACCGAAAGTGCTATGAGGCCTACAATTTTTTTCTTTTTTAAATTTTTCCAAATCATTTTTTAAAATTAAGTGCAAAAGAAATTTAGAAGTTTGGACGATGTAAAGAAAGAGCTTAAAAACTTTCCTTTGGAGATTTATAACTATATTTTCGCTGTTAAAGGGCACTATTGGGTTTAATTTAGTCAAATTAATCAGCTGGTGTCTTTCAAAGACCCATTTCAATGCTTAAGGCCGGAATCGTTGGACTCCCAAATGTTGGAAAGTCCACTTTGTTTAATGCTCTTGTCGCGAATGCTCAAGCTCAAGCAGCAAATTTTCCTTTTTGTACGATTGAACCCAATGTAGGCTCTGTTTCAGTACCGGATCAACGTTTGAATTTGCTTGGTGAACTTAGTAATAGTAAGCAAATTATTCCAACTCGAATGGAGTTTGTTGATATTGCTGGTCTTGTAAAAGGAGCAAGTAAAGGTGAGGGGCTGGGCAACAAATTCTTAGCAAATATAAGGGAGGTGGATGCAATAGTTCATGTGATTAGGTGTTTTAGCGATGATGATGTTATTCATGTTTCTGGATCAGTAGACCCATCAAGAGATATTGAGATAATAAATTTAGAATTAGCATTGTCTGATTTAAACCAGATCGAAAAACGTAGAACTAGATTAAAAAAACAAATAAGTACAAATAAAGAAGCAAAGTCGGAAGATGAGGTATTGGAAAAATTGTGCCAAGCCCTGGAAAATGAAAATGCAGTTAGGAGTGTTTCATTAACTGATGAAGAAAAAAAATTAATTAAACCATTAGGTTTATTAACAGCAAAACCAATTATTTATGCAACTAATCTTGGGGAAGAAGAACTTTCAAATGGTAATTCCTTTTCAGAAGAAGTAAATACACTCGCAACGAAAGAAGGTTCTGAGTGTGTAAAGATTTCAGCGCAAGTTGAGGCTGAGTTGATTGAATTGGGTGAAGAGGAAAGAGATGATTATTTAAATGGTTTGGGAGTTGAAGAAGGAGGTTTAATTAGTCTTATTAAAGCTACATACCGATTATTGGGTTTAAGCACTTATTTCACTACTGGAGAAAAAGAAACTAAAGCCTGGACTATTACTGATGGAATGACAGCTCCTCAAGCAGCTGGGGTGATTCATACAGATTTTGAAAAGGGATTTATTCGAGCTCAAACAATTTCATATAAAAAACTCCTTGAAGCAGGGTCTTTGGCTGAAGCTCGAAACAAAGGTTGGCTAAGAAGTGAAGGAAAAGAATATGTAGTTAATGAAGGAGACGTGATGGAGTTTTTATTCAACGTATAGAAATGTTGTCATGCGAAATCTTTTGATGAGTAAGAATAAAGCTTTATCTAACGTTTAGTCTGACTTTTTTAGGTTTTTTTGTTCTAAAACTTGAGTTCCTAAGATATGTAATATGAGATATCCATCTTTTGATTTGGCACTAAATTTATACTGTTCTAATAAATGAGTGATAGATTTAAGTGGTGGCAGTGTTTGCTTCTTATCTATTGATAAGAGATAGTTAGTAACACAATCATTTGCAAGAGCTTTTAGTCTTAGCTAAGACAGATTAAAATATTCAATTCTGAGAATTAAGTTTTATTTTCATAAATTTACGACCATCATGATTGATTTTAAAGTCAAAATCCTTAAGTACTTCTAAAGTTATCGAAGAACAAACGATTGAAATATTGCATCCTGGAAGTTCTCGTCTAATAATGTTTATAGCACTATTAATAAGATGACCTATTAATAGTTTTTCATTATCTACTTTTTTGATACTTAAATCTCTCAAGCTTGCATTAAAACCTTTATCACTAGTTACACGTATAAATCCATAAAGTAATTTTTTAGACTTATGAACAATACTTAGAAAAAAATCACTATTTTTTAAAGCTAAGCATAGCTTTTTCGTTTCGTGAGTTTCAATATTTGAATCAGAAAAGAGTTTATTTAATTCTTTAAGTGAGGGCATTTTGTTTCTTAAAAGCTCAAAATCTTCAGGTAAAGTAAATTGTTTTAAGTTGTCAACGCTTTTAATAATTTCCTTTGATAAGAGCCTTGCTTCTTCAAAGTTTGGATTCAATTCGATGGCTTGTCTAACATATATCTCCGCATTTTTATAATCTTCTAAAATTCTTGATATTTTTCCTAGATTAAAGTAATTTTTTGAATCAGAAGGATCTAATTTTATTGCTGATTTAAAAAGTTCTTGGGCTTCTTTTAGTTTTCCAGATTCGATAAACATTATACCTAAATTAGAGTATGCTGCTGCGAAATCAGGTTGAATTTCAATAGCTTTTAGGATTGACTCTTCGGCTTCATTTGTGTTCCCTATTTCATTTAGAATATTACCAAGATTTAAATAAGCTAAGGCTAAATCTGGTTTAATTTCTATCGCTTTTCGGATTAACTTTTCAGCTTGTTTTAGTTTTCCTAGTTTTTGTAATGTATTCCCTAGATTTATGTAGGAACCTACAAAAAATGGTTCTATTTTAATGGCTTTTCTAAAAGAATTCTCTGCCTCTTTAAAATTATCTTTTTTTGTTTGAATCCGGCCTAAAGTATAATAAGCTTCAGAAAGATTTGGAAATAATTTTATAGCATTAAGAATATAATTTTCAGCTTTATCAAGTTCATCTATATCTAAAAGTATATTACCTAGACAATAATAAGCTTGATAACTTTCTGGAAAAAATTTTATCGACTTTTCCCATATTTCGATTGCTTTTTTAAAATGTCCTTTTTGTTCTAAGACTTTTCCATAACTTATAAAAACTTTTTGATCTTTAAATCCTTTATCTATGAAGATTTGATAATATTTTTCTGCCACTGATATTTTCCCTTCTTGATGATTTTTAAATGCCTTTTGAAGTAGAAGCTTTTTTTCAGCCTCTTCTAATTTAATAAAGTCATCATTAATATTATTATTTTTTTTTCGTTTTCTTTTTTTTGGAGCTCCAAAGCCTTGCATTATTAAAGCTTTTACTTTTTTAATATCATACAATTTAGCTCAATTTTAATTTTCCTTACGTGATTGTGTTATTACAAAACTGAGTTCAAATTAGATATTAAACATTTATGAGTTACAACTTTTGCGATTTCATTAAGATACTTCCCATTAAATCATTGTATGAAACTAAAGCATAGAATTATTTAACAATAAAATCCATGTAGAAAAATTCCAATAAATAAATTATTAGCATTTAGGTGAGATGAAGATTTTTTTAGCGATAAGGATTTTCCGATACTATTGCCATCTCTTCTGGTTGAACACTATCTTCTACCTCATCAATCCTTATCCCCAATAAGGTGTAGTGTTTGAGAATCAGTTAGATGCTATCTATTAGATAGGGGGTTCCCACCTGTCTCATGCTGTCTCAAATAGTCTATCTTTAGTCTAACATTTTGTTGTACTGGTCTAACACGTTTTTATCTCTGTAATCGATTGGTATGACTTGATGTATAGGAGTTTTTATTCAACGTATAGCAGACTATTCATGCCAAGGGTTCTGAGCGTTCTCAATAGAGGCTTGTCTAACTTTTTAGCTTTTATGTCTAACCCAAAAATATCGCTGTAATAGGCTGGTATAACTGGACTACTATGAGTTTTTATTCAACGTTTAAGCTTCAAGGATACTTGGCGGGCTTTTCAGCTTTATCAAAATGATATTGCCTGATTTTTGAGTTGATTTATAATAATTAATCAACAACACTAAATGAGTATCTTTTATCAGAATTAATACAAGTTTTAGGCATTGAATTAAAGCTTAGTGTTAATCTTTTATCACCTTTGTTAGGGATACTATATCCATGAGAATTATGACTTCTCCAAAGGAATACCTGACCTTCTTTAGCATTTAAAGTAATAGTTTTTGAATTGTAGAGAGTATTGATGTCTGGACTTTTTGGTGTAGTTATATTTGGTGAATTATATTTTATAATTCTATCATTTAAAAAATTTAATTGAGTATGAATTTCTTGATTAAAGTTTATAAAATAATTTCCAGAGATATATGAATTGCTGTGATAATGATAAGCCAGAGTTGAGTTTTTGCTTGAATTATTTAACCATGCATCGTTAATTACTACATCTTTGCAAGTATGACCAATTGTTTTTATATATGTAAGAATCATGAATATTAGATCTTTTTTTAGATTTGAAAGTGTTTGGAATTGGTTGAAAATATTCTGGTTATAATTATTGCATATATGTGCTGTATATTTTTCTGTTGGGAAATGTTGTCTTAATTCTTTTGGTGCTTGTTTTTCAATTAATTGGGCAGATTTTTTATAATTTAAATGTTTTTCAATAGGTAAAGTGAATATTCCAATTGGTTCTGGATTTATGTTTATAATATTTAATGGGTATGATTGATTCTCTACCATTCTACATAAAGTTTTATTTTTAACTTTCATATTATAACCAATTTTATCTTAGTAATTAAATTATAAGAAGAAAATTATTTTAAAATTCCGCAAAACTAAAATGTTTGACCTCTTTTGCAAGTAAATAAGAGATTTATTGGTACAATTTCTTATCAAGGATTGAACTCTTTTATTGAGAGCTGAATTCTAATTCTCAAGAAGCTGTAGCATTTTAGAAATAAACAGAGGTGATATGTTTTATAGGATTGAAAATCTCTTCTAACTTTTTTCCATATCTTCTAACTTACGTCTAACCGCGATTTTTGCTCGTAATCAACTGCCATGACTAGACGTGATGGAGTTTTTATTCAACGTATAGCGGACTAGTTATATCAAGGTTGCTTAGCGTTCTTAATAGAGCCTTGTCTAACATTTTAGCGTCATGGGCTCATCCCAAATTATCGCTCTAACAAGTCGCTAAGAATTTTATGATTGAGAGAAATGTGATTGTGATAATTCCATAGTTCCAAGCAGAACTACTATTTCGAGATCCTCGTGCTATCTATTCTAGAACACTATTTTTCTCAATAATGAGGAGGTATAGAATCCCAAGATTGCTATTGGGATAAAAACAGTAAGGAAAAGATTCATTCACAATTCTCCTGCAGTAGCTTCGCTGCCTCTTCATCCCCTAGATCTACTGCTTTTCTCCAGTCTTCGCACGCAGCTTTCATATCTCCAATCTCTTTTTTTACATTTGCACGATTAAAAAATGCATCTGTGTCTTTTGGGTTGATTTTTATAACTTGAGAATAGTCGTCAATTGCACCTGCAAAATCTCCCATCTTGAATTTGGCGCTACTTCTATTGAAAAATGCATCAGCATATAAAGGATCAAGCTCTAATGCTATGTTTTGATCCGATATTGCTCCATAAAAATCTCCTAAATTACGTTTTGCATTGCCTCTCATTGAGTAGACAAGACAAATTTCAGTAGGTGAAAGTTCTAATGCTTTGTTGTAGTCGAGTATTGCTCCTTCATAATTAGCAACTTCAAACTTATCTTGTGCCCTATTAAAGAAGTATTCATAATCGTTTATTTTTTTATTTTGAATATTTTTATCTCTTAAAGCAATCATCAACCCCGCCCCTGCAACTACAGCAGTGGATGCCACAACAATATCCTTATGCACTTTCAGAACAAATAAGCTGGCGGTAGTTGCAACTCCTACTCCCAAAGCAATCGCAGTATTAAGGAGTTTCATTTTTTATTATTGCTCCACTCACATTTGCTTGCATACCTTTCATAGATGCGTGTATACCCTTTTTCAACTAGTTGTTCGGGAATATTTATAGGTCCTTTGGATAATTCAGCAATTGTTCTTTAATACCTATCTTTCGTAATACGCCGAATGGTTAATGTTGAATCAAGAACTAAACCATTTAGATAATCTTTTGCTGCTTTCGCTCTAATTGGATCAGTTCTTTTACCTCTCAATTCAGGAATATCAACATATGGAAGGCTGATTTTTTTTCTCCTTGTATTGTTTGGCACTTATCTCCGTCGTAGCAGCTTTGAATCATTACGCTTGGGAATTCTTGATCAGTTGGATAAATAATCAGTGTTTGGAAAAGCCTAATAATGGCCAATACAAAAATAATGAATAATGCGGTGAAAAATCCAATCAGTAGATTTCTGATAAATCTTTGCTCTGAGCGAAGCATGTTTTTTGACATTTTATTTAGCCTTTTTCTTTGCTTTAACTTGGTTCTTAAGCTTTAACTTCGAGTTAACCTTGATTTTTGTTCGTATTAGATTCGCATGATTTCAGGCTAAGGAGTGTTTATTTAATGCATAAAAAAAGCTGCAAATTATTTGCAGCTCAGATTACAAATTTTAAATTATGCTGAAATCAAATGATATTTAGTTTTTAGGCAAATAAAGCAGAAGCTACACCAGCAACGGCTATTACTATTCCACCCCATTTGATTACAGCCTGATCCTTATCATAGGTATTTGAAACAAGAATTGCAGCTAGAAGGATTTCTACAAGGTTCTCATTAATCATGGGTCGAAGCCAGAATTGTAGTTGTTTATACTTTTTCTAGCCGATCTTTGCTTGATGGGCAACAAATATTAAGTACTTATTTGGCTGATTCCCTTAAGGTTAAATTAAATTATTGAATATATTGCTTATTTTTATTCTAATGACTTAGTCGGATTTCAAAGTGTCTCAAAAAGGGACCGACCTTTTGTTGTATTGCTTGAACTGTGATTTTTGCTTGTGATCTATAGCTATGACTAGGCTTGATGGGTTTTGTCTGCCATGTCACAGATAGGATATTCTATCTTATTCAGTATTAGCCATAGTAGGTATTCCTGATTTTTGTATGGCTTTTTAGTTTTTTGGAATAGTCGAGCATTTGTTACTGTATTTCAATGACTTAACTGTAGCCAGTCTTTTTTTAATAGGTTAGCCTGAATTTTTCCGATTTGATATTTTAAGAGTGCTAAGTATTTATGTTGAAATTAGAAATAACTTCTTTCTTTATACCAAACCCGTCATTTCAGAAAAAAGCCCTATGTTCTCAACTGATTCAGAGAAACCTAAAAGGACCTCATAGCGCGTTTCTGCACCGCTATTAAGTTGACCTAACCAATAGTTCAAACCGCTATCGTCAGCATCTCTGTTGAGAACGTTTTTATAAAGAGTATTGACATAGGTTGAATCCGAGACGTTTTCTCCATAACGTTGTTTAAATTCGGCAGAGGCTAAGAAAGAAGAGGCAACAGCTCGTTCATCATCTTTGCCAGAGCTAAAGTTGCCAATCCAGTAACGCAATCCATCCGGATCAGGTAGACGTTTAAACGAGGCGTTATATAGCCTAAACATTTTTCCAGAATCTGTGTTTAAGCCCGTGACTTGATCGAAACTACCCTTGATATCCACTATGGCACTTACATTCTTGAATGAACTGTCGGTTGCTTCTCCACTAAAAGTTATTAAGGGAATACCGGTGATGTCTTCAAAGCCATCATTAGTTTTGATTTGATATGAACCATTCTCTTTCTTATAGAACTTATAATCACTAAATTCACCGCTATATGTTTTAATAATGTCTACTTTTGATTCTTCTACTGTTTGATCTGTAAATTGTATGTATTCAAAATTTGAGAGAGTATCGGTTCCATTCTTGTTCCCTGACCTTTGATCGGCAACTTTTAAGGAATTGACATTTCTAGTAAAGGAATAATCAGAAAATTTTCCAGAATAAACAGAAATGTCAATTCCTGCTCCACCATCGATTATATCGGATCCCTCTGATGAAAAAAAAGTTTCATCGCTACTACTTCCAGTTAGCTGATCATTTGAGCTGCTCCCTATGTTTGCGATGTATCCCGATATACCTAAGTTTTTTTCTTTAAATATTTTTTCTAGTTCAAAACTTGAAGGCTTACTAATTACTTTCTTAATATAATTTTCATATAAGCTATGTCCTAAGGGATTACCCTCTTTGATTTTTTCGGGTGTCAGGTAATTGTCCGACCATTCGGGATCAAGGCTACCTGAATACTTTTCAATATAACCCCATTCTGCAAACGTTAAGGCGTATTGATATTCAACCATTACTGTTTTCCAATAAGTGAAACTATCCACTCCCATATGGTTGTAGCTTGAAGCATCAAAAACCCCATTCTTTATTGCTTCTTTTGCTGCTTCATAGAGTAATCCAGATAGTATTGGCTCTTCTTTAGAGATATCACCGCCATATTCCGGGCTTCTGTCTTCAATAAATAAAAATTGTTGTGGGAATGCACCTGGTAAAGCGAATCTAACTAGTGTATGAAGCAAGTGTTCAAGCACTTCTGTTATTTGACTGTTAGCAGTTTTCTCTGATTTACCAGAAAGGTTGAATTGCCATATAAAATCTGTAAGGCTATGCTTATCATTTGTTGTGTCCCATCCTGAATAATTATCTCCATTTAATTTTGGGGTATACGTATCCATTTCTTCGACTCCAATTCGTTGTAATGTATTGATATTTTTTAAATGTTTAATAGCTTTGATTTGAGAGTCGGAACTAATTGATGTATCTTTTGGATTGAGTAATAATTTTGTTGTTTGAGCTATCTTTTTTATAAATTCGTCTTCTACTGCAACATTGCCTCCTGCTTTTTTTAAACCAGCTATTTTAAGACCATAAACTTCAATGTATCTATTGAATGGATCGATTTCTGTACTTGATTGAAGTTTGTAGCTTTTATAACTTGCTTCTAATGCTTCCATTGAATTAGAAAATTATTTTATTTTATCAAGAATATTTATATTTTTAATCATCAGTCTCTCTCTTCTCCCTCTATCATTTCTTAAGTTTGAACGGTTCTAACTTTATCTGACAAATGGTGGCCAGACTGAGCTTTGATTTTTGCTTTGAATC
>QCJG01000009.1 GCA_003216175.1 Prochlorococcus sp. AG-409-A10 | reverse complement strand
AATCATATATTCAATCATTATTGGTTGGATAGGAATTCTTTTAGTTAGTCAACCAGAGTTTATAAGCACCAGTAATATTAAAGAAACAATAGTAGGAATAATCATTGCAATATTAGGCGCATTGATGACATCATTAGCCTATATATGTGTAAGAAAACTTTCTTTAAAAGAACACCCTCTTGTTATTATTTACTACTTTCCTTTAGTATCTATACCCTTATCTATCCCTTTTGTTATTAATGATTTTATATTACCTACCGGAACAGATTGGTTCTGGGTCATAGGTATTGGTATCTTTACTCAGATTGGTCAACTCTGCATAACAGAGGGCTTAAGGCTACTACCAGCAGGCCAAGCAACTTCGATAAATTATTCCCAGGTTATCTTTGCAAGTATATGGGGGGTATTGATATTCCAAGAAACAATAACAAGTTCAATTTACCTAGGTGGTATTTGCGTACTTATTTCTACTATTATTAGTATAAGTGCATCCAAAATGTCACAAGCAAAAACATGAATTATAAATCTTTAATTTTTTCAGTAGTTCTTATTTGCAATGGATCAACATCAATTCTTGCAGATGAGTATCAGAGAGGTTACTCATCAAGTAGAACTTGTACGAGGTACGAATATAGAGAAGAATATATTCCAGGGACAAGAAATGATCCTGGATATGTAAAAACATGGAAGGAAGCAGTAGAAGTTCCGTGCCCAGATAATGGGTTAACAAACACTAACAATGAATTTGATAACAATGATTGCTCTGAAGGCAAAATCGCAGGTGGTATTTTAGGTGCTGGCTTCGCTACTGCAATATCTAGAGGAAAAGATCGTTGGTGGGCAATTCCTGCTGGTCTTGTTGGAGGGTCAATGGTTGGATGCCAAATCGATGGTGGTTGAGTATATTTTATATTCTCAGGAATCAATCAAATTAAATAATGATTAGCTGGTTAAAAGGTGAAAAAATTCATGCCTGGAAAATGTCCTCAAAGAAGGGAGTTGTTCTAAATGTTGGTGGTGTTGGTTATGAGATACAACTATTACCAAAACAAATAGGTAAAGCTGAAGATTCTAATAAGATTGAGTTATGGATTCACCAAATAAATCGGGAAGATATTACAAGCTTATATGGTTTTAGAGAGGTTAATCAAAGAGATTTATTTCGAGAAATTATCTCTGTAAATGGAATAGGTCCACAAATAGGTATAGCATTGCTAGAGGACTTTGAGGTTGGTCAATTAGTAAATGCAATAGAAAATAAAAAATCTAATCTATTAATAAAAACCCAAGGAATAGGTAAACGAATTGCAGATAGATTAATCGTTGAACTAGGAAACAAACTTCAAAGATTTATGGATAATAATGAAACAAGTTATGACGATAAAAAAGATATAGAGCCTAATCAATTTTCTAAATATATAGATGAAATATATTTAATTCTAAATTCACTTGGCTATGTAGATAATGAAATAAAAGATTCAATTAAAATAATAACAACCAACGAAAAGGAAAATGCTTTATTATTGAATTCCCTATCTGCAAAAGAAAAAGAAGAGCTAATGGATAAACATCTCAAAGTCATTCTTATGAAATTGAGTGAAAAGAGCACTTGATAGAAGGCTAGGGATTAAATTAGACTTGAAGGATAAGAAAAGCTAAACAAATGTCACTTGGCACAGAAGAGAAACAAAAGCTAATCAACACACATCAAGTACATCCAACTGATACTGGTTCAGTAGAAGTTCAAGTTGCAATGCTTACAACAAGGATCTCAAAATTAAGCAAACATCTTCAAGGCAACATCCATGATTTCTCCTCAAGACAAGGATTGCTCAAAATGATTGGACAACGCAAAAGACTTTTAGGTTATGTAAGAACTAAAAGTGAAAAAAGATATACAGAGCTTATAGAAAAATTAGCTATTAGAGGATAATTACTGGTATTAGATAGCTAGAAGCTAATGAAAGGTACAAAAAAAAACCAAAACGACCAACCTAAAGAAGTAAAAATAGGATTCTCCAGCAATAAAGCAGCTCCAAAAATAGTTTCTAATAAATCTTCAAAAAGCAATAGCAAGAAATCAGGAATACCTAGCTATGTTGCAAATAGAATGGCAAGAAGAATTGCTTTTACAACAGGTATTCCAACCGTTAGTGGCATGGGCGTATTTATTGGGAGTTATTTTTTAATAAGCAAAGGTATTGCAGAAATATCTCCAACAGTAACGCTTGTCAGTTCAGCACTTTGCTTCTTTGTTGGCTTGTTGGGATTAAGTTATGGAATACTCTCCGCGAGTTGGGATTTTAATCCAGGAAGTTTTCTTGGCTTTGAAAACATAAAACCAAACATCAATAGGATTAAAGACGCTTTCAAAACAAGTCAAAAAGATGTTTCAAGTTAAAACTAAAATTTAAATAACAAGACTTTTACTAGATCTTGCAATGAAGGAATTCTTAGACAGTGAATCCAAAGCCCTGTCAGTGTCCTTTACGCAAAATTGATCGCCCAACCTTACATACCTAGTATTATTGTTGTCCTTGAGACAAGCTACTACAGGGATTCGTACACCTAATTCATTCCTGGCAGGTCTGTTTTTAGAAAGGCATTCTCTTAATTTATGCTGAATGTTGATATCTGTAGCTTGATCAGGGCGAAGATCGATCAAGAGGAATCTTAAATCATCAATTTCACGACAATCATCAATAAGTAATTGAACAGTTTCATCTCTTCTATCTACGCTGCCCCAAATCAATAACCGAGTTTCAACCATCAAATGATCAGATAGTCGTTCATAACTTTTTGGGAAGACAACCGCTTCACAAGAACCAGTTAAATCCTCTAGTTGAATAATCGCCATCCTGTCACCTTTTCTAGTTGTGACTTCTCTCATCTCTGGAATCATTGCAATAACACTGACCTTTGACTTATCCTTCTGCTCTTCTAAGGAACCAAGACTGATAGGAGCAATCAATTTTGCAGGTTCTGAAAGTTGCTTCAAAGGATGATCCGATAGATAGAAGCCAACATGCTCTTTTTCTAATTTAAGTTTGTCTGAAGGAAGGTATTCGTTGACTTTTTTAGCCTTTGGAACTGATGAATAATCATAAGTCGGTGATGATTCATTATTTGTGGAAGTAGAAAGATCGAAAAGATTACCTTGGCCGCTAGTTCTATCTTTTGCTCTAGAAGAAGCCCATTCAATAGTTAAATCCAAATCAGCAATAAGCTGAGCGCGATTTGCGTTTTTGTCAAGACAATCAAGCGCACCACTATGAATCAAGGCCTCAAGTCCTCTTCGGTTAACGGCACTAAGAGAAATTCGATCACATAATTGTGCTAAAGATGTAAATTCGCCATCTTCATCCCTAGAGGTAATAATTTTTCTAATTGCACCATCACCTAAATTTTTGACCGCTGAAAAACCAAAAAGAATTGAATTATCTTTTGGAGTGAAATCAACATCAGAGGTATTGATATTTGGAGGCATTACGTTTATGCCCATTGAATTACAGTTAGAAATGTATCTTTGAACCTTGTCAGTGGAGCCAGCATTAACTGTAAGCAACGCCGCCATATAAGCGACAGGATAATGTGCTTTTAAATAAGCAGTCTGATAGGTAACCGCGCCATAAGCAGTTGAATGACTTTTGTTAAAACAATATTCAGCGAACAAAACCATTTGATCAAATAACTGTTCAGCAACAATGGCTGAAACGCCATTTTTAACAGCTCCGTCAACAAAGAGTGTTCTATGACGCTGCATTTCGGAAACTTTTTTCTTACCCATTGCTCTTCTTAATAAATCTGCTTGACCAAGCGAATACCCTGCTAAATCCTGTGCGATCTTCATTATCTGCTCTTGATAAACCATGATTCCATAAGTCTCACTTAAAATAGGCTCAAGTGACTGATGTTGAAAATCAATACTCTCCTTACCATGTTTTCTATTTATGAATTTAGGAATTAAACCTGCATCAAGAGGACCAGGACGATATAGGGCAAGAATTGAAGAAATATCCTCAAGAGATGAGGGTTTTAGATCTTTTACTATTTGTCTCATTCCACTAGATTCAAGTTGAAAAATTCCTTCTAAATCACCCCTAGAAAGTAATTCGAATGTCTTTTCATCTGTGAAAGGCAAAGAATCAGGATCTAATCTCTTACCAATTGATTTCTCAACTAAATTAATTGTCTTTTCGATCATTGTAAGATTTCTAAGCCCTAAGAAATCCATCTTCAAAAGGCCAAGTGATTCAATATCTTCCATAAAATATTGAGTTATTATTTGTCCATCATTGTTTCGTTGAAGAGGCACTAAATTATCAAGAGAATTAGCCGCAATAACAACGCCAGCTGCATGCACACCAAAAGTCTTATTTGTTCCTTCTATCCTCATTGCCATATCAACCCATTTCTTTACTCTGGAGTCATTATTGTATTTTTCATAGAATTCTTTATTTGGAGATTCCTTTGAAATCATAGATGACAATTTTGCAGGTTTACCCCTTACAACTGGAATTAATTTCGCCAACCGGTCTGCATCTCCATAGGGGATATCAAGAACACGAGCAACATCTTTCAAAACGGCTTTAGATGTCATTCTGTTAAATGTAATTATCTGTGCAACTTTGTCTTCTCCATACTTTTTAGTAACATAATCTATAACTTCACCACGTCTTTCAATACAAAAATCTGTATCAATATCAGGCATTGACTTCCTCTCAGGATTGAGAAATCTTTCAAACAATAACCCATTTTCAACTGGATCAATATTAGTTATATGTAGAGAAAAAGCGACTAAAGAGCCAGCTGCTGAGCCTCTACCTGGACCTACAGGAATGTTTTTATCTCTGGCAAATCTTATATAATCCCATACAACAAGAAAATATGTGGGAAATCCCATTTGTTCTATTACTTTTAACTCATATTCAAGTCTTTCTTGATAAGAGCTTGGAAGATTTTCTAATTTAGAAATATTTAATATTTCTTTTAATCCATTGATAGTTATCTCTTTAAGGAAATCAATAGGTTTATATCCATTAGGGATAGGGAAATTAGGCATCTTATAAGTACCTAATATCCTATATTCTTCAACCTTGTTTGAAAGTTTCACAGTGTTTTCTATTGCTCTATTTATGACATGCTTGTCTAAATGATCAGTAAATAAACTTCTCATTTCCTCCTCAGATTTGATATATTCAGTACCTGTATATCTCAATCTTTTGTGGTCACTAATTAATTTTCCTGTTAATACACAAATCAATGCATCATGGGCTTCAATATCATTTTTTGATACATAATGTGCATCATTTGTAGCTATAATCTTAATATCAAGTTCTTCAGATATTTTTACTATTTCACTATTAACAATTCTATCCTCAATTGACCCATGGTCTTGAATTTCAAGATAAAAATCATCACCCAAAACATCTTTATACCAAGCAGCTACTTCTCTAGCAACATCATTTCTTCCTTTTAAAATCGCTTGTGGAATTTCACCACCTAAGCAAGCTGTTGAACAAATTAAACCTTCACTATATTTTTTAAATAAAGCTTTATCTATACATGGTCTTGAAAATATGCCTCTTCCCCTAACACCGCTTAAATGACTAAGTGTCGTTAATTTTACGAGATTTTCGTAACCTTTTTGGTTTTTCGCAACAACAACAAGATGATATCTTTTCTCTTTTTTTGGCTGAGGGTCATCAATTGAACCATTGATAACATACATCTCATTCCCAATAATCGGCTTTATATTTGCGGCCTTACATAACTTCAATAATTCAATCGCGCCATACATTACTCCGTGATCAGTCAAGGCTAAAGCTGGCATCCCTAATTCCTTTGCCCTTTGAACCATTAAAGGGAGTTGACTGGCTCCATCAAGAAGGCTGTAGTCACTATGATTATGAATTGGAACAAAAGCCATTAATATCGCATGGAACTACGCTGCATATAGTGTAGCGATAATTATGGTCTCCACATGAAGTGGTATAACCTTTATAACGTGAAATCTGTTTTAGGTCTCTTTTTATAAACCTCAGCGGCTGTCTCAAATTGACTAGCTACTTGTAGAAGCTTCCCTTCTTCAAAAACATTACCTATTAGTTGCAATCCTATTGGCAACCCAGATTTATCAAAACCACATGGCAGGCTGATAGCAGGTAATCCAGCTAAATTTGCTGGAATGGTTAATAAATCCGATAAGTACATCGCCATAGGATTATCAAGATTTTCTCCAGAACCAAAAGCAGTGGTGGGAGCTGTCGGCGCTAACAAAACATCCACTTTTTTGAACGCATCATCAAAGTCTCTACGGATCAAAGTTCGAACTTGCTGGGCTTTCTTGTAGTATGCATCAACATAACCAGCAGATAGAGCATAGGTTCCTATAAGAATTCTTCGTTTAACTTCACTTCCAAAACCAAGTGCTCTACTTTTGGAAGTCATTTCTATTAGAGTTTGTTCATCTTCTGAACGAAACCCATATTTAACACCGTCGTATCTAGCTAAATTTGCTGAAGCTTCAGATGGAGCAATGACGTAATAAGTAGCAATTCCATCATTAAAGCGCGGACAAGAAACATTAATAATCTCGGCACCTAAGTTTTCAAGCAACGAGGCAGATCTAAGAACAGACTCTTTAACATCAGAGGCTAAACCTTCATGCTCAAAGCAGTTTTCAATTAAACCTATTTTCATGCCCTTAATTGATTGAGAAAGGATATCTAAATAATTGGGGACAGGAATATCAACAGTAGTTGAATCAAAATCATCTTTACCTGATATTACTTGCAAGATTTCCGCTACATCAGAAACATTATTCGCAAATGGACCAACCTGATCCAGAGAGCTAGCAAAAGCTATTAATCCCCATCGACTTACTCGTCCATAAGTTGGTTTTAATCCAACAACCCCGCAAAATGAAGCTGGTTGTCGAATTGATCCGCCAGTATCAGACCCCAGAGATCCATAACATAATTCGGCAGCAACAGAGGCTGCACTACCACCTGAGCTTCCTCCAGGAACTTTAGATATGTTCCATGGATTTAAAGTAGGACCAAATGCAGAAGTTTCAGTAGAACTCCCCATCGCAAATTCATCCATATTTGTCTTTCCAATCATTATTGCGCCTGCGCTCAAAAGCTTTTTGGTTACTGTTGACTCATACGGGGGGACAAAATTACCCAGAATCTTGCTAGCGCATGTTGTCTTAATTCCTTTTGTACAAAGATTATCTTTAATAGCCAATGGTATTCCTGACAAAGTCGGAAGACTGTCCCCAGAAGCAATTTGTTTATCTATATGTTCAGCATTAGATAATGCCTGATCGGCATTAACCGTTAAAAAGGAATTCAAAGTTGGATCTAAGTCCTTTATACGTTTTATTTTTTCTTGAACAAGCTCTTTAGAAGAGACTTCACCACTTTTCAATTTCTGGCGTAAGTCTGCAAAAGTCATTAATTATAAAAAAAATATTTTTAAGCTTATGACGTAAGAGGCTCGTTACGACGACACCTGATTAAACTATGATTTATTTTTTGAGGTGACTCTGCAGAAAGATCTTCTACAAATCCATTTAATCTGAATTTCAAGCTACGACGAGTGAGAAATGGACCAAACCAATAAGTAACCTCAGGTTGAATTGTCTCAACCCTAGCCCACCAGGCCAAGCCAAAACTATTACCTAAGCTTCGAAGAGCCCTAATGGGACCCATAAGTAAAGAGCGTTTAATTTATTATACTTTCCTAAACAGATATTTATCAAATAAAAAAGGAATATTATGTTCACTTGATGATGAACCATATATTTGAAGTCCAAAAATGTCGAGTATAAAAAGCATTGGATGAAGTAATTAATAATGTAAATTGACTGTGGAGTTTTAACAATCCTAATAAAACTATAAAAAATATACGTATCTATTAAGGTTAAATTTAAAGAGATTAGTTATTATTTTCAGTTGAAATCTGAGGTTTTAATAATCTAGGAGAAGGGTCTTGTCCAGAAATTGAGCTCATCCATCTGGACCTAGCCACTTCATATAAGAAAATAGACGTAGCGACTGATGCATTAAGGCTTGTAGTTACTCCCTTAAGAGGAATCCTTACTAATTGGTCACACAACCTTCTAGTTATTAGAGAAATTCCTTTATCTTCAGACCCAACTACTACTACTAAAGGACCTTGAAATTTGATTTCAGATAAAGTAGAAGGTCCTTCCTCTGCAAGGCCAACAATGGAATAACCTTCATCTTTCAATTTCTCCAAAGACCTATTTAAATTAACAACTCTGGCCACAGGCAAATGTTCCAAAGCCCCTGCCGCAACTTTTGCTACGGATCCAGTTAAACCTGCACTGCGTCTTTGTGGAAGAATTAAGCCTTGCGCACCAAGGGCTTCGGCAGATCGAATAATTGCTCCAAGATTCTGAGGATCAGTTAAACCATCTAAAGCTAAGAGCAATGATGAATCACCAAAAGCTTTACAAGCATCTATCAAATTCTTCAAGTCAAGTGTTTTTGATGCTGCAATTTGTAAAACTATTCCTTGATGAACCGCACCATTTGTGAGCTGGCCAAGCCTTGACCAAGAAACTTCTTCAACCAAGACTCCAGAAGATTTTGAATCTTTGAGAAGTTGAAAAAACTTTGGTGAACTTCGTAATTCAGAGGTACACCAAATCCTATGGATCGCTCTGCCACCCAAAAGAGCTGCCTCAGTTGAATGACGACCCCAAATCAAATCATCACTTAAGGTTTTAGTAAAACTTTCCGAATATGAAAGAGGTTCTTTATTTTCTGCTCTTCTGTAATTGTTATTATCCTGAGAATTTTGATTTTTATATGAAGAGCTTGTCGATTTTCGATCAAATCGATTAGATCCTCTGTAATTATCTATTCCGTGAGCGTTTTGATTTCGGAATGAAAGGTTTGTCGATTTCCTTTCAAATCGATTGGATCCTCTGTAATTTGAATTTGATTGGTTACTAGTTCTTGATCGTTCAGATGTTTCTTTATCTAATGAGTATTGATTTACTTGATCAGGTGAAAGACGATTAATTTTATTGTTTGATCTTCTTCGATCAATAAAATTAGACTTTTTGGAATCATTATCTTGACGAAAAAAATTACTGCTTCGTTTATTAGATGAAGAGTTTCTTGAATTCGTAGTGTTTTTATTGAAGCGATAACTCATTTTATAAAAACTATTTTTCTAGTTAATGGGTCGATCAAGAAGATCAAATAAATCAGCAAGCCGATTTGGATTTTTCAAAAACAACCATCCAACAATAGTCTCAAAACCGGTAGCAATTGCATATGTGGCTGCATCTACATTTTTAGGACCTCTTCCTGCTTTGTTTCTACCTTTTCTAAGGAAATCCTTTTCAGTATTAGTTAAAAAAGGTTCAATTTTACTGATTGCCTTAGCTTGACTGGAGGCATTCACCTCATTAACAACTGCATTGTGCAAATCCTTTGAGCGCATTGGACTATTGCAATATCGCAACCTTTGATGCATTTCCCAGACAGCGTCACCCAACCAAGCTAATTGCAGAGGGCCCAAACCATCAGGAGAAATGGTTGATTTGTAAGAGCGAATCCAATCAGTCAAGCTGATAATTGACCAATTGCAGTATTCAGATCTGGTGCCAAATGGAGGAATTCTTCTAATCTAACAAGCTTAATTGTTTGAATGACTCTAGGATTTCCTACAACGTTAAATAATCTTTTTGTCTGGGTACATTTTTTGGCTGCTTGAACCATGGCACCTAGGCCACAAGAATCAATGAAATCGATATTAGTTAAATCAATTACTACTGATAGCTGATTAGAAGCTAAAACTTCATTGATATATGTAGTGAATTGTTTCTCTGAATATGCATCTAGTTGACCAGTGAAATTAATCACCAAACAACCATTTCGCTGGCTAAAACCACCTCTAAGAGAAACAGTAAGTCGTTGTAATTCAGTTATGGGATTAGTCCCCTATGACTTCATGATGGAAGTGTAGTGATAGAAACCAAATTAATCCACGATTCTACGTCGTTCTTCTATTAAGGTTACGAAATGATTAAAATAATGATCAGCATCATGAGGCCCTGGGCTTGCCTCGGGGTGATATTGAACACCAAAGAAAGGCTTATCAATTACTGAGATAGCTGCCACTGTTTGGTCATTCAAATTTAATCGTGTAATTTTAATTTTTTCGAAATTTAGAGATTCCGAATTCAAGGCGAAACCATGGTTTTGACTTGTAATTTCAACTTTTCCATTCAATCCACATGGATGATTTAATCCTCTATGCCCATATGAAAGTTTAAAAGTTTTTCCACCCAGGGCCAATCCAAGGATCTGATGTCCTAAGCAGATTCCAAACACAGGCAGTTTTTGGTATTCAATTAAATTTTTAGCAAGTTTTATACCACTATCAACTGTGGCTGGATCACCAGGACCATTGGAAAGAAAAACACCTTCAGGGGCAAATGCTAAAACATCGGACATTTCAGCATTAGCAGGTAAGACAGTTACTTCACAACCATGAGCAACTAATCGATCTAATATAGATTTCTTTATTCCAAAATCTATAGCGACAACTTTGTATGGAGTTCGTGGAATATTTTTGATTCTCTTGTCAAATGAAACCGGACAACTTGTATTAACTTTAAAAGAACTTTTAGTTGTAACTTTATTGACAAGATTAAGACCGCTCATAGAAGGAGATTTTTGTAAAATTGAAAATAATTCAGCTATTGAAGAGTTTGAGTCTGATGAAATAATTCCATTCAAAGAACCAGACCCTCTTAAATGCCTAACAAGTGCTCTTGTATCTATCCCATGAATTCCAACAACATTTTCATCCTTTAGCCATTTTTCAAACGAAATTTCATGTCTCCAGTTGCTGGAAATTTTTGATACTTGACGAGCTATGACTCCTTTAACTGAAGGATGTAATGATTCATTATCCTCAGAATTGACTCCAGTATTTCCAATTTCTGGGTAGGTAAAAGTAATAAGCTGACCAAAATAACTTGGATCAGTTATCACCTCCTGATATCCAGTCATACCAGTATTAAATACAACTTCTCCAGTAATAGTCCCCACTGCACCAAAAGATAACCCTTCAAAATAGCTCCCATCCTCTAATAACAATATTGCAGAGCTATCAGTATCAAAAAACATAAGAAATAGATTTATCAGGTTAAAAGAATTAGGTGGCCAAAAAATCTCTTAACTGCTTAAAAATAAGCCATGATTTATCTGTATTCAAACAATCTAGTGATCGTTTAACACCTAAAGATAAATCATCCTCAGTTCCTGATACCCATAAAACAAGAGCGGTATTTAATGCCACGACTTCTTTGTGATATTTATTTCCTTCTCCTTTAAGAAGGGACATTAATATTTGAGAATTAGTTTTCAAATCATCTCCTTTCAAGCTTTCATTTGAGATTTCAGTAAGTCCAAGATCGCTAGGGTTAATAATTTCAGACCGAATAACATTTCGGTCTAAAAACCGAAAGTGATTTGGCCCAGATAATGAAGCCTCATCAAGACCGCCTGCGCCATGAACCACTACAGCTCTTTTAAGGCCCATTCCTTTTAAAGCAAGTGATATTGGATCAAGCAAATCAGCCTTGGCTACACCCAAAACTTGAGATTTTGGCCTAAGAGGGTTAACCAATGGACCAAGCAAATTAAAAATGGTTCTAACTCCTAAGCGTTTTCTTAAGGGAGCAAGATTTACTAAAGAAGGATGCCAAGAAGGAGCAAAAAGAAATGTAATACCAAAATGATTTAAAGCTTCAACAACTTTTTCTGAAGAAACATTTAAAGGTAATCCTAAGTTTTCTAGTACGTCAGCTGATCCAACCTTGCCACTTGCACTTCGATTCCCATGCTTAGCGATTTTTACACCTAGAGCAGCTGAGACAAAAGCAACTGCTGTAGAGATATTGAATGTGTTAGCTCCATCGCCACCAGTACCACATGTATCAACCAAATCAAATGATGGTAAATCTGATGGTGTTATCGAGGCATCTTGAAGGATTCTTGCCATAGCCGAAAGTTCATCACCAGAAACCCCCTTTGATCTAAATGCCGCTAAGAATGCCCCCGTTTGAACTGGTTCAATTTTATTTTCGAGCCATGAATTCATTAAATATTTAGATTGCTCTTCAGTTAAATCATTGGCTGTAAGAAGTGATTCAAGAATTACTGAAAAAGATATAGGATTTAATGGGGTCATTTATAGAAAAATGCATGAATGCAAAGCATTCCAGGCAAAATATTTTTTATAACTTAATCATTAATATATCAACTAAAGAAGTTGTTTAAATAAAAAAATAATTTCCTAACATTAAGCTTCAGAAGAATCCGAGGTATCAAATCCAGAACCAACGTTATCAGGACTTGAATGACTTGTAGGACGAAATCCCTCTGACCAAAGCTTTCTAGTTATTGCTTCTAATTTTTCACGATCAATTTGCCATTTTTTCAATAATTTTTCCATGTCAGAATTAAGATCTTCAGCACCTCTGAAATCTTGATATCGAATCATTAATCTAGCTAGCTCAACAAAATTGTTAGAAGTTGGTGAATCCACAGCACATAAACGATCAAGATTTTCACGATCAGTTGAATACAGTGGATGATTCTGAGCCTCGTTCATAAATTAGTTAAATTGGATTTTGCTCACGTCCATTGGCTTATATTGCCTAGGTTAATGGGCATATTAATAAAAGAATGGCTGCATTAAGACTAGATCTAATAAAAAACTATTTAAGACCACACAAGAGAGAGCTGATAATAGGAGCTTTGTGTCTGATTTTTGTAAATATCCTAAGTGTTGCTATTCCAATGGAAGTAAGAAATATCGTTGATGATCTAAAGGAAGGATTTACATTTTCATACGTCTTGAATAAGTCGACATGGTTAATACTCTTGGCAACAATAATGGGGGGGGCAAGGTTGATATCTCGGCAATTGGTATTTGGAGTTGGTAGACAAGTAGAAGTTTCTTTAAGGCAAAGATTATTTGATCGTATGCTAGAACAAGATCCTGGATGGGTTCAAAAAATAGGAACTGGAGAAGTCATAACAAGAGCTACCAGCGATCTAGAAAACATTAGAAGATTACTTGGTTTTACTGTTCTTAGTCTTACAAACACATTATTGGCATACACCTTGACATTGCCAGCCATGCTGTCAATCGATCCACTGTTAACCTTTTTTGCCATATCCGTCTATCCAGTTTTACTTGGCACAGTTGGATTGTTCGGTGGAAGAATGGTTAAGCAAAGAAAGCGCCAACAAAAAGCATTATCAGAGTTAAGTGAATTAATTCAAGAAGATCTATCTGGCATTAGCGCCATTAAAATTTATGGTCAAGAACTAGCTGAACAAGAAGCATTCAAGAAATTAAATATTAGATACAGAGATGCTGCAATTAACCTTGCAAGAACTGCAAGCACTTTATTTCCACTACTGCAAGGTTTATCCTCAATTTCATTGCTTCTACTTATTGCAATTGGGAGTGGGCAACTAAGCAATGGAACTCTTACGGTTGGGGGCTTAGTAGCTTTAATTCTTTATGTAGAAAGACTTGTTTTTCCAACAGCCTTATTAGGTTTTACACTTAATACTTTTCAATTGGGTCAAGTAAGTTTAGAGAGGGTAGAAGAGCTACTAAATCATGAACCAACAATCAAAGATAAAGAAAAGACTGTAATTATAACTAAACCTATTTCAGGTAAATTAGAAGCAAGAAATCTATCAATACAATATGAAGATTCAACTAGAAAAATACTTGATAAAATCTCTTTCAAAATAAACCCTGGAGAAATAGTTGCCCTAGTAGGCCCTGTAGGTTGCGGTAAAACAACATTGGCAAGAGCTTTAGGAAGGATGATAAAAATAGATGCAGGAACATTGTTCCTAGACGACAATGATGTCATGGACTTAAAACTAAAACAATTAAGAAGCAATATCGCATTGGTGCCTCAGGAGGGATACCTATTTACAGAAACACTTTCAGAAAATATTAAATACGGGAATCCAGAAGCGTCCATAGAGAAAGTCAAGGAATCAGCCTATGAAGCGCGAATGACAGATGACATAAAAGGTTTTCCTGATGGTCTGAAAACACTTGTCGGAGAAAGAGGTATAACACTTAGCGGTGGGCAAAGACAACGAACTGCTTTAAGTAGAGCATTACTTGTAGATTCAAAAATAATTGTTCTTGATGATGCCTTAGCAAGTGTGGACAATAAAACCGCCTCAGCAATACTTCAAACAATAAAAAATCAATATAGTAAGACGGTATTAATGATTAGTCATCAATTATCCGCTGCTGCAGCGTGTGATCGAATATTAGTAATGAGTGATGGAAAAATCGTACAAGAGGGAACTCATCAATTATTAATTAAGAAAAATGGTTTGTATAAAAGCATGTGGGAGAGAGAAAAAGCTAAAGAGCAACTTCAATCAGATGATTAATCATTACTTATTAAAGTTTTATAATCAATTCGATCTGAATTAGATATAAGCTAGTAAAACGATTATGTTCATTAAGATAATTATGAAATCATGAGCGCTCTAACAAAATATAAACTTATTTGCGACCTTGCATTTGGTGATATTTACATTCAAATCCTTGCATGGATGGGTGTGATTTTTGTTAGTCTTGCTGCAGGTCTTGCACTAATGGGCTCATCAAGACCAATTTTTGCTCTTTTAGGTGTAGGCTTAATCCTTGTACTAAGCCTCCCTTTCTTATTATTTGCTTTTGTCACTACACTAATAAATCATATAAGAATAGAAACTATAAATTAAAGTTATGATTAACAAGATAAGTGAATATATAACAATGATAATTGATAAGATTTATTCTGATAAAACCACACATAAACTAAAGAAAAAAGTGTTACATACTATATTTAAAAATGATATAACAGCAAAACCAAAAGATAAAGAGCAAGAAATATTTTTTGGATGTGGCTGCTTTTGGGGTGCAGAAAAAGGTTTCTGGAGGCTACCAGGTGTCATCAATACCGCCGTGGGATATGCCGGCGGAGAGAAGGACGACCCAAGCTATAGAGAAGTATGTTCTGGCCTAACAGGTCATACTGAAGTCGTAAGAGTTGTTTGGAATAATAATAAAATTGATATAAGCGACTTACTAAAATTATTTTGGGAATGCCATGATCCAACACAAGGAAATCGTCAGGGTAACGATAGTGGCAGCCAATATAGATCAGCGATTTATACGACAAGCAAAGATCAACTAATCAAAGCAATAGAAAGCAAAAATAGCTATCAAAGAGAGCTACAAAGTCATGGCTTTGGAGAAATTACTACAGAGATTCAAAATGATATTAATTTCTATTTTGCTGAGGATTATCATCAACAATATTTAGCAAAGCCTGGAAGCAGACCATACTGCTCTGCGATGCCAACAAAGGTAAGGTTTAAAGACTTTACCGGTGCAAACTTTAAACTAAATGAAAAAATTTGGACTTTCTATAATTGGGATATAAGTCATTGTATTCTTAGAGGCGAGAATACACCGATTGAATATAATTTATAATGAATGATCAATTACCAGATAAAACTGTTTTGCTAATAATATTAGCTACATTGTTGTTAGTATTCTTTTTAGTGTTTAGTTTTAAATCTGAGAAAATTGAGCAAGAAAAAACAATTCAATGGATGGATAGTTCGTTAAATACTGAATTTACTTATCCAAGCTAAAGCAAAAATTATTCAACTTGGATTATATTTCTTTTAAAATATGAAAAATAAAGAATTTGAAAAAAATTTAGAAAGAACAAGGATAAACTTTTACAATATCCTTGCAATTTTAATTGTAATTATTCCTGAATACTTTGCTGAATTAATTTTTTCAATCGAAGTATCGCAACATAATAATATTTTGCCAGATGAAGGAGATGCATGGGAAAGAGATACTGAATTAAAACTCTCAAAGATGAATATCTACGAGTTAAGATTAATGGCTAAAAGACTATCTATTCATGGATATTCTAATGAAAGTAGGAATTCACTCATTAGACGAATAAATAATAAGTCAAAGAAAAGAATTAAATGGAAATCATCAAAAATTCAAAATATCCGCAAGACCTTATGATAATTTAAAAAAAACGGGACGTAGCGCAGCTTGGTAGCGCACCACTTTGGGGTAGTGGGGGTCGTGGGTTCAAATCCCGCCGTTCCGATGAAATCGAATGTATTACTAATCAGAGTCTTTGACTAATGATTGGATTAATTTCGTTGTAGTAATCAGAACTGAAAAAAAAACAAAAAGCGCTAAAAAAATAATTAACGCAAAGAGTAATGCTGGTATATCAATCTCCCCAAAAGAAACCATGAATAAATCAGCTAAAAAATTCATAAAAGAAATAGATCTTATAAAGAGATCCTAAACCAACGAATATTAGAAACTAATATTTATAAAGTGGATAATATAAAAACGCCGAAAGCTAAACGATAATAAACAAAAACAAAAGTATTATTTTTAGCTAAAAACTTAAGAAACAAGTCAATAGCAAATATTGAAGAACAGAAAGATGAGATAATCCCAATAATTGTAGGTATAATATCAATTACAGATAACGTTCTAGATAGAGTAATCAATTCTACAAGTCCTGAAATTGAAATAACTGGAATACCAACTAAAAAAGAAAGTCTAGCAGCTGTTTTTCTTTCGATACCTGAAAACAATGCTGATGTCAAAGTAATACCAGATCGAGATACACCAGGGAATAAGGCTAAAGATTGAGAAAGGCCTAATATAATGACATCCCATAAATTAATGTCCTCAAATAACTTTTTCCTCTTACCATATATTTCCGAAATACCTAGGAATAGTGACATAATAATAGAAGTAATAGCTATGGAAAATAAACTTCTGAAATTTGAGTCGGAGAAATTCGGCCAATACAATTTAATAACTACACCAAAAACAAATATTGGAATGCTGGCTACAAAAATATATGTAGAAAGTCTGGTATTGCCATCCTTGAAAGCATTTTTATGCTTGAAAATTGAATAAAAAGAATCAATAATTAAACTAATCTGACTTCGAAAATAATAAATAATAGCTACTGCGCTTCCTAATTGTATAGAAGCTGAAAAAGACACCCCGGGATCATTCCATCCTAAAAAATAAGGCACAACTTTTAAATGGGCTGTACTACTAATTGGAAAAAACTCAGTAAAACCTTGGATAATGCCTAAGAAAAATGATTTAACGCAAACAAAAATATAAGGACTAATTTCTTCAGGCATATTTGAAAAATAATAAAAACACAAGCTTCTTAAATTTTTATAATTTTCAATTATTATAGATATGAAGTCAAAAATTAAAATAAATCATGCTTAAAAAAATTATATCCTCATTAATTCTTGTTCTAACTTCCTTTAGCGTATTACAAGGAAAGGCTAAAGCTGATTACTGGTTAGTAATTGGAAGCTATAGACAAGGACCTGGAGGAAAACCACAAGTTAGTGGTATCACGAGTCCATCATTATTTGCAATACCAATTGGTACAGAAAAGATGTGCATGGAAGCTGGAAAAAAAATTGAAAATGCAATCTATAAGCCTGTCTGGCAATTTGATAGCAAATGGACATGCATCAAAAATTGAAGTAACTAAGAAATATTCATATGGTTAGTAGAAATACAAATTGAGATAATCATCATCTCTGAACATCATGAGCACAGCCATCTCCTTCATAGTCATCGCTATTGTAATATCCATTCTTCGTGCCAAAAAAAACAGCGGAGAGAACAAAAGGCACCGCTACAAAAACTAAGAAATTAGATAAATTCAAATCAAATTAATTTTACTTTCTTAAAACTAATCTAACAAAGAAATGCAATATTTGGGATCTAAATTCTTTTTAAATAATTAATAAAATAAAAAGTAAGTATTAGGTGAATCTACTGAGAATAGGATCTATTCCAAATTCAATAATAAAATATGTCAATAAAAACCAAGAAATAATAAAGAATATAAATAGACTTGGACCTTTTAGAAAAGGTTGAAAATAATTATTGGCGCCATCGCCCTCTAGAAGTGCTCTACATTCTTTGACCTGTGAATTCGCAAGTCGATAATAATCCGACCCGGGTAATCTGTTATCAACATATATTTTTCTGAGATTTTTAATCAGTGGTTCAGGATTATCAGTATTTAAAAAAGCAACCAATTCACCAGGTCTTAAATTAATTCTTGTTCTTTCAAGATTGTTAGTAAAACCAATATTGAATAAATCGCCATTCTGAATCAAGTAGACATATGAAGCCATTTTATAGGCATGGGTAAGCTTTTTATTTATTAATCATATAGTGCAAAAAGAATAAAAGATAAAAGTTTAACAAAAGATAAAATAAATAATATAAAATAAATAATACATATAAAGAATATCAAAAATGGTAGTCAATAGTTTTTAGTCTACAGATCCTACGATCTTGATTAATTTCAACTGTGGTATCTGAATTAATAAAGGACAAAGATTGCTGAGGAATCGAGGTTTGAATCATACGTATAAAATCTGATAAATTATTTCCTTTCAAACCCGATCCTTTTAATTTAATCATTTCTTGTTCTTGTTGTGATTTCCATAGAATTGTATTATTAAATTGAGAGGATTTAAGATGCCAAATCTTCTCAAATTTATTCCAAATTTTACTATATTCTAGAAGTGATTCTTGAATCAAAATTCGATACTCTTTTTCACTCTGACTCAATGATAAATTAAATTGATCCTCAGCCAAATCATCTTTTCTCGATAAATCTGAACAGGGTTCGCAGCCCACAAACCATCCTTCCAAAATTAAAACTTTAGGATTAAGTTCACACCACCCTGATCTATCTCCTTTGCCATTTCTTAAAGACTTATCAAAAGTTGGGCTAATTAGAACACCTGTTTTCAAAAAAGTATCTAATGATTGATTCAATAAATCTAAAGAATGACTACCTGGAAAACCTCTAGGAACATTCCATGGATTGCCATTCATTGCAATATCCATTTCTTGACCAGGCAAATAAAAATCATCCAAAGATATAACACTAATATCTAAAGATAGTTCTCTAGCGACGCTAGCAATCCAAAAGCCTAAAGTAGACTTTCCAGAACCAGGGAGGCCTGAAAAGCCTATTATTATTGGATCATTAGCAGAAATAACATAATTTTCTAAAAGGGAAAAGAATGGAAATGTTAATGACCATTTCCAATCTAATTTGGTATTTGGTTTCCAATATTTATCTATAATATATTGGGTATTTATATCAGACCATTTTCGAAAAAAAAGTAAAGGATTAATAGACAACCCTTTAAGGAATGACTGGTAGATATCAATAGAAAAAAGGAAATCATCCTTTATATAATTTGGAAATATATTATTAAAAAAATATGAAATGTCCTTATCTATCATAAATCAATAAAACTATTAATAACTTCGATAACACTATTTGACCACCCTTCTGCATGGGGCGCATTAGCTAATCTAAAGGAACCATTATCAATACCATTCTGTAAATACTTATTGGGACCATTCTTACCAGGGACAACTATAGATATATCGGCATATTCAAGTAAAGGAAGATCATTTTGAGAATCACCTAGTGCAACAATCTTTACATCTTGGTTCTGTAGATGAAACTTTAATTTATTAACTGCCTGACCTTTATGACTTTCACTAGACAGTAAATGACTCATTCGATTTCCCTTGAAAATATGTACTTTATATGTCTGACAAATAATCTTTACTTTTTCAAAGATTTCATCTGGAGGATTTAAGAATGGAACACTCCACTGCCTATCTAAAGCTCTAATAATACCTTCATCAGATAAACCAGTAAGTTCAAATATTTGAGCTTTATTTAAATCATTCAAAGGAATTAAATGATAGCCAATTTCTCTAGATATATTCATTAGAATAGTTCTCAATTCCTTATAACTTTTACCTAAAATCAATTCCCACTCCGAATAATTATTTAAGTAAGTTCCATAAATAGCCGCACCATTCTCGACGATAAAAGGATCTGATAATCCATTCTCATCTCTAAAATACCTAACCTCAGAAGCTGTTTTACTCGTACATGGTATTACAGGAATAGCCATTTCAGACAAAATATTCAATGTTTTCTTTGCAGGAGAAATATCGTAGTTCTCGTCCATTAATGTTCCATCAAGATCTGTAACTATCCAATATTTAGAATCATTCTTCATAAGACTAGTCAATTAAAGAGAACCACATTACTTGATACGGGTTAAGTGTAATTGTATCAGTATTAAAATGCATACCTGTGATATTATCAACCAAACGCTTATTCGAAAATGATTCGAATAAATCATGTACATCTAATGGAGAAATATTTAAACATTTATTAGACATATTACAAAATACATAAATACTTTCTTCATCCAAACCTCTTTGAATAATTACACAATTATCAATATTAGAATAGATGCATTTCATACTCGCCTCCGGATGAAAGGCCTTAAGTCTTGATCTAACTTTAACTATGTGAGTGAGATATGAAATATTTTTACTGGCTGGAGAACCAAAGTTCTTAAGTTCATCAAGTAATTTGTTGGCTTCGAATTTCTCACGATTTAAATCTCTTCTTTGCCCTGTTTTTCTAAAAGAATCAAGATCATTAGGTGAAGCCAATATAGATGGAAGATAAAAAGCTGGCACTCCTTTCAAAGATAATGTGAATACCTGACTGAGCAAAAAACGTTCAAATTGAAATAAAGTAATATCAGATCCATTGTGAGACATAGCACTCCACCAACTAATGTTTAATTCATATGGTTGATCTTCCCCATTTGACAGGCGACGATGACTAACTAATCCTCCGCGCTTCTCTGATTCGACCAAGAGATTATGAACTCTATTATCTTCCATAATTCCTTCTAATGCTCTTAATCCAATGCCATCGTGTGAAGAAGTGAAATTGAGTAGAGAAGTAGACTTTGGCAACTCATTCCAATTAGATAACCAATCATTCAATAGATCTGTTTTACCGGTATAAATAGCTTCTAATAATAAAGGAGGTAGAGTAAAATTGTAAGCTAGATTGGCCTCATTACCTTCAATCAAATAAGAAAGATTTTCTTTTTCTGGAACATTAGTCTCGGTAATTAATACAGCTGAAGGCTTAATAAGCTTCAAGCATTTATTTAAAAGCTTTACTATTGAGTGTACTGGGTCTAAATGTAAACAAGTAGTGTATGGTTCCTTCCAAATAAAGGCAATTGCATCAAGTCGAATCCATTCAGCTCCATTAGATATATATCTAACCAATAATTTCAAAAACTCTAATAAAACAAATGGATTTCTCCAATCAACATCAATTTGATCTGGCCCAAATGTTGTCCAAACGTTCTTAAAACCTTGGTTTGTATTGATGTTAGTGAAGAGAGATGAATTTCTGGGCCTTATAACTTTCTCCCAAATATCAGTCTCAGAAGGAGCAACAATAAACGACTTACCAGGATCCTCTGATTTTATAAATTGATGCACCCATGGATGAGAAGAAGAGACATGATTTAAAACAAGATCTGCCATTATTTTGTGCTTACTTGATAAATCCTTTAAATCATTCCAATCCCCAAAAGCATCTTCAATTTTTTCATGATTAGAGACAGCGAAACCTCCATCACTTGTGGAAGGAAGAAATGGTAAAACATGTATGACTGAAGAGATTCCACTTAATCTATTTTTTACGAATTCAGTTAATGTTTTTAAAGTTGATTCATCTTTCCTATAAATTGAATCTGGGTAAGTAATCAAAACAACACTTGAAGAATCCCAAATAGATTCGATTTCAGCTTCCTTATTGTCCTCAACAACACAAAATGGATCGAGAATCTGCAACAATTGTGACCACACTGAATTGATTTCTTGTTCAGAGTGATCAGGATAAATTTCTCTGAGAGACAATCTCAGCTCATCTAATTCAGTATCCAACTCAGACACTCTTTAAAGGAAAGCAATCTTCTCTACCTCATCGTAGCTCTCACCTTGAATCTGTAAAACTTTTTTCTTGAATGGACTTTCAGCAGGGTTTAATTACAACTATTCATGAGTACGGACTAGCAAAAGATCCAGTAGCTCAATTAAACAAAGACCTATTAAAACGGCGAACATCAATACTGATTCCATGTCTATTCGATGAGTTCAGTAGGCCCGCTTTAAAACTTATAAGAACTACTTTAAAAGAATTAAAAAATTTAAACCAACTTGTCATAGCCCTATCTGCAAGTAATCGCGATGAGGTAGCGAAGGCAAAAGATTTCTTTAAAGAAATGCCATATCCAGTTCACGTCCAATGGACTAATAGTCCAACAGTTATTGAATTACTAAAAGACCAAGAAAAGAATGGACTAGATCTATTAGGTGTACCAGGAAAAGGATGGGCAGTCTGGCAAGGAGTTGGTGTTGCAACAAAGAATTCTGAAGTCGTAGCACTTTTCGATGCTGATATCAGAACATTCAACTCTAATTATCCAGCAAGAATGTTGGGACCTCTACTTGAAAAATCAAATGGGATTTCTTATGTAAAAGCTTTTTACAGCCGCCTATCTCTTGAAACAAATGCACTCCAAGGAAGAGCTACTAGATTATTTGTTGGTCCACTCCTATCAAGTTTGGAACAATTGATGGGGAATGCTCCATTCCTCAAATATTTACAGTCTTTTAGATATCCACTAGCCGGAGAGTTTGCTTTTACTACAGACTTAGCAATGAATTTAAGAATCCCCTGTGACTGGGGGTTAGAGATAGGTCTTCTCTCAGAGGTTTATAAAAACGTAAGGATATCAAGAATTGCGCAAGTGGATCTTGGGATTTTTGACCATAAGCACAAAGAAATAGGTACAAAGGCAAATGAAGGCCTCCAAAAAATGTCTACAGAAATTCTTTCCAGTGTTTTAAGAGGGTTAATGGAACACGAAGCAAGAACACTGACTAGTTCCCAATTAGCAAACTTAGAGGTTTTATACAGAAGAGCAGGAGAAGACAGAGTTAAACAATTTAGTTTAGATTCCTCAGTTAATCAATTGCCCTACAGTCGACATAAAGAAGAACTAGCAGTTCATACATTTGGAAAACTATTAAGACCCGCAATAAACAAATTCCTTGAATCACCTGTAAAGCAGCAATTGCCATGCTGGGCAAGAGTTTTAGACTGTGAGAGTAAATTGCAAGATGATTTAGAACAGGCTGGATGCGTATAAAAAACTAATAACAAGTAAATACTCATAAAAGGGCTTTAAATAGTAACGAAATTCCAATAGAAAAAGAAACTAATTCAAAAACACATTTAATAAATTTAGAACCTTTAATTATTGAAAAATAAGCTCCAAAATAGCCACCTAGAAGTGAACCTAAAATCAAGACAGGTATATAGCTCCAAATAATATTTCCCGTCAATCCTAAAGAAAGTGCGCCAATACCATTCCAAAAAATTCCAACAAAAATCAAGGTATAAGCTATTGCCACAGAGAAAGATAAATTAAATATTGTGATCATCCAAATCGTCACAAATAGTCCAGTACCAGAAGAAAGATAACCATTGAGGAAACCAATTATAAAAAGGCCGAATGAACCAACTATTATTCTTAACTTATTAATAGGAATGTTTTGATTTGAACTGCCAAGTTTTTTCTGTTTTTTTGAGTAAAAACTAAGAAACAAAGTCAAAGAACCTAATAAGATAGTAGAAAATTTATTAGGTAAAATAGAGGAAGTATAGGCCCCAAATAAAACGCCTGGTATGCCCGAAATTAATATCAAACAAGCGTAATTTAGTTGTAAGCTGTTATTCTTTAAGTGTGGTACTGAAGCTCCAAAACCTAGTGCTACACTGGCAACTTTATGAGTGGCCAAAGCTTTTGTGAAAGGTAGGCCAAAAAACAAGAGGGCTGGAAGTTGTATTAAACCTGCTCCTCCTCCAGATAAGGCAGAAATAAAATTAGAAAAAATTGATATACAGAACAAAAAGAATTGAGAAAAAATATCATTATTTAGCATATAAATCTAAATGTTATATTTTATACAAAATATTTATCTTATATATTAATCTAAATATTCTTAATCATTTCCCTTCTAATAAGGTCAATACAATTTGGGTGCTCATGAATATATCTATTAAATTCCATTGCAAGTAATCTTGCTTCATATGCATCACAGGCATAAAAACAATTCTCAAGACGTTGATTATCACAGTTCCTATAGTGAACAGTATAAGGTCTTAAGCTTGAAAGTGGGATTTTAAATTGAGTGTGATTCATTTTCAATTTATATTCCTAATTCAGTTATGCATCCATTTGAAAAATTTTTCTACGGATGTCTTGTAACCAATATAAATTAAAATTTATATAGAATTTGAATTTGAATTAAAATTCGATTTATAAAAGATTAAATAAATTAGTAAAGATTATTCACATGATCAAATTATCTGAAATAGATCTAGGATCTGCCCTTTTATCAACTTTTATATTAATCGGATTCATTGCTACGGCTTTTGTCTTTGTAAGACTAACGGTAATTGGAATTAACTATATAAAAATAAATTATTTAAAAGAAGAAGGAGAAAACGAGGGAAAAAAGAAAAACAAAGGTACTACCAAAGGTTTTTAAATTCATAATGAAAGCCTAAGACCAAAAAAGCCACCAAACTTATAAAGAAATTACTAGCAGCTGAATTGTTAATTCATTGATTCGTAAAATATGTTAATTTGGTAAAATCTAAAGTTATTCATAATGGAAATAAATCCACTAATACCAATTGGCTCAAAGATAAAAGTAGACAAGTCGAGAATAGAAAATTTACTACCAGATAAATTAATAGATGACTTACCTCAAATGATAAATGGTGAAATAGTAGACTATAAAATGACAGACGGTATGGGTATTGGATATGTATTAATTACTAATAATAATATAAGAATATGGATTTTCAACTCAGAATTAAATGATCAAACAAGAAGAGAATATAAAATAGAAGATACAAATAGATCTTATAATAAAAAAACAACTGATATTACATTCGGAAATTATAAAATTGATTATGTCATAAATGGGAATAGAAATATTAAAACAATATCCAACCCAGTAAATCTAATTAATTGGATAATATTTACGCTAAAAGATATTTTCTAATTTGCTAATTAACTTGTCGTTTCAATATAAGAAGTAACATATGTCCAATTTTAATTGTTTCTGAAAGTTCCCATCTTTCAAGTCCCTTTTTATTTAGAAATTTACTAAGCTGAATAGCAGGATGTTCCGAATCTTTAGTTTCCTGATATTGTTCGGGAAATTGATCTTTAAGAAAATCAGGACTAAGAGAACCTTTAAGCTTTTCGCTTGCAGCTTTAGGATTTCTAGCTTCTTCACTGTTACTTGAAGAATTGTCTACGTTCAGATGCACTACCTGATATTCCCACTTCATAAATATGATTTAAATTTATCTCTATTATACATAAATAAACTAAAAGCTATTTTGATATATTCAGATTTCAAAAAAGTTAGAATTCAGATTTTGAAGAGAAAAGAGCTTAAAATCATATAAGAGAATTAAAAGCTTCGTGGAAGGATTTGATCCAGCTATAAATTATGGTCCAAATGATGCAGGCATTTCAGCACTAACAATCGTCTTAGGAATTGTTGGTTTAATTGCTATTTCATGGCTATTCGGAAAAATATATGGGCAAGTAGCAAAATTTTTTGAAACTAATAATAAAAATGATTTATAGAAAAAATATATTAAAGACATTTATATCTATTAAAAAAATTCTTGCATGAAATTATTTTTGAATTACTCAATAATTCTATATAGTTGTGAATTATTGCGAACTGAAATAACAAAACTATATCAGATGTAGTATTTTGTAGATTATCTATTAATCGTTACTTATGTTAGCTTCATTGATGGTTCATGACTGGGCGACGCCACTAAATTTATCGGCTCCAATAGCTGGCATACTTACTATAGGTGGCTTTATGGGCTACTACAGTTTATCTAGAAAGTTTTAAAAGTTATAAATTAACAGTAAAGAAAACATATTAATAACCAATTAAGTGAATAAGTTAAACTGGCAAGAATTTGATAAATGTGTTTTTTCAATATATAAGCAATGCGAAAACAAAAAGTTTGAAGGAGTTTATGGATTTCCTAGAGGTGGTCTATGTCTTGCCGTTGCACTAAGTCATTCACTAGGATTGCCTTTATTAGAAGAGCCAAAAAACAATTCTCTCATAGTTGATGATATTTACGATAGTGGGAATACACTTGAGAAAATAAAGCATCTCAAAGATTCAGAAACTCATGTATGGGTTAGCAAAAAGAAGCCTACATGGTGGAATTCCTACAAATATATCAAAGATAATGAATGGATTATTTTCCCTTGGGAGAGTGTAAATGCAGCTGATAAAGATAGAAATTTATATTATAAAACTAGATCATAAGCAATTTTCACCACATTAAATCATTATCTTTATCTAGTATAAATGTCGAATTAATTGGCCTAAAACTCAATAATCTATCTAATTTTGTAGCAAATTCATAAGTTTCACCTTTTAAACCTAAATTAATGTAGTTATTACTTTTTTTTATTTTTTTTCTTAAGTTCAATAAACCAATATATTTTTTCCATAGAATCTCATTATTATAATTATATGCCCATAGATCAAAGATATCTTCAATTAGGTTAATTGGAATCTCGGAAGAATAACCTGTATTGTGACTATCTAATCTATATTTATCATATTTCGAATTTAAACTAAGGATATCTAATGTTGTATTAATTGCTTCCTTAACATCAATTGCTCCATCAAGACCAAACAATTCTTTTCTATAGCACTCAAGCAATTTGCTACCAAGAGAATTAAAAATATTATCTTCTTCTGTATAGTTAATAATCCAAAAACCAATTCCTTCACTTACACCTGATGCCAAATATAGATTAACAGATTTAGTCATTAATTAAAGTCTATAGATGCTATGCAATAAATAGGACTTAAAAAATGCCAATTTAATAAAAAGATATCTAATATAAAATAATAATCTTTATGTAAATAAATTGAAAAAATTATTTTAATTGCAAAAATAACAATAACTTACTAAATAAATGGAAAAAGTAGTCTCAAGTAAATCCATGGGTTATCGAAAAAGCCTTGGTCCTGGAATCCTTTTAGCTGCAGCATGCATAGGCGGATCACACCTAATGTCATCGACTACAGCAGGAGCCAAGTTTGGTTTTTCGCTTATTGGCCTTATTTTAGTAACAAATCTTGTTAAATATCCATTTTTACTTGTCGGAACAAGATTTACAGCTGTTACTGGATTATCCCTTTTAGAGGGATTTCAAAAACGTAATAAATTTTATTTACCTATATATTTAATTGTTGGATTAATTACAGGAACCTTTACTATTTCTGCCGTTAGCTTTGTAACGGGACTCCTTTTAAAAAATATAGTAATTTTTTCATCCTTTCCTGCTCTAGATTTAGCTATAGGGATATTAATAACCTGTTCATTAATATTGTTTATAGGACAATATAAAGCTCTTGATAGGATATCTAAAATTCTTGTATTTTTGCTTACATTATTAACATTTTTTGCTGTTATATCTTTACTTATTAAAGGGCCTGCTGGAGATATCAATATTTCATTCTTGAATAACAGTCCGTCTCCGTGGACTCTATCAAACCTAGGTTTTCTCATTCCTCTTATGGGATGGATGCCTGGTCCAGTAGAGCTTTGTATATGGCCATCACTATGGATGTTTTCAAGAGCGAAAGAGACAGCTCACACAGCGACATTGAAAGAAGCAGAATTTGATTTCAATCTTGGATATTTCATCACTGTTTTAACTGCAATTTTCTTTCTAATTCTTGGTGCATATACAATGTATGGCACTGGCGATGAAATGCTTACAGGATCAGGAGTTAGTTTTGCTCAGAATCTAATCCGCTTGTATACAGAATCAATTGGTGGGTGGGCAAAGTGGATCATTGTACCTGCAGCTTTTGCCGCAATGTTTAGCACTACGCTTACATGTCTAGATGCATATCCAAGGAGTATCTCATCAGCTCATGGTTTGATAGCTCGCTCAGACAAGGGAAATAGTTCTTCTTTGACGGAAAAGAAACGTCTCAAAAAGTGGATAATATTTCATGTTTTTGCATCATTATGTGCACTTCTTATTGCCAAATCTGGAGGAATTGGAGTTAAAGACTATGTCTTTGGCGCGATGACCGGTAGTTTCCTGACAGCTCCTTTGTTTGCCTGGATGGCTATGGATACTATGAATAGCTCATTAGTAAAAAGTCAATTTCGTTATGGAATTGTTCTAAAAACAGTTTGCTGGTTTGGTATTTCATTCCTCTCAATCTTTAGTTTATTATTCATATTCAATTCATTCTTTGGTTTTGGACAATAAACCAAAAGTTATAACTATCGTTAAAAATAAATAAGAGTTAATGTAATTAATTAAATAATTAACTTGAGGCAGATGTATAATGTTTAAGAGCAAACATCCAGAAAAATCTGCTAAAAATAAAGAATAAGCTACTTAAAATAAAACCAAAAAATAAAATATTAAATTTTAGTTCTCCCAGAATTGCCTCAGCAGGAAAAGTTGTTAAAAAAGCTACAGGTAAAACCAATGTAAATATGAATCTCAAAACAACAGGATAAGCCGATATAGGATATCTACCTGCAGCCAATAAAGCTCTTAGAACTTCTGTAGCATTCCATGTCTTAACAAACCAAATACTAGATGCAGCAATCAAAAACCAAACGGAATAAAGGATTACAAAACCAATCAATAAGGAAATAATGAATACAAATAATGAATAAAGCGAAAAAGATGAACCTGTTTGAATGGCTGCCCAAAAAACAATGATAAGTCCCAAAATAATTTCAGGTAATCCTGCAAAAGAAAACTTTTTAACTGATAACCAAAATTGACTATCAATTGGTTTTAATAAAACATAATCAAGAGTACCCTCTCTAACGTAATTAACTATTTCGGTTAAATTTGGTCGTAAAAGAGCATTCGTTAAACCATCAAGAAATGTATAAACACCCTGAATAACTAAGGCTGATTCCCAAGTCCAATCTCCTAATTGCCTTCCTCCAGTAAAGAAAAGGGATAATATAAATATACTTCCCAAAAGAGTTCCCAACATAGCTAACAACTCAATCAAAAAATTTAATTGATATTCAAGTTGAGAAGCAAATGCTGTAGACCAAAATAATCTAATAGTTTTAAAGTAACGCTGCATATTAGGCTCCCATTGCTGTATATCTTTTTACACCAAGTTTCCAAAGAAGATTTACAGAAGGTACCAGTAATGAGATCCATAAGATCTGAGCTAAAAAGCCATTAAAAATATCAGCTGGCATCCCCGCCAAAATCTTGGCTGGAAAATTAATAAGATAGGGAAATGGTGTTAACATTGCAACTTTTAGAACGTTAGAAGGAAAGGCTGATAAAGGTACTAATAAACCAGAAAGAAAAAGATAAGGAACAAATATTAATCTCTCAAGAGCACTAGATTTTTCAGTCCAAAAGCAAAGTGCAGCAACTAAACTTTGAAGAAGGAAAGCGATAGTAAACGCAAAGTGAGTAGATAAGTACGCCAAAAACAATTGAGGCAATGAGGGGAGCCAAAAAGATGATGGATTTAATATAAAAAAAGTAATAGCTATGGCTATTGCGAAAGGAAGTCTTGTTGCCTGCTCAGCCAAGTGAGCTGCTACATACCTCAAAAGAGGGTGCAAAGGCTGAAGTAGATATGGTGATAAACGACCAGAAAGAGAATCTTCCTCAAACGAAAAGACAACCCAAACAACTGAAAATTGCCTAACTAGAAAAGCACTTAAAAAATATCTTGCCAACCCTATATCATTTAGACCAAATGAATTACCAACATCATTTTGACTCCAAAGAGAAAACATAATAAATGGTAGTACTCCAGATAAAGCCCATAAAGCTATTTCGATTCGATATTCCAACATGTATGCATATTGTGTTGTAAGTAAGGTCTTAATAACCTTGAAAGACAATCCAAATATTCTCAATTGACTTCACCTTTAATAAATAATTCACCTATTAATTGATCAATAGGAGGATCACTAATCTCTAAATCGATAATATCGAAATCAGTTAATAGATTGCTTACTACATCTGTCAATTTATCCCTTGAAACTAACAAACACACAAAACGATCATTTAAATCTTGAATCTCACCATATTTTTTAAATTGTTCACTTGCACATGGATTTTTCAATTCAACTTTTACCTCTCTTGAGGTTGATAATGAATTAGCCAGTGAATCAAGGTCACCATCATAAAAAAGCTTTCCTTTATGAATACAAATAACTCTTGGACATAATGCTGTTATGTCAGCCATGTAATGACTAGTTAGTAAAATTGTCGCACCAGTTCTTTTGTTGTATTCAGATAAAAAACTACGAACCCTAGCTTGCGCATTTACATCTAGACCAAGAGTAGGTTCATCTAGAAAAAGAACAGATGGTTTATGCAATAAGGCAGCAAGAATTTCAGATTTCATTCTTTGTCCTAACGACAACTTTCTTACAGGTCTTGTAAGTTCTTCTCCTAGTTCAAGCATCTCTGCTAATTCATTAATTCTTACTTTTGCTTCGTGGTCAGACAAACCATATACAGCTGCGTTTACATACAAAGAGTCCATGGGAGGAAGGTCCCAAATCAACTGCTGCTTTTGCCCCATAACCAAAGTTATCTCATTAAGAAAAGCGGTTTGCCTTCTTTGAGGAGAGAAACCACCAACATCAACTAACCCTGTCGATGGATGAATAAGACCACACATCATTTTCAGTAATGTGGTCTTACCAGCTCCATTAGCCCCAAGAAATCCGACTACCTCTCCAGGTGAGATTTTAAAACTTATATCAGTAACGGCAGAGACGTCATAAGTCTTTCGATCGAAAAAATGCTTAAGAGTACCCTTAAACCCGGGCTGTTTGTTTGCAACTCGATAATATTTACTCAGCTGATCAACAACGATCAAGTCACTAGGATTATTGTGCAATTAATTTTCAAATGCTTCAACATTAAGATAAAACATTTTTGCCTATATAGTCGATAAAATCAAAGTAGTGAAAAATCTATAGGTTTTTAAAACTAAATGGATGAACAAAAATATGTAATAGCGATAGCTCTTGCAGAGCAAAATAATAAAAGATTAATGCCACTTGGAGGAAAAACTTTTTCTGGAGTTGAGACATTAAGTCAATCGTCTAAAAAAGAAGTCGAAAAGATAATACTTGATTTATTACTAAGGGTATTTCAAAGAACTACTGAAGGTAGTCTTAAAATATCAAACGATGAAACTGGATTATTACTAGCAGAAATTAGTTTTGAAAGTATGCATAATAATATTCCAGTAATAAAATCAAATTGGATTAATAGTGGAGATACAGATACTTTAATAGAAAAATTAAAATCAATATGTTCAAATCTTTGGAGTATTCAATTTAATAAACATGAAGGAATATTATTCAAAAACCTAAAAAATAAAAATTAGCCAGAAATTTTCATCTGAGTTTTTTCGGCTTTACGTATAATCTTCTGTGCCTCATTACGAGAAAGACAAGACTCAGCTTTGGTTTGTAACTTTATTAATTTTGCATGCTGCTTTTCTAGTTTCATGACTTAATCTAAACAATTTATTATATTTTTTATTTTAGCATGTACATATCATTTGTAAATAAATGAGTTACATAAATCTAATATTAGCAGTAATTTTAGCCTTCTTTTTTTGCTCCTGAGATGTATCTATGCAGTACAGAAATATCCAATTCACCTAAACCATCATGCATCAATCTTTGCTCAATTTCTTTTACTCTAGAAGCAATTGGCAAATCAATATTGATAGTTTTTGCCAGATCAATAGCAATAGATAAATCTTTATGATGCAACTCTAATTTAAATCCCAATGGATGTTCATCAATCAACATTGCTTTTGATCTATTTTCTAATGGCCATGAATTCGCTGCTCCAACTTTTAAAGCTGCAACCACATCATCCATGGGCAAATCAAGCAATTTTCCTAATTCCATTGCCTCGGCTACTGCTGCATATGTTCCTGCGACTAATATCTGATTAAGAGCTTTGACTTGTTGACCTTTACCTACGCCATTAAAGTAATTAATTGATTTGCCGATGACTTCAAATATATGTTCAAAAGATAAACACTCTTTTTTGCTTGCACCAATAAACAAAGACAGTGAACCTTTTTGAGCTCCCTCTGTCCCCCCTGAAACTGGACAGTCAACATAAAAGATATTTTTTTTGGCTAATCTTTTATGTATAGAAATAGATTTGTTAGGACTTATTGTAGAGAAATCAATAACAAAAGAGTTGGGCATTAGTGAGTCTGCCACTCCATTATCACCAAATAGAACAGATTCAACCGCAGTATCATCAGTAACGCAAATCAAAAGGCCATCACAGTCTTTAGCTGCTTCTACTGGGTCAACAAAATAATTTTTTTGATCATCATTCTTTAGTTTATCTCTCTTAAATAAATTCAAATCATATCCATTATCAATAAGAAGATTAGATATTGGCTTCCCAATAGCGCCAAGACCAATAAAAGCTAGTTTCATAAAAATCAGATTTCTATTCAAAACGAACTAACAGTAATAAGTACTGCAAAGGTTTGAACTATTACTATAAAAAATTAATATGCTGCCAAAAGAAGAAAATATGATGCGATAATTAATTCATTGAATACTTAAGAACTTGACTAATTTTACAGATTCCAAAAATGCAACTCATCATTGGTATCCATTCTTGAAGTATCAAGAGGAATGTGAAGCCGCTGGTAAGGAAGCTAGTGTTAATGATTGGATGAGAGCATCAGGGCAACTACAAAACAGAATTGACTTTGAAGAAGCTAAGAAAGCAGCAGAAGCTGATGCTCTAAAAGCAAAGGCTGAGGCACCCAAAAAAGAGGCTTAAATAATTAATTATCAATTAAGAAAAACTTATATATAGACATTTTAAATAATTAGGGATATTACTTACTGATAATCAGGAAAATCTTGTGAAGATCTATCAAACTATTTCCGTCTAAGTAATTCCTTTTACTAAAGTTATCTTATTAAGGTCCTAGGAAATATCACGCCTAAGATCAAAACCATTTTTGATTCTTAAATAATGTCGGAGACCAAAACCCTAAATGTTCTTCTAGCCCCAGAAGGTCAATTGCAGGGTAATGGACAATTAAGAGAATCCTTTCATGAGAGAAGGAGTCGCAAAGGTGCGGACTATCCTATGTGGTTCTTAAATTCTTCATTAGTTAACAAGTTCAAAATCACTGAAGAAGAAGGTTATGAAGCAGTTATAGCGGAAGAATCAACAACGATTGCTTGGTTAAAACTTCGATTTGGTGGAGAAAGATTAACCAAAACATTAGATATTGAAGAGCTTTGGCAACATGCAAGTCAGCCCCCTGAACCTCCAGAAAGAAGAGATATATCACCGCCGAAATAAATATTTATATTCAATGAAACCAATTCACCAGATAACTATTCATCATAAACAGGAGGGAAAAACATATACCTTTAATGTCCCTGAAGGTGAGTACATATTGAGAAATTTTGAATCAAAAGACGAACATGGACAAATTATCGGAGACACATTGCCATTCTCTTGCAGAAATGGATGTTGTTCAGAATGCGCAGTTAAAATAATTTCAGGAGAAATGGATCAACAAGCTTGTATTGGTCTATCAAAAGAGATGAGGGATAAGGGTTACGGTTTGTTATGCGTTTCAAAAGCTATTGGACCATTAGAATGCGTGACACAAGAGGAGGACGAAGTATATAACGCTCAATTTGGAAAATATTTCAAAGGATTGGAGACACAAGCCGGCAATCCATTTGATATTTGATTTATCTAAATAGTTTTACTTATCTGTCCAAAAATTTAAAATATCTTGACCCGTAAAATTCACATTTTTATCATATCTCAATGCATTTGTCTTCTCCATTGGAAGCGAAAATTGCTTAAATATTAAAGTAGCAAATTTCACAAATTTAACTGGTTTTGTTAAACCTTTAGCACCTACAAATGCTCTGAAAGATTCAATAATTTTATTTCTCAAATCCCAAAATTTATTGTCATCAAGATTAAAAACCCAAGGGAAGGCATTTTTAGATGTGTGGTTTGTTCTTTTTATAACTTCCTCATCAAATTCCTTTGGATCAATACCAAGCAATTCATAAAACTCACCCCTTTCACAAACTGTCAAAGTGTGAGTAAGGAAAACACTCCACAAGAAAAAACGACTTAATAACTTGCCTCTAAATCCTTTGGTAATTCCTGGCCAACATCTCATCATCACTGTAAAACAATCACCATGTCTGTTCTCATCTTGACACCATGGTTCAAAGAAATCAAAAAGCGGAGCAAAAGCCTGATCTGGATTAGCCTTAAGGTGCCTATCCATCAAGATGTATCTCCAATAACCAATTTTTTCTGAAAGATACACTGAATAAATTACCCAACTAATTGGGAACCAAGTCGCTGCTCTCTTTCCTCCTAAATGAGGGAGATCAACTTCAATCCCCTCTGCAACTAATGCTCTGCTAAGAAAACCTGCATGCCTGGCTTCGTCTCTAGCTAAAAACTGAAATAGTTTGCCAAGATCCCTATTTCCCTCTTTCTTTAAACGATTTGAAATCTCCTTGAATAGTAAAAATCCAGAAAACTCTGAGATAACTGATCTAACTAAATAACTCTCATAAGTCTCCTTAGCCTTTTGAGGCAATTCTTGTAATCTATCTAGACTTGCCTTCCTATCAAAATGAGTACAGTTATAGTCTGCTTTCATTTCTGAAAGCATTGCTTCAAACTCTTCTCTCGCATCAGTTAATTCTGTCTTAGCTGCTTTTTTAAATTCAGTTACATAAAAACGAGGGGTTAAAAGGTTTTCATCTAAATGTGGCGGCAACTCATTTGTTCCGCGTGTATCAACTCTTAGTTTTGGTGAAGAAGCTGTTGCGGTCATCCCTAATTATCAAGCAAGATAACAATTGTATGTCTTTATTTGAAAAAAAGGTGAATTTTTAATCAGGTAGTAATAGAGCTTTGCTTAAGACGACTAAAAAAGAGGTTAAAATTGATTTTTCAAATTTATACTAAAAAAATTTAGGGAAATCAGATTTACAAAATTAATATTAATTAAAACAAAATTTTTAAAGATATTAAATTAAATAATTTAGCAAATGATATTTAAGAATGAATATCTTGTAAAGCTGAAACAGATAGAATTTGATTCTGCAATGCCTCTATACCTTTTACAGCAGCACTAGCACCTTTTAAAGTTGTCAAAGTTGGTACAGAGTAGTCAAGGGCAGCTTTTCTAAGATATTTATCATCATAAATTGCTTGACGTCCAATTGGAGTATTTATTACCAACTGAACCTTTCCAGAACGGATCATATCCTCAATATTCGGCCTTCCTTCGTGAACCTTAAGAACCCTTTCTACATTCAAATCAAATTTCTCGAGATACTTGGAAGTGCCAGATGTCGCCAAGAGTGAAAAACCGAGTTCAATTAATTTCTTTGCTACTGGGATCAATGCAGGTTTATCTCTATCATGAGTAGATAAGAAAACAAACCCGGAAGTCGGTAATCCCTCACCGGCTGCGAGTTCGGATTTTGCATAGGCCATTCCAAAAGTTTTTGCAGATCCCATTACTTCACCGGTTGAACGCATTTCTGGTCCTAAAACACTGTCTGAGCCAGGGAAACGTCTAAAAGGCATCACAGCCTCTTTTATTGCTTGAAGTGGTGGTATTGGTTCTTGATTTAATCCAATATCTTTTAATGTTTTTCTTAAAAGTAACTGCGTTGCAATTTTCGCAAGAGGGACTCCTGTAGCTTTAGAAACGAAAGGAACTGTTCTTGAAGCCCTTGGATTTGCCTCAATAATATAAACAATCTCATTGCCCTCATCATCTCTCTTGACAGCAAATTGAAGATTAATTAGACCGACAACATCTAATTCAGTAGCTAAAGATTTTGTCCAATGCTTAATTGTTTTTATTGATTCTGCAGATAGTGTTATAGAAGGAAGGCAACATGCTGAATCGCCAGAATGAATACCAGCTGGCTCTATATGTTCCATCAATCCTCCTATCACAACATTTTTGCTTACATCACACAAAGCATCAACATCAACCTCAATTGCATTCTCTAAATATTGATCTATAAGGATTGGATGATCTGGCTCAACGTTTACAGCTTCCTTTATGTATCTTTCCAATTCATCTTGCTCATAAACAATTTCCATAGCTCTACCACCGAGAACATATGAAGGCCTTACAACTAATGGATATCCAACTCTTTTAGCTACAGCCAATGATTCTTCAAAAGTTCTAGCAAGACCATTTTGGGGCTGTCTAATATCCAATCTCCTCAAAACTTTGTCAAATTGCTCTCTATCTTCAGCCAAATCAATTGAAATAGGGGAAGTACCTAATACTTTTGTTCGTAACTTTGAGTTTTCCGATTTCTCTAACCAATGGACTATTGGTAAAGAGAGTTTTAGAGGAGTTTGCCCTCCAAATTGAACTACTATTCCATAAGGTTCCTCAAATTCAATTATATTTAGAACATCTTCTAGAGTTAGAGGTTCAAAGTAAAGTATGTCGCTGGTGTCATAGTCTGTAGAAACCGTTTCTGGATTACTATTTATCATTATTGTTGTAAAACCTTCCTCTTGAGCTTGATAAGAAGCATGACAACAACAATAATCAAATTCGATACCTTGTCCAATACGATTTGGACCGCCACCCAAAATTAAAATTTTATTTTTATTATCATTTTTAATTTCATTAAGATTAATATTCTTGATTATATTGCCATCGTTATCAATCCTGTAGGCTGGTCGTTCATATGTAGAATAATGATAGGGGGTATTGGAGGAAAATTCAGATGCACATGTGTCAACTGTTTTAAAAACTGGTAATATTTTTAAGTATTTTCTTCTAGATCTAATTGTTAATTCATTAGTATTTAGTGCAAAGGCAATCTGACGATCAGAGAATCCAAGTTGTTTTAATTTGAATAAAAAATTAGGCTCTAATTGAGTAATATTTTCATATTTATATAATTGAATCTCTGCATTTACTATGTTCCTAAGTTTTGATAAGAACCAAGGGTCTATTTTAGAAAAAGAAAAAATTTCATTATCACTACGTCCATTCTTCATTGCTAATCGAACATGCATTATTCTATCTGGAGAAGGTGTCCTTAATAATCTTTCTAATTCAATAGAAGATAAATTCTGATCAACTTGATCACACCCCCAACCACTTAGTCCTGTTTCTAAAGATCGTATTGCCTTTTGAAAAGATTCTTCAAAACATCTTCCTATAGCCATAGCCTCCCCAACTGACTTCATTGAAGTTGTAAGAATTGAAGAACTTCCTGAGAATTTCTCAAATGCAAAACGAGGTATTTTAGTAACTACGTAATCAATTGAAGGTTCAAAACACGCAGGAGTCTTACCAGTAATATCGTTAATAATCTCGTCTAATCTATAGCCAACTGCCAAAAGAGCGGCAATTTTAGCAATAGGAAAACCCGTAGCTTTACTTGCCAAAGCTGATGACCTACTAACACGAGGATTCATCTCAATTACTATTATTTCACCATTACTGGGATTAATTGCAAATTGGATATTACTTCCACCAGTTGCTACTCCAATTTCTCTAATTATTGAAATTGAATAATCTCTTAAACGTTGATATTCTCTGTCAGTTAGAGTTTGAGCAGGAGCTACTGTAATAGAGTCCCCAGTGTGAACCCCCATAGGATCAACATTCTCAATACTGCAGATAATTACAACATTATCTGATAAATCCCTCATAACTTCTAACTCAAATTCTTTCCAACCTAAAAGAGATTTTTCGATAAGTATTTGAGAAACAGGACTAGCATCTAGGCCTGTTTTAGATAATTCTAAAAATTCATCCTGGTTATAGGCGATACCGCCTCCACTCCCTCCTAATGTAAAAGCAGGACGGATTATTTTTGGGAATGAAGAAATTTGATTTCCAACTATTTCAGCTTCTTGAAGATTAGAAGCAATACCAGATGGACATACATCAACACCAATATTATTCATCGCTATTTTAAATAAATTTCTATCCTCAGCCTTTTTAATTGCATTAAGATCGGCACCAATTAATTCAATATTATATTTTTCTAAAATCCCAGATTCTGCCAATTCTACTGAGATATTTAAAGCAGTTTGCCCACCCATTGTCGGCAAAAGAGCATCAGGTCTTTCTATTTCTATAATTTGTTCAACGACTGGAGCCGTAAGTGGTTCAACGTAGGTCCTGTTTGCCGTTTCAGGATCCGTCATTATTGAAGCTGGATTAGAGTTAACTAAAATGACTTCAAAACCCTCGTTTCTTAGTGCTTTGCATGCCTGGGTACCGGAATAATCGAATTCACAGGCCTGTCCAATAACAATTGGTCCAGAACCTAGTATCAAAATCCGACGTATATCTTTACGCCGTGGCATTTGAATTTCTTGTAAACTTCATTTATGTCACGCATTCTAGGTATCTGTTTATCATCTACTGTCTAGATCGGCAAACTACCATTAAAGTTTAACTAACTTTCCGAACAAGAAACAAAGAGTATGAGCGAACTACAGCGCCTTAAAGGGCTGCTGCCACCAGAAAACCAAAGCTGGGTATTCATTGAAGCCGCAGCAGCAATAGATCCTCCTCTAATCACGCTTGAAGAAATTGGGCGAGATGAAGTGGAAATTCAAGTTGACCTTGAGCAATGGGACTATTTGGCTCAAGATCATAGGAATCTATTATTTTGGCATGAGGTGGGACGCATTCAAAATGACACCATCCCAAGAGATGGCTGGGAAATGGCTGCTCTTGCAATAGGTTTAGGTGGTGCAATTGGAGAGTTATGGGTTCAAGATGGTTTGCTACTTTTAATGGCACTTGGATTGTCAGGTTTTGCTGGTTATCGGCTTTACTTAAAAAATAATTCAGAAAAAAGATTACAAGATGCAATATCCGCTGATGAGAGAGCTATAGATTTAGCATGCAGATTTGGATATAGCGTTCCAAATGCCTATAAAAGTCTTGGCGGTGCATTAAAAGATTTAGTTGAAAAATCTAGGAAGAAAAAAAAGCGTACATTTTATGAAGATAGATTAGAAGCGTTAAGAAAGAGTGCTGAAAGAGCTCGCGCAGAAATGGCATCTCAAGAGGGTTCTCAAAAATCAGTTACGAGTGAAAATGTTTATGGATAGTAGTATTTTAGTGGAACTAGCTGCAGTTGCTTGCGATGATAGAAAAGCTAGTGATATAAAACTTTTAAAAGTTGATGAAGTATCAAGTATAGCTGATTGGATATTAATTACCGAAGGGTTTTCTGATGTTCAAGTAAGGGCAATAGTTAATAATGTAGAAAAGATAATTAGAGAGGAAGCAGATCTACTTCCTCTTCGAAAGGAAGGAATAAATGAGGCGAAATGGGCTTTATTAGATTACGGAGATCTAATAATTAATGTATTCCAACCTAACGAAAGAAAATTCTATGATTTAGAATCATTCTGGAGTAATGGCATTATTCATAATTTTATAAATAACAAGTTAATAGCATTAATGGATGAATAAAATTATATGTCCTGTCCCTCTAAACCAGAGGCCATTAAATGAATTTAATAGTATTAGAAATTCATGGATAATCTCATGGCCTTTTTTAGAAAGAACTATTTTCTACAGAAAATTGATATTTAGTTGGTTATTTATTACACCAATTAGTTTAACAATATCTTATGGAAGTGATTACCTCAAAAGCAACATTTCTGAACTTATATTTATAAGCCTTACGGCATCGCTGGCTTTTCCTATATTATTACTAATCAGGCAATGGTTAAGTTGGGTATACATCTATAAACGACTTAATTCTGAAAACATTGAATATGAAGAATCTGGTTGGTATGATGGTCAAACTTGGGAAAAACCAATTGATTGGAGAGCAAAAGATTTACTGATAGCTCAACACCAAATCAAGCCAATTTTAAATCATTTAGTAGTAATAATATTACTATTAACTTTAGTTATTATATTGTCAATTTTATTTATACTTTCAGCAATGAATTAGTACATGAATTTACAAAACAATTTTTCAAATCACAGCAACAATTCTTTAAAGGTTCTAGTAAAAAGGGGTTCAAGTGTTGAATCCATTCATAGAGCCCACGCTTCAATATGTGATACGAAAGGAAGGATATTAATGCAAGCAGGATCATGTGAATATGAAACTTTCATACGATCGGCATTAAAACCATTTCAAGCATTGCCTTTTCTTACAAGTGGTGCTTCGGAAAAATATAATTTAGATAATCAGACATTAGCTCTGGCATGTGGCTCTCATAGTGGATCATCAGTACAAGCGAGAACAGCATTCAAACTCCTCTGGAATGCAGATATAGATATAAAAGAACTGAAATGCCCAATTCCTCAAAATAGAGAAAGCAAACTTCAACATAATTGCTCAGGAAAGCATTCAGCATTTCTCGCAACCTGCAAAAAAATGAACTGGGATCTCGATAGCTATTTAATGGGACATCATCCACTGCAGAAAGAAATTTTCAGGAGAGTTTCCGAGTTACTAAAAATACCAGCCGAAGAATTAATTGCCGAAAGAGATGACTGTGGTGCTCCAACTTTACTTTTGCGTTTATCTCAAATGGCTGTTTTATATGCTCATTTATCTAGATCTGACCAACCTGAATTTGAAAAAATAACTCGTGCAATGACAAACCATCCAGACCTTGTAGCTGGAGAAGGATATTTTGATTCAGAATTAATAAAAAGAGGTCACAATCAAATCATTAGCAAAGGTGGAAGTGAAGGTATCCAATGTATTGGTCTTTTGGGGGAAGGTATTGGACTCTCAATAAAGGTTGAAGATGGATCGAAAAGAGCAAAGCATGCTGTAGCTATACATCTTCTTCGACAACTCGAATGGATCACTCCTTCAGCAATTGAAGAACTAGATGAAATCATCCTTCAGAAAAAGCCAGGAATATATATAGAAGTTGAAGGAGAATTAAAGATCCCCTAACCCAAACAAAACAGTATTTTACGTCACATGAAGATGTATGCTTTTAAAGCTACGCGGGGTAGAGCAGTCTGGTAGCTCGTCGGGCTCATAACCCGAAGGTCGGAAGTTCAAATCTTCCCCCCGCCACCACTTAAAACCAAGCCCTCAGGGGCTTTTTTAATGCCTTTCTTTATATACAAGGAGGACGTTAAATAAAGAGATTAAAATAGAAAATAACAGTTATAGCTTTATCCTTTTTTTTCAATGCCCCATTTTTGGGCATTGAAACTTGTCTAAACATCTAAAAACAAAGTCTATGAAAGGATTCTTTGATTTTCCTTCGTAGGGCTGATAGCCCGAAGGTCGGAAATTCAAATCATACCCTCCGCCAACATATAAAAAGCCCAGTCAAGAACTGGGCTTTCTTGTGAAAAAAAATTCCCTGAAATAATCTAAGGAAAATTATATTCACTTAAGATTAAACAGAGATAAGTCATCTTCATCTTTAGAGAAAAGTTCTTCTAAGTGAGATTTATCTGAAAGCAATTTTAAATTATCCAATTTTTCCTTTTCTTTTTCTTTTGTTCGCAATGTGATTTTTCTCAATGATCCTTTGCCTGAGTTCATCAGCTCAGTAAATAGCTTTCCTTGAAGCAAACTATTTTGGTTGCAAATTGGTAAAACCTCAAATTTCTGCATTGGGAATACAAAGGGATCAAGGGCAATCAAATCAAAGGAAGATTCAATCAAAAGTTTTAAATGATGAATTGGGAAATCACTAGCGAAAACTGGTACAACTATTTAGCCGTACAGATCAGTTAAAAAACGGCAAAAGACAGCTAATCCTCTTAACGTCCATCTTTCTCAATAAGTCCCATCAATTTTCCTGGCTCAATCATTAGGCACCTCGTTCACAGGGTATATAGGGAAAAAATCCAGCTAGCAGAAGCTAGTTGACATTTTTGACATTCCTCAGCAACCCTTGAAATCAATCCTCTAAGCACAGGTACCACTGAAAGAGTCTGATCTCCAATTGATTCGGCATTAGAAAAAGAATTTGATTTTTCTATTAATTCAGAAGAAACGACTCTATCTTCATAAGTATTTTTAGAAATACGTTCAGTTAAAGCATTAATCAAATCATCAGGTTGCTGATTTAAAGGCTTCAGTCGAATTCTTCGAGAAGTTGGCGTAACTCGAACGTTTAAACCAGATAAATATTCAACCTTATCAAGATCAAATTCATTCGCATCAATTAAAACAGAATGTAGATTTCCGCTTGAGTCGCTTACAAGACCAACAGAGTAAGGATCCCCTTGTGGAGATTTTTCAATTTCCAAAAATATTCTGAAGTAGATCTTAAAAGGTTAATATTCAAGAGAGATATATAAAAGTGAAATAAAATAATTATTCAACTCAAATAACAAATTGGATTATCTTAATAACATTTAACATCTAGGTTTAATGGCCAATCATTTTTATTAATAGTATTTTGTAATGAAAATGCAGAAAAAACATCCTCAGCTTTAACCGAACTTGAACAGCTTGATGAAAATTTTAAAATATTTTTTTGGAGATTTAAATATTCATTAGGGCTGTCATTCAAAAGCAAACTTAATGCTGGTGGGGAAGTATCCTCAACAAAATTTAGAATACCCAAATCTTCAGCAGAATTAGTTTGACAATCATATGAAGAAGACCAAATTATAGGCGAATTAATTTTAGGACTAGGAATTATAAATAAACTAGCTTTTGGATGTTTTAATCTAATTTCAGATATATATTCAGACTCTTGATTTAAATTATAGATTCCAAATTTAGTAATGAGAGCTTTGGGATTAGTTGATGGACCTTGAAGGATAGCCAATAAACCAGATTTGCCAGGGGAAAAAATACTATCTGGATTAACAATATGCGCAAGGTATCTGGCACTACATTCTCCTCTAGTGCCACCTCCAACTCTTCTTCCAGGAAATTGACTACGAAAATCATTAACATCTGAAGCAATTATTTTTACTCTTAATGGACCTAATGAAATCGACAAAAAACAAACACTAAAAAGAATAAATCTTTTTACTATTTTATTAACTTTGATACATGAAATATATGTCATTGAATCATATTAATTGAAAAAATTTAATTTAACTATTAACACCATATTTTACCAAGGCGATCCCAAAAGTTCAATTCCAGACCAATAATATGGATTTTGAAGTCCATTAATAACTCTACGTTGTTGACTAGTTGTAAGTGAGGTTAATAATGGTTGTCCAGATATACCTATTATCTGATCACCTTCTACCTTAACGAGACCTTGAAGAAAAGCTTTTCTGGTCAATTGAAGTGCATCCGCTTTGGGTATATCTTTTTCTAAGAATCTATACATTTGAATAAAGAAAGCAGATGTAACCACATCATCTACATACCACAATGTTCCAACAGCACTTTTTGCTCCGGCCTGTAATGCTAAGCCTGTGAATCCAAGTTCTGAGTCGGGGTCGCCTAGGGCTGTTCTACAAGCACTAAATACTATCAAGTCCATAGGGATTCCTTTCCGTTCTTTTCTAAGCTTGGCTAACTGATCCATTGAGATCGGTCCATCTCCAGAGTGCAACCTTGAATATGTTGGTCCTCCAGGCCTAAATTCGGCATGTGTTGCCACATGTACCCTGTTATATGAGGGATTTGCAGCTTTAACTAATAGAGCTGAAGGAGTAAAAGCTCTATTTATAAGAATATCTTTCTGTTCCGATTGACCAATTTTTTGGAGTTCCTGCGGTACTAAGGGTAATGCAGCTAAACCATCAAACTCTGAAGCACCAAGTGCTAATAAACGACTACCTACTTTATTGTTCGAAATATTGAGATCAGTTAGAGCTAATGAAGGAGTAATGGAGAAAGCATATTTCTCTCCAAAAAAAGTTTCGCCATCACTGAGTGCCGCAAAGGGTATAGCTTGTAACCCTCTATCTGCTGCTATTAAAATTGTCGTTACTTTGTGCTTGTCTAATAAAGGACGTATATTTTTAAATAATAAATCATAGATAACTCTTGAAGGTGACTCAGGGTTCTCAATAAATAATTGTTCTTGTCTTGATAATTTGCTATATAAAGACTTTAAGTTTTTAGCAAATTCTTTTGTTGACAACTCCACCCTTCTACCTTCAACCTCCCCCTCTGAAGGTATTAAAGTTAAATCAATAAAGGCATCTTTATTTTTTATTGAGGTTTTACCTTTCGCAGGCGTAAACTGTATGTGAAGAACTGCTGGATTATATGCAGCCCTGTTAAAAGATAAGGCATCATTATTTTGACTTAAGCCATTTTCCTCGAAAGGAGTGGGAATGTTCTCATCAAATGAGGCAATTAGCCAAGGAATATTATTATTATTTTCAAAAAGGGTATTATATTTTTGGGATGTATCTTTGTAAGAATTAGATAATCCAAAACGTAACATAGCCTGTTTCATTCCAAGTTGTAGCTGCTTAGGTGTTGGCGTAGATATATTTTTGAGTTGAGGTAAATTTAGAGTCTTTATAGTTCTGTTGGTGGCTGTTATGTCAGCTTGATTTAGATTCTTCAAAGCAGATGCAGGTTTAATTATAATTGCTTGTCCACTGCTTGATTTTTTTGCAATTGAATCTGATGCATTAATTTCTTCTTCCTGAGAGGTCTCGGTAGAAGATTCAGTTTCTGCCTTT
>QCJG01000008.1 GCA_003216175.1 Prochlorococcus sp. AG-409-A10 | reverse complement strand
GATAAAAATCTGACAGACAGAATTTAGCTTCTAAATCATATGTATAGGATGGGTAAACTCACCAAGAATTGGTTAAAGGAAATTAGTAAAGCTGTTGGTAAGAATTATTTTTTCTTATCCGATAAGAGAAATTATTAAATTTGGATTGATTGATAAGATCCAGGATGATTTGAGCTCTAAACCTAAAATAGTTAGCTTGTTTTTGAAGAAAAGGATCTGTTTTTTAGTTGTAAAAATGACATGAATTCCTTGAACATCTTTTGCACTAACTCTTAAAAACACAAAGAAGAGCTTTGCTAGATCGGCTATTGTTGCTATCTTTTTAAAGATAATAAAATGAGCTAGTGTGGAATATACGGATTAATTAATTTCTGGAAACTATTTTGCATGTTTAACTAGTAGAAATAGGTTGAATAGCTATATATTTTGTTCTTATATGAGATTTGTTCCTCTTATTTTCTATTGTTATTGTTAAATATTAGATTATAGTCTGGGAAGTCATATTCCTGAGTAAATGACTAAAAGTCAGTTTAATATAAAGATTTCAAAAGACTTGTTGATTAGAGTTAAGCGGCAAGCAATGATGTCAGGCAAAAGTCTTACGGAACATATAACAGATTTAGTTGTTAACTCGTTATCTAACGATGATAATACAAATACTAATTTATCATCTGTCGATAAGATTGAGGATTTGGAAAGAAGGTTATTATCTCTTGAGTCAACTGTAAGGAATAGAGAATACTTAAACCAAGATTTGAAACCATTTACTAATTCTGAAGGAATTAATTGTACAAAATTTATGAGAGGTATTTTTTATAAAGAATTAGAAAAAAGAAATTATGATGATAAATCTGTGGCCTTCGAAGATCTTCTTCATTCAGTGCAAGCTTTTGGTGAGTTGAAAAAGTCTTTTTCCGATCGATTGAAAGAAATAATGCTTAGCAATAAGCCCTCTCCTTGGACAGGAAAAGAACTTAATGCATTAACTGGTGAGGATAAATGTAATTGTTCAATTAGAAAAGGCTTGATTAAATGGACTGGAATAACAGAATGTCCTTCGCAACAAGAAATCTGTGATAAAGGAGAAGAGTTACTTTCTTTGTTTTGAGAGGGAATTAAACGCCCTTTATAAGTTTTTCGCTTATCTCCCACAATTTTTCTCTTGAAGTATGATTCAATGCTTTTGGAGCATTTCTACATATTTTCGGAAATCCTCTGAAGTTAAATCTAGGACCATATTGCTCTCCTCCTTGTGCAGAAGAAAGTGTAGCGGCTGCTATTTGAGGCAATGCTCCCATTTTTGCGCTTTGAAACATGGGATCCATAAATTTGTAAGCAAGCTCTTCTTGCCAAGATTTATTAGCCTCGACTGACTTTGGCTGTAAATTTGTACGTGCAAATCCTGGATGAGCAAGTAGTGAAGATAATTTTGAATTGCGTTCTTTAAGTTTTGAATTTAGTTCCAAACCAAACATTACGTTTGCTAGTTTGCTTTGCGAATATGAAGCCCAACGATCGTATTTAAGATTTCCTTGTAAATCGTCCCATTGAATGCTTCCAAAATATTGAACACCTGAGGTTACAGTGACAACCCTAGAATTATTTTTTTCTTCAAGCATAGGTAATAACTTCAAAGTTAAAAACATATGTGCAAGATGATTTACAGCAAACTGTATTTCGAAGCCTTGCTTACTAAAAGTCTTTGGAGGAGCCATTATTCCAGCATTGTTTATTAAAACATCCAAGTGATTAAATTTCTTTTTAATAAATTCAGCAATTTTTTCAACGTTTTTTAAATCGGACAAATCTAATTCAACTAGCTCAATCTTCCCAGTAAAGTTAAACATTAAAAGTTCTTTTTTTGCTTTCTCTCCTTTTAGTAAGTCTCTGCAACACATTATTACTGTTGCCCCTCTTTCTAGAAGGAATTTTGATGTCTCATAACCAAGACCGCTATTTGCACCAGTTATTAAAAATACTTTCCCAGCTTGACTCTTGATTGCATTTAACCTAAACATAATTTCTTTGATATATTTATTTACTATAATTATGATTTGATTGAATTGTGGTATCTATACTTTTTATATTTGAGTTAAGTCTATAAAATGAAGTTTTGAATTTATAATAACCTGAATTTGCATGATTCCAATAAAAAAGATCTTTTTCTCTATAGATAAAATTAAGATTAATTTGCTTTTGACTAGCATGTTTATTTATTAAATCAAGGTTATGCCCAACCCCAGGGTAAATAATATCTACATGCCAATGATCACTTAACATGATTCCTATGTCAGATGATTTTATCACTTCTGAGTTTGGAATTAATTTATTTATCTTTTCAATTAAATCCTCCTTGAATTGACTTGCTTTTCGACTTAATTTAAACCCATTATTAATTACTCCATTGATTAATATATAAACTTTTGAGTATGAATCAAATAACCTAGATCTATTAATAATATTCATCTTAATTAATATTGGTTATTTCCTTATTATTGAAGTTTCTTAAGTGCTTTTATAGCTTCTTTTATATGAGCTGGGCCATTTAAAAGGTCTTCAAATATATGTTTGATTATTCCTTCGGAGTTTATTATGTAGGTTACTCTTCCTTCAATGAATCCTAACTTTTTCGGAACACCAAATTGCTTTCTAATTATATTATTTTGGTCCCGAAGTAATGGATACTGAAGTTTATTTTTATTTGCAAATTCAAGATGACTGTTAGTACTACCATTGCTAATTCCCCATACCTCAGCGCCTAGAATCTTAAAAAGATCATATTTGTCTCGGAAGCCACAGGCTTCGATAGTACAACCAGGAGTATCGTCTTTTGAGTAAAAAAACAAAACCAGAGACTTGTTTAGATTATTTGATGTTCTGATGTTCCCATTTTGATCTTGCAAAGAAAACGATGGAATCTGATCACCAATTTTCAGCTTCACTCTTCGGAATCAAACACACATTATAATTAATTCTTCTCTTTCCGAGAGCTTTCTTTGGAGTAAGAGCAACACCTAGACAAAGGGAAGAAGATTTCCTTTCCTCTATGCTTATTTAAAATTTTTAGGTTAGTTTTGACATGAATTCATAAGCATTACGTCTATGGTTGTTTTTTTATTAGCGTCCATTTTTTCTAGATTTCTTAAAATCATAGACAATCGATATTGTTCTTTGAACTTATTTTTATAGTCATCTATAAATGTCCAAAAAAGGCTATCCCAAGTTGAGCACCAATCTCAGACTTATAGTTGGACATCTTTCGAATATAATTAGAACCTGAAATATATGGTTTAGTTGTAAATAGTCCTCCATCTGAAAATTGAGTCATTCCATAAACCATTTGTACACTTGATTTGGATGAAATCTGCAAAGAAGCATTAAATTTCCAGCTATCATTAGTCTTTCTATATGATGTGCATAACCGGTTTCTAATATATTTTGTATTGAGTTATCTAAAGGCCTTATTCCTGTTTGACCAGTGTAAAAACTAGATGTTTTTGGTTTATCCTCAAAATTCCAGAAGTTTCCATTTCTTAGTTCTAAGCTGTTTCCTTTATACATTAATAGGATAAATTCGCGCCAACCAATAATTTGTCTAACAAATCCTTCATAAGAATTAATTTCAATATTATTTGTTTTGGAGTAAGTAATCCGGAATTTATTAATGGAGAAAGAATACTATGCCAAAGTGTCCTGTAATTTGAATGTATTGCATCTTCATAATCTCCAAATAAATGCAATCTTTCAATTAAAAAATTATCTAACCATTTCTCAGCATCTTTATGAGAAATTAGATAATTATATTTTTCTATCCTCCCATAATAATCCTTATAGTTTATGTAAACTTCTTTCTTAGATTTATCTAAAAACTTGTGTGTTATTATAGTTGTTATCCTTGCACTGATATTGAATTTGGAAGCTTATTTCTATTCATTTTGTCAAAACTCCATGCGCCCCCAGTTGGCAAACCATCTTTCTCAATAAGAATATTTAGCTTTTGTCTTTGTATTTTATAGAATTTCTGCATCCCATAAATTTTTTGTTGATTAAGGATTTCTTCTTGTATTTCTAGAGAAGTTAAAAACATATCATTTTTTCTTATTTCTAACTTAACATTATTTTTTAAAGAGAAGTCCTTAATCCTTTTTTCTAGAGATCAATCAAATGCTTCATAAGTAATGAAATGATTAAATCCTTTCTGTGAGAGATAACTTAGATTATCTTCAGTTCTTGTTTCTCTTTTATGTTTTATGTGAATAACATTTAAACCGTGAGCCTTGAGATCTTGTTCATAAAAATCCATACTTGCTTTGTGAAAAATTATTTTTTGACAATGAAATTTTGTTGCCATTGAGAATCACAACCAAAGAATAAGCAATCTTGGATTAAAGCAATGTGCTTAACTTCGCGAAATTGTTTTTTTATGCTGAATAATTGATTTGGAAAAATCAGGAATATTTTCACTTTTTTGATTGATAATTTTTTTACTTCTTAGAAGTTAATTAATTTAAAATAACTGGCATGTTTTTCAACTGCGAAAATTAATTAAAATTTGTTTGATTTTTTCTTCTCCTGCATCTTTCTGAGCAGTAAATGACATTTTCCCAATCTTTAGCCCATTTCTTTCTCCATTGAAAATTTCTAAGGCAAATTGGACAATTTTTTGTCAATTTGATTTTCATTTCTGATTTTTTGACTTAAACCTTATCTTTTGATCAGTGAAACCATGTTTAGTTTTTCTTCCAGTAACTCTTTCTCTCCACATTTTAAAAGAAGATCTTTTTAAATTCGAGCGCATTAACTCGATAACTTCTTTCTCTTTGAGGTTGAATTGATAATCTATTGCATCAAAGGGAGTCCTATCCTCCCAAGCCATTTCAATGATGCGATCTACTTCAAGTGAATTTAGTTCTCTAAATATCATTGACTACTGTTATTGCTACAAATCTAAGTGATATTGGCAAATGACAGGGTACGTATAACCCTCAGAATTTATTTGATTTATCAAAACGCCTTTGCTAATCAAATTTATTTTAGATGTGTGAAATGAATTTTTGGTTCTCGCGCTCAGGATTGATTTTTGTTATGACATGTCATGTTGATAGGAATTGAAGTCGAAGTTCGTTTCTCTGTCAACGCTGGAGGAGTGTTAGCACTCTTCCAGCAGCTAAAAATTTTATTTATAGTTAAGTAGAACTTATCTGCTATCTTTAATTTAAATGTTGAACTTATCTCAAAACTTTGTGTATTAATTGTGTATTAATAATTACATATATCAATGTTTAGTTTTACTTATGTGCAAGTATAAAATGATATTAGATTATTAATCATTGGCTGTTTCTTTAGGTTTTAGATAGTTAAATTGGCTGCTTACTTGTAGTCTAGAAAATATATATTCTCCCCCTGATTTCATATGCAGACCTATGGAAATCCAGATGTAACCTACGGCTGGTGGGCTGGTAATTCAAGGGTTACTAACCGAGCTGGAAAATTTATTGCAGCTCATGCCGGTCATACTGGCCTTATTTCATTTGCTGCGGGAGCTAGCACTCTTTGGGAGTTAGCCAGGTTTGATCCTTCAATAGCTATGGGACATCAAAGTTCTATCTTTCTTGCTCATCTTGCCTCTATTGGAATTGGATTTGATGAAGCAGGCGTTTGGACTGGAGCGAATGTTGCTTCAGTGGCAATAGTCCACATTATTGCTTCACTTGTATATGCAGGAGGCGCTCTTTCTCACTCTCTTCTATTTGATGGCGATTTGGCTGATGGGCCAGGACCTACTACTCAAAAATTTAAGCTTGAATGGGACAATCCTGATAACTTGACCTTCATTCTTGGGCACCATCTGATTTTCTTTGGTGTTGCTTGCATAGCTTTTGTTGAATGGGCAAGAATTCATGGAATTTATGACCCCGCGCTAGCAGCTGTTCGACCAGTCGAATACAACCTTAACTTGACCAATATTTGGAACCATCAGTTTGATTTCTTAGCTATTGATAGTCTTGAAGACGTTCTGGGTGGGCATGCATTCCTAGCATTTGTTGAGATAACCGGTGGGGCTTTCCATATTGCGACTAAGCAGGTTGGAGAATATACAGAATTTAAAGGCAAGAATATTCTTTCTGCTGAAGCAGTACTTTCATGGTCTCTTGCTGGTATCGGCTGGATGGCTATTGTCGCAGCGTTCTGGTGCGCAACAAATACAACTGTTTATCCAGAGGCTTGGTATGGAGAGCCATTAGCTTTGAAATTTGGAATTTCTCCCTATTGGATTGATACTGTAGATGTAAGTGATAGCAATGCATTTGCGGGACACACCACTAGAGCTGCATTGACTAATGTCCATTATTATTTTGGGTTTTTCTTTTTACAAGGTCATTTATGGCATGCAATTCGTGCATTAGGGTTTGACTTTAGAAGAGTTACAAATGCTGTTGCGAGCTTGGATACCGCAAAAGTTACTCTTAATGGCTAGCTGATTTTATTATTGGATACTCAATAAAAAGCCCCGTAATTTTGTTCGGGGCTTTTTATTTGATTTATTTAAGAAAATTGACTGAGATTAATAAAGGATTCTTACTTTCCATCTGTCACTGCTTTTGTAGGGAAAATCAATGAATAATCACAGCTCTTTTGTTAATTATTTTAGTGCATTAAATAAAGACCTTTTACGATTTCAAGCAAATTTATTGCACTAAATGTAAGGTAGGTCGAATTTCGACTTCAATTTCCTCAATTATGCAGTCCTACGGAAACCCAGACGTCACTTACGGGTGGTGGGTTGGTAATTCTGTCGTAACAAATAAGTCAAGCCGATTTATTGGCTCGCATGTTGCTCATACAGGATTGATTTGTTTCGCAGCTGGTGCCAACACACTATGGGAGCTCGCTAGATACAACCCAGATATTCCAATGGGACACCAAGGAATGGTGAGTATCCCACATCTAGCTTCTATTGGAATTGGATTTGATCCAACTGGAACAGTATTCGATGGCACATCAATTGCTTTTATCGGCGTATTCCATCTGATTTGTTCAATGGTTTATGCGGGCGCAGGTCTATTGCACTCTTTGATCTTTAGCGAAGACACCCAAAATAGTTCAGGTTTGTTTGCTGATGATCGTCCTGAACATCGTCAGGCAGCAAGATACAAGCTTGAATGGGATAATCCAGATAATCAGACTTTTATTCTTGGTCACCATTTGATTTTCTTTGGTGTCGCATGCATATGGTTTGTCGAATGGGCAAGGATACATGGCATATACGATCCTGCATTAGGAGCAGTTCGACAAGTTGAGTACAACTTAAACTTGACCAACATTTGGAACCATCAGTTTGATTTCTTGGCTATCGATAGTCTTGAGGATGTTATGGGTGGACATGCATTCCTAGCATTTGTTGAAATAACTGGAGGAGCATTTCATATCGCTACTAAGCAAGTAGGCGAGTACACCGAATTCAAAGGCAAGAACATTCTTTCTGCTGAAGCAGTACTTTCATGGTCTCTTGCTGGTATTGGTTGGATGGCGATTATTGCAGCTTTCTGGTGTGCAACAAATACAACTGTTTATCCTGAAGCTTGGTATGGAGAAACATTAGCTCTTAAATTTGGTATTTCTCCCTATTGGATTGATACTGCTGATATGACAGGAGTGGTTAGTGGCCATACTTCAAGAGCTTGGCTTACAAATGTTCATTATTACCTAGGTTTCTTCTTCATTCAAGGTCACCTTTGGCATGCAATACGTGCTTTAGGCTTTGATTTCAAGAAGGTTACAGATTCAATTAGTAATCTTGATACAGCTAGGGTTACCCTCTCTGACTAATTATTGGTTTTGAAGATTCCAAAAAAAAAGAGCCTCGTTATTAAACGAGGCTCTTTTTTTTTTTTGGATAAAAGAAACTTAAATTAGTTTTTAACTTTCTTTAGTTTTTGTAGTTTTCAGGCTTAGCCCAAGGATCGATTCTTTTTGAATCATCAGAATAATAGAAGAATTGAGAAGCTCCAAATACTGCTCCAAGACCACAAAGAGCTGCGGCTATATTAAATCCACCGGATGGTTTGATTAAACCAATATCTGATGGGTGTGGAAGCTGAGTGGCAAAATCAAGAAGGTGAGAAAAATCAATCATTGAGTAAAAAAATTGTTTTTATTGTTAACCCAGGTGGCCACTATGCCAAACCCGTGTTTGAGGATATTACATTAATTTGAGAACTAACATTGAAAAACAAAATTTTCTTAGTCATTTAAAACCCTTTTGGTCGTGATTTTTTCTCACGAGGCAGACCATCTTCAATTTTTGCCTTGGACCTGTAATTTTTTTGAAAAAGATAAAAAACCACTGCTAAAAGAGAAACTCCAAGCAGAACAAACCAAATTATTGTTGCGTTATAAGCAAGTCCATGAAGATCTTCCAGTTCAAGTTGTAAAGCAGATTTCATTTTTGATATTTAAATTTTTCTTGAGTATTTCCATGAAAACCTAGTTTAGTTGGGGGTTGAGCCAATTTGAAGAAAAAAAACTTTACTACTTCTGTATAAGACCTTATTACTAATAGTAGTTTTTGAATTGAGCTGCCTGTAAGGTGTGCTCACCGTATTACGCCAAAAATCTTAAATCATGCAGACCTACGGAAACCCGGATGTCACCTATGGTTGGTGGGCTGGAAACGCTGGGGTTACTAACAAATCTGGTAAATTCATTGCTGCTCACATTGCTCATACTGGGCTAATTGCCTTTGCAGCAGGTGGAAGCACTCTTTGGGAACTAGCAAGATATAACCCTGAGATCCCAATGGGACATCAGAGTTCTATCTTTCTTGCTCATTTAGCTTCAATTGGCATCGGCTTTGATGAGTCTGGTGCTTGGACAGGCGCAGGAGTTGCTTCTATTGCCATCGTACATTTGGTTCTTTCCATGGTTTATGGAGCCGGTGGTTTATTGCATTCAGTGCTATTCGTTGGCGATATGCAAGATTCAGAGGTTCCTCAAGCTAGAAAGTTCAAGCTTGAGTGGGATAATCCTGATAATCAGACTTTCATCCTTGGCCACCATTTGATTTTCTTTGGTGTTGCTTGTATCTGGTTTGTTGAATGGGCGAAATGGCATGGAATTTATGACCCTGCATTAGGCGCCATAAGACAAGTTGAATACAACCTTAACTTGACCCATATTTGGAATCATCAGTTCGATTTCTTAGCTATTGATAATCTTGAAGATGTCTTAGGTGGTCATGCATTCTTAGCATTTATTGAGATCACAGGTGGAGCGTTCCACATCGCTACTAAGCAAGTTGGTGAATACACCAAATTCAAAGGAGCTGGTTTACTTTCAGCAGAATCAATTCTTTCTTTCTCTCTAGCAGGCATTGGCTGGATGGCTGTAGTTGCAGCTTTCTGGTGTGCACAAAATACAACTGTTTACCCTGAAGCTTGGTATGGAGAAGCATTGATCTTAAAATTTGGTGTCGCTCCTTATTGGATTGATAGTGTTGATCTTTCAGGAGGTCCAGCTTTCTTTGGTCATACAACCAGAGCTGCTTTGGCAAACGTCCATTATTACTTTGGATTCTTTTTCATCCAAGGTCATCTATGGCATGCTTTGAGGGCTATGGGATTTGACTTTAAGAAAGTTCTTAAAGAACCACTTCCTGCTCAGCTCTATTGATTTTTTAAAAAATTGATTTTTAAGAGAGAGGAGATTTAATCCTCTCTTTTTTTTTGCAAATTTTTTATCTTCTAATTTTTTGATTCTCAAAAAAATTCATTGGTTTTACAAGGTTGAAAATTTTTGTCAAATATTGTTTGGATCTTGTGTATTTAGCTTCTTTGAAAAATTAGTCGAGAATTTTCCTATTTAAATTAAGCTATAACTAGACTCTGGGAGATTTTTACTATCTCCTCGAGTTGATATCTCGGCTTAAATAAAATCGTTTTTATTATTGAAATGGGCAAAAATAGTCAAACTAAATAACGACCTCTAACTATTTTGCACATATCATTTCAGCAGCGTGTAATCTGCACGCATATTTCGCCTGTATCGCTTAAAAATTATGCAGAGCTATGGAAATCCAGATGTTACCTATGATTGGTGGGCTGGTAATTCTGTGGTCACCAACCGCTCAGGCCGATTTATTTCCTCCCATATTGGGCATACAGGATTAATCGCATTTGCGGCTGGTGGAAGCACTCTTTGGGAACTTGCCCGCTATAACCCTGAGATCCCAATGGGGCATCAGAGCTCACTATTCTTGGCTCATTTGGCCTCTATAGGCATTGGCTTTGATGAAGCTGGTGCTTGGACAGGAGTAGGAGTAGCTGCAATAGCTATTGTTCATTTAATCTTGTCAATGGTTTATGGAGGAGGAGCTCTTCTTCATGCCGTTTATTTTGATGCTGATTTAGAAGAAAGCGAAGTTCCTCGCGCTAGAAAATTCAAACTTGAATGGGAAAACCCAGACAATCAGACTTTCATACTTGGACACCATTTATTTTTCTTTGGTGTTGCTTGTATATGGTTTGTTGAATGGGCAAGGATACATGGCATATACGATCCTGCTATAGGAGCAGTCAGACAAGTTAATTACAACTTGGATCTAACAATGATTTGGAATCGTCAATTTGATTTCATTGAAATTGATAGCCTTGAAGATGTGATGGGCGGTCATGCTTTCCTAGCTTTTGCTGAATTAACAGGTGCAACAATCCATATGGTTGCAGGTTCAACTCAGTGGGAAAACAAGCGATTAGGCGAATGGAGTAAGTTTAAAGGTGCTGAATTGCTCTCGGCAGAAGCTGTACTTTCATGGTCTCTTGCTGGAATCGGTTGGATGGCTATTGTTGCTGCTTTTTGGGCCGCAACTAACACAACCGTATATCCAACAGAATGGTTTGGTGAGCCATTGAAATTACAGTTTTCTGTAGCCCCATATTGGGTGGATACTGGTGATCTTTCTGATTCAACAGCTTTCTTTGGTCACTCAACCCGAGCTGCTTTAGTAAATGTTCACTACTACTTCGGTTTCTTCTTTTTGCAAGGTCATTTTTGGCATGCTTTAAGAGCTTTAGGATTTGACTTCGCTAAGGTTAAAGACTCCTTTGGTAACCAGCAATCAGCGACAATTAGAGTTGAGGGAGCTGGTTTCAATGGAAGAGCACCAAGATAATTTAAAATCAAATCAAAAAAATACCCCCTTTTTAAAGGGGGTATTTTTTTGTCTTTTTATGTACTAATCAATTTCTATTTCCAAATGAATCGCCTTTTTTTGTGAAAAATGGACAAGACCTATAAAGACCTATAACTATTCTGCACATTTCAATTGAGCAGAGTGTAATCTCCACCGGTATCTCGCCTGTATTGCTTAAAAATTATGCAGAGCTATGGAAATCCAGACGTCACTTACGGGTGGTGGGTTGGTAATTCTGTAGTGACTAACCGAGCTGGCCGATTCATTGGCTCGCATGTTGCTCATACAGGATTAATTTGTTTCGCTGCTGGTGCTAACACCCTTTGGGAGGTTGCTCGCTATAACCCTGAAGTCCCTATGGGGCATCAGGGGATGGTAAGTATCCCTCATTTGGCTTCGATAGGCATTGGCTTTGATGAGGCTGGAGTATTTACTGGAGTAGGCGTTGCCACAATAGGTATTTTCCATCTGATCTTTTCATTGGTCTATGGATCTGCTGGCCTTGCGCACTCTTTGCTTTTTGACCCTGATCTAAAAGACGGTCCTATCCCAACAACCAAGAAATTCAAACTTGAATGGGAAAATCCTGATAATCAGACATTTATTCTTGGTCATCATTTGATTTTCTTTGGAGTAGCGAATATTTGGTTCGTTGAATGGGCTAGGTGGCATGGTATTTACGATCCTGCTATTGATGCAGTTCGAACCGTGTTCCCTGGATATGGAGACTTTGGCATGGTTTATGGCCATCAATTTGATTTCCTCCAGATAGATAGTCTTGAAGAAGTCATGAGCGGTCACGCTTTCTTGGCTTTCTTGCAGATCAGTGGAGGTGCGTGGCATATCGCAACCAAGCAAATTGGTGAATACACCGAATTCAAAGGTAAAGGTCTTTTGTCAGCAGAAGCTGTACTTTCTTGGTCTTTAGCTGGAATTGGTTGGATGGCTATAGTCGCAGCTTTCTGGTGCGCAACAAATACAACTGTTTATCCAGAAGCATGGTATGGAGAAGTCCTTGAACTCAAATTTGGGATTTCCCCTTATTGGATAGATACTGGAGATATGACAGGTGTAGTGAGTGGTCATACCTCTCGTGCCTGGCTTTCTAATGTTCATTACTATCTTGGGTTCTTCTTTATTCAAGGTCACATTTGGCACGCTCTTAGAGCTATGGGCTTTGATTTCCGTCGTGTTGTTTCATCAGTAGCTTCTTTAGCTACAACAGACGATTAGTAGATTCAAACTCAAATTTTAATTAAAAAGCCTCATCAAATTTGATGAGGCTTTTTTTTTTGAACATATCTAATTAAAAATCACTCAATTTTTATATCAATATTCTTGTCATCAATTGAATTTTCAGCGGGGATTTCTAATTCGCTAGTTGGAAGGATTTCAGGTTCAGGGTTTACTTCAGGTTCAGGGTTTACTTCAGGTTCAGGGCGTTTTACTTCAGGTTCAGGGATTGCTTCAGGTTCAGGGATTGCTTCAGGCTGAGACTTGGTTGATTCATCTTTCAGTTGAGTTGGGTCTTGATCTAATTTTGATTGAATTAAATCTTTAACTATCAAAAAAAGCTTTTTAAAATTTGAGAAGAGTTCTTTAAAATTTTCATATATATCTTTGAGAATGCTTTTAATCTCTTGCGCTTTCTCTCCTTTGTTAAAAAAAAGCAAGGCGGAAATTACTAATGTTGAGATTAATATGAAAATAAATAGGGTAAGCATTTTTTTTTATCAGCTAGATATCATTAAGATCCCTCTTAATTCCGATGCTATCAAGTGTTTATTTACATTGAATAACGAAGATAGGATTCCCTTCTTTAATAAAAGCTTTTCTGAACATCTAAATTTTTTATGAAAATAGTCAAACTTACTATGTTTTTTGATGGAGGTTGCCCCTTATGTAAAGAGAGGTTGATTTCTTGCAATCAAGAAATCAAAAGGGATACCTAAGTTTTATTGATATTAATTGTCCTGATTTTTCTTTAGATCTTAAATACGGAATTACTTATAAACAAGCGATGGATAGAACTCATGCCTTAAAAAGTGATGGTTCAATAATTAAGGACATTAAGGTTTTCAAGAGGCTTATAGTTTGATTGGTTTAGGTTGGATTTATGCTCCAACAAAATTGCCCGTTTTAGATAAAGTTATTGTGTTTATTTATGGAGTATGGGCTAAATATAGATTGAAAATAACTTTTCGATCTTCTATAGAAAAACTATGTGCTGAAAGGGGTTGTAAAATATCTTGATTTTATTAGTAGGGAGTATTTTTATTAAAATGACTTCAGCTTTAATTATTCAAGATAATATATTTACTATCCAAATGTTGAGCCATTGAATCCCCAATTTGAGGCTTTAACGTCGATAAATTCAATGTAAATCCTATCCCTATTTATATTCGTTTTAGATGCAATTAACTCGCACAAAGACTTGCTCATTGAGCAAGGGTTTAGGGAACCAATAGATTTAACCTTGATAAAACAGCATGGAGCATCAGATCCAGCAAATGTCATTTTGGTATCTCTTTGGATCATCGTCATTACGTAATTTTCAGGCTTTCTGGTTAGATCAGCAACCATTTTTGAAATATCTTTTTGGAGCAAATCATCATTTTCTACAACACTTTTCGAGGATGTGTTGACTTGAATGAAAGGCATGAGTGAGTCAGTTTTTGAAAGATACTAATACTTGAATGGGAGATTGATTTTATAAAATCGCGAAAGATCGAAAGTCCCACCCATGATTCAATGTTTTCAGTAAAAGTATTTTTAAAATCTTAAAAAATTAGAAAGATCCTGTTAATTCTCCTGTTAGAGCCTCAATAATTTCGTTTTTCTAGTAACTTGGTTTGGTGTTATTGCGAAAAATGAACCAGAATTTTCAAGCCATTGTTCAACGAATTACAGAAGATAATCCTTCGAATGATCAGACCTTTTTACTAGGAGGAGCTTTGATATTTTTCAATGTGTTTGTCATGTTATTCGTTGGGTTTTATTGGATGAACCCTGTAATGCATGAATTTATCTCTGGGAGGCCTCTTTTGTGATTATCATTAGATATTTCCTCTTACATTAATTTGTCTTAATCAATGCATATAAAATTCTTTGATAGGGTAGATAATTGCATTATTCAGGTGGATTATGGTCTTTACTCATGAATTTTGATCTTCTTTTTTCTAAAATTATTAAATATGTTCTGAGCTTTTTAATCATATTTTTTGGAGTAAATCCAGTCTTTGCTGGTGCCAATGTGGCAGTAAAGGGAGAGGGTGACGAAGTACCAAGCTACGTTCGATCTGATATCACTGGATTTAATTTTCACGGAGAAGATCTACATCTTTCTTCAATAGCCGGTGCAATGGCAAGAGATGCTGATTTTAGTGATGTTGACCTTCATGGCACAACTTTAACTTTGTCTGATCTAAAAGGTTCAAATCTTAATGGGATAGACCTTACTGATACTCTTTCGGACAGGGTTAATTTTCAGAAAACTGATTTAAGAAATGCTGTTTTGATAAATATGATTGCTTCCGGTAGCAGCTTCGCTGGAGCTCAAATTGAAGGGGCTGATTTCACATTCGCAATTCTTGATAGTGAAGATCAAAGAAACCTTTGTAAAATAGCTGATGGTGTAAATCCAACTACAGGTGTATCTACCAGAGATAGTCTCGAATGTGTAGGAGATAAAGAATCATATAAACCTGCAATGCCAGCTGCTTAATTTTTAGGAATAGTTCAAAAGTTCAAAAAATCATTTGTTGTAAAAAAATAGAATAAGTTGCTTTTTTTATTTTTTTGGTTTTCTTTAAAAAAGAGATTTAATTTATCGTGAAGAATTTTTGGCCACATCGATCTAAAGCAGAAGGGTTCTCCATTCAAAAACTTGCACGTAAATATCATTTAAAGGTTTCCAGCACAAGTGTCTCTTCTAATGAAACTTCAAATCAACTTCTATATGATAAGAATGTAATATCTATAAAAGAAGAAAGCAAGAAGATCTCGACGGTTAATCTATCTGTAAAAAGAATACATTGGGCGAATAGAGATTTTTCAGAGTATAAGGAGGCAGCTTAATTTTGTTTTTTTGAAGGATTTTTTGTATCTTGTATATTTTTAGTAAGAGGAATTGTTGATAAAACAAAAGAGATGACAAATAATACTGTTATTCCAACAAGAGTCCAAAAAGTTAGGTTAGATAGCTCTAATTCTCCAAATGAGACTGTTAGGTATGAAATCAATGTTTAATATGCCAAAAATTTTTCAATGTGATTTTAGCAATAATTATATTTTTTATAATTATTGTTTTTTGTCTTTTAAGATTTACACATATTTTTTCTTTCCATCATTACTTATTTTGTAAATCCCCCCTTTTTGTCCTACAAATAGCATTTCACCATTGATTTTTGATTTACCAAATTTACTTAACCTAGATCTATGAATATCTGCTTTTTCTCTTAATTCGTCCTCTGAATACCATGTCCCCAAAGGGATATTTTTACAAGGATCAAGTAAAAGAGAATTTGTAAATTCTTCAGATATCCTTTTTCGACGAACACTTATTTTTTTAAACCTTTTCTTGAATCTTTCCATTAAACTCTTTCTGTTAGTAAATTTTTTTCGCTTGTTTAAAGTTAAGAATATATATATAAAGAATATTATTAAAAATATTGGAACCAATTTCACTATGGATAATTATAATCTTATCTAATTAAAGCAACTTCTAGAAATAAAGCCAGTTGATTACAAAATATGAAATTGATTTTTATTGACATTGTCTCTTTATTTTCTCTTGATTATCAAGTCGAAGCCTAGATTCGTTTTTTTTGAAAGTACTTCTTTTTTTACAAAACCTTTTTTAAATAAACTTATAATTATTATTATTGATTCAACAAAAAGAGAAATAATTGAAAATATTAGGATTATAAAATTATTAGTAATAGAATTTTTATTGATTAGTTTTGGATTTTTAGTTTCTTGCTTTTTCATTTTAGTAAGGTCCGTAATGGGTTGAGCATTCAGCACCGCAATATGCACCTATATTAATGGCTTGCTGTAAATCTAGTTTTGCTGAGAGAGCTGTAGTGACAGCTCCTGCGAAGCAGTCTCCACATCCATAGGTGTCGATCTCTTTTGAACTAGGCTTAATGGATTTGTATTTAATATTTTTAGGGAAAATTGTCCCACCTGATTTACCTTTTGTTGAAATGTATATTTCTGGTTTAGGTTCAAGTTCTTCAAAATTTATTTCCTCACCAGGATCAAGACCGCTACCAATTAAAGCGTCGATTTTTATTTTCGCATTCTTTAGGGTTTGCTCGCCTGTTCGGGGAGTGGCAGATAGGAACTTAGCTTTCCTGGCAAGTTTTATTCCTTCTTTATCGGTTGCGGTAACAAAAATACCATCGTAATTTTTCATATCACCCCAAGGTAGTTTGTCAGAGGCGATTGGCTGTAATCTCTCTCCAATGACTGTAATTGCTCTTTCTCCATCCTTGCTAATCAAGCTAATACCTTTTCTTGTTGGTTTTTCACGCCAAGCTACTTTTAAATTTAAACCAAGTTTAGTAAGCCTTTCGTAGCATTTTTCACCATAATTGTCTTTACCTAATGATGTGATTAAATCAACAGGTCCATTTATCAATCTTGCCATTTGTACAGCTGCGACTGCCGCACCCCCTGCCGCTTCTTCAAAGCAATCTTTTGCATGTGAAATTTCTCCGGCTAATGGAAGCTGGTCTACCTTTAAGAATGTGACCCATTCAACATGACCAATAACAGCTAATTTAAGTTTAGGGAGTTTAAATATTTTTTTAGGTGCCTCAATTTTCATTCTTAACTAACCAGGTTAACTCGGTTAACTCTAATATAGTTAGTTAATTTCATAAGTAAAAATATGAAATTATTTTTCATCAAATAGACAAACTTTATAATAATTCTGATATATTATTTTGTATTAAATAATGATTTCCTTATGATAAGACAGATTAAATGGTTGAAATGGATTTATTTATTATTGGCTATATTTGGAGCTGTTTTACCTACACTCGCAAATATTGAATTTGCAAAAAGCTATGGACCTGCTTTTGATATTCAATTATTTATAGAATTGGCTAATAATAATCCAGCTTCCCAGTCTTTATCTAGAGATCTATTTATAGGCTCAACAGCTGTATTTGTTTGGATAATTTCAGAATCAAAGAGACTAGAGATGAAAAATCTATGGATTGTAATATTAACTACATTTACCATTGCATTTGCTTTTTCAGCTCCTCTCTTTTTGTATTTAAGGGAATTAAGAATTGAAGAAATGAATAGGAATTAAATTAATTTAATAGGATTAGATATTTTTATTTTATATTCTTAGTTATTGGTACTAAAACTATACAAATAAGACTAATAACTAGCCATAATTGAATGGCCGTATCGAAATTGTCTATTAACTTGCCGGCCATCCACGGGACTGTTAAAGAACTAATTCCAAAGCACTGAGAATATAAAGCCATTGCTGTCCCTTGGTATTTATTTGGAGAAGATTTTATAATTGAATCTGAAGCAGATGGTAGGAATATACATAGAGAAATTGTTAGAGGTATGAACGCTAAAAGTATTAATATATATCCATCAAATAAGAAATTGGAAAGTGATAGGAAAATAAAACCTATAAGTAGTAATATTAGGCATAATTTGAATTTAAACGATGGATTTTTATTCCTTAAAATATAACCTACTGGCCATTGAAAAATTGCAATTAAAACTAGTTTAATTGATACTAATGTGGCTACTCTTTGTTCTGTAAATGGGGCCCTTGTTATACCACCGTTAGCTAAATCTAATGGAAGAATACTTTGCAATAAACTCATTACTCCTGTTACAAATAGAGTTATGAGAAACAAAGGAAATAACTTGATTATCCATTTCAGATTTGATTTCTTATCTATATTTTTATAATTAAATGCTACATCATCTTTCTCCTTAGATTCGGCTTGAATTTTGCTTATATCTAGGCTATTAAATAGAATCTTGAATATATATAACATGCAGAAACTGTCGGTTAAATATATTATTCTAGGCATTTCAAGGTATGTTCCAACAGTGCCTAGAAATACCCCAATGGTCACTCCAATTGCATCAGCACTTCTTGCAAGAGAATAACCTTCATTTGATTTAATTTTGTTATCACAATTAAGTGGAATTGCTAATTCTGCAGAAGGCCAATAAATTCCGGCTGCAGCTCCTAAAAAAAATTGACCACAATGGTAAGTTAAATAATTTTGTGAATAAAAAAGAATAAAATCAGATAATATTGAAATTAAACATGCAACTTTAATTGCTACCCCATAACTAAATTTGTTGTCAAGTAAATATCCTGTTCCAAGCCTTGTTGTTATTCCAGCAAATGCAGCTGTACTTATTCCGCTACCGATTTGTTGGGCTGAAAATCCTAAGCTATTAAAAATTATTGGAGTTAAATACAATACTCCACCTGCTCCTATTGCTGTCCATAGACGTGCCTTTATTATTGATCTTAGGGATACTGGGAATTTTTCCCAATAATTGCTAACACTAGAAGTTGAGAACAAATTCATTCATTAAAAAATTAGTTGTTCTTGGAACAGTTGGAAGCTTACTAGCTCCTTATTATGTTTATCCAAAACTTCAAGCTGCAGAGAGATTTGAAATTCATTTTGACGGAATGTCTATTCCAATTTCGGTAAAAGAACTGATTGATTGGAGTAATGGTTCAGAGGAAAAAAATTCTGAATTAGCCAGCTGGCTTGATTTATTTGGTTTTAAAGAAAGGAAAGGGTTATCAAAGTTTTTAAACACACCGTTGGTAAGGGATAAAAGTATGGCAAGACAGATTTTGAGAAGCTGGTCAGGTCGAAAATTACTTGATGAAGTAAGTGATCTAATCCTTATGGATGAGGACAGTTCTGGCGAAAGTGTTCTAGATACTTTGGAAAATCTTTTAAATGAAAAGGATGAGGTGACAACTTTTGATCTTCTGAATTCACTCTCTGTTAAAGCAATTCATATTGATTTGGATGGGTGGATTGAAGTAGCTAGCAATTGGAGAAGTGAATTAAATAAACAACAAAAACTCATATCTGATTTGGACTCAATTAATGAGTTATCAGTTGAAAGAGAAGATATCAATGTTTTACCTCTTGAAATAAAAGAAACTGAATACGAATTGATTCCCTTAACTGTTTCTCATCGAAATGAACCTTTAAATTTAGAGGTTTGGAATCCTTCTTCTAGGAAGAAAATTAGAAAAAACTGGGTTCTTTTAATGCCAGGTTTAGGAGGAGATCGTAATCATTTTAATTGGCTGGCAAGAAGTCTTAGTCACAATGGTTGGCCTGTTGTTGTCCTGGATCATCCAGGTAGTGATTCATTAGCCTTAGAAGCCTTGTTGAAAGGAAGACTTCCTCTCCCTGGTGCTGAAGTTATTCCTGAACGAGTGAAAGATATAAATAGTATCCTTAAGGGAAAAAAATCAGGAAAAATTGATATCTCGGCAGAGAATGTTGTCCTGATGGGACATTCTTTAGGAGCTCTTACTGCTATTTTGGCTTCAGGAGTAAAAATAGATGACCAGCTTGAAAACAGATGCCAGAAAGTACTTGATAACCTTTCTCTCTCTAATTTGTCTTCGCTTTTACAATGTCAACTTATAGATATTACTTTGTCAGAAAGTAAAGGTATAGAAAATCTTTCAGCTATTGTTGGTATGAATAGCTTTGGTAGTTTTTTGTGGGAAAAGAATTTAGATAATCGAATAAATATTCCTCTTTTTCTTACCGGAGGAACTTTTGATTTAGTTACACCATCTATTAGTGAACAGCTAGGGTTATTGCTTGCTTTAAGTTCAAGCCCCTTGAGCAGAGTCCTTTTAATTGAGGGGGCTAGTCATTTTTCACCTATAAGAGTAGAGGGACAGATTTATCAGTCTAAGGGTAAAGACTTATTTAATCTCGGAGAATCAATTGTTGGATATCATCCACTTTCTGTGCAGAGCTTATTAGCTTTTGAGATCACAAACTTCCTAGAAAAATTAGAAGAGAATAAATCAATTCCTTCAAATACTAATCTAACTAAAGGCGAGCTTAAATTTCATATTTTGGATAGGAATATAATTGAAAAACTTGTCAATATTCAATAGCTAACCCTTGGATCAATATATGCAATAGCAATATCTATTCCAACACTAATTATGACAACAAGACTAGATATTATAACAACTATTCCTTGCACAACAGGATAATCTCTTTGGTTAATTGCTTCTTGAAGCCCAAGAGCAATTCCAGGCCATGAGAATGTGATTTCAATTAAAAGTGCTCCACCAATTAAAGAAGAAACTGTTAATCCAGTAATTGTTAATATTGGGAGAAGTGTATTTGGTAAAGCATGCTTAACTAATATTATGGAGTCATTTATTCCTCTACTTTTAGCGGCCTCAATATAATCTTTTTTTAAAACTTCCTCTAGGTTTAATCTTAATACTCGACTAAATATACCACTTAATAATATCCCTAGAGTGACTGATGGTAATATTAAATGTTTAAAAGAACTAAAAATGATTTCAATGTTTTTGTCTAAAATACTATCTAAAAGTAAGAAACCAGTTATTGGAGGAGGGGGAATAGCACCAGGAGGTAATCTTCCCCCAATGGGTAACCAACCTAGCAAAACAGCAAAGATAATTTGAATTAGCATTGCAGCCCAAAAGGGAGGGAGAGCATAGGTCCCAATACCAAAAATCCTTCCTAAAAAATCTATTCTTCCTTCTGGTTTAACTGCTCCTAAAAAACCAATTAGATAACCTACTAGTGATGCTATTAATATTGCAAATATAGCCAATTCTAAACTTGCAGGAAGGGCTTTGGAAATAATTACTTTTACAGGTTCTTGTGTGTTTAATGAGATTCCTAAATTTCCATGAATTAATTGATTTAGATATTCAATATATTGATTAATTAGAGGTTTATCTAATCCAAGTTTAATTCTTAGGCTTTCCCTTGCAAGTTCATTGGCTCGAGTGCCTAGAATTGCATCTACTGGATCGCCTGGTGCAATTCTCAACAATATAAAAACTAAGCTCGAGATAATCCAAAGCATTATTGGCAATAGAGTTAATCTCGAAAGGATATATTTGAAAAGTTCCTTTTTTGATGACAAAACTAGTCTCTTTTTAAATTCTTAAGAATAATTAACCCATCGCTTGAGAATTCTGGTTGACTAATATCTTTTAAAGACCAAGCTTTAGGATTAACTAGCCAAATTGGTAGGTAGGCACTTCCTTGTGCTGCAAGTTGTTCAACTTTTATTAAATTTTTTAATCTACTTTCTCCTTCTATTTCTTCACTTTTTTCCAAGAGTTCTTGTACTTTATTATTACCCCAAAAACTACCGCTGAAAACAGCCTCACCTTGAAGGCAAGAATTATTACTTATGTCATTACAACTTAATAAGGGAGTTAAGTATGCTTCTGGGTCAGGATATGCTCCAGTCCAATCTAAAATAACTGCTTCAAAAGCCCCCTCCGAAAGTTGTTTATAAACTGTGGTTGATTCAATTCCATTTAAAGTTATTTCTATACAATCAGATAAATCTCTTTTAATTTGATTTTTCCATGTAAGGGCAAGCAATTTATCAGCAGGTACATTAGATCTAAATGTTAAGGGAATAGATAGAATATTTTTTTCGCAATAGCCTTCTTTTGTCAATAATGATCTTGCAATATTAGGATTATATTTAGGCCATGGTGAAAATTCTTTTTTGTGTAATTGAGGAGGGACTATTGACCTTAAAGGTTTTCTAGTTCCAAAACTTACTTGTTGACTAATTAATTCTCTATCAATTGTGTAGGAAAGAGCCTCCCTGATTTTTTTATTTTTTAAAGGTAATTTATTACTTTTAAATGTTATATACCCTATCTCTATTGGATCACCTTCTCCTGATTTAAGTTGATGTTTATTAACCATATTATTTAATGTTAATCTATGCATATCATCGATAGAATTTGAAATTAGGACGTCAACTTCTTTCGTTTTTATAGCCCCAAAAAGAGTACTTGAATTAATGTAATTTATAAAGTCAATGCCTTTATTCAGAGGCTTTTCTCCCCAATAGTTCTTGAATGGTTTTATTATTTGTTGACTTGAGTTGAAGCTCTCTAAGAAGTAAGGGCCAGTTCCTATGAAATTTTTATTATTGAAAGTATCTTTATAATCTGAATATGAATTAGGAGATACAGGTGTTAAGTTTACTGATGTTAAAAGACTTTTTAAAGAACTCGATGGCTTTTTTAATTTTACTCTTATAAGAAATTCATTTTTTACTTCAATATCTTCTATTTTTTCATTTAATAGGTAATTTAAAGTTCCTATTTCCCTAAACCGATTAAGACTAAATGCCATCGCTTCTGCATTAAAAGTAGTTCCATCGTGAAAAGAAATATTTTCTTTAAGTGGAATATCTATAAGCAAACCATTCTTACTTACTTTTGGTAAATTTTTAGCTAAGTTTGGTGTAAGATTTCCTTCCTTATTTATTTTGTATAAAGTATCTCCAAGAGCACTTAATATTTGTAATGTCCTAAGAGTATTGGCTTGAGCAGGATCGAGGGATTCAATTTTACCTGCACTTGCAACAATAATATTTTCTCTTTTCTTATATTGAACGCAAGATAACTGGAGAAGTATTAAGAGAATACTTGATAACTTTAAAATATTTTTTATATAATTTAGCTTTAACATTTAGAATAAAATTCTATAATAAATTCTACCTGAACAAAATTTTTATTGATTAGGAGATACTTGTTTGATTGATATCTCGAAAACAGGTGAACCATTTGGATTAAGTGGCCATTCTCTAACCCAACATTTTTCATATGCATTATCTATTCCTAATACCTGAAAAAGTTCTTCTTGATTTTCTAGATAAACACAATCTCCTTGATTAATATTTTTTTTAGTTTCTTTTCTGGCTTTCTCGATTACGTTTTTGGGTGTTTTCATGGTTAAATTCCGAAAAGAAATTTAAGATAAAATTTCTTTTGTTCTATTTATATAAGTAGCAACTTAATTCCGATTTGACTAGTTTTCGTTAGCTAAAGGCAACCCATCGTTGCGGCAATTCTCTTAACTTGTGACAAGTTTTCTATATCTAAAAGAGCCTCTTCAAGTTGACCTTGATTAATCTTATGAGTAATAACTACTATCTCTGCTTCTTTATCCGTTGCATCAAATTGCACAATTGATTCAATAGATATTTTTTTCTTTCCGAAAATAGTCCCGATTTCTCCAATCACTCCTGGATTATCTTCAGCAATAAGTCGTATGTAATTCTTTTTGGTTATTTGTTTCTTTTCTGATACGTGACAATTTCTCCAACTTTTTGCTGAAAGAAGTGGGTCTAATTTCAAGACTTTGTATTCACTCATAGACTGAATACCTGCAATGTTAAGTATGTCGGCAACAACTGCTGATGCAGTTGGACCGGATCCTGCACCTGGTCCAAAAAACATTACTTGGCCAATGGGATTTCCTTCTACAAGGATTGCATTGTTCACTCCATTTACCCCTGCTAATGGATTGTCTTCAGGTACTAATGTGGGCTCAACCCAAACAGATAAGGGTTGACTATTTTCCCCTTTTGATTGAGTTTCGCCTTTCTCAGATATTGCTAAAAGCTTAATTCCATATCCTAACTTTCTTGCATAGTTAACATCTATGCCTTCTAGGGAATTTATACCAGTTGTGGGTATGCCAGATCGATTAATTGCTCCACCAAAGGCAAGGCCACTTAAAATTGCAATTTTGTCAGCTGCGTCGGATCCCTCTACATCAGCAGCTGGATCACTTTCTGCATATCCAAGCGCTTGGGCATCTTTTAAAACATCCTCATAATTAGCTCCTTCTTTATCCATTCTGGAGAGTATGTAATTAGTTGTTCCATTTATTATTCCGCTTACTTTCGTTATCTGATTTCCCCCTAATGATTGTTTTAAAGGCTCAATTATTGGGATTCCTCCTCCTACTGCTGCTTCAATAAGGACATAAACCCCAGCGGCTTTTGCTTCATTCGAAATCTCTTCACCATGTCTTGCAATTACTGCTTTGTTTGCAGTTACAACAGATTTTCCTGCTCTTATGGCTTGGATAATTAATGATTTTGCTGGCTCTATACCGCCCATTACTTCAACTACTATTTGAATATTGGGATTGTTTACTATTTCAATTGGGTTTGTTGTAAGTATTGATGCTGGGATAGATATATCTCTTTTCTTTTGAAGATTCTTTACTGCAACACCGACAAGTTCAAGTTCTCCTACCAGTGGATGTCTGTTGTTTGGGCTACTAATGATATTTGCAACACCCTGACCAACAGTTCCTAGTCCAAGTAAACCGATACCAACTTTTTTCATGTTTTTATAAGGCGATATTTTGTTTGAATCCGATTTATTCATTCTCAGAGCTTGGTAGTGATAGATTTTTTGCTTGAGCTTTCATTTTTAGGAATATGTTGAGAAAACCATTTGCTCTTGATGGTGTCAAGCTTTTGCTTAGTCCAGTCATCTCAATAAATTTTTCATTTATAGAGAGTACTTCAAAAGGTGTTAGATCATTCAAACCTTTTATTAGAAAAGCAAGCAATCCTTTCGTTATGAGTGCGTCTGAATAGCCTTTCCATTGTATTTTTCCATTCAAAAGAATTCCAAGAACATATACTTCTGAAATGCATCCTTTTACCTTAGTAGTTTCTAGGCGAAGATCGTCACTTAGCAACGGCAAACTTTTAGCTAGCCATAAAATATATTCATAGCGTCTTTTGGGATCCGAAGTTGATTGCAGACGTCCTATAAGATTATCTAATGAATTACTCCCATAAGTATTTATGAAAGATTTTTCTTTGATTTCAGTCACCTCTTTAGTTCAAGCAATTTTTATATCTTAAAGCCTAACTAATTATTTAGTTGCTTCAATTTGATGTAGACCTTTCTCGCTAATCCAGCCGTTAAATGGAAGGTCCCATCTGTCTCTAGGTAATGGTTTTTTTGATATGCAATTATTACTGATGACTACAAATGATGGTATGGAAAACCACAAATCTCTTTGTCGAAGACGATCAAAGTAACCGCCCCCGTAACCTAACCTGTATCCTTCTTGATCGATAGCTATTGCGGGGACAAATAGGATAGAAATATCTTTAGGTTTAAGGGTGTTTTTGCCTATTGGTGCCGGAATATTGTTTGAATCTATCTTTAGTGGATTGTTTGACCAATGATGATAGTTAATACCTTTGCTTTTAGAACTCGAAGGTAAAGCAACTTTTTGATTATTAATGTCTTTAATAAATCTTATATCCACTTCACCTTTTAATGGCCAATAAAGACCTATATATTTTCCTTCAACATGATATTTTTTCAAAAGTATATTTAATGTTGATTTGACATTCAACTTTATTTTCTCATGTATTAAGGATGAATTAGAATTACGGATTAAATTATATTTCTTTCGTTTAATTTCTTTTTTTGATTTAATATCATCATACATATTTTCCATAAATAATATATTCTAATTATAGATTCAATTATTGAAGATAAATTCCAGTGAGAGCTATGGCTAGTGCATCTGCAGCATCATCTGGCTTTGGCGGTGAAGTTATACTGAGTTCATGCATGACAGAATTTAACACCTCATCTTTATCAGAATGACCATAACCAGTCACAGCCAGTTTGATTTGCATTGGTGGGAATTCTTGAATATGAAGATTGTGCTTTCCTAAAGTCATCATGATCACTCCGCGAGCCTGAACAACACTAATTGTTGTACTAGAACGATAGAAAAAAAACTTTTCTACTGCAGCAGAATTAGGATTCCATTTGTTTATTATTGAGCTTAAATCATTTGATATTTCTACAAGTCTTTTTTCTTCTTTTTGTGTTGATTTTGTTTCTATTATTCCGCAATCCAGCATTATTTTTTTCCCTTTTATTTCCTCAATAATTCCATAACCTACTCTCGCTAGCCCTGGATCTATTCCTAATATTCTCACTTAGTTTGTTGTCGCTAGTTCAAATTCAGATACATCATTAGTTTCATTCCTTTCAAATACTTTGCAAAAAGCTTTTATTACTCTATCTCCAGAATCAACTTGTTCAAGAGGATCTTTTCTAAGTCTATGTCTTAAAGCTGTAGACACCACGCGAGCAATATCTTCTTCAGTTACTTCTTTTCTTCCTTCAAAGGCAGCAAGGGCTCTAGCTGCTCTATTCGTAACAATATCTCCTCTAAGTCCATCGACATCAAGTTCACCACAAACTGCTGAAATCCTTAATCTAAGATCTTCATCGATAGAAACCTCGTTAAGTAAATTTTGAGCATCAACCACTTTTTGTTGAAGCGAATCTTGGTTAGCTTGAACCGAATCGCTAAAAGATTCAGGATCATTGTCAAAGGCTGTGCGTTGATCAACAACTTGAACGCGAAGCTTTGCTTCTCTTACGGTTCTTACTTCTACACTCATACCAAAACGATCAAGAAGCTGTGGCCTTAATTCGCCTTCCTCAGGGTTTCCTGAACCAATAAGTACAAATCTTGCAGGATGTCGAACCGAAATCCCTTCTCGTTCAACTGTATTCCAGCCTGAAGCAGCAGAGTCTAGAAGTACGTCAACAAGGTGATCATCTAGTAAGTTGACTTCGTCAACATAAAGCAATCCTCTGTTCGCTTTGGCGAGCAGTCCTGGCTCAAAAGCTCTAACACCTTCACTAAGAGCCTTTTCAATATCAATAGTTCCACAAAGCCTATCTTCAGTAGCGCCTAATGGTAAATCAATCATAGGAACTTGTTTCTCGCCTTTTTGAATATCGCTGCCACTTTCTATTCTTTCCCTTACATCATTGCTTTGAAGATCTGGATCATCAAGAGAACTGTTGTAGGGATCTCCTTCAACTACTTCAATAGCAGGTAATAAATCTGCAAGTGCTCTTATGGTCGTGGACTTCCCTGTACCTCTATCACCCATTATCATTACGCCGCCAATCCTTGGATCAATAACATTTAAAAGAAGCGCTAGCTTCATTTCCTCTTGTCCAATCACTGAAGTGAATGGAAAAACTCTGCGTTTTCTAGTTGAACTCACTTTCTTAGTACTGGTTACAAGATTGTTTCATAAGCAGGCCACTTTAGATTGATAAAGTTCAAAAAAAAAATGATAATGAAAAGCAAAAGTTTATTTAAGTGAGTAAAAAATCTAATTTGAATTGCTTGATTTCTGCTCTGGCACAAGAAAAGGGATTAATTCTGCTGATAAATTTCTTATCAATTCAGGTGATCTTGGATCGTTAAATGGACCTTTGACTATAAAACTTGCAAATGCCCTTGAGTTATGGGGAGTTTGAATTAGAGCAGTATCTACATATGAGATTCCAATATCACCAGTTTTGTTGTGAACTAAATAACCTTTTAATGAAAGATGATAGTCAGTGTCTTTTGATTCTTTCCCAAGACCTCTTAAAATTCCAGAGGGTATTAATGTATTTGTTTTTGATTTGCCCATGATGTCTCTGAAAATATCTCTAGAATTAACATTAAGTAGATAACCATTATCTACAAGAGCCATGGCTAAAGATAGATCCTTTGTTGATGTAACATTTGTCCCATCTAGATCAGGTAGATAGTTATTTATTTGTGTATCTTTTAATCCAATTTCTTTGAATCTTTGATTAACTACATTGATTCCACCCAATCTTTTTATTAGTAAATTAGTTGCTGTATTATCGCTAACTCTAATCATTTCCGAAGCTACTTCATAAACAGGAAAAACTTCACCAATCTCTTGGTATGCCATCCAGCCAGAACCACTCCCGATGGTGTCTTCAGAAAGTACCAAACTTTCATTCCAAAATATTTCTCCTCTCTCTAGCATTGTAAGTAAAATAATTAGAATAGGGACCTTGATACTGCTTGCAGCAGAAAGCTTTAAATCTGATTTTATTTCTGCATAGAGTTGATTATCTAATGATAAGAAAAACGCACTAACATCTAGATCTGGATTCTTAATAATAAGGTTTTCCCACTTATTAATTAATTTTTCTAGTCTTTCAAATTTTTCTAATTTATCATTATAAAATGATGACAAGTTAGATTTTCTTATTAGTAATTTTTTCTCAAAAGACCTCTTTGATTTTTCTACTGGATTAATTTTCTTATTTATTCTATAGGTTTGATTGATTGGTCCAACTATCCGTAAAAAACTTCCAAGTAAAACTGATAAACCTATGCTTGTTAATAATATATTCGTTAATCCTTTGAGATGACTTTTCACTTTTAAATGAAAGAATATAAACCCTTGCTATCTATTGTAGCTTGTTATTTTAATTAATCATTTTTATTTTTGATTTTCCATCTTGCTTGGCTAATTATTCCTCTAATTAGTGCAACTTCATCATCTGTTATCTCACTTCTTAAAAGCAATTGTTTGATTTTATTCATTTTGGCTTTATATGTATGTTTCATTAAGAAACCAATATCAAGTAGAAGACTACCTACATCATTAATACAATCTTCTAATTTAATTAAATTTGCTGGATAACTTATTTTTGTATGGAGTTTTAATAATTCAAGATCATTCAATTGATTGAATTGATGAAGAACAATTGCGACTGCATGTGAAAGATTTAATGATGGATAATTTTCACTTGTATTAAGACAAATCACTTTATTTGCTTTCAAAAGCTCTTCATTAGACAAACCTCTGTCTTCTCTTCCGAAAACCAAAGCTATGGTCTCTTCTCTTTCTGATTTAAGAGCCCAGCTTAAAGCATCTTTATTTGAATTTAGTGGAATTTCTCCATGTTCTTTTCTTCCGCAAGTAGCAATGATTCTTGAGCAGTCAGAAAGTGCTGAATTTAGATCCTTATACACTTTTGCTTTCTCTAATACCTTTAATCCTCTGACAGACATCTTTTTCGCTTCTTGATCTAAATAATCGCATTTAGGAGAAACTAACCTTAATTCATCAACATTAAAGTTTTCACAGAGTCTTGCAACGCTTCCAACATTGATAGGCCCTGCTGGTTCAACAAGTACTACTTTTAGAGTTTTTTCACTAGCCACTATTAATTAAGTGAATGCATATATGCCAATAGATCAGCCATTGATTGAGGTTCAATTTCAAAACTTGGCATTGGTGGAGTCAATCCTCGAATAACTTGATAAATAATCTTTTTATCACTCATCTCTTGAGTTGCTTCGTGAAGGTCGGGCCCTACAAATCCTTGTGCTGAAATCCCATGGCAACCTACACAATTGATCTTAAATAATTTGCTTCCAGATGAAGCTTCCCCTTTGATAGATAAAGTTTCAGTTACGAAAGGATCTTGTTTTAAGTCTCCTATTATCCAAAAAAGGATAAGCAAGACGAGAGTAGCAGTAGATAATAGGAATATTCGCAAAGCGCTAATCTTTTGCTCCTTATCAATTAATGCTTTTGATGACGGAGTATTCACTAAAACCTCTTTGACATGAAAGAATTGTTACTAGTAATGATAAAAAATGCGAGCCAATGATTGAGCCTCTGCTATGTGGGATTGTGCTTGGACTAGTTCCCATAACATTATTAGGCCTTTTTGTTAGTGCATGGAATCAGTATCGTCGAAGCAGTTCAATGCCTGATTGGGAATAAGAAAAAGAAGAGAAGTGTTTCCATAAATTTTCTCTTTATTTAATTTCCAACCATTATGTATTCTTGGCATTGATTTTGACGAGCATTCGCATATTAAAGTAGATGATTCTTTAATCCATTTTTTAGTAAATAAAAGTTCTTGTGAAAATTCATATAATCCAGATTCGTATGGAGGGTCAAGAAAAATAAAATCAAATTTTTCTTCAGGACTTTGATTTGGGTGACTTTTAATAAACTCAATTTTTTTGTTTTTTGGACCCTTTTTCAGAAATGAAATCAATTCATTGCATATGACTTCAATATGTATTGAGTGATCCATGGAACTAGATATAGCTATAAGATTTTTTTTGCATGTTTTTGCTACTTGCCTCTTCCTTTCAATTGCAAGAACCCTTCTTACCCCTTTTTGAAGAGCTTCACATGCCATTGCTCCACTTCCGCTGCAAAGATCTAGCCAACTTGCTCCTCTAAGTTTATTTCCAAGAATATTGATTAGTGCCTCTCTTACTTTTGATGAGGTGGGTCTTGTCTTTAGGCTTAAAGGACTTTCTATCCTTTTCCCAGATAAAAGTTTCAGTTTCCCTTTCAAACTAGAATTTATTTTTTTTCAACCAATTAATCCAGTTGAAAATAAGTTTTTGTCCTGCAACCCCAGATTTCTCAGGATGAAATTGACATGCTCCAGTATTTTTAAACCAAACAATAGATGAAACGTCGGTGTTACCAAATTTTGTTATCGCCACAGTATTCTTTTGTTCTAAAGGACATGCGGAGTATGAGTGGACGAAATACATCCAATTAGAATCAGGATAATTTTCTAGAATGGGACATTCATTTGTTTTGTATATGGGAGACCAACCAATATGAGGAATTCTTTCATTCGTTTCTTGAGGTAATCTGCGAATATGACCTTTGATAACTCCTAAACCTTTTGAAGTGCCCTCATCACTAGTCTCGAATAAAAGCTGTAATCCTAGACAAATTCCAATAAGTGGTTTTCCATTATTTATCCAGTCAATTATTGAGGGTATTAGTTCAGTTTTTCTTAAATTCATCATTGCGGGATCAAAAGCACCTACTCCAGGAAGAATTAGAGCATCACAGGAATTGAGTGATCTGATATCGGAAATAATATTTAAAGGTTGATTAAGCCTTTTAAATGCTTGTTGAACGGAAAAAAGATTACCCATCCCATAATCTATTAATCCAATTTTTGCCAAAATATTTTCCTTTGAATCATTTAAATAGGGCTCTAAAATCTAAATTATTTAATTTGAGATTAAAGATGTTTGGAGATTGTTCCAGAAAGGGTGGCTTTTGGCACTGCTCCGACAACAGTATCTACTTTTTGACCTCCTTTAAAGATCATTAGGGTTGGTATGCTTCTGATCCCATACTGACTAGCAACATTTGGGTTCTCATCAGTGTTTAATTTGAAAACTTTTATTTTGCCTTCAAAATCTTTTGAGATCTCTTCAACAATTGGAGCAACCATTCTGCAAGGTCCGCACCAAGGAGCCCAGAAATCTACCAAAACAGGGACATCGCTCTGTAGGACTTCTTGTTCGAAAGAGGAATCAGTTACTGCAGAAGCTGTGGACATACCTTAGAAGTCTTAAGAACTAGATCATAACAATTGTATTTTGCCTATAAAAAGCTTTGCTGCCATTTTTAAACGAAGTTTGTATATTAATTTGTGTTCTTTTAATAAGAAAAACCCGAAGAAATCGGGCATTTTTGTGTGTGAGGAGTGTGAGAGCAAAGGCTCTCACTGCTCAATTCTAGCCATTGAATCTAATTCTGAAATCTTTCGGTAGCTTTATTTTCCCATTCCAAGTTGTTGTGCTTTTTGGTAAACTTTTCCTTCTGTTAACAAAGAAGGTGCAATAACTACTTGAACTTTTTGCATTTCTCTGAGATCCGTAGCTCCCAGTGTCCCCATAGAGGTTTTTATCGCCCCTAATAGATTGTGGGTGCCATCATCAAGTATTGCAGGGCCACAAAGAATACTTTTCAAACTTCCTGTCGTTCCAACTTTAATCCTAGTACCTCTTGGTAGCACTGGACTTGGCGTTGCCATGCCCCAATGAAAACCTTTCCCAGGAGCTTCTTTAGACCTTGCAATTGGGGAACCAATCATGACTGAGTCGGCACCACAAGCTATGCATTTGCAAATATCCCCACCAGTTATAATTCCACCATCAGCAATAATTGGAATATATTTTCCGCTTTCTTTTTGAAAATCATCCCTTGCAGCAGCACAATCAGATATGGCAGTTGCTTGAGGGATACCAACTCCTAACACTCCCCTTGAGGTGCATGCTGCTCCAGGCCCAATTCCAACCATTACTGCTGCTGCTCCTGCTCTCATAAGCTTTAGAGAAACTTCGTATGTGACGCAATTACCGACTGCAACGGGTATGCCAATGTTTTCGCAAAGATCAAAAAGGTCAAGATTTTGGCTGCCCTCTTTGCCCAGGTGTTCTGTTGAAACTACTGTCGCCTGAAGGAAAAATAAATCTGCACCTGAGTCTTTGACTAGGCCTTTATACTTGATTGCAGCTAATGGAGTCCCGCTTACAGCCGCAATACCCCCACTATTTTTTATCTCTTGAATTCTTTTTAAAATTAATTCTTCTTTTATAGGTTGCTTATAAATTTCTTGCATTAGAGGCACAAATTCCTCTTTTCCTATTGATTGGATTTTGGTTAGGACTTCTTCTGGATCTTCATATCTGGTTTGGACTCCTTCTAGATTTAAAACACCTAGAGCCCCTAATTTTGATAGAGCGACTGCCATGTTTACATCTACAACTCCATCCATCGCGCTTGCGATTATGGGAATATCTCTCTCTATCCCACCGATTTCCCATTTGGTTTTTGTGATTTCAGGGTCAACTGTTCTTTCTCCTGGAACTAATGCAATTTCATCAATTCCGTAGGCCCTTCGAACAGTTTTGGTGCGTCCTAGTTGAATATTCACACCTAAATTATGTAAGTTCTCGTCAAACTACCAACTGAAGTGCCAAATTGAGCAAATGTTGGGAATAGATAATCAAGATTTTGTTTATTTCTTCTGATTTATGAATGCTTTGTGAGTAATTTGTACCATATTTTTGTAATTGATGATTTTATTTAGAAGTGATTTACTTTCAGATATATGGTTATTTACTTTAAAAGGTTTATTAATGCTCAGATGTTCTTATAATTGGTAAAACCCTAATATATGGCTGATCCATTGGGACCTAATAGTACTGGTCCCGGGGAATCCGACGATCGGATCATTCAGACTGACTTAAGAAACGAAATGTCGCGTTCCTACTTGGAATACGCGATGAGTGTGATTGTTGGGAGAGCATTACCTGATTCTAGAGATGGACTTAAGCCAGTTCATCGAAGAATTTTATATGCGATGTATGAACTTGGATTAACTAGTGATAGGCCATACAGGAAATGCGCACGTGTGGTTGGAGAAGTTTTAGGAAAATTTCATCCCCATGGTGATACCGCCGTTTATGACGCTTTGGTCAGAATGGCGCAAGATTTTTCTATGCAGATGCCTTTAATTGATGGGCATGGGAATTTTGGATCTGTTGATAATGATCCACCTGCTGCAATGAGATATACAGAGTCCAGATTGCAATCTTTAACCACTGATAGCTTGCTTGAAGATATTGAATCTGAAACAGTTGATTTCGCCGATAATTTTGATGGATCTGTACAAGAGCCAACAGTCTTGCCGGCAAGAATTCCTCAATTGTTGTTGAATGGTTCTTCTGGAATAGCGGTAGGTATGGCAACCAACATACCACCCCATAATTTGGTCGAATTGATTGATGGATTGATGGCTTTAATTAATAATCCTGAGTTAGAAGAAATAGAGTTAATGAATATAATTAAAGGCCCAGATTTTCCGACTGGGGGGCAAATACTTGGCAGAAGTGGAATTAAGGAAACATATCTTTCTGGTAGAGGTTCGATCACAATGCGTGGTGTCGCGGAAATAGAAACCATTGAAAATCCAGGAAGACCAGATAGAGATGCAGTCATAATTACTGCACTTCCTTACCAAACAAATAAAGCAGGATTAATAGAGCGAATCGCTGATATGGTAAACGATAAAAAACTTGAAGGTATTGCAGATATTAGAGATGAAAGTGATAGAGATGGAATGAGAATTGTTGTTGAATTAAGAAGAGATTCTTACCCTCAAGTTGTTTTAAATAATTTATTTAAACTTACTCCTTTACAGACTAATTTTAGTGCCAATATGCTTGCATTAGTTAATGGTGAGCCTATTATACTATCACTAAGAAAGATGTTACAAGTTTTCTTAGATTTTAGAGTTGAAACTATTGAAAAAAGAACTAAATATCTTTTGAAGAAGGCAGAGAGTAGAGATCATATATTATTAGGATTATTATTAGCTTTAGATCAGTTAGATGAGATAATTAGTCTTATAAGATCAGCCTCTGACTCTGCTACTGCTAAAAGTAAATTACAAGAACTGCATGGCTTAACAGATATTCAGTCAGATGCAATTTTGCAGATGCAGTTAAGAAGATTGACCGCTTTAGAGGCAGATAAAATAAGACTTGAACATGAGGATTTAGTTAGAAAAATCATAGATTTAAAAGATATTTTAAATAAGAAAGAAAGGGTATTTGAAATAACAAAAATAGAATTAAATGAAATAAAAGAAAAATATAATACTCCAAGAAGAACAGAAATTCTTGATCTTGGAGGAGGCCTTGAGGATATTGATTTAATAGCGAATGAAAGATCAGTAGTTTTGTTGACCGAGACAGGATATTTAAAGAGGATGCCTGTTAATGAATTTGAAGCAACAAGTCGAGGTACTAGAGGTAAAGCAGGAACGCGAAGCCAAGGAGAGGAAGAGGTGAAAAAATTTATTAGTTGTAATGACCATGACAGCCTCCTCCTTTTTAGTGATAGAGGAGTTGCTTATGCTCTTCCTGCTTACAGAGTTCCTCAATGTAGTAGAACTGCAAAAGGCACTCCTATTGTTCAATTACTTCCGATTCCAAGGGAAGAAGCTATTACTTCATTGCTTTCTGTGAGTTCTTTTGATGATGAAAACTATTTATTGATGCTTACTAGGGGGGGGTATATAAAAAGAACACCTCTTTCAGCTTTCAGCAAGATTAGAGCAAATGGATTAATTGCAATAGGTTTAGAGGATGGAGATGCTTTGACTTGGGTTCGATTAGCTGAGTCTGGAGATAGTGTTTTGATTGGTTCTAAAAATGGAATGACAATTCATTTTAGATTAAATGATTCTGAATTACGCCCTTTAGGCAGATCAGCAAGAGGGGTTAAGTCCATGAATCTTAAAGCTGGAGATTCTCTTGTAAGTATGGATGTTTTATCGACTGAGTTGGCCGATCATGTTGATAAAAGTGAAGAAGAAGATCTACAGGATGATTCATCAGAATCCGAAGGCCCTTGGGTACTGGTTGCCTCTGGAAGCGGGCTAGGGAAAAGAGTCCCTGTGACACAATTTCGCTTGCAAAAAAGAGCAGGAATGGGTTTAAGAGCAATAAAATTTAGAAAAGATGGAGATGAACTTGTAGGACTAAGGGTTCTAGGCAAAGGAGAAGAATTATTATTAGTTAGTGAAAGAGGCGTAATTGTTAGAACTAGTGCAGATAAGATTTCCCAACAATCTAGAGCTGCAACTGGTGTAAGAATTCAGAAGCTTGATAATGGAGATAAGTTGTCAGAAGTTGTTTTAGTTCCTCCAGAACAAATTAATGATGATGATGATGAAAAAGAATTATCTACAAAGCAGGAATCAATAAATAATGACCCATCGTCAAAAAATTGAAATTGAATAATTCTGCTGATGTATTAGTTATGGGAGCAGGACCAGCGGCTCTTTGCATCACTGCTGAGTTGGTTCAACAAGGACTTAATGTTCAGGCAATAGCTTCTAAGTCTCCTTTAGAACCTTGGCCAAATACTTATGGGATCTGGGCATCTGAACTTGAGTCTTTAAATATGCAAGAATTATTGAAATATAGATGGAAAGATACTGTTAGCTTCTTCGGAGATGGATTAAGTAAAAAGGGTAATATTTGTACAGATCATTATCTTGATTACGGTCTTTTTAATTCAATTAATTTTCAAGCGGCTCTTCTTGAGCGATGTAATGGACTTTCTTGGCAAGTAGAAACTGTTGAAAATATTGATTTTAGTGAAAGAGAAACGGTTGTAATGTGCACTTCTGGAAAAAAATATTTTGCTAGGCTCGTTATCGATGCAAGTGGTCACAAAAGCCCCTTTATTAGAAGACCTAAGCATGATCAAATAGCTAAGCAGGCGGCCTATGGGGTAGTTGGAAAATTTAGTTCTGCTCCTGTAGAGAAGAATCGTTTCGTATTAATGGATTTTAGACCAGACCATTTAAACGCCAATGAATTGGAAGAGCCACCTTCCTTTCTTTATGCTATGGATCTGGGAGACGGGAGTTATTTTGTTGAAGAAACATCTTTGGCGTGTGCACCTCCAGTTTCATTTGAATCATTAAAAGCAAGATTAATTTCACGACTATCTAACAAAGGTATTCAAATTGAAGAAATCATTCATGAAGAACATTGTCTTTTTCCAATGAACTTGCCATTGCCTTATAGAGATCAACCTCTTTTAGCCTTTGGGGGCTCTGCCAGTATGGTTCATCCTGCTTCGGGATATCTTGTTGGATCTCTTTTGAGGAGAGCACCATCATTAGCAAGGGAGATAGCAAAAGTAATCAAAAAAGATTCTCTTATGTCTACATCTCAGATAGCCAAAAGAGGATGGAAAACCCTATGGACATCTGAATTAGTTCAAAGACATCGTCTTTATCAGTTTGGTCTTCAAAGACTAATGAGTTTCGATGAATCCTTATTAAGATCCTTTTTTGATACTTTTTTTAAATTACCAAAAAAAGATTGGTATGGATATTTAACTAATACGCTTCCTTTGCCAAGACTATTTATAGTTATGCTTAGATTATTTTATATTGCCCCATCTAAAGTCAGATTAGGGATGATTGGTTTTCTAGTAAAAAAGTAAGAAAAAATTTAGATTTTCTTCTTCCAATCTATAGGAGAAATTAAAGGAAATATACAATCTTCTTTTTCTATTTCTTCTAGATTTGTTTCATTTATAATTTTATTGTCTTTTATTGCATTGATTAATACCCAAAACCTTTTTAGATGCAAATTTATTCTTTCTCTTGCAAGCTCAGTAGTTGTTCCTGCCTTGAGAATGAAACTCCAATCTGATGATTGACATAGTAAAAGTTCTCTTCCAGCTTGTTTAATGATCTTGATATTTGATTCTTCTATTAAACCCTCTGAACAAATACTTACCATTTCTCTTCCTGCTTTACTCCATTCATGAACAATCCATGCATTTGACTTGTTTAACCAATAATTATGAAAACCACCTTGCCCCCAACTTGATGGAGAAGGATTGCATAATTGGATTTTTGGTGTTATTTGAAGAGCCTCTTTTAAGGTAATTAATTTAATACCTTCTTCTTTAGATTTAATAAATAACTGAGAGAGGAATTGCGGACCTTCAAACCACCAATGCCCAAAAAGTTCTGCATCAAAAGGAGCGATGAGTAATGGATCTATTTGTATTGATTCCCCAAGTTTTATAAGTTGTTTCTTTCTCTCCTTTAAATAATTTTCTGCATCTTTTTCAACACTTTCTTTTGCCGCTTGTGGGTCATATTCTTGCTTGTTTTCTAAAGATGTATTTTTAGATGAAATTTTAAATAATTTAATTCCTAGGGGCCTTTTTTCATTAATTCCTATCTTTTTGAGACTCTCTATCGATAAATCCCAGCCTAAGTCTCTATGGAATTCTCTGTAGTTTGGATTGCCTGGATATCCATCTCTTGCTGACCAGACTGGAAGAGTTGATTCACTATCTCTACCAAAAAAGGCTACTCCTCTTCTTGTGCAGATAGGAGCATATAGACCATATCTTGGCCTTGGATCTGCATTCAACAACCCATGACCATCAAGAACTGCATATCTCAATCCTGATTCAGCCATTAATTCATCTAAGCCTTCGTAATATGCACATTCAGGTAACCAAATACCCAATGGAGAGCTCATGAAAAGGCGCTTATGTTCTGTAACGGCAGTTTTTAATTGAGCTCTGACGGCCTCAGGATTTTCTCTTAAAAGTGGAAGATATCCATGAGTAGCTGCACAAGTGAGAATATCAATCACACCTGATGTTTGTAGTTTCTTAAATCTTCCTATTAGATCACCTTGACAATTCTTCCAGCTTTTTAGCTGGTGTTTTAAATGCTCTTTCAAGTGTGAAACTGCTTTTATGCAGTCTTTCTGTAAGCTCTTGAGAACTTCTAATCTTATAGTTACCCATTTTTCAAATCGATTTTTTAATACCTGATCTTCTAAGAGAGAAAGCAAAGTAGGCGATAAGCCTATTGTGATTTTAGGTGCTTGACCTTTTGCTCTAGCGCTATTCTCAAGTGTTTCTAAAAGTGGTAAATAACATTCCACTAGAGCTTGAAAGAACCAGTCCTCTTCTAAGGAGCCAGGTTCTTCTGATCGCACGTAAGGTAGATGGGCATGCAGGACTATGGCGAGATTGCCTTTAGTCATTAAAACTCACAGAATGTTGGATTTGATCCTTGGATACTTATACTCTTTAGAAGCGCTATAAAAGATAAACTTTAAGTTATTATTTAAAACTAGTAAAATTAGATACTATAAAACAATTATTTTTTTATTTATTACTTAGAGTTTTTATTTCGATTTTATATCCAATCTGTAGTATTTAATATTTAAAAATAAAAAAAGAACAACTAATGATTTTAAAGATAATAGTCTTTGTAGAAATTTGAGATGCATATACTACAATTAAATAAATTCATATAGATCTTAATAAGGTCTAATTATCTTTATATATTTCATGTTATGGCCAAAGATCCAGGCCGAGTCTTAATTTTCGATACCACTTTAAGGGATGGAGAACAATCCCCTGGTGCGAGTCTTAATTTAGAAGAAAAGTTGGCTATTGCGCAACAATTAGCAAGATTAGGAGTTGATGTTATTGAGGCAGGATTCCCTTTCGCTAGCGCTGGGGATTTCGCTGCAGTCCAGAAAATAGCTGAGCATGTAGGAGGAGAAGAAGGACCTATCATTTGCGGACTATCAAGAGCCTCAAAACCTGATATCAAAGCTTGTGCTGAGGCGATTGCTCCAGCCCCAAAGAAAAGGATTCATACCTTCATTGCAACCAGTGATATTCATCTTGAACATAAATTAAGAAAGTCCAGAAAAGAAGTTCTTGAAATCGTTCCTGATATGGTTGGTTATGCTAAAAGTTTTGTAGATGATGTTGAATTTTCTTGTGAAGATGCCGCAAGAAGTGATCTAGATTTTCTTTATGAAGTAATCGAATTAGCCATTTCTTCAGGAGCTAATACTATAAATATTCCAGATACAGTTGGTTATACAACCCCTTCTGAATTTGGAGATTTAATATTAAAAATCAATAAAAATGTTCCAAATATCAATGAAGCAGTTCTCTCTGTTCATGGTCATAATGATCTAGGACTAGCTGTCGCAAACTTCCTTGAGGCTGTTAAGAATGGAGCTAGGCAGCTTGAATGTACTATTAACGGAATTGGAGAGAGAGCTGGTAATGCTGCTTTAGAAGAATTGATTATGGCTCTTCATGTAAGAAGATCATATTTTAATCCGTTTTTTGGCAGGTCCCCTCAGTCCCCTACCCCTTTAACAGCAGTTAGAACAGAGGAAATAACTAAGTCCTCTCGTTTGGTTTCAAATTTGACTGGGATGGTTGTACAACCAAATAAAGCAATAGTTGGAGCAAACGCTTTTGCGCATGAATCTGGAATACATCAAGATGGAGTTTTAAAAAATAGGCTTACATATGAAATTATCGATGCAAAAACAGTTGGGTTGTCCGATAACAAAATTTCTTTGGGGAAATTGAGTGGTAGGAGTGCTGTTCGAGCTAGATTAGAAGACCTTGGATACGATTTGAATAGAGAAGATCTTAATGATGCTTTCGCTAGATTTAAAGACTTAGCCGATAGGAAAAGAGAGATAACAGATCGTGATCTAGAGGCCATTGTTAGTGAACAAGTTCAACTGCCAGAGGCTTTGTTCGAATTGAAACTTGTCCAAGTAAGTTGTGGAACATCTCTAATGCCTACTGCAACAGTAACTGTTGTTGGAGAAGAGGGAGAGGAAAAAACTGCCGTCTCAATAGGGACAGGTCCTGTTGATGCAGTTGTGCGAGCTTTGGATTCTCTAACTGAAGAACCTAATGAATTGATTGAATTCTCCGTAAAGTCAGTTACAGAAGGAATAGATGCTTTAGGAGAAGTTACGATTCGAATAAGAAGAGATGGGAACCTCTTCTCTGGACATTCTGCTGATACTGATGTTGTTGTTGCAGCCGCCCAAGCTTATATAAATGCTCTTAATAGATTAGTAGCTGCTCAGGGAAGGAACTCCATTCATCCACAGCATGATTTGGCCCAGGCCGACAAAAAAGGGATTTAATAACTTTTCGATTAATTTTTTCAACTTTCTATATAAATATTCGAAGGGTTCCGTAAATTTTTTTAGATAAATCACACTTTTCTATTAATCAAAGATTATGGATTATGATGTGATGTGACGATTTGATATGCGCACATAAATGGCTTTTAAAAGAAATCTTTACAGACTTACAGGTCTTGATGGATCTCCTCATCATGTTCTAGATGCTCCATATGAAAGTATTGATGCAGCACTTAAAGCAGCAAAAGTGTGGTGCAATGGTCAAGGGTTGAGTTGCACAATTAAAGATAGAGGTATCGGTGTAGAAGTCCTTGCAGGGAATGGAACTTGGAGAACTGTTTGTTATCCATCTAATTGTTTAGAACCTTTAATCGCATGAAATAAATTATTAATGTCATTCTTATGATTTTTTTCAAGAGAACATTTTTTTAAAAATGGGTTCAGTAATGCGCGGGTACTGGACGCTTACTTGGTTTGGTTTGATCTCAAATACACTTGCAATCCCTTTTATTGCTTATGTAGTTGGATCAGGGCCTCCCCTTCAAGCTGCAAATATAACCCTTGCTATTAGTCTTGCTTGGCCAGCTGCAATAACCGGAATTGTTGCTTCAGCAGGTTTATTCGCTCAAAGAGGATGGGGAGTGATTTTATCAATAGTTGCTTTATCTATGACTCTTTCAGGAACTTTGCCTTATGGAATAATCAGATTAATTAAAGTCAATGATCTTTTTGGTATTAGTGGGTTGTCTTTGTTAATCGCTTTGCTTAATTTATTAGCCTTACTTTATTGGTGTAGAAGAGGCCATAGACGAATAAGGCTTTAAGTCATATTGGATATCTAAATAAACTAATCTGATAGTTTCTTACCTTGAATTAAAGCTGGGATATTTTAAACGTCTATGACGCATTCTTCTCCATACAGAGACAAAAGCCCTAAGGATTATTTCTATTTCTGCTCTCGTTAAACTGCTTTCTTTTAATTGGCCGTCAATCTGACGAGATTGAATTATTTTTCTAACTGTTTTGCAAGCTTCATTGTCTGAAGAAGAAGCGTCAAGAGCTCTTAATGCTGCTTCGCATCCATCCGCAAGCATAAGGATACCTGTCTCTTTTGAATGAGGAATAGGTCCTTTATATCTGAAACGGTTTTCCGAGGCAGAAGGATCACTCTCTCTTGCTTTATGCAGAAAATATCCCATTTTTAAAGTACCTTGATGTTCTGGGATGAAATCAGCAATAGGTGATGGAAGGCGATATTTTCTCGCAAGCTTCAATCCTTCATCTACGTGGGCTTGAAGAATATCTGCACTTTTATATGGGTTTTTTATTTCTTCATGTGGGTTTATACCGTCTTTTTGATTTTCAATAAACCAATTAGGAGCATGCAATTTTCCTACATCATGGTAAAGAGCTCCTGTTCTTATAAGGTCAACATCAGCTCCAATGACTCTCGCTCCCTCCTCTGCGAGACTTGAAATTGTTAAAGTATGTTCAAATGTACCTGGTGCTTCTCTAGATAAACGGCGAAGTAAAGGACGTTCTTGATCAGCAAGTTCCATTAACCTTGCTTTAGTAAGTAATCCAAATGTATTTTCTAATATTGGAATAATTAATATTGTTATCATTAATATTGAACTTATAATAAGAGTCTCATTAAAAAGAGAATTAGGATCGAAAGATAGGTTATTTAATTCTGAACTTTCTGTCTTAATTACTTGATTGAAAATAAACCATTGACCTAATAATGCGCCAAAGGGGATAAATAAAGCTATTTGAAGAACTTGTGCACGGCTTCTCATTCTTCTACCTAAAAATGCAACAAATGAACCAGCGACACAAGCAATTATTAGTCTAACTTCACTCAATCCATTAAAAGATGATGGCCAGATTAGACTAGCAACGGCCATCCAAGCTAATGATGTTGTTGTACCTATCCCTTGCGAAAGAAGTAATGTTGGGGGTAATATTAATTGCATAGGACTTGCTAGCGGTCCAAGCCAATCTTTCGTTATTTGAACTACGAATAATAAAGTTAAAGATAGTAGTCCATGTTTAGCTTTAAGCCTAGGCTTTTCTCTTCTCATAATCATAAGAAGTAAACCACAACTTCCCATCGCTTCTGAGAAAGTGATTAACCACTTTAAGGGCTTTGGACTTCGACTTATTTTATTAAAATGTTCTAGAACATCAAATTCTTGTGAACTGATTGGGTACCCTTTTTTTGATATTATACTGCCTTCTTTAACTTTTATAGTGTTGACACCATCTTGATTAATTAAATTTTCAAGTAATATATTAGTCTTTAAAGTATCAACTTTTAGATTACTTTTCTGATAAAAACTACTTGATAATATTTTTGTAGCTAATGATCTATTTGGAGAATCTTTTTCACCTAGATTTATTAATTGCAATGAAGAAGCTTCATTAAGTTGATCAAGTGCAAGTGTATTAATAATTCCTTGAGAAAGCATTTTTTTTGAAGCACTTTTTATCTCTTCTTCCCAGGCTTCCCATTCAACATCTGAAACATTAACCAACCAAATCTTTTCTGGATTTGTTGGTTTAAATTCATCTATTCCTACCCCAAAATTATTATCTTTTAAAGTACGAAGTTTCTTGATTTTCTGCAAAACACTTTTCTCTAAATTACTTGATTGATTCTTGTCAATTACTTGTACAAAACTTTCTTTAAATCCTTGTCTCTTCTTTTTTAAAGCGTTAGTGTCTATTATCGTCGCATCTCTTGGAGCTATTTCATTGAATTGAGCAATATCTCCTGGTTTGAGATCGGGAACAGCAAGTAGCTTATAACTTGAAAATATTGCTACTAATAGACAGACCATTAGTAAACCTAACTTGTCAGTGGCAGACCAGCGGAGTATTGGTCGCCTGGGAGATTGACTCCCTAACCATATCCTCCAAAGTTTTTTTGGGCTGGGTAATTTAGCCAAAGACTTTCTCACCTACTTCTAACGCTAGGTTTAATGCGTTGATTATTTGAATTGTATTCATTCTGTTTATGCCAAAAATTTTAGATGGAAAAAAACTTGCTCAGGAGATTGAAGTCATACTTCAACAGGCTATCGAATCTGGTTTGGAAGTCGCGGAACGTCCTCCAGGCCTTGCGGTCCTTAGAGTTGGTAATGATCCTGCCAGTGGAGTTTATGTCAATTACAAGGAAAAAGCATGCGATCGAATAGGTGTTAGAAGTTTTACAAAGCATTTAAAAGAAGATATTTCATTGGAAGAGCTCACAGAAACCATTAAAAGCCTGAATCAAGAAAAGAATGTTGATGGAATTTTATTGCAACTTCCATTACCTGCTCACCTTGATGAGGCTACCTTGCTAAGGAATATTGATCCTGATAAGGATGCTGATGGATTACATCCTTTGAATCTAGGAAGATTAATAAAGGGAGAAAAAGGCCCAAGATCATGTACACCTGCTGGCGTTATGTCTCTGCTTGAGCGAAATCACATCAAAATCGAAGGAAAAAGAGCAGTAGTTGTAGGACGTAGCATTTTAGTTGGTAAGCCAATGGCGTTAATGTTGGAAGCTGCAAATGCCACAGTAACTATTGCTCATTCAAGAACTAAAGATTTACCTTCTTTGACTAGAGAGGCTGATTTACTTGTAGTAGCAGCAGGCAAGCCCTATTTGATTGGTGAAAATCATGTCAGCGAGAATTGCGTGGTTATTGATGTAGGTATTCACAGACTTCCACCTGATCAAGAAAATATTAAAAAGCAAAAAAAGACTAAACTTTGCGGAGATGTAAAGATATTTGAAATTGAAGATAAAGTTGCTGCCTATTCTCCTGTCCCTGGAGGTGTAGGCCCAATGACAGTAACAATGCTTTTATCCAATACGGTTGATAGGTGGCAAAAACATTGTGGATTACCTTTAACTATTAGTCATTTACTTCCATGAATCACTATGTCCTGAGAGAATTGGTAGGAATAGGTTTTTTGCATGCAGGAAGCAATCGCTTCTTTTGATTTCGCTGAGTATCTAGATAAAGCTAGGGCTCGTGTTGAAGATGCGCTCGATGAGTCTCTGGGCCCTGAAAAGCCGGAAAAGCTAAGAGAATCTATGCGCTATTCCCTTCTGGCGGGAGGAAAGAGATTAAGACCAATACTATGTCTTGCTGCCTGTGAACTTGCTGGAGGTGAAGTTGAAAAAGCATTGCCTACAGCAGTTGCTCTAGAAATGATTCATACAATGTCTCTTATCCATGACGATCTACCCTCAATGGATAATGACGATCTTCGTCGAGGCCGTCCTACAAATCACAAAGTTTATGGAGATGCAGTAGCAATACTTGCCGGAGATGCTCTATTGACCAGAGCTTTTGAGATGGTAGCAATCCGTACAGAGGGAATACCTTCCGAGAGATTATTGAAAATTGTAGGTGAGCTTTCCCTAGTGGCAGGTGCTCCTGGGCTAGTGGGAGGCCAAGTGGTTGATCTCGATTGTGAAGGGAAAGAAGTCGATTTGGAAACCTTGGAATATATCCACCTTCATAAAACAGGAGCTCTGCTCAAGGCATGTGTAACTTGCGGAGCATTGATTGGTGGGGCTGATGAGAAGCTTCTGGAAGCATTAAGCGTCTATGCAAGAGGGATTGGCCTAGCATTCCAAATAATTGATGACATCCTTGATGTAACGGCAAGTAGTGAAGTATTGGGTAAAACAGCTGGAAAGGATTTAATTGCTGATAAGACTACTTATCCCAAATTACTTGGTCTTGATGAATCAAGAAGGAGAGCAGATCTTCTAGTAACTAAAGCAAAAAATGCGCTTGCCCCCTGGCCAGAAAAATCTAAACCTCTTCTTGCCTTGGCTGATTACATTACAAATAGAGATAGATGAATTTTAATTCAGGTTTCGAATTTCATTTTATTTATATTCTTGATAATGCTGTATTGGCCTGGGGCCTAGCAGCATGTGGTCTCGCTCAATTCTCTAAATTATTATTTGAATTAATTTTTAAGCAAAAGTGGAGACCGTCAGTACTTATAGAAACAGGAGGTATGCCTTCAAGTCATTCGGCTTTGGTAACTGGAACCGCTGCAGGAGTTGGACTTCAGCTTGGTTTTAATGACCCAGTATTTGCTCTTGCTTCAACAATAGCTTTTATTGTGATGTATGACGCTTCGGGAATAAGAAGGTCGGCAGGCTTAACAGCAGCAAAAGTAAATCAAATTTCAAAAGATAATTTCAATGAATTATCTTCAGAATCTACTTTAAAAGAATCTTTGGGTCACACAAAAATTGAGGTTTTGGTTGGAAGTATTCTTGGACCAATTGTTGCTTTGCCAGGTATTTTCTTCATTGGTTCTCCTTTGCATATCTTGCAAATGATTGGATTAGTTTCTGTGTGAAAGAAGCAAAAGCAAAAGAAGATTGTGTCGTTTTAACTAAGGATCAAGAAAAATCTCTTGAACTATTTTGTGAATGGCTAAAGACCCCATATTCATTTAAACCCTTTGTAATGAAAGGGTTTGCAGGTAGCGGAAAAACATACTTGTCTATGAAATTATTAAAAAAGGTCGATGAGTTGGGTTTGTGTTGGACCGTAGTTGCACCAACTCATAAAGCTGTAGGTGTATTAAGGGAGGGTTTGAAAAAGGAATCTATTCAACCCACATGGTTCCCCTCTACTATTCATCGATTGCTTCGACTTAAGTTAAAAAGACAAGCGGATGTAGAAATATGTGAAAAAACAGATCAAACAGAGAACTCTTTGGAGAATTTAGGACTTGTTTTAATTGATGAAGCATCAATGATTGATTCCAATTTATTGGAAATAACTCTTGAATGCGCACGATCCAACACGACTCGTTTGGTTTTTGTTGGTGATCCTGCTCAACTTCCACCTGTGGGAGAAAGTTCTAGCTCAGTATTTTTAATGAAAAGAGCCGTAAATACTGAACTAAGGGAAGTTGTTCGTCATCAAGGACCTGTTCTGAAATTGGCAAAGATAATTAGAGACGGGCAAATCCCTTGCAATCAGCCACCAATACTGCCAGCTATTAATTCTAAGAAAGGTAATGTAGGAATATTAGATAGAAATAGTTGGCTTGAAAGAGCTAAATCAGCGTTGAGGTTATCTTCCCTAGAGGATGATCACGATAGAGCAAGAATTTTGTGCTATACAAATCGAATTGTTGATAATTTAGTTCCTCATGCAAGAAGAGCTATACATGGTGAGATGGCAGATCAATATCAGGTTTTACCTGGGGAGGTCTTAATAAGTCGTAAAGCTGTCATGGTTAATGCTTCATTAAATGAGGATGAGCTTGGAGAAGAACCAGATATTTTGATTAGTTCCAATAGAGAGATGGTTGTAGAAGATGTAATTCCAAATAGTTTTGACTTGTCCTCTTTAGGAATCCATCAAGATTTAGAAAATCCTTTGCCTGTAATTAAAACTCAGATAGCTAAAGTGAGATGTGATCAAAAAGAATTTTCTTTGAGGTTAATGCCTAAAATAGGGACTAAATCTCGTGTTGATTTAGACCTTTCTTTAAATGATTTGAGCAATCAGGCGAGAGAAAGAGGAAAAAAAAATAGTGCTTCGATTTGGAAACTTTTCTTTTTTATCAGAGATTCATTTGCTTCTTTAGGCCCTGCTTCTGTCCTTACGATTCATAGGAGTCAAGGAAGTACTTTTGGAGAAGTGTTCATAACTTCTGATGTCTTTTGGCCTAAAGATCTGGAATTTAGAAGAAGGCTTGTTTACGTTGCTGTCAGCAGAGCAAGCAAAGGAGTATGGATTGTTGGTGATAATACAAGTGAGATGAATAAAGCTCTTTTAGAAAAACTATTAATCGAGTAATTTGGAAAATGAAAAATATTATTTTTTAAAACAGATTTTCTTTAGGCAGACTTCATAACACTTCTTTTCCAATTTTCTAAAATAAGAGGCGAACTTGCCCAGTGGAGATGTATCCAGCTTGCATGAATTAAATGATTACAAAAACCTTCATTTTTAATCTCAATATTCCATCCTTTGATATCCCATATACTATTTAATTTTGAATCATAGCGTTCATTAATTATTTCCCAGCGATGAAATTCATGTCCTGTTAGTTTATCACCAGCATTGGTAATAGGACTTTTATTTTTACTTATTGCTTCTCTATACCCAATCTCTAAATTACCCTTTTTAGCCTTAAAAGGTAATATCCCAGCCATTGAATGTTCTCTCCCTTCAAGATCAAATATACTTTTACCTAAAAGCATCATTCCCCCACATTCAGCGTATATTGGAAACTTTTTTGAAAACATTTTTATTGAGTTCAGACTTTTTGTTGAATTACTCAATTGGTTAGCATGTTGCTCAGGAAAACCGCCTGGTATTATTAGACCTTTTGCTTCATTAGGAATCTGTTCGTTTGCAAGAGGTCTCCAAGTAATAGTTGGCATTCCGTTCTCTTCTAATAATTCTTTTGTTTCTTGATATCTAAAATGGAAAGCCTCATCTTCAGCTATGGCAATTGGGTGAATAAATTCTGATTCTTTCTTTCGCAAGAAGTTTATTGAATTGCTATTAGATTCTGGAGGTAATAAGAGCTTTCTAAAACTTTCAATATCTAGATAATCTTTTGCTATTGATGCCCACTTTTTAACTTTAATTTCTAAGTCTAAAATTTCATGAGCTGGCGCTAAACCTAAATGCCTTGCTGGTAGATATAATTCTTTGCAGAAAGGAAGAGAACCCAATGACTTTATATTTATTTGATCAAGAACCTCCAATAATATTTTTTCATGTCTATGAGTTTGAACATTATTGAGAACAACGCCTGCAATTTTTAATTTCTTATCATGTTCTCTAAATCCTTTTATTAAGGCCGCTAGTGAAGCAGCCTGCCCTCTAGCATCAACTATAAGAACTACTGGCAGATTTAAAACCTTAGCCAGTTCAGCTGTGCTACCTTTTGAGCTACTGCCAATTCCATCGAATAATCCCATTACCCCTTCAACAAATGAATAATCAGTTAATCCTCCGAAGTGATTGAAGTTTTCTAGAACCCAACTTTTCCCAGAGAGAATTAAATCAAGATTACGACAAGGTTTGTTTGAAACTGCGGTGAGTTGTTGAGGATCTAAATAATCAGGTCCAGCTTTGAAAGTCTGCACTGTTTTATTTATACTTTTCAACCAAGAAATCAAAAGAATACTTAAAAGAGTTTTACCACTGTTACTAGATATAGAAGTGATTACGCATGCCATTTAATAACTATATTTATTTGGCTTGATTAATTAAATCAAGCATTTTCTTTGCAATTGGTGACGCACTTGCAAGTAAAGGACTTGTATTGCCTCTGCTACTGGAGAGTAAACGAGCGACATCATTTTCTAAAGAATTTTTTTGAATAGGAACGACTTGTTCAATAAGTTCCATTCTTGCCATACCTCCAGCTTCTAATCTCATACATTCCCCAGATTCTGATGCCAGAATTACACAAATATCGTTTTTCTGGTTTTTTTGGGCTTTCGCAATTAATCTCAAACCAACTATTTGTCCAGGGTTTATGCTTGGCTTACCAATTGGTAAAGAAGTTATACCGACTTCAACCAGAGTTTTGTCAGGACGAAGAAAATTTACTTTCATCTGATCTTTTTTTGAGAAGATGCAATTTTCAAGTTTCCAGTTGAGACGGTCGGCAATCCATGCAGCAAGTAAAAGACCTTGAACTGTTTGAGAACCTTCAATATCAATATCAATTTTTTGTAAATTATCAAGAGCATTTCTTCTTTGAAGTGGATCAAATACCATCGCCAAGGTTTCTCTCCAGCCTCTAAGACGAAGCCAATTAAGGTCGTTAACAGCTTGTCCAGATTGAATTCTTTGTAGCAATAAATCTAAGCAGACTATTGGTTCTCCTAGAGCAGTATCAATAATTAATCTTCGATTGGGTAGCGCGAGAGCATTAAGGAATTCAGGGGCCTCGTCAATCCTTCCATTCCACCACAACCAAGAGGGAAGTTCATCAGGGACAAGAGTCTCAACAATTTCAAGCCCATCATTTATTGCGGTTTTATTACCTCTTAAGACAATTACGTCGCCACAAGCTGTTTTGCCCCCACCCTCTTCAGGAAGAGGACAATATGCGGCTACTAAAGTTTCTAAGTTATTTTCTTTTTCAATTGTTGGTGCAATGGTTATTAATCTTCGAGGTTGCAAATTACTTATTGAGGTGTCAATGTGTTGCCCTCTAAGGTCTTCTACATTATTAATTAACTCTTTGGATTGAATTGAGGGTAGAACTTTAAAATCAAGTGGGGAGGTACTGTTAGGAAGATCTCCTTTTAAAATAATTTCTCTAGCAGCTTCTATAAGATCATTTCTTTGGCTCCCTACTACTGGGCCAGATATTTTCCCAGTTTTCACTAATTTTTGTTCAATCCAAGCAGGTTGCCAGACTATTAAACAAAAAGTGTTGGCTCCTTTATCTCCTCGCTCTTCATGAGACCACAGTTGTTCAAGATAAGTAGGAATTTCAGCTGGAGGTAGCTGAAGAGGAGTTTGCAGGGTTAATTGAGGAGACATTTAGTTTGGTTCGAATAAAAGATTTAGATTCAATTTTTCAAGGCCTTCTCCATAGGAGCTGATCTTTGCCAATCAGTAAGTCTGATTCAGTAGGTCCCCATGTTCTTGATTCATATTGATACACAGGTAATTCCCAGGGAGAATCTTCAATCTTCTCTAATAAAGGGGTATATAAACGCCAAGCCGCCTCTACTTCATCGCTTCGAGTAAACAATGTTGGATCTCCAAGCATTGCATCAGCAAGCAGTCTTACATAACCTTCATCTGATGGCTCTCCAAAGGATTCGTCATAAGAAAATTCCATATTTACAGGTCTACTTCTCATTCCAGACCCTGGTGATTTGACCTCAAAACTAAATTCAGCTCCCTCGTTGGGTTGAATTCTGAGAATTAATTGGTTTGAGGTTGGGCATCCCCCTGCTGCATCAAAAAGGTGAACAGGAGCTTCTCTAAATGTAAGAACAACCTCACTAAGTCTTTTGGCTAATCGCTTCCCTGTTCTCACGTAAAAAGGGACTCCCTGCCATCTCCAATTATCTATGAAAAGCTTCATGGCTACATATGTTTCGGTTGTGCTGTTTGGATTAACACCTGGTTCTTCTCTATATCCAAGGAGCGGATCTTTATCGCTACCTCCCTTTGAGTACTGTCCCCTTACGCAACATTCCCAAGGTTTTTCTTCATTGGCAAGCTTGACGGCTTGAAGGACTTTGGCTTTTTCATTTCTTATGGCTTCTGGATCAAAATGTCCAGGTGGTTCCATTGCAGTTAGAGCAAGCATTTGAGTGAGATGGTTTTGAACCATATCCCTTAGAGCCCCTGAGGATTCGTAATATCCTGCTCGATCTTCAACCCCAACTGTTTCGGAACTGGTAATTTGAACACTAGATATATAATTTCTATTCCAAATAGGTTCAAAAATAGTATTTGCAAATCTGAGAACAAGAATATTTTGTACGGTTTCTTTGCCCAAATAGTGGTCTATTCGAAATATTTGACTTTCTTGAGCGCAACCCTGAACGAGAGAATTGAGTGACTGTGCGCTATTGAAATCTCTTCCAAAAGGTTTTTCAATTACAACCCTGCTACGTTTAGGATCTTTCAATAAGCCTGCAGCAGCTAAAGCTCTACATCCACTTCCATAGAATTTGGGAGATACTGAAAGGTAAAAAGTTCGATGACCGTGCGTTGCTCTTAACTTATCAATTATTTCAAGTCTTTCCCCAAGCTTTACTAGGTGTTCTGGTTGTTGCAGGTCTACAGGTTCATAGAAAAGATTTTGAGAAAATAGTTCCCACTCCTTTGGACTTTCTTTTATTTGAGAAGAAAGAGCTTCTTCCATTTTTTCTTTAAATATTTCATCTGTCCATGGCCTTCTTGCACAGCCTAAAACTGCAAACTCACTAGGTAATCTTCTTTGCTTAAAGAGCTCAAATAAAGCAGGAATAAGTTTCCTGTGAGTTAGATCCCCTGAGGCACCAAAAATTACCAGACATTGAGGAGGTACTACTCGCTCTTGGCGAAGACCTATCCTTAAGGGGTTTGTTACTGGCATGCTCATTGATAAATTCCTTGCCAATTCAATTAGAAATATTATCCAAATTGCTTCTAATCATTCCGACATTTTTCTGGTCGGATGTCCAAAAACAAAATTGATATTGATTGATTAAATATAGAAAAAATATTTCTAAAGTAATTAATAATTATCGCTTTCCAGACTTTTTTATTTTTCTAGTAAGTCTCAGCATGCCATCTACCTGCTTTTCTAAGTTTAGGTCTAAGTTCAGACCAGTCTAACCCTTTAGCGGCAGCAGCAGTTGTCATTGCCTCATCTATCCCTGGTTCCATTCCTTTTAAACCACATAAGTAAATGTGAGTTTTAGGACTCTCAATCATGTTGAATATTTCTTCAGCGTGTTCAAGAACCCTGTCTTGAATGTACATCCTTCCTCCTTTTGTGTTTTTCTGTTCTCTGCTGATTGCTTTTGTATATCTAAGATTGTCAGGGAATTTTGATTTGTAGTGCTCAAAATCGTCGTCGTATAGCAAGTTAGCTGTTTTAGGTGCTCCCATGAATAACCATGCTTTGCCTTTGAAATTCCACTGATGTTTTTCAATTTCTGTAGGTTCAAACATCCTTCTTAAATATGCTCTCATTGGAGCTATACCAGTACCTGTAGCAAGCATTATTATGTTTGAATCTTCTTCGTCTGGAAGAAGCATCTCTTTGCCTACAGGACCGCTAATTTTTACTTTATCTCCAGGGGATAGGTTGCATAAATAAGTTGAGCAAACACCATTAATGGTTTCACCATCTTTTTCGTATTGAAGCTGGCGAACGCATAATGAGAGTGTGTTTCCTGCAAAGTTATCGCCATATCTCGTGCTGGCAATTGAATAAAGTCTTGGCCTATGTGGCTTTCCTTTTGCATCTTCTCCTGCAGCAAGTATTCCGCAACTTTGACCTTCAACATATTTAAAGTCAGGATCCCCTCCTGATATATCAAAAGTTATATGTTGTACTTTCCCAATTGCTCCTTCTTTTAGTGCTGAATAATTTTCAGTTACTGTCCCTGTGAAAGGTGCTTTTGGTTTATAAGTATTAACTGGTACATCTGCATGAGGCTTCTTTGCTGCAGTAGGTTTCGCAGGAGCAGCGGCTTTAGCAGGAGCAGCGGTTTTAGCAGGAGCAGAGGCTTTACTTGGAGCAGCTTCAACCTTTTTGCTTAAAGCGTTCTTACCAGTTCGCAGCATTGCACCAAAAGAGTATTGTCTGCGTATGAGGTAGAAGAAACCAATTATGATAGGAATATGTGCAAGACCACCAAGAACTACTTTTGTCTCTGAGTAAGCCATAAAAACTTAAATTAGAAAATGAGATTACCAATAAGAGGTCACATTTAGCTGTTTTATCTTGATATTACTAATTTATTAGTTCACCTTTTTATACCGTCACAAGATATTTTCTTTTATCTGATCTAGCTGCTTATAGGAGTTTTAGGATTGTGTGACTTTTATTAATTAATCAAATTATTATTTTTTTAAATTTGTTTTTTTTATGTTCCATTGGTAAAGGATTTATAAATAGACTATTTCCGATTAAATTTAAGACATAAAAAATTTAATAGGTCTTAGATTAGCCCAGTAAAAGGTAGTGCATAAACGTTATTTATAGCCCCAAGGGGATTCGAACCCCTGTCGCCTCCGTGAAAGGGAGGTGTCCTAGGCCTCTAGACGATGGGGCCAGATACAGTGATAAATCACTCAATAAGTAATTGATATCACAACTGAAAGTTACGGGTCAGCCTTGCCACTCGTCAAGGCTTGTTGATCCTTATTTTGGCCACGCCACACAGGAACAGTGAAGTAGAAACATGCGCCTTCCGTTGGTTTAGATACCACCCAGATTTTGCCACCATGTACTTCAACGATTCTTCTGCAAACTGAAAGACCAATGCCAAAGCCGATTGTCTCTTGCGAAGTTTGTGGAAGTCTCACTCGATCAACAAATATTCTTTGTTGTTCTTCTGGGGGGATACCAGGCCCATTATCTCGAACAATTACTTCAACCCATTGATTTGTTCTGTGAAGCATTGTTATAAAAATTTCACCTTTGTCTTCCGAAAATTTCAGCGCATTTTCTATGAGATTTAACAAAACCTGCATCATTCTTCTTTGATCTGCAAAAACAGAGGGTAAATCAGATGGAATATCTGTATTTATTTTTATTTTTCGTTTAAGCCAATGTTTTTCAAGTTCTAGAATTGCTTCAGCAGAGATGTTTGCAAGATCAATTTTTTGAGGATTAAACAAAGTTTCCCATCGAGTACTTCCAACTTCTAATAGGTCCTTTGAAAGTAATTCGATTTCTTCCAGCCTTCTTTTCAAGACCTCTTGAAATTTGGTCATACTAATTTGTCCGAGTTTTTGACTTTGAAGAGCTAAGCCAGCAGCCGTTAATGGAGTTCTCAATTCATGCGCAACCATTCTTAGGAGGCTTTCTTGCGAATGTATTTTTTTAGTGAGAGTTTCGTTTTCTTGTCTAAGAACTAGAAGATCATCCTCTAGAAGAAGTTCTTTTTGCGTTTGATCGGATTCAAGTGTTTTCGCTCTAAGATTTAGTCCTTTTCGATTAAATAGCCCTTCATGTTGCCATCTTGGGACCCAAGTCTTAATTTGATCAAAAATCGAACTACCAGCAAAGATTTGTTTGGGTGAAGGTTCTAATTTTATTAGTGCTGGAAGCGCTACTAATCTATAAAGTTCAAGCAATTCTGGATTATCAGAAGGGTCTGAGAAATCAAGAGTGACGTTAAATCCACAATCTTCTTTTTCCAGATATTGAATTAACGAACTAATATCTCTTCTTGAGAGATGCTGGCGAGAAGCCACAAGCAACAGTTTTAACTGTCGCCTGTCGGTAGCTTCGGCACTATTCACAGTGTCGAGCAATCTAAATAATTACGCATACCTTAAGGTAATGAGACTCATTTTAGGTATTAGCTAATAATTAAATGAATACTTTTTAAATCTCTCAGTTCCAGAAAATGGCTATTTCTCATTCATCTGGTATTGGAAGAACTAGAAACTCTTCAGTAGGGATAGATAGACTTAGGATTGATTTTGATAGCAATTTAAAACGATGGTTTGGTCGTAATATTGGTTTATGGCAATCTAAAAGACAATATTTTTTTGATGAAGAAAAGCCTATTAATTTGGAAATGTATATAGATGTCAGCAAGTTAATTCAGAGTGATTCGGAATTTGAAAGCTATCGGTTTAAGTGGTGGTGCGAAGATGAAAAAGATTTTTTTATTAAAAGACCAACCTATAAAAGGGAAGGAGAAATAACAGCGCGATTACAAGGCCATCAACTCATACGTGACTGTTTTTATTTATCTGACTCTTCAGGCATGTCCAACATTAGGCAAGTTGATGAACACGAATTGATCTTTGAGTCTAATTACGATAATTGGCACGTATTAGAGCATACACGCTTAATAGACCAAGATAAATATAGATCCAGAACTATTTATAGTTGGTTAAATGATAAGTTGAAAATAGTTGAAAACCACCATGAAATAAGGATTAAGAATCCCAACTGACCAGTATAAAAATTTTATTCTGATGGACCTGAATGTATATTATAGTTTTAATTTGCAAGCAAAAAAGTTTTTAATAATTTTTTTGCTTCATTAGTTTTTTACAGATTAAAATCACTTGAGAAAAATGAAAAAATCTCCAAGAAAATCAATCTTGGCTATGTCTATTTTTGTCGCTTCAATACTTTTATCAAGTTGTAGTTCCTCTATAAAGTCAGAATCTAATCCGATAGAAATTAGCTCTGATAAAAAGGAGGTTAATTTTATTCCCGCTAGTGATGAAGATATTTTCTTATATAGACAAATAGGAATTAGCTATCTCTGTATGGCAAGACAGCTTGAAGTCGAATTCCCAAAGGCTATTTCCTTGGCAGCGAAAAACTATGCATTGCTTCTTTCAAGTAGACATGGTGGACTTATTAAAGAATTAGGAAAAGAAAAAATATCAGAAAAAAATATTTATAATGGAGCGATTTTACAACTTCTTGATGGTGCCATGAAAAATTGTCCTGATATGGTTCCAGAAAAAGATAAGGAAAAATTCTTAAAAACTGTTGAACAACTAAACCAAAAGAAATAAGTTTAATTTTTAATTAAATTCATTTAATATGTCAATTCAGAAACCTATTAGATTATCAGATTATGTTGAATACCCTTTTCTAATACCAAGCATATATTTAGATTTTGATATTCGTACGGATTATGTTGTTGTTCAAGCTTTAATGATAATTAAGCCAAAGTTAAAAGAATCTTCAAAGCTTATTCTTAATGGTAATAAAATTAAATTATTATCAATATCAATAAATGGAAAAGAATTGAAATCACAAGATTATTCTCTTTCCAATACAGATTTGATTATAGATAGACCTCCTATGTCAGAATTTGAATTAAAAATAAGATCCCAAATCAATCCTTTTATAAATACATCATTAGAAGGCTTATATTTAAGCTCAGGAATGTTAACCTCACAATGCGAGGCTGAAGGATTTAGAAATATTTGTTATCATCCTGATAGGCCAGATGTCCTAAGTAAGTATACAGTAAGGTTAGAAGCAGACAAAAGTTTATATCCTATATTATTGTCAAATGGGAATAAGAAGTACTCAGGAAATTTAAAGAGAAATCCACTTAGACATGAAATTATCTGGGAAGACCCTTTCCCTAAGCCTTGCTATTTATTTGCTTTAGTTGCCGGTAAATTAAACACAGTTTCTGAAAAATATGTTACAAATTCTGGAAGATTAATAGATCTTAAAATATATGTTGAATCTGGAGATGAAAAATATACGAAACATGCTCTAAATTCTCTAAGAAAAGCAATGAAATGGGATGAAGATATTTATGGTCTTGAATATGATTTAGATGAATATAAAATCGTTGCGGTAAGGCATTTTAATATGGGAGCAATGGAAAATAAAGGATTAAATATTTTTAATTCAAAGTTGGTATTAGCTGACTCAAAGACTTCAACTGACGATGAATTAGAGAGAATTGAAAGTGTAATAGCACATGAATATTTTCATAATTGGACAGGTAATAGAATTACATGTCGAGATTGGTTTCAGCTTTCATTAAAAGAAGGTTTGACAGTTTTTAGAGATCAATCTTTCACTTCAGATCTTCACCATGCAGGTCTAAAGAGAATAGAAGATGTTTCATTTCTTAGGAATTACCAATTTGCTGAAGATAAAGGCCCTACCTCACATTCAGTTAAGCCGGAAGAGTATGTAGCTATTGATAATTTTTATACAACAACAATATATGAAAAGGGTGCTGAGTTGATAAGAATGCTTGAGCTATTGCTAGGAAAAGAAAAGTTTTTTAAAGGTATTGATTTTTATATTAAAACTTTTGATGGCAGTGCTGCTACAACAGAGGATTTCGTTAATTCATTACTAAAAGGAGCCTATTTAGATGAAAAAGATGTTCCTTTTGATGTAACAAAATTTCTAAATTGGTATTATAAATCAGGTACACCAAAAGTTTATATAAATCAGTCTTGGGATTCAAAAAAATCAATTTTAAATGTTTCTTTTGAACAGAATAAAGATGGTGATAATACTAATTCAAATATTGAAATGGTTATTCCAATTCTTTATTCTTGTTATAGTAGAGAAAAACCAAACCAACCTATAGTTGAAGATAATTTATTTGTTTTAGATAAAAATATAAAGAATCTAAAAATCAATACTTTCCCTGGTGATAAAGAAGCTCCAGTTTTATCAATTTTCAGACGTTTCTCCTCACCTGTTGATTGGGAATCTGATTTGTCTATAAATGACTACCTTTTCCTTTTCTTAAATGATAATGACTATTTTTCTAGATGGGATTCTGGACAATTCCTGATGCGTGAAATCATTAAAAATAGGCTTTGTAATCAACCAAATTTTTCATTGGAACATAGTTTTATTAATGCTATTAAACAATCCATAAAATCTTTAGAAAATTATGAACCATTTCTCCTATCAACTCTTTTAACAATTCCTGGTTTCGCAGAATTGGAATCTTTATTTGAAAAAGTGGATCCAATAAATATATATAAAGGGTCATTAAATTTACAAGTTTTAATTGCTAATGAAATTTTTCAAGAGCTAAAAATACTATCTAAAAATTTATTAGGTAATATTAATCATGAATGGCCAATGGGCAGAGGCGAAAGAAAACTATTAGGAACTACTTGGTCTTATTTAACTCTTGCAGGCGATAGGAATATTCAAAAGAAATGTGTTGAATATATTAGTCATTCTTCGATGACCATTGCAAGGGCAGCTCTACTTGCATTAAAGCCGCTAGACATCTCTGAGACAAAAGAAGCTTCTAATTTGTTTTATACCCATTGGAAAGAAAATCCAGTAGTCCTAGATTCATGGTTCGCTTATGAGGCATCCAGACCGAATAAGGAAGGAATAGATGTTATTGAAAAATTACTATCACACTCTAAATTTGATTGGAAGGCTCCAAATGCAATACGAGCTGTTCTAGGTGGTTTTAGTAAAAATGTTGAGTTATTTCATTCTAATGATGGACAAGGGTATTTATTTATGGCTGATAAATTAATAGAGGTAGATAAGATTAATCCAATTACTGCTTCAAGAATGGTGAAGATTTTTAGTAAATGGAAAACTCTCGTTGAGAAAAATAAGGAAGGAATGTATAAATCATTATTAAAAATAAATAAAGCAAATATATCTTCAAACACTAGAGAAGTAGTTGAACTTATTTTGAAATCAATTTAGAAAATTATCTGAACATTGAGCTAACAGAACTTTCTTCATGAATTCTCCAGATGGCTTCTCCAAGCATATTTGCAACTGATAAAACCTTTAATTGAGAGAAATCTAAATTATTTGGTACAGGAATACTATTAGTGACAATAACTTGTTCGAAAAGGCCTTCTTTTGAAAGTCTCTTGTAAGCAGGTGGAGAGAAAACAGCATGGGATGCACATGCAATAACTTTTTTTGCACCTTTTTTCCTAAGTAATTCAGCTCCTGCGCAAATAGTGCCTCCAGTGTCAATCATGTCATCAATTAATATTGCAGTTTTGCCAGAGACTTCACCAATAACTGTGAGGCTTTCTGCGACATTATGTCCTGAGCGACGTTTGTCAATAATGGCTAAAGGTGAATCTTTCATTTGTTTAGCAAAAGCTCTTGCTCTGGCGACACCTCCTACATCAGGAGAGACGACTACAATTTCATCAAGTTTCATAGTTGATAGATAATCAACTAAAACCGGCGAACCATATATGTGATCGCAAGGAATATCGAAATAGCCTTGAATTTGTGCCGAATGTAAATCCATTGCCAGTACTCTATCTACGCCTGATTTAACAAGAATATTTGCGGTTAGTTTTGCGGTTATTGACTCTCTACCGGCTGTCTTTCTGTCTGCTCTAGCGTAACCAAAGTATGGAATTACAGCTGTAATTTGTCTCGCAGATGCTCTTTTGCAAGCATCTACCATGATCATCAGCTCCATTAAGCTGTCATTAACAGGAGCACAGGTTGGTTGTATAAGAAAAACATCGCATCCTCTAATTGATTGTTGGATTTGAACATAGAGCTCTCCATCTGCAAACCTTTTCGAAACTAGAGGAACATTTGTTATCCCCATATAAGTCGCAATTTCTTTTGCTAATGCTGTATTGGATGTCCCACTAATTAATCTGAGTCTATTAGTGTCATGCTTGAGACTAGTAGGCTCAGGATGTGCTGCAGTGATAAAACTGGTCACGGTTGCACCGCAAGCAAGAAATAATATTCACTAATCTACCTTTATGTTGATACATGATCATGGAAAAGCTTTTTTTTATTTTTTCTTATAAGATTCAATTCTCCAATTTCAACAAGGAATCCATTGTCCTACCTTCTGTTTGGGGAAGCTGAGAAAAAGAGATCTCTTTTGAAGAATTTCCTTTTGAAAACATTAATAATTTGACTGCAGTTAAAGGCCAAAAGATTTTTAAGGGTGATTTTGTTGAAAACAAAAAGTTAAGAAAGCTTGATTTAGGTGCTTGCGTCTTTAGAAGTTTGAATTGTTTGGAAAAAATTAAAAGTTTCAAGCAAAATTTCAATCGTGTGGATGGATTACTTTGAAAGATTTTTAAATCTTTCAAAGTAATAATGCTCTTATTTCAAGAAATATATTTAGGATTTCGTGTTGACTTACGAAAAAATTTAGTTTTCTAAAGAAATTTTTAGATTATTATTAGATCGGTTGATCTAAAATTATAAAGTTATTGCTTTTGATATTTAAGAATAAGATTTTCTATCTCACGATGAAATCGATTTTGAATTTAATAAAAAAATAGCATTATTAGTATTTCTTTCCTATTTTTTAGAGATAACAAAAAGTGAAATTGGAAAGAAATTCAGGAATCCTTCTTCATCCAACCTCATTACCTGACAGTACTGTTTGCGGTAGTTTCGGTAAACCTGCTCGATTATGGCTTAATGAACTTGCCTCCTCTGGTATCGGAGTTTGGCAATTTTTACCTCTTGCACCTACTGATTCATTTGGTTCTCCTTATAGTTCTCCATCAAGTTTTGCTTTTAACCCATGGTTCCTTGATCAGAATGATTTAGTAATGGATGGCTTTTTGGCTGATAATATAGAAGATTTTTCTTATAAAAATAATTATCTTGACAAGAAAGTTGATTTTCAATTAGCTAATTCAAAATCTAAGTTCTTACGTTATTCTTTGATTGATTATTGGGAAAAACAGAATAGAACTATTCAAGAAGAATTTGAAACTTGGTGCTCGAGACAATTTTGGTTAGATGACCATTCCATATTCATGGAACTAAAGATTCAGAACAATGATCTTCCATGGTGGGAATGGCCAAATAAATATGTAGTTCGGGATAAGAAAGAATTAGCGAATTGGAAAAGAAAAAACCAAAAAGAATTATTAGGTCATAATCTGGTCCAATGGCATTTAGACAGGCAGTGGAAATCAATTAGAAAACTTGCAAAAAACCTAGGAATTTTCTTATTTGGAGATGTTCCTTTTTATGTCTCAAAAGATAGTGCTGATGTATGGAGTAATCGATCATTATTTTCTATTTTAACTAACTCAGATACATTCTTTCAAAGTGGCGTGCCTCCTGATTATTTCTCTGAGACCGGACAACTTTGGGGTAACCCCGTTTATCGTTGGAGTAGGCACAAAGCAAGTAAATATAGATGGTGGAGAAAAAGAATTTCAAGACATCTAGAACAGGTTGATTTTTTACGTCTTGATCATTTTCGTGCTCTTGAAGCTTTTTGGGCAATTCCTGGTAAAGATAAAACAGCTGAGAATGGATTTTGGTTGCCTTCGCCTGGGAGAGAGATATTAGGTTTAATCAAAAAAGATTGCAGTGGTTCGCTCCCTTTAGTTGCTGAAGATTTAGGTTTAATAACATCAAAAGTTGAAAAGTTACGTGATGACTATGAATTAGCAGGAATGAAGATACTTCAATTTGCTTTTGATGGGAATTTAGATAATCCTTATTTGCCAGAGAACATAAAACATGAAAATTGGATAGTTTATACAGGAACCCACGATAATTCAACTGCTCTAGGCTGGTGGAGAGAAATGGAACAAGATAGGAAAGAACAAATTAGAGAAAGGTTTATTGACTATGAGAATTTCAATTCTTGGGAATTAATTAAAATGGGTATGGAAACTAAAGCTAAATTATTTATAGCGCCTATGCAAGACTTATTAAATCTTGATGATAGTTCTAGATTTAATAAACCTGGCACAATAGAAAATAATTGGTCATGGAGATTATCAAGAAATGATTTTAACATTAAAGAAGTTTTAAGAAAATATGGTGATTTAGCTAAAGCTCATAAAAGGTAAAATCATTTTTCATTATTAATCCTATTTCCACTTTTTATATCAGTTGTTTCTATAATAATAGGTTCAGTGGAAACACTATTAGTTTTAATAAGATATTTTTGCTGACTATTAAGAGCTAATATTGATATAAGCATAAAGATAAAATACAATAAGTTTCCAATCCAGCTATTCAGAAAGTCTATATTTATAAAATTAAATTTAAACCTAGGTATATTATTTATACTAACTTTTTGTGCTGATAAACCATTTAAATTTCCTCTCTCTAACTTTAGCTTAATCTCAAGAATTTTTATCATTGAAATTAAATAAGATTTTTCCGGTAAATTTTCTTTCCAGCCATTTTCAATAGCTATTAGTACATTTTTTGAAATTTTGGTATCCTTTGATAATTGCTCTAATGAAATCCCAAATTTCTTTCTTTGGGTTTTAAATAAATTCATTGCCTCAGAAAATTCATTATCAGATCCATGTTTATCTATCGAATCTTCTAATCCTGATGAGGTTTTTTTAAAGGGAAAATTTAAAGCCATAAAATGCAAATATTCTAATTAATAATTGAAATCCATTCCTTTTTCTTAAGCTCTCGCCATTTTCCTTCTTGTAGTCCATTTAAGTTTATATTTGAGATCGATATTCTTTGCAAATCTTGAACTGGATGTCCAATAAGAGTTGCTATTCTCCGGATTTGGCGATTGCGACCTTCTTTTAAAATTACTTTTATAAGAGTCTTTCGATTCACTTTATCTAAAACATCTATTCTTGCTGGTCTTGTAATTTTTCCGTCAAGTAAGATGCCTCTTCTCCAATTATCTAATATTGATTGACTTGGCTGACCACTTAGCCAAACTAGATATGTTTTTGTATGGGAGTACTTGGGATGTGTAAGTCTTAGAGTTAAGTCTCCATTATTGGTCAAAAGTATGGCTCCTCTGCTATCAAAATCCAACCTTCCAACAGGATGCATTCCATGACGTAAGTGTGATGGAATTAAACTTAAAATTGTTTTCCTACCATGATTATCATTGCAGCTAGATATGAATCCATAGGGTTTATTTAATAGAAAAACTTTATGATTTAACTTCTTAGGTAAATCTTTACCGTCAATTAAAATATGATCAGAGAGAGGATCAGCCTTCTCTCCCAGAATAGCTCGTCTACCATTCAATGTTACTTTGCCTTGTTTTATTAGCAAGTCAGCTTTCCGTCTTGATAAAAGACCAGACTCAGATATTATTTTTTGTAATCTGTTAAGTGACATTATTCCTAGACTATATATTCATTTTTATTTTAGCTTGATAAATAAAAATGAATATATATATAGTTTATTTTCATTAGAAAAATTCGTCTATTTCTTTAACTGTTCCAGCGTCTACTTGGATTAATAAATCTTTAATAGCTTTCCACATACTTATACCAAAAATCATTGAGATTATTGAAGAAAATATTAGAGATTTAATAATAGAAAAGTTTATGATGCTTAAGGCACTTACGAAAATAATTGTTAGACCTGTGAAGAATGAAAACCAACTTGAAATTGTTCTAGGATTCTCTAGTGGTATAGGCGATATCTTTTTAGATGTCCAATTATTTAGTTTTGATTTCATTATGTCAGCAAATATCAATCCAGACATTACGCAGATAAATGCGCCACAAGATAGCCAAAAAACAGGATCTTCAATAGGTTTTATTTGTTGATATTCGGAAATAAATTCATCTATATTTGGTTCATTTAAATTAACCACAATAAATGTGATTATATTTTTAATATTTGTATTGATCATGGTTTCAGTTTTTATTATTATATTTTATAAAAATTATCTAGGCAACTTGTGTTTTGTTTCGTTTCGTTAGACCTGAAGCCATTCTTATAGGGTTAAATGTTTTTCGTACTAACTTGATTAATTGCTTCATGTCTTTTGTATCTATTTTTTCATCTTTGATTATACTCATTAATAAGTTTTTCCTTACTAATGATCCTCTAGAGCTAGTTAAAAGCTTTAACCCAGCACCTGCTACTGGAATTAGTTCTTTTGCAGGTGTGCTTGAGTCTTGTACTAGTACATCAAATAGATTCTCTATACGCTCAACTCTTATATGCCCATTCTGATCAAATATAACGTCTAATAATATATTTATCATCTCACTAGTATCTGAAGTTAGTAATCTTTTGGCTACATAAGGATAGGCTAAATCTATAATTTTAAAATCAGGATCTAAGCGAAGAGCAAGTCCTTCTTGGCTAATTACTGCTCTGATAATTAAAGCAAATCTTGCAGGCACTCTAAAAGGATAATCAAACATTAATTCAGAGAATTTATTGGTAATTTCTTTAAAATTAAATGATGCAACATCTTTACCAATTGCACTTCCAAGTACTTCTTTTAATACAGGTATTAGGGGCTTAAGGTCTTGTTCATTATTTAAAAAACCTAGCTTTTGAAAATCTTTTGCAACAGCATAAAAATCATTATTGATCAGGTGAACAATTGCACCAGTAAGAGTTAATCTATCTTCCTCTGAGATTGAGTCCATCATTCCGAAGTCTACATAAGCTATATTTCCTAAATCACCATTATTACCTTCAAGAGCAAACATATTTCCTGGATGAGGATCTGCATGAAAGTATCCAAATTCTAATAATTGCTGGATTCCACTGATAACACCAGTCCTAATAATTTTTGAAGGATTTAAATTATTTAGAACTAATTCATTTCTATCTTTTAATTTTGTACCATCAATCCAGCTTGTGGTTAATACCTTTACAGATGATAAATGTCTTTCTACTTTTGGGATTGTTACTGACTTATTGTTGTGGAAGAGGTTAGAAAATTTTTCAGCATTATTTGCTTCTTTTTTATAATCAACTTCGTCAAATAAACTTCTACCAAACTCATCTATAATTTCACCTAATCCGAAACCAAGGTTTAGTGGAAGTATTGGAGCACTTAGAACTCCAAGTATCTTTATGATTACGATGTCTCTTCTTATATTAAATATCAGACTAGGTCTCTGAACTTTTACTGCTACCCAGTAAGTGCTAGTTAACTTTGCTTTGTAAACCTGCCCAAGACTAGCTGAGGCTATTGGTTTAGATGGGAATTCTTCAAAAAGTTCATTTGCTGGTCTCCCTAGCTCATTTTCAATAATTTCAAGTGCTTTTTCATGAGAAAATGAGGGTAAATTATCTTGTAGGTTTGTTAATTCTTCCAGCCAATCTTTTCTTATTAGATCTGGCCTGGTTGAAAGTGCTTGCCCTACTTTTATGAAACAAGGGCCCAGGCCAATAAGAGTCTTAAGTAGAAATTTAGCTAGACTCTTTTGAATGTTGTCGTCATTACTTGAACCTTGAAAAATAAGTCTTGCTAGTAGAAGTGAAATTGCGCCAACTATCTGAATAAATCTAGGCAACAATATCCATGGCCTTGAAATTAACCAGATTAAATCTCTTTTGAAATCGTATTTCATGACTACATCATAAGTTCTTTTAGTTACACCCTTAAGAAGTTCTTTTGATTTGCTTACTGATTAATTTAACTACATTGACTTTAGGTAATCCTTTTATTCTATGGGGCTTTTAAAGTTGCTTTCTGTTAATAGAAGCGAAAATCTTTTTTTGCCAGCTCATGGGAGAGGAAATGCTCTCCCATGCAAGATAAAAAAACTACTTAAGCTAAGACCAGGTATTTGGGATTTGCCTGAGCTTTTTGAGATAGGGGGGCCGTTGATTAGTGAAGGTGCAATAGCAGAAAGTCAAAAGTCTTCTGCTTATGAGGTAGGGGTTGATAGATGTTGGTATGGGGTTAACGGTGCGACGGGCTTACTTCAAAGTTCATTGCTTGCTCTTGCTCGTCCTGGTCAAGCTGTTCTAATGCCAAGGAATATTCATAAAAGTTGTATTCAAGCATGCTTGTTTGGAGGTTTAATACCATTGCTTTTTGATGTTCCTTATTTGACTGATAGAGGCCATGCCTCTGTTTTTGATAAAAAATGGCTTCAGAGGGTTTTTAAAAAAGCAAAAGAAATTGAAGAGGATATAGCCGCGGTAGTTTTAGTTAACCCTACATATCAAGGATATTCGGCAGATATGGAATCTCTGATTAAGGAGATTCATTCACATTCTTTACCAGTTTTGGTCGATGAGGCTCATGGTGCTTATCTAATCAGTCAAATAAGACCTGATTTACCTAGGTCAGCGATCTCTTTTGGAGCAGATTTGGTTGTTCATTCTCTCCATAAATCTGCACCAGGATTAGTTCAATCCGCAGTTTTATGGTCGCAAGGTGACAAGGTTGATCCATTTAAAATTGAGAGAAGTATTGAGTTGCTTCAAACTTCAAGCCCTAGTTCTTTGTTGTTAGCTTCTTGTGAAAGTTCAATAAAGGAACTTATTGAATCTAAAGGATTAAAGAGATTGAAATCCCGTATAGAAGAGGCAGAGCTATTAAAAGATTTTTTGATTAATAAAGAAGTTCCTCTTCTTAAAAACAGTGATCCACTAAGAATCATTCTTCACACGTCAAAATTTGGTTTAAGTGGTATTGAGGTTGATAAAAGATTTATAAAAAAAAGAATAATTGGTGAATTAGCTGAGCCAGGAACGCTAACTTTTTGTCTTGGACTCTCATCTCACAAAAAGATTGGGAAAAAATTTGTGAGAATTTGGAATGAAATTCTTACAAATTTTGGCCAGCAAAAATCTTTTTTTTTCAAAAGGCCACCTTTCAGTATCGTTTCTAAGCCATACAAGCCATGTTCTTATTCTTGGGGGTCGGATTTTGAGAAGGTAAACCTTCAGGAATCCATTGGAAGAATTTCTGCAGAGATGGTTTGTCCTTATCCTCCTGGAATACCTTTTTTGATTCCTGGTGAGATTTTGGACCAAGCTCGTGTTGATTGGTTGATAGAGCAAAAATGCTTTTGGCCAGAACAAATTTCTGATTTTGTAAGAGTTATTTCTTGATTATTAATATCTAATCATCCGCTATAATAAAATTTATTATTAACAACCCCTTTTAAATATGTTTTATAAAAGAAAGCTATATTCTTTTACCTGATTTAATGTTTTTAGCTGTTTCGAAAAAGAGATTATTAAGTGGACTTTTAATTGGAGCTTTTGGTTTTTTAATAGTCTACCTTGGTGATTGGTGGTTTTATATTGCATTAAGTTTAATTGTTCATTTAGCTCTTCTAGAGTTCTTCCGGATGGCAGAATTTACTGGGATAAGACCAGCTACGAAGACAACATTGTTGGCTTGTCAAATATTACTTTTCTTCACTCAATTATCTTCTCAAGGATATGTCTCAATTGAAATATCAGATGCTATTTTACCATTATCTGGTGCTGCTATTTGTGGTTGGTTATTGCTTCAACCTGTTACTGGTTCTATTGCGGATGTGGCAGCATCAATATTCGGGTTGTTTTATTTAGGCTTTTTGCCAAGTCATTGGATTAAGTTAAGAAATCTTTTAGAAATAGATTTAACAAATAACTTCAATTTGATCCCCATTGATTGGTCGTCATCTATTACTTTTGGGATGCTAATAACTTTTTCTACATGTTTTATGATAGTTGGATTTGATATAGGATCTTATTTTGTAGGTAAGAAGTTTGGCAGTCACTCTCTATCCCCAATATCTCCCTCTAAAACTATTGAGGGCGTTATTGGTGGATTATTATTTTCAATATTAATAGGAGCCTCTTTTGGATATTTACTTAGATGGGAATTTGGAATATTTATTGGAATATTTATTGGAGTTTTAGTGGCATTATTTTCTCTGGTTGGAGACCTTACAGAATCGATGCTGAAGAGGAATGCAGGATTAAAAGACTCAGGTAATTTTTTACCTGGTCATGGAGGTATTCTTGATAGAATAGATAGTTATTTATTTACTCCTGCAATTGTATTTTATATAGTAATTTTACTGTCACCATTAATTATTTCCTGATATAATTAGAAATTAATAGATGAAGTTATAAAAACATTAATTAAATCATTTACTATATTCACATTTTCTATATATATTTTATCTTCAAACGGTATTTTAATAGTCTTTTTATAGGTTCTATTTTTTAAATAGATGTTGCCTTCATGGACTTTGATGTGAATCTGTTCTAACTTGTTAATAGTATTACTCTCTTCAGAAGTTTTAATTAATAATTTATCATTCTTTATTTTTATATCTTCTAATTTATCTTGATTTAAAATTTCCTTGCTTATCCTATTCCCAATATAATTCCAATTGTTAGATAATAAAATTTTTTTTAGTGAATTTTGAGATAATGATATTTTGAACTTTACTATAGGATCATTTTTAAAATATAATTCTTTAGTTGTTATTTTAAAATTAATTTTTAAATGATTAGCTTCTAACTCGAATTCGTCGAATAATAGCTCTTTGTAATTTATATCTTTAGCAGTTATATTGATTTTTTGTATTTCGCCTTTAATGATTTGAGTGGAACTTGAGATAATACCTATCTTAATATTGTTAATTTTTTTGCACTCTTTTATAAGTAACATCCTTACACCTTGCTCTAAAAATTTAGCAAGAATCCCTGTCTCCTTATGTCGCTTTGCTATCATTTCATTTTTTAAAATTTTCCCAAGCCTTAGCAACTAATTTGGGCTCTTCTAAATGTGGAAGATGTCCTGAATTAGTTGCTATTTCTATGTTGGAGTTATAGGTTGTGTTGGTTTCTTCCTTTTCGTTTTTAGGAATAATTCTGTCATATTTTCCTATAATAATTTTGAGAGGTTGAGTTGGTCTAGGGAGTCCGCAGCCTGAAACACCACCATCTGCCGCAAAATCTGCTAAAGATGATTGCCAACCAGGAACTTTTAAATGTATTGACGCGATTTGCTCTTCTGCAGGTCCAACACTATTTTTTGGGTCCGCGAATGCCTGTCTACACAAGCCCTTACGGACAAAAGGTTGACTAAGGAAAAAGGCCCCTAAATGATTCAATGGCCATGGAATCTTTGGGTTTTTGCCTGCTAACCCTGCTGGTGATAAAAGTAGTATCTTATTGATTTTCTTTGGGTTTTGTCTTGCAAGTTCTAGAGCTAAAGCCCCGCCCATTGAGGCACCTATTACGCCAATCGGTTGATTCTTTGAGAAATACTTTAAAACGGAATTTAGGTGTTTCATTAAATATTTAAATCCATATTTGTTACCACTAGATCTAGGACAAAAGCCAAATCCGTATAGATCAGGAATGATTAATTTATTATTCTTTTTCAGAAAAGGCGCTAGACGTCTATATTCAAGAAAGCAGCTATCAAAACCATGTAATAGAAGAAGTCTCTCTCCTTTGCCTGTTATCACAGTTGGAAAAATATTAGATTTATTGGGTGAAATATCTTCTAGTTTTATCCACTTTAGATCTTCAAAAAGATTACTTGCTTGTATGTCAATAATTTGATCTCTTATCTCATTGATGTATGCCTTAGTAGCATTTGTCCTGTCTAAATTTTTATTTGCTTCTTGAATCAACTCTCTTAGGTATTATTTACTCCTAATTTGGAGCTAGTAGGGAGGGATTGAAAACTTTGCATTGATTCGAAAAGATCTTTTTCATTTATTTGGAAAGGTAATTGATGTATATCAGAATTGTCATTACAGGCAAATTTACACGCTTTATTTATTTCATTTGGGGTCGTATTCCTAAGACAAATAGATTCAATTGAAATAGGAAGATTTAGTTGAGAGAAGAAATCTATAAGTTGTGACTTAGCTTGTTTAGGTAATTGACTGTTTGAATTTTTCTCTTCTATGTCTAGTTGTACTAGCAATCCAAATCCAACAAGTTCTCCATGCAGTGGTTTGTTTGTATATGCAAGTTGTGTTAATCCGTTGTGAATGGGATGCGCTGCGGCTGTTCTGCATTTTGCACCCCCAAGCCCTCCAATTATTCCAGCAGTTAGAGCACATCCTTCTGCAACAATTTCCCAAGAATGGCTTAGTGGATCTTGGAAAGCCTGGTAGCCGTTTAAGAATAATTGATCTCGTAAAACCCTAGCCATCTGAACTGCTTGTTGTACAAAGCCGTCTTGGCTTGTACTGCTTGTTAAGGATGACTCATACCATTTCGCAACAGCATCTGCTATTCCACTTGCAAGTGTTCTTGGTGGTGCATCTCTAACAATTGTGTGATCAAAGATCAACAAGTTTGGACAGCTTTTTAAAGTTACATCTTTTATGAATTTGCCATCAGGGGTATAAATGTTAGATAAAGCAGTCCATCCTGCACATGTGGAAGCGCTTAATGGCACAGTAATGCATTTGATGCCTAATAAATCAGCAATTAATTTTCCAGCGTCAAGTACTTTCCCTCCTCCTGCTGCAATTATTCCATCGCAGTTGTTTTGTTTTGAGATTAGATAGGCATTTTGGATATCTAATTCACAACAATCATGATCTAATTCGAGAGAAACTACCGATTGAATACCATGTAAAAGAAGATCTTTTTTGAATGAAGTCCTTATTTTTTTTGTAGATTTACTTCTGCCTATTATCAGAGGCTTTTGGCATAATTTGGTTATTAGATCTAACGACTTATTCCATGCTCTATTTCCCCTAACGACCTTTGTAGGTGAAATACTGTGATTATTTATAGACATTTAACTATTCTATTTAAATTTAAACAGCGGCACTAGCTAATTCTGGCGTGGAAGTATCTTTACCAAGATGTTTAACAATTACTTTTTTACTTTCATCAATATCTACCTCTGCTTTATCACCATTTTTTATCCTTCCGGATAAAACTTCTTCAGCAAGGCTATCTTCCAATAACCTCATTACCGCTCTTCTTAAAGGTCTTGCCCCATAAGAAGGATTGTATCCTTCTTCAACTAATCTTTCTTTGAAATCATCTGATACCGATAATGATATTCCCTTCTCTTTTATCCTCAAGAATACTTCTTTTAACATTATTTCGGCGATGTCTTTCACTTCGTTCCTAGAGAGTTGTCTAAATACAATTATTTCATCTAATCTATTGAGAAATTCAGGGCGGAAATATTGCTTTAATTCCTCATTTACTAATGATTTTATTCGATTATATTGAGTATCTTCTAAACTCTCACCTGAGAATTCAAATCCCAATCCTCCGCCACCTTTTTCTATAACTTTAGATCCAATATTAGAAGTCATTATTATTAAAGTATTTTTGAAATCAACAGTTCTCCCTTTTGAATCGGTTAATCTTCCTTCCTCTAGTAATTGAAGGAGAAGATTAAACACATCTGGATGAGCTTTTTCTATTTCATCGAACAGAACGACTGTATAGGGTCTTCTCCTCACAGCTTCTGTTAGTTGTCCACCTTCATTGAAACCTACGTAGCCAGGAGGAGAACCTATTAATTTACTAACAGTATGTCTTTCCATGAATTCAGACATATCTAAACGAATCATTGCTTCTTCACTACCAAAGAAATAGGCCGCTAAAGCTTTGGTAAGTTCAGTTTTTCCAACTCCCGTTGGACCAGAAAAAATAAAGCTAGCAATAGGTCTGTTTGGATTTTTAAGACCTACTCTTGCTCTCCTAATTGCTTTTGAAACAGCTTTGACAGCTTCGTCTTGACCAATGAGTCTTTGATGCAATGTGTCTTCCATATTTAGAAGTTTGACTGATTCGCTTTCGGTTAATTTCTGGACAGGAACTCCAGTCCATGAGGCAACAATATGAGCAATATCTTCTTCATTAACTATAGGTTGAGAAACTTTTAGATCATTAGATGTATCAACTACTTGATCAGAAGTTTCATTCTTTTTTTCTGGAATATTGCTTGGATCAGAATTTTCATTTGGCGCTGTTTTTTGTCTTATATTTTGCAAAAGATTTCTAATTTTATCTCTAAGTTCAACTTCCTTTTCTCTAAGTTCTCCAGCTTGGGTGAAGTTTTGATCTCTGACTGCTTCTTCTTTACTTTTTTGTATCTTCCTTAATTCTTTGTCAACTTCTTTTGCCTCTGGTGGCAATTTGGAATTTAGTAATCTTACTCGGCTCCCTGCCTCGTCTATTAGATCTATAGCTTTGTCAGGTAAAAAACGATCTGATATATACCTATCTCCAAGATTCGCAGCAGCGTCTAGAGCTTCATCAGTAATCTTCAATCTGTGATGTTGCTCATATCTCTCTCTTAATCCTTTAAGTATTTCGATTGTATCTTTGATTGAAGGTTCTCCAATCATTACAGGTTGAAATCTTCTCTCTAATGCAGCATCTCTTTCAATATGCTTGCGATACTCATCTAAAGTAGTAGCACCAATACATTGAAGTTCTCCTCTTGCTAAAGCAGGTTTTAATATGTTTGCAGCGTCAATTGCCCCTTCAGCAGCACCTGCTCCAATTAATGTGTGAACCTCATCAATAACTAAAATAACGTTTCCAGCAGATTTAATTTCTTCCATTATCTTTTTTAGTCTTTCTTCAAATTCTCCTCTATATTTAGTTCCAGCTACTAGTAAACCAATATCAAGAGTTAATACTCTTTTTTCTTCAAGTATGTCAGGTATATTTCCTTGTTGAATTCTCTGAGCGAGTCCTTCCGCTATTGCGGTTTTACCCACTCCTGGCTCTCCTATTAAAACAGGATTGTTTTTTGTTCTTCTTCCCAATATTTGAATTACACGGTCAATCTCTGAATGTCTTCCAACTACAGGATCTAGCTTTGACTCACTCGCTAACTGAGTAAGGTTTGTTCCAAATTCGTCAAGTGTTGCCGTTTTTGCTGATCCTTTAGACGATCCTGATCCTGTAGTAACTTCTGCGGTTTCACCTAGCATTCTTACAACTTGTGTTCTGACTTTTGTTAGATCAACACCTAAATTTTCAAGAACTCTTGCAGCTACTCCTTCACCTTCTCTAATAAGACCAAGCAATAGATGTTCGGTACCGATGTAATTGTGACCAAGTTGACGGGCTTCTTCTAGTGAAAGTTCAAGTACTCTTTTGGCTCTTGGTGTAAAGGGGATTTCAACAGCAACAAAACCTGAGCCTCTTCCAATTATTTTTTCAACTTCTACTCTTGAATCCTTAAGATTTACCCCCATTGATTTAAGAACTTTAGCTGCTACTCCAGTGCCTTCACCTATAAGCCCCAAAAGGATTTGTTCTGTTCCAACAAAATTATGCCCAAGGCGCCTTGCCTCTTCTTGCGCAAGCATGATCACTTTTATAGCCTTTTCTGTAAACCTCTCAAACATTTAGCTTTAGCCATTACTATTTCATCTAATTTATCAGGGTTAAGTGTGAAATGTGTACGGTTAGGTTTTTTTTTATAAAGGGTAAATATTAAGTGTTCGTTGAAAAATAATTAAATGTATTAATTGATGCGAAGAACCGCCTATTTATTCGTTTTTGAATTTCGGTAAACCGTACTTAATTATTGAATTTATCCTTTGTTATGGGTTTCTTTATTGAGCATAAGAGCATCACTTCCATCTTTATAAAAATTAGATCTAATCCCTACTGTTTTGAACCCCATGGATTTGTAAAAAGCTTTAGCTGGCTCGTTATTGTTTTTAACTTCTAAATGAATCTGATTTATTTGAAGTGGTTTTGAACGTTTGATTAAGTCTAAAAAGAGAAATTTTCCTAGTCCTTTCCTTTGATGTATGGGATGAACAGCTATGAAAGTTATGTGTAATTCGTCTATTACTAACCAAGCTGAACATAATCCTAAGATTTTTTTTGTTTCAAACTCTAAGATTCCTAGACAAATCCTTTTAGGTTCCGTGAGTTCTTTCTCCCATTGGGATTTTGACCAAAGACCATTTAATGATTTTTGGTCTAGATCCATGCAATCATTTAAATGCATTATCCCAAGTTGAATTATTTTGTGATTCATATCTAACTATTAATTAATTCATCCCTCTTTCTATAAAAAGAATACTAATTGGTTGATTGATCTCTAGATTAGCTAAATATTAAAGTAAAAATTTTCTATGCACGGATCTAAGGCTTTTGAATCCAATGTGGATATAAATAGTCCAAATCGAAATATAGCTCCTATCTCTTCAGAAATTAATGAGAATAAAAAATTAATTGTTGGGGGATGTCAACTTAGTGAACTCGCAAAAAAATTTGGCACACCTCTATATGTTTTTGATGAGTTGTCACTTAGGACTGCATGTAAAACTTATATTTCTTCTTTAAAAAAATATTATCCAGGAGAATCACTTCCTCTATATGCTTCAAAAGCAAATAGTTCATTAGCTATTTGTGCAGTTATTGCTTCTGAGGGGTTTGGACTTGATGCAGTATCAGAAGGTGAATTGCTTACGGCCTTAAATGGTGGAGTGAAAGGTAAAGATATTGTTTTTCATGGAAATAACAAATCTCAGGCTGAATTAAATTTTGCTTACAAAAATAATGTGACAATTGTTTTAGATAATTATCACGATATTGAGCTGCTAAAAAATATTGTCTCTGAAAATAAGCCCGCAAAGTTAATGTTGAGGTTTACACCTGGTATTGAATGCCATACTCATGAATATATTAGGACTGGACATTTAGATAGCAAATTTGGTTTTGACCCAGATGAGCTTAAGTCAGTTTTAGACGAATTAAAAACATATAGATGGGCACATTTAACTGGTTTACATGCACATATAGGGTCTCAAATTTTTGAGGTACAACCCCATATTGATCTTGCTGGTGTTATGGCTGATGCTTTAAAACTTGCTCGCGAAATAGGTCATCCCATAGCTGATCTAAATTTAGGAGGCGGTCTAGGGATAAAATATGTTAAAGAAGATAATCCGCCCTCTATTGAAAAATGGGTTGAAGTTATTTCTAATGCTGTTGTTAATGCGTGTAGAGAAAGAAATCTAGACTTGCCAAGATTAATGTGTGAACCTGGAAGATCTCTTGTTGCTAATTCAGGGCTTACTATTTATAAGATTGGAGCTAAAAAAGTTGTTCCTGGTGTTAGAACTTATTTATCTGTTGATGGAGGGATGAGTGATAATCCTCGTCCAATAACTTACCAGTCTCTATATAGTGCGTGTTTGGTAGATAAACCCTTGGATACAAACTTTGAAAAAGTTACTATCGCTGGTAAACATTGTGAGTCAGGAGATGTTTTATTGAAGGATTTTTTCCTTCCGTCTTGTGTCAGTGGAGATTTTCTTGCTGTCTTTGGAACAGGTGCTTACAACTATTCAATGAGTTCCAACTACAACAGAATTCCTAGACCTGCGACAATTATGGTTGGGAAAGGTTTGGCCGAGTTGACTCAAAGGAGAGAACTTCCTGAAGATCTATTGCAATTAGATGTATTACCTGATCGCTTTATTCCCAAGAATTAGGTAAGTTGAAATAACGTTGGGATGTAGGAGTGAATTTCTGGTGGATTATAAACTTGCGTGTTTTCCTTGATGTCTTGTTTGCTTCGTCTCTTGGAGTGCTTCTTTTTGCAAGAGTTAAAGAGCAAAGAACATTATGGCTTTTAAGAGGCTATCTCTTTTTGGTCTCATTAGCGTGGTTCGTTCAGAGATTTGCAAATTTACCAATTACTTCAAAACTTATTGATGCATTGGTTTTAGCTTGCTCATTATCTTTAGCAATTTTATGGCAAGGAGAATTAAGGAGATTGATGGAGTTATTAGGCACTGGACGATTGGCTGTGATTCTTGGAAATACTCAAAAAGAATTTAGAGCAAGTTCTAATACGTTCGCTCAATTAACTGAAGCCGCAGGTCGCTTATCACAAAATAGAAAAGGAGCATTAATCGTTGTTGATATGGGCAGTGACTTACGCCCTGAAGATTTTCTTTTTCCTGGAGTTCCAATTGATGCTCAATTATCGTCTGAATTGTTATTAAACCTTTTTGCAGCTGACACCCCTCTTCATGATGGAGCTGTTTTAGTAAAGGGAAATAGAATCATTTCAGCAGGGGTAATTTTGCCTCTTTCAAGGCAAGGAATTAGTAGATATGGAACAAGACATTTGGCAGCTCTTGGGATTACTGAACGATTTGATCGATGTATTTGTGTTGTAGTTTCAGAAGAATCAGGTACCTTATCCTTGGCTAGTCAAGGACGACTAGAGAGACCTATTACAAGCAGTCGATTACTTGATCTTTTGAAAGAATTATTGGATCCTTCAAATTCATCTGGATCTAAGTCCACCAGCATTAATTCTTCATTGAAATCAACTTCCTCTAATATTGAAACTAAAGTTGTTCAATCCAGAGTTAACCTTGGGAAAACTAATGACAGCAAGGAGTCTTTGAATTGACTTACCCTTCTGTAATAAGCACCGATAATTCTAGAGAGTTATCTCCATTACCTAAAGACTTGGATAGTCTTCGTTTGCCCGATCACATTGCGGTAATTATGGATGGGAATGGTAGGTGGGCTGAAGCAAAGGGGTTGCCAAGGACGATTGGACATACAGCTGGGGTCGAGGCTCTAAAAACTACTCTGCATTTATGTAGTAATTGGGGAATAGGTGCATTAACTGTCTTCGCCTTCTCAACTGAAAATTGGTCCAGACCTAGTGAAGAAGTAAATTTTTTAATGACACTTTTTGAAAGTGTTCTTAAGCGTGAATTGAATAATTTAAAACTAGAAGAAGTAAAAATTAATTTCTTGGGTGATCTTGATCCATTACCTATTGCATTAAAGGACTTAATAAAAGAATCGGTTGAATCTACCTCCCATAACAAAGGAATTCATTTTAATGTGTGTACCAATTATGGGGGACGACGGGAATTAGTACGAGCCGCCAAAAAGTTGGCAGAACGTTCGGTGAAAGGTGAATTAGATCCTTCTTTGATAGATGAAAATGTATTTGCCTCTGAATTATTTACAGCTAGTGAGGTCGACCCAGACTTATTAATTAGAACTAGTGGGGAAAAAAGAATAAGTAATTTTCTTTTGTGGCAATTAGCTTATGCTGAGATTCATGTTACAGATGTATTATGGCCAGATTTTAACGCCGATACTCTTGCTAAGGCACTACTTGACTATCAATCTAGAAGAAGGAGGTTTGGAGGTGTATAACTAAAATAATTTAATATCTTGAGTTCTATGATTTTTCATAGATTATCAGCTAAAACTAGATAGCAATTAAAATTTTTATATTCAAATCCTTTTATGACTCTAATTAATCCTAATATTCAGGAATCTAATAAATCTACTTCTAATGAGGAATCATATTTAGATTTTAATTCCATAAAAGGTGGAGATATTAGACATGATTGGTCGTTAAAGGAAGTTAAAGAAATACTTGATCTACCATTAATGGATTTGTTGTGGAGAGCCCAAATAGTTCATAGGTCTTACAATCCAGGTTATAAAGTTCAACTGGCTTCTCTTCTGAGTGTTAAGACAGGTGGATGCTCAGAAGACTGCGCATACTGTCCCCAATCTGTACACAACGAAACCACAGTTCAACCTATCCCTGCGCTGCAAGTTAATTCAGTCCTTGATAGAGCAAGAGCGGCTAAAGATGCAGGCGCAGATAGATTTTGTATGGGTTGGGCTTGGCGTGAGATCAAAGACGGAAACGCGTTCGATTCAATGCTTGAAATGATTAAAGGTGTAAGAGCGCTTGGTCTTGAAGCATGTGTCACCGCTGGAATGATTACTGATTCACAAGCATATAGATTGGCAGAAGCAGGTTTAACCGCCTATAACCATAATTTAGATACAAGTCCTGAGCATTATTCCAATATTATTTCAACAAGAACATATCAAGATCGACTTGAAACATTGAGAAGAGTACGTATGGCTGGAATAACAGTATGTTGTGGTGGAATTATCGGGATGGGCGAATCTGTCTCTGACAGGGCCTCTTTACTCAAGGTTTTAGCTACATTAGACCCACATCCAGAGAGTGTCCCCATAAATGCCTTGGTTGCAGTAGAGGGGACACCTATGGAAGACTTATCTTCTATTGATCCCTTAGAGATGGTTCGCATGGTCGCGACGGCAAGGATCATTATGCCTAAAAGCCGAATAAGACTAAGTGCGGGTAGGCAGCAATTAGGTAGGGAAGCCCAGATATTATGTCTACAATCTGGAGCTGATTCTATTTTTTATGGAGATACTCTGTTGACAACTAGTAATCCCGAAGTCGAGGCTGACCGAAATCTTTTGGCTGACGCTGGAGTTAAGGCGAATTTCTCTCACGAATAACTTAGTTATGAAGATAGAGGATAGCCTCAAGAAAGTTAAATACAAAGTTGCTGCATTCTACAAATTTTTATCGATTCTTGATAAAGACATTCTTTTGCTTAAAGAAGAACTTACGAAATTAGCAAACAAGAAAGAAATAAAAGGGACTATCTTAATTGCTTTTGAAGGATTTAATGGAACAGTTTGCGGACCTGAAAAAGCAATAACTCATTTTATAGAAACATTAAAGCAATTTTTAAAGATATCTGACATTAATGTTAAATATAGCTGGACTGAAAGACAGGCTTTTAGACGCTTCAAGGCGCGCAAGAAAAAAGAAATCGTTACGATTGGTCTTAAAGAAGTTGACCCTACTAAATCTGTAGGTAAATACGTAAAAGCTGCTGAATGGAATGAGTTTTTAGAAGATCCAGATAGTGTCGTTATTGATACACGTAATGAGTATGAAATAAAAGTTGGTAATTTTGCAGGAGCTTTAAATCCACATACAAGTTCATTTCGTGAATTTCCTGCATGGGTTCAAAATCATTTAAAACCTTTAATCGAAAAGAATCCCTCTTTAAAAATAGGGATGTATTGCACTGGCGGAATAAGATGCGAAAAAGCCACCTCTTATTTAATAGAGGAAGGCTTTTCCGATGTACATCACCTTGAGGGGGGAATACTGAAGTATCTAGAAGATGTTACGCCTGAGAAGAGTTTATGGGATGGTGAGTGCTTTGTTTTTGATCAACGTGTCTCTTTAGATCATGATCTCTCACCAGGGTCACATACTATGTGTCATGCTTGTGGATTACCTATCTCACCTGAAGATCTGAAAAAGCCAACGTATATTAAAGGTCTGCAATGTGAGGCTTGTGTGAATAAATTTACAGATAGCGATAGAGCTAGATTTGCTGAGAGACAACGTCAAA
>QCJG01000007.1 GCA_003216175.1 Prochlorococcus sp. AG-409-A10 | reverse complement strand
ATCAATGGGATCGACCCTCGCGGCTTGTGGAGACGTTAACAGGAATGTAATGGCTCCAGCGGCTCCGTTCGAAAAAGAACCTTATCCTGCAGCAAGAAAATTAGCTAATGATATTGCCGATGTTTTATCACCCCAAAAAGCAGAGAGAACATACATTGATTTATGGGTTGATGGCGAGATGAAATATGCTATCAAGCCAACTTCTGAAGTGAAAAAGAACAGAAAGCTTCAACAAAATCCTGGCGTTTTTAGTGGAGACAAAAATGAACCTTTATATGGTGCAACCTACTTGCCAAGAAAATTCAAATGTGCAACTACAGTACCAGGAGACAATTCTGTGGATATTCTTACTCATGACATAGGCCTTGTAACGTTCACAAATTCTAAGGGAGCTATAGAAGGGTGTAATGTCTACGTTGGAGGAGGCATGGGTAGAACACATAACTTGGATACGACATTTGCGAGAATTGCAGACCCTATTGGTTTTGTAAAAGGGAAGTATATTTTAGAGCTTGTTCAATCTATTCTAGCTCTTCAAAGAGACTATGGAGACAGGAAAACTCGAAGACACTCAAGACTTAAATATGTATTGCATGATATGGGTGTTGATTGGTTTAAGAAACAGTTAACAACGAAGTATTTTATGAGACCAATTGGCGCCTTAAGGAACGAAGGGGATACAATACTTGAAGATTATTTAGGCTGGCATCAACAATCTGAGAAACTATGGTTTGTTGGGCTACCACTATTATCAGGTAGACTTACAGGGAAGGTAAAGAAAGGGCTCAGAAATATAGTTGAAAAATTTGCATTGGATGTACGTTTAACACCCAACCAAGATATGCTTTTGTGTAATATTGGGAATTATCAAAAAGCTAGTGTAAAGAATGCTCTAAATGATATAGGTTTTTCAGATCCTGAGAGTCCAGAGCCATTGGCCAGGCATGCAATAGCGTGTCCAGCTCTTCCATTATGTGGACTTGCAATGACAGAAGCAGAGAGATTTTTACCAGAGCTCTTGGAACGAATAAACAATCAATTAAAAATGCTAGAGATTAATAAATCAATATTGGTAAGAGTTACAGGCTGTCCAAACGGATGTGCTCGACCATATATGGCAGAGTTAGCTCTTGTTGGTAGTGGTCTAAATCAATACCAACTATGGCTAGGTGGTAGCACTAATTTACAAAGATTGGCGACCCCTTATCTACAAAAGATGCCTATTAATGAATTAGAGAAGACATTAGAGCCTTTATTCCTTAGCTGGAAAGAGGCTGGAACCTCATCTAGTCTTGGAGATCATGTGACTAAACTTGGCTCTGAAAGTGTAATGTCTTTACTCACCTCAAGTGCAGCCCCATAAATAGCATTACCTTTTTTACTTAACCATGACCATAACTGATCTCCATAGCTAAAATGCCACCATTCGTTTGGATGTTGAACAAATCCAGCCTGTTCCATAACTGAAAACAACAGAGATCTTCTATCCTGAAAAACCTGTTTTGAATAATGCATCTTAGAATAGTCATTCTTATAAAATTCAGGACTAGATTCAGGTCCAATAAAATCTATTTCTCCACCTAGATCTAATGGTTTACTAGTCATGTCAGCAAGTGTCAAATCAATAGCAGCGCCTGTACTATGCGGAGGCGGTATAAGAGGATCAAAAGATGGTTTTGCCCAGAAACGGGCAACTTCCTCAATCACATCATTGATGCCTCCTTTTACAGAAAGATCATTAATATCAATCCCCTTCGACTTACAAGTCTCTTGAAGAGTATAATCAAACATGAATTTTTGGACAGAGATAGGTCTCCAAGCATCAAACAAAGCCAACTGTAATTGAGGATTAATCTCGGAAAGATATTGTTGGGCAAGTATCAATCTTTTTAAAACACTTCTACGTAAAACCCATGGATCTGCTCCAGTTAAATATGGAGCACCTAAAGACATATAAGGATGAGGTGTTAAACGAAATATGGATTTTGGGATAGAAATTAAAGGCTCATTACATTCATTTATTTTGATTTTATTCCAAGGTCTCAACTTTATCATTTGTAGAAGATATAAGTATTAAATTTTAATCGCTTAAAATTTTTTTTAAGTCTACCCAAAAAACAAATGAGTTCAATAGTGTTCCCTTTTCAAAAAATTAATTTAATTTATTACCAATCTTTAGTTTCTCCCACTGTTCTTTTATTAGGGAACGAAGAGTAGAATTATTTGTAAGACCTGGATCAGAATCTAAAATATTTCGAGCTTCATAACGGGCCAGTTCAAGGACATCAGCATCATCAGCTAATGATGCTAGGGCGAAATCAGGCAAGCCCGACTGTTTAGTACCTAAGACTTGTCCTGGTCCACGAAAACGCAAGTCAATTTCAGAAATTTCAAATCCATCATTGGAATTAACCAAAACTTCCAATCTTTGTCGAGATAATTTGTTTTTGTTTTGATGGCTCAACAGACAGTACGACTTGGAAGCCCCCCTCCCAACACGGCCCCTTAATTGATGCAATTGAGCAAGGCCAAAACGATCAGAATCTTCTATTAGCATTACGCTTGCATTTGGGACATCAACACCTACTTCTATAACAGTAGTAGAAACTAGTATGTCACTTTTTTTGTTGATGAAATTCCGAATGACCTCTTGTTTCTCTAGACTTTTCATTTTTCCATGAAGTAATTCAACTGTAAAATCAGAAAAAGTGTCAGTAGACAATTGATGATGTACGTCAACTGCTGAGCTGAGTTCAAGTTTTTCGGATTCTTCAATCAAAGGTAAAACAACATAAATTTGATGTCCTTTGTTGATTTCACTCCTTATCAAATCATATGCATACTTTTTATCTTTAGGTGATATCAGCTGAGTATTAATAGGAGTACGACCGGGAGGAAGTTCATCTAATTGACTAACGTCAAGATCACCATGCAGAGTAAGTGCCAAGGTCCTAGGAATAGGTGTAGCAGTCATCGTTAGCAGATGCGGTTGTAAACCTTTATTTAAAAGTTTATTCCTCTGCTTAACACCAAAGCGATGTTGCTCATCTACAACTACAAGACCAAGGCGATCAAAGACAACTGGATCTTCAAATAATGCATGAGTTCCTACAAGAATTTTGGTAGAGCCATTTACTAGATCAGTAAGGATCTCTTTACGACGAGACTTAGGGGTAGAACCAGTTAATAGATCAACATTTAATTCAAGTTGAGGAATCCATTTACTTAATGTTTGATAGTGCTGTGAAGCAAGCACCTCAGTTGGCGCCATAAAAGCAGCCTGCCATCCTGATTGAACTGCAGTGAGGAGTGCTGAAATAGCGATAACAGTTTTTCCACTCCCAACATCCCCTTGTAAAAGTCGAGACATTGGTTCGGCTTTGACTATATCTGATTCAATTTCCTTTAAAACCCTTTTTTGAGCATCTGTGAGGGAGAAAGGAAGAATACTCAAAAATTTCCTTACAAGGCTATTATCTCTTTGCTCAATACTTAATTGAGGGGATTTACATTTCTTGTGTAATTCACGTCTTAAAAGAAGACTAAGTTGCAACAATAAAAACTCTTCGAACACAATTCTTCTTTTTGCTTTAGCTAAAGTTTTTGAATTTCCAGGATTATGAATATGAAAAAAAGCTTCTTTCTTCGATGGTAGATCTAGTCTTAGTAATGTATCTTTAGGAAATGGCTCCTTTATTTCCGATGTCAAACAAAGAATTGATTGAACTAGATCTCTGAATTTATCAGCAGTAATTCCTTCAGTTAGAGAATAAACAGGAAATATCTGACCAATCGATTTAGATTTCAAATAACTATTAGGACTTTCAATAATTTCAATCAAAGGGTCATTTAATGATTTGCCATATCTACTTTCCTTAACTAGCCCGCTTACCACAACAGTCGCGCCAACAGCATACAAACTTTGCTGAGCTTTTACATACGCAATACTACTATTACGACGACCTGCTAAAAATCTAGTAACTTTCATTCCTCCTGTCTTATCTTTTATAAACAACTCAAGAATTGAAAGATTTGGGTTTTTAGGACTTTTAAATGAACTACATCGTCTAACTTTTGCGACGATAGTTACATTCTGACCTGCTTGACTTTTATCTATAGTTTTTAATGAAGTGTAATCAACATAATCACGAGGAAAATAATTTATGAGATCTCGAATTAAAATAAGACCCAATGAAGACAATCTCTCAGCATGTTTTGGTCCCACACCTTTAATATCTGAAATAAGGCTTCCTAAACTTAATGAATCTGTCGATGAACTTCTCTTATAGACAGATGAGTCATGCGATGTTTTTATCTTTAATTTTTTTGACTCTCTTTTCTCTGCACCTTCTTGATATTTGTATAGATTATGAAGAGTCTGCCTAGTCTGAGCTATTATTCTACGTCTATTATCTGTAGACATGGTTGAATATTTTTCATAATCTAAAGCTAATTCCTTTAATTTAGAAAACTCAGACTCGTTAACATCTGTGGAAGGGACACTTAATAAATATCCACTTACAAAATAAGAAAATTTGTTTGTTCTCCCTTGAATATTAGTAAACCCGTGATCAACCTCAACTGTTAAAGCTTGTTGCAAAGATCGAATCCAAGTTTTTAGTTCACTTGATTTGGTTTCAAGAGTAGATGTTGAATCAATGCTGGTTATATTTTTGTTGTGTCCTTCCACCATTCTTTATTAATCTCTTCTGCTATGGAGCGACCTTGCCAGTAACGTTGTTGCTTAATCATACCCAAAAGAACATTTTGATAATGTTTAATATTAATTCTATTTTTCCTAAGTCTTGGATTATCAAATTCCATATCCGAAGGAGTAATTAGCAAACAATCAATATCTAATCCTCCAGAAACCAATGGATTGTTCGTTGGTAATTTAAAAGTAAGAATATTAGATATGGATTTAGAAGAAATTAATTGGCCCGATAAAGCAGCATCTAAAATATTAAGTGGAACAAGTGTATTTACCAAGCCAGATTTTAAAAGCTCAGTATTAATAGAATGGGAAAGGTCACGCAATCTTCGAACCAAAGCTGCATCAATAGAAATCATCCACTCATATAATCCAGTTGGTGATTGTGGTAAAAATCGATTGTTTTTCACCTCTGCGCACGAGTTAGGGGCAATAGATGAATCTTCCGTTTTTGAATCCAATTCACTTAAACTAGACTCATCAGTAAATGAGAATATTGACTGTAAAATTTCAATTTCATTACTTTTCAAATTAAAAGTATCTAAATTCTTAAGATCATCTTTGAATGAAGAGGTTTCATTATTCGTATTTTTAATTATATCTTCACTATCTGATATTTTACCTTTAACATATGGTTCTTTCTCATCTATTGAATATGGAGCTTTTAATTCTCCATTCCATCCTTCAGTAAGTGATAAGTTCTCCAATGGCGGAATTAAACTTATATTAATTGAACTAGCGCCACTAGATGATTCAGATTTTTCAGAATCATTTTTCATATGAAGTGAATTTGAAATTTGATCTTTAGCATTATTAAAATGACGAATATTTTCTTCATCAATTTTCTTCGCCAATTCTGTTAAATGTTCAATTGTTATTAACGAGATATTATCAGAAACTAATTTATCAATTTTCAGCTGAAATGTTTTTCTTGAGCTTACTGTTGAAAAGCCAAAATCGTCTCCAAGCCGATCAGTAATGAGAGAGAATAATGTGGTTTTTATAGTTTGAGGCAAGAAATTTCTTAGTTCCTCTAGATAAAAAGAATTAACCCTATAAACATAAGGAGATATATTATTACATTTTTCTTTAAGTAAGCTTATTTGATCTAAAGGATCAAAATGTTGTTTATCAGACAAGATCAACTTGATGTCATAGATGCGACCTCTTCTGCGAAGTCAGGTCCTTGAACCTCAATCCCCTCTCCAAGAGTATATCTAGTAAATCTACGAACCCTTATATTTTCTCCTATTTTACCTGCAACTTGTTTTACAAGCTCTTCAACATTAATTGAACTATCTTTTATAAATGGCTGTTCTAGTAAAGCCATTTCTTTTAATCTTTTTCCTATTCTTCCTTCAACAATTTTAGCTTTTATTTGATCAGGCTTACCTGAAAGGTCATCTCTTCCCATTTCTATTTCTTTCTCTTTATTAGAAATTATTTCTGGGATTTGATCAACACTTACATATTCAACATTTGGGCAAGCGGCCACTTGCATAGACAGATCTCTCAAAAGGCCTTGGAATAAATCTCCTCTAGCAACAAAATCGGTCTCGCAGTTCAATTCAAGAAGTACTCCTACACGAGAACCTGTATGTATATAACTACCTACAGCACCCTCAGCAGCAACTCTACCGGATTTCTTTTCAGCACTGGCAATGCCTTTTTGTCTTAACCACTCAATAGACTTATCCATATCACCCTTATTTTCTATTAGGGCTTTTTTGCAATCCATCATTCCTGCGGATGTCTTATCTCGCAGTTCTTTCACAAGCTTAGCTGTTATTTCCGCCATTTTATTTTGAGGTAGTGAGAAAAAAGGTAAATAAGAATTTGTTAAATTTATTAAATATATATTCTAATTAGTCATGGGGTCCATGTCTCCCTTCATTTATAGCATCAGCTAATCTCCCCAAAACGAGTTGTACAGATCGGACAGCATCATCATTACATGGTATTGGAATTTCACAAAGATCTGGATCGCAATTAGTATCAAGCATTGACACTAATGGAATATCAAGTTTTCTGGCCTCTAAAACAGCGTTTGTTTCTCGCCTTTGATCAACTAAAACGACAACATCAGGCAAACGTCTCATTCCCTTAAGTCCTCCTAGGTATTTTTGCAAGCGTTCTAATTCTCTACGTAATACAGCTCCTTCCTTTTTTGGTCGCATTGCAATGGCACCACTCGATTCCATTCTTTCAAGATCTTTTAGCCGATCAATTCTTGCTTTCATTGTTGTCCAATTTGTAAGCATACCTCCTAACCATCTTTGATTAACATATGCAGCACCGCACCTCATAGCTTCCTGAGCAACGACTTCTGAAGCTTGTTTTTTAGTACCTACAAAAAGGAATCTTTTACCGCTTCTTGCGGCTCCTCTTGTCCATTTATAAGCACTGTTCATACAAACAGCCGTTTTAACTAGATCAATAATATGAACCCCATTTCGAGCCGAATAGATGTAACGAGACATCTTGGGATTCCATCGTCTTGTCTGATGCCCAAAGTGAGCACCAGCTTCCATCATCTCTGAAAGAGAAACTACAGCCATGTTTTTTGTGGGTTCCGGGTTCGCCTCCACCCAACAGGGATAACTTAAGTAGTGATTAAACAATCACTACTTATTTATCACCCGAAACAGTCAGGTGTGCGGTTTTAAAATTGCGTTACTAATCTAACAAACAATGGTTCAACGAAGTCCAAATAATGATGCTTCTCTAAAAATTTGTCTTACTCCAATTAAATTAAGAGGAAGTCTTAACAATTCCATAGCAAAACTAGATTGACCATTATTGATCAGAAAAGCCAAGACTGGTCTAAGTGTCCTTGTATTAATAAGTCCACCAAGAGTTAAGAATTCCCAAAGGCAACGATGAAAAAAAGTATATTGAATTATAAATTTTACTCTCAAGGTTGGATGCTTACGATAAAAGACTAATCCCATCTTTGCTCTCTCTTTTTCAATTCGAATCAACTGAGGAATCTGATCAAGAGATAATGCTGGATGCCAATGATATCCAATAGCTCTTGGACATTTAATAAGCTTAACTCCCATATTTCTTAGTCTTTCTCCTAATTCCAAATCTTCCCAACCATATAGCCTAAAGGAAGTATCAAAAAGACCTGAGATTTCTAAAACCTTTTTATCAACAGCAACATTTCCAGTAGCGAAGTAAGCCCAAGACAAATCTTGAATTTTAAAAGGTTCAGAAGTTGGATTATTAAAATTAGAGGTATTTATCACTGATCCATAGGTAAAACATTTTCTATTGCCAAGTTCTTTCCATGCTTTTAATAAAGAATCAACATGGTTGCGAATGAAATATCTATCAACAACTAGATCACTATCTATAAAAATAATTAAATCTCCTCTTGATTTTTCTACTCCAAGATTTCTTCCTAGAGCAGGCCCTCCATGGGATTGTTCGAAAAGTCTTAAATGAGGATAATTCTCAATATTATTTCTTAGCCAATCAACTGTCCCATCAGTTGATCCGTCATCGACTATTACAATTTCGAAATTGTGAATTTCATCATTCAAAAGTTGATTTTCTAAAGCATATAGACACTTTCTTAGTATCGGAAGTCTGTTGTAAGTAGGTATAACAACGCTAATTAACATCCTTAATGAAAAATAAAATCAAATATTTTTTGATTTGAATAGCAATTTATTAATCAGCAGCTCCACCGTTATTTGCAGTACCGGTTACACCATTACCTGCTCCTTCCCCTCTACCATCATTGCGAAGTTTACGTTTCTTAAATTTCCTGGCATATGCTCGGTTTCTCTCTTGCTTCTCTTTCTTAAGATTTCGTCTCTTGGACATACTAAATTCCTTAAATTTTTTTTATATAACTAATTTACTAAACAGAAGGCAATATTTGGCCATCTTCCATTCGCAAGAGACGATCTGCTACATCCAAAATTCTCGGATCATGAGTAACCATCAACACTGAACAGGATTGTTTTAAAGCTAGTTTTTTTAACAAATCAACAATTTCTCTACCAGTTGAACTATCTAATGCAGAAGTTGGTTCATCTGCTAATAGTAATTTTGGTCTAGCGGCAAGTGCTCTGGCAATGGCAACTCGTTGTTTTTGCCCACCTGATAAATCATGAGGCAGCTTAGATAAGTGGTCTTCTAATCCAACAGCTCTAAGCCATTCTCTAGACTGGGCCCTTCGAGCCTTGTAAGAAAATCCATTCAAAAGGTCAGCACCCATTTGTACATTTTGTTCAGCGGTAAGACATCTCAAAAGGTTATGCCCCTGAAAAATCATTCCAATATTTTTTCTAAGATTCTGTCTAGTTTTTCTGCTGGCTCCAAAAAGTTGTTTTCCGAATACTTTAAGGTCACCATCTTGAACTTTACGAAGAGCTCCAATTAAAGTTAAAAGAGTAGTTTTTCCACATCCTGAAGGTCCCGTCAGCAAAACGACCTCGCCAGGAGAAATTTCCATTGAGATAGACTGAAGAACATGTCTTCTCATTTCTCCCTGCCCATACCAATGATTCAAAGAAGCAATATTTAAAGTATTATTATTTATATTTTTCATAAATTATTTAAATTTAAAACATTCGATTTTTCATTAAAATATCTCAGCAGGATCTGCATCTGCCAATTTTTTCATAGCTGCTAATGCTGATCCCATACACATGAAAAGTATCAAGCAAAATATAATTGATGCTCTACTAAAACTCATTTCAACAGGTAATTTAGTTGATGATCTAACCAAAGCATATAAAAATTGTCCTGAAATATAAGCAGGAACATATCCCATAATTGATAAAATAAATCCTTCTCTAGCAACAACTCCTAATAGGCTTCTTAAGTTATAGCCCATAGCCATTAAAGTTGCATATTCAGGTAAATGATCACTGACATCACTATAAAGAATCTGATAAACAATTACACAACCAACAATGAATCCCATTGCAGCTCCCAATGTAAAAATAAATCCAATAGATGTACTACTTTTCCAATAATTCTTTTCAAAATCTATAAATGATTTCAAAGACATAACCTTAACATCACTAGGCAAACTTAAATTCAAAGAGCGAACAACTTTTTCAATATCAGATCCCTTTTTTAACCTCACTAAACCTATTTCAATACTTCCTTTAGGATTACCTGGAGACAATTCTAAGTATGTCTCACTACTAGTTATTAAATTCCCATCTGCGCCAAAGGAAGGACCTAAACTAACTATTCCGGAAACCCTTACTCTTTTTCCTGCGACTTCAGTTTCAACTATTCGCTCTGAATTAAACCATGAAGAGATAGGCCCAAATTCATCTCTGGAAAGATCATCAAACAAAACCCTTCCTTTGTTTTTTAGTGTTTTAGCCTTTCTTTCAAAATCATTATCAATCAATAATGGCTTACTTGGCTCAAAGCCCAAAGCAAGAATAGATCTTGTTGATAAATTTTCAGGATTTCTCCAAAGCAGAAAATTCCAATTAACTGCCGTTGTCCCCATAACATCCTTATGTGCCATTGCTTGAACTAATCTTCTTCGAGGAAAGCCACTCATACTTATTGAACTTTTTGAGCGAGGACTAATTAAGACGAGATCTGCGTCAAATAACTTATGAACAGTAACACTTGCGTCAAACAAACCATCTCTAAAGCCTAATTGCATAAACATCAATATCCCAGCGAATGATATGCCTGCAATAGCTACCAATATTCTTAAGGGCTGCCTTGTAAGCAAAAGCCAGGCAAGAGGTATTTTTCTTTTTTCATAAAAATTATTTAATTCCACTACGGCTGAAAACGGGCAATGACTTTCATTCCGGTTAGATGAGAAACCTTATTAGCTGATGAATTATCAAGTTTGACTCTAACCTCAACAACTCTTGAATCAGCATCGCCAGTGGGATCGGTTGAAAGAACTCTTCTTTGCCTGACTTGTGGACTAATCAAACTCACTTGACCTCTTAAAGAACCATTAAATCCTCCATTCTCACTAATTAAATCAACAGCTTGACCTATTTGAACTCTATCTATATCTGATTCATACACTTCAATAAGAGCTTCCATTAATTGATTAGCACCAACATTAATTACACCAGACGAATTTGGTCTCTCTCCCTCACGAACTAAGATTTGAAGAACAATCCCATCAATTGGACTTCTTAATAATGTTTGTTCTAAATCAACGTTAATTGCTTCGATATTAGATTCAAGATTTAAAACTCTGGTCTCAGAGATAAATAAATCATCTTTCATCTTGTCTAAAACTATTAGCGCCACTACACCTTTATCAACAAGAGTTTGATATCGATTGATTTCCCTCTTTTTTATCTTAATTTCACTCATTAATATATTTAAATTAGCTTGTGCAGATTTCAAATTAGCTTCAAGTTTAGGGCGATTATCAAAAACAGCTAAAACTTGACCCTTTAAAATAGAGTCACCCTCTTGAATTAATAATTTAGATAATCTTGGAGTACCACCCTTTCCACTATTAGGAGCTGCTAATTTCCTTACTTCACCAAGAGGATTTAGTTGGCCTAAAGCAGCTACTCCTTCAATCCTATCAACAACTTCAGTATTCTCGAGAGGTTGATTTAATTCAAAATTTTTATTGTTACACCCACTAATTAAAAACATAAATAAAGGTGTGAAGCCGAAAAGAAAAAGAAACTTAAAAGATATATATTTAAACATAACTAACATTCAAAAAGGATTTTATTAATGTATTCATTAGCCCAGGATGAACCAAAAAAATTTGTTAAAACAGCTCTGGTCTTCTCATTAAGTTTTTGATTTGAGCAATATCGTTTTTGATATTTAACTCTATCCATTGTCTCCAACGAATTTATTTCGTCCTCCTCTACACTAACCAATAAATCTAATAGTAGTGACAAATATTGATCGATGAGTTTTAAAAATAATTTTTCTTCGAGAAAATCAACTGGACGAATAAAACATACATACGGAGAAAAAATAACACCCCATTCTGGCAGGTTTACAGGTTCATTGAATTTTGGAACTTCTAATGAGCTCATTTGGGAAATCAGAGAATCAGGCAAATATTTCCCAACAGGTGACAAATCAACAATTGCTGCTGAAATATTATTTGAATTAACTACCAAATCCGCACCAAATATGGGGAGTTCATAACATGGGTCTGGGAAAAAGACACAATGGAGTATTTGCAATGATTTACCAAGCATTGCAACTTCCACATGAATTTTTCTAAATCCTTTTGCTTGATAAAACTCGTTTAAAATAAATAATTCTTCTTTATTTATTTTGCTGTAAATCTTGCTCAAATTAGAATCAATATTTAGAGATTCAACATCAGTCAGCGAATTGATTCTATTCTTGATAAGTTCGAAGACCTCAAGCAAAAGAGGATTCAATTTACTTTGAATGCAAAATACTGACGTCAAAACTAAGATCTCAAGCTAAAAGGGTTTGGCTAAGATTCATAGAAACTGTTTATTTATAAATATGCTTATTCAATATTATATGATTATTAAGGATAAAAAGAACTAAAAAAGAGATTTTTCATGAAAGGACGAGTGAATATGTGAAAAAGGTTCGAAGTTTGAATTTTAAAGATAATAATATACTAGTAATAAAGCAAGTAAAAAGGATAATCAAAATATAAATAAAAAAAATCATATAAATGTTAAATTAATCTTTTACAATTTAAAAAATTTAAAGCAATTGGATTTTAAAATTATAAATCTTATTTGCATGAATTCATATAGCATAAAGAATTACCGTGCTTTAAAATATTTGAATGAAAGTAAATCATTGGTCATTACCTAATGGTGCTACATGTGTTGTAGCTGATATGGAAGAATCAACATTGACTTGTATTGATTTTTGGTGCAAGGGAGGAAGTCTTTATGAAATGAAAGATGAAGAAGGTATGGCACATTTCTTAGAGCATATGATTTTTAAAGGGAGTGAGAACCTTAAAGAAGGTGAATTTGATCTAAAAATTGAATCACTTGGTGGAAGTAGTAATGCAGCAACTGGGCTAGATGATGTTCACTATCACGTTCTAGTACCACCAGAAAAGATAGAAGAAGGACTAAAATTGATATTAGAATTATTATTATTTCCTAAAATTGAGAAAGAGGCCTTTGAAATCGAGAAAGAAGTCGTTTTAGAGGAAATAGCACAAAATATTGACCAACCAGATGAAATTATTTATATGAAATTATTAAAGGAATGTTTAACTCCACATAGATATTCAAGGCCAATATTAGGTAATGAAGAAACTGTAAAAAGTATAAATACTAAACAAATGAAGTTATTCCATAAAAACCATTATGTGGCTGATAATTGTACACTATGTATAGCAGGAGAGTTGCCAAAAGAAATATATTCGATAATTAACAATAGTAAACTTAAGGATTTAAAAATGATTTCCAAAGAGAGATGTATAAGTTACAAAACTACTTTTAATAAAGGATATAAAAAAGAAACTATTCCTAGGCTTGAAGGAGGAAGAATATTGAAAGCCTGGAAACTTCCCCCTGCAAAAGAACAAATCTTAATTATAGGAGCAGAAATTGCTGCAACAATTTTATGCGAGGGTAAAAGTAGTCTAATTGTTAGGGACTTAAGAGAAGAAAAACGTATTATCGAATCAATAGATATAGATTTACAAATCCTTGAAGAGAGTGGCTTAATTCTTCTAGATGTAAGTTGTCCAGAAAAGAATCTTAAGATAGCAGAAAGTGAAATCAATAACATTCTTAAAGAATTAAATAGAGATTTAGTTACTAATAAAGATTTGGAACGTGCAAAAAAATTAGTCATAAATAATATTTATTTTGGTCTAGAGTTGAGTACTCAAATTGCTTCAACATTAGGAAGTCAAGCTTTATGGGGGCGCCACCAATCAATATTAAAATCACTAGATGATATTTCATATTGGACAACTTCTCGCTTAAATGAATTGATTTTTCCTTTATTTAATCCAGAAAATGCATTTACGTTAATAGCGGAACCTGAGAAATAAATATGAGAATTATCCTAGACAAAATTAATAGCAAAACTACAATGTCCGCAAAGCTATGGATAGAAGACGGTAGTAGAAATGATCCAAAAGACAAAAAAGGAATTCATCAACTCTTAAGCTCAACAATGCTTAGAGGTTGTGGACCATACAATAATAAGCAAATAGCTGAAATTGTAGAAAATTCTGGAGCTAACTTAAACTGTGATACATACGAAGATGGTATTCTAATAAGTCTTAAATGTGTAGACATTGATGCTTATAGACTTCTTCCTTTGATTGGTTGGATGATTACAAAACCTTTACTTCAAATAGATCAAATTGAATTAGAAAAAGATCTAACTATAAAAGCCATCAAACGACAAAAAGAGAGTATATATCAACTCGCTTTTGATGGCTGGAGGAAAATGGTATACGGTGATGGACCATACGGACATGATCCTCTGGGATCAATCGATGATATAAATAAGATCAATAAAGAACATCTATTGCCAATTGCAAGTACATTAATTTATAGAAAAAAGAACTTAGTAATTTCGGGTAAGTTTCCATTAAATCTAGATAATTTTATAGAAAATGCAATTCCATTTAAGGGGATTACTAAAAATTATACTAATGAAAAAATGTATAAAAAAAATAATAAAATTGAAGCTATATATAAACAAAAATCCACAATTTTTACACGTTCATTAAATACGAAACAAGTCATTCTCCTTCTAGGAAAATCAACAATTAGATATGATAATGATTCAGATATTTTGCTTAGATTATTATCATGTTACTTAGGGTATGGAATGTCTAGTTTATTATTTAAGATTCTGAGAGAAAAGTACGGGGTAGTTTACGAAGCAGGACTTTATCATCCTATTAGAGAGAATCAAACACCATTTATAATGCACGCTTCTACAACTGAAGAGAAAGCAATCTTTACTCTTCAATTGCTAGAAGAGTGCTGGGGAAAAATTATTTATAGTGAAATATCTCCTGAAGAATTAGAGCTTGTAAAGATAAAATATCGAGGTCAAATGGCCCATTCTTTGCAGAGTATTAGTCAAAGAGCTGAGCATAAAGCTCATCTTTTAGGCATTGGTCAAACGATGGATCATGATGAAGAAATGCTACTAAGACTCGAAAATATAACAAGTAAAGAGATCAAAGATGCTGCTAATAAATATTTAAAGAATCCACTCCTAAGCGTCTGCAGCAACAAAGAAATTATTCAAAAAATCAACAAAAACTGGAAAATTTAATCCTTACTCTTTAATCATCATTCATCTCTACCAAAAACCTTAAGTCTTTCTGAAGGAATCAAGAAATTACCCCTTCTAAATTTGACTTCTAATAAATCATTGGGCCTTACAGCAATAATTACACCAATCTCATCAAGAGATACTAGATCTGGAGGCCTTAACATTGAAATAGAATCTGCAGTCTTCAAATATGACAAAGGAACTTGTAAGGATACTTTTTCTCCAACTGAAAATTTCATTATGACAAAGTAGCTCTAAATGATCTTATTGACATATCAATCAATTTGTAAATAATAATGTATAAAGTCTGCTAATAAAATTCATTGCAAAAATTTACTAGCGGAGTAAAAGCAATAACAGGCGCAATGTTAATCATAATATGCGCAAAGATACCATCATCAATAATTTTTCCTCAAAAAGACCTATCTCTCTCAAGTATCCCACTTCATAGCAATTGGCAAATCCAGGGACTTCTTTTGACTTCATTGCTTTGTGGACCCAAAATAGGAACCATTTCTGCAATTTCATATTTGATTATAGGTTTATTCTTTTTACCTGTTTTTCATGGAGGAGGAAGTGTAGGTTATATCTTAACTCATGAATTTGGGTACTTATTAGGATTTATTCCTGCAGCTTGGACATGTGGTTTTTTAGCTAAAAGAACTTTAAAAGCTAATTTAATCAATTATTCATTTTATACGACCATATCATTATCTATTATACATATTATAGGTATTATTTATCTGATTTTGGGTAAAATATTTGGAAATTGGTTGGATTCTTTATCAGATCTAATTTTGATAAATTCATTTATACCTTTCCCAACTCAATTATTACTATGCATATCAATAAGTCTATTATCAATATTATTAAAACGTATATTAATACTAAAATGATTTTATTTAAGAATAGAAAAATAGCAATAATAGCTTACTCTCTATTTATCATTTTATTAGATCAAGTTAGTAAGTTCTTAGTATTAAGTACATTAGGCTTTGAAAGATCTAAAAATATTATTCCTAATTTATTAAATTTTACCCTAGTAAAAAACAAAGGGGCTGCATTTAGTCTTTTTAGTAACTCAACAAACTCTCTTACTATTATAAGTGTTATAGCATCATTATTATTAATTACTATTATTTTAAAATACCCACCAAAATCCTATTGGAATTTTATTGGACTTGCATATCTTTTAGGCGGGACTTTAGGTAATGGAATTGATAGATTATTCAAAGGTTATGTTCTAGACTTTTTAGAGCTAGTTCCAATTAATTTTCCTATTTTCAATATAGCAGATGTATCAATAAATATTGCTATAATATGTTTTTTAATTGCTCTAAATAAAAGCAAGTCAAGAATAAAATATTAACAAAATGGTGGTTATTATATGAAAATCTATAATTCAAAAAAAATAATATTTTATATATTGATACTTTTCATTAGCTTAATATTTGTAGGCTTAGTTGGAGCAATAATTAGATTAATAAATTTACCTGCTATATTGATTACAATATTCTTAATAGGCAGTTTAAGTTATTCAAAGAAAATAGATTGGTTACAAAAAAGTCTTCAATCATTATTTAAAATTAAGAGTGAGAATAAATTAATAGATTTTTCATTAATTACCAAAAAGCAAGCGGCTGGTAAATCATTAGAAAGTATTGATCAGTTAATCAGATTAATTAATGATAAAGTCAAGGCCAAGGCCCTAAAGGATGAAAAGGATAGAGTTTCTTTAGAGTTAGATAGAGGGGATATCATTTTAGTAGTATTTGGAATTGGCTCTAGTGGTAAAACTTCACTAATAAGAGCTCTTTTAAAACAAATAGTAGGTAAAGTAAGTCCAGAAATGGGATCAACAAGAGAGAAAGAAACCTTCCGGTTAAAACTTAAAGGACTTGCAAGAGGAATAAGAATAATTGATACACCAGGAATATTAGAAGCAGGGAGAGGAGGCAGAGAAAGGGAAAAGAGTGCGTTAATAGAAGCACGAAAAGCGGATTTAATGTTAGTGGTTATTGAAGGTGATTTACGTTCTGAAGAGACAAGCACAATCAGAAGTTTATCTAAATCAGGGAAAAAACTTTTACTTGTTCTTAATAAAATAGATTTAAGATCAGAAAATGAAGAAAAAAGATTAATCAACATACTAAATTCAAGATGTAGTGATTTTATTGATCCAAAAGATATTATTTGTACATCCGCATCCCCCCAGACAATTGCAATCCCTGGCAAAAAACCTTATCAACCATCCCCTGAAATCGATAGTTTAATTAGAAGATTATCAAATATATTACATGAAGAAGGTGAAGAGCTAATCGCAGATAATATATTGATTCAATGCAGCAATCTTGGTAAAGAAGGTAAAAGATTATTAGTTAAGCAAAGAAGTAAATCAGCCAAAAAATGCGTTGACAAGTATGGTTGGCTAAGTAGCGGAGCATTAATACTAACACCTTTACCTGTTATCGATATGATCGCTGCAGCGGCTGTTAATGCACAAATGGTAATTGAAATAGCAAAAATATATGGTGTTGAAATTACAAAAGAGAGCGCAAAAAATTTAGCAATTTCGGTAGGGAAAACACTTGCAACAATGGGTTTAGTTCAAGGTGGAGTTTCACTAATAAGCACAACATTAAGTCTGTCGCTTCCAACATTAGTTGTTAGCAAAGTAATTCAAGGTGTAAGTGTATCCTGGCTTACTAGAATTGCAGGAGCAAGTTTTATAACTTATTTCCAACAAGACCAAAATTGGGGTGATGGTGGAATCCAGGAAGTTGTTGAATATCATTACAACTTAAATAAAAGAGATGAATATTTCAAAAGTTTTATTCGAAGGGCTTATGAGAGGGTTATTAATCCTTTAGTTGAAAAAAAATTTAAAAAACTACCGCCGAGATCAAGGCCTCCGAGGGTGGAGGGCTCATCGGACCTCTAAAATCTAAAATAAAAACCAATGCCAAATAAATTAGGCCAATCAAAATTGATATTGAAGCTGTTATAAAAGCTAGTATATTTTTTTTATTAAAAAAATCCTTATTCATTTTAAATCAAACAACAGAATGATTAAGAAGATTAGCTAAAAGTTTTAAATCCTCAAATTTAGTATTAGGGTTTCCCATAACAGCTTTTAAATAATATCTATCTCCATACATTGGCCTTGAGAGCATAAACTTATTAACCAATAATGAGTTTCTAGTTTTTATAGACCAATCGGAGGCTTGAGAAGAAGTATAATTAATCGGGGTTAAAGCTAAAAGATGAAGAGATCCTGATATTATTTTAAATTTTGATGAATCAATTATTGATTCTAAATAACATCTTCTTTTAATAGACTCCAAAAGTATTTTTTCAATACCTTCTTCACCTAATTGTCTTAAACCAATCCATAATTTTAATGACTCGGCAGATCTAGTACCTTGAATTCCAAGTTCTCCTCCATGAAAGTCATTACCAGTAATTGGTTCAGCATAAGGAAGTCCAGTTGAGAAGGTAGAAGAAAGATGTTTTTTATTAGCTACCAGTAATAAAGACGAAGTTTTTGCGATACCCAATAATTTCTGCGGATTAACAGTAATGGAGTCTGCATAACCTAAGCCTGAAACAATTTCTGAAGTTATTTTTGATATACCAAAAATTCCGCCTATTGCGCCATCAACATGCAGCCAAACTTTCTCTTTTTTGCAAAATCGAGCAATTTCAGAGAGTGGATCAATAGCTCCTCTTACAGTAGTTCCTGCTGTAGCGACGACAGCAAAACATTTCTTCCCCTGAGATTTTAATTTTTTTAAATTCGAAGACAAATAAGAAATATCTAATTTACCTTTTTCATCAGTAGGAACTTTTTGCAAAGATTCTTGTTTAAGTCCCATAATCTGTAAAGATTTTGAAAATGAGACATGACAATCATCACTTGCAAAAAATACTGAACTGGGATCATTTTGTAACCCAGCAATATTTCTTGCCATTACTAATGCCATTAAATTACTTAAACTTCCCCCACTAGCAGCTACCCCCCCAGATAAATCACCAAGGCCTAATTTCTTACAAAACCATTTACATAGGTTTCTTTCCAGAGATGTCAAGCTAGGTGATAATTCTTCAGCCAAAAGATTATTATTTAACCCTGCACAAATAAGCTCTCCTACAATTGATGCTGACAGAGGAGGAGGATCTAAATGAGCAAGAGCCCTTGGATGAGATGGTCGGTAAGAACCATTCATTAATAATTGAAGATCATTCAATAAAACTTTATTTGTTAACCCTTTTTTATTAGGAAAGGCCTCAGGCAAATCAAATAAATCAGGCATTGGACCTTGACTGCCTGATTCAGCAAACCAATCACAAAGATTACTTGAGGCTTCAGCAAGAAAGGAATGAAGTTCTCTATCTAATTTGTGAGGGGATGCGAAAGGGTCCAAAGAAAATAAGTCTCTATTTGTACTATTTGATGATCCAGTTCAAACCAAAAAAAAATGATTAATCTCTAGATAAACATTTTATTTGATAATTCTCCAAACATCCAAAAAATTGTCAAAACCAATCGCACTGAGTCAGGAAGAAAAAATAAAGTGGATGACAAGATTGTTATCTAAAGCAAAGCTTGTAGGCGAGAGAGGGGAAGTCCCTATTGCTGCAGTTATTCTCGACAAAAGGGGTAGATGTATTGGCTATGGAGGAAATAGAAGGGAAGCAATGAAAGATCCCTTAGGTCATGCTGAGTTGGTGGCGCTAAGACAAGCTTCTTGGATAAATAATGATTGGAGATTTAATGACTGTACATTGATTGTGAATCTAGAGCCATGTCCAATGTGTGCAGGAGCTTTAATACAAGCAAGGATGGGGAAGATTATTTATGGATCTGAGGACAAAAAAAGGGGCGCACTTGGTGGAACTATTAATCTCGCAGAACATAAAAGTGCCCATCATAATATGCTGATTGAAAAAGGGATAATGGAAGAAGAATCTAGAAAGATAATCGTAGATTGGTTCAAAGACAAAAGAATTTTATCTAGAGAAAATTTATTATCGAAACTTAGGTAATTCAGTTTCAAAAATTTTTATTATCTTATCTACATTAGTAGAGGTTGAATTATAACCCATCAAACCAATTCTCCATACTTTTCCCGCTAAATCACCAAGTCCACCTCCAATCTCAACCCCAAAATTATTGAGAAGATGTTTAGTAAATGCTTTACCATCAACACCTTCTGGTATCTTTACTGTTGTTAGAGTTGGCAAGCGTAAATCTTCTTTAACATGTAATTCTAAACCAATATTTTCTAATGAATTCCAAAGTGATTTTGCATTTTTTTTATGTCTATCCCATGAAACTTCCAATCCTTCGTCTGCTAACAATCTAAGTGCTTCTCTAATGCCAAAATTCATGTTTACAGGAGCAGTATGATGATATACCCGATCACTACCCCAATATTTATTTAATAAAGAAACATCTAGATACCAGTTAGGGACCTTATCTTTTCTATTAGACATTTTATTTTCAGCTCTCTCATTCATAGAAAAAGGACCTAATCCAGGAGGGCAACTTAATCCTTTTTGACTACAACTGTATGCTAAATCAATTTTCCACTCATCCAAATAAAGCGGAACGCCTCCCAAGGAAGTCACTGTGTCTACAAGCAGTAAACAATTATATTTTCGGCACAAATCACCAATTCCATCCATAGGTTGACAAACACCTGTTGAGGTTTCTGCATGAACAATTGCTAATACAGCTGGGTTATGTTCCTTCAGCGCATCTTCTATTTCATCGAGAGAGAATGCATTCCCCCAATCTTTGTGAATGGTCTCAACATTTGCTTTATATCTTCCTGCCATATCAGCAAGCCGATGTCCAAAATATCCTTTGATAGCAACTAAAACTGTATCTTCTGGCTCAACAACATTTGCTAACGTTGCTTCCATTGCGGCACTTCCTGTACCACTCATTGGAAGTGTTAATCGATTGCTAGTTTGCCATGCATATCTGAGCAACTCTTGAACCTCACTCATCAAGTCAACATAAAAGGGGTCCAAGTGACCAATGGGAGGCTGAGAGAGTGCTTTTAACACAGCAGGATCTGCGTTTGATGGGCCTGGCCCAAGCAATAACCTTTCAGGAGAAACAGTTGGACCAAAATCTTTACGATGTTGATTATCAACAGAAGGAAGAATTTGAGTGGCCAAGAAAACAGATCGTTTTGTATATCTACCGAGCCTAAAAGGCAATAGGCAAAGTCGGGGTGTTTTTTTTAGGGATTGCAATAGGAATTAGCTAGATTTCCAAAACAAGACACAAAACAAAGAGACTTTTATGTTAAAAGTCTAAAAAAAGTGCGTGTCGATACAAAAAGAGGTGCGAACGCTTATTAAGTTCATAATTAAGTAACTCTGTTGCAAATTAAATTCATCATGAGCAAGACCTCTCAAGATGTCCTTCGTCAAATCAAGGATGAGGGCATTGAATTAATAGATCTTAAATTCGCTGACCTACATGGTAAGTGGCAACATTTAACTGTAGCGTCAGATCTCATTGAAGAAAGCTCTTTCACAGAAGGGCTTGCTTTTGATGGCTCTTCCATTCGCGGTTGGAAAGCTATAAACGAATCTGATATGGCGATGGTTCCAGATCCATCAACAAGCTGGATAGACCCTTTTTACCATCACAAAACTCTGAGCCTAATTTGTTCAATTCAGGAGCCAAGAAGCGGAGAGCCCTATGCCAGATGTCCAAGAGCATTGGCACAAAAAGCTTTGGATTACTTAGGAAGCACAAGTGTTGCAGATGCCGCATTTTTCGGCCCTGAACCAGAATTCTTTATTTTTGATGATGTCCGATATAACTCAGGGGAAGGGAGCAGTTTTTACAGCGTGGATACAATAGAAGCCCCATGGAATACAGGGAGAGTAGAGGAAGGAGGAAACCTTGGATACAAAATTCAACTAAAAGAAGGATATTTCCCCGTATCCCCTAACGACACAGCTCAAGATATGAGATCTGAGATGCTGCTGCTGATGGGCGAATTGGGAATACCAATTGAGAAACATCACCATGAAGTAGCAGGAGCTGGTCAGCATGAATTAGGGATGAAATTTGCGCCCCTAATCAACGCAGCTGACAATGTAATGATTTACAAATACATAGTTAGAAACGTAGCCAAAAAATACGGAAAGACCGCAACTTTTATGCCTAAGCCAGTCTTCAATGACAATGGAACAGGAATGCATGTTCACCAGAGTTTGTGGAAAAGTGGCCAGCCCTTATTTTACGGTGAAGGTACGTATGCCAATCTATCCCAAACAGCTAAATGGTATATAGGTGGGATTCTCAAGCATGCTCCTTCTTTCTTAGCATTTACAAATCCAACCACCAACAGTTACAAAAGATTAGTACCAGGTTTCGAGGCACCTGTGAATTTAGTTTATTCCCAAGGGAATAGATCTGCTGCGGTAAGAATTCCTTTAACTGGACCAAGTCCTAAAGCAAAGAGACTTGAATTCCGTTCTGGTGATGCATTGGCTAATCCTTACATTGCTTTCTCTGCAATGATGATGGCAGGTATTGATGGAATTAAGAATCAAATTGATCCAGGAGATGGTGTTGACGTTGACCTGTTTGAGCTTCCTTCAGAGGAATTATCAAAAATAGATACTGTTCCCTCCTCTCTAAACGATGCATTGGAGGCATTAAAAAGTGATAACAAATATTTAACTGAAGGTGGAGTATTCACCGAAGATTTCATTAATAACTGGATAGAGCTTAAATACGAAGAAGTTCAACAGCTGCGACAACGACCTCATCCTCATGAGTTCACTATGTACTATGACGCTTAAACTAAATTCCTTTCTTAATTTTTAGAATACGTAATTAAGGTCTATGTACAAATATGCATAGACCTTAATTTTTTTTTAGCTAACTAGTCACTAATCAATCAAATCTGTTAGATAATACAGAAATTAATGAACGGTTCATGGCAGCGCCAAACCTCAAAAAAATTGCATATCACACTCTTCAACAGGGAAAGACGCTTGCTGGGTTAGCTCACAAAGAGTTGAGTACAAAGTTAATGGAAGTTTTTGCACCTGAAGCTGCTCCAGGGAAATTTCAAATTAATCAAGATTTAATAAAAGAAGTTAGAAGATCAATGGAAAATCTAGAAAATATTGATTGGAAAGAAGCAGAGGCAGGCATTTACCCTAAATCACAACTTTTCGAAGCCCCATGGTTGGAATGGGCAAAGAAATATCCCTTGGTTTGGCTAGACATGCCTCAAACTTGGCATAGGCGAAAAAACAATAAAACCCGAGAAATCCCCAGAAATGTAAATGCGGAAGATTACCCTGATTACTATTTACAAAATTTTCATCATCAAACAGATGGTTATCTAAGTGATCATTCTGCTGAAATTTATGACTTACAAGTTGAAATCCTTTTCAATGGTACGGCCGACGCCATGAGAAGAAGAGTTATTTCTCCTTTGAAAACAGCTCTAAAAAAATATTTAAATGAAGACTCAAACAAAGTAAAAGTTCTAGATGTAGCGACAGGAACGGGAAGAACTCTCCAGCAAATACAAAGTGCATTACCTCAAGTTGAACTTTATGGCCTTGATTTATCGGGTTCATATCTAAAGCAAGCAAGTAAATATCTAAGTTCTAGAAGTGGTGATCTTGTTCAACTGACCAAAGGTAATGCAGAAAAAATGCCATATCCATCTGAGAGTTTTCAAGCATTAACCTGTGTTTTTCTATTTCACGAACTTCCTAGAGATGCACGACAGAATGTTTTGAACGAATGCTTTAGATTGTTAGAGCCTGGGGGAACAATTGTTCTTGCGGACTCAATTCAAATAGAAGATTCTCCAAAATTCAAGCCAATAATGGAAAACTTCCATAAAATATTCCATGAACCTTACTATAGAGATTACATAATCGATAACATAAATTCAAGATTAGAAGAAAGTGGTTTTTCCTCAATAACTTCCGAATCTCATTTCATGACTAAAGTATGGAAAGCAAACAAACCAGTCTGATTTTCTAAAAAAAATAATATAAAAAAATCACTAATAAATATCATATTATGCTAAAAAAAAATAAATACATTTGGCCAAAGAAAATTCATTTACTTTTAAAAGAGCTTCATAATGAAATAAGTCTAAATAATAATAACTGGCATAAATTCAGGGGAAACAAACAAAGAAGAAGTGCAGAATTAATTATTGCAGCACTTTCACAATTAATCCATAATGGAGATGATGCAGAGATAGAAGACTTACTTAATCAGGCAATATTATGGATAAAAGAAGAAATAAAAGATACTGGTTGTAAAAGTCATTAAAGAGTTATTTCTTTAGTGATAATTGAAGTCTATTACCTTTCCTACTCCATCTGACATCATCAAAACACTTATGAATTAAATAGATTCCTCTTCCACTATTAACATCAATTTTCAAAGGCAAAGAACTTATCCTTTTATTTTTAACTATGCCTAATCCTTCATCTTGAATTTGCCAAACAAACCAGTTAGGAGTAAGAATTCTTCTAACACGAATAACTTTTTTAGGATTAGATAAGTTCCCATGTACTACGGCATTAACAAGTGCCTCATGTAATCCTAATTCTATCTTTTTTGCAGTTTCTCTACATATTACAGGCTCTACAAGAGTTTCAACAAATGATGCTAGTTTTAAAGTAGAGGGCTGTATGAATACAGCCCAATTTTTAGAAGGCTTCACAATTAATTAAAACATTCTTTGTAAATTAATCTTTTGATCAAAGAATTAGTCTAGAACTTAAAAACATATATTTAACTTAAGTCATAAATACTATTCTATGAGAAAAAATTAAGTATTCATAATTAAATGGTTAGCTTTTAGCCTTTAATCCTGGATGGTTAAGCAAAGCATCCATCAATCGAACACCTCTTAGTTGATTAACCAGAGGCATATGACCATTTGGTGCATCAATTGACCAATTAAATGCTTTTGGATATCTAGTCCATATTCCATCTATTTTCCAACCTATTCGAGGCCAAAGTTTGTCATATCTTCCTCCTAATGAATCTAATAATTTTGCCTGAACTGAAAAGCCAAATTTTCCTCTTGAATAAACAATCCATAGCTTATCCAAGGTTGATAAATCAATAGAAGGTATTGCTTCAACCTCAGAAAAATAAACATATCCTCTTTTTACTGCCTTTTCTCCTGCAAGCTCTCTAAGTTTTGAGCTTGTAAAGCGGTCAGCATCCTCATAGCATTCATTTAATAAATATCTCTGAAGAGGAGAATAATCAAAGCCAACATCTGATGGGGCATGAAACCAAGAAAGATCGTTGCAATTCAGAGTATTCTCTATGAAATTCTCATCAGTTTTATGAATGAGTTGCAAAATGAAGCCAGGAGTCCAGTCACAAATACCAGGATCAAAGCCAGACATTAAAGTTGATCCAAGGCTAAGAAGGTCCTCAACCCTTTCCTCTAAACCATTTAGCAACCCGAGTCGTTTCCTTTCTGAAGCCATCTTAAAAGACTTCAAGAACTCCTCTATGCTCTCTTTATTTGGATGTGGTTTTTCTTCAGTCATAATCTACTGCAGGCCTAAACTGACCTAAGCACTATTACTATGTCAGAGAAACCTACCAATTTGAGCTATCCCGTAACGGATTTTCGGAATTTAACTAGTCCAATTGTTGATGTAAGAAGTCCTAGCGAATTTCGCCAAGGTCATTTACCAGGTGCTATTAATATTCCTTTATTTTCTGATACCGAAAGAGATAGAATTGGTAAAAGCTATAAAAAAGAAAGTCGCTTAAAAGCAATACTTAATGGCTTAAAAGTAACCCTTCCTAATGTTACAGAAGTACTAGAGATAATCGTTCAAACAACAACCAAAAGCCAAGAGACAAATAAATCATTAGGAATATATTGTTGGAGAGGTGGCATGAGATCTAGTGCTTTTGCTTGGCTTGCAAGAACAATTGGCATTAATACATATTTATTAGAAGGTGGATACAAAAGTTATAGAAAATGGGTTTTAAATCAATTTGAGTTTGATTTACCCATAAGACTTATCGGGGGGAAAACAGGAACAAGAAAAACAGAACTACTAAATTACATCAATAAAGAAAATATATATGTAATTGATCTAGAGGGAATTGCAAATCATAGAGGGAGTAGTTTTGGTTCATTAGGAATGGAAGAGCAACCTACTACGCAACAATTTGAAAATATTCTCGCAGAATCTCTTGATGATTTTCACAAAAATAGCGCTATTGAAATATGGCTTGAAGCTGAAAGTTCTAATCTAGGTAAATGTCGCATACCAAATAGTTTATATATAAAAATGAAAAGAGCACCAATTCTTGAAATAATTAAAACTAAAAATGAACGTGTGAAAAATTTAGTAAATGTTTATAGTAAAAATTCTCAAACTGATTTAAAAGATGCTGTAAATAGAATAAGCAAAAGATTAGGTCCACAAAGAACAAAAGAAGCATTAACTGCCATAGAGAAAAAAGAATGGACAAAAGCCTGTAAAGCTATGCTCGATTATTACGATAAGTGCTATGAATACGAACTAAAAAAAACAAAAAATATAAATTCTATCAATCTTAGTGGTCTAAGCCTTAAATCATCTTTAAATAAAATCTTAAATGAGAACCTCAATCCTTTATAGTTTTTGTAAAAGGATTTGTCTCTTAATTTTATCTGAAAAAAGATGACTAAACTCAATACAAATGTAGCAATTCAATTTGTTAAAGGGAAAAATGAAAAAGATCATCCTGAAATACGTTTATTTAGAACTCTTGATGGAAAAAAAGGTAAGGCAGTATATAAGTTTTATAAGCCGACAACTATAACAATAAAAAATTTTAAATGCATACAAAAAATGTATCTCATAGATTCCGAAGGTGAGCTATTAACCAATAAAATAGATTTATCTATTTCTGAAGATCATGTTAAAGAAGTACAGTCTACTTATAATTGGAATTCAGAAAAAGAATTCGAGAGATTTATGCGTTTTGCTTCTAGGTATGCAAATTCCATCTCTAATAATTAAGTATTTAAATTGAAATCGACTAATTTACTATCAATTACAGCTTTAATTATTTCTGTATTAATTTTATGGGGTTTAAAAGAAATAATAATACTATTTTTTGCTTCGATAATAATAGCTATGGCTCTTTGTACTATTACTGGTAAAATCCGAGATTTCTTAAAAACACCAAGGTGGTTATCATTAGTAATGACAATAATATCAATATTACTAATTTCAAGTATTTCAATAGTAATAATAATACCACAATTCACCAGCGAGTTTCAAGAATTAATCAATCAAATACCATCTGCGGCAAGCAAACTATGGGAACTTTTAATAAATGGCTTTTTGAATTTTACTGACATTGTATATAGAGATAATATCCCTATTTTAGACGATAAAACAACCCTAACAAATAAGATTAGCATGATTCCTGATGGTGCTACTCTTGCCAGCGGTGTAACAGATAGCATCACAAAGTTGATTAGTTTAGTAAGTAATGTTGGGATTGGAATTCTTCAACTATTATTTATAATATCTGTTGGATTAATGATATCTTTGCAACCAAACTCATATAGAGAAGTTGCAATATTATTAGTCCCATCATTTTATAGAAGACGAGCAAGAACAATTTTACTGAAATGCGGCAATGCTCTAAGTAGTTGGATGGTTGGAGTTCTACTAAGCTCAATATTTGTAGCGATACTTGCTACAATTGGATTATATTTATTAGGAATAAAGCTGGTAATAGCTAATGCTTTAATAGCTGGTGTTTTAAATATTATACCAAATGTAGGTCCAACGATAAGCACGATCTTTCCTCTTTCTGTTGCATTGCTAGATACTCCATGGAAATCACTTGCTGTTCTCGGATTGTATATAGTAATTCAAAATATTGAGAGCTATGTAATAACTCCGTCAATAATGCACAAACAAGTCAAACTACTGCCAGGCTTGACTATTACTGCACAATTTATATTCACTATTCTTTTTGGTCCACTTGGTTTGTTATTAGCAATTCCTATGGCTGTAGTAATTCAAGTATTTGTTAAAGAAATAATTATTCATGATTTATTAGAAAAAAATTATTTTTCAACAAAAATATAAAGAGAAATAGGATTTTTATTAGTATAGTAGTAAATTTAAAAAAAATTTATTCTTTTCAAATCCAACCAATCACACTATATTAAATATAGTAACAAAGCTTGAGATTAACTTTTAGGTCCATAATAAAGCAAATTTCTTATAGCGGTTTTAAGTTTTTCCATTGCGAATATTGTATTTTGTAAGTTTAATCGTTAATTTGTTTAAGAATTTTGCTAAAGAATTTTTTTTGTAGTTGTTTGTAAGACCCAATAAAATGTCTCAAAACATAAGATTAAAACATAAAAAATCATCCAATGGCTTTTAAATTTTTAATCAAATAGTAATTTATGATATCAATCATCAAACTCGGGCTTAGGTTTCTTTTTAACTTTACCCGAAAGTAATTGATGAAGAGCATCTAAAGAGTTATAGACCTCTTTCAGCTCTGACAACTCAGGTAATAAGCCATATTGGCCCAGCATTTGGTCCAAGTCACGAAGTTCTTGCCTGATATAACGCAGATGAGAACTAACTTCTTCTCTCTTACTTGTGGACATTATAAAATAGATTAATTGCTACGATACATTAACTTTAGCCTAATATTAGTATACAAAGCATCTACAAATTTACAAACCAACAAGTTATTAGCAAACTTTTAAGAAAGTTAAATACATAAATAATATCAAAGTATTAATTACAGGAAACTAGAGGGGTTTGACTTTGAAAAATGCAGGACAAAAAATTGAAGGGCACATCCCAAAAATATTGCTGCTTTGTAAAAAAAAAAAAAATATATATTGCGATATCTTAGATATGGATAAAAATATATAAATGAATCAACAAAAAAGAAAAGACCTCAATCTGAGGCTAGGCAATTTAATACTTGCAATATCACTTGCCACCGTTCCAACAGCTATAACATATGGAACGCTCAGTATTCATGGACTAAATATTTGTAGTAACCTAAACAGTAAAGTAAGTCCTTCGAATAAAATCAAAGAAATGTGTGATGAGGCAGCCTGGGACACAACAAAAAGTTATATTATATTAATTGGTTTCTTTATTACTTTGCCAACTTGGATGTGGTTCTACTTGTCCATGAAGAAAAAAGAAATTTATAAAAAATAGTTATAATTTAATCATAAAGTAATCATAAAGATAAAAAACTAGAGAAAGGGAAATTAAATGATTTCTTTTTTTTAGCAGATTTTGGTAATTCTATACTTGAATTTGATGTAGGATTCTCTGATGATTGTTTACTAAAAATTTGTATAAAAAAATTGGAATTGAATCCAAAAAACTCTTTAATTAAGTAATCAGCGGAGAAAATACCTGGTCCTAACAAAATTATTGAAAAAGAAGACGCAAAATAAAGCACTAAAAGTTCTAGCAAATATATATTAAAACCTGAAGTAGCTATTGCATGATAGATAGCAACACTCATGGTTCCAAGTATTGCAGACGCACCTAATCTGGTACCAAGTCCAAGTATCAATAACCAACTGCCGCCTATTTCAGATCCCGCAGCTATGTAAGAGAGAGTAACAGGGAAGGGTAAGTGCAGAGGACGAACAAAAGCATCAGCAAAATTGTTAATGTCGTTTAACTTTTCAAAACCATGATGGATTAAAAGCGTTCCAGTAAAAACTCTTAAAACAAGAAAAGCAAAATCTTTGAATATTGATTTATAGAAGATTGAATTAAGCAATTTCACCTAAAAATATTTGAATTGAACTTTAGATATCTAATGGCATAAAGCGTGGGAACAAAAAGACAAGAAGCTTATGATGAGTATTAATACCCAGCATAAGCTTCTTGTCTTTTTAAAGGTGTTAGTCAGGAGAAACGCTATAAATTATTCGAGTGCTTGAGATTAAATTCAAGAGCTATTAAATAATTTGTTATCTTTAACCAATCAAAAAAAGGAGAGTACATAAGTTTCAATAAATAGTATTAATACTCACAAAAGCAATCAAATCTATTATGTACAATAAGATTATTTATTAATATACCGTGAGCACATCATTACTTACTGCAACAGCTGCTGTGGGTCTAATATTAGTAGCAATACCAGCCCTAATTGCCTCACTTGGTTAAAATTAAATTTTATATTTTTTCTATGATATTGAACAAAAAAAATAAATAAGAATTTGAATCATTTTCTTACGATTTTAAAGCTATTGATTTCCCTGCTACCCAGCCACTTGTCCAGCAATGTTGAAAATTAAATCCACCAGTCACTCCATCAATATCTAATACCTCTCCTGCAAAAAATAGCCCCTTACATATCTTACTTTCCATAGTTTTAAAATTAATTTCGTCAAGTGATACACCACCAGCAGTTACAAATTCCTCACCAAAAGGACCACGACTGTTTATTAAGTAAGTTTTATTTATTAAACATTTTAACAAAGCCTCTTTATAGTATTTAGTAATATCTGCCCATTTTAATTGAGTATCAATATTTAAACTTGATAAAAGAGCTTTCCATAAGCTTTTGGGCAACTTATCAAAAGGTTTATTATTAAATACTAGCTTCTTACCATTTTCTAATTTATATAAATCAATCTTTCCTCTTGCTTCTTTCTCAGTCATGCAAAGCCAATTTATTCTTAATTCACCTTTGTATTTATTGGCATGTAGATTTCTAGCACTAAATGCTGAGAGCCTCAATATTGCAGGCCCACTAAAGCCTTTATGTGTTATCAAAATAGCACCGGTTTCGGCATATTTTTTTTTGTTAACGCTGAGTTTAATTTGCACATCTAAAGTAATACCTGAACAAGTTCTTAATGAGTTTTCAGAAGTAGAAAAAGAAAAAAGAGATGGAACTGGTTGAATAATTGAATGCCCAAGACTCTTGGCTAATTTGCGTCCACTAGGATGGCCTCCAGTACAAATCAAAATATTTTTTGTATTAAACTGATTGTTTCCTTTAACAAATAAGGTAAAGCCCTCTTTTAGTAAGCTTATTTTCTTTACATGAGAATTAGTGAATACCTTTACACCAGATTTTTTTGCAACAACAGTCAAACATTTTATAACATCTTCCGAAGAATCAGAACAAGGAAATACTCTGCCATCTTTCTCTACTTTAAGACTAAGTCCTTTTTTCTGAAACCAATCAAAAGCTTCAGTTGTAGAAAATCTATTGAACAGTCCTATTAATTGCTTATAACCTCTTGGATAATTATTTACTAAGTCAGATATTTCCCAACATGAGTTAGTTAGGTTACATCTACCACCACCACTAATTCTAACTTTTTCAAGTACTTTTGATGTACTTTCTAGTATCACAACAGATTTAAGTCCATTACTAATTGCAGTGATTGCCCCCATAAAACCAGAAGCTCCTCCGCCAATAATGACAAGATCTGAAATCATCAAAGAATAAACTTCAAATAATTTATATTTTAATAAAAGTAATATATAAATTATTTATTTATATATTACTTTTATTAATTGAATCAAAGCTAAATTTAAATAAAAACATATTGACTAGAAATACATTGTCTTGAAACGCAGTTGAAATCTTAATTCAGTTCTTTTTTGTTGTATCTTTTCAAAAAATAAAAAAAAATATGGCTGGTCCAAAAAGAGATGAAGCAAAATCAATTCTCTCCTATGTGAGACAAGAGCTTAGATATATGGATGAAGACCTCAGAAACGACGGTTTGCTACCAGAGTTATCATCACTCAGATCAGTATATGAACAACTTTCAACTTTACTAGAGCTTTCAGACGGCAGGAGAAAAAAGAGAGAGAAACCAGAATTTCCTGAAGACAAAAAAAACTAAAAATACTCGTACAAATTGATATACTTTAAAAGAATCTATTAGCAATACTAAATATATAAAGAATTTATTTCACTGTATTTTTAATTTTTTATAGAAGCTTAGTCAATAGTCTATTGTGTAATTTATCAAATATTTTAATTCAAATTAAGAAATAACACTTTTTTTGAAACCTCATGCCTAAAAAAAGTACAAATTCCGGTAGTGAGTCTAATCTTCTAAGACCTATAGATAACATTCGTTTTTGGAAAAAAGGGGAAATGGCATATTCAGCGCTAAAAAAGATAAATGAGCATAAGGCGAAAAATGAAATGGTGAAAGCAAAAATAATGTTGGCTGAATGGTTTTTTTAAAAATCTGAAGTCAAAAAATACATAAGATTTTTGAAATTCATTCAAAAAGTAAAGTAAATTAAATTCAACTGAATAGCTTTGTATGCCCTCCATAAGAAAAAGGATTGGCTATCTTCCATCAATTAATGCTCAGAAAACTATTATCAAAATTGCAAACGAAGAAAAACTAAGCCAATCAAAGGTGGTAGGGATATTAGTAGAGGAGGCATTGATAGCCAGAGAGAGATTAGATCTTCAGAATTCTAAATATCTAATTAGAAAGAAACTTTATGGAAAGGAAATTAATATGGATAATTTATCCTTAAAATATAATGGTCTTGATGAATTGATCTCAGACAGAGGGATAACTTACAACACTAAAACTTACAACTATAATTCAGAGTTAAGTTTATCCGAATCCAAAGAAAAGATTAATGAAAAATTGTTTGAATAGTTTAAACAATTTATTCTTTTTCTAAAAATGACCCAAGATAAATAATAATAATAATATTTTTAAATGATTTAATAAAATCTATATCAGGCTAATAAATAAGTAAAAGGGTTAGAAATTGGAAAGCATGCAGAGATCAACAAAAATGACGCATAAAACAATCTAATGCACTAGAAAGTAAATGAATATATTCTTCTAAGGATCACTAAACAAGTTTTTTTTATAAGAAATCTTAAATATAAACATGACATCAACAACAACTCGACCCAAATCAAACTCATCAAATCTTCTTGAAGAAGCCTTAAATCAGCCTCCGATTGGAGAAACGGCTAATTTTGCATGGAACGCAACACCATTGGGTATTGCAGCAATTTATAAGGGAAATTCTCCCTCAAAACCACCTTATGAGCAAGCAATTAAAGAAGGGGAAGAATTAGCAATGGATTTAAGTCGAGAAGAAAAAGAATTTTATTTAACGCAAAAAGGTCTAGCACTTATTTTCTACTCATGAATATAATTAAAAACATTTATAAATTCTAATGTTAAAGCATAGTGTAAAAATATCATTTATCCTCAACAGATGAATCTATGACCCACTCATCACATAATCCAAGGAGAACAAGAGCTTTATCCTCCCAGTCTGTATCAATCGACCAATCATAAGGAACTTCAAAAGATAGTAAGATCTCATTTTTGTTCTTTGTATATGTTTTACTTTTAGATAGCGTTTTATTAGAAATATTATTATCAATTGTGTATATATCATCGCAATTAACAAATTCAACATAACCAAGTCTCATTAACTCCTCCTCAAATTTGAGTTCCAATCTTACATTAAAACAATGTGCATCATCCCAGTCCGTGTAATGAGAGAAATATTTATCCCAAGAATTTGACATTTTATAATCGCTGTCAACTAATTTTAGAGTATTAAAGAGAAACTTTTAAATTGAGAGTTTTAAAAGATATAATTTAATAATAATATTTAAGAAGTCTTAGGAAAATTTAATATTTTTTTCCCTTCTTTTAAAAACAAGAGATCAATTAACTTTCTCAATTTGTGAAAGTAAGAAAATTAAAATCATTGAGAACCCAAGTACCTAGAGTTAACAGGCCAAAACCAGCTACAAGCATTATCAAGGCAGCCAGCTTGTATCGATTAGCTTCAGATGCTCTCCTAAGCAACAAAGTGTCTTCAGCAAAAGAACTTGACTGAGGAATTGACTTTTGCGCAGTTTTTTTCCTTGTTGAAAACATTGTTAGCAGTTGATTTATACCAAATTAATGGAATTTTCGACCGACTGCGAAAGGAAGGTGGACATCAATCAAACACTAAAATCAAAAGGATCTCAGCCTATGAAAATAAATTCATCCAAGTCATAATTAAAGCTTTCAAAAAGGTCTAAGAGGAAGAGCTCATAACGAAAAATGATAAAGAAAATGACTAGGAATTGCAATTACTTAAAATTAAGCATTTACCTGATCGCAAAAGACGTAGAAGGTAAAATATGCACGAGGGAGACTTAAGAGAAGACTTGCAAAAATTCATCGATAATTAAAATTTGCCTACGATCAAAATTTTGAGTATATGAATCTCCAAGGAAGTCAATTCTTTATACATCACAAATCTCAAACTCACATAAATTATTAAATATGGTAATGAACCTTATCAATCGATTAGTTGATTTCTGCAAGGAGCTGTAAAAAAAATCCTTATGTTAAAATCTAAGTCAAAAAATTGAGTTTAAAATCAGCTTAGTTAAACAAACTTCTTGAATTTTGAATACAGTATATCCTTAAATTTTTGAGAACCAAATCAAATGTGTTAAATAACACTGTAAATCATAAAAAATTATTTAAAGTTATAAATAAAGAGACATTTTTAATTTTTTCAAATGATCTTCTGTAGAGCTAATATTTTCAATTATTGGGCAAATTTTATATTGTTTATAAGTTTTTAATAATTCTGAAACCAAGTTATTAGCAACATCAGTTGATTCTAAAAATTCATTAGAACAATATACACCTTTCCAGGGTCTGAATTTAAATCTAGCTAAAAATTCTCTAGATGGAATTAAAATACTCCCAAATATCATAATATTTGAAATTTTAGAGTTATTTTTATAAGCAGTTGAAATGATATTGAAAAGGATTTCAATCCTACTTTTTAGGAGTTTGTAATCAGTACCAAATTGAAGCCAAATAGAACTTACTAGACCTGATTGAAGTTTCTTTTCTAATCTTGAGATCTCTTCATCAAACAAAAATTCAGGAAGATAAGGATTAAAAGCTACTCCAATAGAAATATATTGATTAAAAAATAAAGGAGTTTCTTTAAGCATTGATAAAGCAGTAACTGAATCTAATGTCGACCTTTTCTGAGACCCAGAGACAAGAAGTACATGACTACATCCTAATTTCTTTACAGACTGAAGGAAGTTGAGAAAAGAATCATAAGTATTGACCCTATTCCTTTTGAATTCATGCAGGATACTAAAGTGAGGAATAATATCTATAGTTGGAAACTCTTCTTTTGAAATTTTGATAGACTCTAGTAGAAAATCTTTTTTTATATTATTTTTACAGGGTATATTAATTTTATAAAGATTATTTCTCTGATAAAAAGCTAGCGTCTTACGAAGTTCATCAAAAGATTTAAAAGATATTTCTATTCTTATCTTAGTCAAATTAAATAAAGCAAAATTCATTTATAATAAAATATAAAAAGATTATTTTTGATATATTTATTATAGATAAAGAAAGCAAAAGTAAATTTTTTTATCTATAAAACAATAAAATAATTATCCATTAATTATTTGTTCTCAACCATTTATAAATCGCTTTCTGTTTACAATCAATCTCTGACAAAGAAGAATAATAGTAATCACTCCAGGATTCAGAAGGCATTCCCAAGAAAAGCATTAAGTTAAGGGGGTATTCATCAGAATCAGTACATTTACGAAAATCATCTCTAAATAAAAATGTAGGTTTCCCTAAGGCAATAGCGACACCAAGCTCAACCATTACTCCCTCATCAGGAGGTGATCCGTTAACTATTGCGAACAAACCATCCGATTGCCTCAAATCATCTAAGTTTGAATAAGCTACTTTATTAGCCCAACCAGGCTTAGATATATCAATATGACTATTACGATGAAAAGGTTCCAAAACCTTTGCTCCCATAAACTCAAGTTTAATAATAAATTCAGGTAAAAGTTTCGACCTCCATTGCTCAGAGAAACCATATGGAGATGCCAGATAAAGTGTTTTTTTTGAGATTTGATTAATCTCCACATTAGTTGTATACAAGTTAATACTATTTTTGTTTTTTTATCAAATAATGAAAAAACATTCTTTATTTATATGGTTTTGCTTTATTTAATCGAATTATGCTTTTGTTTCCTTCAGAAAAACGTTCATTTGCATCTTTTACTAATAAAAGTGATAAGTCCTTGACATTATAAATAAAATTCTTTTGATTCATATACATTTTAGTTATTATTTCTTTAACTTCTAAATTAAATGTTGTATTAGATAATAAGATAATTGAAGTCCATCCAGTAATTACAGCTGAGAATATAAAAACTAATTTAAGAAGTTTATGTAAAGTATTTAGCAACTTATAAAATCATAAATAAATTTATGATAACTAATAAAAAGTAGAATGCACATTAAATTATAAAGTTTTTCAAGCAGTCATATTCTTTTCAAAATCAAATTCAACCCAGTTCGACGATAGCAGTTGCTTCCAAGTCTTTATTGAATCTTCTTTTGTTACCTTTCTTCTGCTTTTAAATTTCATAGGTTTACCATTTGGAACAACTCCCCACATATCAATATTAAAATCTGCGGATATCTTTTCATAAGATACCTTCTTACAATTAAAATGAATAGCCCATTTATTATGAGGATCTATGAGCCAACCAATTGGAGCGTCAAAATCTTCTAATTTTGCCATCTAAAAACAAAGTCTTAATTATTTTTTTAATAAAAAAAACAGGGTTCGTCAAGTCTGAAAATCTAAAGTGAAGTTAAAGAAATAATAATTTAAAAAAGCTGAAAGAAAATTAATCATTTAAAAGACTAGATATAATAAATACATACCAACAATTCAAAAAAAAAAAAAAAATGTCCTCTGAAGCTGGAAGCCCACAATGTCGAGGCTTGATAGAAGCTAAAGAAAACCTTATAAAAGCCATGAATTCTCTTGGATCAATTGAAAATTCAGACCACATACAGAAAATATTACGTGACGTCTATAACGAATTAGAACAACTGCATGAATCCAGGAGAATAAAAGAATCCAAAAATATTAATTGATATAAGTAAAAGACAATCAAAGCAAAGAGTCACAATTTAGGCTTAAATATAGCCTCATAGACAGAATTTGGTTAATTGATCGATTTTTTTTACTATCAAACAAGTAAAATATTTTCGTATTTAATCTAATTGTAAAGCTAACTGTTTACAGCTAAAAAATAAAATTATATAGATTATTATTTTATAAATAAATGCTAGAGAAACATTACTCTAGTATTAACATAAAAAAATTACGATCTAAATGTCTACAGAAAATATTGATATCTGCAAACTAGAAGACCTTGATAAACTAAGGTCAGCGCCTAAACTATCGAGAAAACAATCAAAAACACTTCTTAATCAACTTAGCCATATTATTTATAAGTCAGATTGGATTACGATAGGAATTATGTCACCATCATTAAAAAAAGGTATTAATGCGGTTAGGAAAATAGAAGAAAAATTTAAATTCAATGAAATGAAATGCGTCACATTACCTAGTTCGGACGGTCCTATATTTTTAAAGGCTAATCAAAAAACAGGTGAAATTCACGCTAGAGTTGAATTTGGTTTGGGAGAAGGTATATTAATAAGTAGTCAAACTTATGATAATTCATTTTCAACAAAGACTTTTGGCCCCTTTCCATTAGATTTCTTTGATTAAAAATAATATCTAATAAATCAAAATATAAGATTAATATTAGGAATAAATAAATGATAAGTATAAAATAATCCAAAAAACAGATATCTGGGAAGAGAAATGCTATCCTAATATATATAACAAATTAAAATTCAATGACTTACTAAACTCAAGTGTGTGATGAACTAATCGAATCAAACGCATTAACACTTTAAACCCAATATAAAAGATTTAATACATTCTCCTTTTTATATGAATGGATAAAGAAAGAGGCACATTTTATCAATCTGGGGATGGCTCATATTTTTACTCAGCCGATGACGCCTCCAAGTGGGATCTCCTAGATAGAATTGGCCAACTCAATCTTCTTCACGTCTTAAAGAAAGAATGGGAGCCAGAAGAATCAAGCCAAAGTAAATTAAGAAAAGTACTTCAAGAAATAAATATTGATGAATTTGAAGATTTTATGGCAGATATCCTGGGAATATGCGAATCATTTGAGGAAATGGTTTATGAATTTGAAGGCAATATAAATTTAAACCCAGAATACTTAGAGAGAGTTTATCCAGAAGAAAAAGAAAGTTTAGAAAAGCTAAAAAAGCAGATAAAAGAACACAAAGAATGGAAAGAAAAACATCAAGCATCATATTCTTTTCTGACTAGAAAGCTTTTAGAAAAGAATGAAACAGACAATAACGAAAACCTCTTTTAACTTAGTCCTTAATATAGGCTCTCAATAGTAAGCAAATCAAGAAATAAAAAAAGTATAACTTATAAAAAATAATTTTTATGCTCCTAGTTATTTAAATTTGAATAAATTTTTCTTGTATATTGTATGAAAAAATATTAACTAATAAATAATATTCTAAGCGATCGCCAAAATGAAATCAAGCTTTTATCCTGATGTCTATTTCTAAAACTGATTGGTTTGTTATATATTGATTTATATTATTACATCTTTAGCAAGTAAATTTAGCTGCAAATATATTTTATAAAGTTTGTTTTAAAAAATTATTATTTATAAAAAACACATTGCATACGACAAAGACAATTAAGAGTAAATCAGCTTGACTCGATTAATTTAGGGGAAATAGAAGAATAAAAATCAAGATGTACATAAATGAAATTTTTACTCGACGCAAATCCAATGACTCTCTTTTATTAAAATCCAAATAAAGTGATTTTACCTACACAACTCACAAAAAAATCTATTATAGTCTTAACAAATGTTTACATAGGTATCCATTCTTGACTTTTCTGCCATTCTTCCAAGCATCTCTCAAAGATAGTCCTCAAGAAAGCAACAACTGCTTTATCAAGCAAATTCAATCTTAAATGAATTTGTTAGACAGAGATTAATCAAATCATCTCAAAGCATCAAATTTACATAAAAAAATGACTTCTACTAATCCAAAATCTACAAATCTAATAAATAAAGATGACGTAAATGAAATGATAGAGAATGCGATAAGAAGACACAATAGGAGATCGACAATAATTTCGGCTATTCTTGGATGGATACTTATTGGGGGGTATTCCTTTGGTCTATTTCATGTTGTTCAAAATATTTAACCTGTAAAAGTAACAAGTAATTAACTTAAAAGTATTTAAATATTAGTGAGATTATTACTAAAAATTTTAATTAAAATTTCTTTTTAGAAATATAGTATATCCAAACATTTACATATTAATAAATTATTAACTAACTTGTTCAGCTCCATTTGTCTTGATATGGAAGTTGATAATCTTCTTTATTCATTGGAATCCAACTCCAATCCAAGCATATAGATATTTGATAACCAATCACATAAAGTGCAAGCATTGCATTAAATAAATTGATGTGGGTGATAGGAGTATCCATAATTTATATAAATTAGAGGAATTCTAGCCAATTCGAAACCAAAATAGACCTCCCAATAAATAAAGTGGCCATAAATGAGTTGCGTTGGAGTAAAATTCTAAGCTTGAAAATTTAACTGTTATTGTTAGAAAATATAATATAAAATCTATTTAGATTTTTTTTAAAGGTCCATATTTACTGATTGTTAATTATGGGCACTGTTGGGTGATCAAAGGGATCATCATTTAATATTGGTGCGCATACCTGGCGACAAGATTTTCCCTGCTCATCTTCCATACAAACTTCTAAACATTCAAAATATCTATCTTGTGCGGTTTTCATATTTATAAATTTAGTAGAAACTAAACATACTATTGAACGATTATATTTCTCAATAAATTAACAAAACTTTTTTAGGTAAATTCACTTATAAACGGTCTTTTAAATAAAATAGTATCTCTGAAGATTTTTTATTAGCATCGCATGCTAATACACATTGTGTTAATTCTTTGTTTGCAAGTAGTTCTAGAATTATAGCCATATCAGTAGAAGATAGTTCTCCATCGGAACTCCATTTAAGAGTTGTTTCTCTTTGAATGGTTGTGTTCATAATTTTTCAGTAAATCCAAGGTAGATTTAGCATGATTTCAAAATTTCTTATTTTTCTTTAGAATATTTTTAAACTTACGATCATAGGTATAAATTACATAAAAGTAATTCTACATTGTTCGCCTAAATTTTATTTGATGCTTATGCGGATAGACAAGAAAAAATAATTTGGTTTTTAATTAAACTTTAATCTATTAGTTAAATTGTTATGAATGACTAAATAATTGAAAAGCAGAAAACTCCTAAAATTTGCATATCATTAGCTAGATTTACTGAACCTAAGAGAATAAGTATCAGATTTTTCATTACTATCCTTTGTATTTTTAGAATTTATGTCTTTAAGAAAAAACTTTGCGAACTGCTGAGTCTTGTGATTTTGCATTGCTTAATAAAATAATTTAAATTATTCACTAGACGTAAAAAAGTGTCTAATGTCTAATAGATAACTAGGATAGCGAAAATAAAAGGTTACTGTGAGTTAAAACATAACTAACCTATATTGAGTCTATAATTTAATTATTAATATTAATGTTTTTAGATTAATTGTAAAATAGATAATAAAAAAAGATAGAAAATCTTTATAAGTTAATAATTTAAAAATATTAATTCAATAAAATCATACCTTTATAAAACAAACAACCATCTTTTTGAGCTCTTTATAAGTCAAATATGAATAAAAACTTATTTTTCACAATTCTAGTTAGTCGATCTAGTCCAACTCTTTGAAACCTTTGATTTTTTCTCCCCTTTCAATATAAAAAGCATTAGCAAAGGAGCCATTCCCATTAATGGAACGATAAGGTTCATTGCATAGTTATGGGTCGCTTCCATTTCAAAAAAATATTTATTTTAATTTTAATTAAATTTTATTATGTGTTAATGCGTAGAAATTCTCATTCGTAGCTAGTAATTTTAAAAAATGCAAATTTTTAAAAAGTAGGTTTATATAAAACCAAACTATTCCTACATTTTTTATTTATTGAAGATAATATATAAGCTTAGAATTTTTATGTAATAAAAATGAGAAATATATCTTTTAATATTGACTACTTATCTCCTAAAGGATTAATTGGTTTTTGGGTTCTATTCACAGGATTAATTTTCACAGGCGTTATGTTCTATTTTGTCTTTTTTAGGCTTGATGAAGATGACGATTCATGCAAAGATCGGAATAGAAAAAGACTAGAAAAAGTGAATCAAAAACAGAGAATAGCTAGACTTTATCCAAAAGGGAAATACTATTAATTTTCTTTTTAATACTGTATTAGTGTGTATTAATCTGGATTTCACCAAAATCTGAAAAAAGATAAAATGAAATACCATGAGCTTTTGAAGCAAAAGCATCATCTCTCTATTACAGCTCGTTTTTCTTCTGAAGATTTTGATTCTTTGGGCTAATAAAAGGAGATAATAGAAACATCAAGAAAATGGCTTCTAACTAATGTAAGCCTATTTGAATTAAAACTATGGCATCGAATCAAGCAAAAACTAGTATTAGTCTTAATGAACAGTCGTCTTTTTCAACTTCAGGCAAGCCAGTTCCTGCCGCCTTGTCAATGATGGTCGACTCAATGACAAGCATGATAGAAAGAGCAAAAATTGACTTAGAGAATGTTGATCAACGAGCTAGAGCAGACCTTGAGAACATCGATCAGAGAGCAAGAAAAGATGTTGCACTACTTGACCAAAGAGCAAGAGAAGATATTCAGAAAGTTGATAAAAAAGCCAGAAGAGATATAGCAATTCTTGATAAAAAAGCAAGAGAAGATCACGATCTACTGCGAAAAGTCCGTAAATCTAGAGGATTAACATCTTGAGATCTAGTTGGTTACACAGTCCATAATGAATTGACAAAGAAAAAATATAAATAATTTAATCTAAAAAACTATTTTTTTCAATTTACTCATTTATAGAAAGTACCGCTTTGCCGTATGGCCCAAGAAGCATCGACCTGGAAGAACCAGAGGGGGATTCAAAGTGAAGCTTCGTTTCCAGAGCAAAGCTGGTATACGTTACTTTCACGACAGCCTCCCCATATCGAAAGAGAGTCAGATCAGAGCACTTGAAAAGGCCAATACCAACAAAGCAGTACTAGAACAATTTAAACAAAATATCATTATGAGGTAGGCCAAATTGACCTTATGGCTTTTAAAACATCCAATGCTTCTTTTTTTCTAGACAAAGCATCTTTACTATTCAGTAGATAAGTAACGTGACCAAGCTTTCTACCTTCTTTTTCTTCTTCTTTTTCATACCAATGAACATTCAAGCCAGGAATACCCCTTAAATCATCCAACCTCTGGCTGAGTGTTATTGGATAGCTACTTTGCAAACCAAGCAAGTTTGCCATTAAAGCACCATTAACAAGCATTTCAGGACTGGGAACATTAATCCCAGATGTGATACATATTTGTTGATCAAACTGGCTACTACTACAAGCATCTATGGAAAAATGACCTGAGTTATGCGTCCTTGGAGCTATTTCATTTACCAGTAATCCTTCAGATCCATAGAAAAATTCAATAGCAATAACTCCCACATAGTCCAATTCAGCCAGCAACGAAGATACGATATTTCTCACCATAAGATCAACGTCATGATTGATATCAGCTGGGGCAAGAACCCAGTCGCATACTTGTTTAGATTGGTAAGTCTCTACGATTGGTAAGCTACGTATAATTCCTTTTGAATCCCTACTAGAAACGATGGATAATTCTTTATCGAAAGTAATCCATTTTTCTAACATCCATTGCTCTTCTGTTTCAATTAATAGAAATTCTTGAAGTTGTTTTAAATTTTTAATAATTTTAGTTCCTTTACCGTCATATCCGCCTTTGGCAGCTTTTGCCATCAAGGGGAATCCCCAATCAGAAGGAATCTCAATTGCAGATGATTTTTCTAAAGGTATAGGTAACCATTCAGGACAGGGAATATCCAGACTGTTTAATAACTCTCTTTGAGTTATTTTGTTAATTAAAGGTCTTATTGATTGAAGCCTGGGAACAAAAGAGACTCCATTGTTTTGCAGAGAAAGTAAACTTGGTATATCAACCCACTCATTTTCAAAAGTAATCAAGCGGGCCTTTTCCGCAAGAAGTTCTGTGCCCTCTACATCAGTAGGATTATGCAGAACTACTTGCTTTGTCTTTTTGGCAGCTGGGTCATTTTTAGATGATGTCTGAACAACGACATCAACATCTCTTTTTTTTCCAGCCTCAACAAGAAGCATTGCCAACTGTCCTCCACCCACGACCCCAATCATTAGTTCAAGACCTCATTTTTAGAGCTTTGTTCACTTGTAGACAAACAAAAAAGTTTTGTAAAACAAACAAAAATAATCTATGAAGTATGATTTTAATAAAAACATCCTTTATTCACAACCCAAAGAATATTCCACAATGTGATTATTATGATCTTTGAATAAATACCTAACGTATACGAACATATTTCATTGGTTTATGAAATGTGTTCGACAGCCATATAATTACTTACATATTTTGGTGGTTTAAAATAATAAATCATCAAAAAACCCTATACTCTCACAACTGTGAATAACGGCAACTTCCATATAAACGTCTCTTTAACTAGCAACCCATACGAGATAGTTATAGGGAAAAATAGTCTTGAATGTTTAGGAGATGAGCTATGTAAAATTGGTTTTAAAGATGGACTAAAAGTATTAGTTGTTTCAAATAAAGAAGTATCAGATCACTATAGTGACTGCATAATTAAAAGTCTGATTAAAAATAAATTCATTCCGAAACTTCTAATATTAAAAGCAGGAGAAAAGCAAAAAAATCAATCTTCTATAGATTTAATACACGATGCGGCCTATGAAGCAAGGTTAGAGAGAGGGTCATTAATGATTGCCCTTGGGGGTGGTGTAATTGGAGACATGACTGGATTTGCTGCTGCTACTTGGTTGCGCGGAATTCATTTAGTCCAAGTCCCTACAACTTTACTTGCCATGGTTGATGCCTCTATTGGTGGTAAAACCGGCATAAATCATTCAAAAGGTAAAAATCTTATAGGTGCTTTTCATCAACCTAAATTAGTTTTAATAGATCCCAAAACATTATTTACTCTCCCAGCAAGAGAGTTCAAAGCAGGTATGGCCGAAATAATTAAGTATGGAGTTATATCAGACCTAGAACTATTCGAACTTCTAGAGAAGCAAGATAATATATCTGACCTTAAAAGAATTAATGAGAAGCTACTAATAGAAATAATTATACGCTCTGCGAAATCTAAGGCGAAAATTGTTGTAAAAGATGAGAAGGAAAGTGGCGTAAGAGCATTCTTAAATTATGGACATACATTTGGTCACGTAATAGAAAATCTTTGTGGATATGGGAAATGGCTTCATGGTGAGGCAGTAGCAATGGGGATGGTTGCTGTTGGTCAGTTAGCGGTTCAAAGGGGACTATGGGAAGAGATTGACGCAAAAAGGCAGAAACAATTAATTGAGAAAGCAGGTTTACCAACAAAGTGGCCTAGGCTTGAACTAGAAAATGTTCTAAGCTCACTTCAAGGAGACAAGAAAGTCAAAAACGGCAAAGTGAGTTTCGTCATGCCCTTAAAAATTGGTGATGTAGAATTGTTTAATAATATCTCTAATAAAGAGATAAATGAATGCTTGCAAAAACTTAGCTAATTGGTTCTTCAAGAAAACGATTGCTTAACATCAGATCAAAACCATTGTCCTTCTGGAAAGCTAACCACCTAAATTCCCCCAAACCCATTGGATCAACAAGTCTCAATAATGACTCTCTTCGATTTAAAGCGCCGGATAAATCTTGACTAAATGTATTTTGAAGAGAATATATAAATTTTGAAAGTCCTAATGCTAATAGAGCTTGTCCCTGCCTAGTCTCACCCATAAACTTCCATCCGTTGATCAAGGCATAATTAACAGTTGATTCAATGCATAAATGTGCTGTTAAATCACTCAAACCAGGATCTTTCAAAATATTTGGATTTGCTTTTTGATTCCTATAAGAAATAAGAGTCCCGTCCTCTCTAATTACGTTGTAATACCGCTTCGATTCCATCGCATAGTCGACAACTAATAATGAGCCATTGATTAAAATCTTAGACAATTGCTCAAACCAAGTCGGCAGATCACAATGCCATTCTGTAACCCATCGATCACAAATACCCTTTGGTGGAAACTCAATATTTAAAAGACTATTCGAATCTTGCAAAAATCTCATAATCGCAGATGTGGGCCTGAGGTCAACAAACTCCAAAGAATATTCATCATTTATTTTTCTCAAAGAAACTCCTTGTCTAAAAACTTTATTTTCGGCAAAGACCAATCTCTCTACGGGGAACGCATCTAAAACTTCATTCGCAATAATTACCCCAGTTACTGGTCTTAAAGTGAGATCTTCGATGTTGCTCCAGCGAAATTTAATTCCCTCTAAGTTATTAACTACTTTTTTTTGTCGTTTTCTCATCCCTACATTTAATTCAACTAAAACAAGCTCCATTTTACTTATTAAAGTAGGTGCAATGTCAGTAATAGCCAATATCAAATCTCTTGATAAAGTTCCTTCTCCAGGTCCAATCTCAACAAGAGAAAACAATTCATCTTCAATACCTGATTTTTCTAGATCGAGAAGCCAATCAACAATTTGAATAGCTAATAAACGTGCAAAATCATTACTCAAAGACGGTGAAGTACAAAAATCTCCATCCTTACCAATTTTCAATTTTCCAGTTGAATAAAATCCATTTTCAGGGTCGTTTAAAACTAAATCCATATATTTGTAGAAACTAATTGAACCGCCACTATCTCTTATGCGATCAATCAACCATTTAGGACATCTCGCAGTCGGGTCAATCATGATGGAGAATACGTTCAGAGCAAATCAAGCACATGCTGAAACAAACATTTAAGAAAGCAATAATTTTTTGCCTTGGGCTAGTAATAATATTTTCTATGGGAGGAAGCACATTTGCTTACGATAATCCCGAACTATTGCCAAACGAACTAACACCCATAATCGATCTTGCAAAAACTCTGAGTGAGAAACAAAGATTAGATTTGGCGAACTCACTAAATTCATATGAAAAAGAAACCGGATGGAAAATAAGGGTTTTGTCTCAATTTGAAAAAACTCCTGGTTTAGCAGTCAAAGACTATTGGAATCTTGATGAGACAAGTTTACTTATAATCGCTGATCCAAGAGGAGGGAATTTATTGAGTTTTAATGTTGGAGATGCATATTTTGCACTAATGCCCAGAATATTTTGGGTGGAATTACAAACTAGGTTTGGCAACCAATTTTATGTAAGAGATAATGGAGAGGACGGTGCAATCTTAGCTTCTATAAAAGCGGTAGAGACCTGTTTAGACCGTGGTGGTTGTCAAGTTGTACCTGGCCTACCCCAGGAACAATGGCAATGGACTTTATTGACCTCTCTATTGGGTGGAGTTATTGCAGGTTTCGCCGCCTCCCCAAGAAAACAAAATGAATCATTTTCAATAGGATGGCTTTTGCTCCTCTCCCCGCTTTGGATAATGCTATTTGGAATTTTTGGCATTGCTCCCGTGGTAACAAGAACTAATGATATTTTGCCTTTAATGAGAAATATTTTGGGGTTTATAGGCACTGCAATTGGTGCTTATTTGATTGCAGAAAGAAAATTTAAGGATCCTGATTTAAATGAGCAAAGGTAAAATCATTTGATTATCAAGAAAATAAAATCTGCTAGATACTATTTTTTTGGTTTAATAAAATTTCTATATATGCAATTGAAGCATCATTCCTAAACCATCTGTGCGATGCATGAACAAGCTTACCGTTCGAGAACTCAACCCAAGAAAAATGGCACAAATTCTCACCGGCAGAATCAATACCTCTTCTTGGAACACAAGCTGCATTTAAATATGACGTCCCCCATAGATCTTGAGCAAAAGTTTTTCTAGTTCGGTTCCCCCCAATTCTTAATTGATGATGAGTGTGACCAAAAACAACTAATTCTGGAATCCTAAATTTACGAATTTGATCAATTGCTATACCAAGATCTTTATCTCCCCAATCCATAGATGGTAATTTCCAATCTCTTCCACAAAGACTAGAAGACTCTGAACCAAGTCCAACTGGACCTGAATGAGCAAGTATTAATAAAGGTACATCTAATGGTGCAGTCTTAGCCGCAGAAACAATCCTAAGGACAGATTCATCAAGACTGACCTCACCGAATACCGACTTAACCTCTTGTGTTAAGAAAAATCCTCCACCACCACTGCAAGGTCTTGCTCCAACGACAGAAAGCTCTTTTTGTTTCCATTTTGATAAATTCCAAGAACAGTTTTTTTCACCTAACAAATCCAATTGAGCTTTTAAAATATCCCCAGATCCGTCTTTTCCTCTGTCGTGATTTCCAAGTATTACCGATGTGGGAATAGAAATTTTACTTATAGCCCGAACAATTCTTAAATCACCATCAGACAAGTCACCAACAAATAAAACACCATCTGGATTTAGCTCCAAAAGCAACTCAAGATCATCCTGGCACCAGGACCCATGCAAATCACCCGCGATAGCAATTCGGATATCTGACAGATTATTTAGGAAATTAACCTCTATACTGCCCCAACAAGTTCATTTGGAAACTAATTACCACTGTTTCCTATTACAAGACTGATACATCAGTCTCAAATAAAAGCAATAATCTCACTGATGAGATCAATTTTTTGCGTAAAGAAAGAAATGCAATAATTCTTGCTCATTACTATCAAGAGCCAGCAATACAAGACGTAGCAGATTTTATTGGTGATTCACTTGAATTATCTAGAAAAGCCTCGGAGACAAATGCTGATGTAATTGTTTTTTGTGGAGTTCATTTCATGGCTGAGACAGCAAAGATACTTTGTCCAGATAAAATTGTTCTTCTTCCTGATTTGGATGCAGGCTGCACACTCGCAGACGACTGCCAACCAGATGACTTCCAAAAATTCTTAAATAAACATCCCGATCATTTTGCTATTAGTTATATAAATTGCAGCGCAGCAGTAAAGGCAAAAAGCGACCTGATTTGCACAAGCAGTAATGCTGTTGATCTCGTAAAAAAATTACCCAAAGATTTACCAATTTTATTTTCACCTGACAGGAATCTTGGTAGATGGGTTGAACGTCAGAGTGGTCGCAAATTAACCTTATGGCCTGGGAGATGTCTTGTACATGAAACTTTCAATGAAGAATCTCTAATAAAGTTAAAAATCAAGCACCCAAACGCTGAAGTACTTGCCCACCCTGAATGTCAAGAAAATCTATTAGATCTTGCTGATTTCATAGGTTCAACAAGCAAATTGCTTAATTACTCTCAAGAAAGTAAACAAAATAAATTCCTAGTACTTACCGAACCAGGAATTATCCACCAAATGAGATTAAAAGATCCTTTAAAGACGTATATAGAAGTTCCTGGACTAGATGGATGTAGTTGCAATGAATGTCCATATATGAGAATGAATACCTTAGAAAAAGTACATAAGTGTTTAAAAGAAATGAGCCCAGAATTAAAAATGGATGAACATATTAGAGCAATGGCATATAAACCTATGAAAAAGATGCTGGACATGAGTAATTAAATTAATCTTATGGATTTATCCCTTTTTATTGTTGTATTAGGGGGAAGAAGTTCGAAAAGTAATATAGAAATACACGATGTAAGATGGGTTTTAGGTAAAACAATAGAGGATACATTTCCTGACCTTAGAAAGCAATGGTTAGGGAAGAAAACCGGTCTTCATATTGATAGTTATAAACGTATTAAATATGTGGATGGATATAAAATAGTCATATCTAAATCTAATAAAGATAGTTTAATTAGTCCACAAATAGAAGATTTATCACTTTGGTTTGTTAATTTAGGCGGATACAATCCCAATAAGATGTATGAAGAGCATGAATTCAATCTAATTGTCGCAAAAAAAGCTATTGTTGCAAAGAAAAAAGCAAAAGAGAATTGGGAAACAAATTTAAAAAACAAACATAATGATGACTACTCAGGTATTAATTGTTTGGAACAAATTGACGATATGCATCCTATAAAAATAAAGAATTGGGAAATAAATTTAATACCAGACCCTGAAGAAAGAAATGAAAAACTTATTCCTGATTGGTATGGATATAGAAGAATTGATAAGTTTTAACTATCTTTTCAGGGCATAGCCTAAGTTAGATCTTAAGGGGTCATAAGAATTTTTATTATTTTCAGCTCTAAACTTTTTAAGTAATATATTTTCAGCTACTATATATTGACTATCTTTTAAAGTTCCTAGATCTAAATTCGTTAATTTATTTTTATCATTTAACAAAAGATCAGCTCTAATGTCAGGTTCTATTCCATTTTTATTAATATCTTTACCACTTGGTGTTAAATATTTAGCTACAGTTACAGTTAGGCCTGAACCATCAGAAAGAGACCTTACAGATTGAACTAGTCCTTTACCAAAAGTCTTTTTACCAACCAATATTCCTCTTTTATTATCTTTAATTGCTCCAGAGAGAATCTCGCTAGCACTTGCAGATCCTTCATCGATTAAAACTACAACTGGTCTGTTAGTTAGGGCTCTACTTTTTGCTTTCCTAATATCAGTAATACCATCTTTTGTTTTAGTACTAACAATAATTCCTGTATTTATCCATTGTCTAGCTATTTCAATGCTTGCCTCAAGCAAACCACCAGGATTGCTTCTAAGGTCTAATACATACCCAAAAGGTTCTTGTTTTTCTAATTTATTAATCGATAAACTCATCTCTTTTGGAGATTTTGCATTGAATTGTTTTAACCTTAGATAACCAATTTTCGCGCCTGAAACTGTATTATTTATTCGACTATCAACCACATTAATTTCAATTCTATCTCTTATTAATGAGACATTTAACAGCTCATCGTCTCTAATTATTCCTAGTTCAACTTTCGTTCCTTTTTTACCACGAATAAGTTTAACTGTACTATCTATACTCAGGCCTTCAATAGGCTTACCATTTATAGATACTATTATATCCTTAGGTTTGATTCCTGCGTGAAATGCCGGTGTTCCTTCTATTGGTGATACAACAACAATTTGATTATTAGCCTCATCTAAAGAGATTTGAATGCCTACTCCCATCAATTCACCCGTTGTATCTATTCTCATTTCATTGAATTCTTTAGGATCTAAAAATCTTGTATAAGGATCATCTAATTCTGTCAACATGTCTTTTATAGCAATGTATGCATCATCATTATCAAAATATTTGGTTGATAGTATTTCCTTTCTTAATTTAATCCAATCTTCTGCCTTATATTTTCCTGAATAATCCAAAAAGTCGCGATATATAATTTGCCAAACCTGATCAATAATCTCCTTTGGATTGTTAGTAATCAAAGTAGAGGAATTGGCCTGGAAGGAAAAAGATGGCAAAGGGAAAACCGATATTAATAAACATATTTTCAAAAATCTCTGCAACATAATTATCAAATATTTTTTCTAATAATAAAACAATTAGAATGTATTTTCTAATTTTAAGGGTCTACCCATTTTCCATCTTCTTTAATTAAATCAACCAAGGCCTGAACACCTTCATCCTCAGGTACCCTCTTAATTTCATCTCTATTTCTATAAAGCGCAATAGTTCCAACACCTTTACCTACGTAACCATAGTCAGCATCAGCCATCTCTCCAGGTCCATTAACGATACAACCCATCACCGCTATATCTAAACCCGTTAAATGTTGGGTCGCATCTCTAACTTTTGCTACTACTTCCTCTAGATTAAATAATGTTCTCCCACAGCTGGGACAACTAATATATTCGACCATAGTTTTTCTCAATCCAACCGCTTGTAAAATTGAATATGCAACTGGAATTTCTTTTTCAGGTGCCTCTGTTAGAGAGACTCTTATAGTATCTCCAATACCTTCAGACAATAATGTGCCTATACCTACGGTACTTTTAATTCTTCCATAATCCCCATCTCCTGCCTCAGTTACACCCAAATGCAATGGATAATTAAACCCCTCTTTGTCCATTGTGTCGGCCATCATTCTATAAGCAGCAAGCATCACTGGTGCTCGAGAAGCCTTCATTGAAATTACAATATTGTGGAAATCTAAAGAATGACATATTCGAATAAATTCCATTGCTGATTCAACCATTCCAAAAGGAGTATCTCCATAAGCAAATAACATTCTCTCTGACAAAGACCCATGGTTTACTCCAATTCTGAGTGCCTTATTTTGCTCTTTTAAAGTATTAACAATTGGTTCGAATTTTTGTATAATTTTTTGTTTGATTACATTAATCTCATATTGAGTAAATTCAGTCCTATTAGGATCTGGTTTTTCAAAAACAAATAGTCCAGGATTTATACGCACTTTATCTACATGCTTAGCCACCTCTAATGCTATTTTCATTCCATTATGGTGAACATCAGCGACCAATGGAACTGGCATATAAGTACTTGCTAGAAGCTTCTTAATTTCCCCTACAGCTTTTGCACTCGCAAGGGTGGGAACGGTTAATCTGACGATCTCACATCCAACTTCATGTAATCGCCTTATCGCTGCTGTGGAGCCCTCAATATCCATCGTATCTTCATTAATCATTGACTGAACCCGAACTGGATTATCGCCACCTATACCAATATCTCCCACCATTACTGTCCTAGTATCTCTACGGATAATTCTGGTGCTATATCGCTGTGAGAGATTATTTTCTTCCATATTCTTTTCCAGGGTCGCACTCATGAGTTAACAATTGAGCCTCTTTAATTCATAAGAATGACATATTTAAGGGCAATTATAAAAAATCAATTTTTTCTTTGATTTTTAAGAAATCAGAATTAGTCAGACTCATCGGTTTACCTTCCTCTTTTGATGGATTCCTAAGTAAATAAGATGGATGGAAAACGGGCATAACAAGTCTGTCCTCCCAATAGATCCATTTTCCCCTGAGGATACTAATACGAGACTTGATTTTCAAAATCGCTTCTAGTGCTGTTGCTCCAACTAGAACTATTACCCTGGGATTTACAAGTTCTATTTGTTGATACAACCAGGGAAGATTTTCTTGGATTTCAGCCTTTGTTGGGCGTCTATTTTGGGGTGGTCTACATTTGACCACGTTGCAAAAATAAACATCCTGGTTGATATCAATTCCTACATTTTGAAGCAATTTATCAAGTAATTTTCCAGACCTTCCTACAAAAGGTTCTCCCAACTCCTCCTCCTTTGCTCCTGGGGCCTCTCCGACAATCATCAACTTAGCTAGAGGGTTGCCCCTAGATACAACAATTTTGTTTATGGAATTGCTTAAATTACAAACTTCAGAAAAGTCTTTATCAGAGACGCTATTTTTTTTCACATCAGAGCATCCAAATCTGATCCTTTTGAAAGGAACGGCACTAAAATCAAGAATTTATTACCTTCTGGATCAAGAATCCATTGCTCAGCCCCAAAGTTTGCCAATTTTGGTATGCCCATAACACTACCTCCTATTTTTAATATCTCAGGAATCCACCTTTCAATCATTTTGAATGGATCTTCAGAAGGTTCACCTTGAAAACATAATGAGGTTGAATTTCCTTTCCTTTGCCATTCATGATTCTCATTAGGTCGATAAAAATGTATTTTGGATCGATTATTTATTGAAATAAAATAATGAGTTGCATTAAAACCTTTTTTTGCCTTGTCAGAGTTGACCTTGGCATAAAAACCAGCCAATTCTTTAGGGTTTTCTGAAGCAATTACAAAGTTTATGTTCATCAAAGGCATGCAAGTATCTGATTAAGTAGTAAGTTTGTAATTAGATCAATTCACTTTAAAAGTGAATCTAAGAAAAACATTTTGAAGTTATGCTTCGAAGATGACTGAAAAATCACAGATATCTAAAAGAGCTCTCTCAATAAAACCTTCTCTAACTCTTGAGATCAGCGCAAAAGCTAAGGCTTTAAAAGCGGAAGGAAAAAACATTTGTAGTTTAAGTGCTGGAGAACCTGATTTCGATACCCCAGAATTTATTATCGATGCCACTCTAAGAGCATTAAAAGATGGAAAAACTCGTTATGGACCTGCTGCTGGAGATCCAGAATTAAGAGAAGCCATTGCCCAAAAGCAATCAAATATTAATAAAGTTCCGACAAAAATAGACAATGTTTTGGTAACAAATGGAGGGAAACAAGCAATATACAATTTATTTCAAGTAGTTTTAAATCCTGGAGATGAAGTCCTCATACCTGCACCATATTGGCTTAGTTATCCAGAGATAACACTTTTAGCTGGTGCCAAGCCAATTAAAATTAAATCTTCAACTAAAGATAATTTCAAAATAGATATCAATTCTCTAGAAGAAAACGTAACTGAAAAAACAAGGTTATTAATTATTAACTCTCCAAGTAATCCCACAGGCTGCGTTTTGACCGGGCAAGAAATGAATACTATTTCTGAATTTTTAAGAAGACATCCAAGAATTTTTTTAATGAGTGATGAAATTTATGAATTTCTTATTTCTCCAAATCAAGTTCATCACAGTTTCGCAAAAATAGCACCAGACTTAAAAAATAGAATTTTCACAGTCAACGGTTTTGCCAAGGCATGGGCAATGACTGGCTGGAGGATTGGATACCTAACAGGAAATACAGAGGTAATAAAGAAAGCCATTGCTTTACAAAGTCAAAGCACTAGTAATGTATGTAGTTTTGCTCAAAAAGGAGCTATTGCCGCACTTCAGGGCTCAAAAGATTGCGTTCATGAAATGGCAAAAATTTATAGCGAAAGGAGGTTATTGATAACAGAAAGACTAAAACAAATAAAAAAAATTTCTTTTGTCCCTCCTACTGGAGCTTTCTATGTTTTCCCAGAAATTAATCTAGAGGATATCGATTCAATAAGTTTCTGTAAATTGGCACTAGAAAAGGTTGGCCTAGCAATAGTCCCAGGGATTGCGTTCGGAGATGACAAATGCATAAGAATCTCATATGCATCCTCAAATGAAATGATCAACGATGGAGTTGATAGATTAGAAAGACTATTAAATGATTTTTAAATAAAAAAAAAAAAAAAAAAAAAAAATGAATCAAGCTCAAAGAAGAATCAAGTTCAAGAAAATAACTATTGCTCTTTTATCAATATTTAATTTATCTAATATTGGTTCATTAAAAGCAGAGGAAATACTTCGCATTGGGGCGATACCAGATCAAAACCCAGAGCACCTGAATCGTCTATATAAAGTATTATCATCTGAATTAAGCGAGCAGCTCAATGTTCAAGTCCGTTATAAACCAGTTACTAATTATGCTGCAGCTGTAACAGCTTTTAGGACCGGGGATTTAGACTTAGTATGGTTCGGTGCTTTAACTGGTGTACAAGCAAGACTTCAAAGCAAAGGATCCAAGGTAATAGTCCAAAGAGATATTGATGAAAAATTCCATAGTATTTTTATTGCAAACAAGAAAAGTTCAATCCAAAAAATAAATAACATAAATGACTTAAAAACACTAAAAGGCAAGCGTTTTACTTTTGGCTCTGAAAGTTCAACATCAGGAAGGTTGATGCCACAATATTTTTTAAACAAAGCAGGTGTTCAACTTCAAGATTTCAAAGGTGCAAGCCCAGGCTTTAGTGGTAGCCACGATGCAACATTAATGCTTGTGCAAAGTGGTTCATATGAGGCAGGAGCTCTTAGCGAAGAAGTATGGAAGAGAAATCTTGAGAGAGGACGCGTGGACCCCTCAAAAGTCTTTGTGATTTGGAAGACTCCTTCTTATCATAATTATCATTGGCTAGCTCAAGGAAACCTAGATAAAAAGTTCAAAAAAGGTTTTACGAAAGAGCTTACAAATGTATTTTTACGTTTCAATGAAAAGTCAAAAAAACAAAAACAAATTCTCGAATTATTTAGCGCAAGGAAATTTATAATATCAGAAAACGAGAATTATAATAAAATAGAAAAGGTAGGTAGAAAAATTGGAAAGATTAAGTGACTAAATTACTAGAATTAAAGAACATAAGCCATCGCAGTAAAGAAAATATTAGGGTAAAAGATATTAATTTAACAATAAATCAAGGTGAGAAGATAGCGCTTATTGGGAAGAGTGGCTCTGGAAAAAGCACATTAATCTCGATCGCGAATGGGTCACTAATCCCAAACGAAGGGGATGTAATATGGAAAGGTTCTCACATAAATAATATCTCAAATATTGAGTCGTCAAAAATAGGAACTATATGGCAGGATTTATCTTTGATAGAAGAGCTAAATGTCGCTCAGAATATAAATTGCGGTGCACTAGGTAAACACAATTTCATATGGGCTTTAAAAAATCTCCTAGGAGTCTTAGATAAAAGTTTATGCCAAGAATGCCTAGCAGCAGTTTCTCTGCCTAAAAAAACTATTTATTCCCATATAAATAAACTTTCTGGTGGGCAAAAAAAAAGAATAGCAATTGCACGTCTTTTAAGACAAGAACCAGAGATTCTTCTTGGAGACGAACCTTTCTCAAATTTAGACCCTCTATTATCAAAGAATATATTAAATTTATTTATTAATCAAAAAAATTTTCTTAGAATCAAAATTCCTGAGACCATACTTATAAGTCTTCACCAAATAAATTTAATAAATAATTTCAATAGAGTTATTGGGTTAAAAGATGGAGAGATTGTAATAGATAGAGAAATTCATACTATTAATCAATCAGAGCTTGATTGGCTATTTTAATTCATAATGAAATTAATAAAACCAGTATCAACTTTATTAACATTAATCCCATCAATAGCCTACATTCCCATTCTAATAGAAATCATCAAAGGATTTCATTTTGGGGGTCTAAATATCATATTTCTATTCATAAGCTCAGCTATAAAACCATCGTTCAATCAAGAAGTAGTTAAAAGCGCATGGGAAGGACTTCAAATAACATTTTCTACTGCTTTGACTAGCTGGGTTATAAGTATGCTCATTGGAATTCTTTTAGGTGTACTATCTACAGATTTATTTTGGAAAAGTTTTCCTAAATTTTCTTATTTAGGTACATTCATAAAATACTCTTTAGCAATTCCAAGATCAATACATGAAGTAGTTTGGGGCTTGCTATTCATACAAATTTTAGGTTTGAATATTTGGGTTGCAATTATATCTATAGTCATTCCCTATTCAGCTTTAACAGCAAGAGTAATTTCAGAGCAACTAGATAGTTTTGACATACAACCTCTAATAGAAATCAAGCAAACAGGATCTAATGTTATTAGCTCATTTATAACTATTCTACTACCAAAGTTAATACCTATCGTATCTACATATGGAAGTTACAGATTTGAATGTGCAATTAGAGGTGTAACATTACTTGGAATATTTGGATTAGGAGGTATAGGCACAGAACTATATTTAACTTTAAAATCCTTTGAGTTCAATGAAATGTGGACTTGTTTGTGGATGCTTTGGTTAGTAATGCTTTTGTTAGAGAAATTTCTAAGATTTATAAAAAGTTATTTATCTGAAAATATTAGTTTGAAAAATTCTTTCTTAATTTCAATCTCAATATTTTCACTATCTTTATCATTAGGTATTAATTGGCTTTATAATCTAAATTTTGAGATATTTACTCCATTAAGTTTTTCGTATTTAAATTTACCTTCACTCGTAGAGATAAGAAATGGATTTAATAGCTTACCTCTGTTTAAACTAATCATTACGACAATTTTAATAACTTTTTTCGCGTCTGGAATTGCAATAGGGACACCTCCACTTTTATTAGTATTATTCCCAGGTAAATTCCCTCTAAAAGTTCAAAATCTTATTTGGATCTTCTTTAGATTGATACCTCCTCCATTGACCACTATAATTATTCTTCTTTTTACTAATCCTAATATATCTGTAGCCGCATTATCACTAGGAATTACACATATGGGTGTCATGGGAAGATTACTTACAGATAACATATTAAATCAAGAAAAAAATATTTATCGAGCAATTAAAAGCAATGGTTCAAGCAAGAAATCAGCAACACTTTATGGAATATTAGCCCCCCAAAGTAATAGTTACTTAGCTTATGGAGCATATAGAAGTGACGTAATCCTAAAGGAAACAGCAATTATAGGTGCAGTCGGAGGAGTAGGATTAGGTTGGCAATTACAGGAATCACTAAGCTCCTTCGATTGGGCACAAGTCATTATAATAACTGCTACTTTCTCTTTTTTAACAATGTCAGGAGAATTTTTATTTAAGACTTCTCAAAATTATTGGTTAAAGAATTCAACCAACAATTTCATTAGTTAGTCATTTTATTCAACATATCGACTTATGAATAAATATCAGAAAAAATTAATTATAATTGGTGATAGTGGGGTTTACGGATGGGGAGATCTAGAGGGAGGGGGATGGTCTGAGAGATTAAGACAAAATTGGTTAAATTTAGATAGTGCCCCTATCATTTATTCTCTTGGAGTAAGAGGAGATGGATTAGAAAAAGTTTCTATAAGATATAAGAATGAGTGGGCAACAAGGGGAGAGTTAAGAAGAAAAGTTCCTGAAGGTATTTTGCTATCAATTGGATTAAATGATACAGCTAGAATTGGAAGAAAAGATGGCAGGCCCCAACTTTCCGAAGATGCTTTTAAATTTGGCTTAAAACAATTATTAAAAGAAATTAAGAATGAAGTACATATAATGGTTCTTGGATTAACACCTGTTAATGAAGACTCAATGCCTTTTGCAGAATGTCTTTGGTATTCAAATCAAGCTTGTTCTAAGTATGAAAATAAAATTAAAGAAACTTGCTTAGAATTAAATGTCCCGTTTTTACCTATCCATGAAAAAATGATCAACTTATTATCATACAAAGAATTACTCTCATCAGATGGAATACATCTGAATACGAAGGGTCATAAATGGATTTATGAACAAATTAGTGAATGGCCATCATTAAAGAATTGGGCTGATTTAAAATAAATATTTCAAACAAAATTCAAATATAAAAAGATAGAAATAATAGCGGCTATAGATGTCTGGATAGAGTTAACTAATTCATTAGTCATCCAATCAATCTTATTTTGCACAACTGCTCCAATATAACTTTCCAAAAAAGTTGCTAAATAGCCAGATAAAAAGACTATAAAAGCAACAGATAGTCCAGAAATAATCGATAGATTAAGCATACAAACAGTCATGATAAAACTTCCTAACAAACCAGCCATCGAACCTTCGATACTTATTGCCCCCTCTGTTCCTGGTGAAACTGTCTTTAAAGTCGTAATTAGAAAAGTTCTTTTACCAAATCTTTTGCCAATTTCACTTGAAAAAGTATCGGAAAGTTTTGCGCTGAAACTAGAAGCAAAACCTACCATGAATAAATTTAAAAAATTTGGCCAAAAACAACTTAATAAGGCGAGTGAGCAACCTGTAGCTGCAGACCCCCATACATTTCCAGGGCCACGTTGACCACCTCTGGCTTCAGCAATCCCTCGAGAAGCCTTATTTTTGTATCCAATTTTGGTAACTAAAGTTCCCAACAAGAGATATACACAAACTGATATCCAACCGTTCCAACCAATGGATCCTAATAAAAGTGTTCCAAGTATTCCAGCATGAATCCAACCTTTCTTAGTTAAAAATGGAAGTTTATGTCCCAAAAATATCAACAAGAAATTTATCAAAAAAGCATTAATCCAAATACCACTAATAAAAGAGAAGTTAGCCATCGTTCCTAATCAGCATGCCTGTTTCCTAAACAATAGACGGTTTTATGATCAAAAATATTCAACCTTAAAAGGATGATTTAAGTCTTCTCCAAGAAATCATTAGCTGACAGGCACTTACGGCAGCTGTTGATGTCCTCAAAATAGTTTCTCCCATAGACACCCCAGATAAGCCAGAGTCAAAAGCTAATGCCTCTTCCTCTTTATTCCAGCCTCCCTCTGGGCCAACTACTAGCCAAACTTGATTGACTTTATGTGGTGTTTCTTTTAACCAATTCACACAATCATGCAATTCTTCAATGCGAGTTGTGGCAAATCCTATTTGAGCTTCAGAAGGCAAAAAATTTATCCAATTAGAAAATGTCAATGCCTGCATTAATTCTGGACTCCAGAGCCTTTCAGATTGCTCAACGGCTTCATGAATAATTTTTTGATATCTAACAATTTTTTCGTTATTGCATTCTTTAACTACTGATCGTTTTGAAATCAATGGTTGAATAATGTCAACTCCTATCTCACAACTCATTTGCAAAAAGTTTTCAAACCCCTTTTTTGGAATAACTACAGCAATGCCTATTAAAGGTCTCTCTCTTGAAACAACTTGAAGAGGTTTCTCAAAATCATTGGTAAGTTTTATAGTTTTTTTTTCAACAATTTTTGCGTTCCAAAGATGACCTTTTCCATCAATAACTTCTAAAAGATCTTCAGATCTCATCCTCATAACCCTAGTTAAATAATGTGATTCATTAGAGGTCAAAATCAACTCTCCGTTTGAATCGATTTCATCACTTAACCGATTTGGATTTATAAATAATCTTCTTTTTTCAGCCATAGAAAATCAATCTGTTGAAGAAAAAATTGCATCAGGATGCTCTTCTACTGGCCAATCTTGATTTACTCCTCCGATAATTAGTTCCTCTATTTTAACAACATCAACATCCATTTGTTTTAGTACATTTATCAAAACATCAATTGCTATGAGATCAGAAGTACCTAAATCGACCCAACATCTAGCCCAGCACTCATTAAATTCAAATTCTCCAAGATTATGCATTAATGAGGGAAGACTAGAAGAGGTATCGTCATTTTCATAGCTCATCCAACTGACATCAGAACCCATTTCGTGCGTTTGCAAATTTTCAGAATTAAATCCCCCAAGTCTGCCTAGGACATACCAAGAATCAAAAATACCATCAACGTATTCTTTTTCTCCCTTGCTTGGAACATCTGAATATCTAAGCCATATCCAACAATTGAAAGGATCAACTTCACGAAATCGAACTTCCATAAACAATAGATCTTAAAAAAGAAAAACTAAAAGATATCAAACATAATCTAATGTAAATTGATTAAAGAAAATTGAAAGATCTTTATTTAATTGATCAAAGCCTCAATAACAAAGAATGCTTAGTTTAAAAAATATTTATTACCATCCCTCAACAGCAGAGAAGCCAATCCTTAGAGATTTGTGTTTAAAATCAAATACTGGAAAAATCACCATAGTTAGAGGACCCAGTGGAAGTGGAAAAACCACCTTAGTAGAAATCATTAGCGGTCTTTCTGGACATCAAAAAGGAGAGATAAAATGGTTCAACAAAACTCTAACTGCACGTCAGCGCAGATGGTTATGTGGATTAGTTTTTCAATTTCCAGAAAGATATTTTCTTGGATTATCGGTAACTCAAGAATTACGTCTTGGCCATAAGAGGTTAACGACTGAAGAACAAATTTCAGCTCTCACAAAAGTGGGGTTAATCAACTTAGATTTAAAGAAGCCGCCAGAATCTCTTAGTGGTGGACAACAACGACGACTAGCTATTGCTGTTCAACTATTAAGGAATCCAAAAGTACTTTTATTGGACGAGCCAACAGCAGGTTTAGATTGGTCAGTGAGAGACGGAATTATAGAATTGCTCTCAAAGCTTAAAGACAAGCAAACTATTCTAATAGTTACTCATGAACCCGATCTTTTTAAAAATTTGAATACCGAAAATTATAAGTTGAACAATGGGCAACTTATCCCCGAGTAATCAATTCAACTAATCAATGACAGATTTACTAGTTAGAGCTACTGCTGCGAAAGGAGGGATCAGGCTAGTCGCCGTATCAACAACTGAATCAACAAAAGAAGCAAAAGAAAGACATTCTCTTTCATATTTAACTTCTGCAATTGTAGGTAGGGCCATGAGTGCAAGCCTCTTGCTTGCAAGCGCAATGAAGGTAAACCATGGAAGGGTGACTTTGAGGTTAAGCGCAAATGGTCCACTAAAAGGATTAACCATTGATGCTGGTAGAGATGGAAGTGTGAGAGGTTACGTTGGCAATCCAAGTCTTGAATTAGACCTAATTAAAAATGAAAGCAATCACTATAAATTTGATTTTAAAAAAGCTACAGGCATTGGCTATCTTCACGTTATTAGAGATGATGGGAAAGGTGAGCCACACAACAGCACAGTTGAATTAATTAATGGAGGTATAGGCGAAGACATAGCTTCCTATTTATTACATTCTGAACAAACTCCATCAGCTGTGTTTGTTGGAGAAAGAATTAATCAGGATGGAATAGTTTGTAGCGGAGGACTATTAGCACAAATACTACCTAAAGCAGCACGAGACTATTCATTGATAGCCCTACTTGAAGATCGATGTAAAGAAATCAAATCTTTTAGTGAATTATTAAACAAAAAAGGGACTAACCTTATTTCGCTAATTGAAGAAGTTTTTCCTGATCTTGATCAATCATATTCAGATATTATTAGCACATCTCAAGAAGTTCGTTTTAAATGTAGATGCTCAAGAGAAAGAAGCCTATCAGCATTAAAGATATTGGGAAAAAAAGAACTTCAGGAAATGATAAAGGAGGATGGGAAAGCAGAACTTACATGTCAATTCTGCAAAAATGTTTATCTTATTAACAAGGACGAATTGATATCTTTAATCGATTAGAGGATTAATCAAGGAAAATCACTCCTAACCAAAGTAAAAATACTGCCGGTATCGCCTCAAATTTGTCTGAAGACAATGTTCCAGCGTTATCAATAAATGATTGGGCCCCACCCAAAAGTAATGCACCAGATAGAAGTCCAATAGTAAGTAGAAGAATGCACCAGAGGATAGAGGAAAAGAAAGGCCTACCTCTACGAGACTGACTAATAAATAAGCCTATTGTTGAGAATGAAAGTATTAATTCAACACTTTCAGAGGGCACAATTAAAACAAGTAAAAAAGCCAATATTCCAAGAGAGATCCTTATATTTAATTCTTGTCCAGAGGGCAGCTCTAAGCTTGGTAAGAAATTAGATTTTGATGCCTCGTATTTTGGAAGATTTAAATTTTTCAACCTAGTGAGAAGAGAAGCAGGTCCTATATCACCAACTTTCTTTACTTCATTTTCTTTCTTTGATGCAGTTATTGCCTCGTTACTTGCATTACCAAGTTGTCTTGACTTAAGACTTACCATTAGCAAAGAATCATAAGCAGCTTCTATTTTTGCTTTAGTGATTTGGTCATCTCCAGCCTCAATTAACTTTTTGTCCCTTGCTTCTTGAATAGCATCAAAACTTGCACCCTCATTTATTCCAAGTCTCAAATATGGATCTTGTGAATTTGAATTTGATTGTGAATTAGTACCAGTATCCATAGATTTTTCAAAAAAGATATTTGAACTATCTTTATTAATTAGATATTAATCTACTTTAAAGAGAAACAGGATCAACACCACTCACAACCGGAGCAACTGAGTTTAATTCCATTTCAGGATGATCTTCCTTTAACTGATTTAGATTCCATTCATTTTTAAAAAGCAGTACCGGTCTAAGCCAAGCATCCTGAACCGTTTTACAATTAAAAATTCTTCCAACCTCCTCTAAAGCCGGCCAACCTCCTTTTACCCATCTAGCGACTTGATAACCCATTGGTTCAAGCCTAGTTTCCACTCCATATTCACTAGCAAGTCGATGTTGTACCACCTCAAGCTGAAGCTGACCAACTGCCGCCAAAATTGGATCTCTTTTACTTTGATCTTTATCGTAAAGGATTTGGACTGCTCCCTCCTCTCTTAATTCATTGACACCTTTTCTAAAGTTCTTAAAAGCTGAAGGATTTGGATTTCTTAACCAGCTAAATATCTCGGGGCTAAAACATGGAATCCCCTCAAATTCAACTCTAGGTCCAATAAATAATGTATCTCCAATCGAAAACATCCCTGGATTATTTAAACCAATAACATCCCCAGGGTAAGCATCATCGACAACGGCCCTATCTTGACCAAAAATCTTTTGGGGCCTTGAGAGCCTGATCTGTTTACCCGTCCTAGCGTGTTGAACTGTCATATCTTTTTTAAACCTCCCACTACATACACGCACGAAGGCAACTCTATCTCTATGTTTTGGGTCCATATTTGCTTGTAATTTAAATACAAATCCACTAAATGATTCTCTTGAAGGAACGATTGGTCCATCGAAGCTATTTCGAGCAACGGGTCCCTGAGATAACTCAAGAAAATTATCTAAAAATGGCCTAACCCCGAAGTTGGTCATTGCAGATCCAAAAAACACAGGAGTTAATTCGCCAGATAAAATTAATTCCTGATTTAATTCACAACCAGCCTCATCCAGGATCTCAATCTCTTCAAGTGCTTTTTTCAATAGTTCTCCTTCTACTAAATTTTTAAGTTCCGGATCATCAATTTTCAAACGTGTTTCACTAGATTGCTTCCCTCTTTCCGCTCTAGAAAACAAAACAACTTCTTTGGTTGAACGCTCAACAACACCTCTAAAAAGCTCACCACTTCCTATTGGCCAATTGACTGCAAAGGTTGATAATCCCAATTCAGACTCTATCTCATCTAATAATTCCAACGGTTCTTGACCAGGCCTATCCATCTTGTTGATGAATGTAAAAATTGGTATTTGACGCATTCTGCAAACCTCAAAAAGCTTTTTTGTCTGAGGTTCAAGTCCTTTTGCTGCATCCTCAAGCATTACAGCATTATCAGCAGCGGAAAGTGTCCTATACGTATCTTCCGAGAAATCTTGGTGACCCGGGGTATCTAATAAATTAATTGTCTTATCTTTATAGCCAAATTGCAAAACAGTTGATGTAATTGATATGCCTCTTTGTTTTTCAAGCTCCATCCAGTCAGAAGTAACTTTTCTCTGTTCTCCTCTTGCTTTTACTGCTCCTGCTTGTTGAATAGCTCCGCCATAAAGTAAAAGTTTTTCTGTTAAAGTAGTTTTCCCTGCATCAGGGTGGGAAATAATCGCAAAATTTCTTCTTTTACCAATCTCCGTACTTAAAGATACAGTTAATTCTTCTTCTAAATTAGTTTTGTCTTGGGGAGTTGATTTCATTATTGTTTTTGGTTGTTCAATTGTTCAGGGAAAAGATTAAATACACCCAATAATCTCAAAATAAAGCTCATCAACTTGAAAGACCTCTAATTGTGATAAGCCTGCATCAAATAGCTGTTGAGTTACTTCATCAACTGTAAATGATGCCTTGAGAGATGCATAAAAATCCTTTTTTAAAATTTCTGGAGAATTTGTGAGATGTTTTTCTTTTATCTCAAATGCTTTTTTTAGAGAAGTAGGCCTTATTAAATCACGATGAATATGAATACACTTTGTTTTACCGAGTTTTTTTAATGCACCCCAAAACTTATAAGGATCATGGAAATGATGCAAGGCACTATTACTGACTAGCACATCAGCCTTAAAAGGAAAATGTATTTCACCTGTGGCTATTGAATTAATTTCAATCAATTGATAAGAAAGATTCTCAGTAAGATTTTCGGAAAGTTTGTTTTCTGCTTCATTCAACATTTCCTTTGAGCCATCAATTCCTACAACATTTACTAAGGGCCAATTCTTGGCAATTCTCTCGGCAATATTTCCTGGGCCACAAGCCATATCAAAAATTAAATCATCTTTATTAAGAGCTCTTCCTACTTTTTTTAAATATTTTTCTAGGGATTTAACCACCATAGAATCACTCCTTGAAAAGTCCGCATCCGCATAAGCCCTTACCTGCGAAGGGATTTGCATGAGTTCTGGTTCAGGTGTTCTCTTCATCATTACAAGAAAAAATTTGTTTGTTCTTCTGAGCCCCCTGCAGATGGTGTTAAAAAAACTTGCTAACGCTATACATGGCGTTACCGTAGAAATTACCCAAGGGATACAAAGATTTTGACAATCGCAACAAGCCAGCCCGAAACAAATAATTCAGCATCGGGTAAAAAAAATGTTACGACTAATTTTCCAATAACTGCACCTGCAGCGAATCCTGTCTTTTACAGAACTTATAGCAGGAAACTTCCAGCAGGTCGTGAAAGCTGGGAACAAGTTAATACAAGGAACCTGGATGGTCTAAAGAAGCTAGGAGGATTAAACCAAGCAGAAATAAATTTAATGCAAAGAATGCAACAGGAGAAAAAAGCTCTTCCCTCAGGTCGATGGCTTTGGATAGGCGGAACAGAATGGATTGAAAAAGAGAAGAATTTTTCTGGAGCCTACAATTGCACATCAACAAATCTTGTTGATTGGCAAGCCTTTGGACTTATGATGGATTTAGCCATGATGGGTTGCGGAACCGGTGCAATAATTGAGCCTCACTTGATTGATCAACTACCAGAGGTTACAAATACAATTAATATTGAAAGTGTTTCAGATATTGGAGTAACCCCATCTGAAGAAAGAAAAGAAAAGACTACATTTTCTATTCAAGATAATAATGTACTGATAAAAGTTGGCGATAGTAGACGTGGATGGGTTGACAGTTATCAAAAAATCCTTGAATTAAGCAGTGACAATAGTTTTAATTCTAATGTTATTAATGTGTCTATTGATTTAAAAGATGTAAGGCCTGCGGGTGAATCACTTAAAGGATTCGGAGGGATGGCGAACCCTGTAAAACTAAAAGATTTATATCCTCGAATAGCAAATCTTTTAAACAAAGCAGTAGGAAGAAAACTAACTTCAATTGAATGTTGTCTACTCATCGACGAAGCAGCAGTGACAATCGTTGCTGGCAATATCAGAAGAAGTGCAGGTATGCGACAATTTTCTTCGCAAGATATAGAAGCCGCTGGCGCTAAAGAAAATTTATGGAGGCAAGACTCTAATGGTAATTGGAGTATTGACCCAGAGAAGGATGCATTAAGGATGGCCAACCATACTCGTGTTTACCACACCAAACCTGAATTAGAAGTTCTTGTCGATGCAGTGACTAAGCAATTTCATTCAGGTGAGGGGGCTATCCAATTTGCACCAGAAGCAATTGCTCGCTCAAACGCTGATATACTTTCAACAATAGAACTCAGAAATGAATTCATAGATATCTATTGCGACCAAGGGAAAGAAGAAGCATCTAAATGGATTCAATCAAATTACGGTCCATTTGATGATAAAGAACTTTTTCACAGACTCAGCAGATATGGTCTTAATCCTTGCGGAGAGATTCTAGGTTCCGATTTTCACTGTAATCTTGCAGAAATCCATCTTAATCAAATTGATCCATTAGACATAAATCAACAAGAAGATGCATTCAAAGCAGCAGCTTTGTCAGTCGCTTGCCTCCTTAATCATCGATTCGAAGTAGAGCGATACAGAAAGAGTCGCGAATGGGATCCTATTGTTGGCGTCAGTTTCACAGGACTTTTTGACTTTTTTGTTCATGCCTTTGGGACTCCATGGTTAAAATGGTGGGAAGCCGGACGACCTGAGACAGAAGAAGGAAAAGATTTTAAACTCAAAGAAGCTACTTTTTTGAGTCGATGGAGGAAGATCGTCAACGACACAGTATTTGATTATTGTGATAAACATAGTATTCGCCGTCCAAGTCGTTGTACAACAGTTCAACCTGCGGGTACGAAAAGTCTTCTGACAGGAGCTTCTCCAGGCTGGCATCCCCCAAAAGCTCAGCGTTTTATTAGAAGAATTACTTTTAGGAAGAACGATCCAGTCGCCTTAGCTTGCATGGATTATGGATACACAATCGTTCCTTCTCAATCAGATAAAGATGTAAATGGAAAGCTACTAGACAATCCATTTGATCCAAAATGTACCGAGTGGCTAGTTGAAATCCCGACTGAGGTAAGTTGGGCAAACATACCTGGTGCAGATGAAATAGATATCAATAACTTCTCAGCTCTTGCACAATTTGATTTTTACATGCAAGTTCAAACAAACTACACAGACCATAACACCTCTGCGACAATTGAATTTAGAGAGAATGAGATAGAGGGTTTAGCGAAAGCCCTGCATAGCACAATCAATGAAAATGGAGGTTATATTTCAGCTGCCTTGCTGGCAAGGTTTGATGCAAATGCAACCTTCCCTAGACTTCCTTTTGAACCTATTGACGAGAAATGCTACACAAAATTGCAATCAGAGGTCATAAAAAGAAGAGATAATTGCGATTTCTTTGATGCTCTGAGTCGATATGATCAAGGGGAGCTTACAGAAGCAGGTCCAGCAGGTTGCGATTCTGATAAATGCTTACTCCCACTTGACAAACCATCTTAAAAGCAGTTATTCAAGCTTGGGTGAGAGTATTTTTCATTCCAACCTAAATAATATGCTGTACTAATTAAATAAGTTTAGTTTTTCAAAGAAGTTTGAAAGATAATTGTCCAAATCAGAAAATTTGGCTAACTATTAAATATGCCTTGTGTACTTAAAATTTAAATGACTACAACAAATAAACCATTAAAGATAAGTAGCACAAGTACTAATGATGCACTTATTGATCAACTCAGAGCTTGTAAAAACCCAGATGAAATTCTGAAATTCGAGAAATGGTTCAATTCCAATATTGAATCAGAAAAACTCTATAAAAGAATTTGTGAACTACTTAAAAACAGAAGTATTTCTAGAGCTTTAGGATCTAAGTGGCTCCTTACACTTATTGAAGATAGAGAAAATACTATAAATAAATTGTCGGTTCAATAATTTCTTATTTAGATATACCAATCAAAATCAATTATATATTCCTCTCATTTTAGAAAGGAAATGGTCCTGTTGCCCCGCTAGAAGCAGTAAAGCCAGAGAGAGCCCAAATCCCAAAGGAAAATAGAGCGCATCCAATAAAAAACATCAAATGAGCTACATAACGATATTTCTCTTTTTGAGTAATACCACCCTCCATAGGAAGGTCTCCAAGGAAACGTGATTGTGGGCTCTTGTTGCTTGCCATGAATGTGATTTACCAATGCTTGAAATTATTGCACAAATAATCTCATTGAAATTTATGCATACAAAGAATCTATAGGTTCTGAAATTTTTATAGATCTAGAAGGATCCTCTTTGAAACTGAGTTAATAGCAAATTGAAATAAAATGTTGTTTGAGACTTTTTTAAGATTTCAGAAGCTAATAAGGTAAATTTTAAGTGCAGAGTTGATCAGTAGCTTATGGCTCTAGTCTTAAAAACTAGCATTTATTCCTAAAGAACTAACAACATATCCGCTGCAAATAATTGCTATAATTAGTTTTTAATTAATTATAGATTGCACAATATTCTTTAATTATTCATACTCCAAAGTTGATTATCTCTGTTTTGTTTATAACAAAGTGGTCAATCGCGATCATGAAGACTAGCGACGAAAAAAAGGCTGACCAAAGTCAGCCCTTCTCGTTCCGATAGCAATCGGCTGTCAACCATCTCTAATTTAACTGTTTTAAGAGAAAACTCTTGGGTATGGAGTTTGTCCGTTCATTAATGATGTGTCTATTGGTTTGCAGATATTCATTAATGCGTTCAGACCAAATCCAGGGCCTGTCGGACCATCAATGAATTCCTGAAATTCTTCTACCGTAATGTTCTCCTTGGTTTCCCAAATACAGTAAACAGGGCCATCAGAAGTCACAGCATTAGCAGAGTGGTTGAAAAAACCTTTTTCTTTATTTGCTGCTACAGCCTCATCCCATCCACCGCCAGGTGCCATTGCTGCATAAGCAGTTTCCCACCACTTAGATGAAGTACCAGCTCTAAATTCGTGATGAACGATATAAAAATTAGAGGCCATGAAAGATATAAAAGAACCAAAAGCATTACATATTATTGGAAACTTTTATGTATTAAAAGACCATTACATTATGTAATTCTGACAATAATTAAATATTGGTCCTATGGCTTACTAACGAGCTTATAGATCAAACAAAATCTCACCAATATACTCACCAAGTCCGTGCCATGATTTCTTATTTGATTTAGCTGGAGTAGAAGTAATCATCACATGCACTGGCGAAATCTATTTACAAGGATTGTTGAAAAACCAATGAACTCCCCAGCGGGTATAGCCAAGCTTGCAATAATTGTTGATTCGTTAAATCCATACATTGTTGACGGTTACTGATTTAGCAACATCCAATGAACCTGATGCAAGGATTAGCGCAGGTATGCAGAAAAGAGCTAGAAACTTAGCTGCTGAGGAATTATTGATTGAAGTCATGATAGGTAGAGGAAGATAGCTTTTCGGCGAAACAAAGTTTGATCAATCAGATCACCGATCTATTAGACATAAAAAAGATTTTTCTTTTACTGATGTTTGGTTTAGATAGGGATAACCAGCGCGGATGGGTAAGGACCGTTTTATTGATGACTTTCTAAGAAACCGTACTTGAATTTCATTTCAGTTCTTCTGGTTGGCTTGTTAAATTAAGTATTCATTTGCTCCATCTTCATGGGGTGCATTACATGGAAGTAGGGAACGGAATTTCCACGAATTTAAAAAGGTCATGAACAACCTCGTACTAACTAAAAAAAGAGTCTTAAAAGCAGAAAGACTACACAGATCTCTACTTGCAACATTTAAGAAAGGAGTATTTACTTCTTACAAACCTTTAATTTTTGAAGATAGACAAAAGCAAGCTCGTGAACAAGTTGCAGCAGTGGATTCTTAATTCAGAATTGAATTAACTGCTGATTTATATTGAAAGTATTGGGGCTGACTTAGGTCAGCCCTTTTTATGTTTCCAATAAAATAATTAGGGAAGTAGTGCTTGAATAAAAGCCGAGGTGTTTAAATCATGAGGTTTATTAAGCTAAAACTCCATTTCTCATCAAAAATGCGTTGAGTGATATTCGAGAAATGCATGATTTCAATTATGAATTTCCTGCTGAGACAAGAGAAGAGTTTTGGAAAGAAGAATGTGAAAGCTACCCAACTTCCTCAACATGCAAAGTTTATGACGACTAATAAAACAAAGATTTAATGGATCCGATAGATCCTGCCCTTCAAAGTACAGCTTTAAAAGGAGTTAAGCCTTTTTTAACTCTGATAATTTTTGATGGAGTAGGATCTTTTTCCCTTGGAGCACTTTTAACTGCTTTTAGAAGAGCAACAAGACTAAGCAATTGTTTTTTTAAATCTCTAGTCTAAACAAGACAATTTGAAGTCGATAAAAATACAAATGGCGTTCTTTGATGAAGTCGAAATAATAGGTGGGATTATTCCTAAACTTGATTGGATTAGCATTTTTTTGTGGGGTGATTATTTATTTCAATCAAACCAGAAAAGCAAACGTCAAACGATGAGAAAAAGTAACTCCTCATCAATCAGAATGATTCTATTTGCTAAAGCTCAAATAATGGGTGGAATAGCTATCAACCTGATTGCTTTTGGACTATTTCTTGGTGCGATTGGCAGTTTTGCTGCAACTAGAAAAATGGCTGAGATGTTCGGCTGGAAAGACAAGAATTAAAAGGCATAAGTTATAGGTTGGGGCCTGGTAGACACGATTCAAAAAATCAATAGGTTTAGACTTACTACTGTTATTTGATCATCTATGGCCTAGAAAGTTTATGAAAAGCCTTATCAGACTTTTTTAAAATTTTTAGAGCCTCTTTCCTTGAAGTACAAGCATCCGCTTTAGCTTGAAGTTTTAAAAGTTTGGCGTGTTGTTTCTCTAAGTTCATCCAACATTGGACAAAAACGAAGAAAGCAAACTAGCAGCTTTAGGCCCTAACCGAGGAAAGCTAGCTCGTAAGGTTCTCTAATTTGTATATTTTGAGATTTACAATAGAAAAACTCTTTTTAAAAAGGGAGGCTAACTAACTTAAATAGTTACTCAACGCTCCTAAATCAAAGATTGACGAGACTGGCTATGCCTGTATGCCTGGTATGTAGGAAAATGCAAGGATTAACATGAGTTTTTATTTACCAAAAAAAGTGCAAACCCAATGAACTTTTTATGGTTTGCGAGCAATGGGACAGGATTTCGCCGACTATTACCTTCTCTGACTAGAGCTTGAACGAAACATGTCTTTAGTAGAAGTCATCGCTCTTGTGTTTAATAAATCTAATAAGAAGTAATCTAAAATAATGTTCGCTTAGTTAGGGCTTTCCTACTCCATTCTTAAAAATAGAAGGGAGTAGACCAGAGGTGTAGAAAGGAGGGCTTATGAAACTCTTTACCCCCTTTTACCATTCCTCAAAAAGACAACTGAGTTCTTTGCAGGATTAAAACTAATAAAAGAAAAGCAAATGAAAATCCATTCTTAGATCAATTATTTAAAACTCTATATAGGGATAGATTTGATTTCGTTTTTGAATAAGTGGGTTTGATTGGTTTTTTTCAATAGACGAGGAAAACATTGCCTCCTTCGCTTCAAAGATGCTTTAAAAAAGTAACCAAACTATATTATTAAATATCCAATACTCGCCAACCCTACAAGGCATGTGTTTTTTCCATAAACAATTGCATTAACTAGATTTTGTACTTATAGATTTTTGCTTTTTTCAAAATTTAATTGAAAAAATCCTAAGCCAATGATGTAAAATTTGAAGTGGAGAGTTGGTCGAGTGGTTTATGGCTCTAGTCTTGAAAACTAGCATGGGGGCAACTCCATCGGGGGTTCGAATCCCCCACTCTCCGTTCTACTACGGGGATGCTAGAGGTATTTAATTATATTTTTAATCTTGTTATTTATTATCTATAATCAAAGAATTGACCGAAAGTTGACCGGAATAAAAAATTAAAAAAACAAAAACTTCACTACGCAAGATTACAAATCCATTTCGGGGAACCATCTGTTTTATCTGTTGAACCCATAGCTGAAATCCATTGGTATGAGCTAAACGTCACTAGTTTTAAAAAAGTAGTTTAAAACTCTATGATATGTATAAAAAACTCACAATCTTAAAAAATATTTATTTCTAGAGATCTTAATATAAGATAACCAAATACTTAATATCCACAAGATTCTTTACTGCTCAAGGTTTTTTTGTTTTTTCGTTAATATATTATGTAAATAGGTTTTTTGATTTTTAAGGAACACACTCGATATCAATCTAGTAAATCCAAAAGATTTATTTGATTTTTTCTTAATACACTCAGAGAACCATAACATCACTTAAATCAAATCAAAATGAGAGAAGAGCGCTACTTAAAAGACAGAGAAGCCATAGTAAGAGCTGATATTTGGAAAGAAATTACCTCGTCATGTAAAGGTCTCAGAACTGAACTTGGCTATACAAATATTCAAATAGTGGATTTTCTAAACGAAATAACAAGAACATTTGAAAGAGACCAACTATAAATTTTAGAAATTTTTATTTATATTATTGATTTAATAATTAATCAATTCTCCCTTATTTTCTAAATCATTATCAGTATATTTATCTCTTCACAAACTTTTTAATTTTTTAAAAAATTCCAGAATGAGATCCTATATACTAACAATAGCTAATAAATTTTTGCAATTAATATAGCTTCTATTAATTAGCATTCTAAGATTTTAAGGATTCTTTTAAAGGATTCCGAGGCATAAACAAATACTACTTATATTTTTACTTGACTAAAAATTTTATTTGGAAGAAAGAATTAAAAATTCTTTAAGTAGATATCTGATTAATATGACCTATTTGATAAAATTTTTTTAGCAGATAATGTTCAGTCTTTATTTTTTGCAAAATATGAAACTACAATAGGATATGAATATAAAAGATAATCAGAAAATTTAAGTGTTTTCTTTTATTAAACGTGACTTCGCAAGTCTGATCTTTATAGCCTTTGCGGGAATAATCCTTTTCTTTTGGGGACTAGGAGCTTATGGGTTGATAGACGAAACACCTGCTAAATTTGCTGCGAGTGGGCGTTTAATGAGTATTTCTGGCAATTGGTTAACACCCATTTCCAACGGAATACCGAGATTTGATAAACCACCATTAATTTATTGGTTAATGGGATTGATCTATTCAATACCAAATCAATCATCTTGGGATACGTTAGGTTCTTTTGCTGCTCGCTTTCCCTCGGCTATCTCTTCTTTTTTATTGATGATAATTTTAGGAGAAACCTTGCTGAGATGGCCACAAAAGAAGTTCATTAATCAAAGAAGAACTGCTGTAGTGACAGCACTTTCATTTGCCCTTTCGCCTTTTGTAATGATATGGAGTCGTACCGCTGTTTCAGATGCTTTACTCTGCGGTACATTTGGTTTAAGTATGCTTTTCCAATGGCGTTGTTATGTAAATGCCAATACAAATTCATGGGTTTATGCATGGATAATTTTAGGATTTTCGATACTAGCGAAAGGCCCAGTAGCAATTGTATTAATGATATTTGCACTATTTCTCTTTGGAATATTTCAAAATGATTTTGATCGATTAAGACGACAATTAAAACCTGTGTATGGTCTTCTAGTTGCATTGGGTATTAGTATGCCATGGTTTATAATTGAATATATTTTAGAAGGAAATATATTCATTAAAAGTTTTTTTGGCTATCATAATTTTCAAAGATATACAAGCATTGTCAATTCACATCAAGAAGGTATATTCTTTTTTGTTTTAATGTTGATATTAGCCTCCTTACCTTTTACTCCATTATTAATTCTGGGTATAATCAAAGGAGTTAAAGAGATAAAAAAGAATATTTCTAAAAGGACTATAATGCCATCTGATTCTTTATTGATTTTTGCAATTTCATGGCTCTTAGCAGTATTTATATTCTTTACATTATCGGGTACAAAACTTCCAAGTTATTGGCTTCCTGCAACACCTGCAGCTGCCATAATTATAGGACAGGCTGAAAATTTTGAGATTAATATAGGAAAAAAGAAAAGTAAATTATTTAATTTCTGCTGGTGGTCTACTGTTGTTTTTCTAATTTTAATTGCTTTAATTTTTTTATTACCGGTTTTTATGCCTAATTTAACTTTCATCAATGAAATAAATGATAATGAAATGATCGATTTATCAAATCAACTTATTAATAGTGGAATCTTAAAAAGAGGAGGTATTTGTTTATTAGTTTCTGGTATTATAGGCATTGCTACAAAAAAATCATTAAATATTAATTTGCTAAGCCTTCAAGTTCCAATTATATTATTTCATTTATTAGCTATAAATCCTCTATTTAAATTAATCGATATTAATAGACAATTGCCATTGAGAGAAGCTTCAAATTTTATAATTAGTTCAAGGAAACCTAATGAATCAATAGCAATGGTTGGAATAAAAAAACCTTCTGTTCACTTTTATACTAATGAAATAATTTTATATGAATCTAATACAAATGTTAATATCATTAATTTATCAGAAAGATTATCTGTTGAGAAAAGAATCGGATGGGAAGGCAGACAAATTGGACATCCGCATGCATCAAATAGTGTATTAATTTTAATTGACAATGCAACTTCAGAACTAAGTCATTGGAAATCTCTTAATCCAACAAGATTAAGGGATTTTGGTATTTATAATGTATGGCGAGTGGATAGATCAAGGCTACAGGAGATAGCTGATAATTTTAAAAAAGAATATAACTTAACATCCTCTTGGAAAGATTACAATCCAGAGAAGTATTAGTACTAATATATTTATAATTTTATTGGAAAATAAAAAAGAAGTTATTTAATAGTTTAAAAAAGAATTTGTAATTGAATTAGCCATTATTTCTGATATTGTTTCGCCTGTCTTTCTTGTTAATTTTTCTTTATTATTTGTTTCCTTAAATAATCTATCCCTATAACTTCTTTCTAATAAATTAAGAATTAAATTGCATGTTTTACGCATGTGTTTATCCTCTTCAACTGATCCATTAGCACAATATATGTTAGGTCCCAGTAATCTTCTTTGTGCCTCAGCAAAAGCGGCATTAAACTGTGGTCCTTTCCCTTCTATTTGAACAATTAACTTTCCAAGGAGAGCGGCTTGTTCCGTAGCAGTACCTGCCATACTAATTAAAACATTGCTGCTTTGAACAACTTTAACAAATGAATTCCTATATATATTGACAATAGATTTATTTTTAATTAATTTTAAAGCCTTATGATTCTCAACTTGATAGTGCAATCTCCATCCATCTGGAGTAATTATATTCTTCAGAGTATTATCGTCTAAGCAAGGAACCAAAGCAACATCAAAACTTATATCAGTATATTCACTATTTAAATTTGAAAGGTACTCAATAACTCTAAGGATTAAGCATAAATTATTACCTACCTCAGGAATTCTACTCCCAGGCAGAATACCTAAACGTTTTATATTTTGTGGAAAAATTTGTTGCTGAGTTAGAAATGGATCCATAAAAGGGTTCCCAATAAATTCAACCTTGCCAAAAAATTTATTTTTTAAATCATCCGCAGTAAGAATATCTCTAGTATAAATTTTTAAAAATCTATCACTAGATAAACAACTAGCACAAGGCCAAGGTAGTCTTAGCTTCCCTTCATAGTGACTGGAATATGCTACTAAATAAGTAACTACCGGCAACCCAGTTAACCATGCCGCTGTAACGGGGATAACATCCCCAACTACAACTAATAAATCATATTTAGATGCAATCTTTAATAGAAGGTAAATTCGTTTTATTAGATAAAATATCTGACCTTGAATTAATTCAAGAATTCGACCTTTTAGGCTTGTATAGCCCATTCCACCTGTACTAAACGATTTGGTCTTCCCAAGAACATTCAATCCTGTCTTTAAATAATTTTCTCCATTGCCTATCAAAGGCAAAGCATTTACTTCGTGTCCAAGTTTTTTAAAGGCATTCCCCATAAGCGCCCCTGAGAGGTCTTCTCCATGGCCATTACTTAGAAAAAGGATTTTTGCCAATTTAAAAAACTACTCTGCAAGCAAAACTAATAATTAAATATTAGGCCTAACAAAAGTAAAAAAAGTAAAGAAACTATTTTATAGTTTCTTTACGACATTAAATATTATTTTCTAAATAATGTCTAAAGGTTAAAACTTTCTCAGTAGAAACAACTAGTTTGTTCACAAATTACAATTAAGGTAACTAGGCAATAAAAGAGGGTAAGAATATATACTAAAATTAAAAGTACCTTGAGCCAAATATGCTCTCAATTCTTAAGTACCTAAATCCATACACTCCTTTCAAGCCAAAAGTCTTTTACACAAGCTGGGGGAAAATTGAGCCCACCGTAGATATTTTCCCTGTTATTTATCTATTATTTATTTACGGTTTTGTATATATATTTCCTTATGGAAGAAACGTAGTAGGAATTAGCTGGTTTGACTGGTTTAGAAGCGAAGATGGCCCTTTGGAGTGGATACAGTTTATAGCATATTTCCTTGGTTTTATTTGTTCAAGTCTGATTCTTTTTAAACGCAGAAGAATAGGAATTAATAAAAAATGGATAGCTTGGTTAGTTTTGGCTTTAATTTGTTTTTTTGTTGCTGGCGAAGAAATAAGTTGGGGTGAGCGCCTAACTGGGATTGGACTAGATTCTATAAGGGCAATAAATAGTCAAGGAGAAACTAGCATTCATAATATTCACTTTTTTCATCATTATCTACTAGACCCATCGTTCGAAATTTCTTGTATATTTCTTGGATGGATTGGTTGGAGAGCATGGCCCTCTATTGATGCTTTCCCTGCAAAACGATATAGTCTTTATTTTCTATTAGTAGCTTTATTTTATTTCTATTTTGATATTTCTCAGGCTTCAACAATAAGTCAAATTCGAAATGATCAAGAAATTTTTGAAGTACTAATGTCTATTGGTCTATCTTCTCATTGCTGGAATAAAGCATTTCAAAAATAGTAAATTAAATTTTATACTTACGAGATTAAGAAATTGTTTAAATAATTTAATGATGGAAGTAATCTTTAACTATCCAAATAAATGGAAAAACTAAAAGGTAGGTAAAATCAATATAAATAAAACTGAAATCTAAACAATATATTTAGATTGATTAATAGTTTTTGTTATGAGCATAAGATCTAAAAACAATCCAATGTATCACTTGTTTTTTTATTAGTTACACTATTTATACCTTCTGCGATAATACATAGCTTATTTTTAACATCATTCGCGATCAATACATCAGTAAAATCGGCACCTTCAATAATAACGTTTTCAAATTTAGCGTTATAAGCAAAAGCACCTTCTAGTATGCTATTTGAAAGGTTTGCACCGTTAAGTATGGCTGCATCCATTGTTACATCTCTCATATTTGTATTACTTAGATTAGCGTTTTCCAGCTTTGCATCAAAAAAACTAGCCCCTTGAAGATCACTACCTGAGAAATCAGCATCTTGAAGATCACTTAAATAGAAAGTCGCACCTTTTAAATCGGTGTTAGAGAAATCAGCACCTATGAGGGTTTGCTTTCCATAGTCCAAGGCTGCGTAAGCTGGCAGAGAATAAAAGAAAAATAGAACCGAGCTTACAAAGAAAAGAAGAGGTTTAAACATAACTTCCCAATAGCTGCAAATAATTTTATTTTAATTCAAAAGGGGCTAACAGTTAAATATTGATTTTAATATATATTAGAATATATTAGAAGTAAAAAATACGACTATAATCTCTACTAAATCATAAAAACAAATCAATTTATTGATCTTAATATTTACATAAAATGATTTAATAAATCATCAAATAAAATATTTTCTAAGATAAAGTTTTATCAGAGAAAATAAAAACGATATAAATTAATCAAATTTTCTAACTAACTAAAAATCAAGCCTATGATTTAATATATATTTTATATATTAAAAAATAATTTGCTAAAACCTCCACATTTAAAAAATACAAGTACCAGAAATGATTGACAAGCCGTATGAAGTCATAATTATCGGTTCCGGTGCAACAGGAGGAATGGCTGCCTTAACAATGGCCAAGGCTGGCGTTAGAGCATTAGTAATTGAAAGAGGCCCTGAACTAGGAATCAAGCAGGCGAACGGAACACAGCCTTGCAATATGGTTCGGAGACTGATAGGGGTAACAACTGGAAATTATCAAAAACAACCTCATCATCCAGGTTTCTGGAAATCAAATCCCTTACTTTATGCAAGCAAAAAAGCAAATCCTTACACACATCCACCAAAAGCCCCTTTCATTTGGACGCAAGGCAATCAAGTTGGTGGAAGGAGCCTTACTTGGGGAGGCATAACTTTAAGATTAGCTGATGAAGATTTTGAAGCTTCAAAAGAGGGAGAATACAATCTGGAATGGCCTATTAGTTATAAAGATCTTGAGTCACATTATTCAGAAATAGAGAGTTTTCTAAAAATATATGGCAACAAAGACGATCTCAATCAGCTACCTAATGGTGAATATATTGGCAAACTTCCATTCACAGAAAGCGAAGAAAGATTCGCATCAAATATAAAAGAAAAATTAAATCTCCCCTTCATACATTCCAGAGGTTTTGGTGCCAATAGGGATAAAACGAAATGGCCTAGATATAGCAGTTTAGGTAGCACATTAAAAGAAGCCACTAGGTTAGGTAAAGTTGAAATACTTACAGACCATATTGTAGAGAAATTAGTATTAAATAAGGATAGAAAGTCTGCAAAAAGTGTTATTATAGTAAACAAAAAAAATGGAGAGAGAAGTGAATTAGAAAGTAAATTAATAATATTATGTTCATCTACAATCCAAACAATTAGAATTCTATTAAGTTCCGAAGAAAGTAATAATTCAAATGGTCTAATTGACCCCTCCAATTCATTAGGAAAGAACCTAATGGATCATATATCAACCTGTAGGTTTTTTACTGTTCCAATTGAAAAGAATTTGACTGGTTATTCGAATAATAAAGATATTCATCTTTTAACAGGAGCTGGTAGCTTCTTTATTCCCATCGGTAGAAACCGATCAACTAAAAACAACTTTGTCGGTGGATATGGAATCTGGGGAGGAATCGATAGATTTGAACCACCGGATGTTTTAAAAAAATATAAAGACACAAAAACAGGATTCCTTATTGGTCATGGAGAAGTACTCCCGAATCATAACAACACTGTTTCTCTATCAAAAAACAAAGATCAATATGATATTTCCGTACCACACATCTCAATAGTTTGGCGTGAAAATGAGAAGCGAATGGTCACAGAAATGAACAGAATGATTGAGCTCATTATCAATTCTGGAAATGGAAATATTATTCCAGTGAATGAAATCCTCAATATTCCATTTACCAAGCAAATTCTAAGTAAATCTGTTGCTGTTAATAACGATGCTCCACCCCCTGGTTATTACATACATGAGGTAGGAGGAGCACCAATGGGAAAAAACAAGGAAAATAGCGTTCTAAACAATTGGAATCGTCTATGGGAATGCAGCAATGTATTGGTAGTTGATGGAGCTTGCTGGCCTACTTCATCGTGGCAAAGCCCAACCTTAACAATGATGGCAATAACTAAAAGAGCATGCGAAAAGGCAATTATCGACTTTAAAGGTTAAAAATATCATTTAAGTATTTCTCAGTAACAGCTCTATCTTCAGAACCATTTTGAAAAAGAAAATTTGCGATAGCTGAGCTAATAAGCTTGGATTGATCCCAATTCTCGTTCCCACTTATAAAATCCTTCATACCTATATAAAGGGCTTCAGGCACCTCAGCTTCAAGACTGATAGACAAAACGTCCAAGTCATTTTCACAACAATAGGTCTCATCACTATTTATCGAATCAATACGAGTTTCAATTTGATTAAACTCCATTTCCTTTTTTTAAAGTTCTAAATCCATGAGTTAAGGATCTTAAATTTTCCATAAAACGTCAAAGGTAAAGAAAAGCTATACTAAGAATTCAAGACAAGGGTAGACTCATGTCATTCCAAAGCTTCTCAAGGACGCATCTCAAATAGAACAGGTTTATCCGCTTAAGATGTCTAAGTGCAAATTACTATTAAAAATTCTATTGAATCCCACAAGTTCTTCTCGAAAACTAGGGTTTTAGTTTTTCGCAGTGGAAAACTCTTCACTAGTTGTGGAAATCACTTGGGGAAAAGAGCCGAAACCAAACATTAAAAAAATGTATAAATAACGAGTCCCTTGCGTCGCAGGCAAGAAAGAGACAAATGATTCTTTAATATAAACCTATTTTTTTTAGATTTGGCTGCTATTTAAAGAGCGAAGCGTGACAGGTCCTAAAGGATGCTCAGCATGAGGATAAGGAAAATGTTCATGAGCGTGTTTATGTGCGATATTTTCTGGGCAAATGTCTAGACAACCTTCAACATGCTCATGATGACTGATCTGCTTATGTCCAACTTCACTTTCAAAACCTAGTAAATCAGAACGATATTTACACAAAGCACAATTCATAAAATTCTCTCCATTAAAAGCTTCTTGAATTCTTTCCATAAAAGTATCAATAACTAAATCTTGGTCTGATAAGTAAGTTGCGTTTAAAAATTGCACATCAGGATTTTCCTTGGCAACTTTCATAGAATGATCTCTAACACGACTTACCAAAACTCCAGAAAAAAGAAAATAAGGCAGGAGAATTACTCTTTTGAAACCTAATTTAAGGGCATGTCTGAGGCCAGGCTCAACCAGGGGAAATGTAACTCCTGAAAAAACGGTTTCTCCCCATCCAAAACCAAATCCCTCAACGAGCATCCTCGTAATCTTGCAAACATTTGAATTAGCATCTGGGTCTGATGATCCCCTCCCTGATACGACAAGTAATGTTTCAGATAGCGGAAATACTGGATTACTATCAATTATCTCTTGGATTCTTGCTCCTGCTGCTCCAATCATCAAAGAATTAAGGCCAAGCTCTCTGCCGTATAGAATGGGAAGTCCATGTTCAGCAGAGTATTTATTCAAAACCGCAGGGATATCATTTTTAGTATGTCCCGCAGCGAATAACATCGCTGGTAAAGCGATTACTCTCTCTACACCCTTATTTCTAATTTGATCTAAGGCCTCTCTAATTATTGGTCGATTAAATTCTAGGAACCCGAAGGTAACTGGAATATTGGGTATTCTAGATTTTATTTTATTTACTACTTTAATAAACTCCTCTACTGCTTGAGGATCTCTACTCCCATGTCCGCATAAAACAATTCCAATATTAGATGGATATTGATAATTGATTGATGCAGAGGAAATCAAAATGCTTTTAGCCAATAATCTAGTTTAATTGAATATAGTTTTATAAAATATCTACTTAAGAAATTCATTATAGAAAAAGGAGCCGATTATTAAAAATTCAATATCACTACAAAATCAAAATTCCAAAGATAGTGATGTCCTTGGGGTTTTTGAAAATGTCAATTCAGAATTATTCGAATCACTGAGATTATCCCAACAAACTTCAAGACCATTTTTAGTGTCTAGTGGAGGAACTACAAGTAGAGCCGCCGCAGACAAACATTGGATTTTGGACCTAAGAAAAAAATACCAAAGCATATCTTTCGATTCAGACAAAAAAGATGTAGAAATTGAGGCTGGGGTAATGATGGGAGAATTATCGTCTTTTTTAAAAAAGCATCAAAGAAGTTTTCCAATTGGTTTGTCTGGAATAACAGGCATGGGATATATCTTGACCGGAGGAATAAGTCCACTTAGTAGAAGCAGAGGCTTAGCGATTGATCAGATCAAGGAGATTAAAGGTTTTTGGGGAAATGGCAAAGAATTTCATTTATTAAGACCAAATACAAAAAAAGATTCATCTTTTGAATGGAAAGCCCTTTGTGGAGCAGCTGTATTTCTTGGCATAATCACAAAAGTAAAGTTAAAGACTCAGCCATTAAGACCATTATTAAGTTGGACAGCAAATCTTTCATGTTCTCAGCTATCTGAATGTATTAATCAAGCCGAAAGTTGGCCTAACTCACTTAGCTTTCAGTGGATATATGGCGAAGATATCTTTGCTCATGCAATTGGTGAAGTTAAAAATACTGATGATGAATCCGTTTTGATTAATTTATTAGAAAGATTGCCATTTTCTCGAAATAGAATCATCAGTAAATTCAATGATATGAACTCTTTACCATACTTAAGCTTAGGAAATAATAAAAATAATAATTCAAACCACTCCGAAGTTCTTAGTTTGCTGGGCCCTGCATGGCAAGAGCGTAATCCAAAAGTATTAAAAATCCTTAAAGAATTACTCAATAAAAGACCTAATAAAAATTGCTATATAGCTTCTCAACAACTAGGAGGTTTAACACATTTAAATGATCTTGATACATCATTTATTCATCGTGACGCGATCTGGAAACCTTGGATTAATGGAGCTTGGGATGCCTACGATAAATCAAAGAGAAAAAAATCTCTTGAATGGATGCAAGAGTGTTGGAATAATTTAGAATTTGTATGTCCTGGTGTGCATCTTGCGCAAATACACCCACATTTGGAATGGCATGAAAAAGAATTATCATCAGCATTTAAAGATTGGCTTCCAAAATTACAAGAAATCAAAACCATTCATGATCCAAGTAATGTAATGCCTCCTTTAAAATAGTCAAAAAATTTCCCTCAGAGAATCTATGTCCTGATAAATCTAAGAAAATTAAACACTTAGACTTACACGTTGATAACAGAACCACAACCATTGTTGAAATAATAAGTTTCTATGTGATCTCCATGACGTATTTGATTTAGTTAAATCAAAATTTTCTGGAGGAGGTACATCGCCTCTTTTTTTATCTCTTTCCATCTCAGTTTTCAATCGATCAACATTATATTCGGGATGTCCTAAATGCATTAATTGCCTTTGGTCAGGTGTTTCAAAAATTGTATAACCTACTTTTTCGCCATGGGCCAACAATCTAAGCTTGCCTTTTCGTTCAGCGTTTTCCATTTCAATATCAGGCAACCCAGCATGCCTACTTTGGGGGCAAAGGAACTCATCATCTTGTGTTCCCATTAAAGAATGACCAGGAACAAGACTCCTCATTGGATATACACCAAAAAGTTTTTTATTGAAATTATTTTTTTCAACTCCAGCCATATATGCCATTGCAAAACCAGCCCAACATAATCCTAAGGTGCTTGCACATTTTAATTTTGCTTCCTCAATTAGATTTACTAATTCTTTCCAATAATTAACTTCTTCAAACGGGAGATGTTCCACAGGTGCTCCAGTAATAATCAACCCATCTAGAGGAGTTGGAGACATTGCTTCCTCCCAATGAACATATAAGTTTTTTAGATGTTCTAGATCCCAAGTTCTATATGAATGAGATTTTAATCTTATCCAAATAGGTTCTATTTGTAGGGGAGAAAGTCCTAACGGGTGTAATAAATTAAATTCATATTGTTTTCCCAAAGGCATAATATTTAATATCCCAATCCTAAGAGGTCTAATATCCTGTCTCTCAGCTAATTCAGGCTCAATCCACGAGATATGATTTTTTTCAATTGATGAAATTTTATGATAACTACGAGGCAGTATTAAAGCCATATCTATACACCTCTTTGGAAAATTAAATTAAATTTAGAGCCTGCTCAAAATCCTCTAAAATATCATCAATGTGTTCTATACCAACAGAAACTCTTACCATAGTAGGAGTAACGCCTGCAGACAACTGTTCTTCAGGAGATAATTGTTGATGAGTTGTTGAAGCAGGATGAATTACTAATGTTTTTGCATCGCCTACATTTGCTAGATGACTCGAAAGTTTCAAAGAGTTTATAAACTTTACAGCATCATCAAAGCCGCCTTTCAGAGAGAAAATCAACATGGAGCCCTTTCCTCTATTAGTCATATAAGAAGAGGCTCTTGAATGGTAATTATCCGACGGTAATCCAGGATAACTAACATTATCAACTTTTGAATGATCGTCTAACCACTTAGCCAATGAAAGAGCATTAGAGCAATGTCTTTCTATTCTTAAACTTAAAGTTTCTAATCCTTGAAGTAATAAAAATGAATTAAATGGACTGATTGCAGGGCCCCAATCTCGTAACCCCTCAAGCCTAGCTCTTAAAGCAAAAGCGATATTTCGATCTGCAGGGACTCCAAGCATTCCACAAATATCACTCCCAAATCCAAAAGCATCCCAATGAACTAAGCCATGATAAGCAGCGCTGGGTTGACTCATTAAAGGATATTTTCCATTTCCCCAATCAAAAGTTCCTGCATCAACAATCACTCCTCCAAGACTAGTTCCATGGCCTCCTATCCATTTTGTAGCACTTTGAACAACTACATCAGCGCCATGTTCAATGGGACGAATTAATGCTCCAGCAGCGCCAAGAGTGTTATCAACAATTAAAGGAATATTTTTCGATTTAGCTAATTTCGATAGCCCCTCAAAATCAGGGATATTAAATCGAGGATTCCCCATGGACTCAACATAAATTGCTTTTGTAGATGAATCAATTTGTTCTTCAAAGCTTTCTGGATCATCACCATCAGCAAACTTGACATTAATTCCTAAGCGTGGAAATTGAACTTTAAATTGGTTATAGCTGCCGCCATACAAAAACGATGTTGATACAAAACTATCTCCTGCAGTAAGGAAGTTTGTAATCGCAATGAATTGTGCAGACTGTCCGGATGCGGTAGCCAAAGCAGCTACTCCTCCCTCAAGTGCTGCAATTCTTTTTTCAAAAACATCCGTTGTAGGATTCATCAAGCGGGTATAAATATTTCCAAATTCCTTCAAACCAAATAAATTTGCCCCATGATCTACATCGTTAAAAACATATGAACTTGTCTGATAAATAGGTACCGCCCTAGAATTGGTAGCAGGGTCTGGTACTTGACCTGCATGCAATTGAAGAGTTTCAAAACGTTGGGAAGTCAAAGAATTAATTATCTCTATTTTCTTTTTAGCCACATAAGTTGATAATTGGCTATTAATTTATCCAATCATTAGGAGGTAAAGATTTATCAGACTCAGCTAGAGAAGGTAAATTGTCTTTTATAAATGATAAAAGATTTTTATTGACTTTTTTACGAAATTCCAGAACGTTTGCTTTGTCAATTATTTGATAGTCTTGATTGCTTTCAAAGTCACCATCTCTAAGAGATCTCCAACTAGAGTTTTTCCCACTTAATTTGGCATTAGCCAAAGCCCCTTGGAAATCAAATTGCTTTGTAATAACTGATTCTTTATAGATTTCCAAAGCTGTTTTGACTAATTCCTCTCTAATTGGACCAATTAATTTAGCTTTAATCGTATCCGGTAAGCCTAGGACTGGTTCAAAATAATCAATTATCCGAAGTTCTTCCTCTAGAAAAATAGGCCAAACACCTCTCATGCCATCATCTAAATTTGCATTTAACTCAAAATCATTCATTTCATTCAGAAAAAACTGAACCCAGCAATAATATGACTTTTCCTTGAGAGGTTTTTTAACTGAAACTTTGTTTTTAGAAATTTCAGGTAATAAAGATTCTGCTTTCCTTAAAAACAACCTATCTTCTCTCTCTAAATTTATGGAGCCCCACCTTTGCCTGTAATCCCATAATTCAATATATTTGTACACATCTTCCTGATTCCAACCTAATTGTTTAAGCTCCTCGGCCCTATGGGTTAATTCCTTTGCCACAAGAAAAAATAAATATCAATTTTACTTTAGTGACAAGTTGGATTATGTGAAACCCTAAGCAAGTTTTTGTACATCTGAGACAAAAGTTGGATTTGAAGAAATCCCAATTTCATGAAGTGCCTTTGACAAAGTAGGGATTTGAGTAACTAAGCTGGAAAGTAATCGGTATTGAACCTCAGCTCTATATAAATTGTGAGTTTTATACTTTATTTTGAAGTACTTATTCGATTGCAAAAAGTCAGTCAGGAATCTGATAGTTAATTCGACTATTATCAAATAAATGAATTCTGGGAGGAGCCCAAAAAAGTAATCACACTTTTGATTAGATATTGAGAAATAGCCTTTTAAAAAAAGCCTGAAACAGTTAATGTCAAAATATACATTCTCTATATTATCTGGATCCTCACCAGCAATATTACAAATTGAACGTAAACAATCGGCTAAGTCAGTGAGCAAATAACCTGATGATGCAGTATCTAAATCTATCAATGAAACAACATACTTGTATTTAATATCAAAAAGAAAATTACTTAACTTAGGATCTCCATGTATTAAACTACGTTGAATTGATTTTCTACTTAAATATCCTAATAAAGATTCAACATAGAAAATATGATTAGATAAGCTAAAAATTAAGTCATGAACCCTTTTATGTATTTCATCATCTAATTTAAGAAAGTTATAATCTCTAATACTAATATTAAATTTTTCAATATAGTGCTTTGTATTATGAAAATCTTTAATAGTATTTTTTACTTTATCAAGGTCAATATCAGAGCATATTAAATGAAATTTAGCAAGCCCAATTCCTGTTTGATAAGCCATTTTATTATCTTCTAAAACATCAAAGCTAAGAGTATCATCTATATATTCCATTGCTCGCCAAAGATCTGACCGAAAAGGGAAAACAAAAAGATTATTAGAATTACACTTAATTAAACATGGTGCCTCCCATCTTTGATTGTCATATATTAGATAATTTTTTTTAATTTTATTTTCAATATGATCGGTTATTAACTTATGATTCATATTAACTCGCTCACAAGATTCAAATACATTACTAAGACACTGCAAAATAAATTTAGACTTTTTACCATTAATTAAATGTTCAATAATATAAGTTTTATTTATAAGGCCAGAATCTATAAAATCTATATTTAAAAGTTTACTATTATTAAAAAAATTGCAAGTAATTAAGTTTAATTTTTCAAAATCCATAGATTTTTATTTATAAATTAGATTCAATTAGATAAGTTTCCATATAATCAATAACTTTTTTATAAATCGGCTTATCCTCTTGTCCTAGTGGATTATCAAAATCAAGCTCATTTAATTCAAAAAACGATTGATTTTCATCAGTTAGTGACTTTATTACAAGATCTATAGAAGTTTTTAAATGGAAATTATTTAGTGCCTCAGATATTTTCTTGCTCTGGAATGACTTAACAGATTCTTGACAATAATTAGCTAATTCCCGGCTACTTGTCATAACACTATAAATATATTTTTTAATTTCATCAGGGCCCATTATACACATATATAAAAGATTAATCATTGAGGAATTATTCAAGGGGATTGAATATTTTCTTAAGATATCTGGCCAATAATTTAAAGAATTAATTCCTTCTAAAGCACCACGTTTAAGACCAGACCTTTCGCACCATTCTATAAACTCATCTACCCCTTTTGGACATCTTTTATACTCAATCATCTTTTCAGCCAGGACTTCACCGGCTTGAAAATTCCTAGTGGGTTTGCCACTTACAGGCAGCATCATGCTCCCTCTCACATCGGCAACCATAGCTGTTAATTGAGTAAAAGTATGATCTCTTACCTGTACAAAGTCACCATCCTTAAGATAGGACGCCTGTATACGTTGAACGCTATATCCAAGTTCTGTAATAGGAAAAGGTTGTTTTTTATATAAATTCTCCCTATCTGTTCTACACATGGAAACGTAGGCTGCCTGATCTAGACATTGGTCCAATAATAGTGTTAATAAAGTTGGTAGCAATCCAGGATTATTCTTATGAAAAGTATGACCAAAGCCCGCTAAGATTGAAGATATATTTTTAGCAGCTTTGATATATTGGCCTTCAACATTATGAATACCAGCAGAAACCTGAATATTTGGTGAAATTTTATTTAATAATTTGGCACCTAATATTGCATTCATAGCGTCTGGATGACAAAAATTAGCAGTAAAACTATCCAATGGATTTCGAAGGGCTCCGTGTCGATGAAAACCTGAAAAAAAAGCTAGGTCATTTAATTTTTCGCATAACACAAAAGATTCATTAAAATTATAATCATGGCAAAATGAACCAACCAAGCAAGCTATTAAAACATTATCTCGATTTAGTTGTTTTTTGAGCTTAAATGCTAAATTAACGTCGTTTATTATATGGTTACTATTTGAACTCAAAACAACTAATTCACAGTTAATGATTAAATCCTTAAGAGTATTATATCCTCCTGATTTATTATCATTTGAAATTGCCATAGATTCAATTTTATTTTTTATATCTTTATCCATTTCACATAGATCAATAGTAGAAAAAGCACCAAAAAGTTCTCTGCCGTCTCTAGGAGCCAAAAGAATGTTGAAGCCTTCATTTTGCAACGCACAGTTATAGGCAAGAGAGGCAGGATACAAGCCAACGCTATAAAATCCTACTTTTCCATTCAAAACCTCTCTAATTCTTATGGCTATAGATTCACTTGAATAAGGCTGAGCAAAGAAGCTATTACTAAAATTCTTATCAAACACAGTTTATTAGCATTCAATTATATTATATACAATAATAAGAAACTTTTAAAAATAAATTTTATTATAATGGATAAATCTATATGCTTATTTAAGCATAAGAACTATCAAGAAAGAGTATCTTCATTTGAACTAGAGTAAGCTAATATTCAAAGGCTTCTTTTATGAAAATGTTTAAGACGAAAGAAGAAGTTATTGAAACTATAATAAATGAACAAAATATCCTAATAGTTCAGGATCTTGATGGTGTTTGTATTCCACTAGTTCAAGACCCCCTCAAAAGAGAGATCAACAAAGAATATGTTAAGGACGTTTCAAGATTAAAAGAAAAGTTTGCAGTCCTAACATGCGGGGAGCATGAGGGCAGAAGAGGTGTTAATCGCTTAATAGAGAAGGCACTTAATTCAAAAACAAAAGCAAAAGAAAACGGCTTATACCTACCTGGACTTGCTGCATGTGGAGTTGAATTTCAAGATAGGTTTAGTAATTTATCCCATCCAGGGATCAAAGATAATGAGATTAAGTTTTTAACAGAAATCCCAACGATGATGCGCTCAATGTTATCTAATGAATTGAAAGAATTCTTACCAAATCTTCCAAATGAATTAAGAAGTAAATTAATTGATGTAGCTGTATGTGATACGCGTTTTACTCCCACCTTAAACTTTAATGAAATTTTTGGCTACGTTAAAAATGATTTTCAAAAAGTAAAAGAGATGCAATTGATTATGGAAAAAATAATGAATAACTTACTAGAAGATTCTAAAAAGTTTGGCTTAGAAAATTCTTTTTATTTACATTTGATGCCAAATATAGGAATAAGAGATGGTAGAGAAATAATGAAATATTCAACTCAAAATGAATTCGGGACGACAGATATTCAGTTCATTATCAAGGGTGCAATAAAAGAAGCAGGTCTTTTATTGTTATTAAATAAATATATAGCAAACAAAACTGGCGTTTATCCTTTCGGTGAAAGCTTCAACGTCAGAAATGCGCCAAAGACACATAGTAAATTAATAGAACTATGTAGAGATAAAATACCTAGTGATCAAATGCCACTGCTAATAGGTGTTGGAGATACAGTAACCTCGGTTAAAGACAATAAATATAATTCCTGGTTAAGAGGTGGAAGCGATAGAGGCTTCTTAACATTAATCCAAAGGTTGGGAGAATTATATAATAAAGATAATCAAGTTTTATTTGTAAACAGCTGCAACGAACAGGTATTAAGACCAAGAATTAATGGAACAGATATGACAGGCATTAGTGATCCTAATGATGATTTAAAATTCAATATGATTATTAATGATGGTCCAAAAGAATATATAGCTTGGTTTAAACAATTAGCTAGTAACTATTAGCTAATTAGTAAAAAAAATTATAAAGTATTCGAACTTAAATAAATATTTTAACTATAATGACATATTATGCTAGATATATATAGATTACTATGGAGATAACTCAAACAAAATTCCCAAAAATCAAGAGAGACTATCTTGATACTTTGCAAATAAATATAGGTTATAAATGTAATCAAGCCTGCAGTCATTGTCACGTTGATTCTAGTCCAAGCAGAACAGAAATGATGAGCGATGATATTATAAATCTTATACCTAAAGTTATAAAGGCTAACAATATTAAGCTACTAGATATTACTGGAGGAGCCCCTGAACTTCATCCCAAATTTAAGCAATTAGTAGAAGAAGTACGTAGCCTTAATGTTGAAGTAATGGACAGATGTAATTTAACAATACTTACAGAGTCAGGTTATGAACATTTAACAAGTTTTCTAGCATCAAATAAAGTACAAATAACTGCTTCACTTCCTTGTTATCTCGAGGGCAATGTAGATAAACAGCGTGGAAAAGGTGTTTTTGAAAAAAGTATATTAGCTCTTAAAAAGCTTAACACTTTTGGTTATGGAATAAAAGATAAAGGTCTACTTTTAAATCTAGTATATAATCCAGGCGGTCCACAACTTCCACCATCCCAAAAAGAATTAGAAGATACTTATAGACGAGAACTAAAAGAAAGGTATGGTATTTTCTTCTCAAATTTATTTGTTTTAGCTAATATGCCAATTAATAGATATGAAAACTATTTAAAGACAATTGGGAAACTAGAAGAGTATAATAAATTACTTAAAGATAATCATAATCCAGCTAATCTTAACTCAGTAATGTGTAGAACAACTGTGAGTGTTGATTGGAAAGGTTATCTATATGATTGTGATTTTAACCAACAACTTGGAATGAAAAGAAAAGGTAACATTATGCACTTGAAAGATCTATTGACTCCACTTACCTCTTTAAAGAATAATCCTATTTCAATAGGGAATCATTGTTTTGGCTGTACTGCTGGAGCTGGTTCTAGTTGTGGTGGAGAATTAAATTAAAAAAAAGGTTTATTTGTTAAAACACTTTGGACATAATGCTCTTACGTTTAACGATGACTCCAATAATTTAAATCCAAAGTTTTTAGCTGCTGCTTTACCAGCATTAATAACATCATTATTTTCAAACTCTTCTGTTCTACCACAACGAATACAAATCAAATGATGATGATCTGGATGATCATGACTAAGCAATTCGAACCTATTACCTCCCTCACTTAAATCAAGTTCATTAAGGAAGGTCATCTTAACCAAGAGCCTTAAAGTTCTGTAAATAGTCGCAAGAGAAACCTTCTCCCCAGAAATTGTCAGTTTGGAATGTACTTCCTCCGCACTGAGATGTATTCCAGAACCAATCTCTTCAAACAAAGAAAGAACCTTTTTCCTTTGAGGAGTCATTCTTTTACCGTCTGAACGAAGACCAGATTCAAAAGGAGAAGGATGGGTACGATAGGAAGAGGGGGAAATCAATACCAGCTTTATTTTCTCAATAGTCTAGCGTAATGAGAACAGGCTGCAACAAGGGGGTTACTCAAAGTGCTTTCGAAAGAACTGATGTCTAAGTTTATTAGATCATTTATATTTAAATAAACAAAAGAAATTCTAAAATGGATCATCTTTTTAAAAAAAATTCCACCACAATAAATGTAAATAATAAAATATTAGTAGAGGATGAAACATTACTACTTATAGTAGATATGCAGCAAAAGCTTGTAAACAGTATTAAAGACAATAAGTTATTAATATTTAACATAAAAAAGCTTATCGATACATGCAATCTACTTAATATTCGTATAGCTATTACGGAACAAAATCCATTAAAGCTTGGAAAGACTCTAGAATCAATTACAAACAATAATGAATATCCTAAATTTGAAAAAATGGAATTTAGTTGTAGTAAGAATAAGAACTTTATTAATTATATAAATAAATATAATTTTAAAAATATAATAGTCTGTGGCATTGAGAGTCATATATGTATTCTTCAGACATCGATTGATCTTTTACAAATAGGATTAAATATACTAATCCCAAGAGATGCTATTGGAAGCAGAAATGACATAGATAATGATACTGCTTTTTTAAGGCTGATATTATCTGGTGCAGTTGCATCCACAACTGAAAGTCTAATATGTGAATTATGTAAAACCTCTAATAGAAAAGAATTTAGAGAGATTAGTAAAATTTTAAAAAATTCATTTTCCAATTAAATAATTAGAAATATCTAGACAAATGAATTTTTTCAGGCAGTCTGAAGAAAAGTAATCTGACATCATGGATTTTTTTTATAAAAACATAATTATTTCATTACTTACTTTTTGTTTAGGTTGCATTATTTCCCTCGTAAGTCCAAAAATCCTAAAAAAGGTTTTAAGGAGAATAACCTCTGCGACACAAAGCAAAACTGATGACTATGTAGCTACTCTTTTAATTGAGACTATTAAACCTTTAGGCTTTATCTTAAGTTTCATAGTTGCATGGAAAGTCTTACTAATTGGTGGAATTGTAGATAAGATATTAATTGGTATCAGTAAGTTTCTATGCCTTATTTATATTGTCAGATTTGTAAATAGAGTATTCTTAAAAATAATACAAAGATGGGCAAGCAAAATCAATGATCGATCTATCAGTGAAATGATTCGTTCACTTAGTCCAATGGTTGGGGCATCTGTTTGGAGTCTAGGAGTTATTTTTTATCTACAAAATATGGGCGTGCAAATGGCAGCCATATGGGCTCTATTAAGTGCAGGTGGTATAGGAGCTGGACTCGCCTTAAAGGAACCAGTTCAAGAGTTCTTCGAATACATAACAATCCTGCTAGATAAACCATTTCAAAGTGGGCAATTTATTCATATTGATGGTATCTGGGCAAAAGTTGAGAGTGTAGGTGTCAGATCCACACGCTTAAGAAGTATTAACGGAGAAGCGATAGTAATGAGCAATAGCAGACTCACAAATGGAGTAATCTCAAATTATGCTGAGATGAAAAGAAGAAGACTGGTTCATAAGTTAGGTGTGGTCTATGAAACTACATACGATCAAACAAAAAGCATACCTATGATGATAAAAAATATCGTTGATAAAACTGAAAATGCAATCTTCGACCGATGTCATTTTATCGAATTTGCAAATAGCAGTCTTGATTTTGAACTTGTCTATTACATTCCCACAAGTGATTATCTTCAAGCAATGTCAGCTCAGCAAGAAATTAATCTAGAAATAATGAAGAAGTTCCAAGATGAAAATATTAACTTCGCATATCCAACCCAGACAATTCATGTAAATAAATAAGAGATATTTATCTAAGTATCTTATCTATTAGAGATTTAGATAACTCCCATAAATTATCTGATAAATCTTCTCTTTGAGCATCATTACTGATATCAGTTTTTTCAAAAATAAATTTGCCTGATGAAATAATTTTATTACTATAATAATTGAAACCAAGTTTTCTATATTTAGATAAACAAGCTAGATTACTTAAAAGTAAACCTGCATTTTGATTTGATGTGGTTAATCTTAAAACATCTCTAGCTAAAAACGCAAATAATATTTGTCCTAATTGATTATATTTTCTACTATATCTAAAAAATCCTTGGTTATCTCTAGAGACAACTAAACCTGGGGCCCAAGCGATAACAGGTATTGATAATTTCTTACTAATCAAATGATTACTTAACTTTCTTGCAAAAAGAATATTACATAATTTACTATCTTTGTATGATTTATCAGCATTAAATTTATTCCCATCAATCATTTCAAAACCTGCACCAGATCGTAATCCTTGTAAGTTTCCCAAGCTTGCCTTCGCTCCAACTTTACCTCCACCACTTTTAGGATTATGAACTTCTGATGAGGTAATAATTATTTTCGGATTATTTTTCTTATCTATTAAAGGTAAAATCTGTTGTGTCAAATAGAAATGTGCTAAATGATTGACTGCAAATGTTAATTCAATCCCCTGACTTGACATTCTAGGGGTTTTTGATCCTGTATATTGAAGACCGGCATTCAAAATTAAAACATCGATATTCACAAATTTTTTTTTAAGTTCAGCGCAAAGAGATTCAATGCTTTTCAAATCTGAAAGATCCATTATAGGAGTATAAATCTCACCTTTCTTAGATAATCCAACTGGAAATTGATTAAATATTTTAGTCAATACCTGATTTGCTCTATGTATATTTTTACAAGGTAAAATTATATTATGGCCAAGGGATATTAATTTTAATACTGCTTGATAGCCAATACCTGATGAACCACCAGTTATAAAAATAGTTAAAGGTTTATCTTTTTTTGAAATACTTGATTTTTCTTTCATAAATTTTTAATTTTAATATTAAATGATTTTTGAATTGAATTAAATTGTTTATTATTTCAATTTTTAATCAAAAACTCTTCATACATACTTAAAAACAAAATCAAATCATTAAGTTGATAAAAAACATTAATACAATTCATTGTTAATGCCGTCACGAGCTATTGTTGATTCTATAGGCAAAGGTGTTTAAAGTGGTACTCCAGGAAGGCAATCAAATAACTAAAATTTATTTTAAAAAATTAAATCCTATTTTTCAGCTCCAAGTAAAAGGAAATTGCTGTGTTCCTCAAGGGGAGCCATGAGTACAAGCGCATTAAAAGATGCCCTAGTACTAGGCTCAGGCCCAGGCGCCTTATCAATAGCGGCAGCATTAGCGAGTGAAAACTTAAATGTTGAAATCTTATCGGAACAATCGCCAGAGGAACCTTGGCCCTTTACTTATGGAATTTGGGGTGAAGAGGTTGACGAACTTGGCCTAAGTCATTTACTTGAACATAGATGGGTAAACACCATTAGTTATTTTGGTGAGGGAGACAAGGATCCAAATTCAAAAAAGAATGAACCTACGAAACATAATAGAGATTATGGGCTTTTTGATAAAAACAAATTACAAGCTTATTGGTTAGCGCAATGCAATAAGGCTGAAATAACATGGCATAAAGGATCTGCCATCAACTTAGAAACTAATCAATTAACCAGCACAGTTAAAACGTCTAAGGGAAAGGAACTTAATGCTCGGTTGGTAATTGACGCAACTGGCTACAAACCTGTTTTTATTAAATCTCCTAACCAAGGCCCAGTAGCCGTGCAAACTTGTTACGGGATCGTAGGGGAGTTCAACGCACCCCCTGTAGAGAAAGGACAATTTGTTCTTATGGATTATCGCTGCGACCACTTGAATCCAGAGGAGAGAAAAGAAGCTCCAACATTTTTATACGCTATGGATATGGGAGATGGAAAATTTTTCTTAGAAGAAACATCCTTAGGTCTATTTCCTCCAGTTTCTCTTGATGAATTAAAAAGAAGACTGGAAAAAAGATTACAAACTCGGGGTTTAGAAATAAAAAGTCTTGAGCATGAAGAGCATGGTTCATATCTGCCAATGAACATGCCTATTCCTGACTTAACACAACCGATACTTGGATTTGGGGGTTCTGCTGGAATGGTACATCCTGCATCAGGATACATGGTTGGCAGCCTTTTAAGAAGAGCCCCTAAAGTAGCCAAAGCTCTTTCATTAGCAATGAAAGACCCAAAAGCATCCTCAGCTTCATTAGCAAAGAAAGGTTGGCAAACCTTGTGGCCAACAGAACTCAGAAGAAAACAAGCTATTTATAAATTTGGATTAGAAAAATTGATGCGATTCGAAGAGAAGTTGCTAAGAGGATTTTTTGTAGAATTTTTTAGTTTACCTAATAAACAATGGTATGGATTCCTTACAAATACACTTAGCCTTAAAGAACTAATATCCGCTATGTGGAAGATGTTTAGGAAATCACCCTGGACTATCAAACAAGGCTTAATGAATATGCATGGTAGAGAATTAAATTTATTGTTTAAAGCATTAATAGTTAATAATAAATGAGAAAAATCCTTATAAGTGGCGCAAGTAGAGGTATAGGTAAAGCAATAGCTTTAAAATTACTTAAAGAAGGACATTCATTAAGCTTGGGCGTGAGGGAAAAAGAAGATTTAATCAATACACCCTTAGATCCAAAGTCAAGAAATTCAGATAATTTCTTGGTGCACACCTATGATGCAACTGATCAAAAGTCATCAAAGAAATGGGTAGAGAAAACAGTCGAAACTTTTAAAAATATTGATACTATTATTCATTGCGCTGGGATATTTAAAAGAACAAGTTTATTATTTAATGATGATGAAATGAAAGATATTGAAGATCTATGGAAAGTTAATGTGATGGGACCATGGGTATTAACAAAACATGCTTGGAAATACTTATCCCTAAGTAATTCAGCACGAATTATTGTATTGGTATCGATGAGTGGCAAACGATCAAAGGGTAACTTGGCTAGCTATTCAATGAGTAAATTCGCTTTGATGAGCTTGTGCCAAACCATGAGAAATGAAGGATGGGGAAAAGGTATTAGAGTTACAGCTATTTGCCCAGGATGGGTAAATACAGACATGGCAAAAGAAATAAATCATTTTCCCAAAAAAGACATGATACAGACAAATGATATTGCAAGTATTTGTTCCAATTTACTGGATTTACCAAACAGTTCTATTCCTTTTGAAATCGCACTAAATTGTCAGCTTGAAACAACTATTTAGAAGAAAAGCCTTATTTTTTAAATTGGGCTACTAGTTTTCTTGAATGTATTCAACACTCCCAGAATTGACTTACGGAGATACTTATGAAAATAATTTCTATAAAAACTTCCTATAGCTTTACCTACTGAATACGTTCTTTGTATGAGACCAACTATAAAATTAAAGAGCCATAAACAAATTAAAACTGTTAGAGCCAAAGAAGCGATTGAGTAAAATTTATTAAGTTGTTCTTGTATTGGTTCTAAGAACTGAAGATAATCAGAAATGTTCATAATCTCTAAAGGTAATTACCTATCAAATATATTTATAGCTATGATTTGATACTTAAGCAAGAAATTATAAATTATATATATAGATATGTATAGAAATAAAAAATAATTGATTAGATTAAAAAGCAATTGAATACCGAGAAAAAGTATATAGAACGTAAGCAACTGAAATCATAGAAATAGCTATTAAAAGGCCTTTTAATCTATTAGGAACTGTCGAAAAAAGTATAAGATCATCAGTGTCATAACCTCCAAAACTACCAAGTATTGAAATTGACAACATAGGAAGAGAGGCAAATAATATTGAAAGGGAAAAACTAAATATAAACAATTTATCAACAAGAAATGAAATCAGAAAAGTTATAGCCGCGAAAAACAAAGATCCATTTA
>QCJG01000006.1 GCA_003216175.1 Prochlorococcus sp. AG-409-A10 | reverse complement strand
TTGATTAATTGGTTGACTAGCAAGATGTAAAAGTTCAAATGCAACTTGATCAACTGAAAGCATCGTATCTCTATCAAATTGCATCCCAACGGTATCAGAATCCCAAAGAGATGAATTTACTGATCCAAGAGTAAGTGTGCATGCTCGTATAAGATTCTTTCGTTCTTCTTCTGCTAAACATTTGGTAAAACTTGCTAAAGCTGCTTTGGAAACACAATAGGCGCCCCATTGTGGAAAAACATTGCGAGAAGCATGACTACTAACATTGATAACTAGTCCTCCTTTTTTCCTCATTAAAGGAACCACCTCAGAGCAAACCTGAAAAATACTGGTGAGATTCATTTGCATGATCCATTCCCATTTTTCAAGTGGCATGGATAAAAGATCTCCAGTCCAAGCCACTCCAGCATTATTTATTAGAACTGAGGGAATCAAACCATTATTCATTAATTCAACTATTCCTTTAGATATATTTTTGGGATTACTGAGATCAATAGATTTATAAAAGACCTTAACTTTTTTATTATCTATTTCTTCTACAAGTCTTTCTAGATCATCTTCAGACCTAGCCAGAAGGAGTAAATCCCATCCAGAATTGGCAAAAGCTTTAGCAGTTGCTCTCCCAATTCCTCTAGAAGCGCCCGTAATTAATACTGTTGACAAAAAAGTTAGAAGCAAACATTAGAACTTTAAACTGAAATTTCACTTTCCATAGATTGAGATTCCAAATATTTTCCCATTTTTCTAAATTTGGAATATCTATTGTCTCTCAATTCATCAGGTGATAAATTTAATAATTCGGATAAATGCTTCTCAAGGGCATTTTTCAAAGTATCTCCAGCCTGAAGCGGGGCCCAATTATTCCCCCCAGAAGGCTCTTTTAGTACCTCGTCAACAATTCCTAACTTCATAAGATCAGGTCCAGTAATTTTTAAAGATGATGCTGCTTCCGGAGCTTTTCCAGCATCCCTCCATAAAATCGAAGCACACGCTTCTGGGCTTGCGACCGTATAAACACTATGTTCAAACATGAGCAGCCTGTCTGCGACACCTATCCCCAGAGCTCCACCAGAGCCACCTTCTCCTATTACAGTTGCAATTATAGGAACTTTAAGCCTAAACATTTCACGTAAATTCACTGCGATTGCTTCTCCCTGGCCTTGCTCTTCTGCTATGAGTCCTGCATAAGCTCCAGGAGTATCTATAAAAGAAATTATTGGCAGCCCAAACCTATCAGCATGATCCATTAGCCTCAAAGCCTTTCTGTACCCTCCTGGCTTTGCCATGCCAAAGTTTCTTGCAACATTCTCTTTTGTATCTCTCCCTTTTTGTTGTCCAATTAAAAGGACGGATTTTTCACCTATTCGAGCCAAACCTCCTATAAGAGCCTGATCATCAGTTCCGTTCCTATCTCCGTGTAATTCGACCCAATCATCACAAAACATCTGAATGTAATCAAGAGTACTAGGCCTTTGAGGATGTCTAGCTACTTGAATCTTTTGAGCGGGTGTGAGTGCATTAAATATTTCTTCTCGCCTCCTTGCAGCAAGTGTTTCTAATTGCAGAAGTTGCTGACTTACATCAACCTCTGAATCTCTTGCTAATTCTCTTATTTGATCAATCTGATTCTCTAATTCTACAAGAGGTTTTTCAAATTCTAGGAGAAAACGTCTAGCCATAAAAAAAAGTAATCAAATATTCAGACATTAACTGTCTGAATATTTGATTTCAAACCAACAGCAGAAAACCCGTGCCTTTCAGAAGCATTGCCGATAAAATCCATCTTTTCCAACGTAATATTATTCCTCCCCCAACTGAAATTGGTATGACAATTCTCGAATTCAAGAAGCATTGCCTCAGCAAAACAGGCAAACATTTCTCTTTTTGGATTTTCCATCTCAGCCAATTCCATCATGCTCCAACCAATATCTTTGAAAAATTGAACTATTCCGCCTTTTAATACATGTATGCCAGATCCTGAAAACTTCTCACCTAAATTCTTAGGGTATCCACCATCAATCATTAAGCATGGCCTTTTAATTTTAGATGGGTCAATTTCTAAAGTTTTGGGCATGCTTGCAACCCAAATCACAATATCCGCTTCAGGCAAAGCCTCATCAAGACTAAGAATTCTTCCTCCTCCAAGTTGAGATTGAAGTTCAATTAAAGGCTTTGGCTGTCTAGCTACTAAAAGGAGTTCAGAGACACCCGTTCGATTGCTTAGCCACCTACAAACAGCGCTGCCAATGTCACCAGTAGCTCCTACAACAGCCACTTTTGATTTACTCAAATCAATTCCTATTCGAGGTGCATTTTGCTCTAGCTGCCTACAAATCACCCAAGCTGTATGAGTATTGCCTGTGGTAAATCTTTGCCAATCAAGCGTCGTATTTCTAACTTGTTGATTTTGAAGCAAATTAAAATTCTCGAAAATTATTGAGGTAAATCCACCTAGAGCGGTTATGTTGATTCCCTTTTTTTGAGCTAATTCCATTGCATTCAAAACTTTTCTTCTCGCAGTTTTGAAGCGACTTAGCATTTCAGGAACAAAGCATGAGTCTATATAAGCCCCCTCAATAGTCTTTCCGATCGCACTTGCAACCTCTACATGCTCTACCAACTGAGGAGGTGCAGTACACCATACATCTAAATCCCCTTCAGCTATATGGTCATACCCCAAGCCCAATGCCTTTCGCTTGGCATCTTCAAAACTTGTTGAATGTCCAATTAGCCCAAACATTTTGCACCAAGAAAGATCAAAATTGAAACTAAATATTTATCCAACTTTGAAGGTTAGACCACCAAGGTCAAAAAAAAAAGAATTCCTCAAGAACTTTAAATTCTTGAGGAATTGAAGAATATAGAAAAATATAATTTTTAAATCTTTAAATAACTGCAGCAAGAGCCATTCTTGCGATTTCTCTATTATCAAGACCTATTTCTAAAAGGGAATCTTGATAAGCAATCATAAATTCTTCCATTAATTCTTCCTTATCCATATGTAGAACTTCGGCGTCATTTGAAACCTCATCAAGCATTGATTTTATTAAAGGCAGATTTTCTTTATTAGCTTTCATAAGATCTTTCTTGACAGACTCAAGATTGGCCTTAAGCCATTCTTGACCATAATTCAAATGTAAATATTCATCTTGAACAACACCTTCTGTAATTCTTTTAGCAAAAGGATCAGCGACACGAATATATACGTGATAAGCCGATATTGCAAAAGATTCAATCAAAATGCATTGAATTAGAAGACAAGTAGTTGTATTACCAGCATTAAAAGCCTCTATAAAATTATTATGAAGTTTTGAGAAAAAGGTTTTTGCAAAAGGCATATCAGGTTTAACGGCAAGATTTCTACCGCAAGCACAAAAACCATTCATATGCTTTTTCTCCATCTTCCCAAGCCTTACAAGCTCATCAGCATGCTCAGGAATCAACTTAGCTAGATCAAGAAAATTTGAATAAGCCTCTTGCTCTCCTTCAATTACAACTGCATTGATTCTGCTATAAGCATCTTTGTAAGATTCAGAGGTGAAGTCCGGAAGAGAGTCAGAAACTAACTCTTCTTTTTCTACGGTTAAGTTGTTGGATGCAAAAGCTTGCATAGATCTATTAGAAATTTGTCAATCTGAGTGATCTTACAGAATTAAACGCAAAATGGTAGTTCAGTTACCACAACTTAACTGCTAGAAACAGGTTTTTAAGGCATGACTGGAGGCCATTCACTGTTCAAAAGGCTTGCAAACAGAGACTTCCAATGATCTATTAGTGCATTTTCCAAAGCGGCACCCAAAACAGGATTTGAAGAACTTGCATCACCAATAATTCCAGAAGAGCTCAAATCTTTAGTAAGCCATGCACATGGAGAGGCCCCCTCTAGACTCCAACCCTTAGGAATAGTAACTATTCCTTCATCTCCATCCTTTTTTTCTAAGTAAGAATCATTTCGCACCAAATCTCCAGCCATGTGCAACATAAGACTAGTTTCCGCTAATGCTGCATGAAGTCCTTCCTCAACCTCTTTTTCAGGTAAAAGTTGATCTAATCCTGGGACGCCACTCCATAGAAAACAAGGCAATACAGCTAGGGAAGGACACTGAACTCTCAATTGCCTTGAAACCGCCTGTAGTAGACCAATTTGCCCACCATGAGCATTAAAAAAAACTAATCTATTGAATCCCATAGAGGCTATCTGCTGACCAACATCAGTAACCATTGAAAGTAAAACATCAGCTGATAAGGATAAAGTTCCTGGAAAAGCTTGATGTTCAGGAGAAAAACCAATTGATTGAGATGGCATCATCCATATAGGCATATTTTCTGGCAACCTTTCAAGAGTCTTGATTAAAATATTCTCAGCAAAAAAAGTATCAGTAATTAAAGGTAAATGCGGCCCATGCTGTTCACATGCACCAAAGGGCCAAACCAATGTAGATCCTTTCTCTGAAGCGGCTTTAGAGGCCTCAGGCCAGGTCAACTGTTCAAATCGACGAGTTTGAAAAATGATAGAAATCTCCTAATAATTAAAAAACAACTTACCCTGACTGTAAGAATGTTTCACTTATTACCAAGGGTATTATGGCCGGGTCAGATCCTCAGCCTAAAAAAGCAACTCCCCCAAGGCCGGCAATAAATGCACCGCGCAAGCCATTGCAGGTTATGCATATCAGTCGAAAGACTGAAGAAGCAATAATCAATGAAAGACAATCTGAGAAAGAATTCTCTGAGAAAACTAAAGATAAAAGATTTAATGAAAAAGCTATAGATGAAAAAGAAATTTCTGAATTAAAGAAAGCCCCTGAGCAGAAAAAATTAATGCAGGGAGACCCTAGCGATAATTTACAGGCAATGACAATGGAAGATCTTTTGAATTCTGAGAATAATTCTAAAAATAAAAAAAAGATTGAAGTTTTTGATGATCAAAATGTCTTTGAAAAAAAAAGTAGAACAGTTGATGAATTTGATTTTGATGAAGACGAATTCTTAGCAGCCTTAGAAGAGAATCAGCCAATCGGTACAACTGGAGAAATTGCTAAAGGTTCAGTTATTGCAGTTGAAAGTGATGGTGTTTACGTAGATATAGGCGGGAAAGCTCCTGGATTCATGCCCAAAAACGAATGTGGTCTAGGTGTAATTACAAATTTAAAAGAGCGTTTCCCAAAAGGTTTATGTGTAGAAGTTCTTGTTACTAGAGAACAAAATGCAGATGGGATGGTGACAATCAGTTGTAGGGCATTAGAACTAAGAAAAAGCTGGGATAAAGTTCAAAATCTTGCAAAAGAAGGAAAAGTAATTCGAGTTAAAATAAATGGGTTTAACCGTGGGGGTGTTACTTGCGACTTCGAAGGTTTAAGAGGTTTTATTCCTAGATCTCAACTTGAAGATGGAGAGAATCATCAATCTCTTGTTTCAAAGACAATTAATACTGCTTTTTTAGAGGTTAATCCAGAGAGAAGAAAACTTGTACTCTCCGAAAAGAAAGCTGCAATTGCTTCAAGATTTTCAGAATTAGAAATTGGACAATTAATCGATGGTGAAATCTTAACCATAAAACCTTATGGTTTTTTTGTTGATTTGAAGGGCGTCAGTGGATTACTGCATCATTCAATGGTAACAAACGGAAGCATGAGAAGCCTTAGAGAAGTTTTTCAAACAGGTGAATCGATAAAAGCTTTGATAACTGACTTAGATCCTTCCCGGGGAAGAATTGGATTAAATACAGCTCTTTTAGAGGGCCCTCCAGGAGAACTTATTACTGATAAAGCAAAAGTTATGGAAGAAGCAGATGAGCGAGCAATTAAAGCGCGAAATAGTTTGAATAAAGCAAAAGTTGATCCTCAAAAGGAAGAGAAAGACATCAACTTATCCTCATAAACTTTATATTGAAAAAAATTGTGATCGCTTCAAAAAAATCTAATTTAAAAAAAACAGATTGGGAAATAGACTTTTATTCCCGCCCAATAATTGATGAGAATGGAAAAAAAAGATGGGAATTATTAATTACATCTACAAATAATTTTAAAGATAAGAAAACATTTAAATGGGAAAAGGTATGTCCAGCATCAAATGTTAATTCTATTTGGTTAAAAGATGCATTAGACGAAGCTATTGATGAAGCTTATTCACAAGGTTGGGATAAACCTGCCGTTATTCGTTGTTGGCGATCCTCCATGAAAACAATGATAAAACGTGCTGCAGATCAAATAGGAATCGAACTTATTTCTAGCAGAAGAACATATTCATTATTGGAATGGCTTATTGATAGAGAAAGGAGTTTTTATCCTCAGCAAAAAGGTTATATCGGCGTCAATCTTGCTCCTCCTTCAAATCCAATCACAAACCAAGCTATCCCATTACCAGAGGAAGTAAGAGGAGACTCCTGGAGTTTTGCTTCCCTATCTCTAAATACACTTAGAGAAGCTGATGAATGGGAAATCGAGTTTTCCAATTTAATTCCCATAAAAGATTCAATTAATCAAAATATTTCTATTCCAGGTATTAGGCTTTTTAGTCCAAAAAGATCCTTAGCACTTGCAGCTTGGCTTGGGGGACTTGAACCAGCAAAACTTTTAATAGAAGGGACCCAAATAATATTAGAAGCAGGGCAAGCTGATAGATGGTTGGTAACGGATGTCGAAGAAGAAGCGAAAAAAGCTATTGAAAATAATTTTCTAAATACAAAACTAGATGCAGATGGACTTCAATTCATTTCAGTTCAAAAAAGTCCTGAAGAAACTTCTCTAGATGGGTTTTGGATGCTAAAGGATGTTGGAGATATTTAACAATTTTCTCTAAAAATTCAATTTAAATATATTTATAAGCTAAAGAGAAAATAATTTAATTATTGCAATAGGGCCTTCTATCAAAGTAGACAAATATCAGGGCGAGAAAACACATATATACACACATTTACGATTTAATAATTCAAAGCAAATGGGGAAAGCTTTATCGGAAAATCTTTATCAATAAATCAAATTAATGAAGAAGGAATGATTCCCATATTCAAAAAAGTTCCAACTCTAATAAAAAACTAAATGATATAAAAGCTTCTGATGACTTAAAAATTCAAAAAGGTATCTAACAATTTCAAACCAATCTAAATAGAATTTACATATATACTTAAATCCAAACCGATTTAATTCTAATAGAAAATATGAACCTAATTCAAAAAGATGGAGTCGCACATATTTATAATCATAGATAAATAGAATCTTATAATTAATTTAGCATTTATTTATTGCTAATCCTTCATTTATATATGCTTCAGTTATGTCAATATTACTATCAAAAGGAATAACTTTGGCAACCAGCACGCCATCGACTGAGCCTTTAGGTTTTAAATTTACTTTTGTATGTCTAGGCAATTTTTTTTTGAGCCAGTTAACAGATTTTTCTTCTAAATCAGGGCTGATTTCTGTACATGCTAATTTCACAGTATAAGTACGATTATGATCACCGATCAGCAAAACAGACGAACTACTCACTTGCAAAATTTCAGCTGCATCAACTTGCGTATAAAAACAAAAAAAAGAAATTAATAATATTAAAATCTTTGACAAAATTTTCTTCATAAAAAGTTTTTAAACTTTTTTCTTAATATCAGATATACCAACCATTTGAGCATTACTTTTCCCTGGTGGCACCATAGGGTAACAATTTTCACCTTTTCTTACATTTACATTAACAAGAACGGGGCCTTCATTCTCCAATGCTTTCTGAAGTTCAGGGATTAGATTGTCTCTTTCAGAAATTACAATGCCCTCAATCCCAAAAGCCTTAGATAGCGAAATAAAGTCAGGTTCCCCAACAGACATGTTAGAAGCAGAATATCGTTCATCATAAAAACTTTCTTGCCATTGCCTAACCATCCCTTGCCAATGATTATTAATGATAATTACTTTTAAATTCAACTTATATTGAGCAATTGTTCCAAGCTCCTGGATGTTCATGAGGATACTTGCATCACCAGCGATACAAATTACTTGCTCCTTTGGTAAAGCAACTTTGACTCCCATTGCAGCGGGCATTCCAAAACCCATTGTTCCTAGTCCAGCACTGCTAATCCATTGTCTTGGTCCATTCAACAAATATTGAGCTGCCCACATCTGATGTTGTCCAACATCAGTTGTAATGTAAGCATCTTGCGCCAAATCTCTTAACGCAATTAATACTTCCTGTGGATAAATTTCTCCTTCTCTAGGGGGAATTATCAAAGGAAAGTCATTTTTCCAGTTTTTAATTTTGTTAAGCCAGTTAGAAGTTCTTGGATTTATTTTCCTTTGGTTACTCAGATCTAATAATTTAACAAGGCTAATTCCAACATCACCTAATACGGAAACTTCAACGACTCTATTTTTATTTATTTCAGCCGGATCAATCTCAAAATGAATTACTTTTGCTTTAGGAGCAAAAGTATCTAATTTCCCTGTCACTCTGTCATCAAATCTTGCTCCAATGGCAATCAACAAATCACATTCAGTCACTGCAAAGTTGGCATATGCTGTCCCATGCATACCAAGCATCCCAACTGACAAAGGCTGACGTTCATCAAACGCGCCTTTCCCCATCAAAGTTGTTGTTACGGGTATTTGATATCTATTGGCAATCGCCGCCAGAGCTTCATGTGCCCCAGAAGAAATAACACCCCCGCCAACGTAAAGGAGTGGTTGATCGGCATTTTCAATTAAATCTAAGGCTGCACTTATTGCTTTATGTTCTGGCGCGAATGGCAGTTCAAAGCCTGGCGGCTTTGTTGAACCTGGCTCGACAGGAAGATATTTAAACATCTCTTGTCCAACATCTTTTGGTATATCAATCAAAACAGGTCCTGGTCTACCTGATGAGGCAATAAGAAATGCTTGGGCTACAACTTTTGCAATTTCAGATGGATCTCTTACGACCCATGAATGTTTAACAATTGGAAGTGTTATACCAAAAATATCTGTTTCTTGAAAAGCATCAGTACCAATAGCAGGTCTAGGGACTTGTCCTGTTATGACAACAAGAGGCACAGAATCCATCTGAGCGGTGGCTATTCCTGTAACTAGATTCGTAGCCCCAGGACCTGATGTTCCAAAACATACACCTACTTTCCCAGTCGCTCTAGCAAAACCATCTGCGGCATGAGTTCCACCTTGCTCATGTCGAACAAGAATATGTCTTAACCAGCCTTCTTGCTCTGCTTTAAAAACCGCATCATATATTGGAAGGATTGCTCCGCCTGGATAACCAAAAATAGTATCTACGCCATGCCTACGAAGAGAATCCATCAAGGCATCAGCTCCTGACATCTCATATTGAGTTTGTGTTCCTGAATCTCCTATTTGATTAGGCGTAGAAGTCAGGGTCACGGCAGAAGAAAATCTAAACTAACAATAAATCCTAGTATGCATAATTTCAATTAAACTAAATTAAGCAAAGATTTAATTAAATTTTCTAAGTTTTAATTACAAGCTGATTATCAAATTAATCAACACAAATAGTTATTTTTATGCTTTACAGCAAACCTACTTGATGTAAAGGTCCACCCCCAATTATTAATTCCATCAAAAAACAAAGAAAAACAATCATTGCAACTCTTCCATTCCAAACTTCAGAGCTGTTATTCCAACCCCATTGCCATTTTTCTTGAGGATAAAGTTTTACTCTTTCCGGCAATTTTGATGCTTCCTCTAAGCTAATTCCCTCGCCGTTTAAGCAAGAAGAAACTAGATCGGCCAATCCTTCAATAAACAACGGATAGGTATCAAGAGCTGGAACTCTTTTGAAATTAACAATTCCATTTTTCTGAGCAATTTCTTTGTATTCAATATCAATCTCTTGGAGAGTTTCAATATGCTCACTCACAAAACTTATTGGGACCACGACAAGTTCCTTAACTCCAGATTTTCCTAGTTTTTCTAATACTTCTTCGGTATAGGGTTTTAGCCACTCTTCGGGTCCTACTCTGCTTTGATAAGCAAGTGAGAATGAATTGCTGAATCCAAGTGTATTTTCAAGCTGGTCAATAATCAAAAGTGAACAGTTCTGTATTTGATCTTGATAAGGATCACCGGCTTCTTCTACATAGCTTTTGGGAACACCATGTGCCGTAAAAAAAACGTGGGCATCTTGTGGTAAATCACAAGCTAATATTTGTTTCTTTATTAATTCAGCCATTGAAGAGACATAGGCTGGATGATCAAACCAGCTACGAATACAACGAATTGATAATTCTGCAAACTCGGCGTCAGCATCTTTTAACCTTTTCAATTCTCTAAAACTAGATCCACTTGTACTTATAGAAAAATGGGGATAAAGAGGCAAAACAACAACTTCGCTAACACCGTCAGCCTTCATATCCGCTACGGCTGACTCAGTGAATGGATGCCAATACCTCATCGCAACATATGTTATGGCGTCTATTCCTATATTTCTAAGATAACTTTGGAGTTCTCGTGCCTGCTGCTCGGTAATACGACGTAACGGTGACCCGCCTCCAATCGATCTATAAGCCTCTTGTGATTTACTACTTCTTAATAAGCTTATAAGCCAAGCCAGAGGTTTTTGAAATGCACGAACTGGTAAACGAATTATCTCTGGATCAGAAAATAAATTATACAAAAATGGCCCTACGTCCTTAATCCTCTCAGGACCTCCGAGATTTAATAAGAGGACACCAACCCGAGCCATTTTTGAAAAAACTCCTTATAAAAGGTTATATAAACCCTTATCAAAGTAAAGATAGCTAAATTTACAGGATCATGGACGAGAATCAAAAGTTACTAGATATCAACCATGACCTTGAATCAAAGGGAATCAATCTAAGAATTGAGAAAAGGGGTAACGTTTTAAACATTCGCGGTTCTTTGCCAGATAAGAAAACTCATAATCTTTCTAAAGTTCAAAGAATAAGTCTTAAACTTCCATACAACATTAATGGTCTAGAAGAGGCCAAAAAAGCTATAGAATTAATTGACTTTCAACTTAAAAAAAGCCAATTTTGCTGGTCTAATTGGATTAAAGAAAAACCCCTCTCATCAACAAAGACGAATAGAACAGTAATAAGCAATGAAATACAAAGCTTTAAAAAACATTTTTTTTCTGATACATCCAGGAGCAAATCACCAGCAGGAATGATCAGCACCTGGCAGTCTGCTTACAAACCATATATGAACAGATTAATTAGTATAAGTCATAAATCTACTCTTAAATTAAACGAGGAGCTTCTAGTAAAAATCCTTTTAAGTTACAAAGAAAATTCAAGGAGCAGACAACAATGCGGAATTGCTTTAAGTGCTTTAGCTAGACACCTTAAATTAGAGCTGCCTGAGAACTGGAAACAACTTCAAAGTGGTTATGGAATCCACGAAACTAATTTCAGAGAATTACCTAGTGATGAAAAAATTATTAATAGCTTTGAATTAATACCAAATCCAAAATGGAGATTTGTTTTTGGATTAATGGCAACCTATGGACTTAGAAATCATGAAGTCTTTTTTAGTGATCTATCTTGTTTAAAAAAAGGTGGAGATAAAATACTTCGGGTTTTCCCAAATACAAAAACTGGAGAGCATCAAGTCTGGCCATTTCATCCTGAATGGGTTGGTTTATTTGAACTAGACAACATTACTGATACTTCATTTTTACTCCCAGATATTAAAACAAATCTAAAAGAGACAACTCTTCAACATATCGGGAGAAGAGTATCTGAACAATTTAGAAGATATAAAATATCTTTTACCCCTTATGATTTAAGACATGCATGGGCAGTGAGGACAATCTTAATAGGCCTACCAAATACTGTAGCTGCAAAAATGATGGGACACTCAGTGTCAATACATACAAAAACCTATCATCATTGGATAACGAGAAGAGATCAGCAAATTGCAGTTGATAGTGCTCTATCTAGAGCAAAATATTAACAAGAAGAAAAATTAATATTTATAGCCATATCATTCCTATAAATTATTCTTTTATTAACTTAAATAATTTAAGCGAAGAAAATGAGAAATAATGTTCCTAAAGAAAATTCAAGACTTAACAACCTCGACAAGAGTGCACAAAAAATAGGAATGGGTGGTAATTTAATATCAAATATTACCGACGAAAAATATCGAGAAAGGATGAAAAAAAGGAAAGAAGTTCAAACGCAAAGATTAAAAGAAAGAAATAAAGAAAAAGGTCTGATAATAATTAATACCGGAGAAGGTAAAGGTAAAACCACAGCTGCTCTTGGGATGGGGTTAAGAACTATTGGTCATAACCACAAAGTTGCAATAATTCAATTTATCAAAGGTGGATGGGAACCCGGTGAGTCTTTATCTTTGAAAATATTTGGGGACAAATTAAAGTTTCATGCATGTGGGGAAGGGTTCACATGGGAAACACAAGATAGAACCAAAGATATAAATTTAGTTAGGTTAAGTTGGGAAAAAGCAATGTCATATATTAAAGACAAAAATTATAAACTTATAATTCTAGACGAGATCATTGTTGCAATAAAACTTGGATATATAGATGAAGATGAAATTATAAATGGCATAAATTTGCGCCCCGAGCTTACACATGTAGTCTTGACTGGAAGAGGAGCTTCAGAAAAGTTAATTGATTTAGCTGATCTTGTGACAGAAATGAAATTAATCCATCATCCCTTTAGAGAGCAAGGAGTAAAAGCACAAGAAGGAATTGAATTTTAATCTAAAATCTTGAAAATATTTCCATCGCAAGGGATCCAATACAGATATAAAGACGTTCTCCCAAGACTTGCTACTGTCAATTTGTTATGAATTTTTAATGACATACTCTAGAGCACTTATAAAACTCAGTGGTGAAGCTCTTATGGGGGAAAAACCTTATGGGATTGATCCTGAAATTGTTCAATCAATTGCCAAGGATGTTTCAAAAGTGGTTGAAAATGGCACGCAAATAGCAATTGTTGTTGGTGGTGGAAATATCTTTAGAGGTCTAAAAGGATCAGCTGCAGGAATGGATAGAGCCACTGCTGACTATGTAGGGATGCTAGCTACCGTAATGAATGCAATTACACTTCAAGATGGATTAGAGAGAGCTGGAGTACCTACAAGAGTTCAATCTGCTATTGACATGCAACAGATTGCAGAACCATACATAAGAAGAAGAGCAATAAGACATCTTGAGAAAGGGAGGGTAGTAGTTTTTGGAGGTGGATGTGGCAATCCATTTTTCACAACTGATACCACTGCTGCTCTTAGGGCCGCTGAAATTAACGCAGAAGTTGTTTTCAAAGCTACGAAAGTTGACGGGGTTTACGATCGAGACCCAAAAAAATTCACTGATGCTGTCAAATATGACAATCTCACCTTTCAAGATGTATTAGCTAACGAAATAGGAGTAATGGATAGCACTGCGATTGCTCTTTGCAAAGATAATAAAATCCCAATAGTTGTTTTTAATATTTTCCAACCTGGGAATATCGCTAAGGCTATTTCTGGAGAACCAATTGGATCAAGGATTTCTAATTCAAGTTAGAACCTGCTTTTTTAACCTTTTTAATCATCAATTCGCAATAACTTTATCTAAATGTCAAACCAAGAGCTAAAAACCACAATGAGCAAATCGGTAGAAGCAGCTCAAAGAAATTTTAATACCATCAGGACTGGAAGAGCAAATACATCTTTATTAGATAGGATATCTGTCGAATACTATGGAGCTGAAACTCCATTAAAGTCACTTGCAACTATTACTACTCCTGACTCTCAAACGATAGCAATTCAACCCTTCGACTTGGGCTCATTAGCTTCCATCGAGAAAGCGATTGCGACAAGTGATCTAGGTTTCACTCCAAACAATGATGGAAAAATAATTCGTATCAATGTTCCACCTTTAACAGAAGAGCGTAGAAAAGAATTTTGCAAACTCGCATCCAAGTATGCAGAGGAAGGAAAAGTTGCCCTAAGGAATATACGCCGTGATGCAATAGAGAGAGTCAAAAAATCTGAAAAGGATGGTGATCTTTCCGAAGATCAAAGCAGAGATGAACAAGAAACAATTCAAAAAGAGACGGATAATTTTATAAAAGATATTGAGAAAAAACTTTCAGAAAAAGAAGCTGAGATTTTAAAAGTTTGACACTCTTAGATGTTGCCATTATTGGAGGGGGAGCATCAGGCACTACTACAGCATTTCATCTGGCTAGTAAAAGTAAAAACGTTTGTATTCTTGAAAAGAATGCTTACTCTCAAGAAAAAGCCTGCGGTGGCGGGATGTCTGCTGCAGTTCAAAATTTGTTTCCTTTTAAACTTTTACCAATAGTTGATGAAGTGATAACAAAGGTAGAATTCAGTTGGTGCAATACCGACAAAGTAGTTGCTGAGCTCTCTGGATCTTCTCCTTTTTGGATAGTTAAACGTGAAAACCTCGATTCATTACTATTAGATCAAGCACTAAATTCTAATTGTAATTTATTGACTAATTTTAATGTAGTCGATATAAAAAAAAAATCTAATATTTGGCAAATTACCGCTCTTGATGGGAGACAAATAGAGGCAAAAGCAGTTGTTATTGCTGATGGATCTCAATCACCATGGCCTACAATTTTTAATTTAGGTCCAAATCAACAAAAATTTGCATCCACTTTCTCAGGAAGAATTAAAAGGAAGGGAAATTTAAGGAGTGAAACGGCTAGATTCGAATTTGGCTTAGTAAAAAATGGTTTTGCATGGGCTTTTCCACTAAACAATGAAGTAAATATTGGGATGGGAGCTTTTCTAGATAATAAAAATTCAATTCCAGTCGATGAAATAATTCAATCCTTTCTTCCTGATTTAGGTTTTGATCCTTCTGAAGTAATCGGTCATGAAAAAAAATTAAGAGTATGGAATGGCCATTATAAATTAAACGGTGAAGGAATTCTTCTAGTTGGAGATGCTGCCTCATTATGTGATCCCTTTTTAGCAGAGGGATTAAGGCCAGCTTTGATGAGTGGATTTGAAGCTGCAAAAAGCCTTATTTATTGGCTTAATGGAGAAGTCAATTGTTTAGATGCATATACAAAAACAATTCAAAAAAGCTGGGGGAATTCGATGGCTTGGGGTAACAGAATTTCTCAAGTTTTTTATCGTTTTCCCAAAGTTGGATACCAATTAGGAGTAAAAAGGCAAACTGCTCCAAAAAGAATTGCACAAATTCTATCGGGTGAGATGAGTTATGAAGACATTGCAAAAAGAGTAATCAAGAGATTACTCTTTCAAAATCAAAGCTCAAAGAGTTAGGGCAATTCCTCCTTCAATCAACTCAAGTCTTTCGTTTAATTGATTTTCTAATTTCTCAATTGCTTTACTAAAACCGCTAATTCCTTCATCAAGTTTTTCTGAAGCCATTTTATCTCCAGCCATCATTAGTTCAAAAGATGTCTGATCTAAATGCATTGTCTCTTCAATCATTACAGGTTTTTGTGCGTTTAACTTAATTGGCAAATCCGAAAATGTTTCTTTAAGTTGCTGAAGTAATTTAGGAGAAATTGTCAATAAATCACATCCTGCAAGCTCGGTTATTTCCTCTATATTTCTGAAACTTGCTCCCATGACCTCTGTCTTATAACCATTTGACTTGAAATAATTAAATATTTTAGTGACAGAAACCACTCCTGGATCTTCAGCAGCTGGATAAGAATCTCTTCCTGTAGCAGATTTATACCAATCTAAAATCCTTCCAACAAAAGGTGAAATAAGCGTTACACCTGCCTCAGCACAAGCAACTGCTTGATAAAAATTAAACAATAACGTTAGGTTGCAGTGAATATTCTCTTTTTCTAATATCTCAGCAGCTTTTATTCCCTCCCAAGTAGAAGCAATTTTGATTAAAACCCGATCGTTAGAAATGCCATCCTGATTATATTTAGCAATTATCTTTCTTGCTTTTGCAACAGTGGCCTCAGTATCAAAACTTAGCCTTGCATCAACCTCTGTTGAAACACGGCCAGGAATTAATTTCAAAATCTCTTTACCAAAGACAACACAAAGTTCATCCAAAGCCTCCTTAACCACATTAGTAGAAGAGGCCCTGGCTCCTAACATTTCTCTTGAAGTAGTAAGTGCTTGGTCAATCAAACCTTGATAAGCAGGGATTTGTGCGGCCGCCAGGATTAAAGAAGGATTAGTTGTAGCATCTCTAGGATGAAATTTTTTGATCGCTTCAAGATCACCAGTATCAGCCACCACCACAGTCATTAAAGATAACTGATTAAGAAGAGATTCCATAATTAAAAACGTCTTTCATAAGTAATAGGCTAGCTATATTTGTTATAGATTTCACCATTTAATTAGTACTTTTGAGAAAATTTAGCCATCTCTTAGCTTTTGATCGCCAAATGTTCTTTTTTAGAAATACTTGGTGGGATTTTTTCTATCACAAGCAAGGTCTCAATAATTTTTTTTACCACAGGGAGAGCCACAGTTGATCCATAGGCATTTGGCTTTTGAGGTTCATCAATAACTGCTAAAACGACATAGCGAGGATCATCGATAGGAAGGCTTGCAACAAAACTGCAAATTTTAGAATTATAATTTAAGCCATCTTGCGATTTTTGTGCCGTCCCTGTTTTTCCTCCTATTCGATAGCCAGGAACATTTATCTCAATACCACTTTCATCGTAAAAGGACACAACACTTTCCATCCATCCAAGAACAGTATTTGCAACCTTAGGAGATAAAACCTGCTTAGATTCTAAAGGAGTATTGAAATACGACTCATAGTCACCTTTCAGGCCTTTAGTAATATGAGGCGTAATAAGTTTGCCACCATTTGCAATCAAAGCATGCAATTGAGCTAGTTTAAGCGGAGTAATAGAAAAACCTTGTCCAAAAGAGGCTACCGCAGGTTCTATCGGTTGATTCACAAAAGTCTGTTTTGATTTTATTTGCCCAGAAACAGCTCCTGGAAGATCAGTTTCTGGGATTTCATCTATGCCTAAGCGCCTCAACCAGTGCCAGTAATTACTTGCATTCAATTTATTCATAATCTTAACCATACCTACATTGCTTGAGACTTGTAATACCTCAGGAAAAGTCAATATCCCGTTAGGCTTTCGATCCCAATTAGAGAGAGGCCATCCTCCTACTGTAACTAGACCATCATCATTAACTTCTCCATTAGGGCTTATAACTCCTTCCTCCAATGCCAATGCCAAGTTAATAGGCTTAAAAGTAGAACCAGGTTCAAATAATTCTTGCACTGACCACTCTTTAAAAAGAGATGGCGAATAATCCCAGTATTTATTAGGATCATAAGTTGGTGTAGAAGCCAATGCTAGAAGCTCTCCTGTATCTATATCCATTACTATTACTACGCCTTTTTTTGCATTCCACTTCTTTACATGCCTACTTATTTCTTTAACAGCTACTTCCTGAAGTCTTACATCTAAGGTTAGTTGCAAGCTTAGTTGATCCTCATCAAAGACACCACGTGGAACACCTATAGGCAAAGGTGTTCCATCAGCTCCTCTTCTTATTACACTAGCTTTCTCTAGGCGTTTGAGATCTCTATCTAAACTTAATTCCAATCCAGCCTGCGGTCTTCTATCTAAATCCAAAAACCCAACTACATTTGCAAAAAGTGATCCATGAGGATAAAGCCTTTGAGGATATACCTCCAAGTCAATACCACTGATTCCAAGTTTCTTAATTGAATTAGCCTTCTCAGGAGTTAACCCTTCTGCAAGTTTGACCCCTGAAGAATAATTTCCTAATTTGTTTAAAATCTCATCAACACTTTTGGACAGTGGCGTAGAAAGAAGTTTTGCCACTTCGACTGGTTCGCGCACTGTCTTAGATGAATCACCAGGAAACTTAAAATACCTTGGATGAGCCCAAATCTTAAAACGTCTCTCATCTATTGCGACAAGCTTTCCATTTCTATCTAAAATAGATCGACGTGTTCCCAAAGGGTTCTTTTGTTCTGTTTGGACTTCACGTGCTAGAGCTCTTAATTGATCAGACTGAAATAGTTGAAGCCAACCTACTCTTAAAAAAAGGCCACCAAGTCCAAGACATAATAAAACAAAGACAATTCTAAATCTAGACTGAGATAAGGGAGAAAGAGTTTTTACTTTAAAAGTCTTTCTCTTCTTTCTAGAATTCATACTTTTCATGGAAATTATTAATAACCTGACTTAATGGGAAAAGAAGATATTCTCTCTATCAATCTACTTTTAAATGTCAATTCGAAAAATTTTTTAGTTTCTTCTGGTTTTGGTCTATCCACATATATAAGATCTTCCGCTTTAGTCGGAACTAAATATCTTGACAACTTTTGATTTTTCAATAGATAGCTTTCAAGAATTGAAGTTGATTCCAATAATCTTCGGTTCAAGTCTCTAGTGGTTTCAAGTTTAGTAAAAGACTTAGTCCACAAATATTGTGAGTGCAGAGCAACAGTTGACATTATCGCCACTGTCGTGACTATGCCTACCAATGCACCATCTAAAACGATATGAAGAGCTGCTTGAATTGGAAATTTTCGTTGAACCTTTTTTGATGAGAAAACACTATTTAAAAGTCCCTTCGGCAACTTCTTTTTGTGAAATTGCCCTACTTTTTGTTTATATAGAATGCGACTAACCAAATCAAAATTCGAAAGTAATTCAAGTCAAACACCTTGATCAAGCAACTGCAAGAGCTGGAATACTGATGTTTTATTTATTTAATATCAAGCTACCAAAAGTAAACTAATAAATGTCACTCCATTCCAAAGAGAATGCATAAGAGCACAAGGGAATAGCCTTCCTGAACTCAATCTCATTAAAGCAAGACCAATTCCTAAAACGAATAGAGGAGGTAATTCTCCTACACTTAAATGAGCCAAAGCAAAGATCAATGCACTCAATAGAACTCCACTGATTTTGCCAACTTTGGATACCAATACAGGCAAAAGAATTCCTCTAAAAACTAACTCCTCAAAGACTGGAGCCAAAACAACAGTTGTAATTAAAAGCAAGAACAATGGAATAAATTCATCACTACCTAAAACGAGTTCCAACAAAGGATTACTCCCACCCTGGTCACCAATAATTTCATTCATTAACCACCCAATAAGCAGCACTAAAGGCATAACCATTAACCATCCACTTATTGATTTAAAAATTCCTTCTTTGATTGGTTTGATTTTCCATTGCAACCACCCTCCTTCAATTCCCGAAGGAACTAAACCCATTAATTGATATCTAATTATAAATAAAGGAGCTATAGTCATTGAAAAGTATCCAATAAATACTCTTAGAGACTCTTTTAATGGAGAGGATAAATTATTAAACAATAAATCAGCTATTGGTATTATTAGTGCTGGGAAAACAACTTCACCAATAACAACGAACCCGCCAGAAATAAGTAAAACCATATCTATTAATGATAAGGGAGGTGCTATAACTTCTGGCCATGGAATATTTTTCTTTCTTAAGAAAATAAAAGCATACCTAATCAATAATATACACCCTAAAAAAGACGCAAAAAATGGTAATAATTGTGAGGTTAAAAGTTTTAATGCAGAACGAGAATTATATTTTTTATCAATACACTTCTCATCCGTGAATCCCAAATTAAAGCATGAAATTTGATAAAGCAAAGGGTCTAATTCAATATCATCAAACTCAGGGAATTCATCTAGTTCATTAACTTTTTGTTTATCTAATATATATCGTCTAACCGTTTCAAAGTTTTTATCATTAAAACCATTCTTTAAGATTAATTTTTTCTCATTCTCAGATTCTTCCAGAACTGCCAATAACAGTCTCTGTCTATCCTCAATTTGATCCAAAGGGATGTCACTAAGAGCTTGATAAAGTTTTTTCTGAGGTTCTAAACCTAAAAATACATCTTGTATTGTTTCAGGTAAAGATGAAGAAGCTGAGACTGCCATCTCAGCTTGCATCAAAGAAATCTTTGGAGCTACTGAGGGTCGATCAAAGCTTTCCTGCAAACCTTGTCGCCATATCAGAAGAGTTAAAAGCAATGAGAATAGAGCGACAGCCCATTTCCACCCAGTTTTTGCTTGTCTCATAAAATCAACTTGTGAAGACTGACATGGAGAAAGACATCTATCTTTACTAAAAGAACATTAGAGTGCCCCAGTGGCTAATACCATAATTATCTAGAAGACACTTTATTTAATGACATTGCGTCTAATTTTTGTCCGTCATGGATTGAGTAGTTTTAACAAGGAAGGTCGTATTCAAGGAAGAAACGACTTTTCAACATTAACTAAAGAAGGCCAATTACAAGCTAAAGCGGCTGGTCAAACAATATCTTCAATCCCAATAGATGCAATTTATAGCTCCCCTTTACAAAGAGCCTCAGAAACCACAAAAATCATTATTAAACAACATCAAAGAGATCTTCAAGTAACTTATACTGATGAACTTCTAGAGGTTGATCTTGGGCCTTGGAGTGGTTTAACAAAAAATGAAATAGAAAATCAGTTTCCAGAAGAGCTTGCTATTTGGCAAAAAGAGCCAAATGAATTAACAATTAATAGAGACGACGGTTCAACATTTCAACCAATTAAAGAGCTCTTATATCAAGCTGAAAATTTCTTAAAATTTTTATTTAATGAACATTCAGGTTCTAATAAAACTATTTTGATAGTTGCCCATAATGCAATTCTTAGATGCTTGATACTAAAATTAATCAATGAGCCTTCAAAAGGGTTTAGAAGATTGAAGTTAGACAATACCTCAATCTCAATTTGCAATATTACTTTTAATGATTGGAACGATAGACAAGTTCAAATTCAATGTCTAAATAATATCGCTCATTTACACCCTACAATTCCAAAAAAAGGAAATAAAAAAAGAATTATTTTAGTCAGGCATGGTGAAACAGATTGGAATAAGCAGGGAAGGTTCCAAGGACAAATTGATATTCCCTTAAATAAAAATGGTAGATCCCAAGCAAAAGCCGCTAGCGAATTTTTAAAAAATAATATTATACAAAAAGCTTTTAGTAGCTCTTTATCAAGACCAAAAGAAACAGCTGAGATAATTCTAAACGAACATCCAGGGATCCAAATTTCTGTCAAGGATAACCTCAAAGAGATCGGTCACGGAAAATGGGAAGGGAAGCTGGAATCTGAGATCAAGACCGACTGGCCAGATCTTCTAAAAACATGGAAGATCTCTCCTGAAAAAGTTCAAATGCCAGAGGGAGAAAATATAAAAGACGTCTCCGCGAGATCCATTACCGGTTGGAATGAGATTTGCAAAGATCTAAAAAACGATGAAACTGCTTTGGTTGTCGCGCATGATGCTGTGAACAAAACCATTCTTTGCCATCTATTAGGGTTAATGCCATCAAAAATTTGGATGATAAAACAAGGTAATGGAGGCATTACAGTTATCGATATCTCAGAAAAAGAAGATCAACCGGATCAAATCATCTGTCTAAATATCACTTCACATTTGGGAGGAATTATCGACTCAACAGCTGCCGGAGCTCTTTAATTTAATGACTACTAGTTATTTTTTTGAAGATATTCAAGTCCTTGAAAAGGCTGGATCATCTATAAAGAGAGAAATGGTTTTAATCAAAGATGGTGTAATCAAAGCCCTTGGCAGTAAAGCTTTACAAAGTGCAGAACTTTTAGGGATCAAGCCTCAAAAAGCCAAAAATATGCTTTTAGCCCCTTGCCTTGTTGATCCTCATTCTTTTTTGGAATCTCCTTTTAATGGTAGAGAAGAGAATATCTATTCACTCATAGAAAAAGCAACACTTTCTGGCTATGGCCAATTAGGTATCCTGCCTAGAGGTGATTTATGGAGAGATCAAATTGAGTCAATTATTGCTTTAAAGACTTTCAAAAGTGAGGTTTCAATCCACTTATGGGGAGGCTTTAGCCTGGAGGGGAAAGGGGTTATGCTTTCGAAACATGCAGAACTACTAAATAATGGAGCGATTGGTCTAAGTGATGACGATTTTATGCCTCCTATAGAGTTTCTTAAGCAAGGTTTTTCACTTGGAGAAATGAAAAATTCACCTGTGCTAATTGCACCAAGAGATAAATCTCTTCAAGCAGGAGGAATGTCTAGGCAAAGTGTAGATACTCTTAGAGCAGGCTGGCCTCCTGATCCCGTTGAAAGTGAAATTATTCCTCTTATCCAATTACTTGAACTTCATAAGCAATACCCTAAAATTGCTTTAAGGCTAATGAATATTTCTACAGCTGAGGGTGTCTCAATACTTAAGAATTCATCTTCCAATTCAATGGCAACTATCTTTTGGTGGCATTTAGTCAATGACAACTCAAGTCTTTCTCCTTTTGATATTGGATGGAGTGTAACACCTTCATTAGGATCTCCTAGAGATAGAGCCTCACTCATAAAAGGTTTAGAAGACAATACTCTAACAGCAATATCTGTTCATTCCACTCCTACAGATGACTCTGAGACCAAACTACCTGCTAACAAAAGAAAAAAAGGGATCAGTTGCTATAACCTTGTTTTACCTTTGCTCTGGGATCAATTAGTGAGAAAGTCAGGATGGGAAGTGGAGAAATTATGGGAAAAAATTAGTTTTGGTCCATCTAAATTTTTGAATCAAGCTGAGGAAAAATTAACATTAAATAGTAACCGTTGGTTACTATTTGATCCCGATAGAGAATGGTACCAATCTAATGAAGAAAAGCCTTTAACTTCAGCAACTAATCAACCTATCAAAGGTAAAAAAATAATTGGGAAAGTGATTGATTGTGGGCTTATTAATTAAGTTTACCAAAACGACTAATAGGCCAAAAGCGCCAGCTTGCTTTGCCAATTATCTCTTCCTGGGGTAAGAAACCCCCTCCTGGCCAAAAACGACTATCCCAACTATTAGCGCGGTTATCCCCCAAAACGAATACATGTCCTTTTGGAATAGTTGTAGTCATCGGACGACATAAATTAAATTTAGGTTTGCTTGGGCAGAGATTTTCAACATATGCTTCGTCGATTGACCTACCGTTCAAAATAATCTCTCCCTTACCATTAATCAAAAGGCGATCTCCTCCTACAGCTACTATCCGTTTGATATAAGCATCACAAGCACGATCTGATAAAGTAGGTATCCAAGAAATCAATGGAAAAGTTATTAATGAACATCGAATTTTAGATGGAAGTTGTTTATTCCTATCAGCTATTAATTTTTGATCAAAGGAATATGGTGAGTTAAAAACTACAATCTCCCCACGAAAAGGTGCTCTTTTGCGTAAAGAAAGTTTTTCAACAATTAGTCGATCATTTACTTTTAATCCTGGCAACATTGAACCAGAGGGAATATATCTAGCTTCTGCTATAAAATGACGAATACCTACATACATCAGAATAGTTAGAGAAATAGGTCCCCACGTATCAAAGAATGAATACCACCAACAATTTTTAGTTTCTTTACTCGAGCCTGAATAATTTTGCTTCACTTGTTAATCAATAATAAATATATAGTTTACTTTATTTGTAAAGACTACTTATATTAAATCAATGATAGTGCTCATGTAAATTTCAAAGTAATTTCTCAGACCACTTTTCTTCTTTAAATCCAAGTAAAAAGCATTTGCTAGATTTATATAAAAAAGGTCTTTTTATTAATCTGGGTTCCATAACAAGTTGCTCAAACAAATCGTTATCACTCATTTTTTTTATAGCATCCGAACCAATAGAACGATATATAACCCCACTAGTATTTAAAAGATATTTTCTATCCCCATATAGCTCACTAGCTGAGATAAGCATTTCCTTGGACGGGGGGGATTTTAAAAGATCAATTAATTCAAAGGTAATATCATTGATTTCAAGCCACTTAATTGCTCTACGACAAGTTGAGCATGAAGAATAACTAAATAATTTCAAGTTTTTCAAAGCATATAAACTAGAAGTTTATCCAAAGAAAGTAAGATTAAACTAGTTAATTTTGTGTCATATCAAGACGATGTGCCTCTATGCAGCTTTTTAATAATTTATCAACAGCATCATAGTCTCTCCATCCATCTATTACTATTACCCTCCCTTCCAAGCTTTTGTAGGTTCTAAAAAACTCAGCCACATCCTCCAATTGGTTCTGAGCTATTTGCTTAATAGTATTAATTTCTTTTTGTCTTGGATCTGCAGTAGGTACACATAGAAGTTTTCCATCGTAGGCCCCAGAATCATGCATATCAAGAACTCCTATAGGTCTTGCCTGGATCAAGCAACCTGCAAAAGTAGGTTCTTCCATTACGACCATTGCATCCAGCGGAGCTCCATCCTCAGCAAGAGTATTTGGAATAAATCCATAATCAAATGGATATCTCACTGAAGAATGCAAAACTCTATCAAGAGCCATAATGCCTGCAGAGCTAAAATATTCGTATTTATTTCTACTGCCAGCAGGAATCTCTACAACTAGATTTACTAATCCAGGCGATGGTGAAGGAAGAAGATCACTCAGGTCCATTTTGATTTATTGAAATCGGTAAGCTTTTTGTTGTTTCTGGCCTTTCACTAATGACAGCTAACAATGGTATTCCAAGCATTACAAATACTATTGCCAAACCAATTAAAGAAGTTGAGGTACTATTGAAACTGTAAGGATCTTCATCATCGGAAGATAGTTGATCTTTTTCTTTATTAAGCAAGGAAGGGTCAAGCTCAGGTGATTGCTTATTAATTAAATGTGGTTCTAAATCCATGTAAGGTTTGGAATTGATAAACCGTTAGTCGAATGAGTGAGAATCAATTAAAAGTCTTAATTCATTGAAAATCATATAGATATTATCCCACATTTAAGAATAACTAAGCAGCCTTTTTATCAGTATCGTTTAAATGATTAGGAATAGAGTGATTCTTATCTGATTGCCCATCAAGTTTATTGCTTATAATTCTCAACTCATCAAGTATTGATTTCAGAATATTTTGAGTTTCAGATGATGGAGAGTTAAATATCTCTACAGTTACTTCTTTAATTCTAAGTATATCTTTTGCAAATCTTGCAACTTCATTAGGATGAAAGAGCAATTGATCTTTTTGATCACTTCTAAATTCAGTATTTAGTTTTCGAGGATTGAATGGAGGATTAAGATTTCTGGTGTCTGTATTTGTATATCTGTATACGGAAGCTCTAGATCTATTTAATGTTTTCTGAACTTCGTCAATAGTCAATAATGAATCACTTAAGTTAGAAGCTGTATTAAATCCTTTATCTAAAGACTCTTCCGATCGCCCATTTGTTCCTGAATTTACTGACCCGTTAAACATCACGAGAGAAAGCTTCTAGAAAAACATGTGACAGAAATTAGCAGATGAATCAAATTTGAACCATGTACATTTGGACACTTTAAAAAAACAACATGATTCCCGCACAATTAATGTAGATATTCTTACGGCTAACACTCAAAGGTCTAATCTCTTAAAGATTTAAATTTTAGGCTTATGCGCGTCTCCCGCCTAATGCTGATAACTCTCAGAGACGTCCCTGCGGAAGCCGATATAATTTCACATCAGTTGCTAATAAGAGGTGGTTTCATAAAACGCCTAGCTGGAGGTATTTATGCTTATATGCCATTGCTTTGGAAGGTTCTAAAAAAAATAAGCTTAATTGTTGAAGAAGAGTTATCAAGTAAAGGTTGCCTGCAAACTCTTCTTCCTCAACTTCAGCCTTCAGAAATATGGGAAAAAAGTGGGAGGTGGAAATCATATACAGAAGGAGAAGGTATTATGTTTAGCCTTAAAGATAGACAAGGTAAAGAATTAGGACTAGGACCAACTCATGAAGAAGTAATTACTCAAATAATTTCTCAAACTATTCACTCCTACAAACAATTACCTATAAACATATTCCAAATTCAAACAAAATTCAGAGATGAAATAAGGCCAAGATTTGGATTAATGAGAAGTAGAGAATTCATCATGAAGGATGCTTATTCCTTTCATGCAAATGAAAATGATCTTCAATCAACTTATTCAGAGATGAGAAATGCGTATCAAAATATATTTACAAAATGTGGTCTAGATTTTGTTTGTGTCGATGCCGATAGTGGAGCTATTGGAGGTGCAGCATCTCAAGAATTCATGGTAACAGCCGCATCTGGAGAAGACTTAATTTTAATAAGTTCTGATGGTAAATATGGGGCTAATCAAGAAAAAGCTGTTTCCATTATCGAAGAAGGAGAATTGTTAGAACCTAATAAACCTTCGATAATTGTAACTCCTAATCAAAAAACCATAGAGGAATTATGTAATTACAATAATTTCCACCCAAGTCAAATTGTAAAAGTATTAGCTTATCTAGCAACGTGTGATGATAATAAAAAATATCCAGTTCTAGTAAGTATTAGGGGGGACCAGGAAATAAATGATATTAAACTTTCAAATGAACTATCTCATAAATTAAAACAAACTGTACTCGATATTAGAATTATTTCTAATGAAGATGTACAAAAACAAGGTATTAATAATATTCCATTTGGTTTTTTAGGTCCTGATCTTAGTGATAATTTACTTGTAGAAGCAAAAACCTGGGAAAAACAATTCATAAGAATTGTTGATAATTCTGCAAAAGATCTTAAAAGTTTTATATGTGGAAACAATATAAAGGATGAACATAAAATATTTTATAACTGGAGCTTAATTAATACTGAGCAACTGAGATGTGATATTAGAAAAGCTAAACTTGGAGACAGGTGCATCCATGACAAGACAAAAAAGCTGGAAGAATGTAGAGGGATAGAAATAGGACATATATTTCAATTAGGGACTAAGTATTCTAAATCATTAAATGCTACTTTTACCAACGAAAAAGGTATAGAGGACTACTTTTGGATGGGGTGCTATGGAATTGGTATTTCCAGATTAGCTCAAGCAGCAGTAGAACAAAATCACGATGATTTAGGCATTATATGGCCAGTATCAATTGCCCCATTTGAAGTAATAATTATCATTGCCAATATGAAAAATACTGACCAAAAATGTTTAGCGGAGGATATCTATCAAAAATTATTAAAAAATAGAGTTGATGCTTTACTTGACGATAGGGATGAGAGAGCTGGGATAAAGTTTAAAGATGCAGACCTTATTGGAATCCCATGGCGAATTGTTGCTGGGCGAGAAGCTAGTTCTGGTGTAGTTGAATTACATAATAGAAAAACAAAAACCACAGAGACATTAGATATAAACTCTGTTTTAAAAAAACTTTCCGAAGAATTTAATACTGAAAAACCATAAATCGAGCCCAAAGGACTCTAGAGTCCTTTGTATCTGCACAAAACAAATGATTTCTGGCTTTCATTACCTCTCAAAAAGGATGATGAGGGCAGCTTTGGCTATATGCCTTGGCTTGTACCTTATATTCTTTCAATTCTCCTCAGAAGTGAATGCAGCAAGAACATTCATGACTGGAGATTTCGCCAAAGACACTATTGCAGTTTCTTCAATTTTAAAAGAGACCATCACGTTACCTAAAGAAGATATAGGGCTATCTGAGGCAGAAGAAGAAGCCGTTTTTCTAATAAGCGATTATATTTCAAGATATAGAAATAGATCTCAAGTAAATACTTCCACCACCTTCACAACAATGCAGACTGCATTAAATGCTCTATCAGGCCATTACAAGACTTTTGCAAACAGACCAGTTCCAGAAAAACTACAAGAAAGATTAACTAAAGAACTTACCAAAGCAGAAAAATTAGCGGAAAAAGATAATTAAAGATAATCTTTAATTCATTTCTTTGACGCAGGGTAGGGCTACCTGCGAATCTTGTTTCTTCTAAAGTAAATCGGTTTCGAGCCGAATTTTCTTCCTTGGCAAATGTTGTAGTTATAGGAGCTCAGTGGGGTGATGAAGGTAAAGGCAAAATCACCGATTTGCTCAGTCGCTCCGCAGATGTAGTTGTTCGCTATCAAGGAGGGGTTAATGCCGGTCATACAATTGTTGTAGAAGACAAAGTTCTTAAATTACATTTGATACCCTCTGGGATCTTGTATCCCGATACCATTTGTCTAATTGGTTCAGGAACTGTTGTTGATCCAAAAGTAATGATTAAAGAAATAACAATGCTTGAAGATAACGATATTGATATTTCAGGATTAAAACTTGCCTCAACTGCTCATGTAACGATGCCATATCACAGGCTTCTTGATTTAGCTATGGAGCAAAAACGAGGTGAGCAAAAAATCGGTACTACTGGCAGAGGGATTGGTCCCACTTATGCTGATAAATCTCAAAGGAATGGGATTCGAATAATTGATCTACTGAGTAGGGAAAAGCTTCAAGAAAGATTACAGGTCCCTTTAGCAGAGAAGAACGGACTCCTCCAAAAGATTTATGGAATTGAGCCGTTAATTATTGATGAAATAATAGAAGAATATCTTGATTACGGAAAACAGCTAAAAAAACATATTGTTGACTGCAACAGAACGATTCATCAAGCAGCCAGAAAAAAGAAGAATATCTTGTTTGAGGGAGCACAAGGAACTCTTTTAGATCTTGATCACGGAACCTACCCTTATGTAACCTCCTCTAATCCAGTTTCAGGTGGTGCATGCATTGGTGCAGGAGTAGGACCTACCCTTATAGACAGGGTTATCGGGGTTGCTAAAGCCTATACGACTAGAGTTGGAGAAGGACCCTTCCCGACTGAATTACAAGGTAGTATTAATGATCAACTTTGTGATAGAGGTGGTGAATTTGGAACAACTACAGGACGAAGAAGGAGATGTGGCTGGTTTGATGGAGTAATTGGGAAATACGCAGTTGAAGTAAATGGATTGGATTGTCTTGCTATTACTAAATTAGATGTTTTAGATGAACTAGAAGAAATTGATATATGTGTTGCTTATGAATTAAATGGTAAAAGAATTGATTATTTCCCTAGTAGCGTTGAAGATTTTGAAAAATGTACTCCAATTTTTAAAAAGCTACCTGGATGGAGATGCTCTACAGAAAGTTGTCGTCGTCTAGAGGATCTTCCACCTGCAGCAATGAGTTACTTGAGATTCCTAGCAGAACTCATGGAAGTTCCCATAGCAATAGTTTCCTTAGGCGCTAATAGAGATCAAACAATTGTTATTGAAGACCCTATTCATGGACCTAAAAGAGCTCTTTTGAATTCTTAAAAAGCGAAGAATTATCCTTTTATGATTTTTAAATTAACTTAATGACTCAAAAGACAAACGATCCTTCACTTGACATAGTAGGGATTGGGAATGCAATTGTAGACGTATTAACAACATCAGATGATTCTTTCCTAGAAAGGCTATCTTTCAACAAAGGTTCAATGACCTTGATTGATGAAAATAAGGCTAAAGAACTTTATGAAATGACTACCAGCGGAATTCAGAGATCAGGAGGTTCTGTTGCAAATTCGTTAGCATGTATAGCCCAGCTAGGGGGAAAGGCAGCTTTTATTGGAAGGGTAAGAGATGACAAGCTAGGAAAAATCTTTGCAGAAGAAATATCAACAACTGGGACCATTTTCAAGACCCCACCGTCATCCGTGGGGCCCTCGACTGCCAGATGTCTGATTTTTGTCACTCCAGATGCCCAACGAACTATGTGTACTTATCTTGGAGCTTCAGTTCTGTTAGAGCCTAAGGATATCGATCTCACTGCAGTCAGAGAAGCAAAAATACTTTATTTAGAGGGATACCTATGGGACAACTCAGCTGCTAAAAATGCATTTATTAAAGCGGCAGAAATAGCTAAAAAGGCAGGACGGAAAGTTGCTTTATCCCTTTCTGATTCTTTTTGTGTAAATAGACACCGTGAAAGCTTTATTAATCTAGTTGAAGATCATATAGATATATTATTTGCCAATGAAGATGAAATAACAACTTTGTATAAAACCACTTCTCTAAATACTGCACTTGGGAAATTGAAAAAAAAATGTGATCTCGCAGCAATCACAATTGGAGAAAAAGGCTCAATTCTAATTTCAAATGGCAAAGAAATAAATATAGATCCTTTCATTCTTGGGAAGGCTATTGATACTACTGGTGCAGGAGATCTTTATGCTGGAGGTTTTCTAAAAGGGCTTGCAGATGGACTAAAGCCAGAATTATCAGCAAAAATTGGATCTATTTGCGCAGGACATATAGTGACTCAATTAGGATCTCGATCCAATACTAATCTTTTAAATTTGATCAATTCAAATTTAAAATCTTAAACACTTTAAAACTCAAAAGGAATTTACCCAATGATGGTAATTTTTATTAGCTGAAACGCGAAAATAAATTATTTCTGGTATTTCATAGCTATGCAATTCAGCAATCTTATTACAAACCTTATTTACATTTTCCTTCTTACATTTAATCATTAATTGTACCTCCTCTGATTGATTTATATTTCCTTCCCACCAAAAATATGATTCAATATTTTTAAAAGATACACAAGGTATTAATTTCTCACTCAAGAGTATTTTAGCTATTTTAGATGCTTTTTTTTTATCGACTTCAGTAGTTATGATCAAATAAATTTCATGATTCAAATCAGAAAAAGACATGATATTAAATACTTTTCATTACATACTAATAGATTTTAATTTTTTAATTAATTTTTCATAGCTATCTACTGAGTTAATATTTTTAAATTCAGAAGGTCTTTTCAACAACCAAAGATTAATTCTCATGCTCAAACAAATTCGCTGCCATAAGATTTCATTGCTTCCTCCTGACTGCCTACAAATGACACCAGCAATATTCCATTTCCTAACAAGTGCTTTTTCAATTTTCCCATTCCTAGAGACTGAAGGGTTTAATACCGCAAAATTTGTTTTTTGAATTGATGAAGATAGTGTCTTTCTTATACTTTCTGGATTAGCTAAAATTCTCGCATAAACATTTGCACCTGAATTTCTTGCGAAGATCAAGGCTTCCTGAAGATGCCGTACTCCTACAGCAAGCAAAATAGATTTATTCTTTAGATCATAATTTCTCAAATCACTAAATTTTTCTATTAAAAATGCATTTGAAATATTATCGATAGCTCTTTCATACCTTATCAATGGTTGGCTTAGTTCCTTACAAACTTTTGAAATTGATCTTGTGATATTTATTGCAAATGGATGAGTCAAATCAATAACACAATGAAATCCATTTTGATACATTCTTGCATTTAATATTACTCCCCGAATCTCTTCCTCAGTAATTAAGGCACCAATTAATATTTTCTCTAAATTTAATTTTTCATATGGAATTGAGGCTCTATCCGAAACAACACTAATAGTAATTTTCCAACCTTCTTTCAATAAAGACTCAGCAAAGACATGCCCTTCGCCTGTTCCTGTTAACAACCAAAGATGAGGCTGGCATTTTTCCCTTATATCCATCAAGATAAACCACAATAACTAAAGAAAAAAAAATGAACCATTGCATGCTTGAGGTTTTGGTAAAGAAGTCCCCAACAGTTCGTTTTACCCAAGACAACAAAACTCCGCTAGCTGAAATAGAAGTTGAATTTGACAGCCTGCGTGTTGATGACCCTCCCTGCGCAATCAAGGTAGTTGGTTGGGGGAAATTAGCAGAAGAACTTCAAAACACTGTTCAAGTCAATTCTAAATTAGTAATAGAAGGTCGCTTAAGAATGAATACTGTTCCTCGCCAGGATGGAACTAAAGAGAAACAAGCTGAATTTACTCTTTCTAGAATTCACCCCTTTTCTTCTAATAAAGTTGTTTCATCAATACCTTCCAAAACGCAGTCAAATATAAAAAATGATTCCGCAAATTCTTTAAATAACGAGGGTATTAAATGGGACAGCTCACCATTAGTTCCTGATACAGACGACATTCCATTCTGAAAAAGTCAACAATTTTCTTCAATGTATTCTGTAGCTCTAGTTAAAAGTTGACCTAATTCTCTCTCCAAGGCCGCAAGGTCAGGTCTAAATTGAGGCCAACTGCCTCTATCTAATTGTTCAAGGATCCAAGCTCTATCCTTGTTTAATTTTTCAACAAGTTCAGCTAACTCAGAAAATTGTTTTTGGTGTGAGGCCATGAGACTGTCTCCTGAAAACCCATCTGCCCCCGATTTTAGCCAAAATTACATTCATGAATAAACTTCTTTCACCGGCAAGCCTCATCACTATCGGAGGAGCATCCCTTTCTATAATTGGCCTAACAGCCTATTTCAGTGATGCAACGAACCTAAGTGTTCCAACTTTCTTCTATGGAGTACCTATTTTTCTAATAGGGATATCACTGAAAACGACTGAAGTTCCACCTGCCCTAAGAGTAGTTCCTGCAACGAAGTTTGTCTCTGAGAGAGACAAAGCTCCTAAAGAGCTTGGGTCACTAATTAAAGATGTGACTAGATGGCGCTATGGTCAATCTTGCCAGCTTGAAGCATCTCTAAGAGTATTAAAGCTTTGGGACATAGACAGTCCTCCTCAACTTGTCGAAGTGGAAGAGTTGGTTAAAGAGGGTAATTATGGAATACGAATGAGATTTAAAATGGCTGCTGTATCTTTAGAAAGATGGAATGCTAAAAAAGAACGTTTAGGAAGATTCTTTGCTAAAGGTTTGTGCGCTGAATTATTTTGTCCCACACCTGGTGAAATAGATTTAATTCTACTTCCGCAAAAACAAGAAGAAAAGCCACAAGAAAATGAATAAAGAAGATCAACAAGCTAACTACACTAAGAATTTCAACAAACCCTTCACAGACAAAGATTCAATAAGAGTTTCTGTTTTAAGTGAGGCCCTTCCTTATATTCAGCGTTTTGCAAATAAAAGGATTGTAATCAAATATGGCGGCTCAGCTATGGCCGACAAAACACTTCAGAATGCAGTATTTAGAGATCTAGCTCTTCTTTCCTCTGTTGGCGTCCAAATAGTAGTCGTTCATGGTGGGGGGCCAGAAATAAACCAATGGTTAGAAAAATTAGGAATAAAGCCAGTGTTCCTTGATGGTTTACGTATTACTGATACCGAAACAATGGATGTAGTAGAAATGGTTCTAGCTGGAAGAGTAAATAAACAGATAGTAAGTGGTATTAACAATCACGGAAGCTTGGCTGTTGGACTATGTGGAATAGATGGCGGACTTATTGAGGCAAGAACACTTGGAGGTGGAAGTCATGGTCTTGTTGGAGAAGTGGCAAAAGTAAATACAAAGATATTAAGTCCTCTTCTTGAAGAAGGTTACGTCCCGGTAATTTCTAGTGTAGCCAACTCTTCTGATGGCCGATCACACAATATCAATGCTGATACTGTTGCTGGGGAACTTGCGGCAGCGCTAGGTGCCGAAAAATTAATCCTTCTAACAGATACTCCTGGTATTTTAAGGAATTCAAATGATCCTTCTTCCTTAATAGAAAAGATACGTCTATCCGAAGCAAGAGAATTAATTGATAAAAGGATAGTTAAAGCAGGCATGAAACCAAAAGTTGAATGTTGTATACGTTCACTTGCCCAAGGCGTGAATGCTGCCCATATCATTGACGGAAGGACTCCTCACGCTCTTCTATTAGAAGTTTTCACTGATGCAGGTATTGGAACAATGGTTATGGGTAGAGGTTAAATGTCAGAAATAGCTTCAGCAATAAAAGCTTCTGAAGCGGCCCTTGATATAGGTGATTATAATTTATGCATAAAAAAAATTGATCCTTTACTTCTAACTTATCAAGAAGATACAGCGATAGGAGGAGAACTTAGACTACTCATAGTCACTGCCTACATGGGGAAAGGTGATGAACAAAAAGCGATCAATATTTGTCGAACATTAATCCATAATAAAAAAGATAGCGTCCGTCAACAAGCTAAACAGCTCTTATCAATACTTGATGCTCCACACTTACCAAGGCCGTCAAACTGGTCTGTAGAAATCCCAAAGATAGAGATGGAGCCATCTCTAAAATCGTCATATAAAAAAACGAAGACCAAAAAAGAAGAGAGAATTAATCATCCTCCAACTGGTCCAACAAAAAGTCTAGACTTTGGATTTTCAATAATAACTTTATTAATTATCTTATTATTAACATTCCTATTGAGTGGTTGCGTTGATATATCAACAAACTTGAGTGTTACAGGTCCAGACCAACTAAAGATTTCACTTGATATAGATAGCAATTCCGGTGAAGCAATTCCATGGCAGATGGAATTTGAAGATAATCTTAGGAAGGACCATAGTATCTTAAAAATCCAACCTCATGAGAATAAACAGCATTTTGAATCACCAACTATTCGTTTTGAAGAGGCAAATAAATTACTTAAGCAAATAGCTTCAGTAGCTGCAAAGACTAGTGGTTTCAATATAAATCAACCTCAAATAATTACAAATAACAAAAACTGGATAATTGGTACAAGTCAAAATTTTAAAATTTATTTTGACTTGAGAGAACTTCCAAAAATTCCTGGGCTAAAAATAAACATCATCGTTCATGACATTGGCAATAAAAATAATTTCAAAACCAAACCTCTAGAACCTACTTTTAAAAAAGGTTTAACATTATTTCCTCTTGAAATTGGACAACTCAACCAACTTGAGATTTCAGATTGGAAATGGAACAAAATTTCAGTTGGGATTATCTTAATAATTGCTTTAATTTTACTAAGCTTATCTCTTCAAAGATTTCGCCTACAAATGGGATTCGGGTTCCCTGAATTACCACCTTAATTTGAATAAGCTACTTATAGTTGTAGAGGGTTAGGGTCAATAGAAAGACTTACTCCTTTTGGCAAGTCTTTCCACAATTCAGGTCCATGAGCAATTGGAATTTGGCTTGATTCAGGTCCGTACAAAAGAAGTTGCCAACGACTTTTTCCTGCAACCCTTTCAACTAATGCAGGTGCTGGACCCACCAATTTCCAACCTTTTGCACGGCAAGCATTCCTGATTTTTGATGAAACATGAAATGCTCCGTTTGATGTCAACTCTGAAGATTCTCCTGAGAACCTTAGCAAACAAGCTCGACTATACGGAACCATCGTAGCTTCTTTTCTAGTCTTTTCCTCTTTTTTCAGAAACTCCTCATACCTCCCGTCAATCAAATGATAAATAACTGGATGATCAGGACAATAAGTTTGCACTATAACCTTCCCTGGTTGTTCACCACGTCCAGCACGACCAGCCAATTGCATAAAAAGTTGAAGAGTTTCTTCAGTAGCCATTAAATCAGGACGATGCAACAAACCATCTGCTGCCAGGACGACAGCAAGAGTTACTTTTGGTAAATCCATGCCCTTAGAGAGCATCTGAGTTCCTACTAAAATATCGGCATCACCATCAGCGAATCTTTCTAGCAACAATCTATGGCCATCACGGCCTCTAGTTGTATCCCTATCAAACCTTAATAAACTTATACCCTCTAGTTCTCTTTCTAAATGATCCATAACTCTTTGTGTTCCAGTCCCAAAAGGTTTAAAAGCATTTGAACCACATACCCCACATTTATCACTAATTCTCGAACGAAAGTCACACCAATGACAACGTAGCCATTGATTCCCCTCTTTGGAACGATGTACAGTGAGTGCTACATCACAATGTGGACATTGAACGACCTCTCCACAGCTACGGCAACTTAAGAAACTGCTATACCCACGTCTAGGTACTAAAATAATCGCTTGATTTCCACTCTCTTTTATATTCAAAAGTTGTTTTTTTAGATATCTACTAATTAAGCTTCGATTACCAATAGCCAATTCTTCACGCATGTCTACTACACTAACCCTTGGTAATTTACGATTCAAAATCCGTTGGTTTAATTTCGCAACAGATACATTCCCATTTGGTTTTATATTTTTCCAAACATTTAAAGATGGAGTTGCTGTTCCAAGTATTACTTTGGCTCCGATTTTTTTTGCTCTGTGAATTGCCAAATCTCTTGCATGATAGCAAGGCATAGGGGATTCTTGTTTATAAGAGCTATCATGTTCTTCATCAAGAACTATCAATCCTAAGTTGGATAATGGTAGGAAAACAGCTGAGCGAGTACCAACAAAAACACTAGGTATTTTAGTCTCTAAAGATCTCTTCCATGTCTCTATTTTCTCTTTATTAGAACAATTACTATGATATTCAAAAACATTGAATCCAAATCTCTTTCGAAAGCGATCAACTAACTGTGGTACTAATCCAATTTCAGGGGTAAGTATAAGACAATGTCTACCTGCAGATAATTCAAGTGCTGAAATTTGTAGGTATACCTCTGTCTTACCAGAACCAGTAACTCCCCAAAGCAAAAGAGCTGATCCATTTGGAAGAGACTGATATTTTTCTTTTGCTAATTTTTGCTCAAAAGTTAAAGATTGAGGGTCCTCAATCTTTAACTTTTTTTTCTCATTAGATTCTTCATAACCAAGAGATTTAAAAAAAGAAAAACGTTTTTCTCTTTCTCCGCAACCAGATGAGACAAAGTTTCTAATCAATGCAGAAGAAAATCCCTCAGCCTCCAATTCTTTTTGCCATTTCCCTCCTCCATTTAAGAGAAGATTTTTCTTTAACTCAATCTGTCGATGAGATATCTTTCCCACGTAATTATTACTAGACAATTTTACCCACCAAAGTTTTTTTGGTCTATTAGATAACTTCGATCTTCCTAACCAACCAGGTGGTAAAGCAGTCTTAAGCATCTGAAAATCACTTACAAATAATTCATGAGCAATTTCTTCTAGCCACTCTCTCCATTCTTTCTTGATGGCTGCTTTTTGAACCAATGCTTCTACATTATTCAATGAAATATCATTTAAATTTTCCTTTGAACTACTTAAATTTTTTTTCATCTTATTAACGACCAAGCCCTGCATGAGTTGGCCCTTCAGACGGACTGTCACAACATCGCCTAAATCAATGTCTAAATTATTTCCATCTTGATAACAAAAACATCGTCCTTCACGACCCACATGTAACCAAATATCAAATATAAAGGAATTCATATAATTTTTAATACTTGCCGACTTCAAAAATTTTTTCTAACATTGGTTTGTGAACAGCTTTAAAGTTGTTGTGGAACTTGCAAAATTCCACCCAGAGGGAAGACTAGAAGCTTTATTAAGAAGTGGAAAAATCCAATTCTGAGATAAGCCGGTCTGAGAAATCCCCTGACATCCTTGCTTACACATTTCCATTCCTCAACAAAACATCCTTAATAATTTCAAGACCATTATTGATGTCATGTGATTTTTCGCAAGATTTATCACGATTAAGGACAATCTCAAATTAGAGTGTTTTTGTTGAATTTTACAAATTAAATAGTTTTTCCTGAAATATTATCTCTAGGAGATTCCGACCATTTTCTTCGGGTAATAACCTGAGTTCTGAAACAGACCACTAAACCATCGGGAAAATCAAGTTAAAGGGAAAAAGACATCTAAAAATATTTTTCTTAAGCACGAAACCAAAAAATATTCCAAAAAAATAAAAAAAACAGCCGCCAACGTAAACGTGACTAAAGAAACCCAAACTCTTCATCAAGAATCTTCAAATGATCTAAAAATTGATTTAGATCTAGAGGCGGATAAATTAATTGCTGAAGCAGATAAAGTAACTCAAGCAGATATCGATCTAGATGATGACGATAATGCCTCTGTTCTATCGAGTGCTCAAGAAGCTGCAGCTAAAGCTTTAGCAAGTATAAAAATAGGGCCAAAGGGAGTTTACACTGAAGACTCGATTAGGGTTTATCTTCAAGAAATTGGTCGTATAAGACTTCTCAGACCAGACGAAGAAATTGAATTAGCCAGAAAGATAGCTGATCTCCTTCAATTAGAAGAAGAAGCTGCCCAATTTGAAAGTGAAAATGGACATTTCCCATCAGTGAAAGAATGGGCAGTTCTTGCAGAAATGCCATTAACTCGCTTCCGCAGGCGATTAATGCTTGGTAGACGAGCAAAAGAAAAAATGGTGCAATCGAATCTACGATTAGTAGTTTCAATTGCCAAGAAATACATGAATCGAGGGTTGTCTTTTCAAGATCTAATTCAAGAAGGAAGTCTAGGTCTCATTCGTGCAGCTGAAAAATTTGATCATGAGAAAGGATATAAATTCTCAACTTACGCTACCTGGTGGATCAGACAGGCTATTACTAGAGCAATTGCAGATCAAAGCAGAACAATTCGTTTACCTGTCCATTTATACGAAACAATTTCACGTATTAAAAAAACAACTAAGGTTTTAAGTCAAGAGTTTGGGAGGAAACCATCCGAAGAAGAAATCGCCGAGAGCATGGAAATGACGATTGAGAAACTGAGATTTATCGCCAAAAGCGCTCAGCTCCCCATTTCTTTAGAGACTCCTATTGGTAAAGAAGAAGATTCTAGACTTGGTGACTTTATTGAAGCAGATATAGAAAATCCTGAACAAGATGTGGCAAAAACCTTATTAAGAGAAGATTTGGAGGGTGTTCTCGCTACATTAAGTCCCAGAGAGAGGGATGTTCTAAGACTTCGTTATGGCTTAGATGATGGGAGAATGAAAACCCTTGAAGAAATCGGACAGATTTTTGATGTAACAAGAGAGAGGATTAGACAAATAGAAGCTAAGGCTCTCAGAAAACTCCGTCATCCAAATAGAAACGGAGTACTTAAAGAATATATCAAGCTAAATTAAAAAAATAAACTATAACCTTTACTTTCCCACCAACAAATACAAATATTATTTAGATCATAAATTTCATTTCACATCAACCTTATTAAATTATTTTCCAAGAATTTTAATTTGGTATGGTTGACTGCTTAAGGTAATGAAATAGAAAATATTTGCTAATGACACTAGACCAACTGCGCATCGCCTCTCGCCGAAGCCAGCTGGCCATGGTTCAGACGAACTGGGTACGAGATGAACTACAAAAAGCACATCCTAATCTTGCTATCACTATCGAAGCAATGGCTACGCAGGGTGACAAAATACTTGATGTAGCTTTAGCAAAAATAGGAGATAAAGGTCTTTTCACTAAAGAACTTGAAGCTCAAATGCTTGTTGGTCATGCCGAAATTGCAGTTCACTCACTGAAAGATTTACCTACCAACCTCCCAGAGGGATTAATTCTTGGCTGCATAACAGAAAGGGAGGATCCTTCGGACGCGTTAGTCGTTAATGAAAAAAATCAAATTTACAAACTAGAAACTCTGCCAGAAGGTTCGGTAGTGGGGACTAGCTCCTTAAGAAGGCTTGCTCAATTGCGATACCATTATCCCCATCTTGTTTTCAAAGATGTACGAGGAAATGTTATTACACGCTTAGAAAAGCTTGACTCAGAAAAATATGACTGTCTTATCTTGGCTGCTGCTGGATTAAAAAGACTTGGTTTTGCGAATCGAATACATCAGTTAATTCCAACAGAGATTTCACTTCATGCTGTGGGTCAAGGAGCTCTTGGCATTGAATGTGTAAATGGTCAAAAAGAGGTGATAGATATTTTAAAAACACTTGAACACGAATCAACATCTAAAAGGTGTTTAGCAGAAAGGTCTTTCCTCAGAGAGCTTGAAGGAGGATGTCAAGTTCCAATAGGCGTTAGAACTGAAATTAACAACGATGAGTTAATTCTTGAGGGTATGGTTGCAAGTTTAGATGGTAAAAGACTAATTAGAGATATAAAAAAAGGATCTGTAAGCTCAGCAGAGGAAATCGGAATAGACTTAGCTAATGAATTAAAAGGCCGCGGTGCAGGAGAAATATTAGAAGAAATATTCAAGTCTGCACGAGCCTAAATCATTCAAAAATTTAATTAATTAAATTAGGCTCTATTTCAGATAAGTAACGCTCCTCACAGGATTTAATAATCTGAACTGCTTTTTCAACACCAAAGAAACCATTTACAGTACAAGTTCCTGGTTTTTTAAGATCCTTATAATGCTCCCAATAATAAGTTGTTTCTTTAATCCAATGCTTACCTAATTGTTCAAAGCTTTTTATGTGATCCATCCTCTTGTCATCAGCTATTACGCCAATAACTTTGTCGTCAACTTCACCTCCATCATCAAAGGTCATTATCCCTATAATCCTTGCCTCAACAATTGAACCTGGGACCAACGGTTCTGTAACACTAACAATTTCGATATCTAATGGATCACCATCTTCATCCCATGTACGTGGAAGACATCCATAAGCGAACGGGTAGGAGAGAGAAGAATATCCAACTCGATCAAGCTTTAAATGCCCCGTTTCAGTAATAAGTTCGTATTTATTTATAGTATTTGAATTTAACTCAACGATTGTATTGACTCTAAGTTCAGATTCATTGGCAAACGCAGGTAATACATGAAGCAGATTAGGCATTGTTCTGCTAGGCGCTTGATCAAGATTAGCCATAGTATTTATTTATGTTCCTACATGGTAAATCAGCGCAGTAAATGCAAATGAAGTTGTGGCACATAATTTAGAAAAGTTTCAACAAAAAATATACTCTACTTAATTTTTATGCTAATAAATGTATATTTTAATCAGAGATTTTAGAAAGTTTTTCAAGTTTATTGTCTAAGTATTCAAGAAAATAATTTGGTGATAATGTTTCTCCGGAGACCTTCTCTACAAGTTCCTCGGAATCCAAACTTCTCCCATGATGATGAACATTTTTGCGAAGCCAACCCAATATTTTACTGATTTCCTTAGATTCAATAATATTTTCAATTTTCCCTAAATCTTCTTCAAGAGTTTTTGTTAACTGAGCGCTAATAAGATGACCAAGCAAATAAGAAGGGAAATAACCAAACATCCCCTCACTCCAGTGCACATCTTGCATACATCCTTCAGTATCATTTTCTGGCGAAACACCTAGAAGGTCCAAATACCTTTTATTCCATTCATTAGGCAGATCTTCTACAGCAAGCCCTCTCTCGAGAAGATCAATTTCCAAGTCAGTCCTAATCATTATGTGCAAGCCATAACTAAGTTCATCAGCCTCTACTCGATTCAATCCCGGAGTAAATGGATTTAGATTGATCCATAAATCATTTCCAGAATGAATTGGAGCTCCTGCATTCTCAAAATGATGCCAAAAAGACTTTGCAAATGAGAAGCTCCTAGCAATTCTATTTTCCCAAAATAAAGATTGACTCTCATGAACAGCCATTGAGGTTGCTTGTCCTAACGGCCATGCAAACCATTGGTGACTTCTTGAAGGCAAGCCTTGTTCATACAGAGAATGTCCCCACTCATGTGCAGTAGCTAATAAACAAGAAAGTGGCTGACCTTTAACTATTCGAGTCGTAATTCGATAATCATCCGGACCTAAAGTTATAGAGAAGGGATGAGGAGACTTAGCTATAGCTGTATTAGAAGGATCCCTAGACCAATCATTTAAAAGTATTTGGCAGAGCTTTTCTTGATCGCTAATAGCTAAATCCCATTTTTTACTCTTTTTCTTAGTTTTTGTTGCAGCCTTCTGCATCAATTCAGGCAATCTTTTTTTTAAAGGCTCAAATAGTTGGCTTACACGATTAATCGTTAAGTTCGGTTCAAAAGGTTGGGCAAGCGTTTCCCAGCAACTTCTTTCTTCACAAAGCTGATTGGATTGTTCTGTTCGTAATGAAATTAATTTCTTTAGAGCTGGAGAAAAGCTTTTGAAATCATTATTTTTCCTAGCTTCCTGCCAACACATATAACCGTCAGACTTTGCTGTTGCAAGCTCAACAACCAACTTAGGATCCAAACTTTTTTGTCTATTGAAATCCTGCTCAAGCAACTCAATATTTCTAAACCTATCTGTCAAAAGTTGTGATTCAAAATCATCTGTTTCTTTTAAATTTTGAAGTTCAAATTTAGCTTCTTTTATTAAAATTTCAAACCGCTCACAACTTTGTCTTGCATGAAGTTGTTTAGCTAAAAGGCTTAATTGCTCTCCTCTCCAAGTGGAACCAGAAATAGGCATAGATGTATTTTGATCCCAGTAGAGAGTGCTTTGTATAGATCCCAACAACTGCGTATCTTTCAGGTAATCACCCAAAAGCTGCCAAGCAGACTTTGACAAAGTATTTCATTTGATATTTTTATAATCCTAGTATCAAATTGATGAAAATAGATACATATTTGATCAATTTATAATAATTTAAATCATAAGTTCTTAATTAAATAATTATTCATGGTCTAAAAGTAAAAAAGATTATATCTTTTTATAAGATTGGATTCAAATAATTAAACTTAATAGAAAAGGGAAAAACCTGTTATTATTTAATATAATCAGATTAGATAATTTAGCAGAGATGGAACAGATTTTATCAACTTTAAATTTCAAGACGGAGGGACAAGGTTTTACTGATATAACAAAAGATATTAATAATTGGCTCAAATATAAAAAGCTTCAAAAAGGAATACTTCTTATTTTCCTAAAGCATACAAGCTGTAGTTTAATTATAAATGAAAATGCGGATATTAATGTTCTTAAAGACCTATCAGCATACATGAAAGCTATTGTCCCAGAGGAGGGATTTTATCCAATTGACAGAAGTAGTAAGAAGATAGAATATCTTCATTCAGAAGAAGGGCTAGACGATATGCCTGCACATATAAGAACAATGCTTACTTCAAATAATTTAAGTTTCAGTGTTGTTGACGGTAAATTAGAAATCGGCCTATGGCAAGCAATCTATATATGGGAGCATAGAACATCAAATAAATCAAGATCATTACAATTGCATGCAATTGGTGATTTTGATTAAAATTAAATATAAATATAAAAAACTCATGGTTTCCTTATTAGAGCAAAATCAACTAGATTATTTTATAAAAAACAACCCTTCTTGGGTACTAGATAATAAAACAATAAAAAAAGAATTTGAATTCGATAATTTCATTAATGCTTTTGGCTTTATGAGTAAGGTCGCTCTTTTATCTGAAAAAATGAATCATCATCCAGATTGGCAGAATACATATAATAAAGTTAAAATCAATTTAACTACTCATGACAAAGGAGGAATTACTACTAATGACATCCAGCTTGCTAAGTCTATTGATAAATTAATCAACACCTAATGTATCATTACTTACTATCATTAAAATGAACACTAGTGAATCCAATATTAAAGAAAATATAGTTTCCAAAACTACTATTCCTATTACAATTATATCAGGATTTTTAGGATCAGGGAAAACAACTTTATTAAATCATATCCTTAATAATCAGAAAGGTATAAAGACAGCTGTATTAGTTAACGAGTTTGGTGAAATAGGAATTGATAATGAATTAATAATTAAAACTGAAGAAGAAATGATAGAGCTAACTAATGGATGTATTTGTTGTTCTATAAATGGCGAGTTAGTAGAAGCAATAGAGAAGTTAATTAATGTCAACAAGAAAATCGATTACATTATTATTGAAACCACAGGTTTAGCCGATCCACTTCCAGTTGCAATGACATTACTTGGAAGTGAATTAAGAGACCAAACAAGATTAGACTCTATTATAACTTTAATAGATGCTGAAAATTTTAGTAATGTTGTCTTAGAAAGTTCAATAGGAAGATCACAAATAATCTATGGTGATATCTTACTTCTAAACAAATGTGATTTAGTAACTAATGAAAACATAGAAGAAACCATAACTAAATTAAAAGAAATAAAAAATGATGTAAGGATTTTAAAAAGTATTAAAGGTAATATTCCTCTCAACCTATTATTAAGTGTGGGTCTATTCGAGACCGATCTGATAAATCAAAAAGATTCAGGTCATGAACATGAACATGAACATGAACATGAACATGAACATGAACATGAACATGAACATGTTCACTCAGATGAAGATAATAGAATTGAAGATTTTCTTTCTGTTTCTTTTCAAACTAAAGAACCTTTCTCTCTTAGGAAATTCCAATATTTTCTAGATAATCAATTAAAAAGTAATGTTTTTAGAGCAAAGGGCATACTTTGGTTCAGCGAAAGCGAAAGAAGACATGTCTTTCACCTTGCTGGTAAAAGAATTTCTATTGAAGATAGTGAATGGGGAGAAGAAAGAAATAATCAACTTGTCTTTATTGGGAAAGAATTAGACAAAGAGAAAATACTCTCTCAATTAAATGCATGTATTGACAAATAATCACAAAATACCGACTTTTCAGAATAAATTGAACAACATCAAATCCACTTTAAAGGCCTACAAAAAAGACAAGAATATTAAATTTATCTATGATTTTATCGGAATAAATAATAGTCGCTACATATTAAAGTTCTTAGTAACACTATTAACATTTTTTATTTTATGGCCGTTATTTACCCTAGTAAGAGAAGGGTTATACGGTATTAAAAAAGGGTCTATCTATTTGACGATAAATAATATTAATGAAATAAAAGGGACCCTATTATTATTGATTCTTTCTCTAACTCTAGGTGGATTTTTGGGAGTAGCTAATGGTTGGATTTTAGCCAATTGCCATTTTAAAGGGAGAAAAATTCTTAGAGTTTGCCAACTAATTCCTTTTGCAACGCCAGCTTATCTGTTAGCAGCTACATTAATTGACCTCGGCAGCATAAATTCCATCAGAATTACCGGTATTTTGTGGGGTGTAGTAATAATGTCATTCACAACCTATCCATATGTATTTCTACTAAGTTCAGAAAGTTTTGAGAAAGGTGGTAGAAAGCAAATTGAGGCATCTAGAACTCTTGGAATAGGTCCTTGGAAAAGTTTTTTTAGAATATCTCTGCCAATAGCAATTCCCTCAATTACTGCTGGTTTAGCTTTAATGGCGATGGAAATCATAAATGAATTAGGTGCAGTTCAACTTTTAAATATTCCAAGTATTTCTGCTGGAATACTTGAAAGTTGGGTAGAGGAAGGTGAGCCTTCAGGTGCAATTGCTCTTGCCTTATTTGCTCTGATTTTAGTTTTTCTATTAGTTGCAATTGAACGCAAATCAAGAGAAAGAAGTAAACGATGGACAGACGGAATAAGTAGTGGAGACTCAGCAAAATGGGAATTAAAAGGTATAAATCTATTCCTTGCTCAAGTTATAACCTTTACTCCTCCAATGCTTACATTGGGCATTCCAATTACATGGGCAATAATAAATATTGATCAAATGCATCAAGGCTTCAATACAGATTTAATTGGATTAACTATTAGAAGCTTTATTTTAGCCTTAGTTGTTTCATTAATAACGATATTTATATCTTTGATTTTATCAATCTCCAAGAGATGGCAAAATCATCAATGGCTAAATATATTGACCTTCTTATCCAGTATTGGCTATGCAATTCCTGGATCTGTTTTAGCCCTTGCTCTTCTTTCTTTTAAAGGAAGTATCTGGCAAATAAATATATTAAGCTTACTAATCTGGGGCTATAGCATTAGATTCCTAGCGGTTTCAAAAGGTGGGCTTGATGCTGGCTTTGAGAGGATTTCACCAAATATAGATAACGCAGCCATAAATCTTGGCAACAACTGGTCAGAGGTCCTTTTCAAAATACATCTACCACTTCTTAAAGGTCCTATGTTAGTAGGTGCTCTTCTAGTTTTTGTTGACACCATAAAGGAATTACCACTAACTTTTATATTAAGACCATTTGATTTTGATACACTTTCAGTAAGAATATTCCAATATGCCGGAGATGAAAGAGTAGCAGAATCTATCATACCTTCATTGATCATAATTTGTCTAGGGTTAATAGCCTCCATGGCCTTAATACCAAGCTTAAATAACAGAAATAACTAACATAAAATTTAAACTTTAAATAATTTTTTAACTGGATAAATTAAAGCTGCGAAGATATCAGAGATTGTTGAAACAAGACGATAGCTAAGCACTGAAGCCAAGAGAGATGCTTCTGGCAAATGTGAAGCAAGCCTAAATATTATCACAGATTCAAAGACACCTAACCCACCTGGTGCTGCCGGTATTATAAGGCCAATAATCCATGCTAAAGAAAAGGTAGATATAAGTTCACCTTGAGAAATTAATCCCCCAATAGAAAAGGCATTAATACAACATAAAAAGCCCAGAAAGCGAACCAAAACAAATATGATCTCTACAAATAGTGGCTTATAAGGATAAAACATCCTTATTGAAATATTTTGATTATTTTTTGCTAATTTCCTATCTGTGGGGTTATCAATCTTAGTAAAAAGATTTGCCTTCATTGCTTTTAATTTTTTAACTAAGAATTGTCTAAATGCTGGTAAAAAGAATAAAGTAGATGACCAACAAAGTATAAAAATAACTATATTAAAAGTCCCAAATGGAATAAATATTAGACCTGCAACCAACATTAATAATGGTTCTAATAAAATAGATTCTATTGATTTTTCAGTTGATAATTTCAATTGCAAAGTATTAAATCTAGATACAAAATGCCATACACCTCCAGGCAAATATTTATATATATTTGTGGCCAAAAATATTTTTATTATATTCAAATCTTTGGTATTGCAACCTATATTATTTATTAAAAGTTTCCAGGCATAGGCATTAACTATTATACTTAAAAAACTAAATAAAACCCCTCCTAATAGCCATAAGATTTCTTGCTTACCAATTGTCTGATTAGATAAAGACTCAAAATTCCCATATATTGACTTGCCAAGAAAGGCAAAGCAAATTAATGTTATCAGAAGTTTAACATTGATTTTATAGATCATTCCAAAAACAAAATTATTTCTTTTAATCTGAATCATATTAAAATTAAGTATCAAAAAGACCAATCATCTAATTCATAAAATTCAGATAATTCTATGATTAATTCCTGACGTATCTCTTCTATTGGAATTCCAGTATTTAAAGTTATTTTTGTCAAGTCTTTATGTTCTATTTTTTTTGAAACCTGACCATTTGGTCTGATTACTTGTTTAACATTAACTGTCCCAAATTTAGTGTTATGACAAACTGTTCTTCTTGGAAGTATCCAGCGGCTAATCTTATTTTCTCTAATTCCAATTGTTGTACTATAGTTAAACCAAACATCCCTAAGTATATTTTTATGCTTGGGGTAGACAATAGCTTGTATACATATACCTTTTCTATTTTTTTTCATATCGACCGAATAACAAATAACATCTATAGCTCCTGCAGATCTTAATCTTTCAATTAAAACCGCAACATCTTCAGGTGTGGAATCATCAATCCAAGCCTCCTGAGCAATTATATTCTCATAACAAGGCTTATTATTTTCTATATAATCATCATTTTCATCTATTAGCAGAACTCTTAAAAAATTTGGCCGAGAAATATTTTTACTTCCTAAACCAATACCAATCTTTTTAATATTTATTTTATCTAATTGAGAAAACTTATCTATAAAAGTTGCTATCAATGCGATACCAGTAGGAGTTGTTATTTCACCAAGATATTTATCATCAAGCACCATTAAAGGAATTTTTTCTTGTCTCGCTATCTCTAGGACTGTAGGGACTGGAACAGGCAGAGGGCCATGTGAAGTGGACACGATTCCTTTCCCGGAAGGTGGGTTTGAAAAATAAATATTGTATGGCTTTAAAAAATCTATAGCGGAGCAAACATTAACAATATCAAGTATGGAATCCATTGAACCTAGTTCATGAAAATGAACATCTGAGATTTCATTCCCATGAACAATTGCTTCTGCACCTGCAAGAATTTCAAAAACCCTAATAGACTTTTTCTTCACATAATCATTAAGCTTTGAATCGAAAAGTAAGTTTTTTATATCATTAAGGCTTCTAGGTAATTTCTTTAATTCAATTTCATTTTTTGTACAGATAATTCCTTTTATACCTTCGCTATCTCCCACATTGAATTTGCAATTATAATTTTGATCAATATTTAACTTTACTAAGTTATCCAAGAAAATAGAGCGCGGAACACCTAAATCAAATAATGCTGATGCAAGCATATCTCCAGATATTCCAAGACTACAATCAATAAAAATAGATTTCATTTACGCGTGAGTATATAATAATAAGTGTTATAGATAGAATCCATTGATATAATTTTTTTTGAAGACTAATTTTTATTTTTTAAGATTTTTCTAGTTTTGTTATTTTTTTGTTGTTGAGAAAGAGGGCCTATTATTTGAAAATCCTCAACCAAAAGTTGATACTCAACACGACGTACATCAAGACTAATAAAATGTTTTAAGTAATTAATAGGTACTTCTCCCTTAAGATTCACTTTGAAAGGTAAAGCTTTCTTTTGCAGATTTCTAGGTTTTTGACGAATTTTTATAACTACCTCTTTTTCTTCTGGCTTAGTAAAAATCAATTCTCCTCTTATTGAAAAATAATCATCACCTTCGACTAAATTATCAGAATCAATCTTAAGACTTGAAGCTTCATTCAATCCCTCGCTCTCCACAAAATCTTTTTTCAAAGTACTTGGTTCCCAAATACCTGTGATTTGTAAATGAAGATTTTGATTATTCCTGCATCTTGGATATACGACCCAGAGGTGAGGTTTTTCTAGAGCAACGTGATTACGAATCAAGGTTATGACTCTTCCAAGGACAACTGAATCTATTTCATTACCTTTAGAATCAATTAGAGTCCCACGTGTAAAGGTGTCATCATCTTGAGGCTTGTAAATGCCTCTGACTAATCCAATTGCTCGGTATTGCAATGGATCAGTGACCGAGGGAATTGGATGGTTCTTCATCTATTTAATAAATAGGCTATTAGTGACCAATCTTAAATTTACCAAAATCCTACAAATACTATTGTGTTTTATTCATTTTGGACATTTTCATACTCTGACTGGTCAAATGCATTGAGAGCTTCATCGAGTGCATCTGATGGAGTTGTAGCATCATTCATCGCTCCTGCTTGTTTAAGACGATTCATTAAATCAAATGGATCTATGGGTAAACCTTGATCAATTTGATCTTCTGTATCGAAAGTACTGAAAATATCTCTTTTCTCATCAGTTGAATAATTTTTTACTTCCGAAATTCTTAATATTTTTGAAGAAGAAGAAGAAGAAACTTGTCCTGCCGTAATTAAAATTGGTATTAAACAAGAGAAAGCCAACAATAATTGACCATTAATAAAACGTGAAATTTGGTTCAAAACTAAACTTTCGTTAGAATTTACATGATAATAACTTAAGCAATAAAATTTTAAGTCTTGCTTGTTGCAACCTGGAATGTCAATTCTATTCGTTCAAGAATAGATCATGTCAAAGAATGGATTTTAACTAACAAAATTGACATTCTTTGCTTACAAGAGACAAAAACAGAAGATAAGTTTTTCCCAATTGAAATTTTTTCAAACATTGGATATGAGGTATCAATCTCTGGGCAAAAGTCTTACAATGGAGTAGCAATAATAAGTCGGTTCCCAATTCATAATATAAAGATTGGTTTTAATGAAGTAATTAAGGACTATAAAGATTTACCTACATTAAATGAACAAAAAAGAATCATAAGTGCTGAAATTAATGACATTCGAATTATAAATGTTTATGTTCCAAATGGATCATCTATAAATTCAGATAAGTTTATTTATAAAGAAAAATGGCTAAAATGTTTACAGTTTTATCTAAGAAAAATCAATTCTAATCACACTCCTATATGTTTATTAGGAGACTTTAATATTGCCCCTGAAGATAAAGATATACATACGCCAAGTAATTACAAAGAATCAATTATGGCTTCTTCAAAAGAAAGAAAATTACTTAGAGAAGCTTTAGGAGATGAATTAGAAGATGTTTTTAGGATTTTCGAGCCAGGTGATAAAAATTGGTCTTGGTGGGATTATCGCCATTCAGCCTGGGAAAGAGACAAGGGGTGGCGAATAGATCATATTTACTTAACAAAAGATATTCTCAGTTGTACCAACAGTTGTTGGATCGACAAAGAGCCAAGATCAAGAGAGAAACCCAGTGATCACGCGCCTGTAGTTGTCGACATTAGCTGGCCTCAATCAGATATCGAAAATGAATTTTTCTTTTAAAAAATTAGGTTTTTTCTATTTTCATATCATCACAGAATTAACAAATCAAATATTTACAATTAGCCAAAAAACATTGTATTTAAGGGGCATCATTTCCAAAAAAGTCAATCTGTCACTTGTTTTTAGGATTAAACTCATTTATCAAAATTGACCTATTAAACATTAAAAAAAAATAACCAGATGCTGAACTGATTCAAAAATTTAGACGAATCAGTCACTTTTAAGCCATTATGACTGACTGTGTTTATGAGCTCATTCGCTGAGGTGCTGTGACAGACGCGTTGAACACAAAAAGATCTGAAGAAATTTTTGGCTCTGCCAAAAATTTAATGCCTGGTGGAGTCAGTTCACCTGTAAGAGCCTTCAAATCTGTTGAAGGGGATCCAATCGTTTTTGATCGAGTTAAGGGTCCTTATGCTTGGGATGTTGATGGAAACAGATACATCGACTATGTAGGTAGCTGGGGACCTGCGATTTGTGGACATGCTCACCCAGAGGTGATTTCCGCTCTTCAGGAAACACTTGAAAAAGGGACGAGTTTCGGAGCACCTTGTGCGCTCGAGAACAAGCTTGCTGAAATGGTCATAGACGCTGTCCCAAGCGTTGAGATGGTTCGCTTTGTCAATAGCGGCACAGAAGCTTGTATGGCTGTTCTTCGTTTGATGAGAGCCTTTACTGGCAGAGATAAAGTTATCAAGTTCGAAGGTTGCTATCACGGGCATGCTGATATGTTTTTAGTGAAAGCAGGATCAGGAGTAGCAACACTTGGTCTGCCAGACTCTCCAGGTGTTCCAAGAAGTACAACCGCCAATACGCTTACTGCTCCTTATAACGATCTTGAAGCTGTAAAAGAGCTTTTTGCTGAAAATCCAGATGCGATTTCTGGAGTCATCCTTGAGCCTGTTGTTGGAAATGCAGGCTTCATCACGCCTGAACCAGGTTTCTTAGAGGGGCTGAGAGAGGTAACCCATGAGAATGGTGCACTTTTAGTTTTTGATGAAGTAATGACTGGTTTTCGAATCAGCTATGGAGGAGCCCAAGAGCGTTTTGGAGTAACTCCTGATTTAACCACTATGGGAAAGGTAATTGGCGGGGGACTTCCAGTAGGAGCCTATGGCGGTCGTAAAGAAATCATGTCAATGGTTTCTCCTTCTGGTCCTATGTATCAAGCAGGTACATTGAGCGGTAATCCTCTTGCTATGACGGCTGGCATTAAAACGCTTGAACTCCTTAAGCAAGAAGGTACCTATGAAAAATTAGAAGCACTTACGAAAAAGCTTGTCGATGGCGTCATTACAGCGGCAAAAGAGTCAAATATTGCTATTTATGGGCAGAGCATTAGCGCAATGTTCGGTTTTTATCTATGTGAAGGACCAGTTAAAAACTTTGAAGAAGCTAAATCCGCTGATACAAATCGGTTTAGTAAATTGCATAGACTGATGCTTCAAAAAGGTGTTTATTTAGCCCCAAGTGCATTCGAGGCAGGTTTTACATCACTTGCACATTCTGAAGATGATATAAATTCGACAATAAAAGCTTTTCAAGAATGTTTCTCTAAAATCTCATAAAAAAATCCAATTTAAATTAATAAATTGGATTTTTTTGTAGTCAATTTTTAAGGTTAATTAATTTTTTCCTCTAACAATTACAGGAACATTTCCTGAACTATTTCCTGGCAATGAGGGAACAACTTGTGTCTCACCATTCCATTTATCTAAAAACAATTTAAAAAGAACTTGATCATCAAGACTTTTATTTAATGTATCGTATCTAAGAGCTTCTTGCTCTGCAATTTTAACTTCAGTTTGAGCTCTCAATAATTGCTGCTCAGCAATCTGTTTTTGTTCGATAGCTGCTCGATATTCATCAGCAATAGTTAATCCAGTCAAATCAAGTGATTGAACATCAACGTAGTCAAACTTATTAAGTTCATCAGCTACTGTTTGCTCAACCAACTCAGAAATATCACTCCAGGAGCTAGCTATTGTTACCAACTCATACTTTGAAAAAACTGATTTGAGTGCTTTAAGTAATGATGGTTGAATAATCCTGTTATATATCTCTCTATCGTTATAAGAGATAGTTTTAAAAACTCTTCCCGCCTCATTAGGCTTCAGAGCATATTTAACAGTAGCCGTAGCAGAAATGACTTGCAAATCTTTGGTTAATGAATCAAATTTTTCAGGTCTAACTTGAGTTTGAACATTAAAAGGATAAGTATTTTGAACAAAAGGTACTTTAAAATTCAAACCAGGTTTACGGGATCCACCACTTACTTTCCCTAATGTTGTGACAACTGAAACTTGTCCAGCAGGAACAACGAAAAATGCTTGAGTAAGTAGTAAAAAGCCTGTAAATGAAAGGACGAGTAGTAGAGTTGTTGTGCCACCTGGTCCATTCGGAGTCACATTACGAAATGGAGTTGTCATAAAAAAGATTATCTAAAAACGATTTTATGTTGATTTAGCAAGTATTGCGAAAATTGTTAGATAGAAAAAATAATAAATTTATTTTTATACCCGCCAGATTTTCATTTTCAATAAATAAAAAGCATCTTACTTCTATAACTGAGCCATCTCTCTAGCTATTCTTAAAACCTCCAAATATAGTTCTTCATCAATCTCCCTAATATCATATTCTGTTGGCATCACTCCATGCTTATGCTCATGAACAATCATCCAACATGTCCTTTCTAATTCTTTTTTTGACTGTCCGGATAAATCAAATGCTTTTTTAGAAAGTCTTTCTATTAATTTCTCCATAACAAAAAATCTTAGTAATAAAGTTTTTAATTTTTGATTAACTATCTATAATTTTGAAATTGTAGAGCTATTTCTAAATCATCTTCCTGCTTCTTAATTAAATTAATTGCAGCTTGCAAATCATCTTTATTTTTACCTGTAATTCTCAAGCTGTCTCCTTGTATTGATACTGTTAATTTCTTCAAATTATCTCGAACTAACTTACTTAATTTCTTTGCGATTTCTTGAGGCAAGCCTTTCTTTAATTTAACAATTTGCATTACCATATTACCTCCTATAGTTTCAATTTTTTGAAAATCAAATATCTTTAATGATAAATTTCTTTTAGTGGCTTTCTGTAATAAAATATCTTTTACAGATTCGATTGTCATATCACTTAGAGAGACAATAGATAATTCATCTTCTTTAATATCTATTTTTGTCCTTGAGTCTTTCAGATCATACCTTTGATCCACTTCTCTCCTCAATTGATCAATAGCATTTACTAATTCCTGCTGATCAAATTCTGAAACCACATCAAAAGAATAAGAAGAGGGCATAAAAAATTCTCTTTGTTTCCACTATCTTATTAAAAAAAAAACAAATTGCTTATAAATATAATTATGAGATGTTTCGTAAGTTTAAAAATATCTAGAAGCAAAGAATTTTCTTTAATTGAAAATTAATCAAAAAACATCAGGCTCACAACTTTTCCCATATCTTCAGCACTATGACAACTACTCAATAATGTTTCACTGTCATGAAAGGCAAAACAAATCAATTGATCACATCTGTTAATAATTTCTTGATTACAGAGACTACTTGCCATTGGCAGAGGCAAATCATTGTTATCTTCTTTCTCTATTAGATGCAAAACACTCCCAAGAAGATCTTTAACCTCTGCAGTTTGCCTATCAAGAGACTGAGGCAGCAAAACAGTTAAGAGAGAGGGGTTAACATCTAGCACTGCTCTAATTACTGCAGCATTTACACCTTGAGAACCTGAAGTAATTATCGAATGCCCCTCTTGAGCCAAAGACCGTGCAATTAATTCAACTATATGAATAGAAACAACAGGAACATGTCTGCTCCCTAGAAAAGCGATTCTTCTTTTACCCTCGTTTTTCAACAAGGCCAGTTCCTGAGCGAGAGTATCAACTCGTCCCAATGCAGGAAGATCGAGTGATCGACTCAAGGACATCCTAATTCAGATAATTTAAAGGTAGCCACTATTCATGAACTCAAGAAGAAATTCCTAAAGTTTTAAAGATTCGATCAAGATCACAATTTTCTTGTACTAATCGAAAGGCATAAGTAGCTTTGACTGTCTCATGAAGACGAACATGACCAAAAGCTTGCTCAATAACTTCAACTGTTGAAAGAGTATCTCTATCAACTTTTAGCAATGGGACATCTAACTCTTCTGATCTATTAATTAATTGTGGCAGTGGTTCGCCCGCACCTGTGAGTATCAAGCATTGAGTAGAGGCTTCCAAAGCCGCCAATTGAATATCTGTTCGATCAGCTCCTGTCACTACTGCCATATTACGTCTTCTTCGAAAGAATTCCATTGCAGAATTAACACTCATCGCACCAATACTCAACGTCTCGACCATTAGCTCAAGCCTGTCAGAGCAACAAATAACTCGCGCATTTAAACGTCTCACCAATTCTTCAACAGTGACACTCCTTAATAAAGGAGACCTAGGCATTACTCCAAAGATATCTAAACCTAGTGACTTAAGAGATGGAACTATATTTTCTTTTATATCTTGAATTTGATCAGGGTTAACAGCATTTAAGACAACACCACAAAGATGATCTCCTAATTGATTTTTAGCTTCCAATAAAGCTTCAACACTTCTACTATCTTGCCAAAAATGAGCGAGTAAAACCTTAGCGTTTAGACCCTTAGCAAGTTGACTGAGACTTAATCCATACAAGATTCCCTCGTGCAAGCTACCTGCTGCTTCAAGAATATTTATAGCATCTCTAGAAGAGTTAAGAGATAGTTTAAACTCATTAAATTTAACCCCAAGGTCTAAGGTATTCTCTTGAATCCTCTTGCTAGCAGTAGAGGCAGCCAAAAATTGAATGGAAGGTATTAAATTCTCAGCAGATAATTGTAATGTCTCTCCAACAAACCTGACATCGTCATCAATCATATCTTTAATGTCTCCTCTTTCAGAGACATTTAATTCAAGGCTTGTGGCTAATGGTTTACCAAATCTAACCAAATGATTTGAAGCAATTAAATTTCTTGCTATGCCAAGAACTAATGCTGACTTACCGCTAAATGGTTCACATGATCCAATTAGAAAGGTCTTGGTCATTAATTAAAGATCTATGTGAAATTAATATCTTTATAAGTTTAGGCTTTTTAAAAAAGTTCTCAACACTACATCTGTATAAAATTCTCATTCAATCAAAATTTTACAGATATTCCTAATTTTTTTGTAAGAAATACAATGGATTCAACTCAATAAAAAAGCACTTGTCAGACAAATCAAGGTTTAAAGGTTTAAGAATTGCCATAACGGGTGCAAACGGAAGCCTTGGAAAGTCACTTATTGACGTACTAAAAAAAAAGGGGGCTTATGTAGTGGGCCTAACTTCTGAAAGAAAAAATAATAGTCACTCCTCTGAAGGCAATCCAGATGACTGGATTCTATGGTCCTGTGGAAAGGAAGGACTCCTTTCAAGCATCCTTACTAATATTGATATTTTAATACTTAATCATGGATTTAATCCAAAACAAATGATTGATGCAAATAATATAAATAAAGCCATAGAAATAAATTCTCTTAGTCATTGGAGATTAATAGAAATTTTTGAGAATTTAGCCCTATGCAATAATTCAAATAAGTATACGCCAAAGGAAGTGTGGGTAAATACATCTGAAGCAGAGATTCAAATAGCTTTTAGTCCGGCATATGAAATAACAAAACGTCTGATAGGTGAACTTGTAAGTCTAAAAAAAAGTAATTTATTAATGGAAAAAAGAAATTCTTTTATAATCAAAAAATTAATCTTAGGTCCTTTTAAATCTAAACTAAATCCACAAGGAATCATGAGCCCTGAATTTGTAGCAAGAAAGATAATAGAAAAAGCAGAAAAAGATTCTTATTTAATAATAGTAACTCCTAATCCCATAACTAATATATTAATGCCTTTGGCTGAATTAATTAGAATATTATATTCAAGATTTATAAAGATAATTTACTCAGATCATTCCCACTAAAAGAAATTAATCCCCTCTTTCAGTTAATATCTCAAACCCATTTTTAGTAACCAAGACAGTATGCTCCCATTGAGCAGATAAATTTCCATCTTTTGTAATTACGGTCCATCCATCACGAAGTGTCTTGCAGTACTTTGACCCAAGATTAATTATAGGTTCCACTGCAATAGTCATCCCCTCTCGAAGTGTAATATTTGGCAAATCATTAGTTCTAAAATTAAAAACCGAAGGCTCTTCATGAAGATTTCTACCTACTCCATGACCGGTATAATCTTCGACAATACTAAAACCTTTATCTTTGACATAATCTTCTATCGCTCCTGCTATATCAAGAAGTTTATTTTGTGGCTTGATTTGTTTTATTCCAAGCATCAAAGCTTCTTTCGCTACTCTACTAAGTTCAATCGCTTTATCTGATGTATTGCCTACGCATATAGTTATACAACTATCTCCATGATAACCATTATAAAAAGCCCCCGTATCTACTTTAAGTAAATCTCCATCATTGATAATTTTTGTCTTACTTGGTATTCCATGAACGACTTCGTTATTTATACTTGAACAAATACTAGCTGGAAAGCCATGGTATCCTTTGAAGCTTGGCTCTGCATTATGGTCTCTTATTCGTTTCTCTGCATATTTATCTAGATCCAAAGTAGACATTCCAGGTTTAACTAAGTCTCTAATTTCACTCAATACTGTTGCAACTATTTTGCTAGATTTACGCATGATTTCTATCTCTCTAGCAGACTTAATTTCCACTCCTCTCCTCTGTTTAATAACGGGGCCATTGTTGATAGGGATTTTTGAGTTTGCAGAAGAAAGAAGATCAGAAAAAAGTTTCATTGTTTAGGAAAAAAGTAAAAACCTCAAGATTTGCAATTCACTAACAATCTAATAATAGGTGAACTATCAAATGGAGAGGGACAGTTTTATTAAAAAAATTCTTTACTTTAATAAAATTTCTATATTAAAGAAAAAGGTAGAGAAAACTAATTATTCTTTTTAAGTGATCAAACAATGACTGCAAAAAGTTAAGTGAGAAAAATTGTCGTCAAACAAGGATGAAAAGAGCAAATATATAAAATTTTTTTTTAATTTGAGAAACCAGCGGTTACAATAAGAACTTGGCCAAATCAAGAGTAATTGGTGATGTCAGTTGATTCGAAAGAGCCCTCATCAGAAGAGGTAAAAGTTGAAGATGGTTCAATTGCTTCAGAGGAGTCTGAGGTAAAAATTGCCTCTGAAACAAAATCTAAAGGAAAGAAAATTCCAATTAAAAAGCTCTCTCCTGCAGAAATAATAAAGACTTTTGAAGACGCACAACAAAGCAAAGACCTCCCTGATATTTACGTTGGAGATACTGTTCGTGTTGGTGTCCGGATAAGTGAGGGCAATAAGGAGAGAGTTCAACCCTACGAGGGTGTCGTAATAGCAAAGAGACATGGAGGAATTCATCAAACAATTACAGTAAGGAGAATCTTTCAGGGAATAGGAGTTGAAAGAATTTTTCTGGTTCACAGTCCACAAGTTGCATCCATTAAGGTTGAACGCCGAGGTAAAGTAAGAAGAGCGAAGCTTTTCTATCTGCGTGAGCGAGTGGGAAAAGCCACACGCGTAAAGCAGCGCTTCGACCGCTGAGGTTTCGGCCTCCTCAATCAAAAGTCATTGTCCATCAATGACTTAAAGGGTATGTAAAATGCGCCGTTAGTTCAGTTGGTAGAACGCAGGTCTCCAAAACCTGATGTCGGGGGTTCAAGTCCTCCACGGCGCGTTCGAAAACCCTTTCTGCAGTTACTTTTTTAAAGAATGGAGTTGGATCTTCAACCTGGCGATGTCGTAAAAGTTCTTGAGTCAGCCGCATTAGGCTGGGTCAGGGCTCGAGTTATTCGTGTAAAATCAGGTGGCCGTGTAGTAGTTCAAAGCGACCAAGGCCGCGAGTTCACAGCTCGTGGGAATCAAGTTAGGCTCATAGAGCCTGCGGGTTTTCGTCCTTAAAATCCTCTACTTATTTAGGTTTATTTCATGAGCATCTCTCTTCATAGAGAATTACATTGAAAAAACCTTATAAAATTAGTTTTCTTAAGTCAACAATATTAATTCTTAGTTGACTAGAAGGCATTTTTAGGATGATACTCATTGGGTCAATACAAAGGATCTCTAAATAAAAGATCAAATCCTTTTTAAGGCCTAAAACTGGGACCGTAGTTCAACTGGTTAGAGCACCGCCCTGTCACGGCGGAAGTTGCGGGTTCGAATCCCGTCGGTCCCGTATCTAAATCGAATTAAAGCTTTGACAGTTAGGGTAAGATTGGCACCAAGTCCAACGGGAACACTTCATCTAGGAACAGCGAGAACTGCATTATTTAATTGGCTTTTCGCAAAAAAAGAAGGTGGCACTTTTCTCTTAAGAATTGAAGATACTGATATTGAAAGATCAAAAGAAGAGTATATAAAAAACATATTTGATGGGCTCCACTGGCTAGGAATAAATTGGGATGAATCCCCAACAATTCAAAGCGAAAGAGTAAATGAACATAAACAAATTATAAAAACTCTTATCGAAAAAGGGTTTGCATATAAATGTTATGCATCAGAAGCTGAGCTTAATGAAATGAGAGAGACCCAAAAGGAAAATGGTTTGGCTCCAAGATATGACAATAGGCACAGGAATCTAACTCCAGAAGAAGAATCAGAATTTATAAGAGAAGGCAGAGAAGCTGTTGTCAGATTCAAAATCAGTGATCAAAAATTAATTTCATGGATTGACTTAATTCGAGGGAAAATGACTTGGAGTGGAAAAGATTTAGGCGGTGATATGGTCATTGCAAGAAGAGCACCAGCAGATTCAATTGGAGATCCCTTATACAATTTAGTTGTTGTTGCTGATGATTCAGCAATGCAAATTTCTCACGTAATAAGGGGAGAAGACCATCTTGCAAATACTGCAAAGCAAATTCTTCTTTACGAAGCTTTAGATCTCAATATTCCCGTTTTCGCACATACTCCTTTAATCCTTAATTCTGAAGGTAAAAAACTTTCCAAAAGGGATGGAGTTACTTCAATTTCTGAATTCAAGAAAATGGGTTACACCCCTGAGGCGATGTCGAATTATATGACTCTTCTAGGATGGTCTGTTCCGGAGGGAGTTAATGAAAGATTCAATATTTCAGAAATTGCAGAAATTTTCAATTTTAAAAAGGTTAATAAAGCTTCAGCCAAATTTGATTGGGACAAATTGAACTGGCTCAACTCTCAAGTAATACATGAAATGTCAGCCGAAGACCTATTAGAAAACTTAGATCCATTGTTTAGAGAAAATAATTGGTTTTTACCAAGTCAAGAATGGGGGACAGAACTCGCAAATTTAATTGGACCATCTATGGTTCTTATTAAAGATGGAGTTGATCAAGCCAAACCTTTTTTTGAAGAGCCAAAATTAAGTAATGATGGGAAAGATCAATTGCAAATTAAAGAATCAAAAATAATTTTAAATTTTATTCTTAAAAAGCTGGAAAACTTAGATGCAGGAATCTTTAGTAAAGAGGAAGCGCTTGATTTAATCAATCAGGCCACAAAGAACTGCGAAGTAAAAAAAGGTCTTGTTATGAAAAGTCTTAGAGCTGCTCTTTTTGGAACCCTTAAGGGGCCTGATTTAATTCAAAGTTGGGTTTTACTCTCAAGAATCAGTAAAGATAGAAGCCGAATTCGTCGGTTTATCTAGATCTTTATTTTCATCCAACAACCCCAACATTTTTGCTAATGGTTTAGCTGTTAAACCTTGTATGCCTACTGTCATTAATATTGTCAAAAACACTAATCCCTGAAGTTTTCCAGCCCCTAAAACACCTGCTTGCTCCAATCTAATAGAGAATAAAGAAGCTACTGCAGCAGTGACTATTCCACGGGGAGCCAACCAACCAAGAAATAATCTTTGTTTATTATCAAGAGGTAATCCATAGGTTGCTATCGATACAGCTATTGGTCTTACGACGATCATCAAAAAAAGTACGCAAATTATACCCCCCCACCCCAGAGGGCTCAATTCCCCCCATGAAACATCTGCTGCCAGTAAAGGGAAAAGCATAGTTATTGCTAACTGAGCTAATTCTCTTATTAATTTATCAAGTTCATTCGCCTGTGTAGAGGGTCTTTGTCCTACAACAAATCCTGCTGCAACAGATGCGGGCAATCCTGATTCAGGTAATAGCCATTCACATACTCCATAAAGCAAGAAAATCACTCCAAGAGTGAGCTGTAATCTGAGTCCGATATAAGGCTCAGTACGTAAGCGCTTCAAACCTTCTGAAAGCAATAGGCCTGCAAGTGATCCAATTAAGACTCCTCCACCAAGCCTTGAAAGCAAACCAAGAAAGAGCTCTTTCCATCCATGCAAATCTCCAACAACAAGCTCTAGCAATAAAAGTGCTAGGACTGCTCCAATAGGTTCGAGTATCAAACCTTCAGCTTCAAGAACATCACTTAATGGAGATGCAAGCCTAATTTGTCGAACCAATGGAGTTACGACAGTTGGTCCCGTAGCGAGAACAATTGCGCTATAAACCCCTGCTACTGACCAACCAAGTCCTGCAAACCAATGAGCAGCGAGGAAGCCAGCTGCCAAGGAAATAATTAATCTAATTGAAGAAATTCTGAGAACTATTGATTTGATTGCCCCTCCTGGGAATCGAAGATTTAATCCACCATCAAATAAAACAAGGCTTACCAATAAACCAACTATTGTCTCCAACCCCTTACCTAGATCTAACGGTTCAACCAATCCCAAACCTGATCTCCCAATCAACAAGCCAGAAAGCAACAATAGAACTACTCCAGGAAGTCCTGTTAGCACTGATAGTAACCTTGCTACAGCTCCAGAAAAAACTGTGATACCCCAGAGCAAACCCAGCCGCTCAGGAGTCATAAATAACTAGCAATGAAGACATACCCGAGGAGTATCCATTAAATCTAACTAAGAAAATAAATAAGTTAATAAGCTGATTTTACTTACATATTCTTATAAGAGTAGCAACACTTTCAATCCAAATATAATTTATACATTCTAATTTGAAAATAACTGACAAAACAAATTAAAAGATTACAGATCAAATTTTCTTAAGAAAGATTGATTAGGCATGTAGAGAGGGTGACGAGGATTCCCTTTTTTGCTGAGACCAAGACTTAAAACACGCTTTGAATAATTATTTTTGTCTGACTTTAAATTTGAAAAATTTTTAATTAATTTTAGAACTTTACGATCACGTCCTTTTAATTGTCCTTTATCACCCCACCCTAACCACAAGTCACAATTACTATCTTCTCTCCAAAATTCTAATGCTTTTAAAGTAATCAAATCATTATTTTTCCCTATTGGATCATTGCTTTTTGAGAGTTGAATGGGAGATTTAGAAATCAGTCCAAAGAGATTAATTATATAGATATTTTTATAATGCCATCTAGAACAAAAATTAATTATCCTTACGAGAGTCCTATCGCTATTTAATGAATTGGCTTTTGAGGGATTCAAGCCAATAAAAACTACAGTCTTTTCACCACTTAATAACTCTCTTTTTAAAATCCATCGATAAGATCTACATTCACTAAATAAGCAAAATGACAATCAAAAAATTTGAACTAAATATAATTATAAAACCAATACTTTTTTCTAGCCAGAAAAAATTAAATTTGATACTAAAAGACTAGTTAAAAGAATAATTAAGCCTGCTATTGCCATTCTGCCGTTCCATATTTCAGCTTGAGGAGTAAATCCTCTCTTCCATGAATTAAGCTCACTTGAGCTTGCAGGCCTAATTGATTTATTCGCTTCATTTCCATTGTTTACAGACATAATAAAAAATTAAAAGCTTAAAATATTAATTAAAAAGGAGGATTATAATCATAAAGTAAGTCAGATTTTTCTAATGGCCAACGAGCGGAAACACCTAATTCCATTGAACTTTGAACATTATTAGAAGACAATCTTAACAAAGCTGCCGCACCAATCATTGCCGCATTATCAGTACAAAATTCAATTGGTGCAAGAGCAATCTTAACTGAATTCTCAGATGCTTTTGCAAGCATCATTTCCCTTAATCTGACATTTGCAGCAACCCCCCCTACTAGGACAAGTGAATTTAGACCTTGATCAAGGACGCATCGGAGGCTCCTCTCTACTAGGACCTCCGCTACTACGTTTTCAAAACTTGCAGCAATGTCCTCTATTGGTAATTTTTCATTTTCTAACCTGATTTTTTCTATCTGTCTAAATACAGCCGTTTTCAAGCCACTAAAAGAGAAGTCATATGGATAAAAACCACCTTCAGGATTAGATACTCTCCCTTTTGGGAACAAGAACTTTTTTGGATCTCCAAATTTAGCTATTTCTTGAATTGCTGGCCCACCTGGATAGGAAAGTCCCAGTAGTCTTGCAACCTTATCAAAAGCTTCTCCTGCTGCATCATCATGACTTCTACCAAGACGTTGATACTTATTATTGACATCTACTTTTATCAATTCAGTATGCCCTCCACTAACCAATAAGACTAAGAAAGGAGGTTTAAGATGATTTTCTGACAAATATATTGAGGAGAGATGTCCCTCCAAATGATGGATTCCTAAAAATGGAATTTGATGCAAATTTGCTAAAGTTCTCGCCGTAATTGATCCGACCAAAAGTGAACCTGCTAATCCTGGAGTAACAGTTGCTGCTACTGCATCTATATCTTTTATCTGTAATTTTGATTTTGCAAAAACTTCTTCAATTAAAAATGGAAGATTTTCCAAATGTCTTCTTGAAGCAATTTCCGGAACAACGCCCCCCCCAATTAGCATGTTCTTCAATTTGTGAAGCTATTTCATTACCTATCAAATCAATTTTTCCTTTTTCATCAGAAACCAAAGCTGCTGCAGACTCGTCACAACTTGTTTCGAGGGATAAAATTATTGACATATATAGCTAGTAATCAACTAAGTTTAATAGTGAAATCCCATTAAAACAGGGAAACAGATAAAAATCAGAACTCATGAGTCGTCTTTTATCAATCTTACTTTCAGCATTTCTTTTCTTAGGAATAGCTCCAATAGCTAATGCAAGGCCAGGTCCAGCACTAAACGCTGATAGGGCTCCTACAGATTTCACTGCTTCTGCGTTGGTTTCTTGCGCTGATAATCCCCGTTTCCAAGAGAGAGCAAGCACTGCCTCTACAGATCAGGCAATAAAAAGATTTGAAAGATATAGCAAAGCTTTATGCGGAGATGATGGGCTTCCTCATTTAATAATTGGTCCGCCAATTGAGCCTTGGGGTGCATGGATTAACAGAGGTCACGAAGGAGATCTACTTATTCCAGGAGTAATGTTTATCTATATTGCAGGTATTATTGGTTGGTCTGGAAGGGAATATGTAAGAGCTGTTAGAGGCAAAAAGAACGCTGCAGAATATGAAATCATTATTGATACTGATTTGGCGTGGCAATGCTTAAAAAGAGGAGCCGCTTGGCCTCTACAAGCTAATAGAGAAGGAAAAAATGGAGAACTGAGGGAAAAAGATAATAATGTTACTCTTAATGGACCAAGAGGCTAAATAAATTATTAATTCCTAAAATCACTTAATTTTTTCAATCATGTTTCAATTATTTCGTACTAAATGGTTTAGATCAGCTCCAGTCGTATCGGCGATTTGGATCACTTTAACTGCAGGTATTATCGTAGAATTCAATAGATTTGTGCCAGACTTACTTTTCCACCCTATGTCTTTTTAAAAATATAAACTTTACTTAAATTTAAGTTTTTAATCCCATTAAGCCTTCAATTTCTTTGAAGGCTTTTTCTATATCTTGATTAACTACTACAGCGTCAAACTCTTTTTTCGCGATAAGTTCTTTATTTGCTATTTTCAAGCGATCTCTAATAGCTTCTTCAGTCTCGGTTCCTCTACCTCTTATCCTTTTTTCAAGTTCAGATAAATTAGGCGGTGCTATAAATATTTGTAATGCTTCAGGAAAAGACTTTCGAATTTGTCGGGCACCCTCTAATTCAATTTCTAGAAGAACATTAGTTCCTTTTTCTATTTTTTCTTGAACTATATTTTTTGGAGTTCCATAAAAATTATTAGAGAATGAAGCCCATTCCAGAAAACCTTCTTTATCAATTATTTCTTGAAAAGTTTTCTTTTCTAAGAAGAAATAATGCTCTCCCTCAATTTCTCCAGATCTTGGCTGACGAGTAGTAGCAGAAATTGAAAGCCATACATCACTATGACTTTCGAGGATTTTCCTAACAATTGTTCCTTTACCTACCCCGCTAGGGCCAGTAAGAACAGTAAGATTTCCTAAAGATGACATAAGTAAATCCTATCTAATTTACCTAGCAAATGTTAATTACATTTTTAATAAAATTAAAAGGATGATAGATGAACAAAGTTCCAATTCAAATAATGGACTTGACAACCCTTAAAGCGGTTGTATTTGAACTTAGGCAAGAGATAGTCCCAAGTAGATTTGAGAATGCACAGCAAATTGATTCACATACTCTTCAATTAGGATTTAGAACACTAGATCAACTTGCATGGATAGAAATTAGCTGGCTAGCTGAGTCCCCAAGAATTGTCCAAATACCACCTCCAAAAAGATATGGTGAAAAAAGCACATTAGCGAAACAACTAAAACATTTGTTAGTTAATTTAGCTTTGGTAGAAATACGACAAAATGGGTTTGAAAGAATAGTAAGGTTTAAATTCTCTAGCAGACCTGGTAAAAGAATTGAGAAAGAATTGATAGTCGAGTTGATGGGCAGACACAGTAATATTTTACTTTTAGACAACTCAAGCAAAGTAATTACTCTTGGAAAACAAATAAAAGAAAACCACTCAAGATTAAGACCAATAGGAACTGGAGATATTTATAAATCTCCTCCACCTCTTAAAGGATTAACTCCTAACCTCTCTGAATCATTTCACTCATGGAAAGAAAACATATGCTTGGTTCCATCAACATTCAAAAATAGTCTTAAAAATACTTATCAAGGAATAAGTCCTGCTCTAACGTTACAAATAGCGGGCAATAATTACAATGAAGCAATAAATATAATAAATCAATCTGTAACAAGTCTTGAATCAAAAACATGGGAATCAATTTATAAAAGATGGCAGGAATGGCTATTAAATATTGATAATAATACTTATACTATAAATTTTAATGGACCAACTGATTTTATAGTCTGGGGAAAAATAAAATCAAAATCTAATAAAACAAAAATCGGACTTAGGCTTGGCGAATACTATGCAAATAAGATTATAGAAAGAAAAACAAATTCTATTATAGAAAAATTAAAGCATGATCTCGAAAAGTCAAAAGATGATGAAATCAGGAAACTAGAAGCTCAGGCATTACTAATTAAAAATATTTCTGAATATATAACTATGCAAAACAACGCTAATTATATTCTAGCTTTACAATCTCCCACAAAGAAGCAAATAAAGGAGGCTCAAAGTCTATTTAAGCAAGCTAAAAGGAAAAAAAGATCTAGAGAATCAATTTTAAATAGAGTCGAGTTTCACAAGAAAAAAATATCAGAGATTGAATATTGTGAGTTATTTCTTGATTCATTAATGTATGTAGAAAATGACGATAATAAAAACAAACTAGATTCAATTATTGAACTTAAAGAAGAGGTGGAAGAATATATTTGCATTAAAAAAAATTCATCGAAGTTTAAATCAAATAGAACGAAAGAACAGGCTTCGACTATAAAAGAGATCCAAAGTCCTAGCGGTCTAAAGATTCAAATAGGTTCTAATAACAGGCAAAACGAACTAATTAGTCTAAGGAAAGGGAAAAAAGGAGACCTTTGGTTTCATGCTCAAGAAACACCTGGAAGCCATGTTGTACTTAAATCATCCAATGGACTTATTGATGACAACGATATTCAATTAGCTGCTGATCTTGCTTCTTTCTTTAGCCGTGCACGAGGTAACAAGCTTGCACCAGTAATTATGGTTCCAATTGAGAATCTGAAAAGGATATCAGGAACCTTACCTGGGACTGTAAGTCATAGGGGAGGGAGGGTCCTATGGGGAAAAGCTGAAAGAGCCCAGAAATATTTCCACCAGAAGTGAACTTCAATGACTTACTATCAGCTTCAATAGACAAGTTTAAAATGATTGACTTTTTGCTAGGCACTCATGAATTTCTTGGAAATCACACTTTTCCAGAGTTTTTAATTGGATATTTATTTGGTGCAGCTTTAATCATTGGTGCTCCCACAGTCTTTCTTTTGTTAGCATTTACAAGCGCTTTAATGAAAACCAACGGGAAAATGGGAGGTTATAAAGAATATGCTAGTTATGGACAATCTTCTCTAAATGATTGTCCTCCTTTCATTTTACCTGACCCAACAAAAAATAATTAAAAATCTAATTATCAAAATTGAGCATAATTAAGTAATTTATACATATTCCTCAGCCTAAAATTATAAGTAAGATAAAAAACACTTATAAATTCTATTATCTACTAAAATAAATTTATTAATTTAAACTAATCTGGCCAGCCCGAATCAAAAAGAAAATACTTTTAAAGCTCCACCTCCAATCAGGATAAGAGAAAGAGCTAGCTCAATTGAGGCATCACAATCCTTGGAGATGCCTTTAGTTGATCATCTTGAAGAGCTTCGACAAAGAGTACTAAAGAGTCTTATTGCAATTCTTATCTCATCTTGTTTCTGCTTGATATTTGTTAGAAAGCTTGTACAAGCATTAGAAATGCCAGCAGGAAAAATACAATTTTTACAAGTAGCTCCTGGTGAATTCTTATTTACTTCAATCAAAGTTGCAGGTTATGGGGGGCTTACTATTTCACTCCCTTTTATAATTTACCAAATTTTAAAGTTCATCCTTCCAGGTCTAACTAAAAAAGAAAAGATCTTGATTGCACCCTCAGTTGCAGGTTCAGCAATTTTATTTTTCTTAGGTATTTTCTTTGCATGGAAGGCTTTGATACCGGCAGCTTTGGGATTTCTCATAAGTTATGGAGCCGATGTAGTTGAACCACTTTGGTCGATCGAAAAGTATTTAGATTTCGTCCTTCTACTTATGCTTTCTACCGGCTTAGCTTTTCAATTACCAATCCTTCAATTAATTCTAGGTTTTTTTGAAATTATTACATGGAAGAAGATGCTTTCTGCATGGAGATTGGTCATAATGGCTTCAGCAATTGCGGGGGCTGTTTTAACTCCATCTACAGACCCCATAACTATGCTTCTTCTCTCAACATCAATAACTTTTTTATTTCTTATTGGAGTTGGGTTAGTAGCCCTAACAACTAACTTTAAAGAACAAATTCTGACATCCTTTGATCCATAGGCAAAGGCAAAGTTATTGCTCTGCCAAGTCTTGGCTTTGCCTGTACATTTTTCAACCAGTTTCTTACAAAATCCGATTGGCCTGCCCGATTAATAATTTCTAAGGTTCGATTCAAATTTTCTTTATAGGTCTCCTCATTCAATGGGAAAGATTGTTGTTCTAAAAATCCCCACATCATTTGTAAATAAATTCTGTCTCTTTTGATTAACAATTTCAAATCATATGTGACGCCCCATCGTCTTCTTAAGCATCCCACTACCTCGTCTACTTCCAATGGAATTGAAGAAGAAAAGCTACCAGAATTTGACTCATTAGATTTAAAAGTCATGTCAAAAGCCAGTCTTGGCAGAGATTAATAACCTTTTGGTGTCCATTCTGGTCTAGTATCTAAATTCAGGTGAACATCTGTAATGACACAAATGAATGCTGCAGATGTGCCCTCAATGGGCAGAAGGCAGTTCATGAACTTGCTAACCTTTGGAACCGTTACGGGAGTTGCCTTAGGAGCGCTATACCCAGTAGCTCAATACTTCACTCCATATAGAGCTGGAGGTGGAGGCGGTGGAACAAATGCTAAAGATGAGCTAGGCAATCCAGTAAAGGCAAGTGCCTGGCTATCTACTCATCCAGTTGGTGATAGAAGCTTAGTTCAAGGACTTAAAGGTGACCCTACTTATCTAATAGTTGAAGGTGAGGATGCAATCACTAGTTATGGAATTAACGCTATTTGTACTCACCTTGGTTGCGTAGTTCCATGGAATAGTGGAGCAAATAAGTACATGTGTCCTTGTCATGGAAGTCAATACGACTCAACGGGGAAAGTAGTTCGTGGTCCTGCTCCTTTATCATTAGCAATCGCGCATGTATCAGTAGAAGAAGATCAGGTTCTAGTAAGTCAATGGACTGAAACTGATTTCAGAACTGGCAATGCTCCTTGGTGGGGATGATTAAAAATGAACAAAAAAAACGTCCACACCCCAAAAAAAATTATGAGTCGATCATTAAAACTTTTCCTTTGTTCATTTATTCTTGGATTTTCAATATTTCTTATTCCTCAACCAACCTGGGCATACCCCTTTTGGGCTCAACAAAAATTCGAAAATCCTAGAGAGGCAACTGGAAAAATTGTTTGTGCTAATTGCCACGTTGCAAGTATGCCAACAAGAGCTGAAGTACCTCAATCAGTTGCAGCTGATAGTGTTTTCAAAACAGTCGTAGAAATACCTTATAAAAAGGATCTTCAAGAAATTGGTGCAGATGGAAGCAAAGTTCCTCTCCAAGTTGGAGCCGTTGTAATGCTTCCAGATGGGTTTAAACTTGCTCCTCAAGAAAGATGGACTGAAGAAATAAAAGAGGAGACACAAGGTGTGTACTTCACTCAATACAGTGAGGATCAAGAAAATATAATTTTAGTAGGGCCTTTACCAGGCGATCAAAATAAAGAGATTGTGTTCCCTGTACTCTCCCCTGATCCAACAAAAGACAAAAATATTAACTTTGGAAAATATTCAATTCATATAGGAGGTAATAGAGGCAGAGGTCAGGTTTACCCAACTGGTGAAAAGAGCAATAATAATTTGTTTACAGCAGCAAATTCTGGAACAATAACCTCAATCAAAACAAATGAAGATGGGACACAAACTATAAATCTAAATAATGAAGAAGGAGAGAGTTTTACTGAAAATATTCCTGCAGGGACTTCATTATTAGTAAAAGAAGGTGACACTATCGAAAAAGGTTCAAAATTAACTGAAGATCCTAATGTTGGAGGTTTTGGTCAGCTTGACAAAGAAATAGTTTTACAAAGTAAGGCAAGAGTTATTGGAATGATAATTTTCTTTATAGGAGTTGGTTTATCACAAATAATGCTGGTTCTTAAAAAGAAACAAGTTGAAAAGGTTCAAGCTGCTGAAGGAATATAAATTCAAATAGTTGATGGAATATTTTTTTTTAGCTCTTAGATCACCTGGGCCTGAGTTGTTTCAACTAGGGCCTTTTTCATTAAGGTGGTATGGATTGCTAATAGCTATTTCAGTTTTAGTAGGTTTAAATTTATCAGGTCAATTAGCCTCAAAAAAAGGAATAAAAAAAAGCCTTATTAACGATTTACTTCCTATTTTAGTTTTGGCATCTGTGATTGGTGCAAGAATTTATTATGTTGCATTTGAATGGAGAAACTACACTGGTAAAAATTTCTGGAGTTCTATTAGCTTCCTGAACTTAAATATTCCTATTCCTAGTGCGATAGAAATTTGGGGTGGAGGAATTGCAATTCATGGAGCACTAATAATGGGTACATTATCTATTATATTTTTTTGTCGCTGGAGAAAGGAACCTTTTTGGGATGTTATTGATGTTTTGGTACCCTCAGTTGCATTAGGCCAAGCAATAGGTAGATGGGGGAATTTTTTTAATAATGAAGCTTTTGGAATACCTACAAACTTACCCTGGAAGCTATTTATACCTTATAGATTTAGACCAGAAATATTCTCAACACAAGATTATTTTCATCCTACCTTTCTTTATGAATCAGTATGGAATATTTTTGTTTTTGGCATACTAATTTACCTTTTTAAAAAGGCAAATACAAGATCTATTACGCTACCTTCTGGAAGCTTAAGTTGCATATATTTAATCACTTATAGCTTAGGTAGATTGTGGATAGAAGCACTTAGAACAGATCCTCTCTGCTTAGGTGGAATTCCACCTTTTTGTGAGGGAGGGCTACGCGTAGCTCAACTCATTAGCCTGTTTTTAATTAGTGCAGGTTTATTAGGTATATGTAGAATTTATATTTCTAAAAAAGCACTACCCGACCCTTCCTTAATTAACAGGAGAAATCAATGAATCCGATTTCAATTGTCGGGGCAGGTCCAGGCGCTTTAGACTTAATAACAATAAGAGCTCAACAAAGATTAAAAACAGCTGATGTTCTTGTTTGGACAGACTCTCTCATCCCCATACAAATAACAAAACTTGTTAGAAATGATTGTGAAAAGATAAAGACAAGTTCATTAACTTTAGAAGAGATCATTTTAATCTTAATTAGAAAGCATAAGGAAGGTAAAAAAATTGTTCGTCTACATGATGGTGACCCTTGCTTATATGGAGCCATATCAGAACAAATATGTAGATTAAATGATGAAGGAATTGAGGTAGAAGTAGTGCCAGGAATAAGTGCCTATCAAGCAACAGCCGCAACTTTAGGATTCGAATTAACAATCCCAGATTTAACTCAAACCATAATACTTAGCAGAGCTGATGGCAGGACAGGCAAACCAGAGAAAGAAAGTCTTCAAAACCTAGCATCTATTCAATCATCTTTATGTCTTTACCTAAGTGCAAGACATGTGGAAGAAGTGCAATCCATACTTATAAAGCATTATCCTCCTAATACTCCTGTAGCAATTGCATATAGAGTAACTTGGCCAGATGAATGGATAAAAGTTATACCTTTGAGTGAGATGGCAAAAACATCTCAAGAAAAAAATTTAATCAGAACAACATTATATATAATTAGTCCAACATTAAAGATCGGGAATAATAGATCCAAACTTTATAGTCCTACCCATTCACATTTATTTAGATCGAATTAAAGAAAAAACTTAGGAATTTATTTTAATAATGATCAAAGCCAAAGATAAATCATCTGTTATAGACAAACGACTTTACATAGCCTTTAGAATAAACATAATATCAAAAGGTTTTTAATTGGAAAAAAGTGAAGAAAGAAAAAGCGATAATATTCATGTCGCAAATCAGAAATCTACCTTACAAACTGTTGGTGAGTTTCTCAGAGAAGCCCGACAAGGCAGAAATCTTTCAGTAGAAGATCTATCCTCAACACTCAGAATTGGGAAAGAACAATTGATTGCTCTTGAATCAGGAGATGAAAGCGCACTTCCTGAAAAAGTTTTTATTAGAGCAATGGTTCGGAGAATAGCCGAGAAATTGAACTTAGACACAAGTTTTATTCTTGAAGAGCTTAATGAAAAGAAAAACATTGCGACCAAACATAGCCATATGATTAAGAAGAAAAATACTAAAAAAAATAGAAATTTCAATACATTTAGTATGGTAATCTTATCGGGTGCTTTAGGATTAATTGCTTCAATTATGCTATTAAAATATATTCAAAAAGTGCACAATAATTCAGTTAATCCGCAGCAAATTGATATCTTTTTATTAGACGAAAAGATATCTTCTTAAAGTATATTTATATCAACATCCTTAATTTTCTTAATTAGTAAAATTGCCTTAGATAAGCTCCATTTCTCAAGATCTAAATTTTGACCTAAGTCATTAGGAATTAGCTCTATATTAACTTTTTTATTATTAGCTTCAACAACTATCTTTGATATCAAAGGTTCTGGTCTTCTATCCAAAGAGCATGAGAGGCGAAGAAGTAAAGACATATCGGCAACTAAGCTTCTATGACTTTCATTAAGCAATAATTGCCAAGATTCATGTCTTTTCTTTGGAAAACTTTTTCTGTGATACCTTGCAATAGCAGCGACCATTAAATGCTCACTTTGGGAATACCCTAAAAGCTCTCCATGTTTAATTAAATACCACGAATGCTTGTGATAGGCACTTATATTTATATGTTTTCCACATGCATGAAGTTTTGCTGCTGCCCACAAAAGATCTCTACCTTCGCCATCATCATTATGCAAAACCCCCCTGCTGTGATCATAAAAAGTAAGGGCAAATTCTGATACCCTTTTTGATCGTTTTGAATTAACACCAAATCTTTTCGATTGATGAATAACTGTTCTTTCTCTTATTGATCCTTGAAAGCTCAACTGATCTTTTAAATAATTATTTCGACACATCCAATCAACAACTAATCCTTCCCGAAGAGCTCTCTCACTTAAAACAATTTCATTAACATTAACCATAGTCATTATGGTTTGTAAAATTAAAGCCCCAGGGACAATAATTTCAGATCTTCTTTCACTTAATGAGGATAATTCACTCCGTTCAGAAGCTGTCATTTTTATTAACTTACTAACAATCATATCCAAATTATTTTTTTGAATTTTATATCCTTGTAATTTTGATTGAATATGGTTTTCTTTGTTAGATATTAATGCACCAATAGCCATGGCAGTTCCACTAGTTGCGACTAAAACTGGCGTTTCACCTACTTCAATCCTCTTAGATATTTTATCAATTGCTGATTCCATAGAGCCTCTAATAAATGACCTTAAAAACAATTCAGTCTGAGAGGATATTGGATCTTGATTAATAAATTCTCTTTGTAATCTTACTGCTCCAATCTTTGTACTTGTTAATGCTCGTGCCTCAGAACTATCAGCAAGGATTAATTCTGTTGAACCTCCTCCAATATCTAGTACGAGATGAGGTTTATTTCCAAATTGCATCCCTGAAAGCACACCTAAATAAATCAATCTTGCTTCTTCTGCTCCGCTTATCAATTCGACATCTAAGCCTATCTTCTTTTTTATTTCAGAGATAAAGATTTTCCCATTTGGTGCTTCTCTAACCGCACTTGTGGCGGCAATAATAAGACTCTCAACTTTATAACTTTCTGATAAATCCTTAAATCTCTTTAATGTTGAAAAAGCCCTGTTCATAGCAAGGGAGGTAAGTTCTCCCGTCTGAGGGTCTCTTTCTCCTAATCGTGTTGTCGATTTCTCTGCAAGTTCAATACTAAAAGTATTTAATTTTCGCTCAAGTTTTGCAATTAACAAATGAGTTGAGTTTGTGCCAATATCAATTGTAGCCACACGGCATAATTCAGAATCTTGATTGTCGCCAAGATCCAATTCAATAGAATTCCTTTCAGAGGAATTATTTATTGAGTCACCTAACATAAATGAGTAGGTTGAATCTCAATACTCTGACACCCTCAGCACCCCATTGAGAAGGCCTTATAAATCATTATCAAATTAAATTTTCGTGAATAATCTGCTTACCCAAAAAATAGGATATTATTTTCAACTTCTTAGATGGAACAAACCCAACGGAAGATTGATACTTCTCATCCCTGCTTGCTGGTCTCTTTGGCTAACTCCTACAGCACCTCCTTCTCTATTCATGTTTGGAATAATAATTTTAGGTGGATTATTTGTAAGCGGTGCCGGTTGTATAGCCAATGATATTTGGGACAGAAAGTTTGACAAGAAGGTAAAAAGAACAAAAGATAGGCCATTGGCCAATGCCAAAGTATCTCTAAAGGCTGCATGGATACTACTAATTTTAATGTTATTTTTAAGTCTTTTGATAGTTCTTTCAATTCCACAAGAAAGTAGAAATTTATGCCTTCTACTTGGATCGTTATCATTACCTTTGATTCTTTTATATCCTTCAGCAAAAAGATGGTTTGAATATCCCCAGCTTATTCTCTCTATTTGCTGGGGTTTTTCAGTTTTAATCCCCTGGGCAGCCAGTGAATCTTCTTTAGCAGGAGGAGTAACATTAGTATTTTGTTGGCTTGCAACTATTTTTTGGACTTTCGGCTTTGATACTGTTTATGCAATGGCAGATGAAATAGAAGACAAAGTAATTGGTCTAAATAGTAGTGCAATCAGTCTAGGGAAAAAATCAATCAAAACAGTTTCTTTTTGCTATTTTTTAACCTGTATTTTTCTAGCTCTTGCTGCTTTCAAAGCAAATTTAGGTTTCATATATTGGCCTTTTTGGTTAATAACTACTTTAGGAATGCAAAGAGAGATTTTCTTATTAAGTTCAAGATCAAAAAGTATTAAGAGTTCGGGCTTGCATTTCAGCAACCAAGTGAAACTTGGAAGTTTATTACTTCTTGGCATGATTTTTAGCAAGGTTATTTAATCAATGTCCTTAGCAAGATTCGCAAATGACTGACCCCCTAAAGAAAGGTGATCTATTCCACATAGTTGCAGCAAGTTCACCAATAAACAAAAAAGAAGATCTTCACTCTGGAATCAAAGTCCTTCAGGAATGGGGATTAATATGCAACCATATCGATGCAATAGATAGGTCATGGGGTTATTTAGCAGGTAATGATGAAATTAGATTTAATGAATTACACCCAAACAACTATTACCCACTCTTGGCTTTTGCTAGAGGTGGGTGGGGATCGGCAAGATTACTAGAAAAAAGACAACCATGGAAAGAAGGTTGGATGATTGGCTTTTCTGATTTGACTTCCATACTTCTTGCAAGGCTGGCAGGTGGATTTCAAGGAGGAGTTCATGGTCCACTAATTACAACGTTAGGTTCCGAACCAGACTGGAGTAAAGACAGGCTTAAAGCAATTTTGTTTGGTCATTGCGTACCGGATATTTATGGAGACCCATGGGGAGGAGGAATCTCAAAGGGACCTCTAATAGTTGGCAACCTCACTGTCCTGACTAACTTAATTGGGACTAAACATCTACCAAACTTCAAAAAATCAATTTTAATCATCGAAGATATTGGAGAAGCCCCCTACAGAATTGACAGAATGTTAACTCACCTAAGATTGGCTGGAGTTCTTCAACAGCTATCTGGCCTAGGTTTTGGATCATTTATATATTGTGATCATGAGAAGGACGTCGACAAAACAAAGACGTTTGAGCTTCTTGATATTTTCAAAGATAGAACGCAAGACCTTAAAATCCCAATTGTTTCGAATCTACCGATTGGACACTGTCGTGGAAATGCATCACTTCCACTAGGCAGTCAAGCCATCTTAAATGGCGACAAAGGGTATCTTAGTCTTTTAAAGTAGATAGTAAAGACTCTGCAATTACAAGATCAAACGGAGTTGTCACTTTAATATTTGAAGGTCCTGCATCATATATCTTCACTGGCAATCCCAAACGTTCAAATAAGGATGCATCATCAGTTACATTCCATCCTTTGGCAATTGCTTCACTATGCGCATGCTTCAGTTTATTTACTGGAAACCCTTGAGGGGTCTGTGCAGCCCATAGATCTGAGCGAGGAGGACTCTCAATAATCTCACCATCTTTATCAACCTTTTTTATGGTATCTGTTACTTGTGAAGCAGCTATAACAGATTGCCCATTGGAAACGATCTTTGAGATTTCATCAAAAACAAATGCTCTCACCAAGCATCTTGCTCCATCATGAATCAGCACAGACTTAGCATCATATGGAAGAGCAGCTAATCCCAACTGAACTGACTGCTGTCTTGTAGATCCTCCATTGATCCATTGAACTGGCTTTACTGAGCTATCAAGAATTGAACAAATAGCATTTTTGTCTTTGGGTTGTCCAATAATTCCAATCCAAGAAATTGTATTAGCGTCGAAAGCTGCTTGCAAAGTCCACTCTAAAATCGTCTTACCTGCAACATTCAACAGGAGCTTATTTTTATCAGCACCCATTCGGCTTCCACTTCCTGCAGCGGCAATTAACAAATGCACAACTCTCTCCATTGATTATTCATTTAATATATTCGACCAGTAAAAATAACTATTTTTACTTTCTGAGCTTAAAGTCTTTTTAAAAAGCAAGTGGCAAAATAGTAAGTTAAATAAACTAAGTATTAGATTTTAACGATTTTAAAACTCATAAAATTATGACATTATCAAAATTACTTGAAGGTCAGACTGCAATTGTAACAGGAGCCAGCAGGGGGATTGGTAAAGCCATTGCCATTTTTTTAGCAAAGGAAGGAGCAGAAGTTGTCATCAATTATTCCTCATCTTTGGAAAATGCTACTGAAGTCGTATCAGAAATAAACTCCTTTGGAGGTAAGGCATACCCACTTCAAGCTGATATTTCTAATGAAAACTCAGTAAATGAATTAATAAAAACAGTATTGGAGAAAAATAATAAAATTGACGTATTGGTAAATAACGCAGGTATAACAAAAGATGGCCTTTTAATGAGAATGAAAACCGATGATTGGCAGAAAGTTCTAGACCTTAACTTGAGTGGGGTTTTTTATTGCACAAGAGCGGTTTCTAGGCAGATGTTAAAGCAAAAAAAAGGAAGAATTATCAACATAACTTCTGTAGTTGGGTTGATGGGCAACCCAGGGCAAGCAAATTATTCTGCAGCCAAGGCAGGAGTAGTAGGTCTTACACAAAGTGCTGCAAAAGAGTTTGCAAGCAGAGGGATTACTGTAAATGCAGTCGCTCCAGGTTTTATTTCAACTGATATGACAAAAGATCTGAACAGTGAATCAATCCTTGCTGCTATCCCACTTGGACGATTCGGGAACCCTGAGGATGTTGCAGGAGCAGTAAGGTTTCTAGCTGCAGATCCTTCGGCTGCTTACATAACGGGTCAGACCATTCAAGTTGATGGTGGCATGGTTATGAGTTGAGCAGATATCAATTTTCAAGAGGCTGTCCTAATTCATCTCTCAATCTTCTAATGCGCTGCAATAGTTTTAATCTTCTGCTTCTTGCAGTAGCTGTAAGAAATATCCTCAAAGGGAAATAAATCAAAGTCATTGTGCCAGCCAACCCAGCCATGAGAATAAAAAATAAAGCCCCAGGATCGTTCATACGTTGACACTAACTGCCTTCTGCCAAAATTGGGAAAAATTTATGAATTACAATTCGGCTTTCCCCACTTATTTCGCCTCCCCTAATGTGTGTTTCCTGTGGGAGATTAAGTTTAATTCAATTCAAATATGGCAAAACTTCTAAGTTTTTCAGACGAATCTCGTGGAGCTCTCGAAAAAGGAGTAAACAATTTAGCCAATGCTCTAAAAGTCACAATTGGTCCTAAGGGTAGAAACGTTGTAATAGAAAAAAAATTTGGAGCCCCAGATATTGTTAATGATGGAGTAACTATTGCTAAGGAAATAGATCTTGAAGATCCATTTGAAAATATAGGAGCAAAGCTCATTGAACAAGTTGCATCAAAAACCAAGGAAAAAGCTGGGGATGGAACTACTACTGCAACTGTTTTAGCTCAATTCATGGTTCAAGAAGGGTTGAGAAATACTGCTGCAGGAGCAAGCCCAATCGAATTAAGAAGGGGAATGGAAAAGGCTGTGGCTCAAATAGTTGATGATCTCAAGAAAAAAAGCAAATCAGTCGCTGGTGATGCTATTAAACAAGTGGCAACAGTAAGTGCTGGTGGAGACGAGGAGATAGGTTCAATGATTGCAGATGCAATAGATAAGGTAAGTTTTGATGGAGTAATAACAGTAGAGGAATCCAAATCTCTAGCCACCGAACTAGACATCACTGAGGGAATGGCATTTGACAGAGGTTATAGCTCTCCATATTTTGTTACTGATGAAGATCGATTAATATGTGAATTTGAAAACCCTTCAATTTTAATTACTGATAAAAAGATTTCATCAATTTCCGATCTCATTCCTGTTCTAGAAACAGTCCAAAAGAATGGAACACCATTAATAATTCTTGCCGAAGAAGTAGAGGGTGAAGCATTAGCAACCCTAGTAGTAAATAAAAATCGTGGCGTCTTACAAGTAGCAGCTGTTAGGGCTCCATCATTTGGCGAGAGACGAAAGTCTGCTCTTGGTGATATCGCTGTACTAACTGGCGGCACATTAATAAGCGAAGACAAAGCAATGAGTCTTGAGAAGGTTCAAATTTCTGATCTAGGTCAAGCCAGAAGAGTAACAATTACAAAAGACAGCACTACAATTGTCGCAAATGAGAGTCAAAACGCCGAATTATCTAATCGCATTGCCTCTATCAAGAGAGAGCTTGAAGAAACAGATTCTGAGTATGACCAAGAGAAGTTAAACGAAAGAATCGCTAAACTTGCAGGTGGTGTAGCTGTTATTAAAGTTGGGGCCCCAACAGAAACTGAATTAAAGAATAGAAAGCTCAGAATTGAAGATGCTCTCAATGCAACTCGTGCAGCTATTGAAGAAGGTATTGTTGCAGGAGGAGGAACAACTCTTCTAGAGCTAAGTGATGGACTAGAAGATTTATCTAAAAAGCTAAAAGGTGATCAAAGAACTGGAGTTGAAATTATAAAAAGAGCATTAACTGCTCCAACAAAACAGATTGCTATTAATGCAGGATTTAATGGAGATGTTGTTGTTTCAGATATTAAGAGGTTAGGTAAAGGCTTCAATGCACAAACTGGAGAATATGTAGATTTACTTGAAGCAGGAATTTTAGACGCTTCAAAGGTAATAAGACTTGCTCTTCAAGATGCAGTATCAATTGCCTCTCTTCTCATAACAACTGAAGTTGTTATTGCCGACAAACCTGAGCCCCCATCAGCACCAGGAGCCGAAGGTGGTGATCCTATGGGTGGAATGGGTATGCCTGGAATGATGTAAGAAAGTAAAAAAAACCTACAAATTCAAACTCAAATAAAATAAAAATAATAGAAATTAATAACAACTATTTAGAACTTAGCTTTTAACAACCACTTCTCAAGATAACTATATTTAGGTTTAGGTGGCAATGGAATCAAAGGATTAATTTCATGTTTATTTTTATTGTCTTTAACTGGATATATAGATTTGTTTTCATTATTTTCTCTATCAACTATTTCACAAGATTTAATTTTAATGAATTTATGATTCTCATCCTTAATTAACTCTAACTCTTTGTCCTTTATTTCTTTTTCTTGATTATTATCGTTCTTTATAGAAATTGCTTTATCACCCTCAAAAGAATTCTCTTGTAATTGATCAATTTTTTGATTATCTACCTCTACATTAGTTGGGGTTTGATTTAACTGGTTTAAATCTAGGCTTTTCAGCTCTTCCAAACTTTCTACTCCAAAACGATGTGCCCATTGAGACTTCAGTAGAGAATATAAATCATTATCATTGGCCTTTATAGCTTCTATAATTTGTTTTTGCAGCTGATACTTTCGAGACTCCAAGGTTTTTTTAATCGCTAAATTAAGATTATCAAGCAAGTTTGCGATTTAAAAGAGGTCTAATAAGAAAAAATAATCCAACTGTAAGAATCAACAAAATTACCAGACAGGTATATCCATTTACTTCTCCATAAGGAGCATTAATTAAAACTGCGTTCAAATTGACAGAGTTGTGGTAAGCCATTCGTATAGGTTCAATCGCAAATGTTAACGGATTAATTGATGCTATCCATCCAAGCCATTCAGGCATAAAAGATATGGGAGCCAGAGCTGTACTAGCAAAAAGGACAGGTAGATTAGCTATAAAAATAATTGCTATTAGTTCTATATGTCCTGGTAAAACAAAGGCTAATCCAAGGCTTAGACCAGTTATTGCAAAAACCAACAATAAGAGAGTTATTGCTATGAGAAAAAAACCTCCTAGACTTGGCCATCCATAACCCAAGAGAGCAGAAGTTACCATTATTGCAAAACTCTGCAAAAGGCTAATAGAAGTTATGTAGATTACTGAAGAAATTACGATTGAACTTCTACTACTCAAAGGTGCAACTAATAGTCGATTAAGAAAACCAAATTCTCTATCAAACATCAGAGGGAGGCCAGCGTTAAGAGCACCACTAAAAGCAGTAAAGACTATTAATCCTGCGCCAAGGAATTCTCCATAACTACTACCGCCAGGCAAAAAATCAACGGGTGCTTTTGAGAATAACGCTGCGAAAAGCAAAAGCCATATCAAAGGCTGAAGAATTCCTGCAAATAACGTTGAAGGTCGTCGAATTAATTGAATAAAAAGCCTCCATGTTAAGGCAGAAGTCTCTTGCAACATTTCATTCAAATCATTTCTAGATTTCTTTTCCTTATGAAGTGATGGATTAGTACTAATCATGTGTTTAATAATTTAAGAGTAATACAAGCAATTAACGCATTGATTTCTTATTCTCAAGCTTAAAATCCCTTTTACCGGCGAGTTCTAATTCAGCATCCATAAGAGTTTTGCCAGTCGCCTGTAAATAAACATCATCTAAACTTGGACGACTATGAGAAAGTGCAAAGACTTCAAAATTTTCTTTTGAAAGATGACCCGACAAGTTTGATATAACATCATTATTTTGGACTAAAAAGTTTAAAGAATAACCCTGCTTTTGATTAACCACCACATTTGATACACCATTAATATTTTTTATTAATTTCCTTACAGATTCAGCTTCTACTTCATCACTGAATTCTCGAACCCTAAGTGTCACTCTATCTCCACCAAGTTCTTTTTTTAAATCATCTGGTTTTCCACTAGCAATGACTTTCCCTTTATCAATAATAGCCATCTCATCTGCTAATTCATCTACTTCCTCAAGATAATGACTACTTAAAAGAATCGTAGTTTCATTGTTTCTTAGTTCCTTCAATAATCCCCAAATAACTGATCTGCTTTCTATATCCAACCCAACGGTAGGTTCATCAAGAATCAGTAATTCTGGTTCATGCAACAATCCTGAAGCGAGGTCAAGTCTTCTTTTCATACCTCCAGAAAAGGAACCACATCTCCTATCAATCCATTCATGCATATCAAGTCTCTGAATCAATTCTTCAATTCTCTTTCTCTTATATTTATTATCTAGATGATAAAGATCTCCTTGAAGCTGTAGCAACTCTCTACCAGTCAGTATTTTGTCGATTGCAACATCTTGAGCGACATAACCCAATCTTCGCCTAGTTTCTTTTTCCTCAAGTAATACATCACATCCACCAACTTCAACACGGCCAGAATCAGGTGCAAGAAGAGTGCAGATAATTCTAAGTGCAGTGCTTTTACCAGCCCCATTTGGACCCAGCAACCCATACAAAGATCCTCTAGGAACTGTAAGATTAAGTCCATCTAGAGCCCTAACAGGGCCATAAGACTTAAATAAATCTCTTAAGTGGATGAAAAACATCTAGAAACAAATTGACTAAAAAGATAAGCTGAAATCTCCTAATAAATTCTAATTAATATTGAGGCTCAAAGTCATAAAGTTTTTATTTTTATTTTATGGACTTATGATAATCCTAAAGAGAAGTCTTTAATTAAAGCTATTAACTGATCATTAAAAGCAATTGACAATTGCAATCTACTAATAACCAGCAAAAAACAAACTCCAAACATATAAAGAATAGACCATCTGAACAAACCCTTAGCTCGAGCTAAATCCTCTGGATCATCTTTTAATCTGGAAACCAATTGAAGAAGTCTTGAATTATAAGGTAGTAATAACATTCCATATAAAAAGCCTCCCTCAGGTAAAACAAAGCAACCTAAAAAACTTAAAATTACAGTTAGATAGCCATACACTGAAATAGCTTTTGCCGTCACAAAAGAACCACTTACGGTTGGAAGCATAGGTATCCCAACTGATCGATAGTCCTCTTTTAACAAAATGGCCAAAGCCCAAAAATGCGCTGGGGTCCAAACCATTACCAGTGCAAATAGCCACCAACCACCTAATCCAATATGTCCTGCTGCTGCGGATGCTCCTACAAGAGGAGGGATTGCTCCAGCAACTCCTCCAAAAACTATATTTTGAGATGTTCTAGGTTTTAAAAAAGCTGTATAAAGGAGTACGTAACTACAAAGTCCTAAAAGAGTAAGTCCTGCTGCTAAACAATTAACCCCACTTACTAAAAGAACAGAAGCTGCAAGTGTACAAGCAATTGCTCCAATAAAAACTGAAGACTGAGAAAGGCGACCAGAAGGCAATGCTCTATTACTAGTACGTTTCATCCGCTTATCAAGATCTTGTTCCCACAAACAATTAAGAGCTCCTGCTGCTGCCGCTGCAAGAGCCCCTCCACCTAAAGTGCATGCCAGTCTAGGAGACGATAATGGCCATTCCTCCGAAAGAGCCATCCCACCAACTGTTGTAGCAAGTAAAAGAGGAATTAATCTTGGTTTGGCGACTTCTAACCAAGCTGGTAGTTTAATTCGCTTTCTAGAGGGAATAATTTCCTCGCGATTAACTGGTTGTGAGATTAAATCTGATGCAGAGCTAACCATGACATGTCTCCAAAGTTGATTGTGTTATAAAAAGTGATTGAGAAGATTCATCAATTCCTCTACCTTTAAAATTCATTGCTGATATTACGGCCACTAATAAGCAGGCAATTAGTTGATGACCAATAATAAGACTTGGTTCCCTCATCCCTAGATGAATAGAAAAAGCTCCTAAAAAGATTTGTGAGATGATCAAAAAAATAATGGTCAAAAGATAGGGCCATTGACTAATAAAAACATATCTCTGTAAAGATGAAAGAATTACAAATAAAATCACCAAAAAGCTCACTGGGATAGCACTTGCGCGATGAAGTGCTAAAAGATTGCAAGAATCGCCAAAATCCAAGCATCTTTGAGCTGCCCACGAGGTTGCTACCCGACTACCAAGTAAAGACTGAGCAATTACTGAAAAAAGAGATAAAAACCCAAAGCAACGAAGCCAAAGTGGGAAAATTGATTTACCAGGATTAAGTAATTGTTGAGTCACACCACTCATGATCGCAACAAGAGTGAATGCAATTGCAAGATGAGCTACGACTACTAAAGATGGCAATAATTGTAGAACCGTCAAAGCACCTAAAAATCCCTGAAAAGCAACCAATAGAGTTAAGAATCCATAGGTCCAAGGGAGCCATTTAGGTAAAGTTTTTGCCCAGTGCAAAGAGAAGGCAAATTGAGTAATTAAAACGATCCCTACGAAGAAGGCATCTAAGCGATGAAACCATTCCAAGAAAACTTGTAAATTCATTTGCCTACCAGGCAAAAATGATCCGTAACATAAAGGCCAGTCTGGGCAAGCGAGACCAGCTTCCATTACTCTGGTTGCCCCTCCAATCACAACAAGAGCGATAAGGGCAACTACTACATGAGCAGCAAGCTGGCCCAATCTAAAGCGTGGCTTTGGTGGATAAAAAACCTGCACTTATGCAAAAATCCATCAAGATCATTGTTAATTCAACGTAGCGATTACTTCGTACACGTCACCTGAATAAACGGACTGCAACATAAAGATTCTCTTTAAAAAAAATTATTCATCTTGAATTAACAATTAGCCGATACATTAATTACTTTTGCCCATAACCTATAAATAGAAAAGGAGATCTTCTTGCCGAAACTGTCGGCCATCTTAACTCTTATATCAAGTTTAATTCTTGGCGTAGGAGGAGTTTGGATTGCATACAACGTCGATATGCTTCCCGTTAGCGCGAGCATCAATGCGCCTGTTTATGATGAACTCTATCGAGTCCTATTCATTATTGGCTGCATACTTTTCATAGGTATGACTGCTTTAGTAATTTATAGCCTCATTCAATTTCGTCGTAGGCCTGGAGAAACTGGTGATGGAATTAACTTAGAAGGTAATATTTCTCTGGAAATTTTCTGGACAGCAATTCCTGCAATTGTTGTTTTGTTTGTAGGTTTATATAGCTACGATATTTATGATCGAATGGGTGGTATGCAACCTTTAATGCATGATCACAGTGGACAGATGGATAATCAGAACGAGAGAGTTTGGGGAGGTATTGGGTCTGGGCCAATTGAGTCTTTATCTACAAAAAATTTATCTTCATTACCAATTGAGTTAACTGCAATGCAATTTGCTTTTATCTTTCATTATCCAAAAGGAGATATTATTTCTGGCGAACTTCATGTTCCTGTTGGAAGAGAAGTTAGCTTAAAAATGGAATCTAAAGATGTAATACATGCTTTTTGGGTGCCTCAATTCAGACTTAAACAAGATGTCATTCCAGGCCAACCAACAATTTTAAATTTCACGCCTACAAAAGCAGGTAATTTCCCAATTGTTTGCGCAGAATTGTGTGGCCCTTATCATGGTGGAATGAGATCAAACGTAATAGTTGATGAACAAGAAGACTTTGATGCTTGGCTAAAAGAAAACTCTAAAGAAACAATATAAATCTATGACTATTTCACTCAAACAAAGCACCCCCCCTCCAGAGAAACTTCAACCAACTGGATGGCTTAAATATCTGAGTTTTAGTCTCGATCATAAAGTTATAGGTCTTCAATATTTAGTTTGTGGTTTCTTGTTTTATTTAATTGGAGGATCTTTAGCTGGAGCGATAAGGGTAGAACTCACCAGTCCTCTTTCAGATTTCATGCCTAGAGAGGTTTACAACCAAGTTTTAACTCTCCACGGCACAATCATGATTTTCCTATGGATCGTGCCTGTAGTAAATGGTGCATTTGGCAACTATTTAATACCTTTTTATGTTGGCGCTAGGGACATGGCCTTCCCAAGGCTGAACGCAGTTGCTTTTTGGCTAATTCCTCCCTCCGGTTTGATGCTAATAACAAGCTATTTCATAAACGGAGCCGCACAATCTGGGTGGACAGCGTATCCACCTTTAAGTATTACGACTCCAGCCGCCGGTCAAATTATTTGGATATTAAGTGTATTACTTTTAGGTGGAAGCTCTATTTTTGGTGGTATTAATTTCATCGCCACAATCCTCAAACTAAGGAGGCCTGGTCTTAAATTAATGCAATTACCTATGTATTGCTGGGCAATGCTTGGTACAAGTATTCTTGTCGTTCTATCAACTCCTGTTCTCGCTGGTACTCTAATACTTTTGAGCTTTGACATAGTTGCTCATACTGGTTTCTTCAACCCAAGTCTTGGTGGGAATGTAATCGTTTACCAACATCTTTTTTGGTTTTACTCGCATCCTGCTGTTTATATCATGGTCTTACCTGCATTTGGTTTGGTCAGTGAAATACTTCCAATACATAGTAGAAAACCACTTTTTGGCTATACAACAATGGTCTTCTCAATTATGGGAATAGTTGTATTAGGTCTAGTTGTTTGGGCCCATCATATGTTTACAAGTGGTACTCCTCCATGGATGCGCTTATTTTTTACAATCGCTACTGCATTCATAGCTGTTCCGACAGGTATTAAATTTTTCAATTGGGTTGCAACCTTATGGGGAGGGAAAATATCACTTAATGCTGCAATGTTATTTGCCTGCGGATTTATTATTAACTTTGTTTTAGGTGGAATAACAGGAGTTGCCCTAGCTCAAGTACCTTTTGATGTTCATGTACACGACACATATTTTGTTGTTGCCCATTTTCATTACATAGTCTATGGAGGTTCTGTCTTTGTTATCTTCTCCTCGATTTATCACTGGTTCCCAAAAGTTACTGGGAAAATGCTCAATGAAAATCTCGGAAGATTCCACTTCATAATTACTTTCATAGGATTTAATCTTTGTTTCGCTCCTCAGCACTGGCTAGGTTTAAATGGAATGCCTCGACGAGTTGCTGAATACGATCCACAATTTCAATTAATCAATCAAATAAGTAGCATTGGTGCATTATTAATGGCCTTAAGTACTTTGCCTTTTCTATGGAATATTCTTCAAAGCAGCCTCTACGGGGATGACGCTGGTGACAATCCATGGAATGCTCTTACTCCTGAGTGGTTAACAAGTTCACCTCCTCCCGTTGAGAATTGGGAAGGAGAGGCCCCACTCGTTCTTGAACCATATGGTTATGGAGAAAAAGATTCAAATAAAACTCGGGAGGCAATTAAATGACATCGATAGTTCCAAGAGAGCAATCCTCAGAAAGAAAGAAAGATCTATCAAATGAAGAACATGAAGATTTTCGTTTATTTGGCTTAATAGCTTTTTTAATCGCAGACGGAATGACCTTCGCAGGTTTTTTTGCGGCATATCTAACCTTCAAAGCAGTCAATCCAATTGGTCCTGATGCTATTTACGAATTAGAACTACCATTACCAACTTTAAATACAGTCTTACTCTTGGTTAGTAGCTTTACTTTTCATCGAGCTGGGAAATTCCTAGAAAAGAATGACTCAAAACAATGCCAAAAATGGCTTCTTATAACAGGCGTATTGGGAGTGGCATTTTTGATTAGTCAAATGTTTGAGTACTTTACTTTGCCTTTTGGATTAACTGACAACCTTTTTGCAAGTACTTTTTATGCATTAACTGGCTTTCATGGGCTTCACGTAACACTTGGATCGATAATGATAATGATTATTTGGTGGCAAACACGTGTCCCATTTGGTCGAGTGAATAATAAAAACAAATTCCCATTTGAGGCAGTAGAACTCTATTGGCATTTTGTAGACGGGATTTGGGTAGTTTTATTCATCATCCTTTATCTGCTTTGAAAGGCAAATATTGATACTAAGCAAGAAACTTTCAATTAATTTGTTGCCACAATTCCACTTATTAGTCAGAATTCAGTTAATTAAAACAGTCTGAAATGCTTGTTGGAAAAGAACTCCTAGACAAAGCAAGATCTTTGAGCAACCGTCCAGAAGACGAAATAGCGAAAGGATGTGGTTACGTAGGACCAAGCGGGAGAGTTTTACGTAAAAGTTTTTACCGTGCTCTAGTTGAGGCTAAAGGTTATAAACTTCGCTCAAATGGACCAGGGAGAGCAGGGAATAGATCTTCAAGAGGTAGGCAAGCGGAATTTCGGACCAAAGTTCATGGTAATGGCAATCTTCTTATTGGACATGCCTATACAAAAAAATTAGGGCTTGAACCTGGACAGGAATTTCGTATTGATGTACGAAAAGAGTCTGGAGCGATAAGTTTGTTACCTCTTAAGAAATAATAAGTCTCTCAAAGCAATCATATAAAGCCACTAATTCCAACCTTGCTCATTAAGCCACTGAGAGCTAATTACCTGGCTTTGTTTGGAAATAGAATCATTATTATTTACTCCTAGAAGTTTTTCTGCGTACTTAGCCATCAAGTCAACTTCCAAATTAACCTTTTCGCCAATCTTCAAAAACTGTAAGCATGTATTTGACCAAGTGTGAGGTATTACGGCTACCGAAAATTCACAACCATTAACATATATCTCTGCAATAGTTAGACTTATTCCATTTAGGCTAATACTAGCCTTATCGCACATATATCTACAGAAATTTAAATCATGCCAAGATACTCTCAAATTCCAAGAATTTTTCAAATTTTCGATTGAAACAACTTTCCCCAACCCATCTATGTGTCCACTTACAATATGTCCACCTAATCGGTCAGAAAGACGTAATGCTGGCTCAAGATTTACAAAAGCATTTTTCTGAGCTTTTTCTGCAAGATTTGTTCTCTTAAGAGTCTCTTCACTTATATTTGCGGTAAAAGAATCATGCATTAATTCAGAAACTGTTAGACAAACCCCATCCACAGAAATACTATCTCCAAGTTGTAAAGGAGAGAAAGCCCTACATCCATCAACAACTACCCCATACTTATTTTTCTTGATCGTTCCAATAGCCTGAATCAAACCAGTAAACATTATGGATCGTACAACTTTTAGAATGCTAGTTATGAAATTTTGAAATGTCTTTGAAAAGTTTTTTGAATTTCAAATTTGGTTTGGTTTGGTCGGTTATGAATTATTCCAATTTAAAGCCAAGTCTTTTTTCTGATCAAAACTCAGTCTAGGTAATGACCAACATTTATTCCAAACACTATCTTCTGGAAGGAAGGTAGATTGATACTTCTTTGGAACATTTATATTTTTTCGCCTTAAGTCTGATAAGTTTGTTGGTGGCAAAAAACCTTTACTTATTACACGACTCAAATAAGTAGCGCCCCACAAGGAATTAAACCAATCAGTGGGGAAATACTCTGGAGATAAAGAAGGAGAAGCTAGGACAGTCCAATTCAGTGGGCTGCCGTCCTGGGGCAAAAGGACCGATAATCGAGGGTCTTCAACAAGGCTATCAATACATCTAGATAAAGGTAAAACTGCTGCGTTAGCTCTACCTGAAACGACCCAATTTAAAGCATTCCTATCATCAAATGACTTCGCTTGACTTTTGATTTTTGATAAATCATTAACTAAATCTATTTTTTGCGCTATTGAAATCAGAAGATAAGGACTATTAGGAAAAACTATTTGATTTGTAAGTGAATTCGAAAAAATAACTTCCCAAGAATTCTTATTTTTAAGAGCCAGAGAATCTTCATTTCTAAAAAGTATCACCCAGGGACTTACTGCTAAAGGTAAAAGCTTTTTTTGATACTCCTCGCCTAATCCATCGAGAAAAGAACTAGTCTGCTTGCTGAAATTATTTCTAATATTATCTGCTTTGATTTCTTGAAGTGACTTAATAGGTAAGTCTGAAATCCAACCATCATTTAAGACTATTAAATCTGTTTTTTCTTGAAGAGCAGAGTTATAGGGAAATTTTTCCAACTCGATATCTTTTATAGGGAAGAATTCCCAACCTGTAGATAAACTATTAACAAATTCACTTGGGAAACTTTTCGAAACTCCTCTCAAAGTTAATTTCTTTTTAGATGCTGAGCATCCAGATAATAAAAATAAAGAAGAAATCAATCCATATTTGATGAATGCTCTCCTTCCAAATGTATTAGTATTCATATTATTTAGATCCCTTAACCAATTTTTTCATTATTTGACTTAAATAGATTACCAACCTCAATATCACATCTTTCAATCATTTCTTTCTGGGTCAATCCCTTAATCTGAGCAAGTAAAGATAAGGCACCAGCCCCAACACCCTCCTTGACGTAACCAATCTCATAATCTCGAAGAACCTTTTGATTACTATCATTAAATCTATAACCACTAGCTAGACCTAGGATATTTACTTTGAAATGATTAGCGACATGATTCATTAAATGAATAAAAGAATTTCTACTTTCAGCAGAAGAAAGGGATTCATCAATTAACCATGAAGTAGTTCCTATTAAAATTTTACCAACAAATTCAGAGCGTGATTCATGTTCAATTTCATTTAAGGCCAAAGACAATACTGCCAACATTTGACAACCTCCTCCTAATAAAATCTCCTGACCAGATTCTCTAGCTCCCATTAAAAGACCAACTGCAATTGGCTGAAAGGGATCACCAACAGCAGCCATTAGATCAACAGAAGACGGGTTCTCCTTTAATTTCGCTGCTTCAAGTCCTTGTTTAACTAATTTTGTTTTTAATTCTGAAGGTGGATTTCTATGACTTCCGCTTATCAGACCGTTAACATTTATTCCTAACCCAGAGAGAACTGCAAAAGCAGTAGATGTACCACCTGGGACACACTCTGTGATCAAAAGAGATTTTTTTAATTTCTTACCTATCTTAAAACCACCATCGAGTAAAAGTTCAACCCTGGTTCTTTCCATTGCATTACCTGAACTCAAGCATCTAGCTGGACCTCTATCGGGTGACTCTAGGGAAACATGAGCAAAGGGGGGCGATTGTAGCAGTCCCGAAGAAATGATTGTTGGTTTAATTTTTAAAAACCTTGAGGCAACGTAACTTATCAATGCGGGAGAGACACCAGCAGGTAAAGGAGGTAAAGGCCATCTTTTTGGAAGGTTAGGCCCTCTCAATAAAAGCTCAGCATCTGCAACAGCTGTATAACGTCTAGAAACAGCAGTTGAACCAGCGGCAGAAATCCCCTCAATCTCTGCAGTTTGAGATCCAGCAAGAATTAAAAAGAAAGCCATATTCGAAATATTTTCTTGCCACCTTCGAACTTTTTCGTCAACATTTTTCTCTTGGAGACCTTTACCAAAAGCTAATACTCCTGACGACAACAAAACATAGTTTTCTCCAATCATTTTTAATCAATTAGATTCTAGAGAAATTAAATTTTCTAGCAAAGCGGGTGGTTCAGGTATTGATGATTTGAGCCTAGGGAAAATCCAATAAGCTAAAGCATGTAAACATAAAACGTAAACGATTTCTTGAGTTATGATTAGACATAATGCCACTATTTGAACTTGTCTCATATCCGGAGTAAAAGAAAGATTGAAAATGTCTATTCCTTTTTCAAGCAATCCTGCTCCAGCACGAGTAAGAATAACCCACAAATTCTCACCAACCAACACAGATAACGCGAAGACCCTAACTAAAAAACCCATCGTTCCAATTAACACTCCAACACTCCAACTGAACCACCAATTCCATCCCTTTTGCCAACTATATCCTAACCATAATGAAAGTAATCCATACGGGAAAAGCACCAAAGGTCCTCTTAGCGGACCCATCAGAACAGTTAATAACATTACGCATATTGTCACTCCCTCAATACCTGTTTTAACACCTCTCCGAATTTGAAGAAGCACCAATGGTAATGGTAAAGCAAGACGAAAGATAGCTCCACCAATAGGCAAATAATAAAGAGCTATCCAAATCAAAGCTGTTGCAGCAGCAAGATAAGAGGACTCAACGATTTTTAAGGCTTTTCTCTTACTAAGAGGCGCTTTGTAAGGAGATCGACTTTTTACAAAGTTTTTATTATTTAAGTCCAAAATTATTATCTTTTCAAAGAAGTATTCTTTGAGAAATTCTCCTCATCAAAACGTTCGATTTTTTCAACCTCAAACTGGACCCCAGCTTTTCTTAGAGCCTCAGTAACAGTTTCAGCTGGAGCTGAGGGATTTGCACCTGATAATCTTAAAATAATTCTGTATGGCTGTGGATTGAAAATTGTCTTTTTTATTGATTTGGTTGATCTTTGACTAAGAATATCTTTAGTGGATATCGTATTTTTATTGATAATTTCACCAAAATCTTTTTCATTTTCTTTCTTATCATCTTTTATTCTTAATATGATTTCTGTTTTTTCATTAAGTTTTTGTGGCTTATTAATAGTTTTTCCTGAAGTTTTTGGGTTCTCAGTGATATCAAAACTATTTTCCAACTTTTCGCCAAATAGAGTATTTGAGCATGATTGAAGTGGAAAAATGGTAACTATTAGAAATAATCTAATAAATATGTTCTCAACTAATCTTGAAATATTCAAAATTTTATTTTGTTTTAATTACCCTTACTTTACTTGCTCTTAGACGTCCTGTTTTAGTTGTAGAAGGTGCTTTTCGAGCACTACTTTTTTTTGATGATAGTGAATCTAAATCTTTCTTTGCTGACTTTATTGTCTTTTTCGTAGAATTTTTTTTCTTAGATGTTGTCTTTTTACTAGATTTCTTAGTTGCTAATAATTCAATAGCCTCCTCAATAGTGATATCTTCAGCGCTTTTGCCCTCTGGTAGAGAAGCATTTACTTTTCCCTGTTTAACATACAAACCATAAGGGCCATTAAATAATTGAATAGTTTCTTTTTCTCCCTCTGGGATACCAAGTTCCTTCAAAGCAGTTCTTCCTCCTCTCCCTCTTTTAGGGATAGATAAAAGCTCAAGTGCTCTCTCTAGGCTTACTTGAAGAACGTCATCTTCGCCCTTAATTGAGCGATAATCTTTCTCACCACTATTCTTACTCCAAACCACATAAGGACCAAATCTACCCAAACTTGATTGAACTTTACCTCCCTCTGGATGCTCACCAAGTAGGCGTGGTAATTGAATTAATCCAAGAGCCTCCTCAAAAGTCAAGTTCTCAGGTTTTAAATTCTTTGGTAATGAAGTCCTTTTTGGATTTGGAGCTTTTTTTAATGATTTATCATCTAGATATTCAAGTGCTTTTTCAACATCTATCTCTTCCTCTTTTATATTTTCTGGCAACAAAACTTGAACCTTTGATGAATCCTGCTTTAAATAGAGTCCATATTGACTACTTTTAAACAAGCGAAGATTTCCTAACTTTTTCTTACCTTTTGGGATACCAAGATCTTTCAATTCGACTACTAATCCCCTTTGGACAAAATGACCATATCTCCCATTCAATAGATATAAATCCTGCCCACTATCAGGATCAACTCCAAGTGATTCAGGTCCCTCCGCTTTTTGTTTTAAGATCATCTCTGCAATATCCTCGTCCAAATCTGCGGGAGTAATTTCCTGTGGAAGAGTAGCTGTTATGGGCTTGCCATTTTCACCAAGTTGCTTTGATTCCAGATATGTTCCAAATTTGCCTAACCTAACAAGAGATGAAAGACCCTCCAAGGAAACAGATCTGAATTCCCCTCCATCTATATCTCCTTCTCTTTGTTGAACCTGATTCTCTAGACCAGTATCACCTTTATAAAAGCCCTTAAGGTAAGGGAGCCAACTGACTTTCCCTGTTGAGATCTCATCAAGTGTAGATTCCATCCGAGCCGTAAAGCTGGTATCTACGAGATCAGGGAAATGCTCTTCAAGAAGTGCCGTAACAGCAAATGCTGTAAAGCTTGGAGTCAAAGAATTATTGTTTAGAACTGAATAACCTCGATCTACGATTGTCCCTATAATGCTTGCATATGTTGACGGACGGCCGATACCTTCTTTCTCAAGTGTTTTAACTAATGAAGCTTCGCTATATCTAGCAGGAGGCTGAGTCTGATGCCCTAACGCCTCTACACTCTTAGCTGTTGGAGAATCTCCTACCTCTAGTTTCGGTAAAAGCACTTCTTGTCCTTCAAGTGCACTATCAGGATCATCAGTACCTTCAACATAAGCTCTAAAGAAGCCAGGGAAATCTATTCTTTTTCCACTGGCCCGAAAAGATACATCCGATGCTTGTAATTCCACTCCAATCATTGTCAACCTTGCATCGGCCATTTGGCTGGCAACTGTTCGTTTCCAAATAAGTTCATATAAAGAAAGGTCCCTTCCTTGCAAGTTGGACTCTTTGGGTGTTTTAAAACTCTCACCAGAAGGACGAATTGCTTCATGAGCCTCTTGAGCATTTCTCGTCTTGTTGGAGAATTGGCGTGGCTTTTTACTTAAATATTCAACCCCATATCTTGATTCAACACAATTACGTGAAGCATTAATTGCCTGATCAGAAAGATGAACAGAATCTGTTCTCATATATGTAATAAAACCTCTTTCATACAAACCCTGAGCACATCTCATAGTCTCCCTAGCAGATAATCGAAGTTTTCTATTAGCTTCTTGCTGTAATGTGCTCGTAGTAAAAGGAGGAACTGGTTTACGTATTGATGGTTTTTCCTCGACATTAATAATTTTCCATGTATCAGTAGTTAATTTCTTAGCAAGTTCCTTAGATTCCTCTTCCTTGAGTAATTTGACATTCCGGCCAGATTTCAAGAATCCAGTTGACTCATCAAAATCAGTCCCACTAGCAATTCTTTGACCACCAATTGAGGTCATTTTCACCTCAAATTCACTACCTTCTTTTTCTAATTTTGCTTTTAAGTCCCAATAACTCCCACTTTTGAAAGATCTCCTTGCCCTCTCTCTAAGGACTAGCAATCTTACTGCAACTGACTGGACTCTTCCAGCAGATAACCCCCAAGAAACTTTCTTCCATAAAAGAGGAGATAACGTATAACCAACTAATCTGTCTAAGATCCTTCTTGTCTCTTGGGCATGAACTAATTCCATATCAATTTCTCTTGTTTTTGATAGCGCTTTTGAAATAGCTTCTTTTGTTATCTCATGAAAGACCATCCTCTTCACGGGGATCTTTGGATCAAGAACATTCATTAAATGCCAACTTATACTTTCTCCTTCTCTATCTTCATCAGTCGCAAGCAACAATTCACTAGCACCCTTCAAAGATTGTTTTAATTCCTTGACAATTTTTTTCTTGTCTTTGGGAACCACATACAAAGGATCAAAATCAGCAGTGGTATTAACTCCAATCGTTGCCCACTTTTCTCCTTTGTGCTTTGCAGGGATCTCAGAGGCATTGTTAGGCAAGTCTCTGATGTGCCCCATTGACGCAAGAACTTGAAAATCCTTAGGCAAAAAACCTCTAATAGTCTTTGCCTTTGTGGGACTTTCAACAATTACTAGAGTATGGTCAGTGGACATCAGCTCAATTTTCCTCCTTCTTATCTAACGTACTAAAGAGTAAAATGCATAGCCCAAAATGATAAAAAAGGCATATTTCATAACTTCGCTAGAGTTATAAAGTCAGACACAGCTTAAAAACAATACATAAATGGGAGAACTCTTGTCTTTTCAAATATTCATAAATGAACCTGTGGAGCTTTTAAATCTCTCTTTAAACGCCAAAGCTGTGCTTCCAGAGGCTGCTGTTCTAATGGCAATGCTAGGGACGCTTTTGGTTGACTTGGCTGGCGAAAAGATATCAGCCCGATGGTCCCCTCCCATTTGCTATGCAGGTCTTGGTAGTGCTTTGATTTTGCTAATAATGCAATGGAATGGAGAAATTCAAGAATCTTTCTTAGGTGCATTTATCGCAGACAATCTTGCCATTGCTTTTAGAGGGGTTATAGCTCTATCAACTCTTATTTCTCTGCTAATCAGTTGGAGATATGCTGAACAAAATGGAAGTCCCATTGGTGAATTTGCAGCAATTTTATTAGCTGCCACTCTCGGAGCAATGCTTCTATGTGGTTCAACTGATTTGGTAAGTGTTTTTGTCTCATTGGAAACACTTTCCGTTGCTAGTTACCTACTTTCAGGATATCTAAAAAGAGACTCAAGAAGTTCAGAAGCAGCGTTGAAATATCTGTTAGTTGGTTCGGCGGCAGCCGCTGTATTTCTTTATGGAGCATCCTTACTTTATGGAATAAGTGGTTCTACAAATTTAAAAGAAATAGGAATAACCCTGCTAAGTGCTCCCACACCTTTATCTGCATTAGCACTAGTTTTCGTATTATCTACAGTAGCTTTCAAAATTGCAGCAGTTCCATTTCATCAATGGACACCAGATGTTTACGAAGGTTCTCCTACACCAGTCGTTGCCTTTTTATCAGTAGGATCCAAAGCAGCAGGTTTCGCACTTTCAATAAGGATACTAGTGGGATGTTTTAGCGCTTTTGACACACAATGGAAATTGCTATTTACTGTTTTAGCTGTTTTAAGTATGTCTCTGGGAAATGTTGTAGCGCTAGCTCAAAAATCAATGAAAAGAATGCTGGCATATAGCTCAATTGGACAAGCTGGATTTGTAATGATTGGATTGGTTTGCGGAACTGAAGATGGTTTCGCCGCGATGGTTTTATATATGGCAGCTTACTTATTTATGAATCTTGGTGCTTTTGCATGCATAATCCTTTTCTCAATTAGAACAGGTAGTGACCAAATATCAGACTATGCAGGTCTATACCAAAAAGATCCATTAATCACATTGGGATTAAGTTTATGCCTTCTTTCCTTGGGAGGCATTCCTCCAATGTTGGGATTTTTCGGGAAAATATATTTATTTTTTGCTGGATGGGCAGATGGACAATACTTACTAGTAAGTGTTGGTCTAGTTACTTCTGTTATTTCAATTTACTATTACATATCAGTTATAAAAATGATGGTAGTAACAGAACCAAAAGAAGCTTCAGATGTTGTCAAAGCGTATCCATCCATTGAATGGTCGATTCCAGGGATGTCATCTCTTAAAGTGGCTTTGATTTTTTGTGTTCTCATAACTGCTATTGGTGGAATAATCTCAAATCCTCTTTTTGACTTTGCTGATAGTGCGGTAAACGGAACTCCATTACTACGTGAAGCTATTACCCTTGCAAGTAAAACTTCAATTGGCTAACCAATTAAAACCATTGAAAAAATCTGTAGCGCGTCTAACGAAAGTAAATAAATTTTATGGGGAAGGCTCAGTCAAAGTTAAAGCTCTTGACGAACTAAACCTTGAGGTTTTCCAAGGCGATTACCTCGCAGTGATGGGTGCAAGTGGATCTGGTAAAAGTACTGCAATGAATATACTTGGATGCCTTGATCGTCCTACTAATGGAACTTACGAATTAAATGGAACTTCAGTAGAAAAGCTTGATGATGACTTGTTAGCAGATATTAGGAACAAAGAACTTGGTTTTGTTTTTCAACAATTTCATCTACTTCAAGAAGTTTCAGCACTTGAGAATGTCATGCTTCCAATGATTTATGCGTGCGTCCCCTCTTTAGAAAGAGAAAAGCGTGCTGAAGAGGCTCTTAATCGCGTAGGTCTTGGGAACAGGATGACCAATTTGCCTACTCAATTGTCTGGAGGACAACAACAACGAGTCGCCATAGCAAGGGCAATCATCAATCAACCATCTCTATTATTAGCAGACGAACCAACTGGTGCTCTTGATTCCAAAACTACTGAAGATGTTTTAAATCTTTTTGACCAACTTCATAGTCAAGGAATAACAATTGTATTAGTTACTCATGAAGACAATGTTGCTCAAAGAGCAAAAAAAATAGCAAGATTTAGAGATGGTAAGGTAACAGAGATGACTTCTAATTAACTCAGGCAACCTTGCTTAAACTGACAAGACTTTCTCTTTATCTTCTTTAAAAAGAATCAATCTACCACTTGTATCTATACCTTTGATATTCCATTGATATCCAGTTTCTTTATCAATGTATTTTCTTGACCACAATCTTTTTTCAATCTGACTACACAGAAAATTTTTATTGTCTAAAAGATCTAGAGATCTTTCTATTGCAAGCAAAACTTCTGATGACCAAAAATTAATATTCATTATTTTATCCCGAACAATTTGTTTAAGTGAAATTCCCTCTTTAGGCACTTTATTGAAAACGTTTAAACCTACTCCAACTCTTAATAATCTAAGTTTTTCTCCTCTAAAAATTAATCTGGGCAAGATTCCAGCTAATTTTTGACCATCAACTAATAGATCATTTGGCCATTTAATATTGACATTAACTCCTATCCGTTCAATTCTTTCAACCAAAGCTAATGCCACCGCCAACCCATAAAGCTGAGAATTATTTTCACACAGACCTTCTCTCTGAATAGCGGCACTAACCCAAACACCTCCTTTTGGTGCATGCCAAATTCGCCCAGCTTGACCTTGACCAAATCTTTGACAAGAAGAAAATATAGCTATTAGCTGATTTTTTTTAACTGGTCTCTCTGCAATCAACTTTGATAGCTCTATTTCCGTACTAGCACAAATAGGTCTAAATATTAATCTCCAAGAGCTGGAAGAAGAATGATTTAATTTGTGATATCTATAAATCAACCCAACGCCTCTATCAAGTCTTTGATTATTCATATCTAAAAGTAATGCATTTTAAAAATCAAGAATTATCAATTGACTTTTTCATCTCCTCTAATTCAACTTCAATTTCTTGAATTTCTACTTTCTTTACTTCATTGGAATCTAACTCAGACGAAGGCAAAGCTATTGCCTCAACTCCCGATTTCATTTGAGTCCTCAACATCTCTAATTCTTTCTCTATGTCATCACCTCCTTCTAATGCTACGAACTTACTTTCTAGATCTTCTCCAGCCAATTCTAATGCTGCTTGCCCGGAAGCTTCCAATGCTTCTACTTTATCTTCCATTCTCTCAAAAGCGGCCATAGCAGACTTACTGCCTATATCACCTACTGCGCTTTGAATTTGTTGCTGAGCTTTGGCTGCCTGAGCTCTTGCTTTAAGCATATCTTTTTTAGTTCGAGCCTCAGCAATCTTTCTCTCTAACAACAAAAGGCTTTTCTTTAGTTTTTCAACTTGACTATTTTGTGTTTGAAATTGACTCGATAAAGATTCAAAAGTTTCTTGAAAAGTTTTTTTTCTAGCTAATGCTTCTCTAGCAAGATCATCCTCTCCTTTTTTCAATGCTAATTCAGCTCTAGAGAACCAATTCTTAATTTGTTCTTTTGATTGATTTGCCTGATTCTCTAATCTTTTTTGACTTGCAATCGCCATTGCGACCGCTTGACGAAGCTTCACCAAATCTTCTTGCATATCAGCTACAGACTGATCAAGTATTTTTATTGGATCTTCTGCATCACTGACAAAAGCATTTAGATTTGCCCTTAGCAACCTGCTTAACCTATCTAATAATCCCATTAGAATCTTTTATGCAATTTAAAAAATATTAGCTAGATTTAAGCAATTACTCATCAATAGTGTCTAATTACAATTGATTTCAGAAGACTTAAGGCTGAAAACAAAAGGGAAAAGAGAGCAATCAATACATGCATGCTTGGAAGAAATCAAGTCTTCATGGAAAGAAAATGTGGGAGGTCTTATTCAGGATTGGGTAGAAATAGCTGGAGAGCAACTTGCATTGAATTGCACACCACTTAACATACAAAATAAAGTTTTAACGATTGGAGCAAGTCATCCGCAGTGGAGACAAGCTCTCCAATACAACCGTTTGGAGTTGATTAAATCTTTAAAATTATATGGATATCAAATAAAAGAGATTCGGATTAGACAATATTATCCTAATGATTTAGTCGCTAGAGAAAGTGAAAAAGAAATATGGGAAAAACACCCAAGTAGAACTGATAAAAATGGCATTACTAATTGTCCTTTTTGTAAAGTTCCTTCTCCTAAGGGAGAAATTAAATTGTGGGGTAAATGTAGTTTTTGTAGAAGAAAAGAATTGAGAATAGATTGATCAATTTAGGTTTAAGCTTCAAGTAATAAAATACCCATCTGTCCCATGGCTAATGTTTGGTATTTTGCTTTTTTAAAGCCCGCAGACAGTGCCAAATGAATTTGTTTTTCACCCGAGGGGAAGTTAACCAAGCTTTTTTTTATATATGAATATTCTTTTCCTAAACCGAAAAGTGATGCAATTGGAACAACATAAATACTTAAATAAATTTTTTGGAATAGCCCTTTTAGAGAACTTCCTTCAAAAGATCTAAAATCTAATATTCCAGCTCTTCCTCCTGGTTTCAAAATCCTAAAAGCCTCTCTAAGTCCTGCATAAGAACTTGAAAGATTCCTTAAGCCATAGGCCATCAAAAGACCGTCAAATTGATTTGATGTGAAATTTGTCTCCAGAACATCACCATTTATCCATTCAATTGAAGAATAGTTTTGTTTAGATCTTTTTCTCGCAACCAATAATGCTTGAGAAGCTGAATCTATCCCTGTGATATTTTCAGGACTATTCATATATTTAGCCAAAAGTATTGACATATCTCCAGTTCCACAACAAAGATCTATCCATTTTTCTCCAAAAGTCGGATTAAGAATATCCAACAGTTTCCTTTTCCATAACCTATGTAATCCAAAGCTGAAAATATCATTTAAAAAATCATATTTTGAAGAAATTGAATTAAACATTTCCTCTATAGCTTTAGTATTACCAGGCCTCATATAAATCTAAGAAATTCTTTACTCACACAAAAAACTAATGTGGAGAAATTTATTTTACATCTTTATAATGCAAATATTAATCATTCAATTGGTCTGATAGGTAAATTTTCCTTAATTAGATATTCTTTTATTTCTCTGATAGTTAATTGTCCATCATGCAATAAGGATGCCAAAAGAGCAGCTGAAGATTTCCCAAGAGTAAAAGCCTCTTTAATATGTCTCAAGCAACCAGCGCCTCCTGAAGCAATTACAGGAATTGGAACCTTTTCTGAAATAGCTTTAGTCAGTTCTATGTCATATCCATTTTGAGTTCCATCACCGTCCATGGAAGTTAATAAGATTTCTCCCGCTCCTAGCTCAAATACTTTTTCTGCCCATTCAATCGCATCCAAACCGGTATTATTACGTCCACCACTAACATAAACGTCCCACTTATTAGGAATGTTTTTATTCTTTTTTGCATCTATTGCAACCACAATACATTGAGATCCAAAACGATTAGCCCCTTGAGAAATCAACGAAGGGTCTTTAACCGCACTGGAATTCAAACTTACTTTGTCAGCTCCTGCTCGTAACAATTCATTTATTCCAATAATAGAACTTATCCCACCTCCAACAGTGAAAGGAATAGTGACCTCCTCGGATGTTCGTCTAACCATATCAACTAAAGTTGATCTTTTCTCATAAGTGGCTGTTATGTCTAGAAAGACCAATTCATCCGCTCCAGCCTTGCTATATCTACATCCCAGCTCAACCGGATCACCTGCATCACGCAATCCAACAAAGTTAACTCCCTTTACTACTCGTCCATTTGAAACATCAAGACAAGGGATCAATCTTAAAGCAACCATGATTTTTAAACAGGGGAACTGTTATGGTTGCCCATACTTAAGCTTTTTGATGCCATGGCTAAGCCAACCTCCCTTTCAAGGATAGGTTCAAAAATTAAGATAGATATTGAACGTGTAAGAGATCGCATACCTTCTTATTTGATCAACCAACTATCTGAGGATCCAAGAGGCACTGTAATCGATTACAAGATGACTGATGGTAGAGGTGGCATTGGTGTTGTAATTAAAATGAATGATGGAAGCAAACATTGGTTCTTCGAGGATGAAGTTTCTTAACCCTGAGATAAAAAAGTGAGTGATGCTAGACAACTCCTTGGAATAAAAGGAGGTTCTGAAACAAAAAACATTTGGAAGCTTCGTTTGCAATTAATGAAGCCAATCACATGGATTCCCTTGTTATGGGGAGTCATATGTGGAGCAGCTGCCAGTGGTAATTATCACTGGGAATTAAGCAACGTTCTTGCTTCGATAAGTTGCATGTTTATGAGCGGTCCACTCTTAACTGGATACACCCAAACAATAAATGATTACTTTGATAGAGAAATCGATGCAATAAATGAACCTAATAGACCAATACCGTCAGGGGCAATTTCACTTTTTCAAGTAAAATGTCAAATATGGGTTTTATTAATAGCGGGTCTTGGTGTTGCCTATTCATTGGATTTATGGGCACATCACAACATCCCTTCAGTCCTCCTTCTGGCATTGGGAGGCTCATTTGTAAGTTTTATTTATTCAGCACCACCTTTAAAACTTAAACAAAATGGTTGGCTTGGAAATTATGCACTTGGTGCAAGCTACATAGCTCTTCCCTGGTGGGCTGGACAGGCTCTATTTGGACATTTAACGTGGACAACTGCCCTGCTTACTCTTGCATATAGCTTGTCAGGATTAGGAATTGCTGTGATTAACGATTTCAAAAGCGTGGAAGGGGATAAAAGCCTTGGACTTGAATCACTTCCTGTTGTTTTTGGTATCAAAAATGCCAGTCGTATTAGCGCAGGAATGATAGATTTTTTTCAGCTAGCAATGGTAGTAGTTTTAATCGCAATAGGACAACATTTTGCATCTGTCATTCTGGTTTTACTAATAATTCCTCAAATAACATTTCAAGACATATGGCTATTGCGTGATCCATTAAGTTTTGATGTTAAATATCAAGCAAGCGCACAACCATTTCTAATTTTAGGAATGCTTGTAACTGCAATCGCTATAGGACATAGTTCCTTAGTCAGTTTATAAAATTAATTATTAAATAAGATCAAAACTATTTATAAATTAGTTTTATACCCATTTCCTTATTGATTTTTGCATTTATTTAAAATAGCAAAATAAAAACCATCTCCATTATCTTCGTCTCCAGGCCAGATCTGTTTTTCATATTCCAATAAAAACTCAGATTCATCTTGAAGAAACTTTTTTATCTGATTAAAATTTTCTTCAGGATGAATAGTACAAGTGGAATAAACCAACTTCCCTCCATTTTTCAATAAAGGAGCCAACGAATTTAGTAGCTGGCTTTGAAGTAAAACAAGCTGCTGGATATTTTCCTTATTCATCCTCCACCTTGCATCAGGATGGCGAGCAAGAGTACCCAATCCTGAGCATGGAGCATCAATTAAAATACGATCAAAAAAACTTTGCCATTCTGGATGCTTGGCTAATAATTCATTGGAATCAGCGACTAATAGGTTCAAACAATTAATCCCAAGTCTTTCTGAGTTCGCAAATATTTTTTTAGATCTTCGAGATGATCGATCAACTGACCAAACCTTGCCCTCATTATTCATTAATTCAGCAATATGTGTTGATTTACCACCTGGAGCAGCACAAGCATCAAGGATCTTTTCTCCAGGTAAAGCTCCTAATGTCGGAGCAATTAGCTGCGAAGATCTATCTTGCACGCTCCATTTACCTTCTTCATAACCAGGCCATTTCCTAGGTTCACCCACACCAGTTCTAACTTCCAATCCGTAAGGACAGTTTGGAATTATTTGATTTTGAATGCCGAAGGAATCAAAAAGTTTTTTTATTTCTTTTAAATCTGCACGCAATTTATTCACTCTTATGTCAATAGGACTAATTCTGTTGAATGCTTTAGCAATCTTCTTAGCATCTTCGACTCCCCTCCAAGCAATCAATTCATCTGCTAACCAAAGAGGAAGAGACTCGTTTTTTGCTAATTCTAAAATCGGATTATTTGATTTAGGTAATTGAAGACCTTTCTCCTTGGTTCTCAGAGCAGATCGCAAGATTCCATTAACGACAGGAGCAAGTTTTTTCAAATGATGAGTTTTCGCAAGCTCGACAGTTGTATTGATTGCAGCAGCTGGAGGTATTCGCTTCATTTTCAAAATCTGATAAAGCCCAAGATGTAATAGCCACCTCAATAACGGTGGCTGTCTTTTAGCTGGTACTTTTCCTAAAAAATCAATCCAACAATCTAAGTAATATCTCTGGCGAATTGCACCATAAGAAAGTTCAGTTATTAATGCTTTATCTAACGACTTGAATGAATAAAGGTTAAAGATCCTTTCCAACGCAAGATCTGCGAATGCTCCACCACCTACTGCTTGGATAACCTCCCAAGCAGCTCTTCTGGCATCTAAGCCTTTTATGGATGACATATTTTCACTCAAACGCAATCATTTACAAATTCAGCTCACAGTAAAGTGCCTTTAAAAATAAGCATAGCTCAAATTCCCAGAAAGGCTTTTACTGCAATGACTTTCAAAGAATAGTCGGAGCTAGGCCAACTCAAAAGGTGTAACATAAGTTACTTTTGACAGTCTTCTTAAGACGTTAAGTTAGGTATAACTTCTTTAATGTGTGAGGACACTATGAAGCTTTTTTCACGTTTATTAGTAGCTCCTGCAGCTTTGGGCCTAATGGCTCCTGTAGCAGCTAACGCAGACACTGCATTTTCATCAACTACAACTCTTTCTGGTACTGCAGTTTTCACAACTGGTTCAGTTTCAGATGGTGGAGCAGCTGATGCAGAAGAAGAGCTATATATGCAGTATGCATATGGCATTGACATAAATTCTAGCTTCACAGGCGACGACCTTTTCTCTGCTGGTCTTATAGCTGGTAATGCTAGTGGCCCACTTGCAGCGATGGAT
>QCJG01000005.1 GCA_003216175.1 Prochlorococcus sp. AG-409-A10 | reverse complement strand
TTTTTTATTCTTGTTCTCAAGTTTTGATTTTAATGTCGCAATACAGAATTTATTAATAAGACTATTTTTAGTATTAAATTTTTTTTCCTTAGCCTCTAAATTGAGATCCATATCTATTAGAAGAAATGTGATCATGCTGCTGAATAATAATTTACTAAGCATTTTATTGGTGGCTTTTTCTCAGTTAGCTCTGTTTATCTGTAATTCTCTATTCATAACTTTAACTTTCTTTAGAGCTTGGAAAACATTATCTGGCATTTGTTTTGGCAAATCTACTAGGCTGTAGGTTTCAAATATTCTTATTCTGCCTATGGATCTTCCTTTTAGTCCCGCTTCGTTGGCAATAGCTCCAACTAGATTCCCAGGCTTAACTCTATCTCGGTGCCCAACTTCAACCCTGAATCTGTCCATATCATCTTCAAGTCTGTTGTTATCAAAATCACCTCTTCGACGTTGTTTGAATTTATTTTCTCGTCGGTCAGTTCTTGTACTTCTTTGAGATGATTGTCTGATCCAATCCTCATTCCCATTCTCAAGGAGTGCATTAAAACCAACTGCTAAATTTAATGCGGCAAGTGTTATGTCTTTCGGGTCTATATTTAATTCTTTTTCAACATCTTTTATTAACTCTTCTAAAATATCAGCTTCTTTTGGATTATCTCTTTCAGTTGAGGCGGCTTTTATTAATTTTGCTTTAAGCTTCTTAACTCGGTTGCTGTTGATAAGTTCATTGCCTGGAATATCCATTTTCTCAATTGATTGACCTACAGCTCTTTCAAGATTACTTAAAAATGATCTTTCTCTTGGATTAACAAAAAGAATAGCTTCACCATTCCTTCCTGCACGGCCAGTTCTGCCAATTCTGTGAACATACGCTTCGCGATCAAATGGCATATCATAATTTATTACTAAACCAATTCGATCAACATCAAGACCTCTTGCTGCGACATCAGTAGCTACTAAAATATTGATAGATCCCTGTCTTAATCTTTCAACAGTTCGTTCCCTTTGATTTTGAGGAATATCTCCATTTAAAACAGCTACATTATATCCATATGATTCTAATTTTTCAGCTACTACAATTGTAATAGCTTTTGTTCTAGCAAATATTATTACTCCTTCTTCTGATACAGCTTCAAGTACTCTTTGAAGGGCATTAACTTTATATACATTTTGAACGCTTATATACCTTTGCCTGATAAGTCTTTCCTTCAATTCAGTTGCTTTTATAGTTATTTCCGCAGGACTGTTTAAATATTTTTTTGATAATCTTCTTATCTCAGATGGCATTGTTGCTGAGAATAAAACCAATTGTCTCTCCTCAGGCAATTGTTCTAAAATCCACTCAACATCATCAATGAATCCCATTCTTAACATTTCATCAGCTTCATCTAGAACTAAACAACTTAAATGACTAGTATTGAGAGTCTTTTGGCGTATATGATCCATGACTCGCCCAGGAGTCCCAACGACTACATCAACTCCCCTCCTAAGAGTGTTGATTTGATTTCGGAAATCAGAGCCTCCATATATTGCTAGTACTTTAAAATGTGGATGACCTGCGGAATATGTGCGAAATGATTCAGCTACTTGCATAGCCAACTCGCGAGTTGGAGCTAGAACTAAAACTTGTGGATGTCCAACATTCTTTTTCAGTCTTTCAAGGATTGGCAATGCAAATGCTGCTGTTTTACCTGTACCTGTTTGTGCTTGTCCAACTAAATCTCTACCTAGAAGTAATTCAGGAATTGCAGCTTTTTGAATAGGAGTGGGTGATGAGTAGCCTTTATTAGAGATTGTTTGAATTAGTTCTTCACTAAAATTAAATTCAGAAAATCCATTTTCTGAATTTTGATCACCTTCATCCATTATTTCCTCAATAGATTCCTTGAGAACACCTTGTTCTACTGGACATGAGGAATCCTCATGTAGATTTTTAGTTGTCATCTAATAATGGTTGCCTTTTGTCCTTCAAATTAGGCAGACAACTTCCGATCGGTGTATTACCGTGCTTTGCTGACTCGCCTTGTTAAAGGGATATAAAATTTACTTTATCATCTTAAAATTCCTTTTAGGAATAAGGTGCCCACATCTTTAAAAGTCTTCTTCTTGATTAGTAATTACCAGTAATTGTTTTTTTGCACGAGTTATTGCTGTGTAAAGCATTCTTTTTTCATAATCATCAGAAAAATTATTTTTGAGAGTATTCTCTTCTGAAACTTTTGAGGTTCTTGGCCAAAGTAAAAGGACTTGATCAGCTTCACTTCCCTGTGCTTTATGAATTGTCATTGCATATGCCGCATCAAATATATTTAACCTTGATGGGTTTATTAATCGAGTTACTAGTCTTTGTTCCTCAGAAAAAACATTAAATAAAAAACGTCTTCTATCGCCGTTGCCAATAATTATTCCAACGTCTCCATTTGCTAAACCTATTTCAGGTTGATTACTTTTTGCCATGATTGGTGTTCCCTCCCCCCACTTGTGTAATTCCTCCTCGAATCTATTTCCTAAAAGGAACTCGTGGATTTTTTTTACACCCCAGGGACCATATCTTTGAGGACAAAGTATAAGAAGATTATCTATGAATTTAAAGAGTTTTAGTATCTCAACTGATTGTTCTACCTCAATCATGCTTGATTGCCAGGCTTCATTAGGAATATGATTAATGCAATTCTCTGTTAACTTTTTAAGCTTCTTTCTATAGTTGAAAAGAGTCCTTACTACGGGATCTGGAATACTTTTTAGGGATGAAAGGTACTGACTTGTATTTGATGAATCTTCTTTCATTGAAAGCAGGTGCCAAAAGGCATCAACCCCCTCATCTTTTAGAGTATTTCTTAATAAAGCGATATCTCCTTTGTTTCGGTATGACTTTGTAAGTTTGACTGAGTTTGATCGAAGGTTTGTTTTTGTTTCTTTCTCTTGTAAAATTTGCCATATACCACCACTTCCTATTGGTAATAATTGGTCAGGGTCACCTACTAAGATTATTTGACATGATTTTGTTAATGCATCGAGTAGTCCATTAATGGTTGACAAGTCAACCATTGACATCTCATCTATAACTATTAGATCTAATTTTAATAGACGTTGAGAGTTTCTTCTGAAGCCAGTTGCTCCTGCTTCTAGCCATTTATGTAATGTTTTAGAAGGAATATTAGAAAGCTTATCCTTTATAGGATCTTCAAAATCAACAATACCTGCCTGAATAGTATCTTTTAGTTTCTTTGCGGCTTTTCCTGTTGGAGCAGCCATAGCAATATTAAGACTTGGATTCGTTGTCAGTGCTTGTAAGAGCATTTGAAGGATGGTACTAGTTTTGCCTGTGCCGGGGCCACCACTTAATAAGATGATTTGTTGACTTTTTACTAGATTAACAGCTTCTATTTGTTGAATATTTAAATGCTCTAGACTTCTAGAATTAATTCGAACAGGTAATTGTTTAGATAAGTGATTAATAGGTTGATTCCTTAATAGTATTTTTTGAATCGTCTCTACTATCTCATTATGTGTACGCCGCCAACTAATCAAATCTCCATTTAAAACTATTGGGGAGTTATCTTGTTTAGTCCAGCCACTCTCTAATAATGCTTTCATATGATAGCTGGGCCAATCTTTATATTCAAGTTCAAGATTTTCTGGGATTTTCTTCATGTCTATGTATACATCGCCTCTTGATAAACCATCCATTAACACATTTATAACATCTATTAAGGCTTCATTAAACTTTATGGGTGGGAAATAGCGAATTAGAGTAGCTAATAATGATTTATTTAAATCAGTTGAAAAAATTTTTTTCACGGGTTCTCTCATTTTTGTTGTCTTTTAATCAATAAATCTAATTTTTTAATTCTTTCAATAGGAGCAGCTTCAACGATTAAGCCTGGAGTCCATTGCAGAAAATTCTTTTCTTCTAACTCTTCTTTATCTGGAAGCCCTCTCAAAAATACGTAAATGTAACCTCCAAGATGTTTTTGAGGTGAATAATTGGGGAGCCTCCAATTTAAAAATCTATGTAAAGCAAGTAAATATATGTGGGCTTGTAGTGGATAGTGATGATGGTACATTTCTTCATCCATTTTTGAAATTGAATAATTTGAGGGACCACAAGAAGAACTATTCTCTTTTGATAGGGGACTTCCTATCCAGTTACTTTTCCAATCTAAAACCCACCATTTAGCAATTTCATGATTTGGGTTATCTGCAAAAACTTGGTCTATGGATCCGGTAAGGAAACCGCTGCTATGGATATTTAGATCTATCAGTTTATTTATATAGTCTGAGCCATATTTATTTTGAATATCTTCTCTAAATATTGATGATAATTCGAGAGTATTAATTGGATTAGCTTCATGACAAATTGGAATATCGAATTTTAATTCTTTGATAGAGCTTTTAGAATGTAAATTTTTCATTTTAAATTTACCTAAATGACCTCCTAAAGGGATATTCGCAATTCTCTTTAATAAAATATTAATTGGTTCAATAAATGAATTACTTATATTAACTATATTTAATTCTTCTTCTATTATAGTTGAGACTTTTAGTTGATTTTCAATATCATTGAAATCTATTCTTTCAAGTATTTTATGAAGACAAGTCCCTGCTATAGGCCCCCTTGGAAAATTACCAATAGGGCTTTCTTTAGACCATGTCTGACCTTCTAATCTGTTAACACTTTGATCTTTCTCTACAAATACCTGATCAATTTCTTGGAAAGATATATCCTCAATTTCATTCTTAAATGCATCATCTTCATTTAACTCATCTGATAAGTCATTTAGAATTAATTCGTCATTTTTTTGTGTTATCCATTTTGAAAAACTATACCTTCCCCAACTATTCTCAAATTGATGAGTAGGAATTCCTCCAAGCGATAATTTGACTTCACTTTTAGGTTTAGTCCATGTCTTATTTGTTTCAATTATTTTTATATCTTGAATATCAACTTTTACTTCTCTTTTCGTGAATGAATTTTCCATCATTTCCTTTGTATGGTCTTCTATCTTTAGATTTATTGATTCAGAGCCAAATAAAAAACCTGAAAGAGGGTTCCCTTCTTGACCTGCAGCATTTGCCCATAGGACTATTAATTGTTTTTTAGCTCTTGTAAAAGCAACGTAAGCTAACCGCTCTGCTTCATTTAAGGATTCTTTTCTAATAGAATCTTGGTATGAACTATATTTTTTATTCCATTTATACTTTTTAGAAATTAATAGATTTTGATTGTCTTTCCATAAATGACTTTTTCTATCTGGAGGCTTTTGCCACAGGTATGGACAAATTACTATTTTAAATTGAAGTCCTTTACTCTTGTGAATTGTAATTATATTTACGGAGCTATTACTAATGGCACTGTTAGGTTGATATTCTTCAGGTATTTGCTCAATGGACTGGAACCTTTGACTACTAAGCCATTGAGATGCTCTTAATGCATTAAATTTCTGTCGATGGATCTGTTCATCTACTAACTGAGAGCTTTGGTAAAGATCACCTAATAAAGTTCCTCTATTAGAAAGATCAGCTATTAATTTCCCATCTAGAAATTTAGACAAACAGCCTAATAATCCAATCGTTGGAAATAATTCTGAAAGTTCATAGAACTTCGAAGATAATGAATCAAAATCGCCATCAATTTTTGATTTAATAAGTTTTTCCTTTTCCCATTGCATTAGCTCAGAACAAGCTAGTAGAGCAAGTTTTTGTTGATTATGTGGACTGACGATACAATTAATGAAAATCTGTAGGATTTGAGCACCCTCTCTAGTAAATATATTTTCATTACTTAAGAGTTGCGAAGGAATTTTTATTTTTGATAAATAGCTATGGATGTTTTTAGCTTGATCGTGTCTATTGACTAATATGCAGATATCTGAGGGGTTTAAATCTTTGGGATTATTGTTTAATAGCTCTAACAAATAAGATCCAATAACTTTTGGAATTTTTTCCTCTATTTTGCTTTTTGAATCTAATTTTATTTTTTGAGTTTTTTCTTTTTGATTATTATCTATTAGATTTATTATCTTTAAAGGTTCTTTTATTCCATTTAGTTCTAGTAGATCTTCTTGTGAACATGGATTAAGTTCTTGAGTTGATAGATTTGATCTTATTAAACCATCAAGAAATAATTTATTGAGAGTTAAAATTAGAGGTTTTGTACTTCTATAATTAGCATTCATTAAATGAATTCGATCACAAGCTTCTCTAGCTTTCATATATGTATTTAAGCTTCCACCCCTGAAACTATAAATTGCTTGCTTTGGATCTCCAATCATTAGTAATAGATGTGATGATCGCTTACCAAAGGCTTTTTTTAGTAATCTTAACTGGACTGGGTCAGTATCTTGGAATTCATCGATTAAGGCTACTTTATATCTTTTCTCTAGATTTCTATAGATGTTATTTGGATTAACTTCATCTTTAATTTCATTACTATTTAGGTTTTTGGGATCTAATAATTTAAGTAGATCAGAATAATTTATCAAACCCTTTTTAGATTTTCTGTTTTCAAGCTCTCTTTTAGTCCATAACAAAGCATGCTCCCAAACAAATTCACTTGGACTATCATATAAATCCCCTATAATATCAAGAATTAGCTCCATTTCTTTTGAACAAGAATCCATTTTATGCTTCATATCTAGTTGGTAAATATTTTTAGGATGAAAATATTTATTTATAAGGTTTTGATTTTGAATATCTTCATATGATGGTCGCCTTTTCTCTTTATATTCTTCAATCCAGTTACTTAAAAGCTCATAGCGATTTTTTCTGGGCTTGGAGGAGTATGGCTTTGTATCTTTAATACCCTGAGATCTTAGATTCTTAGCAATCTCTATGAAGCTATCTTCAAGCTCCTGGCCCTTCTCTTCCCATGCATTCGTAAATCTTATCCATAATGATTCAATATAGTTGTTTAATTGATTTGAAATACTTTCTTCTATTTTCAAGTCATTAAAAGTTTGTTTAAAACTATTATTTGGGTCATTATCCAATGAACTAAGAACTTCAATCAAATTCTTACGATTAAAATTACTTTTAAATAAACCTTTTAATTCTGAAATTTCTATTTCTAATATTTCTTTTTTCCAATATTCTTCAACAATTTCATTTATTAGTGATCTTGAATCTTTTTCGATGGTTGGATTTAAATTAATTCCATTCTCAATAGCTTCTCTACGAAGTGTTTTACTGCAAAAACCATGGATTGTTGTGATGTCTGCATTTTCAATTCTCTCTAATGCTTCTAAGAGTAAAGATGCTATATATAAAGCTCTTTCTTTAGATGTTATATTTAATTCGACCCATTCATTTAGTACATTGTCAACATGATATGGTTTTACGTTTGTATTTGTTGGTTCAATTATTTTTAATGCAAGAATTAATCTTTCAATGATTCTTGCTTTTATTTCTGATGCTGTAGCTTCTGTAAAACTAACAACTAGTATTTCGTTTATTGAATATTCTTTTTCAGTTAATAACCTTAAGACAAGATGAGAAAGAGAAAATGTTTTTCCTGTTCCAGCACTTGCTTCTATTAGTCGCATTCCATTCGATAAAGGATATTTATTCGCTTGAAACAATTCTATATTAGTCATATTTATTTCATAGGTATAATAATAAAATAAGAACTAAGCCTTTCACTTTCTATTATTCCTTGATATTGATGTTTTAAATTTCTTATGATTAACATTTAGGATCTCCAGTCTAAATATTTTATTTCTTTTATAATAGCTGGTACTTCTTTGATATATTTCTTGTATTCAGGAAATTTAATTTTCAACCTTTCTTCTTCCTTTAAGGCCTTTATTTTTAAAATGTAAGCTAATGATATTAGTAGAGATAGATGTATTAGACTCAATGAAAAAATACATATTCCTAATGAAATATATAATAATCCCTTATAAAGAGGGTGCCGAACATTTTGATATGAATTATTTTTTATCAGACTTGATTCATTCATTGGATAAGGTAGTGGTGTTAGATTTTCTCCTAAATCTATAAATGCTTTGATGACAATGAATAGGCCTAGAATTGAAATTGCTAATCCAATAATTATACAAAAAGTATTTATTGAAAATGGTATTTGCTTTATTTCTGGGTAGGGAGCTATTAAATGTAGGAGAATTAAAACTATTTGAGAAAATAAATACCACTCTCCTTTTGAATTGTTAAAAAGACCCTTCTTACTAAATCCCCATTTTGCTAAGAGAGTTAAAATCTCCTTAAAGAGATTGCTTTTAAGCTTCATTTTGGTTTCTAGTTAGTTGGTGTTTTTTAGGATTGGTTCATAGAGACTCATTAATACATTGTTAAATGATTCAAAGTTTAAAAATGTAGTGGCTTTGCACTTTTTGCCAAAACAAAGCTCCATTGCTAGCGTCTCTCTTTCTCCTTGCATATATAAATCACCTTCCCATTTCTTTTGAAATAAATCTTGCTCATTCTTATTATTTTCTTTTGTAGCAAGGGCATAATCTAGTCCACTTTCTGGTGGTATAGGCCAACAATTATCTCTTCCTGCAGTTGCTAATTGATGAATTTGTCTTAAAATTTTTGTCGCTTCTCTCGTATTAATTGGTAAAATCTCCTTGCTTACTTCGTATTGAATTTTTTTTCTATAATCTGTTTTTTTAGAAATTATCAATGTTTTATAATTAAATGAACTATTTGCAGATAAATATAAATGATTTAGCCATCCATTCATAAGAGTTTTATATTTTAAACTTCCAACTTCAATCTGTATTAAATTCTTCCCACCAAAGTAAAATTCACCCTCTAACTCTTGCATCTCAATACTCCTTTTCGTGATTTGACCTGTAGCGTATATTGCGGATATTAAATTTTTCCATCGCTCCTGAAGAAGATCCTTCTCTATTAATCCAGCGCCTTTTGGAGGGAAAACCCCTTTGCCAGAATAGTTATCTTTCCAGTAGTTCGAGTTATTTTTTATATCGTTAATATTTAAGAGATCACTACTTTCAAGTCGATGCTTAAGAAGTTTATATCTTTCTAATTCTGATAGCTCGAGAAAATCATTGTCTTCAATAAGATTGACATATTCTTTTGATTGGATTTCGTGCTCTTTTAACCATGTTATTTGTGGATTGAGTAACCATTCTTTGGTTTTCTCGAAGGAATATGATTTTAATTCGCTTACGCTTATTTCTTTCCACTTTAGCGGTAATGCTATTGAGATACTTTTAGTCGGGATTTCTTTTTCAAGCCATTCTCTAGCTTCTAGGTTCTTCCTATCACAACTCATGATTTGTGAATTTTCGGTTTTTATAAAGTTGAAATTATCAAGAGGATTTGCTGGTGGCTCAATGAGAATCTCTTGAAAGGTATTGGCTCCTAATTTAATTTTTAAGTAATTCAGCCATTGTTGAATAGGGCTTGGAGGGTCAAGATCTTCTCCTGTCTTTTCATCTTTTGCATTCCAAGATACCAAAAGATTTTGACGAGTTGAAATTAAAGCTTCTAACAATGAATAGCGGTCTTTATCATATTGGTTTGGATCACCAAGCTCTCTTTTTCTTTCTAAGAGATTAAAACTTCTTCTATTCTCTATTCTTGGAAAAGATCTACTTTCTAGTCCCATGATGATGATGATTTGATGAGGGATTGCTCTCATTGGTTCTAAGGCACTGATCGTAATTTTCCCTGTCCTATGACCAAATTTGCTATTTGTAGAACTTAATGCTTTGGTGATAATGTCTCTGACTACTAGACAATCAATTTCCAGTTCACAATTAGCTGTTATGAGACCCCAATTATTAACAACAGTTAGTAGTTGTTGCTCTTCCCATGCCCATTCTCCACCATCTCCAAATAAATCCTTTACGAGAGATATTATAAGTTTTATCCATTCTTTACATGAACGTTTACTGCGAATCGCATTGATATAATTGCAAAGTTTTGAAAGTATACCCCAAGCTTTTATAAACTCTGTACTTGAAATATTCTCGGAATAAGGGGAGATATTACTTATTCCATTAATTGGATTATCTGGTAAAACAAGACCCAGTAGAAACCTTTCTAGACACCAACATAGGCTATGAGTTTCTTCCCCAAATCTTTCTGAGGAGTCAAGTCCCCATGTAAAGCCAGCGGATTGAAGGCTTTTGGTTATTTTACTAACTTCGTCAATACTTATATTCTGTTGTGTTTGTAATGCTGGATTAGTTAATAAGTTTTCAAAAATTGATGCGGTTAGACGAGATGCAGAAATTTCTAACAGATTTAAGACAAAATGTATTAAACCTACTTTATCTCCTTGACTTTTATCTGTGATTACCCACGGTAGCTGAGTACTACTGTGATCTAAATTATTAAAGACAGAGGAAATTATTGGCGCATAGCTATCAACTTGTGGTGTCATTATTAAAATGTCTCTGGGTTGAAGTTTTTTGTCATTACTGAAGAGCTGTAATATGTGGTCCCGTATCAATTCCACTTGTCGATACTTCCCTGGAGATTTAAGGAAAAGGAGTGATTTGTCAGATTTTTCCTTAGTTAAAATACTTTCACCTTTTGTGGATAACAATTCTTGTTGTAGTTGTTCTAATAAATTTGGTTTGTTCCCTTTATTAGTGGCGATATCTGCTGTAAGAGAAAAAATATCTTCCTCATTTCTATCTCCCAATTGATATTCACCACTCCCTTCTAGTAACTGTTGAAATTCAGCCCCCATCCGTCCAAGGAAGGCTTCAAGTCTTGGTGATTCTAGTAACCATTGCCTGTCAGGAGGAGTATTCCATGTGTTTCTAAATTGCAGTCTTCTTGCTTCACATCTTTGCCAAAGATCATTGCAAGGGGAAATAAGATAAATTTTTATATTTATTACTTTTGAAAATGCTTGAATTAAATCTATTTGCAATGGTGCCAGACTACAAAGTCCATAGACGTATAGATTTCTTGGATAATCTAGTTTAGAAATATCATTTTTCTTTAAACGTTTAATAGCTTTTTCGACTTGGATGCAGAATGGATCTTTGTTTATCTTTTTATATAATAAATTAAATAATTTTTCTTGCCAAAGGATATTTTTATTAACACTAATTTCTCTAGAATTTTTCTTTTTTTTCTTGCTTAACCATTGTTTGATAATTTCAGGTCTATAAAGTATGTAATCATCAAACATCTCTGCAATATTGTTTGCTAAATCCCATGAATTTAGATTAATGTGATCTTTTTCTTTCTCGCTTATTTTTAGCCAAGATTGTATTATCTGTGCTTCTTCCTCTTTCATTAATTCCGGTAATAATTCTAAAATATTCCAAACAAGATGATTCTTTTCCCATGGATCTTTTTCATTAGGATCAATACCAATAATTCTCTTCACTAAGCTTTTTAAATATTTACCAGGAAAAGGGAATTTAACTAAAGCATTGATATCATTAATTATTGAAAGTTTTTCACTTAGCCATCTGCTTGAAGGCCATGTACTTACGATAATATTAACTTCTTCAGTTATTTCAGGAGGATTTAATCGGAGTTCCTGTCCTAGTATTTCTGCTAACCATTCAGCTTTATTACTTCGATAAATTGTTAGCAAGAGTCAAAATGCGATTTAAAGATATTTTTAAAGTAAGAAGTTGTCTTTTCTTGGATTGATAATTAGGCTTTTCATTTCTTTTACTGCCTGAGTTAGACCTACTGATAAGGCTCTAGAAATAATTGTATGACCAATATTTAATTCTTCAATACCTTCAATAGCTGCAATCGGTTCAACGTTTTGATATGTCAATCCATGGCCTGCGTTTACTCGCAAACCATAGGTTTTTGCTTTAGCTGTGCTCTCTTTAAGAATGGATAATTCCATATCTCTTACCTTGTTTTTTGTGATTGCATATTTACCTGTATGTAGTTCAATCCAGGCGGCATTTACTTCGGCACAATTTTCTAATTGAGCTTGAACTGGATCAACAAAAAGACTAACTGGAATATCCGCATCCGAAAGACGTTGGATTATTTCCTTTAATTTGTTTCTGTGTTTAATGACATCGAGTCCTCCTTCTGTAGTGACCTCTTCCCTTTTCTCAGGAACTAATGTAACCATATCTGGCTTAAGATTAAGTGCTATTGAAGTCATTTCTTCAGTTGCAGCCATTTCTAGATTTAGTCGAGTATGCACAGTCTCTTTGAGAAGATTTAGATCTCTGTCTTGTATATGCCTTCTATCTTCTCTTAGATGCACTGTTATACCGTCAGCACCACCTATTTCCGCTAAAAGAACCATTTTTACTGGGTCAGGTTCAAATGTCTTACGAGCTTCTCGAACATTTGCTATGTGATCAATGTTTACGCCAAGACTTGCCATAGGTATTTAAAATATACTTTGATTGTATTCATCAAAAGCAAAATAAAGTTTAGCCGCTGGAGTAACTGCCCAGTCCGACCATTAATAATAAAGCTTACGGAGTTAACTTCATTACATAGTTTGTTAAAGAGGGATTTTTTGCCCCTTCTTCATAGAGAAAAAAAAATATGCCTCGGGGTTGATCCTTTCTGGAGTCGATTAGCTATGTTTGCTACACAAGATTTCGCGTTGAACAATTTTTTTCGAAGAAGAATAGTTATTGGTGGAGAAAATTTACCTTTAAGTGGTTCTGTTGTACTTGCTCCCACTCATAGATCTAGATGGGATGCTTTGATGTTGACTATGGCTGCTGGGAGAAGGATTACCAATAGAGATTGTAGATACATGGTCACCCGATCAGAAATGAGAGGGTTACAAGGTTGGTTCTTAAACAGGTTGGGTTGTTTTCCAATTGATCAAGGAAGACCTTCTTTAACTACTCTTAGATATGCAGTTGATTTGTTGATTTCATGTCAGCAATTAGTTGTTTTCCCAGAAGGAAAGATAAATCGTTTTGGTGAGCCTGTAAAACTGAAAAAAGGCTTGATTCGCTTAGCTCAACTAGCGTCTAACAAAGGGTTGGAAATTAAAATTGTTCCAGTCGGTTTAGCCTACAGTGATGTTGTCCCGAAGCTTTATGGATCGGCATCAATTTGTTTCTCAAAACCAATAATTATTTCTAGGGGTTTTAAGCAATCTGCAAATGACTTTAATATTGAACTTTCCACAAGTATGAGAAGTGCTGAACAATCGGCTTTGTTAGCTGTTGGTAGAAGATAATATGATTTTACTTATTTGAATCTTTAGCACTCAAATTGAATTTATTTTCTCAAAATTCACTTTAATTCCTTATTTGAAAATGATTACAGCCCAAGAAGTTACTCTTTTAATTAAGCAATCACTTCCCGATGCTCAGATTGACGTGAAAGATATGGGCGGTGGTGATCATCTTGAAGTCAATGTTGTATCTGAAGAATTCTCTGGCCTATCTCTTGTGCAACAACATCAACTTGTTTATGGTGCGTTAAAAAATGAATTGAAAACAGAAACAATTCATGCTTTGGCCTTGAAAACCTCAACTCCTCAATAACTTTTCAGATATGGATTCTACAACTCGTTCAAAAATTGAACTCCTAATTAATTCAAAGCCAATTTTTGTTTTCATGAAAGGTAATAAGTTGATGCCACAATGTGGTTTTTCCAACAATGTTGTTCAAATTCTTAATTCCTTGGGAATGAGCTTTGATACTTTTGATGTACTTTCAGATATGGAAATTCGAGAAGGAATTAAGGAATTTTCAAATTGGCCAACAATACCCCAAGTTTATGTGAAGGGTGAATTTATTGGAGGCTCCGATATTTTGATAAGCATGTATAACTCTGGGGAATTGAAAGAAAAATTAGAAATCGCGCTAGCTTCATAACTTGTTACTTTTTGATTGATATTTAGGCTTCTTTTTGAAAAAAGAGGGTATTAATATCGCCATCAGGACCAATAAAGCTTGAAGGGTCCATGATCCATCTATCAATTAATGCTTCTAACTTCTCTTGATCCTTTGAACCTAATCTCTTGCAATTCCTTAGGGAATGCAAATATCCGTCTGCATAGATCCTAAGTTCAGAAGGGCTGTGGTATCGACTTGTCAGCTCCTGACAGGCATCACAAATTGATTGGAAGTGTTTTATTGCTTCTGGAGTATCAAAAGATGTCATGGTTTGCTAAGACACAGACTATTCTTGGTAGTCAGCGAACAGTTTGCTTTAATATCTTCTCTAGTCTAAGGGTCTACTTTTCCAAGTTGTGACATTAATACCTGCAGATCAGCTTCCTACTGAGCAAATTCAAGGATCCTCATCAGGTTCTTCCCCTATTCAAGCAACCACGCAATCACCTTCAAAGGTGCTTGTTGTAGAACCACATCCAACTTTAAGAACTGTTTTGGTTCAGAGGCTTAGGCAAGATGGACAACTTGCCGCAGCAGTAGGTTCTGCTGAGGAGGCAGTTGATCTTTGTCGGGATCAATCACCAGATTTATTAGTTAGTGCAGAGATATTGGAAAAAAGTTCAGCCCTTCGACTAGCACAACAGTTGGGCTGTTCAGTGATTGTTCTAACAGCTAGAACAGGAGTTGAACCCGTGGTGGGACTTTTAGATGATGGGGCTGATGATGTTTTAAGGAAACCTTTTGGCCTAGAAGAATTAGCTGCTAGATGCAGGACACTACTTAAACGAGGAAGAATTGGTTTACAGGAACGTGTTGCAGTTGGTCCACTTGAGGTTCATCTTCTTCTCAGACAGGTCACCTTGCGAGAAAAACCTGTAGAACTAAGTCCTAGGGAATTTGCTTTATTGTGCGCCTTGTTGATGCCACCTGGCATGGTAAGAAGTCGACATGAGCTACTTCGAATGGCTTGGCCTCCATTTAGTGGCGGACCTCGTTCAGTTGATACACAGGTTTTGACGCTTAGAAGAAAACTAGAACAAGCAGGTTTAGGTGATGGAGGAGGTATTACAACTGTTCGACAGCAAGGTTATAGATTTAGTCTTGATAACTTGCCTTCGTAGCATTTTTCATAATTTATTCGGGAAGTTCCCATTTATTGATTCCAAGCTTTGTGCCAATTTTGTGAGCACAGGCATACCCGCTAAACGCCACTGCATTTAATCCTTGCCCCGGGAAAGAAGAATCACCAACACAATATAGTCCTTTTATATTTGTAGTATTAAATGGCATAGGAAGAAGACCAGGTAATCTCATTGAAGGAATTGGTCCATAACTTCCTTTGTTTCTGGAAAGAAACCTTTTATGTGTTCTTGGACTGCCTATTTCCTTGTGCAAAATATTTTGACTAAGGTTTGGAAATAATTTTTCTAACTTTGAAATAAGTATATCTCCATCTTCCTTTTTCTTCTTAAGATATTCTTCGTTGCTTAATCCCTCCCAATAATCCATTGAAGAAGGAGTAAAGGCATGAACAATATGACTATCAGAGGGCGCTAATGATGGATCTAATAGAGTTGGGATTGACAGAAAAGTAACTCCTTGTTCATCTTCCATCTTTTCCCATGAATCGAGAAGCAAGTGATGGCAATCTGTATTTGAAGGGATAGAATCTTTACTTACTCCCAAATGTAATGATAAAAATGAAGGAGAAGGGATATATCTGTTTTGCCATTTTGTCTCGGCCGATGGAGTCTTATCTGCCTTCACGAGTGGATCATTGATTCCTTGCCCACCAAATGTATCCCATCTTGTTGCATTGGAGACTATTGTTTTACCAAAAATATCTTCACCACTATCTAGTGAGACACCTATTGCCTTTCGGTTCTCAAAAATTATTTTTTTAACTTTAGCTTTATATCTGATTTCACCTTTGAAATTTTCAATTCCTTTTACTAACTTTTCAGCAATTACTCCAACACCTCCTATAGGATAGTTAATACCTCCATAATGTCTATCAGAAAAGACCATTCCTGCATTTATCATTGGTGTTAAGTCGGCGGGCATGACTGACCAGCAAAAACATTCAATGTCTATAAATTTTAAAAGGGTAGGATCTTTGATATATCTTCTTGCAACATCTCCGGCATTAATTGGTAACCATCTAGCGAGTCCTAGGCAAGATAAGGGTGATTTAAAAAAAACTTTCATTAGATAACCTGGATCCTCTATTGAAAGTAAGGGCATCGAATTCAGACAATTAAATACACTCCAACATGTTTCGTAGAAATGATTTATTCCTTTCTCTTCATGGGGAAATAAATCAATTAGCTTAGTAATAAATTTTTTATAATTTCTATCAACTGTAATTTCTAAATCATTAGGTAGATGATATGCCAATTGTGTCGGGTCAGCTACCGTTTCACATTCTTGTTCAACATCTTTGAGAGCCCGCGTTAGTAAATTGGTGTATCCCTTTTTACCAAAGCCGAAAATCATAGATGCTCCAACATCAAAAGTAAATCCTTTTCTTTTAAATGAACCACCACTTCCACCAGGAATTTTGTACTGTTCCAGCACAAGAACTTTTGCACCCTTGCTTGCTAGTTGACTTGCAGTCACTAATCCACCAAGACCGGAACCAATAACTATTGAATCCCAGTTGGAAGAAGCTTTAGTTTTATTTGTTAGTTGAGTCATGATGTAAAAGAAATTTTTTAAATGGACGGTTGAGAAGAGTTTTTTTCTAATAATGTTTCTCTTAATTTTTTTATTTGACTCAAAGCTCTATCTCTATATTCTTTGTACCTTTCACGTTTGTTGTGAACTCTATGCTCGAGTTCAGGTAGTAATCCGAAATTAGCTGGCATAGGTTGAAAGTTTTTTTTATTTTGAATTCGTAAACTTGCTTGACTATTACTAACAAAGTTTGTCAATGCCCCAATCATGGTAGACGATGGCAAAGAAATTGTATTTAATCCCTTCGCCAACAATGCTGCGTTAGTGCCAGCCAGCCAGCCTCCAGCGATGGCCGCAGCATACCCCTCTGTACCAGTGAGCTGTCCAGCGGCGAATAAAGTTTTTCTATTTATGAATTGCAGTGTTGGCTTTAATAGCTTTGGAGACTCAAGAAAAGTATTTCTATGCATTACTCCCAAACGAATAAATTCTGCATTCGACAAGCCAGGAATCATTCTGAATACGCGTTTTTGCTCGCCCCATTTTAAATTTGTTTGAAAACCAACGAGATTCCATAGTTGACCTGCTTTATCCTCTTGTCTTAATTGAACGACAGCATGAGCCCTTTTCAGCCTTCGGAGGCTTTTGTCGTTTACATCTCCCCATCTTGGATCCCATAGCCCTATTGGCTTTAATGGGCCAAAACGCATAGTCTCCAGACCTCTTTTTGCAAGCTCTTCTATCGGAAGGCAGCCTTCAAAGAAAAGAGCTGATTCTTTTTCAAAATCCTTTAATTCGGCTTGTTCCGCCTGGATTAACTCTGAGTGAAATTTTAGATATGAATCTTCATTCATCGGGCAATTAACGTAATCAGCATCACCCTTGTCGTATCTGCTTGCCCGAAATGCTGTTGAAAAATCAATGCTTTCTCCAGTAATTATCGGACTAGCAGCATCAAAAAAATGGCATTCATTTTCTCCTGTAAATTTTTTGATGTCTTTAGCCAGCGATTCGCTTGTTAAAGGACCTGTGGCCAAAATTGTTATTTGTTGAGCATCTGGTAGACACGGACATTCATCTCTAATGACTCTTATTAGGGGATGAGAGGAAAGTTCATTTGTGATTGATAAGCTGAATTGACTTCTGTCTACAGCAAGTGCGCCTCCTGCAGGAACACAGTGTTGATCTGCTTTTGCGATAACAATAGATTTTAATTTTCTTAACTCTTCTTGTAAAAGTCCTGCTGCTCTATCACTACTCAGTGCTCCAAAGCTATTGCTGCAAACAAGTTCTGCGAATTCGGGGGAGTGATGAGCTGGAGATTTTTTTTTGGGTCGCATTTCAAAGAGAGTTACTTTGACTCCAGCACTTGCAATTTGCCATGCTGCTTCTGACCCTGCGAGACCAGCTCCTATTACGATTACCGATGGATCTTCTGTCAAACTGTCGTTTTTTTTCTTAGAAGCTTAGGTAAATAATATTCTCATGTCCCTCAACTATTTATTAAGACTTCAAAAATCTCTAAAAATTCAATGAGGAAGGAAAAAAAATATCTTTAAATTGTTTTTTAGTCCTCAAAAAGGAACATTAGGGACGTTAATGCTTCGACAACGTGATATTTTTCATATTGGACCATTAGTATTGGTCTATGGGGGGTCGCTAGCTCAGTGGTAGAGCATCCGGCTTTTAACCGGCTGGTCCTGAGTTCGAATCTCAGGCGACCCATATTTGTTTAAGACTATTTCTAGATAACTTGAAGTGATGACCACTTCGGAAATTTTGAAGAATTATTTTTTTTGGATCCTTTTGAGTTTCAGTTTTACATCAGTAAATGCTGGTTTAAATAGTTTTACTAATTTGATTTTCGTTGAAGATTGGCTTATCGAGAGGAAGGTTGATTTAACTATTAATGAGATAGAATGCAGAGCATCAATACCTTCGCATGCAAATTGGTTTGGAGAGCGGGTAAGACTTGGTCCCAAGAATGAATTGATAAAACCTATTTGGATTTCTGTTAATGCTAACCAAGTGCTTGAATCAAAATTAGCTAAAATCAAAGTGCTTCTTGGTCAGTGCAGGTCAGGACTTCTTTTCCTTCCTGAAAATCTATAAAGCTCAAGGAATAATGTGTTGATGAGAATATAAATACTTTCTCAAAAGAAATTTTTTTGCTGAATTAAAAATATATTAATTTACTATGGTATGAAGAAACTTACAGTTGGTGCTGCGATTGCATTAAATATATCTTTGTACATTTGGGCTTTAATCGAGTTCCCTTTTAAATTTTAATCAGTAATAAAAGGATAATAATTTTATTTATATAGCTGACTTCTTAAATCAAAAGAACTCTATTTTTAGATTTCATTATTTCTTATGAATATGTAAACTCACACAAATTGCAGGATCTAAAAATTAATTTTTTAGGTTTTGTATTCTTAAACATTATTTTAATTTTCATTTTTTTTTGGATTCTCAGTCCTTTTTTTTGCCCATAGCGGTTAGGGTCTTTATGAGGTGAAAAAAACCTCTATTCGTCTTTTTAAATGGGGGTATGGTTAAGAAATCTTCTTCAATTACAAAATCCAATTCTAATTGGCTATGGAGGTGGGCAGAACCTGAAAGCGAACTTTCAGTAATCCCTAAATCAAAAACCAAACGTTTGGCTCAACAGGCAAAGTTAGCAAATGTTGATGCTGAGAGAGCGGTTAGTCGTGCATACCAAATTGAATTATCTAGAACAAAGGCAATTGGAGAGGCGATGTTTAAGTCTGGTAAAGCATTAAGGTTTACACTATCAAGTTCTGGAAGGCAGTTAATCCTAAGAACCCAGGCAGCAAGAAGGCAATTCGAGCCTGGTTTTAGGAATAAAAAATAATTCTCAGATAGAATATAAACTCCTACAAAAATAAAAAATGCAGCTTTATATAGTTACGTGGAAATTCGAATCATCTGAGGATCAAAATTATTCATCTGAAGCATTTGTAGATTATGTTGAAAGTGGAAAATCTGAGGACCTTATTGATGGCTATGAGAGAATTTCATGGGCTCACACTCCGCAAGATGGAACAGGAGTGATTATTTGTAGAGCTGCAAGTGCATCAATTTTATTTAAGGTTTTTGGATCCTGGAGAGATAAATATGGAATGACTTGGGAGTATAAACCTGCCTTAACTACTGAGGAGTTTGTTAGTTTAATAAAAGAAAAATAGATATAATTTCTCTGTATTTATTAGATTTGATTTATATAAAAAATAAACTTCTGTCTAAAAAAGCTTCAAGATAGTGTTGTTCAACTTAGTATTATAACTTTATCTGTGAATTAGTGATAGCTCATTTATTCTTTGCTTTGACAGCTAGTGAATTGGGTCTTAGTCCGACAATACTAGCCTTAATAGTATTTTCATCGATCGTTTTTATTGTTGGCTTTGCAAAAAGCTCAAGAGAGAATGAATACAAAAAATTGATGGATTCATTTATTCAAAGGAAAGAGGACTCTGTTTGATTTATTCATTTTAGTAAGAAGATCTTCTTAACTAATATGAATTCTCTTATCTAATAAGGCAGGATGGTAGAAGCGTAGTTTTGAAATTGAACAATTTATTAGCAAAGGAGAGAATTGTCTCGCCTTCTAGAGATGTTCTTGCCGGTCTTGTGGTTGCATTCGCAATGATTCCAGAAGCGATAGCTTTTTCGGGAATTGCAGGTGTTGATCCAAGAGTTGGACTGTTTGGTGCTTTTTTGCTTTCTGTGACCCTCGCAATATTTGGGGGCAGAATGGCCATGATTACTTCTGTAACTGGTTCAACCGCTCTTTTGATGACTGGTATTGTTCAACAAGGAGAAAATATTAGTCCTGGTCTTGGTCTTCAATATCTTTTGGCTGCAGGATTGCTTACTGGAGTCCTTCAGATCGCTTGGGGTTATCTAAGACTTGCACATCAGATGAGATTTGTACCTCAACCTGTTATGGATGGCTTTGTGAATGGTTTGGCTATATTGATTTTCCTAGCTCAATTGCCTCATTTGGGTATTGACTTGGCGCATTCTTCAAAAGTAGTTACTGCAATACAATTACCAGCAGTTTGGGGATTGACCATACTTACTTTGTTGGTTATTTATTTGCTGCCTAAAGTTACTAAGATTTTGCCTTCAGCATTGGTTGCAATTTTTGTTTGTACTGCAATTTCTATAGGATTTAAATTAAATGTTCCAACTGTTTCTAACTTAGGAATTCTTCCAAATGGATTGCCTGGCTTTGGCTTCCCAAAAGTTCCGTTTAATTTTGAAACTCTTGGGTTGATACTTCCAACAGCTTTGGCAATTTCTTTGGTAGGTCTTATGGAGACATTTCTCACTCAAGATATTCTTGATGATATGACTGATAAAAGTACAAATAAAAATGTTGAGGCTAGAGGCCAAGGTATAGGAAATATTGTTAGTTCTCTTTTTGGAGGTATGGCTGGATGTGCTTTGGTTGGACAATCGGTTATGAATGTGGGCTATGGGGGAAGAACACGACTTTCAACATTAAGTTCAGGGGTTTGTTTAATAGCAATGATTCTTGCTGCTAAAGATTGGGTTAATCAAATTCCAATGGCAACATTGGTTGGTGTAATGATAATGATTGCAATTAACACTGCTAATTGGATGTCAGTAAAAGATATACGTCGTATCCCTAGAAGCGATAGTTCAGTTATGATTTTAACTGTATTTGTAACGGTTATTACTCATAATCTTGCCTTGGGTCTCCTTGCAGGAGTAGGACTTGCCGCAATATTATTTAGTAGAAAGGTTGCAAAGGTTATTAAGGTTGAATCTTCTTTAACTGGTGAAGACCACAGAGTTTATAAAGTTAAAGGTCAATTATTTTTTGTTAGTAGTATATACTTTAGACAAGGGTTTGAACTTCACGAACACCCTAAAAAAATTACAATTGATATGGCAGAAGCTCATATATGGGATCAAAGTGGTGTAACTGTTCTTGACCAGGTGATCAGGAGAATAAAATTAGGGGGGTCAGAGGTTGAAGTGATTAATTTAAACGATGAAAGCTTGAATTTATTTTCTCGAATAGGACAAGCATCTGAAGCTGGAGGAAGAGGTGGAGAATTTAAATCTGCACATTAAAAACTCCTAAATTTTATTTGAAAGTTCTGCAAATTTTTTTAAGAGATTGTATGAAAGGTTTGTATGGGTTCATTTCCATTTGTCTAAAACTTTGTAAATCTTATACATATCAACGTATAAGCCAGAGCAGCAACTAATCAAGCATTATATCTAATGGTCATATAAGACATAAGTTTTTCTTATCTATGTTCTTGTCTTTTGATCTCTTTGAATTTTATTTTTATAGATAGTTGTAAAGTCTATAGCGATGGTATTTGAAATTTTTTTGTAATTTAAATTAATTTAAAAAAAAGACCTAAATCCAACAAGCTTTATAAACCTGATGAATTTAGATCTTTTTATTACAAGTTTGATTCCCTAAATAGATTTATGAAAATCTAAAATATTTGTTAGTTAGGAAATTTGGCTAATAGATCTTTGTCTAACAGCTATCTTCCTAAGCGTCTGAATCAAATTTAGATAGATTAGGACCAGCAATTACACCAACTAGTCCAAAAAGAACAAGGGATACAATACCGACAATTGTTGCTGAGAGGCTACCTCCTCCCAAAGCAAAGGTTAAGAATGGCAAATGAAGCATTTTTTTTTAGATGCAGGTATATATATAAACCTAAAATTGCCCAAATTTAATGAAGTTGTAGCACCTTGATAAATTCAGACATTTTTAAAAGGCTTTAGGGAGAGTTAAGCAGTAGGGAAATTGTTTGGAAATCTTGAAGCTAATTCGTCTTGACTAGCATTGCTTTCCCACTTGAGCCAGTCCTTTACTCCGTTAGGCTTTACCTTCTGAGCACTACGAGCAGCAAAAATAATTACATGAAATGGAATCACAATCGCAAAGAAGAAGAAATGAAGTAAATATAAATCCCAAGGAATCCCTTGGTAACCATAATCTGGGAAAAATATTGCAGTAATAAAAGGGAGCACCATGTTGTTCAAGTTTCAACTGTATTAATCATTATCCATAAAGCATTAATTTTTTCGATAAGGCTAGATAATTTAACTTCTAGAAATGCTGGGTAGTTTGGATAGCATATGATTAGGTCTTGCTTTCTAAGCTTTTTGAATTGAGTTGTGAAGGTATTCATAAAGGACTTAACGCTGTATAGAAAAATAATTCGTAGAAATATTTTTCTATACATAATTTAACTAAAATATTTGATATTTAATTAATTAAGTCTTTCTATTAATTTAACTAGCTTAAAAGTAAAGTATATACTAATTATTATCCATGTTGGTAAAAGGATGTTCCATGCCTTTTGATATTTTAAAAGTATTATTTTGTCTAGGATATAAGCTCCTCCGATGGGAATAAATATTAATAAGCTCATTTTTAAAAAAATCTCAAGGAATGCTAGCGCTGTTATTGGATTTATTAGCCATGCTATCAATATTCCACTTAGTAAATAGCCACCATATTGCACCAGTTTCTTTATCATCAAAGTTTTTTCGTAATACTAACTTATTGTATCTAAAATATTACTACTAATACAATAAGGTATAAATTTGATGCTTATTGTGAAGAAAGTAATAGTTAAATTCTTTAAAATAAATAAATTAATAAATAAATTGATATTTATATATTAATTTTTGATAGGTGTATTAATGCAAATTTATTTAATAGTATTAATCCGATAAATCTTTAGAATTAGGGTATAGTTTTTTAATAGCATCAGCTTGATTCTTTTTCTTTTTCTTTAACTGCTTTAATTCGTTATACCTTCTAACTATAATTCCTGGCATAAACCAAATGACTGTTATTACTGCAAAAATAAAAAGTGGATTGTTTATAGTCATATCAAGTATAGTAGTTTTTAATAATAGAAAATATATATTATTTATTAAAAATAATTGAAAGTGCATTTTTATTAAACAGTTAAGATCATTCTAATTGTAGGTGTGAATTAATTGTACCTATTCAATCTCTAGCTTTCTTCTTTTTTCTATTTTGGTTTGTCTATTTTTCATTATTCCTCTTCCTTAGACTGGTCTTCTAAATAGACTTTGGATTCATCAGCAATTATTTTTAAATAGTTATCAATCCCCTTTGATTCTGCAATTTCTTTTGAGTTTCTATATTTAATTGTTATATCTTTACCAGACCATGCTTCTTGATCTTTGAAAAGATTCCTTTTTGCAAAATAAAATACCTTTTTCCCAATGAAGAAAATAGCTAATGTAAATATAGAAAGGAAAAGAACTATTCTCATTTTTTTAGGTCTATTTATTTAATGATAACTTCTTTGAAATCCTATGTTGCAGGATGAAAAAAAAATATATAAACATAATTCAGATTATTGCAGTATTAATTTGACTCTTTACTTGGATTACTTTTATGCTAAAGATCTATACTACTTTTGATTAGATTAATTCTAAGTTTTTAGGTTTTATTTTTATTAAATTTTGATTTAACAATTGCCATATTTGTGTTTGTTTGCTAAAGATATAAATATTTAGAATATTATTCAAAGATGTTTTCTTGGATTAATCAAAACAGATTTGTTTATATTTTATCTAATTTGTTTGTTTTACCTGCTACATTTATTCCTTTTTTTGATTTCATATCAAATATTTCTTTTATTGTTGCTTTCATTTTATTAATAAACACAAATTTATTGCTATTATTAGGATTATGTGTTGTTTTCACTATTAAAAATAACTCAAATTATCGCTTTAATCTTTTGTTAAGGTTAAAAGGTGAAGAAATATCTAAGTCAGATTATGAATGTGTTTATTTATATGCATGGTGTACATTACTAAGATATTCTATAATTATTTTAGCAGCAAATCAAATCTTTTTATTTTTTGAATAAGTTTTTTAGTTCACTTGTTTTTAAAAGGGTTAGTAAAAATTCTTTTTGCTAGATTTTTAGGTGGATTAATTATTCCTGTATCTGCATTTAGTCTTCTTTTGATGTCTTCAATTGTTTTTTGATGTTGATCCTCATTTTTATCTGGATCTAAGGAGGCAAACCAATTATGAAGATCCCAATTTTGATGACCATCTTTATCTACTTCGATTTTCACAAATCCCTCTTGACCTGAGAAGAAATAAACACCTTCTGGTAGGTTTTCGAAATCAAACTCTCCATCTTTTACCTTTCTGATTGAGCCCATTATTATTTAAAATCTTTGTTAGTAGAATATCTCATGGCGGCTGTTTCCTTGAACTTCTATCATCTCTTGGAACTGAACTCCTCTATCTAAATCTTTAGGAATTATGATTTTTAGTTGCTTTTACCTTTAGTAGTGTGAATGATTGGGAAAATACATAAGATTTATGTGCCCTTTTAGTAAGGAATTTTCTCTTCTTGCCAAAACATTCGAGTACTCAGATTACCTTGAAGATTCAGATTGGAAATTTCAGAAATATAACTTGGTAAATGCTTCTGGTTATTCTGATCTTCTAGAAGATACTGAGTGGGGTACTAGATCTGACGATTTAACTATTGCTTGAAACACTTGGAATAGATTCGTTTTTATATGTTTTAATCTGCGATAGTAAGTTCAGAAATGAATGAATAGCTTATCCATTCAAGTTGATGATCTTCTTTTGGTGTTCTTCCTAAAATTAGAATTGGTATGAGAACTTCTTTATTCTCAATAATTTCTCTATATCTAACTAGAAGTTCAACGTATTTTTTAAAAGTCCATCCGTTATTTCCTTTTTTCTTCGATTCTGACGAGTTTCTAAGAGATCGATGAAAGTCTTCAATTCCAAATTCATTCCAACATTCCTGAATGGCAAGTAAATGTTCGTGACCTTCCTTGAGTAATTGTTGATATTGAATTAGTTCAGGGGCTTCTTGTGAGTTGTCTGGTTTAAGTTCTTTCGCTAAATCTGAGACGGTGATTTTTTTTAGCCTGAACCAATCTCTATCGAAGAGAAAAACTGGAAAATTTAAAGACCATTTGATACCGTCTAAACTTCTATATGTTTTGCTAAATTCTGCCAAGTGTTTTTCGAGAAACTTGTATTGTCTTTTCATAAATAGTCCTTCTTATGTAATTATTTTTAATTTTTAGAATGAAGGTTAAGCCTTAGAAGCTTTATGTCAATATAAGATGTAGTAAGTATAATATAAATATAGAACATTGATTTATTAAATTCAATGAATAATGGCAATAAGAGACCAGCATGGCTTAACTGGGTTTACCTTTCAATATTTTTATATTCTTCTTATTTCTTGTTCAATTATTGGGCGTCAATTTTAAATAAATAAGAGGATTTATTTAAAAAATATTACAATTAAATTGTTTATTCATTTTTAAAATTTTATTAATCATACCTAAAACAATTTTTATCAATAATTTTATTCTTTATATTTAATTCTGATGCTAAAGAATTTTGAACTGAAGTAATTTGAATTTATATTCAAATTATCCAGCAAATACGGGCAAGCCTACTGTTGCCGTACTGATTAAAGCTCCAGCAAAAATAATGAAAGGGAGTAAAGGGTACTTTTCAATCATGATGCTTTAAATGGTTTTCTTGTAGGTAATTATACCATGCTAGGTATTTATGCTCTAGTCTGGGCTGAAGATAGTCATAATTGCTTGTTCTTTCATTCGAGGAGTAGTACGTTTTTTACGTCTTCTATTGCATTTTTGTAGTATCGATACTTTTTGGTGATCACTAAAAATTTTTGTAACTCGCCATTGGTCTCCAGGAAATCTCTTTTTAATTTCTTCGGCAAGTTCCCTTTCCTTGTGATTTAGATCTTTTTTCTTAAGTTTTTACTTAACGTTAATCCATTCAAAAAAGCTTTCCAACTCACATGAGATCTCTCCATTTTTTATCCACTTTTTGATGAACTTTTTATCCCCATCCTCAATATAAAACATTTCTCAGCTGACGGTAATTTGATCTCATGCAGTAAATCACCAAAATTTGGTATGAGTTTCACCGACCAGCTCAAAATTTAATTATGAAAGATTTTTATCCTTTCCGCGAAGAAAACATGAAAGTTCTATCTCTAATATTTTTATCTATATAAAATAATCCCGTAACATTATCCTATAGAAATTTTAGAAAGAAAGCATTTTAAAATCAAAATTAAAACTGGCTTTAATTAGATCCAAGATAGATTAACAAAAAGGTTTTTCTATTTATTGTTCTTAATTTACTATCAATAACATCCATAAAAGAGATTGTAGTCAGTAGTAATTTTCTTATTAATTTTATAATGCACATGTAATATAAATGAGGTATAAGTTATATGTTTTTATATTCATTAGCTTTAAGTTCAGAAGTTTCTTTTACATATAATTTGATTTTTTAATTTATATATAAATATGTATTATAAAAACCACATGTATGTTTACTTGATTTGAACTAATCAAATTTTTGAGGCGCTCATCAGCGTGACATAAGATGAAAAGCTTCTATTTAATTTATAGTATTAAAAGGTAAGTGTCATATCAAACCTAAGTTTCCTGCTGTAAAACCAACAGCGCAAAAGAAAATAAACTCAACTAAATCCCTGCTCTCTGAGGGAATAGAACTTAATGCAACGTTAATTCGTTGAGCCATTTGACCTTGTACTCGCAGGTGAAAAATAAAAGATAATACAAATTTTTTGTAGTTGTGGGTGTTTAATGGGAGTTAACCAAAATTTTGTAATTTCTACTTATTTGAGCTAGATATATTGTGAATTAAGTAGGCCTGTAGCTTTTGATTATCAATTTTATTTTTCGACTTCCGAAGAAAATATGAAATTCTTCTTGTGTATATATAGCTATCTTTCAAATTAGTTGCTTTCAGCTTTTGATTTTTAGTTAAATATTTTACCTCTGAGTTGATCAATAGATGGGCCTCTTTTTTTTTCCTCCTTAGTTAAAGGAATCCAGTTCCAGTCACAACTAACAGTGAGAAGGTACCCAACGAGTAAGTGCCAAATCAATATTAAAAAAGGGTGATCTAAATGAGGAGTCAAAGGAAGGGTTCGCTATGAATAAATTTTATCCTAGCTATTTGGAAGATTTCCCATGAGTTCCTTGACTTATACTCAATATATATATTCAGTAACACAAATCTATAGCTGAGTGTCAAAAATATCTTTATATAATTTTCAAGCGGGATGATTTTTCTTTTCTATCACTTGATTTGAGCTGATCCCTTAAGGAATCATTCCTAATTGTTTGCCAGCAATGCTTGGTTTTTAGACCTTTAGGCTCAAAGCATATAAAGAATCTAATTGAAGATATTTTAAGCAAGCGTGAATTTGGAAATAATTTTTATTCCACGTAACTAAGCGCCTTTGAACCATTAAGATTATTAAGTTAAGGGGCGTGGCGCAGCTTGGTAGTGCGGCTGCTTTGGGAGCTTAGCTTTTGACATCCAACAATAACTTTAGGGCAATGACTTTGATAATTATATGAAATCTATTTAGCGACATTTAGCGATGGTTTTCTTATTGTGCGGGTGCTTTTTTAGCACTATTTCATAGCTTATCGGTATTCAAGAAGACTTATCTTTAAACCTTGGACGAGGAACAAATTACAGCATTCGCCTCGAAGATGCTTTGAGAGATTTCTTGCATCTAATAGCGAACCTTTGCTTTAAAATTTATTGTTTTCAGATTTTCTTTTTCTCTAAGAATTACTTTTGATCCTTATCCTTGACCTTTAAACAATTTAAAAATCTCATCGGTGCTCATTCCTTTGCCCCCTGTATCATTAAAGGCTAAAAGAATATCTCCGATTTCTATACCTTCTTTTGCTGCATAATCTGCTACCCACTAGCCCCTCTTCGATCCTTTTGCCCTTAAATTAATTATATAATTAGGAATAAATTAATAGAATGAATTTTATGAGTGATAAATGGGAGGAATTGCTTAATAAATTCATTAGGCTTGGGGGAATAGCGGAAAATATATGCCAGCGAGAAGGGGCGTTTGGTAGAGGTATTTTTTCTGTTAACTCTAATCTTCGTTCGAGAATTCATGTGCCATCAAATCTTCTTTTTATTAAAGAAGATATTTGTTTGGAAGGAGATAAATTAAGACTTACAAAAGACAAAAACTACAGTCAAGAGATTAGAGATTTCTTTGATTTTTATCAAGATAACTTCTCCTGGGGGGAAGGGGGAAAAGAAGAAACCGAAGCCTTCGAAAATGGATTAAGTCTATTCTCTTCCTCTTTGAAGAAATTAATTAGAGAATATTTATTAGTTGATATAGAAGAAAGACATAAAGGTAAATGGATAGAGGTTATTAAGAAACAATTTTTACAAGCTAGAACTGTTGTATTTAGTAATAAGTTAGTAATTGCTCCTGTTTGGGAGTTAGTTAATCATGATGTAATATCATTGCCTTTTATTAGATCTTTAGAGGGTTTAAGTACCCCTAACTATCCACCAATCAAAGGTGAGATTAAATTTTCCTATAATAGCATGGGTTCTCACCAACGTTTTTTTAAATATGGATTTTTCTCTGATGAATCTATTGTCTTTTCATTACCTTTATTAATCAGATTAAAGGATTCAGATGTTCAAATCTATTGCAAAGGTATGGATATTAATAATGAAAAAATAATAATAGAAAGATCTAATAATAATATCTATATAAAAGGTATACCTATTGCGGATTTAAACTATACAAGTTTACCAATTCATTATTTTGATCAGATTATGCAGCAATTATCAAATTATAAAATACCAAAAGATACGTTATCAAAAATTATTGAATTAAATGTATTAATAAGGAAAAATATAATTAAAGAGATAAACAATTTAGATGATAAAGTATCTAAAATGTTTATTAAAGTAATTAATCATGAGCTAAATTTGATCTCATCCTGTAATTGATACTGTATGAACCCATTACAGCCCAAGGCCTTAGAGACATATATTTTTTTGAACATTCAATAGATTGCTTTATATCTCCTTGTTCTCTTAATAGATGTCCTAAGTTAAAATAAGGGTCAGCATAATCTGCGTCTATCTCAATAGACTTTTTCATAGATAATATCGCCTTCTCTGATTGGCCTAGGGCCATTGATATATTTCCTAAGCCGAAATAAGCTTTTGCATTATTAGGTTGAATCTCTATTGTTCTTAAATATGATGATTCTGCTTCTTTAAATTTCCCAAGATCTCTAAGAGTATTACCTAAATTATAATATGCTTCAGCATAATTAGGCTTAATCTCTATTGCTCTTAAATATAAGAATTCTGCTTGTTTTAATTTACCTAGATTTCCTAAAATAATTCCATAATTATAAAAGACTCTATGATCTTTAAAGCCTTTATCAATAAAATCATTGTAATATTTTTCTGCCTCTGAAATCTTTCCTTGAGAATGGTAACTGAGTGCTTTATTAAGAAGTTTCTCCTTTAAAATTTTGTTATTTTTATCTACTTTCTTTCCTTGATGATTCCCAAAACCCTTCATTTTAAGTTCATCATAACCTTGTATTTTTCATTATAGAAATATTTGTGGCAGATTTCCTAAGTAACTACAAGTTAAATCAAATAGATACTCATTTCAATTGTTTGTATCAAGCTCATTGCGATGGCTGGGATATTTTAATGAGAGGTGGGACTTTTATCACAGTCTCATTTGTACAACCTAGTGCTCCCTTAGCACCCGCGTTATGAAATTTTGTACCTAGTGCATTGAAGCACTAGGTCATCTGTCCCCTCGATCCAGTTATTGCAATCATTCAAAGCATGGCCAAGTGTAGCGAGTGCGATAAGCAGCGGTGCAAGTAGTAAACGTTTCATTTCCCTTTTCTAGCTTATCTAGGTCGCTTAGTCCTTAAAATAGGTTTGCCCCATCTTTTACTGAGTTGATCTATCAAATATAAGCATTTTTTATTTTCCTATTTAAACGCGGTTTTTTAATATCCCTGATTTCTGTCTTGGCTGTTCAAGAAATTTGTTTTGTGATATGGCGAGTGACAAAATGCTCTAAATGATTCAATTTGAGCATTATTGAGTCAAGCTTTAGGGAATTTATATTTTCTTAGCAGCTATCAGGGGCTACAATCTTAGTTGGCGGGGCGTGGCGCAGCTTGGTAGCGCGGGTGCTTTGGGAGCACTAGGTCGCAGGTTCGAATCCTGTCGCCCCGATCAGTTCAGGACTGCTTTCCCAGGCGGTCCTTTTTTAATGGATAATAATAGCGTGGGCAAAACGTGGGCAAAAGAACTTTCTGACTTGGTCAAGAAGCTAGATAGGGCCTACAGAGCGGGCAATTCTCAAGTAGCTGACAAGCAATTTGATCAATTAGAAAATAGGCTTAGGGAAAAAGATCCTCAGAACTCATATTTCCAGCAGAAAATGAAGTTGCTCAGTTTAGATAATTACTGCTTCAGCGAATGGTGGGCAGAAAAAGCCAGAAATGAAACCATGATTGTTCAACCTAAATTTGATGGTTGTGCTTTGGGTTTGAGATACCAATCTGGAACCTTAGTATCAGCCTTCACTCGAAGTGGAAAAGAAGTTACCGAGGCAGCTAGAACTATTTGCAATTTGCCTTTAGAACTTCCAGAAGATGGAATTGCAGTTTCAGAAGATCCAGTTGAAATAAGAGGTGAATTATATGGTCCGAATCTTTCAAGAACTAAATCTCAAGCTTTAGCCGCTGGACACCTAAGGAAGAAAAATCCATCTGGAGCGGGTCTTAGTTTTGTGGCTTATGAAATTCTTGGATCAACTAATGATGAGATCGAAGATATTAAACGACTAGAAAGTTGGTTTTTTGAAATTCCTCCTACAAATAGGACTGCCGATCCAAGGCAAGTCAAAAGATGGCATCGTAAATGGTTGGCTGGTGAGTTATTTGAGAATCTCCCAACTGATGGGATAGTCGTCAAAGTTGCGTCTGGAGCAATCAAGCAAAGACTTGGTGTTACCTCAAAATGTCCGAACTGGGCGATAGCGATGAAGTAAGGCAACATTGCTTTATAAACCACTTCCCAAAATGCTCAGAAAAAAAGAGAAAAAGGCTCTTGCTTCAATATTCATGTTGATAATTGGTTGGCCTGTTGGATTAGATCAATTCTTCGAAGGAAAGAGAGAAAAAGGTATTTCTACAACTATTGGTTGGACGTTGACAGCATTATTGTTTTTATATGGTTTGGGTTTAAAAGGTTATTACACCGGAGTTGTTTTGATAATTGCCGTGCTTTTGACCTTGGCAGGTAGTTTTCAAGCTTGTAAAAAACTAATTAAAATCACGCGAGCTTTCGTTGATGCTGAGGATTAATAATGAACGACCTTGTCCATAACCTTTTAGCTCCTTGGCATCTTGCTCTTGATGCAACCTTATTAATTGGATTTCTTTCTTGGGTTTATTTTCTTAGAAGAAATAAGGCTGATAGCTAATGGGAATAGCAGTCACCTATGCCTTCGCAAATCTTGCAGTACTTGGCTTGTTCTTTTACATCACTTATCGAATGACGAGAAAATAAACAGGAATCAAACGCTTACATTTGTTACATCATCAGATCCTTGAGAATGATTGCAAGGGAATAAGTCTGAGAGTTATCGAGAAACTGCAAATGTAAGAACTTTTTTCTGACGATACCTAGTCGTCATTTGCGATCCGAAATAACCCTATAACCAATTAACAGAAAGGACCCGCAAAGGATTAGCTCGTAATTGTTCTATTAATGGTGAACGGGGAAACTTAGCTGCATAGATTTCAATAGCAATCATTCTGCCAAGAAGCAAAGCTAAGATTATTGTCGGAATAGAAAGAGCTAAAAATTTTAGAGAAGAAGTCATTTTGATTAGAGGGTTTTCATAATTACTCTTGTTAGAAGTCAAATAAGACTTTCAAAAAGAATTTCTTGATTTAAAGAGGTTCTTTTGGAAATACCTTCATATGACTAATAAAGAAATCAAGAATTTCCCATTCGTCACATTTTGAGGCTTCTTCCCATGCCTGATCTCGAGTTTCTGCCATAACAATTGTCTGGAAACCTCCAGTCTTTGCACCAGTAAAAACAAAAGCAGATGGAATTCTTACGACCCAAGATCGTTTTTCATTTTTGTAAGTGACAGCTCCTGAACGTGAAACTTTAGATGCTTTTCTTTTTATAGATGAAAGAAATTTGCCAAGAGGAGAAGAACGCCAAAGCATTTCATCAAGTTGATCTATCTCAAGTTGTCTTTGTGTCTTCTCGTTTTTGTTTTTTTTACTCATGACTTTGTTCTTGTAGTGAATATACTTTTGACTCCTGAAACAAATCGACCAAAAGGATTAGATAACCTGAGAGATCGATTAAGTCCTTTAATTTGTTCTTCTCTTTTCATCTCCAATGTTTTCTCACCTCTCTCCACCAAGATCATTTGAACCATTGAATGAAGTTCTTGATGAACAGAGTTCTCAAAGTTGTCTCTCCAATAGAGATCTAAATTATGGAGTCTTTCTGTTGAAAGAGATTTCGTTCTTTCGTACCAATCCATATGGTCCTCTGGGTCTAAACACATGAGTTAAATTTAGTTTTTGGGTTAAAATTTTTGAAAGTTAATACTTCAAATAGAGTCTTTATGAGCGTCAGGTAAGTCAAAAAGTTTATCTAGCTGTCCCTTCTGAATCTCAGAAAGATAAGCTTTAAACCCCTTTACTCTGCTTAACGTCTCAACCATTTGTTCATGAACCTGTCCAAAGCTCAGATTGTTTTCTTGATAATGAATAGATGACTTTAGTCTTCTGATAATTTCAGTGATCAATTGATTTATTGGTCTAGATACAGATTCATCAAATAATCTTTGAGTGCTTTCATTTGATTTCTTAACTTCGTCATAAGAAAGTTTTTGAATAGCTGTCAGATCGTCAATCATTGATTTAACAAGATCTTCTTTTTGCTTGGTGATCTTCATATGAAGTTGATCGATTTTTTCAATTTGCTCATACCTTTCTTTTATGTGCTGGGACAATTTGATGATTTGTGTAGAGCTGTTTGTATTACTCATTTTTTAACTCCGAAGGTAACTCCCATCACAGCCGTGATGTCTTTGTTGATTGTGCTTGTGTCGTAGGAACCCCAACTACTCACTCTTGTGGAGTTAGGAACAGTTATCTGAAAAACACCTGTATTGACTCTTTTGACTGCACCTACGTTTGAACCTGCTTCACGGGCAATGGCTTCTGCTCTTATGCGAGCATCTTTTGTTGCCTTTGCAAGCATGTCCACTCGCTTCTCTGCGAGTTTTGTATAGGTAAATTCGGGCCTACTAGGACTAACTAAAACTCCTTTACCGAGAAGTTCGCTGATCTTTCGATGAGTTTTAAAGATCTTTGAGACGTCTTTACTTTCTATCTCTATCCATTGACTGGTAATCCACTTAGTTGAAACCAGCTCACCAGTTTCTGGATTACGTACTTCTTTTTTTGAGGTAGATGCTGGACCAATATCCATCAACTCTCCATTGCCATTCTCTATTTGATTCGCTTTTAAAAATTTAATTGTTTTATCAATTGAATCTTGATGTTTCTCATAGGAATCTATTTGAGATAAACCGGTCGTTTGGACCTTGACTTCCCATTTCGCCATATCACTTTCAATTCTTTCTGTACTTGCACCTGTGACCGTGATCGAGTTTTCGACAGTACGGAGTCCAGAGACTAAGACTGTTGACGCACCAATAAAACCACCAACTGATAAAACAGCCATTGCAAAAACAAGAGGTGGTGTCTTTCGAATTAATTGAATTGAATTATTCGAAAAGGTTTTAATTAGAGACAAAGCTTTCATTGCATCTGTCGAAGAAGTGTGAGGAGTGTTGATTAGCGAAAATTCAAATCAATGCAATCTGCCTAAGTTCTGGCTTCCCTTGACTGACCAGTTCACTGGTATTCCGCTTCCCGCAGGACACATACTTATACGGATGTGCCAATCTTTTAGCTGGTTGCTTATCATCCCTCTCTTTCTCTCTTTGGCAAGAGTCCATGATTAGGATTTTGACAATTTATACAAGGAAGTAACAAAAACATCGTTTTTGATGATCATTCCTCAAAAGAACAGATCAAGATTTTATGAATATTTAAACCCTTAAATAACTTTCCGTTATATCTATGACCTTCCAAAACTCAAGGTGATAACAATAGAAAATTTATTTTGATAAGTATTTTCAAACAAACGGATAATGCTTTTGACAAATTTTTCTTAGAAGAAAAACAATAATTAAACTTGAAATTTATAACTAGTTACTTCATCCTCTGGAAATATCAATGATTAAAAGCGTACATGGCCGTCCTTGCTCCTGGAGCACGAATTGAATGCCGAAGTGCTGAATGGTTGGTGCGAAGTATTGGGCGCAGCTCAGATGGTCAGCAAGTTGTGGACGTAGTGGGCGTTTCGCCTTTCTTACAGGAAAAAGAAGCCAAATTTTTAGTTGATGTTGAGAAAGCTTCTGGCAGTTTCAAGGTGTTGCAGCCTGAGAAAACAGAGCTGGTTCAAGATAACTCACCTCAATATAGAGATAGTCTTCTTTTCATTGAATCACATTTACGCCGAACAGTCCCCACGGATTCATCCCTTGCGGTGGGTGATCGTGCTGCAATGGACGCACTACCTTATCAGTTAATACCAGCAGCGAAGGCATTAGCTATGCCTCGTCAACGTCTTCTGATTGCTGATGCTGTTGGGCTAGGTAAAACTTTAGAATGCGGCATTCTTTGCAGCGAGCTTATTCGTCGTGCTAGAGGCAAGAGGATTCTTGTCGTGACTACTAAGAGCATGCTGGTTCAATTCCAGAAGGAGTTTTGGGCGCGCTTTTCAATCCCCCTTGTGCGCCTCGACTCGGTTGGAATTCAAAGAATCCGCCAGCAGATCCCCACCAATCAAAATCCTTTTCATCATTTTGATAAGGCGATCGTTTCAATCGACACATTAAAGAATGACCGTGATTATCGTTTTTATCTCGACAACGCAAGCTGGGACATTATCGTCATCGATGAGTGTCAGAATGTAGCAGAACGAGCCAGAGGTTCACAAAAGAGTCAAAGAGCGAAATTAGCAGAACGATTAGCGACTAGATCAGAGACATTAATCTTGCTTTCAGCTACACCTCATGACGGAAAGCCCGAAAGCTTCGCAAGCTTGATGAATATGCTTGATCCAACAGCCATAGCTAATCCAAGCAAATATACAAAGGAAGACATTAAAGATCTATATGTCCGACGGTTCCGTAAGGATGTATTGGATGATCTTCGTAGCAACGTTAAAGACCGAGATACCCAATATGTTGATTGTAAAGCAACTGAGCGAGAAGAGAGTGTCTTTGCCAATCTCAAGGATCTTAAATTGCCAGAAAGTGACGGGAAGGCTAAAGCAGGTCAACTTTTTAAAACGACCTTGGTAAAAAGCCTGCTTTCCAGTCCAATGGCCGCACTTGAAACAGTACGCAAGCGCCTGAAGAGGTTAGAAAAGGTCGCTTCAGAATCACCAGGAGATATTAGTGCTTTACGTGACTTGGAATCACTTTTGGCCGCGATCGGAACAGATGATTTCTCAAAATATCATCGACTAATTGAGTTGATTAAATCAGATTGGAACTGGCGGGGTAAAGACCCCAACGACCGAATCGTAATCTTCACCGAGCGTCGTGAAACTCAACGCTTTTTGATGGAAAGCTTAGCAAGTGATCTTAGGCTGAAAGCAGAGGGAGTAGTAGCAATCGATGGATCCATGCAGGATGTACAGCAAAATCAATTAGTTGAACAATTTGCTCAGGAAAAAGAAGCAGTTCGTATTTTAGTCGCCACAGAGGTCGCTTCAGAGGGGTTAAATCTCCATTACCTCTGCCACCGGCTAGTACACTTCGATATTCCGTGGTCGTTGATGACGCTACAGCAGCGTAACGGTCGCATAGATCGATATGGACAACAGCAACAACCTAAGATCCGTTATCTACTAACCAAATCGTGCAGTGAAGGCATGGGAGATGCCGATAAGATCCTCCGCCTTCTTGTCAACAAAGACCAGCAAGCCCAGCAGAATATAGGCGACCCATCGGTGTTCTTAAGGGCTTTTGACGTTGAGAAAGAAGAATATGAGATCGCCAAAGCCTTTGAAAAAAACGATATTACTTCGCTTGAAAAACGTATGGATTCTAATGCAGAGGTTTATCAGCAGAAGAGTAGCGAGCTAAACCTGTTCGAGGAAATGTTCGGGATCAATCCCGATGAGGATAATGACGTTCGCGACGAGGCTAAGTCACAACTCAATGTGAAGCGACAAGCCCCCTTCAGCTTGTTCCCTAGTCTTTGGAGCTACGTGAATCGAGCTTTAGAGGCCGAGGCCGATCGAATGCAGCTCCGAGGCGAAAAGCTCGATTTTAATGTCTTTGATGAGCAGGAACGCTTGGAAATCAGTCTCCCTAGTGATCTGCGACGTCGTTATGAGCGTTACCCTAAAGAATTACGCCCACTAAAAGACGAACGGTTGGTGCTTTCCACCGACTCCTTAGTTCTGCAAAAGGCATTGGAGCAAGCGCGAAGGGAAGACGATGTCCGCCCTGAACTCGAATACCTCTGGGATTTGCATCCTATCGTTGATTGGCTAGCTGATCGAACACAAATTAAATTTCCACGTCACTGTGCACCGGTTCTCAATTTCAGAGAAGGACTTGATCGTGGAGAGGTGGTAATGATATTGCAGGGAACGATCCCCAACCAAAAAGGTATGCCGGTAGTACAGGAGTGGGTAGCGGTTAGCTTCAAAGGTAGTGGGTTGAGAGTAACATCAGTTGATCCCTTAAAGGTGGTCGCAGATAGGCTTCAATTGGGAAGGAAGGTATATGCCAATACTGGTAGTCTGATTCCTGATTGTTTGTATCAACAACGTCAAGTAGCTGTTGATTATGCTCAACGCTATCTTATAGAAAAGAAGGAGAACTGGACTCAACGAATGAAGCCCGAGTTAGAGGATCAAAGAGAGCGACTAAAACGTTTACGAGGGAGGCAAAAAGAGCAACTGGTAATAGACTTTGAGAATGATAAAAGGAAACAGCAGGTTAAAGAGAAAGATCTCAATGCCAAACAAAACGCGATTGATTGCCGCTTCGACGACCACGAACGTTTCATTCGACAGGTGATGTCGATAGAACCAGCCCCTTACCTTAAGTTGGTTGCGGTGATCCATCGAGAGTCTTGATCTATGGCGTTAGCAGGTATCACCAACTCTAATGAATTTTATTCCGCCCACTACCTAGAGAGCGTATTAACGAGTGACATCAAGAAGGTGAATAAACGATGGATTGATGATGCTAAAGCTCAGAAAGAGAAAGACCCTCTTGCTGAGGTGTGTACACCGGATCAGCGATTCAAGGCATTGCGCAAGTCTTGGCAGAAGCTACGTGAGACAGAGAGGGGGATAAAGAACGATCCTGCTGAACGGCTACGTCTTCAGCGTGAACTTTTCTTTAGGCCTCTTTGCGATGCCCTTGGATATACCTTCACTATTAAGCAAGAGCCATTACTTGTAGGAGGGGAGGCATATCAGATCCCTTTACTTGGTGAAGTGGTAAATGGTAAAGGCGAACCGTACTTATGGTTAGTGGAGTGCTTCAATCCCAGCGATGAGCCTCTAGATCCGCTTGAGCTCTCCATCTCTACAACTTGGGGATGCCAGATCAATGATCCATCACTTGGCTATGTATTTGAAAGCGAAAACTGGGAAATATTAATCAGTGAAAAGGTTTTCGGACAGGATATTCCTCCTCGTTGGGTACTTGCTGTTAGCCGCGATCAACTGGTGTTGATAGACCGTCAGAAATGGGCAGCATCTCGTCTATTGCGCTTTGATCTCGACTGCCTACTCGGTGACTACAACCCTGATGCAGTTCTAGCTGCGACCACTCTGCTGCATCGAGAACATTCGTGTCCTAGCAATGGTGGTATTTCCTTATTGGATGAGCTTGATGAGAATAGTCATAAGCATGCGTACGAAGTGAGCGGCGATCTAAAATACGCTCTTCGAAAAGCGATCGAGCTACTCGGCAACGAAGTAATTCACTGGCGTCGCTCACGTAATGAAGGAGTGTTCAAAGGCAAAATTGACGCCGATCAACTTACGCTCGAATGCCTTCGGTATATGTATAGGTTGCTTTTTCTTTTCTACATCGAGAGCAGGCCTGATCTTGGATATGCGCCTATGGCTAGTGATGTTTATCGACTTGGTTACAGCCTAGAGAGCTTAAGATCTATGGATACCGCTGAGCTTTACAGAGAAGAGGATAAAGAGAGCTTTTACATTAGTGATTCCCTAGATCTTCTTTTTCAGATGATCTGGGAGGGCTATCCCGTGCGCGACGATCCTACCAGGCAAATTCTCCTCAACGAGGAGGAAGATACTTACCACGACAGCTTTCGATTAACACCGCTAAGGGCCCATCTATTTGATCCTTGTCGTCTGCCAACCATTGGAAAAGTAAGTTTCCGCAATGTGGTCTTACGCGAGGTTATTGAGCTGATGTCTCTAACAAAAAAAGACACAAGCAAACGACGTGGACGTGTAGGCTATTCTCAACTTGGAATTAACCAATTAGGTGCCGTCTATGAAGCTCTTCTAAGCTTCCGAGGATTCTTTGCGGAAGAAGAACTTTTTGAAGTGCAGTCTGCATCTAAAAAAGAAAAAGCCTCTAGATCTAATGAGGACGAAAATCTTGAAGGAGTTTGTGATGGAGGTGACGATGACACAAGAGACAAGGCAATTAGTAGAGACCACGACGAGCTTGAGGTAGGCCACTTTATAACTGCTTCACAAATAAAAAACTATAAATCAGAGGAAATTGTTCCTGACTCAAGAACAGGTAATCCCAAGAGCTACTCCAAGGGCAGCTTCCTTTATCGTTTGGCCGGACGTGATAGAGAAAAGAGCGCAAGCTACTACACCCCTGAATCGCTCACTCAGTGCCTAGTAAAGAACGCATTAAAAGATTTACTAACTGGTAAAACAGCTTCCGATATCTTAAGCCTAAAGGTCTGCGAGCCAGCCATGGGTTCGGCTGCGTTTTTGAATGAAGTTGTGAACCAGCTAGCTCAGGCCTATTTAGAACTTCGCCAACAAGAAACAAGAAAGAGCATTTCCCTCGATCATTTTTCTACCGAGCTGCAAAAGGTAAAAATGCGACTTGTTGATCAAAACGTGTTCGGTGTTGACCTGAATCCCGTAGCGGTAGAACTAGCAGAGGTAAGTCTCTGGCTTAACAGTATCTTTACACCTGAAAAGGGCAGAGCTTTTGTTCCCTGGTTCAGCCAACAGCTGATATGTGGTAACTCATTGATTGGAGCTAGAAGGCAGATATATCGGGTAAATCAACTTCCTACAAGCACTGCTCGCAATTTAAAGCCCCGAAAGCTTTGGCACGAACATGCTCCAGAGGAATTGGACTGGTGTACAGAACTTCCCGCTGACGGTATCTTTCATTTTTTATTACCCGATCCTGGTATGGCTTCATACACTGGAAAAGTTATTAAGCAGCTTGAGCCTGAAGCTATTAAATGCTTAAAAAAATGGAACAAGTCATTTGTTGGAGAAGTCTTTACAGAATCACAAATTGCTCATTTACAACGCCTCAGTAGACTTGTCGATTCTCTATGGCAACACTGGGCAATAGAGCAAAAACAACTACGAAACCGCACAACCGACCCCCTACCTGTTTGGCAAGACCCTACTGGAGAGAAAGATATCAATTGGACACCACTAAGGATCAAAGACCGTATTCAGGAACAAGAGGTTAAAGGCTTAGATGTGGCGAACACTAACGCTCGTCTTCGATTGAAATGGGCTATGGATTACTGGGTAGCATTGTGGTTCTGGCCCATAAGCCAGGTAGGATCACTCCCCTGTCGCGACACCTGGCTCATGGAACTCAGTATGATCCTCGGCGATTTAGAGCAAGGAGTATCACCAGATCTTGGACAAGGAAAACTGTTTCCTGAAACTCAACCTAAGCAATTAGCTGTAGACTTCTCTGATCGGCACGGTTTTGTAGATATTAATAAGCTTAAGACTGATTTTCATCGACTTAATCAAGTTGAAGCTATCACACAACGTATCCGACCACTTCACTGGGATCTTGAATTTGCCGATCTACTCGGTGAGGGTGGTTTCGATCTGGTCGTGGGTAACCCTCCCTGGCTTAAAGTGCAGTGGGAGGAGAAGGGAGTGATCGGCGATACCGACCCTATGGTACTTATCCGTAAGGTGAGCGCCACTGAGCTTTCAAATCGCCGTAGCGAAGCATTTAAAGCTAATCCATTGCTACTTCCTACCTACCTCGAGGAATTTGAAGAGCAGAATGGAAGTCAAGCGTTTCTTAATGCTGTCGTAAATTATCCATTACTGGTTGGAGGCAAGGCAAATCTGTACAAATGCTTCCTTCCCCTTTCTTGGCGTCTGGCTTCATGCCATGGGGTACAAGGATTCCTACATCCTGAGGGGGTTTACGACGATCCTAAGGGTGGAACTTTAAGAGAGGAGCTTTATGGACGACTTCGGAAACATTTCCAGTTTGAAAATCAGAATTCCTTATTTTCTGAAGTTCATCACAACACAAAATTTAGCATTAATATTTGTGGATCTAAGAGGCAGCCTCGCTTCGTTCATATTGCTAACCTATTTCATCCTAAAACTATAGATTGCTGCTTCATACATGAAGGCAGTGATCCCGTTGGTGGTATTAAAAATAAAAGAAATCAGTGGAATACAACTGGCCATAACCAAAGACTTATCGACGTTGACGAGCAAACACTTGCCTTGTTCGTTCAACTCTATGACGAACCAGGCACGGCAACCAAACAAGCCCGATTACCTGCTCTTCACTCCAAGCAACTAAAAAGTGTTTTAGAGAAATTTTCTTCTAACTCAATGCGGCTCGAGGATCTGAAGGGCGAATACATAACCACTGAGATGTGGAATGAGACGAGCTCTCAGAAAGATGGCACTATTCGTAGGCATACAAGCTTTGCAAGTGAACCACGTCAACTAATTCTCTCTGGACCTCATTTTTATATAGGCAGACTGTTCAATAAAACCCCAAGGACTATCTGCAATCTTAATAGTCACTACGACTGTCTCGACCTCAATACTCTCTCTGACGATTATCTCCCTCGGTCAAACTACTGCTCAGATGTTTCGATATCGGAATACCGTTCCAGAACTCCGAGGGTGCCATGGGGGGATAAAGATTCTGTGACAGCTTTTTATCGGGTTACTAGCCGTGAAATGCTCAGTCAATCAGGTGAAAGAACATATATACCTACCCTCTTGCCAAAAGGAGTTGGTCATGTAAACACATGTATCTCGACAGTTTTTAAGACACAAAGAAGAACAGTTGATTTCCTTGCAATGGGTATGAGCATACCAGTTGACTTTTTCGTGAAATCAACAGGTATGGGGCATGCCAATAAAAATGTTCTTCGTCAACTTCCATTACCTCCCTCTGAATCACCGTATTTACCAAGTCTTCGAATTAGAGCACTCGCTCTTAATTGCCTCACTATTCAATATATAGATATTTGGAATGAGTGCTGGGAGGATACCTTCTGTAATCAATATTGGGGCAAAGAGGATTCTCGTCTATGCAATAGCTTCTTTAATAATCTCACACCAACTTGGCAACGTGAATGCGCCCTTCGATCTGACTACAGTCGCCGACAAGCCCTACTAGAGATTGATGTTTTAGTTGCTAAAGCCTTAGGCCTTACTCTTGAAGAATTAATAACAATTTATCGCGTTCAGTTTCCCGTAATGCAGCAATATGAAAACGACACTTGGTACGACCAAAATGGGCGCATTGTTTTCACGGCTAGCAAGGGGCTTACGGGAGTTGGTTTTCAACGTAAAGGGAAAGGGTATGGTGCCAATAAAGAGGTCGGATGGGAAGAGATAGCGGATATTAAGCTTGGCTCAGTTAATCGTACGATCATTGATGACACCCATCCTGACGGTCCTGTAGAGCGTATCATCACATACGAGGCCCCCTTTGATCGATGTAATCGGACTGAGGACTATAGAACTGCTTGGGAGTTTTTTGAAAGGGGCCAAGCGAACTAACTATGTTTCCGTCTGTTCTTGCAAGTGAATTAGAAAAGGTCGCCAAGGATGCTATCTATACGTCTTTTCACCCCACAACGCCTGGATTCACGGGCCTCATTGATCGTTTTCTAGCTAATCGGGATCAGCTATTTAAGGGTCCTTATGTCTCGATTTCATTACCATTTCACGAAGGATCAGGTCGTAATTGGTTTCCAAAGATTCCTCTGCCATTTCCTCCTTATAGGCATCAAGAGAAAGCCTTTCAAAGATTATTACCAGGTAGTCCAAAAAACACATTAGTAGCGACAGGTACCGGTTCAGGTAAGACCGAATGCTTTTTGCTTCCGCTATTGGAACATTGTCGACAACTGAAATTACAGACTCAGAGAGGTATCAAGGCGATCCTCATCTACCCAATGAATGCACTTGCGACTGACCAGTCCAAGCGCATTGCCCAACTAATCCATAGCACACCTTCTCTTTCAGGGATTAGAGCTGGACTTTATATCGGTTCTTCTGACGAGTCACCCACATTGTCAATGTCATCTGACAACGTCATCACCGACAAAGATGTCCTTCATAAGGCTCCTCCTGACATTCTGCTTACTAACTACAAGCAGCTCGATTATTTACTTATTCAGCCTCATGTTCAAAGCCTATGGCAACATAACCAATCTGGTGTTTTACGCTACTTAGTCGTCGATGAATTCCATACGTTTGATGGTGCTCAGGGGACTGATCTCGCATGTTTAATCCGTCGTATACGTAATCGTCTCTATTGCCCAAGTGATGACCTTGTATGTGTTGGGACATCTGCCACCCTAGGTGGATCTGACTCCCGTGAGGCAATGCTCAAGTATGCCGGACAGATATTTGCCAGTCCCTTTGAAACGGGATCTTTGATTGAAGAAGAGCGACTTAGCCCGGAAGAGTTTTTTGCGGTTCATACCGGCTTTGGCGACCAAGAAGAAGGAGGTCTATTTGCTCTACCACTCCCTGGAGTAGACGATGAAATAAACCTTGACCCTACTAATGCAATTTCTACTGAAAACTACATTGCTAAACAAGCTGAGCTTTGGCTAGCAGATACCCTCCCTCTCCCTCCTGAGGGGAATATTAATAATCCCAGTTGGAGACTTAAATTAGGCTGGCGTTTGGGTACTCTTCCCGCGGTTCATAACTTGGTACGTCAAGCAAAAAATACTTGTTCGATCAATGACCTGCTGGAACGGTTCTCCAAACAGCTTGGACTGGGAGAGAGGTACCCGCTTTCCTACAGATTGTTGTTACTGGAGAGCTTGCTAGCGCTCGTTTCTCACGCGCGTCGAACTACTAACTTAATCAGTGGCAAAGAGATCTCTGTGCCCTGGGTGAACTTGCGCCAACAGCTATGGCTTCGAGAGCTAAAACGTATGGTGGCCTCTGTTGAAGAACAGCCAAAACTCTGTCATTCCGATGACCTGGCCGGCTCAGAATCAAGCACACATCTTCCTACAGTATATTGCCGTGATTGTGGTGCCACCGGTTGGTCCTCCACTGTAATCAATCAGGGTAGCAATCAGCTTAATCGCGCTAATAACCTCCAGGCCTTTTATCGTGCATATTTCGCTGGCGACCCATATCTCCGCTATCTCTTCCCAACGGGATCTGATTCAAAAAGCAGCCATAAACTCTGCTGTAGTTGCTTAACTTTTCATCCTACTAATGTTGTAAAGAACAGCATCTGTCCAAACTGCCAGAGTCGTAGCATTATCAACGTCAATATCCCAGACTGCAGCTGGCATGACGATCATGGTCATCCTCATGTAAATCGTGATTGTCCTTACTGTCATGCCAAGCAGAGCTTATTGCTCATCGGTTCATCAACTGCCAATCTAACCAGCACTTGGAGCTCTTCCTTGTTTGCCTCGGCTTTTAACAACGATAAGAAGTTGTTGGCGTTTTCCGATTCAGTTCAAGATGCCGCACATCGTGCCGGCTTCATCGCGGCCAGAGCTTATCGCACCTCTTTTCGCACTGCCCTTACAAAATGTGTGCAAAAGCATGGCCCCTTGGGGCTGGATAAACTCCAGGAGCAACTAATTATTGATGGCCATAGAGAATTTATTAATCCTGTCGATTTTACGGCCACCTTTATCCCTCACGACCTCGAATGGCTGAGTGAATGGGAGCAATTGCAACAACAGGATATTCCGGTGTTAATAGCAGATAGTCCTTTGGTCAAGATGATCCAGAATCGCATGCGCTGGGAAGTTGGTGCTGAATTTGGTTATCGCTCACGCTTGGGCTCTTCTGTAGAGCAAGCTGGATCTCTCGCCGCCTACATTGATCCTTCAGCAGTCAATTCTCTGCTACCAAACCTTCTGAGTCGATTGCAAAACGAGATCGAACCTTTACGTCAGATTGGTTCAATACAAGTTCATCAACTAGTACTGGGCCTTTTACACCACTGGCGCCAGCTAGGTGGTTTAGATATGCCAGAACTTGTGGGAACTGATCGAAAAGGAAGCGCATATATCACTAGTGGAGGAACAGAAACATTCGTGTTCAACAAACGCATAACACACACGCCCCGGTTTGGCCCCTCAACGCCAAAGCCCAGATTTATTTGCAGCCATCGACGTAATGGAATTTTTGAGCAAATAATCCGAGAAAAAGGTCAAATCACTTGGTCCCAAAATTGGCTCAATCGTATACTTGATCCGACCAAAGTGCTTGATATTGAACAGCAGAAAGAAATACTTCAAGCAGTGATTGAATCTTTTTTAAAGGAAAGTCTTCTTCTTGAAATTCCTGGTCACCGAGAATCTATCGTATGGGCAATTCCTCGATCCTGCATCCAGGTAAGTGCTCAAACCATTGTGTTGCGATGCAATTGCTGTGGTGATAGCCAAGCCATCCCAAGCGACCAGCTTTTGCTTTGGGATCAGATGCCTTGCTTGGTGCGCCATTGTAATGGCGCTTATACGACTAATCCTCGTGGAGGTTTACCTATTTACAAGCGGCTCTATGAACAAGGTGAGGTTAATAGAATCGTTGCTCGAGAACATACGGGCCTTCTAACTAGGCAAGATCGCGAAAGGCTTGAAAGTAATTATATTCGTGGCAAATATAGAAGTGATCCCAACCTGCTTTCTGCTACCTCCACCTTGGAGATGGGGATCAACATTGGCGATCTATCAACAGTTTTACTTGCTTCAGTACCTCCTGAGCCTGCCAACTATCTTCAGAGGATTGGTAGAGCTGGACGCCGTGATGGTAATGCTCTGGTCGGGACGCTTGTAGCGGGAACGTCTCACGACCTGTTTTTCTTCTTAGAACCAAAAGAGATGCTTCAAGGTCAGGTTAGTCCGCCAGGTTGTTATCTCGATGCTCCGGCAATCCTCAAGCGGCAACTGATGGCCTACACCCTCGATCGTTGGGTCATCAGTGGTATTGACTTGCAACATCTCCCGCGCAAACTCAAACCCGTCTTGGATGCGGTTGAACAATCAGATAAAAACGACAGTAAGAAAGAAGCCTTCCCTTACAGCTGGCTGAGCTGGGTTGAATCGCAACAACTCGATTTACTAGAGCGCTTCATTGAGATGTTTGATGAATCTCTCACCGCTGGTAGTCAGCAAGTGTTAGCAGAAGATTTTTTGAATACAGCAGACACTCCATACAATGCTCCTTTTGCGCGGGAGATAATCCAACGCCTAGAAGAGTTTATTACCGAACGCAAACGGCTCACTGCTGAGTCACGACGCCTACGAAAAAAGTTTAACGACTACAAATTGCTCGGAGTAGCGCTAACTGAGCAACAACTATATGACAAGGATCAGATTTACCGAGAGCAAAAAGCTTTCGCCGCCCTAAAAAAAGATCTTGAGAACAGAGCGCTGCTTGCAATGCTCACTAATGAAGGCTTTCTACCCAATTATTCATTTCCAGAAACTGGCGTCACTCTTAAATCTGTTCTATGGCGCAACACACGCACCAGCGGCCAAGGTGGAAACCGCAGTCAGGAGCTGCCTCCACTCAGCTACGAGCGACCGGCTAATGTCGCTATCCGTGAGCTAGTTCCTAACGGTCTTTTCTATGCCCAGGGGCGTCGGGTGAAGGTGGATCAGGTAGATCCGAACCTTAATCAAATTGAGGAGTGGAGATTCTGTCCCAGCTGCTCCTTTACCAGCCGCAAAACCGACGAAGACTTCAGTAATAAAGAATGTCCCCGCTGCGGGAATAGTGGTTATGCCGACCAAGGGCAAGTAAATGAGATGGCTAAACTTAAACAAGTTCAAGCCACAACAGAAGACTCGCGAAGCCGATTTGGAGATGACAGCGACGAACGTAATCCCATATTCTTCGTCCGTGAACTTCTTATTCTTCCTGATCTTTCTCGCAGGGAAACATCGTTAGTCATCGTTGACGATGACTTTCCCTTTGGAGCTGAATACCTCTCCAGTACATCATTTCGGGAAATCAACTTCGGACAATTGGTGGCTGCAGGTCAGGCGCATACCATCGCTGGCAAAAATCTCAGAGTACGTGGCTTTGAAATTTGTAGTAGTTGTGGAAAGGTGCAGCAAGGACCTGCTCGAGCTAATAACCACACATGGGGTTGCCGCTTCCGCGATAAACCTGATAATGCTCAGTTACGTCACTTAATGTTCATTTACCGTGAGTTTAATTCTGAAGCCTTACGATTCCTTCTGCCCGGTGCCAACTTCTGGGATGAATCTGGACAACCTTCATTTTTGGGTGCCCTGCATCTTGGACTTAAGAATCATTTTGGCGGAAAAGTAAATCACCTTCAATCATCAATTGGAGAAGAGCCTCAGCTTGGTAGTCAACAGCGCAAGACCTTTTTATATCTTTATGACTCCATTCCAGGAGGGTCAGGTTATCTTCGACAATTAATTGAATCTGGTGGTAACGATTTACGAGCGGTCTTTGAAAAATCACTAATCGCGATGAAGACTTGTCGCTGTAATGATGGATGCTATCGCTGTATCTTCCAGTATCGTCAACGTTTTGATCGAGAATATACGAGTAAGCTTCGTGCAATTAATCAGCTGCAATCTATCCTAAATAGATGGGACGAGCTACAGGCGTCTGAGCGTAGTCTTTCAGAAATCAAGATCAATACGAGAGCTGAAAGTGAATTGGAGCTCCGTTTCATCGAAAAGTTAAAAGAAGGAAAAGGTCTACCAGAAGGGGTTAAACTTTCAATTCGTGATGATGTAATAAATGGTCAAAAGGGTTATCGGCTTATTCTTGATAACGGACAAAAAAGTATCAGCTGGACATTAGAACTTCAAGTTCCAATTGGAAATGACGAGGGTGTTGAGGTTTTCTCTCGAGCTGATTTTTTGCTCACTCCAACAGCAGGAGGTAAGTCTATTGCTATATATACTGATGGATGGGAGTTCCATCGTGGACGTCTGGCCAAGGACGCCGAACAGAGAATGGCCTTACAGCGTAGCGATGCCTACCTCATCTGGGCTTTAACATGGGATGATGTAGTTGAAAAACTACCTAACCCGCAGAAACCTCTTCAGCCAAATGGGCTTGCAAACGTGAGAAGGGGAGTTCTAACAAGAGAAAACCCTTATAAAAAATGGCTTCCAAGCTCGCTTTTGAAGCAAATCAATGAGCTAGGCGTGGCTATTCCCATTTCTAATCATGATATTCAATGCCAGGGAAGCCTAGAATTATTGATGACTTACCTGGCTCTTCCAGTTGAAGAATTCTGGCAAGGTGTCGCTCAGCAGTTCTGTCAATCTCAATTAGAGAATATTCAATTATCAGATCAAAGACTTACTAGTACAATTTCAGAGCTGAATCTACAAGGACACATCGCTGACTGGAAAAACAGTGATGAAAGAAGCTTTGGCAATATAATTGAGCCGGCACCTGGTCTGACTTTAGTCAATATAGGGGATATTAAATGGCATGAAGAACTTAACCCTACGGCAAGTTTTCGAGTAATCCATTTTAATCCAGAAGTATCTAACGACTCACCACAGCAGCAAGAGATTTGGAGAGAGTGGATTCGTCAAATTAACATTTTTCAGTTTTTACCTTATCTGCTGATCTCAACCCCAGGGTGGACTGGTGAGCAACAAAGCAGTTCGACCAACCTCTCCCTGGTGAGAGTTGATCGATTTGATGTAACGCCAAATGATGACAAACTATTTTCGTTCAAAGATTTGAAATACTGGCGTGAAATCAGATCATTAATCGCTTTAGAATGTCGTCCGATTCTTGATGCCATCCAGGAATTGAACGTTGACCAATCTGTGCCACTTCCTGAAGCTGGTTTTGAGTTAGAAGGGCAAAGAGGGGAGGTAATTGCAGAAGCTGAATTGGCCTGGCCCGAAAAAAAACTCGCTGTAACAATTACCACTGATGATGCTAATGCATTTGAGAAAGCAGGGTGGCACTACTGGTCTGTTGATAACTCCCCTGACAAAATCGCCACAGCAATTATTGAAGCTTTCTAACACACTTACTCTTCATTCCACTTAGTTATTCAAATCATTCCATGAATCAATCCCGCCTTACAGTTGCCGTCTCAAATGCCTTTTTTAAAAGCCTAAATAAGTTGCCTGATAAATCCCGGGGAAAGGTTGCCTCGTTTCTGTCCAAGTTCCGTGACAACCCTCGTAGTACTGGTCTCAACTATGAACATATTGAAGGTGGAAAGGATAGTTTAATTCGTTCAGTGCGTGTCGACCAGGAGATTCGTTGCATAGTTCGGGCACCAGATAAAGGCAACGTATATGTGTTGCTTTGGGTAGACAAACATGATGATGCTTACCAGTGGGCGAGACGTCGTTCATGCCATGTCAATCGTGTATCTGGAGCTCTTCAAATTGTTGATGTTGAGTCTGCGGAGGAGGCTGTATCTAATGTTATTGAAGGAAATCCGGCAGAGGATTTATCAATCAAGTCAAATCAATCTTCCTCTCTCTTTGCAAGCTGTGATAACGATCAGCTAATGCTCCTCGGTGTTCCGGAAGTCCTTTTGCCCGCCGTACGTGCGTGCCTCACTGAGGATGCCTTGAGTCGGCTTATTGAATGGTTGCCACCAAGTTGCGTCGAAGGTCTAATCCTTCTTGCTGATGGCCGCAAAATTGAAGAAGTAATTGATGAGCTAACAAATATTGACGATAAAAATGTAGATACTGCCGATGTTGCTTCTGCACTCGGCAGGCCTGAAAGTCAGGCCGAGTTCATGGTCATTACCGATGATGATGTTCTAGAAGCTATGCTTTCGGCACCAATGGAGCAATGGCGAGTATTTCTTCACCCCAGTCAGCGTCGTTTGGTAGAACGCGACTGGAACGGCTCAGTCCGAGTACTTGGCGGAGCCGGGACTGGTAAAACTGTTGTCGCGATGCATAAAGCTCGTTGGTTAGCTACGCAACTTATCCGCAATGGCAAAGTAGGAAGGATTCTTTTTACTACATTTACACGAAATCTTGCTACCGATATCCGTAATAATTTAACTAAAATCTGCACGCCAGAAGAACTGCAACTAATTGAAGTACAACATCTTGATGGCTGGGTGATCAAATTCCTTAAAGGCCAAGGCCTTCCTGTATGTGCCTTTGATAGGAAAACAAAAGATGCTTGCTGGGAGATAGCGATGGGAATGGAGGATACGTCTTTAGGCTTAGATCTTCGTTTTTATAAAGAAGAATGGAAAGAAGTTATTCTCGCACAAGGCTGTAGATCACTTCCTGATTACATCACAGCCAGACGTGTCGGCCGAGGGACACGTCTCACTCGGCAGAATCGTGTTCGAATTTGGCCGGTTTTTGATACTTTAAGATCTGAATTAAGACAGCGTGGGCTTTGGGAGCCAGAGGAAGCTAAACAAGCTGCGGCTGAATTAATTAAATCATCTGACTCTTTACAAAAATACCTATCGATAGTTGTAGATGAGGGGCAGGATTTTGATTTGTCTAGCTTTAATCTTCTCAGAGCATTAGTTGGAGAACCTCATGTTAATGATCTGTTTATAGTTGCAGACCCCCATCAACGTATCTATGGACGACCTGTGGTTTTAAGACATTGTGATATTGAAATCCGTGGCCGATCAAGAAAACTAAGAATTAATTATCGTACTACTGAGGAAACTCGTGATTGGGCTACAGCCGTATTACATGGTCTTGTTTTTGATGATCTTGATGGAGGTATTGATTCTACTAATGACTACAGATCACTCCTTCATGGAGACAAGCCTTTGATTAAAGGGTTTGATGATCCAGCTGAAGAAATGAAATTTCTTGTTAAAACAATTAAACAAATTAATTCTGAACAAGGAACTCTTGGTTCAACTTGCATCACAGCGAGAACTAATAGCGAGGTTAAGAAATTAAACCTTTTGCTAGAGAAAGAAGGTTTTGGTACCCGTATTATTAATGAAAAAGAATCTGATGACCCTAGTGATCATTCTCTTCGTTTAGCAACCATGCATAGAGTTAAAGGCCTTGAATTTGACCAGATTTTCCTCCCTAGACTTGATGATATACAAATGCCTCTACGTTTTGAACTTGATCAGAAACCAGACGAAACTTCCAAAGACTTGTTTAATCAGAAAGAAAGATCCTTACTTCACGTGGCGGCAACAAGAGCAAAGAAACGTGTTGTTATAACCTACAGTGGTAAACCTTCTCCTTTTATTGGGTAAGGGAAAATGAATCACTAAGCAATTAACAATCTTAATTAGGCTTAACGATAGAAAAAGCTTAGTAGATATAAGATAGCTTTGTGTTCTAGAAATATTATGCCTTGATGCCTCGACAAATTACTCCCACTCAACTCTCACTTTTTTGTAGGAGTCCTGTTATCGGTGCTTGGTGGGAAGAACTAAGGGCTCAAGGTCTGTTTAAGGATAAGCGTCCAGACGATACTGAACTAGATAAGCAACTCTTTGCTGATGGTTTACGACATGAAGAAGTTTTAATCGCAAAGCTAGAAAAAAAAGGCTTTAATGTCGCTCATCTGCCAGGCAAACAAAACGAAAGAGATTATCTAGCGACGAAGAATGCGATGGCTGATGGATACGACTTTATTTGGCAAGCATCACTGCACAGTGATGAGATGCGTGGTTCTGCTGACCTTTTAAGGAAAGTAAAAGGTTCTTCTTTATTTGGTGATTGGAGTTACCAACCTATTGAATGCAAGCTTTCCTCTTCAGCAAAAACTACTTTCTTGGTTCAGGCTTGTGCATACTGCGAGTTATTGACACCATTACTTGGACAGAGACCAAATAACTTTGAACTTTATTTAGGTGGTGGAAAATTCAAGGAATTTGCAGTCGATAAGTTTTGGGCTTGGTATCAACTCTTAAGGAAAAGATATAAGGATTTTTGTAGTTCTTTTGATCCTGATGTTGAACCTAATGATGCTCCAGGAGATCATGGAAGTTGGGCAGCATTTATTGAAGAACGTTTAGAAGCATCAAGGGATTTGATAGTAGTTGCCAAGATGCGTCAAACGCAAAGAATCAAGCTTAAGCAAGCTGATGTACATACGATTGATGATTTAGCAGCTTTACCCCAAGGATCTAAAATTCAGGGCTTAAGTTCAGAAGCGTTATATGACTTAAGAGAGCAGGCCAAGCTTCAAGTTGCTCCAAAAGGTCCTGATGGAAAACCTAATTTCATTGCGAAGAAAATTAAAAACGGTAAAGGACTAACACTCTTACCTAAGGCTAATCAAGGGGATATTTGGTTCGACTTAGAAGGTGTTCAAGATCCTGTTCTTGGTACTCATCTTGAATACCTCATTGGTCTTTCTTACAAGGACAGATCCAACAGTGATTGTATTTATAAAGCTTGGTGGGCTCATTCCCCGAAAGAAGAAAAGAAAGCTTTTGAACAATGGGTTGAATGGGTGCAGAGTCGACGTAAAAGATTTCCTGAACTGAGGATCTACCACTATGGCAGTTATGAGAAAAGTGCTATTCGTCGTTTAGCGCAACAACACTCCACTAAAGAAGGAGTTGTCGATCAATGGCTACGTTCCGATCTTCTTGTTGACCTTCTTCCTGTTGTTACTGGAGCAATAGTCTTAGGAGAAGATAGCTATTCAATTAAAAAAGTAGAGAAGCTTTATATGGATGACAGAGATGCTGATGTTAAAACAGCTGGAGATTCTGTAGTCGCTTATCGAAATTGGGCCGTTTCTGGTGAACCTAAAAATCCTGGCGAAGCTCCAAATGGGAGTCCACAACTACAAGTGATTGAAGATTATAACAGAGAAGATTGTGAGTCGACTGTGCTTCTTCATGAGTGGTTACTCAAACTAAGGAAAGAGCAAGGATTACCTGATCAACCCATAGAACCATTAATAGAAGAAGATATTCCAGAGAAGATTAACCCTCTTGAAGTATTTGCTCATGAACTACTAGAAGGTTTACCTGAGGAATACAAAACTGTCTCTTCTAACGGTATAGATGATGATCCCATTGGGATTAATCAAAAAGGTAATAGAGGTATTAGTTGGCGTGTTCAGCGATTACTAGGTCATCTACTACCTTTTCATCATCGAGAAGCCAAAGTGATGTGGTGGACATATTTTGATCGAAAAGAGATTGCTAATTCTAATCCTGATGAATTATTAGAAGATAGTGAAGTTATAGAAGGGGCAATTTGGCAAAACTCAGAATCAAGAGAAAGCGCAAGAACAGGTGCTGACTATCACTACTTAAAATTCAATCCATCACAGGATTTAAAACTCTATAGCAGTCCTGATGGAGCATCAAGGCTAACTGTTGAAATTGCATCGACAGGGTTGAAATTAGATTCAATTGAAGTTGATGGTGATCGAGGTGAGGTCACTCTTAAATATCCTTGGCGAAAGAAAGCGAAGCGATTAGAGGCAGGAGAATCAGAAGGTGTTCCTATGGGACCTTGTACCTTAATTAAAGTCCCTTCTGATATCTCTAAACCACTACGGGATCGATTAGAACAACAAGCTGTTGACTGGATTCATGCCGAAAAAAAATTACCAACTGCTATAAAACAATTATTAGAAAGACAATCTGTTGAAGGCTTGATTGAACTGAACCAAAAAGTTGGTCAAGAACCCAATGTATTACCACAAGTCTTAGCTGAATTTTTAGAAGAGAAACCAGAGCAATCTATTGCCTTGCAGGGTCCCCCAGGGACAGGCAAAACGACTGTTACTGCAAGATTGATTACGGAGTTGCTTAAACGAGATAAACGAATTGCTATAAGCTCTAATAGCAACCAAGCAATCAACAATATTCTTCTGAAAACAAAAGCTACTTGCTTGAAAGAAAAAGTGGATAGTCGAATCATTAAATGTACAAGTCAAAAAGAAGATCCTCCACTTACAGATCAAGGGATTGAATTAATTTCTTCGTCATCTTTATCTTCAACAGAAGGGGTTATTGGTGGAACGACTTGGGCTCTGTCACGAGAAGACATGGCAAATGGTTTTGATGTTTTAGTGATTGATGAAGCTGGTCAAATGTCTTTAGCAAATTTATTGGTGATGGCACGTTGTACAAAAGCAATTCTTTTAGTAGGAGATCAGCAACAGCTTTCACAGCCAACACAGGCTGATCATCCAGGTGAATCAGGGAAATCTTGTTTGGAATATTTAATGGAGGGGGCCAATGTTGTTCCAGCAGAAAAAGGGATTTTCTTGGCAACAAGTTGGCGAATGGCTCCAAGTATTACGGATATTGTCTCAGAGTTGTTTTACGATAAAAGACTTCAAGCTAATCAATTAAATACGATTAATAGTATTGAATGGAAAAAACCTTGCAAAAATAATAGAGGTCAACCATTTCCAAATTATGGATTGGTTTTTGAATCCGTTACTCATACTGGTTGTAGTGTTAAAAGTATTGAAGAAATTGATCGTATAGAGCAAATTATTGATGATTTACTTGGTGGAAGTTATAGGCATGCTCAAGGCGATGGAGAATGTTCTGGAGAAATAACGGCTCATGATATTTTAGTGACGGCACCTTATAACGTTCAGGTCAATCAACTTGAGAAAAGGCTGGCAGGAAAGGCAAAAGTGGGGACAGTTGATCGTTTTCAGGGACAAGAAGCTGTTGTTGCTATTCATTCTTTAACTGCAAGCTCGGGTGATAATGCGCCTAGGGGGATTGATTTCTTGTTAGAGCCTAATCGGTTGAATGTTGCGATTAGTCGTGCACAATGCCTATCTATAGTTGTTGGTTCTCCCAGTCTCGCAATGGGTTTAATTAATACTGTTGATGAAGCAGAACGAGTTAATCGGCTTTGTAGGTTAATGCAAGTTTACTAAATAAGCTTCAAAATGATTATCCTGATTCCTATTAAAAATAGTGGTTAATATTTCTTCTCTTTTTTATATTTTCTTATCCAATTCAAAAATGATTGGAACTATCAAATGATTCTGAAATAAATAAGCATAAATTGAGTTTTTCTCATTAATTCTTTTAAGTTTTTTAATTTAAGCGTCCAAATATTTCATCTTTCTAATTGGGTTACTTGGCCTCCATTGCAAGATTCCTTTGAGATATTGATCTAATGGTTTGTGATTTCTTGGGTGCAAATCAAGGTATTTTTTTCCTTCAATACTGACTTCATAAGGCTTTAGCCAACCATCTTTACGTACTTTATAAAGAGTTGATCTAGAAGAATATCCAAGGATTCGTGCTGTTTCGCTATAGGTGCAATACGGCATGGTTTGTAACTTGTAGACAAATAGAGAGAAGTTGTTACAACTTCTTTGAAAGACAGTGTTAACTACATTTATACCCTTAAAAGACGTTTCTAAACCATTAACTGTCCATACTTTTCAATTGATAAGCCTAGGAGATTTTTGCGCCCCGAAATAACCCATGAATCTCGATCCAAGAAGGACCCAATGAAACTCAGAAACTCAGTAACTCATTGAATTCTATAACTTCCTTATGTAGTCATATATATAACTATTATAAATTATTAGTGAGTTAGTGAGTTAAAAATTTATAAGAGACTGCACTGACTGGCTTTTAGTGGAACTCACTAGATTGGATTTACTGAGTTGGTCTGAGTTGTTTTCTGGTTTAGTCCATAATCTAGATCGATCACCTTTCTTGTTTGACTGTCCAGCAGGTTGACATCCAACCCTTTTAAGAGCTTTACCCATGGCGGTCATATCTCTTTGACTTATCTTCTCTGGTTCATGACAACACTTGTCACTTTCAAGAACTTCTCTAGCTGTGAACTTGCTTTTGGTTGTACTTTCAATGAATTTAAGAGCGTAATGCTCGAAGGGATCCTCCTGCTCATATTGACTGTTCCTAAGGTTTGAAAGCTCTTCAGCAGCCTCATTGAGCATGGGCAAAACACCCTCTCTGTAAGCAAGCATTATCCCTTTCCAAATTGAATCAAGATCTTTTTCTAATTTAATAACATCAATTTTTTCTTTAACCTCAACTATCCAAAAACGCCTGTTACCAGTGTGATCTCTTAAAAATTTATCATCATTTACCGTCCCACAAAAAACAGAACTTCTAGGGTGAGTATCTGTACCACTTGCAAAAGGTGCACGAAAAATATCTTCTCTAATAGTAATTAGATTTTTTACCACACCAGCTTCTTTTCTTCCTGTCATGGTCTCCAGCTCTTCAAAAGCTTTGAACCAACATGTCCCAATTAACATCTTTTCATCTTTCCCATCTGCATTTGAGTCGGTGTAGTAACCCTTGCAAAGCTTTCTTGCAAAAGTACTTTTGTTTTTTCCTTGGTCGCCTTTAATGACAAGGCAATAATCCATCTGACAGCCATTTTCAAATACTCGTTGAGCCGCTCCGACTAGCCATTTAAAAAGCATTTGATCTGATAATGGTTCATTTGTTTTTAAATAAGTTGTTGAAAGCTTTGAAGTGTCAGCAGGAATAATACTTTGATCTTTTTCTATAAATTCCAGATATTCCTTTATTGGGTTGTAGCTATTTTCTTGAGCAACTTTTAAAAATACATCTTTAGCATTCTCTTTTGAGATCTTCCATCCTGCTTCACCTAAAACAATATAAATTTGATCAACTGAAGAAGGCTTAATTTTTTTGCCATCAATCTCACAAAATTTAGTAACTTCGTTGTAGCGAAGTTTTGGGAACCAATGTCTACATTTGACACTCCAATCTCCTACATATAGTTCAGTAGGCTTTTGATCAAGAACTGAATGTACTGCTGGTTGCCAACCTTCCACAACTTTAGATCTATCTATAGCTGATGAAATATCAATCATTTCTTTCCTCCATAAATAATCTGCCAAGGAGTTGGAGTTTTTATCTCAAGTTTGAATTTGGAGCATTTGCCAAAGCCATGATGGTTTCTGCCAAAACCACAAAATGCCCAACTCTGTCCTTTTCTTTCGATAGTTTCACCAACTCTTACTGTTGGCGGATGATCAGTTTTCCCGTGATGGCATAATACAAAATTTTTGTCCCTGTTGATGCTGCAATCGTTGTCATGGTCACGCCCGCAAACTATGCAAGGCCGAGCTGGTCGCCATGTACCTCTAGGTGTAGGAGTTCTTCCAAATGCCTTTTGCTCTAGCCTTTCTCGAAAGTCAGCAGCATGATTAACAACAAACGACCAAACATGGTCTGGGCAATAACTTAGATTCTCTGGCCCTTGACCAAACCAGCGATATAAATCACCGCTTGGATGATCTCCCATTACTACCTTCCAAGCAGAAGGACTTGAAAGAAGGTCGATTTGATTTTCATTGTCATTTATATGAATACGCCCAAACTTTTGTTGTTCAGGTGTACGCCGATAAATGATTGCAAAGCGTTCAGCATTGTCCCTTCTACCTACATACCAGCTTCTATGTTTATTCCAATCAAATCCTTTTTTAAGAGCCAATTCACTACCTTTCTCCCCATCAATATCAATAACAATTTTATCAAGATCTGTTCGTAGCCCAATCATTTTGAGTTGAGGATTTTTTAAGCAATCTTCATAAGTAAAATTTTGGTCTTTTATTTTGCTGAATTTCTCAATTAAAAGTACCTTCTTTTTACCAATAATTTTTGCAGGTAATAGTTTCCCATTAAAAATCGATAGCCGATGGGCTTGTTCTCGCCAAGTTTTCGGGGTCATTGCTTATAGCCCCTCGCCTAGTAAACGTGCATCATTATCAACTAGTTGAGGTAACCACAAATCCCCTAAAGTATTTTTAACATCATCAATAGATAAATCAACTACAATTGATTGTGGTAATGCGGCTCCTTCCCCTTTCCTGTCAGGAGGGGTAGGGCCATTTTTTTTATCAGTCATTGTCTTGTTTGATATTTGGGTTAAGTGATTCGTAAGTGGTATGAACTATCTCGCTGCATGAAAGCTGTTTTAAACCAGTGATTATTTGCATGGCAAATATCGCTTTATCAATAGATGTGATAACTAATGATTGTTGAACTTCCTGTGAAAACCTTTCTGGGTTTTCTGGCATGTATTGAAAAATAAGATCAAGAAGTATATGTGCAGCTACTTGGTACTCTGCAAAATCTTTTTCACTCATCTTTCAAACCTCCGCAGTCTCTAGGGTTTGCACATTGCGACTAGAGGCATCTTTCATTGCCTGTTGGCAAAGATCGACTTGATATAAAAGTGCAGAATTTGCAGTAGGAAACTTTCTAATAAAGTGAGTCCCAGCAACAAGAATCCCTGCTTTACGCAAGCGAAAAAGTTGGCGTTCAGATACGCGCAAAAAATAAGCGGCATCTCTGGAAACCTTCCAGTTTGATTCAGTTGGCATTGGTAAAATTATTTATCCCTTAATCGCTTTGGCTGCACTTAAAGCACCTTCACCAAAGATGTTTTTTAATTCATCTTCTTCATTGACTAAATCAAAATTAAAAGCACTTATATCTCTACCTATTTGGAGAGAGTCATGCCTGTTGTTTTTGTCGTCAGAGATTTTGCGACCTTTTAAAAAAGGAGGTGGAGTTCTTCTTTTGCTAGCCATAGCTATTCAAGGGGTTAACAAAAGACACCAAACACAAAATCAAGCCGTTGTTCCAACTAGGTGTCATTAAGTTGGAGCGCATGAATCAGTTGAAAGTAAGATAACACTCATGTCGGTATTTTACAACCCTAAAATATTAAATAGGTGCCCATTTGGTACCAATCAATTAAAGGGCAATATCAAAGTGATAGCAATATGCTAGGACTTAACATTCCTAGTAAAAGTCTAGGATTTTATTTAAAAAACTTGCTTTTTAAAAGTATTTTTAACTGCTTTCTTTGCAGCAGTTGGATAAAACTGAGTATGAGTTCTTAAATTATGTCTCATGGCAACTGCAACGCTCTCTGGATCGATTCCTCTTTCGTGAGATCGAAGGGAGTAGCTATGTCTAAAGGAATACAAGGTCAAATGTTTTTTATCCTCTTTATAAACTCTCTCTTTTAGTTCAAACCATTTTTCAGCTTGCTTTGAAAGTGTTCCCTTTGTTCCATCTTTTCTTGTATTTGATCTTCTCTCTAAAAAGTTTTTAAGTGCGTCAGCAACGCCATATTTATAACCTGCAAGATCTGGTAGTTGTATTTTTTCTTTTTCGAATGCCTCCATTAAATTCCATTCTTGGATAACTTCTTTTTTGTTCTTGAGTGGTACTGAATATAATTCCCCCTCCTTTGTTGCACCCTTGCCTGCCTTTTTTTTATAGGTGCAATAAAAATCTTTTTCTCCACTAAAGTCTTTTTTGACTTGTAAGTGCAAAAGTTCTACTGGCCTTAAACCAAGTTCAGCCATAAGTTTTAAAGCATAAGCCCATCTTTGATCTATGCCCTCTACGTGGTCGATTAATTCAACCAAGATATGATCATTGACTGCTTTATCTTCTGGTAGTATTTCTGGCTTTTGTAATGCATTAGGAGTTACACCAATGTGATGACTTAAATCACTTCTAGGCATCCATGTAGGAGGGATTTTTTCTTCATCAACGCACCATCTTAAAAAAGCTGAAAGGTTTCGAACTGCTTGTTGTCGTGATCGAGTTCCAGCAGTCCAGTTTTTTACAGATTCATCAATTAATTTTTTTGGTGTAGATACAGATCCTTTTTCTAGAAGTGCAAGAGCATTATTTAAAACTGGAAAAACAGTTATCGGTTTCATATTCCCCTTTACATTTTTAGCTTTCTCAGCAATTATCTCTGGGCTGAGAAAATACTCTTTATCCCAAGTAGATAAAGCAATGGTATTTCCTCTGTTGGTTTTATCTTCCTTGAAATCATTTATATATTCAGCCCAAGGAATTTGATTAATTTTTTTTGGGGCTTTACCAGAGCAAACTTCGGCAGCTTGCTTGAGGGAATATCCATCCTTAGCAACTAGGGAATAAATATTCCTGATTCGGATATAGGCATCATCTGCTTGAAGTTCATTCCAACTGAGAGGAAGAACAACAGATTGCTTTGGCTGTTCTGGAATTCTTATTACTAAGCGAACATTCCCACGAGCGTCTTCAACAGTCCAACCCTTAGACAATTTACTAACGCTTTTTCTAAGGCTTACGGCCCATATGGCTGAATTGGTTACTTTTGGCATTTGTGGGCAAACTGTGGGCAAATCGTGCCATATTGGTCTGGACAAGTCAAGACTAAGTCAGCTATAATAAAGAGTATGACTGAAAAGCATTGCAATCATTATACAGGAACGGGTGCTTTGGGAGCACTAGGTCGCAGGTTCGAATCCTGTCGCCCCGATCAGTCATAGACAGGTTTCCCAGCCTGTCTTTTTTAATGGCTTTTAGTGGTTTATGTCATATTTATGTCATATAGAAGGTGAGACCCCCTCTCTAAGCAGGCTTTTGGTTAGTCGTACAGAGATAGAACTTTTCATATAGCTGAATTAAAGGATTTAACGGACTTAGGTGTAACGGTGCTATTACGTTCCTAATTATGTTTGCTACTTGAGGGTTAAATTATTTATGAGGTTCTAATAGTGATCAGCTATTGGAAGTAATGGGGAAAAGTGGTGCGAATCCGCTGCTGTCCCGCAACTGTGATGTATCGAGCTTCTTCGGTACCAGTCAGAATGCCCGCCTTCTTTACAATTCGACGAGGATCGACCTATGAGGTTTCACTTTTTGGTGCGCAAGTTTTCTCTTGCAGTTTTAACTCCATTATTTTTATTACTTACTTTCTTATCTAACTCAGCTTTAGCTCATCATCCTTTTGGAATGGGAGAGAGTACTGATCTTTCAGGTTGGCAGGCTCTCCTTAGTGGTATTGGTCATCCATTGCTTGGACCTGATCATTTACTTTTCATGTTAGGAATCGCACTGGTGGGATTAAAGAAATCCATTAAATGGATTATTCCACTTTTAGCTGTTGGATTAGCAGGAAGTTCATTAGTTCAACTGCAGCCCTTGCCTGATTTAGTAGCTCCTTGGGCAGAAGCACTTGTCTCTCTAACTTTGGCTGTAGAGGGCTTAATTGTTCTGAACCTTGTGAGCACAAAATGGCTTTTGCCGATGTTTTCACTACATGGCTACTTGCTTGGAAGCACCATTGTTGGAGCAGAACCTACACCTATGATTGGATACTTTTTAGGTCTTCTTCTTGCACAACTATTCTTACTTTTATTGGTCACACAATCCACTCAATCAGTTATTGATAAATTTGGATTGAATGGTCGCAATTTATTTGCAGGAATTTGGATAGGGATTGGACTTGCTTTCTCTTGGGTTGCTGTAATCCCTTAAGTCTTGTGGATGACTGACACTTGTAAATTAAAAGCTCGGTTGAAGTCGATTTTTTAGGGGGCTAACTGCCCCCTTTTTATTCGGCAAGAAAGTTTTACGACTTGATCTCGTTGTGAACCTCTAGAAACTCACTATCTGTAAGTACTGGAACCACTTCAATATCAACTCCAAATCCAGCACACCAAGGATGACAAGATTTCCAAACGGCTTTGTGATCTGAGGCTTTAACGATTTCCCATCCGTTAGCACCTTCAGGATTTACAACTCTAAGGACGACCTCGAAACCTTCAAATTTGTCATATTCAGCACCGCCTTCAAGATATTCAGCAAATGCATCACATCCTTTTATATGTGCTTCTTGATTAGGAAACTGCCAATGAACTACGTAAGTTTGCATCAATTAAATTTATAAAAATTTATTAGACCACAGTTTTTTAAATAAGGATGTTCTTTAAAGAAGAAGATGTTGAGAAGGTAATTAAATGCGCATTGCAGCCCCCTTCTTACTAATGGTTGCAAAGGAATTATTCCGCGTCAGATAACTCAGCGGTTTGATTTTATTTTTTTTTGAATCTATTCCCTATATATATTCAAATGAAAATGAAAATGGTAATCGTTTCCATAGTGCGTGTATATTCTTATACGCTATCTCCTATCTTATAGATGCGTCAGGTCTGGTTAATTTCGGGTCCGCCGGGTTGCGGTAAAACCAACTGGATTCTTAGTGAGATAAAAAAACATGGTGGTTCTTGTGGTTATATTCGCCTCTCTGGTTTCTCAGAAAAATCTTTGGAACAAGCAAACTCTTCTGAGATAGATTTTGTCTTCCTTAAAGATCAAATTCCACAGCTAATAGATTTATCAAAACCTTCGGATCACTTGTTTTCTGATCAAGATGATTCGGTGATTTTCATTGAACTATCTCAGTTTTATATCCCTAATCAATCTGGCTTAGCTGGAATTGATCCACGTATTATTAGCCAGCTTGAGAATTTAAAACTTTTACCAGATCAATATCTACATTTTGGTCGTGATACTGAATTACCTATTAAGGACACATTAGATTTCACTAAAATCGAATCTTTGAGTCTCAATCTTCAAGAGAACGTTTGGGACCCACCAAGTCTAAATACTTTTTGGTTTGAGTTAGTTAACGGAGCTTATGGAGATGTATATCGAGCAAAAGCCTTGTTAAATATCCCTGATGGACGGTCTATGTATTTCAACTGGATTGTTAGTCAGCCTGGTTCACAGTTCTTGCAACTGAATGATATTTCACCACCCAAAGGGAGACCTCAACGAATATCGCAACTCGTTATTCAAGGAAGAAATCTTGAATTCACAAGAATCAAATCAACTATCAATCTCTGTCTCATAAATGATTCTGTATTGGAGATGCATCAAGCTTCTCTTTCGAATCAGCAATTAGCTGCTACTCACTAAACCTAATATATGAAACAAGCAGTAATCTCATGTCTACATGCAAATCTACCAGCAGTTCAGGCAGTTTTAAATCATATTGATCGTCAAGGAATTGATACTATTACTTGTCTTGGTGACTTGGTTGGCTATGGACCACATCCAAATGAGGTGGTTGATTTAATTAAAGAGCGTGAAATTCCTACCTGCCAAGGGTGTTGGGATGAAGATGTAGTTGACGGACTTGATGCGTGTGATTGTAGCTATCCATCTCAACTCGCAGAAAGACGTGGGCATTTAGCTCATAAATGGACTACTGAAAAGTTGACAAATGAAAATAAAGACTTTTTAGCTAGTCTTCCAACTTCAATTCGTAGAGATAAATTACTTTTTGTGCATGGTAGTCCTAATAGTCAACATGAATATCTCCTTCCTGATATGGATGCATTCGCAGCACTGGAGAGAGTAGAAATGTCTGGAGCCGAAACTTTGTTCTGTGGTCACACACACTTACCTTATGTCCGCGAATTAGGACAGGGTTCCATTCGTATAACTCTTAAAAATACTCCCAATAAACAAACAGAAGAGAAAGAAATAAATTTACCTATGAGAAGAATTATTAATGCTGGTTCTGTCGGCGAACCTCGTCATGGAGGTAGTAAAGCGACGTATGTCATTTTCGACGACAAAACCAACAATATTGATATTAAAGAAGTTTCCTATGATATCGATCGAACTTGCAAAGCAATCATAGAAGCCGGGCTGCCTTCTATCTTTGCGTGGCGATTGAATCATGGCTTCGAATTCGCAGAACTGGCCGAGGATGCTAGTCACGTGTGTGAAAGATGATAGAACGCTGGGCTCTTATAAGTGGTCTAAAAGGGGACCTTGAGACGTATGAACGTATTCAAAAAGATTTAAAGAAAATTCGAGGGGATATAACTTTGTTTGTTTTGGGTGACATGGTTGGAGCCGAGAGAGATTGTAATTCATTGATTGACAGGTTAATTAATCCTCACCCTGGTGATTTAAAGCCTCATTGTATTTATGGTTGGTGGGAAGATCAGTTGCTTGCAGAACGGGGGTTTCGTGGAGAACAAAAGGCAGATGCTTTACGCTTGAATAAAGGAGAAGGCATAGTGAAGGCTCTTGTAAATGCTGTTGATCCATATTATTTGAATTGGTTGGCTTCACTTGAATTTGGATTCGTAGAATTAGATTGTGGGTTAATTCATGGAAGCTCGAAAGATATTGGAGACAAAATAACTATTGATACTCCTCCACTTATTCTTCTTGATCGTCTTACTCGTCTTGGTGTGAACAGATTATTTACAGCAAGAAGTAGTCAGCAATTTCATCTTGAGTTGACTGACGCTGTCGTTAATTCATATGTAAAAGATTTAGGTGGTGATCGCAAACAAGAGCAGAAAGTACCTAAACGAGGAGTGATAGGTATTGGTGCTGGAGCTTATTACACGCTTTATGATGTAGGAAGTGATAAAACTCACTTCCTTAATGTTCTTGATCAGCCTAAATCAAATACAAGGGGATTTGGGTAATTAAAATTTTCAAAAATTCTCTTAGAGAAAAGAGGGGTCTAGAAGTGATGGTCGATAAGAAAGCACAAATGGACGATGCTCGCTTTTAACTGCCACAATCACATCTTCTCCCGTATGCCAAATCCATTGTTGTTGAGGAGAGCCACCTTCAACTTCAACGCTTGTACCAACTGGAGGACCAAAGCGATACCTTAATCCTGCTAAGACTTCAGTCATATTTTCGTTGTCTATTTCATAAGCAAGTTGCTTTAATCCATCCTCATCTTCAATTCGAACTCGAAGAACCTCTACAGGTAAACCGCTAATCTGAATATCTGTAACTTCAAAAAGATTCTGAGTTGTTTCTTCTTTGATGGGACTGAAAGATATACCAAGATGACTCTCTACATTTTGAAGGTCCATTCCCCACGTCAAACCCTCAACACATGCAAATACTGGCTTAGAGATCAGTTGGGTAAGAAAAAGAAAAATAATTAAAACTAGGGATCTATATAGTTTTTGCATTTATATCTATAGAAAACTGTCTAATAATTAAAGCTTAATCAACTTGGAATGAATTAAAAGTCTTGTGTTAATTAAGCCATATACCATTGCCTGAAAGTTAAATTAAAAGCTCGGTTGAAGTCGATTTTTTAGGGGGCTAACTGCCCCCCTTTTTATTGGTGTAAAAACAAGTGTGAATAAGATTACTCTAGAAAGTTGTTGTCAAATTAAGAATAAGTAGTTATCTTCTTAGCAATGCAAGAAGGTGGCCCGTAAGTCCTACGGGGTAACTTCAGTAATAGATCAATTCTTGATGGCTAAATATTCACCCCTTTAATTTTTAAGGCTGCAATGAAGCCAGTTCAAAAACCCCTAAATAAAGAAAAGCCCTTGGATGTTGAAGACTTTCTTGGGAGAGTTAGGCAAGCAATTGATTCTAAGGATGATTTTCAGTTAGGGATTTATAGGAGTCTTTTTCACAAGTTTCCTAGGAACATCAAAGCAGCATTGAAGAGAGAAGGGATTTCCCTTTAGTCGGAAAATGGAACCAAAAATAAAGTGGCATTCCCAAAAGGTTGCTGCTGAATATCTCGGACGGTCAGAACGTACTTTGCTGACCATGAGGAAACTTGGCCTTTTAATTGAAGGCACTTGTTGGATGAGGAAAATTCCTCGAGCTAAAAACAGTCATTGTCTTTATGACCTGGAGGCTTGTGAGGCTGTCCTTAATGAATTGCATAAATCTAAGGAATCAGATTTGCTTGAACCTTCATTGATAAAAGAAGTTGCTGCATAAAAAATGACCCTCAAAAAATTTGAAGGCCATGGGGTTGTCGTTGCTCCTATGTTAGCCGACCCCCTGCAGACAAGGCAGGGAGTCAGATTCCCAGAACCGATTTGTATTACTGGGTTCAATTATTCAGAAGACCACCAAATGGCGCATGATACGGCAGATGGAGGGGTAAATCACAATGAAATTTGCCGACAAGCGTACCAATTGCACTTAAAGGAATCTTTTTGGGATTTCCTTCCATGCAAAGGGAAAGTACCAATTGGATTAAATGGTTATTACTTGAAGGATTGGAATGACAAAAAGTTCTCAATCAAAACGATTCTTTCTACGTCTGGAGCAACAGGCATTGGAGTCAAAACAGGACTTCATCTTTTATGCAAAGACATTGATGGTGAAACTGCCTTAACTTATGCAGCTGATTTGGGTCTTAATTTCGATGACTCTTTCCAAGTCCATCGAGATGATGATCCTTGGAGATTCAAGGTGTTATATGAACCAACTCCAAAGCAAATCGCAAAACTTCCATATGGTCAATTTCAAGGAAAAGTTGTTACCAAAGAAGCTGTAAAAGATGACGATGGAGAAGTAAAAAAAAAGGGAGAAGCACTAGAAGTTTTTCTCACTAATGACCGACAAGTTTTAATTACTGGGAAACATCCAGACAACAATGGTAATTATTTTTGGCCTAGAGGTTATGGCCCCGAAGATATAAAGCCACCAAGTGATGAAGTTTGGAATTTTGTTTTAGAATTGGCTAATCAACAAGATGCACCTAAAAAGAAAAAACATTATGGAGGTGGTGCATCAACTAAACGATTAAATCCATGCCCGATTTGTGGAAGGAATCGTGATCTTTGGTGCGAAGAAAGTTCTAATGGTTTGCTCTTTTGCATGAACGGAAGCACCTTCAGCGCAGAGAAAGAACATGGCACTTTGAAGCTTGGAGATGTAATTGATGGTTGGGCACTGGTCGATAAGAATGACCTTTGCCATACCTTCAAAGTTCACAGACCATTAACACGGCGCAAACGGAAACCACCAAGTCATAAATACAGGAGGTCAGCTCATGTCTCCTGATGAAGAGGGGTCAACATTTACAGGGTTAATTCAAGAACTACTTGATTCAATTCGAGCTGATGATCTTGATGAGGAGATGACTCTTAGAGCAGAAATAAAAACTGAATACAAGCTCACTCCTGAACAAATCACAAGCGCATTATTTAAAAGATTAAGCAATGGGAAACTTAAAAAGAATCCAATTGTTCAAGATTCAGTTGATCTTTCAAAAGTAAAACCACTCTGTTATTTGATGGATGGCTGGTTACTTGAAGGAGATATTTCTCTTCTTTATGCAGTAGCTGGTACTGGTAAAACAACACTGGCTTTATTTATTGCTTACAACTTTGCTAAGGGTATAAATGTCCTTGATCGGAGTAAACCTTGCAAGGCTGGTAATGCCTTATTTATTGCAACTGATGGAGGTGCAAACACCTTTAAAAGTGCAATGGATGATCTTGGGATCGCTGATGATGATCCAATTTTTTACGGCGACAATCCAAAGATTCATCTATGGGCTTATGAATCTGAGCAGGGGCATGAGGCATGGTCAGCAGACATAAATGGAGTTGTAAAACTAGAGGAATTTATTAAGTCAAAAGGGATTGATGTCGTTTGGATTGATAGTGCAAAAAGTGTTGCATCAAGGGGTGGTTGGAAGTACACGGATAACGATTCTGTGCGTGTACTTCTTTCTTACATGAGAGAAATTATTGCACAACCTAATAAATGCCATATTGGTTTTATTAGCCATGACGGCACAGAAAAAGGCTCCCATTCAGGAGCCAAAAGTTGGGCAGAGGAACCTTCAATGGTGGTTCGTTTAGATCATGCCAAAGATGAAGATGGTCGCAAAGTAGGCGTTGAAGCAAAGTATCCAATTGCTCCAAGGAATAAAACAAAAGCAATCAGATTCGGAACGATTCCACCAATGATTTGAGCTTCTCCAAAAGTCAGAAACGTAATCACGACAAAAACCCTGGCCCAGTTATCAGCAAAACTCATCAGGTGGATCGGAATAAATTAAAAATGACTGTAAGCAGCAGACTAATTGCAATACAACTAACTATTGGGAAATAAAAAGTTGAATTCTCACCTCGAAGGATGATATCCCCAGGTAATTTTCCCAAGCCTATTTGTTTTAAGTAAGGATATAGAACACCGATCGAAGCGATTATTAGGCCAAGAGTAATTAGTATTCTTTGCATGAAGAGTTATCCGCAGCTTGGCCTAATAGTAAGAAGTTGATCAATTTGTGCAGATTAGAGACTTTAAAAATGCAATTGATTAGTCTTGCTCTTTTTCATCTTTATTGAATTTGAACCAACCGTCTTCTTTCATTCCTCTTCTAATAGCAGTAACAAGTGCTCCAAGGAAAAAAGATCCTAATCCAGCAAAAATTGCCAGAGTAAGTAAAGGCTTAACTCCTGATACGGCTGTACTTTGAAGAGCAGGATCTAGAGGATCCATTAAATGTTTGTCTTATTAGTCGTCATAGACTTTGCATGTTGAGGAGGTTGGGTGGATTTCACATTCCTCTTTCCAAAACTCCTCTCTTGTTTCATCTGGGATTTCGTAATTAAAATCATGCATAACTCTAATATCACTCAACGCGTTTTTGATGGCTGAAAATGGGGTTCTAAGCTTCATAAACCTCCTGATCGGATAAATATTTTCTACTTGATTCCTTGTGATTCCAACACCTCGGCTTTTACTCAATTACTACTTCATAGTGAATTAATAGTAATGAGAAAAAGGATTTACTTCAGTCGGTAGAGCTTAAAATCAATTAATGGAAGATACTTCTCAATGGCTAGTAGCTCTTTTGATAGGGCTACCCATAGCAGCATTACTCGCTCGGTTTAACAAATCAGGCTCTGATTTTAAGGATGGCTTTGAGCAGCAAACAGAGAAGAAAAATAAATGAATTATCAATTATTACTTGAATGCTATTCCTCAGGATCAGAGATGACAAAGGATGAATTACAGATGCTGGAGATAGAGCTAGATACTCAAATTGAAAGTATTAAAGTTTCACGTACGCAAGGTTGTCTAAAAATTGCACCAACTCACATTTGCCAAGCTGCAAATGTTTGCGAGGGTAGTGTTTGGATCACTTGTCTAGCTGCTGTTTTAGATAACTGCTCGCCACCATCGATTGGTCAAAAAGCAAAAGGTGCAATCGTATTTGATGAATTAGTTCGACAAGGTTATTTCGCCACCAACTAAAGATTAGACACTAGCAATAAAATTGAGAGTGATTCCACCAATAATCTGAGCTTCTCCAAAAGTCAGAAACGTAATCACAACAAAAATCCTGGCCCAGTTATCAGCGAAGTTCATATCTACATCATGCTTCTTTTTGTTATTGCTTCAACAGTCATGTCGCTACGCTCTGTGCTTTAATTTCTAAAATTTTCTGACCTAATGGCAACTGAAATCACTGTTTTAGACTTCAAGTTGAGCAATACATTTGAAGAATACTGCACGCATATGAACGCTCCTGAACAACAAGCAATGTTCAAAGAAATGGGTGTGAGGACTTTTTATATCGGCCAATGCAAGGACGATCCAAAACGAGCAACCGTTATGTTCGAAGGTCCCGAAAATGTTTTATATGACATCTTCACTAACCCTGAGACAAAACCAATTGTTGAGGCATCAGGTCATATTTATGAACCAACAACAATAACTCGATGGATTAATACTTGCCCCAATTGTTAGGTGGTGCAGCTTGTCTAATTAACTCGAACTGGTTACCCCTACCTCAACCGGCCTAGGGATATGAAAGATCTGTGGTTATTTTGTACGAACATTGGTTATCAGTGAGCATTGATCCAATGAGAGTTAAGGGAGGTGTACTGCATAGCAACTTCCTTTTCTCGCTAAACCTTTTTCTCTAATTAAAAATGACTTCAAGTGATAAGGCTGATAATCATTGGTCTGATTATTCCAGAGGCTCAAGATTTGGAAAGATAATTGCTTATGGCATTGGTGCAAAGCTCACCATTCTTGCAGGGTTTATGTTTTATATGATGGCTAATTAAAAGAAAATGGACTGACTTTAGTCAGTTAATTGTTATGTGATGTCTGGATGAGGTTGCTCTTGCTGCATGACGCAATGTTTGTTCGAGCGCCTCTTTCCATTGTCCTGGCTTGAATTGATGGGCATATCCATGCCCAGGTAACAACCAGTGAACTTCTAGATCAAGAAGCCTTTCTACTGATTTCAATTGCTCGGTCCAATTCCACCAGCAATAATCTTTTGATGCAACTGTTACGGACTTTTTGGGATTCCACCAAAGGTGATCTCCACTAAAAAGAATTTGTTGTTGATCACCAAGTACAGCGACCATTGATCCTTTGGTATGTCCAGGTGTTGGAATTAACTTAAAGTTCTTTAGAAGAGCGAGAACATTCATTCCTATGACTTGCTTTTCTGCTTCAGGTGCTGCATCTGCATCATCTTGGTGAATCCACCTTTCACAGTTAAAAGCTTTGGCCCAATTTGCGTGGTCTGCCACATCATCTCGATGAGTTAGAACTATTTTGCTTATACCACCCATCTTTTTGATTTGTTTGGCAAGTGGAGCACTCCAGCGAGGGGAGTCGATAAGCACGTTGCCTTCTGCACAAAGAATTAGCCAACTGCTGGCGCCAAAACTACGTTTTGAACTCCAACCGCAGTAATAGACATCTCCTGCAGGATGTTTGGTAACCAGTATTGGGAAAACATCAGCAGATGAGTTTGCGGTCAGGTGTTTTGGAGCGCCGATTGCTGCAACAGGACAATCGATTAGGGCTAAAAGAGCTTTTTCAACTTCTTGTTGTCCATTTGGCTGAGTGTGAACGTAAGAACTGCTTCCAGTTGGTGCAAAATGTTCTGGGTCTATTTGCCAGCAACTACCACAATCAATGCAACTTGAATCCACAAAAAATGGACCAGGTGAATTATTTTTCAGCCGATCTTTTATGCGAGCCATCGCAATTTGATTATCTAATCAATGAATTGTATCTGGTCTTGCAAGTTTGGATAGAGATTCCTGATTCGCTAAGATTGGTTGTTATCACATAAAGGGAACTATTTATTAGCAAAAGATGTTTTTAAGTCAATGTTTGATTGGTGCTAGGGATCTCAGCTATAACGCGATGTGTGGGTGGTGTGTGAATGGTTAACATTCTCACACCTGTTTCTAAACTCTATGTCAATCTTTTACCTTGACGAGCAATCCATCACGAGGAGAGGGACTGGGGATTTGACGTAGGCTGAAGTCTTGATCTGGAATAACTTCAAGTTTTAATTTACGAAACAATCCAACGACCATCAGTCGGATTTCAAGTTCAGCTAACGATTTACCAAGGCATACACGTTCACCTCCACCGAATGGCATCAGGTTTAAAGAGCATTCATTTTCTAGATGACGTTGTGGTCGAAAGATATCTAGATCAACAATCCCATGACGGTTAGATGCAATTAAAGCTACTTGGACGACACGATTATTAGGAACGACAATGTCATCTAAGATAATCGTTTTCTTGGTACGGCGAAAAAAACCACCTACTGGTGGATTAAATCTCATAACTTCCTTTACGAGGGCATCAAGTCTTGGAGCATTGATGGGACTGTAAACCATAGTTGCCTGATCAGGAGTTGGCGGCCAATCTAGAATGTCTATCTCTTCACGTAGCCATGTTTCTATCTGTGGCTTGAGAAGTAATTCCCGCATTAGGCAGCTCAGGGCAGAAGCTGTAGTTTCGTATCCAGCAAATAAAAGTAGAAGTAGTTGTTCTCCCAAATCCTGATCAGTTAAAGGAATGCCTGCTTCATCAAGACTCCCTGCTAGTAAATCCAAGCCGCCTTTGCTATTGATAGGATTGCTCAGTATTTCTTGAAGTCTTTTAAGTAAACGTTTTCTTGCCTTGAGAGCTTTAGCAAAGGGACTTCCTGGAAGAGCGATGGGAATTGAGAAGAGTGCCTTGGTCCAGATCTCGAAATCAGAAAATAACTTATCACGATCATTACCCTCCAGTCCCAGAACAGTTGTAGCTATAACGGAAAAAGCGAAGCGTCGCATTTTTTCAGCCAAAGGGAGAGGAGCTTGTGCAGTTTTTAGTTCGTCTGCGAGCTCATCAATCAAGCTGATAATGCGAGGGCTATAGCGTTGAAGTGCTGAAGACGAGAATAATTGGGCTACTACTCTTCTTCTTGCTTTGTGAGAGGGACCATTGCGGTTGGCTAGTGAATGGCTACCTAAAAGTTGTTGGACACTTGCAGGCCACCAACCTTCTATTGCTTCTGATTGAGATAACAAATCAGAAATAGCTTTCTCCCCCTGAATGAAAACCATTGATTGGCCAAGCATTGATGTCTCAAAGACATTCCCAAGGCGATCAAATCGGCTTTTAGCGAAGTTAGGATCCCGGAAAAATGCTAGAGCCTCAAGAATTCCAGTTCGGGCACCAGTAGTTGGTAGAGGGCGCAATTTATTCATAATTAATACATATTTTTATCTGCTTTAGAAAGCTCTAAAAAGAGTGGATGCTTTCATATGACTTCTTTGATAGTTTGAATTTTTAATGATTCTAGTTGCTTGGAATGGTGATGGAATACAACGTTATTCAAGGCTCATATTTCATAAGCCAATAGTTAATCTCCTTTGGTGCTTTGTTAGCTTTCTCATTTATACATTGACTGAGTGTTAAAACGATGAGCCCGATTTGATCGAGCTCTTTTTCTTTTTTGTTTTCGTTATGGATACGGTTGATAAACTGACTAATTTTTCTTGTGATATTTTCTAGTTGATTTTTTATAAATAATATTGGTAGAGATCTAATGGATGAATCACACAAAAAGATAGTGAAGAGATGCCCTCTTTTACCTTTTGAGAATGAAAATGGTTTATCTACGTTTGATCTGAATATGATCGGTAGACATCGAAAGAAATATGTACGTGCTTACAATAGAAAACAACAAATACCATATCCTTCAGAGATTCAGGATTTAATTGAAGGTTAAATAACCTTTGCTGCTAGAGCATCAAAGATAATTCCTTTCAGCTTCGCTCCCTTGCGTGTTCCTGCTGCTCTTGTGCCAATCTGTGACACTATTGCTCTATCCCTTTGTTTATCGTTGAGGGTTAAAAGAAGTGCGCTAGATAGCTAATCTAACGCTTTTAACTAAGGTGATGATCTTCCCGTGTCGCGATCTTTAAAGGTGGCTGGGGGTGGTCACGTCCATACTCCATCGTTAATCGACTTCAAATATTTGCGTCATTTTTTCGTGAAGCCTGAATTTAATGCTTGACAACACCTCCTTACCATTGCTAGTACGGATGTACTGCTACAGATACATGGCTCCAACGTCCTCACCCTATGCCGTTTTTCGTGCATCAGATTGGAATTCAGTGGTAGCAGAACCTATTGGATTAAGGCAATGTCTTCGTATCGCACCCAAAAAGTTTTACCCCAGAAGCATTACAACCCAGCAGAGGAGTGGGACTATCTCGAAGAAGACACTCTTAAACACACACGTTCAGCTAGCGTTTGCATGACATGTCAACATTTCAATTATTGCTGCGACAGGCATTGCAGAACAATTCTTACTTGTCATCTCCATCAACGTCTTATCCCTCATGGAGATCATCTAACTTCAAAGTGTCAGTGTTGGATGCAGCGACTAGAGAGAAAGATTGGATGGTGTCCAGAGGCTGCTTGATCTAATGACAAAAGAACAACTTGCACTCAAGATTGCTAGAGAAATCTACAAAGGGAGAGGAAAGCTAGAAAGCTTTCATGCCTTTCAATGTATTCGCAGTTATTTCTATGATCTTTCGATGGATGACTTAGAAGGTATCGCAGGACAGTACGGAATAAATATTAATTAGTCATCTCTTACCTTCTTCAGCCAATAGGGAATAAAAGTCTTTTCCTTCTTTGCTGAATCATATAGATAGTCAGACGTCCCTTCTAATAACGCTGCAAGGGTTATACGCACACTTGGGAAAGTAAGACCACAAAGAATTGCAATCAAAAAAATTATCTTCATTTATTATTCCTATAAATCTGATTGTTTCATTACCAAAATCTCCTTTTACCAGTCCAGTTATATAGCAACCAAATTACAAATCCAACCATAAACAACGGCATAAAACTATCGAGAAATAAATATGCTGCATAAACTATTAAAGGGAAGAAGATGACACGTTTGATATTTAATCGTTTTTGACGGTTCATCTGTTTTCCTAAAAGCAAATACCGCTGATGGTTCGCTGGCTAATTTTTGGTATAACCATATATAAATTTTTCCCGTTTTTCCCAGCTTTCTTTGTAAGGGAAATAGACATCCTCTTCAAGGCGGCTATTAGACTTCGTCACAATCGTAGGAGTTGCTATTAGATATTTGTTACTTTCATCGGGATTTTTCTCAATAGAACCTCGGCCTCCCTCCATTCTTACATTGTGGGGATCTTTGTATTTTTTCTCAAGAAAGCTAAAAGATCCTTCCATTCTTCCAATGTTGGGATCTTTTGTTGCTATGACTTTGCATTGCTTAGACAACAATGTTCTCTCAAAAGAAAAATCATAGGTGACTAAAAATGAGCTTTCCCTGTTTGAACGTTTATTAAACAACTCTTTTACACGTTCATTATTAAGTGTCCTTTTATTAGCTTCTATGCATGCTTTTAGAGCACTATCGAAAGAGGGATAATTGGGTTCAATTCTTTCCCAAGGGAAAAAAGTATTGTTATCCCAGACTCCCTCAAGCCATATAAGTGCTTTTCCACCAAAGTAAAATATAAAAATAGTAGATAATATCCACTCATAACTACCTTTGATTTTTTTACTTGAAGATCTTTTCAATTAAATATCACCTAGGTCTTTTAGGAAAACAGGCAATCCATCTGACAGGAAAATCTAAGATTTCCCATTCGTTTTTTTCAACTGCCACATCCATTGCTTGATCTTCATCTTCAGCCCAAACTACTGTCTGAAGACCATTTTTCTTTAATCTGTCTAAAGCACAAGAACCAGGAACTCTAATTACCCATTCTCGTGGTCTATAAACAAAATCTGCTGAGGTTTTAGGTGTAAGTTTTGAGATGAGCTCTCTTTTTTTTGTTTTAACGGAATCTAAAAATTTTCCAAGCGGAGTCGAAATCCAAAGGTTGTGATCTAGAGCTTCTATTCTTAATTGCTCGTATTCACTAAGTTGTTTTTCAACTCTTCCCATTAATCTTCTTAGCGGGTTCATTAATTATATGGATTACGCCTTTTTGCACAACTGTGATTAGGGCGAGTAGTAAAAAGCGTTTCATTTTAATTCTCTTAACACAGCTCGTGAAAATTCAAAAACTCCCTGAACGAGCACCCTTGAATAGACGGAAGTAATTGCTAATGTCCAATAAACCAATGGAATAACAAGGAGAATCCACCAAAGCCTGAAAATATTTGACCAGATAAAATTTAAAGTTGGTATAACTCCAACAAATATCAAGCTTAAAAGAAAAGCCAATATCAATACAAATTTCTTACGACCTTTCGTCTTGATAAATGTCAGTAAAGGTCTTATAAATTCTTCAGGTAGCAAATCTCCCCAACGAGATGGTCGATACTTTATCCAAAAGCCCAGATCTTTTCTTATCTGCCTGTCATAGGCTGCAAGAATTTCTTTTAGTGTCTTCTTATTAGTCAAGCGGTTCATCACCAAAGTCTCCTTTTGCCAGTCCAGTTATATAGCAACCAAATTACAAACCCAACCATAAACAATGGCATAAAGCTATCAATAAATACATAGGCTGCATAGACAATTATGGGGAATAGAATGAAGCGTTTGATATTTAATCGTCTTTGATATCTCATTTATTCTGAATCCTTGTGATGGGAAGAAAAAACACAAATTACAGCGAGAAGAACAAAGGTATTCAAGACAAATGTTTGAAATGGAAAAAATGAATATTCCTCCTCAATCAATTGATTACACGTAATAAATTTTGGCTGTCCAATGTCCGAATTCGAATCTCTAAAAAGATCTGATCCACCAATATAAGCAGAACAAATTTGATTCATTTGCTCGATACGTTGTCGTGCTCCAAAGGTAGTCGTTACGCCAGCGATACAAGCTGAAACAACCAGATAAATGAAAGTTTGCTTGTTGACAAATCTCATACAAACATCATGACTCTTTTTCTAAAGACTCATTACCCCATCCCCCCCCCCTCAAGATTTGTTATTGATCATGAGAGAACCATACATCTTATAGCACTGTTACTTTCGTGTCTTCAAAACTATTGCTGCTATTAAGCTCTAAAGCTAATTAGTCTAATCTGCATTAGTTAGTATGCACTTGCTTCCAAATAAAGCCTAGAAGTAAACCCATCACAATTAAAGGGAAAAGGGCTTTGAGAATTCCTACAGTAATGAGAACACCTAAACCAATGGCTCCATAAACAAGCCATCTAGGGATTGAGCGAACAGCATTCGAGCCAGCATTACTAGATGGAGGAATCACTTCAGGATCAATCGACATTGATTTTCTTAGGTCATTAATTTCAAGATAATACTTCCTAATAATTTGAGTAAATAATTTTACAAATTAGGAAAAGCACAGCTACTAAGTACTAAAAACTAGGAACAGAATCAACTGCTTTTTTTACAGTCTCTTTCACTCCTTCAACAGCTTTCTTCGCTTTATCTTTCAACGTCTCTGAAGCTGATGGAGAAAGTGCCTTAATCTCTTTTTTAATTGCATACTCACGTTCTTCGAGCCATTGTCTTTGACGCTCATAAGCTTCATCCAACCTCTTTCTTTGATCAAGAATTGAATCAAGTTCTACCTGATGCTCTTGAAGTTCTAATGTCTTCATCTCGCTATCAGATATGACATATACAGGACTTTGAAACACATAACGAGGTGAGAGTAAATATTGGAATGTTGAATACATGGTAATAATGCAAACGACTCTTTAACTATGAGACAAGTTCCCAAAATAAGAGTGTAGTAAGCCGCAATAAATCATTCGGTATCTACACCGAATTTCGGTTTATACCAATCAACCCACAAGTAATAACCGTAAAAATTCAGTGCTTATCACTAAAAACAAAACCAAGTCTTCCTGACTAAGGGAGGAAAACCTAGATGACACCTTTAATATTTAGACGTCTGCCTCTTGATGTTCCTCTCCCTAGTTTTTAAAGAGGCATATGTGCTAATCCTTTTTAGCTGATAATTTATCAATTTTCATTTAATTGGAGGTAACGAGTTTTCCACAGAAAACTATAAAAAATATTGCTTGAATTCAGGCATTGCAAGCTTTTTCAATAAAAAAGACCCTAGGTATGGTGTCCTACGGGCCTGGGTGATGGGAACTTATTTCTAGCTTCATTTCTTCAAAGAAGCAACCCCCGCTATATCTGGTGTCTAAGTGTGAAGTTTTGTTAGGTAAATCTTTATATGGTCTTATGAGAACTTGAATCCCTCTGAGTTGTTATTAATGTCTTGTTTGACTGGGTGATGGGTCTCAGTCTTTTGGTTCATAAAGGTTAAGCATCGTTAATTCAATTGAGGCTTGACCTTTAATTCTTTGAGGAAATTTTTATGAATCTTGGATTGCTTTTTCTCGAATCAGTTTCGACTGGAGTGATTACTTCAGAAGAGATGAATTGGGTCACATTTAATCAACTTCATTTTTCTCGAGTTGAAGAAGCGATTGCTTTGAAACTCGGTCGTCTATTGGATCAAGGCTTAATTCAAATTGGTTGTCGTCTTGGTCACAACTAAACATTCATTTGACCACCAAAAATCTAATCAAATCTTCTGAAGCTTTTGAATCAGCTCTGATTGCTTGACGGGCTTTATTTCGATGACTATCATTTTGTCATCGCTGGGTGATGGGGATCAATCAGATGATGTTACGAGCTCTTTCTACAAGGGCTTTTTTTATTGAAGAAATATTTATACAGACACGTAACTTCTTGAACATGAATAATTAATCCCATAAGGAATAGATACTTTCATTCGCTATTTAAATGGAGCCCGATTGCTTATAAACGCTCAGCACCATAAGCAACGATGTCTCCAGAGACAGGATCAGTAACACCTAGCTCAGGTGATAGCTCTTTCATAAATCCTCTTACTTCATCCAAGTGTGCAATCATTTTCGGTCTTGCACTAACGAGTGCCTCTTTACTTTCCCAAAGTCCTACAAAGCAATAACTATCTTCTCCTGTTTGTGCAATGTATCTGTCGGACAAACCTTCGCAAATGAATTTCCCATGGACTTCAAAATATTGATCTACGCATTCAGGCTTCAACTTGAAGCGAACAACGTTCATGAATTTGGGTGCTTTCATTTCTATCAACCGGCTAAGTAACTGGTAATAACGGTTGAATTATATATATGGCCTGTGGCTTCAACAGCTTCTTTACTTGCTTCAAAGAACGCTTTTGCAACACCTTCTTCTGCTTGATGGATCACAACAACTGATTCAGGATCATCTTTGCTAACACCTCTGTATAAAGGTTTTATTGCGTTAGCCTCGTGCATTGCAACAACCTCCGGACTATCAAAACCCTTAGCCCAATCTGCAAACGGAACAGAAATCTTGAAAGTAAATACTGTTGTCTCCAGAGCCATCCAAAATAATTACAAGTCAGCAGAGCATCGCATATATCTTCTAAATTTTCTAGACGGAAGGCTACCTCTTCAGGTTCTTCTGACAAAAGTATATTTTTTTAATTGGATGGTTTGAAGGAAATGGATTACTCAAGCAGCTAACGCAATTTAAAAGGCATTAGTTGTAGCACTCTTTGTCGCCCAAGGATATTCACGACAATGAGTTTCAATACTATGTCCCATTGCAAGACTCATTGAACCATTATCGATATCTAGTAGATGTCCTCTTACAGAATAGGAATGTCTAAAACTATATGAACCTGCTCTTTCATTTCTCTTCTCAACATTTTTAATCAATTGCTTCCAGCATTTTTGTCTTTTGAGGTATTTCAAACAGGCTTCTCCTACTCCATTTTTGTTTTGGAGAGATGGAAGTAGAAAATCTTTATGGTCAAATAATTCCACTAAGTTCCAATCTTGTTTGACTCCTTTTTCATTGACTGGATATAGAGGATATAAACGTCGAGCTTCTGTCATGCCACCTCCTGCTCTCTTTTGATAGGAACACCATAAATATTCTTCTTTTGTTTTTCGATCAACTTTCTTTTCTAAATGCTTTAACTCCTCTGGTCTAAGTCCAAAGGCAACCATCAATTTAATGCCCCTTGCCCAATTCAAAGCAGCAGGAATATCTCGTTTGGCCCTTTCATCATTTTCCAAAGAATGAATCAAATCAATAATCTCTTGATCTGTAACAGGATGAACCTTTTGGCTTTTAGATGAGGCTATTTACAGAATCAATATGTGTTCTAAAGCGATAAAAGAATCAATGCCATCACTTCTAAAACAAAACAATGGTGAAGTAGCTAGTGAAGAGAGAATAGAGGAAGAAACAAAAACATTCCCTTACTATTGGTTGGACTCTATTGAGGACATGAAAAGAGGTAAGTGATGAACCGTTTCTTACTACTAGCCCTAACCGCTGCACTTCTCATTAGACAAACAAGGTAGTAGCACATAATCTCTACTTTTTGATTTAGTTGTCATTTTTCTGATTTATGGCTTTGTATTGAGTTCACTTTGTATTTCTTTCTTTTTCTTTAGAGCTTCTTTTTCGATTTCTTTTTTTGCATCTGCTTCTTTTTCAGAAGCTATTTTTGCTGCTAATGCAACTGATTCTTCATGAGCTATCTTTTCCTCTAGTTGTCCTGTTGCTCTCATCCATTCATTTACGCTGACTTCCTTACCTGCCGCTTCGCATTCTTTCTTAAATCTTAGGAAGGGAAACCAATGATGATTTGCATTCTCAGGGTTGCTTGCATTTAAACTATCTTCAGGCATTTATTCGAGTAGAAGGGTTTTAAATTATCTATTAATTGTTGTATTGCATGTCGATTTATTTTACGAGATTGAAGTGCCTTTTATACTTCAAACCTCCATGTGTTCTTTTTACATCAAAATAGTATAAATTTAAAAAGTTCTTTGAATAAATAGTGATCTTAGTTAGTTCCTTTTTATATATAGATTTTAATTTTTATCTTAATTTAATAAGACTAATAAAAATTGCTTATGGAATCCTCATTAGCTCTAGCAATTATCTTGACATTTATTGGGATAATTATTTTCATATTAATTTCAAAAAATGATCTTGGCGTCACAACTTTAAAGAAAGATCCAGAAGCACATACGACTTTGATTGGATCAGTAGCTAAAGGCATTCCTGGAACTGATATCTTAGAGACAGGCAAGGTCCAAACCACAAAAGATTCAACTGAAAATGCAGTTCACAACTAATGAAGATTCAAGTGAAGAAGTTATTTGGTCATTGATTTTAAATAATTTGACCTCCAACTTATCAACTGAAGCTTCAGCTGCGACATCTAGTTTCTATCGAACTGAGGATGGTATTGAGTGTTCAGTCAGAAAAAAAATGGAGATTTGATTGCTAATTGTTATTCCGAATCAGATCGCATGGGTAAACGACGTTGGACTATCGACCTCAAGTAATTTCCTGCGACAATAGACGTATTTTTTGTGAATTAAATCTAATACTAGTTAGTAGTTTCATGGCTTAAATTAATTCGTGTAGTAATTACTTGAGATACCTTGATGTAAATAAGAAACAAGATTGTGTGTCATTTCTTCTAGACTGTCTTTAGCTATAGGAGCGATGATGAGAAACATATTTTTTCAAGCCTAAGAAAGTATATGTTCTTGTCATCTGCTGATTCTATTTTCTTTAAGAGTCGAGCAGAATGTTTTAGTAATAGTAAGCTTCATGCTTTAGATCGATATTGGAGTATAAACAACTCACACCCTATGCATAAGCAAATTCATGAAATTATTGAAACCATTTTAAATACTAGAGGTGAAAAGACTATCAAGCAGTCAAGATCAGATCTAGTTAGGAATCTTGAAAGATCTTTATCAATCTCGACTCCTATGGGGCGTTTGAGTGCAAATATAATTTCTTTTATTTCAAGTTTAGTTATGTCTAAGGTTAATCCAAATAATTTATGAATATCTAAAATGAGTAGTCAATATAAATCTTTAATTGAAGCGAGAGATCAATGGAAAAGTGATATAAAAATGTACAAAGATTTTCTTAAAGGAGAGTCTAAAACCTTTGAAGGTAGATACGGTGCGGAAGAATATATTTCAATGGCTGAGAATAGATTGAATGATATCAACCTAAAGTTAAAGGAAATAGAGAAAGAAAATCTACCTGACTAGATCAAAGATGAGAAGCCCAGCGGTTAGGGCGAGTAGTAAGAAGCGTTTCATTTTAATTACTTGTATTATTCGCTTCATAAGCAAGACCATTTTGTTTTGCATATCGATTTGCGAAACGCATGAATCTATTAAAATCTCTTTGTGACTTCCAACAGTAAACAGCCTCTATAGCAGTATATTTCCCATTTTTTTTTGAAACAGCGATATTTATTTCTCTAGTAGTTATTTTCCCTTCTTCGTCAATTAAATACATTCCCTGTATTTCTTTAAAATTATCTGACAATAAAGCGTTAGGACTATTAAATCTAAAAAAAGCTTGTCCTGCTTGACCATCTTTGCTTTTTGTAATCCTTATTTCTGGAATAACTTTTTCGTCGACACCGTTAAAAAATTGTATTGCAACATCCTTCATCTATTTTTCTTGTTTCTTTTTTAATTTAGATGCTTTTTTAGATAGTTTTTTAGAGAATGTCATTGCATACGTTGATATGTAGTCGTTATTACTATCAGGGAATCTTTTAAAACTTTTATGTGAATTAGATAGTTGATTAAAAAATCAAGCATTTTTTTAATTTAAATAAGTTAATGATTACAATGCTTCTGAGAGTAAATTCGTTTGAGGTCTTGTACTAAAGCATGAATAAATATTTTGATCAGCCAATTGTTATCCTTGGTGGTTTCTTGATTGACGGTAGTGCATATAATGAAATGACAGAATATATTAAAAGTAGAACAAATAACAAAGTAGTAATAGTTCCAGTAAATAAAATAGAGTGGCTATGTACTAATTGGTCATTTGGTTGGAAGATCATTCTTGATAAAGTTGATAAAATAGTGAATGAATTATCGAACGAATCGTCTACAAATAAAGTCACTTTGATAGGTCATAGCTCTGGAGGTATGATCCTCAGATTGTATTTATCAGATCTTTTATTTAGTCGGAAGATATACAATGGGAAGGATTATGCGAATTGCCTGATTACTCTAGGAAGTCCCAATCAAGCAAAAAGAGCCACATATCTACGTAATTTTGTAAGCTCTAAATTGCCAGGTAGTTTCTATAGCGCAGACGTTAGTTATATATCTGTTGCTGGTGAATTAGACTTGAACGGACCTATTGCGACAAAAACCTCACTGAGGTTAAGCAGGTCATCTTATAGAGCATTAAATGGGAATGGAGATGTTATTGGAGATGGACTAGTTCCTAGAGATTCAGCATTACTAATTGGCTCAAAACAGGTAGTGATGAAAGAGACAGCACACGGAAAAGCTTTTGGTAAGGATTGGTATGGCTCTAAAAATAAAGTTGAAGAATGGTTGAATAAATCTTCTCTTGCCGCGACTGTCTAAAACTTTGAATTGCCCTGCTGTTGATTCATTGACTTGTTCCCTAAAGAACTTCACCCAAGTTTGTGTGCGTGTTGTTAGTGGCACTTAAGCACTAGGTCTTTTGATGCCTTTATTGTGTGCAAAAGTCAACTTATTGCGGCTTTTAACGACTTCTAATGATCTCTATATATCAGTTATAACCTTAGTTCCTGACTTTAGTCTTAGTAATTACAGTGATTTGACCGTTCGTTTTGGAAGCACTAGGTCGCAGGTTCGAATCCTGTCGCCCCGATCAGTCATAGCAGTGGTTCCCAGCCGTTGCTTCTTTATTTGTAAGGTTGACACAGCTGTTTGTGTCAGATATGTGTCAGGAATGAGATCAAAGAGTAGTTGAAATTACTGGATTTAACGGACTTAGAAAAATGCTCTTAAGATATGGAACCTACTTTTAAGTTCAAAGTGAAAAAGGTTATTTCATTGGTTTTTGCACTTTCAGTTATTGGAAGTCCTTCTCTTGCTTGGGGTTGGGGTGAAGGCGGTTGCTCTTATTCAAAAGACAAAACAAATCATGATTCTAAAACTGAGCAAGTAGAAGAAACTGACGCCTAAGTTGGAAGAACAAGTAAAGCTGCCAGAATTTTTAATTGAATATTTTGCTGGTATAAAAAAGGGAGATTTCTACGAAGAACCAGTAGAAGGGGAATATCCAGATTGGTAGCTGCATTGAAAATTGAGTATTAGTGCCGAGAGCTACAAAAGAGATTTTGAGCCTTTAATAGTAAAAAATTCGACCCATTCAGGAAAATGACCAGAAAAGAGTTCATGGATAAGTTCTTTGATCTTTGCAAGGACGCTCAAGAAGAAATTCCTCCAAATGTGATTGCAGAAATTCTCAGAGATTATGCAGATAGGTTGGATTAGATGAAAAAACTCTTTGCTTTTGTTCTTGGTCTGCTTTTGTTTCTCTGTCCTTTTGCAGTTCAAGCGGAAGATGTTGAGCTAATACCGCAAGAGGAAATAGCTGAAACACCTGCACTTGAACCAATGACGGAAGAGCAACTAAACGATTTACTGGGTGAGGAAATGTATTTAGGTACTCTTGATTTGCGTGGCAACAAGTTTGATAGCAAGAGGGATTACAGCAAGACAAAGAAAAAATAGAGAGGAAAGCACTACCTCAACCGAACATCAGGAATACAAAAATTCTTTTTATATTTATTTCACGCGAGAGCGAGTATCGAAAGGATGCGATAGCTCTAGTTAGAGAAGGGGACAGTCGTCGAAATCCTGTCCCTTTGCTCGCAAATCATAAAAAGTTCATTAGGTCTGCACTTTTTTTGGTAAACAAAAACTCAGGTTAAGCCTTGCATTTCCTACATACCGGGTATTATCAGTCTCTTCAAGACATTGATTAGGCGCTTTGAGTAACTATTAAAGCTAGCGAACCCTCCCTAAAAAGAGGGTTTTCTTGTGTCTAGTCTTCGAGCAATAGACCATCGACTAATATTTTCAGATCAGTCGAAAACGAAATCAAATCTTTGCCGATATAGGTTTAAAAAAGATTATCTAATAATGGATTCTCAACTATTTTTTTCTTATTCTTCTCAATTCTGCAAAGATCGCAGTTTCCCTTTTTAGGGATAGTGAAGGGAGTAAATAGTCTCATAAGACCTCCTTTCTTACACCCTTTTTCTAATCCTTCTTTTTACTTGTAGGGAGTAGGAAAGCACTACTTAAATTGTCGTAATGACGGCTTTACCTACTTATTCTTATTTGTTATCCTTTTTGTACGTTCGCCCCAGATTATGGGGTGCATGATATGGAAGTAGGGAACGGGATTTCCAGTAATAGAATAGGTCATGAACAACCTAGCTTTAACTAAAAAGCGTATTAAGAAAGCAGAGAGGCTTCACGCTGCTCAACTTGCAACATTTAAGAAAGGAGTATTTACTTCTTACAAACCTTCAATTTTTGAAGAAAGACAAAAGCAAGCTCGTGAAGAAGTTGCAGCAATGGATTCTTAATTCAGAATTGAATTGTTGACAGTCGATCGCTAGGGGGCAGTTAGCCCCCTATTTTTTTGGTATAAATCAACTACAGCACTTCGACTGGCTTGTAGTAAGTAATCAATTATTAGTAATAGCTATGACTGAAGAATGGAAACCAACAGCCGATCAAACAAATGGGGTAATTAGCAGCAGTTGTGAATTTATTAAAGACGAAGCCAATGACTTACTTGAAGAACTCCAATGCCCTCCTGACTACATAGCTGGAATTTTGAAATCAATAGCCAGCGATTTTGAGAGTAAGGAAAAGAAAGATGCATGAAATAGAAGAAGATCCACTATTCCTCCAGGTCAAATCAAGAGATACCGTTTTAGTTGGCGAGGATGAAATCTGCAAAGTTCTCTCATTTGTTGGAGGTGCTAGAGATCCATTAGCCCCGACTCTTTTTCAAGTCGCAAATGTAGATACAGGCGAGATTAAATTTGTGCATGGTGAAGAGGTTAGAGAGATAGTTTCCACTTACGAGCAAGAAGTACAAAAAAGACTTGAATCTCCGACTGAAGGACCAATAACTAATATACTTCCAACGGTTGAAAACTATGAGAAAAAAATAGGCAAAAAGAAATTGAGTGGGAATTAGATGGAAAGCCCTACCCCAACCGAACTTCAGTTTTAAAGAACTTACTTTTATTCTTGTACCAAGCATGAGCGAGTAACTGGGTTAAAGGCTGTGTTGCGTTCAACAAGCTCAAGCTAGATCAGGGGAAAGTTGGTGAAATCCTGTCGTCTCTTCGTAAAACTTCCTCACTATGTTTTTGAAACCCTCCATAGCGAGGGCTTTCTTTTGCCTACTTAGTTGCCGCTTAAGTAATCCTTCTATTGATTCTTTTTCTTAAATTCTTTAATTGAACATTGAATCTTAATTGCTTTATGTGATCAAGTTTCTCTGCTCTATCCGCTGGCATTATCCTCGCTGCCTCAACCATTGCGAAAGCATATTTATGCGTATCTTTTGGCAAAGAACCCATAGTCGAAGCAGGGAATAGTTTTAATACATTGGCGAAACGATAACCATTTGAGAATATAGAAAATTACCTAATTTTGCCCAGCAAGTAAAAATGTTACCATTGATTAACCGAGTAAAAAAATATTACTTAGAAACGATTGTCATTTCCGTAAATTATCAATAAAAAGATTATTTAATAAAGCTATAGTTGACTTTATAGGAATTTATCTTTATATTTGCAAGATCTAATTATCTGTATTGATTACTATGCTTTTAACTGATTTTATTACAGAGACTTCAATTTCTAATGAAAATGAAGTTTGTCCAGGTTGTGGTTGTACTTGTCCTTGCGATTGTACAGATTGCAAGGACTGTTCAAAATGCAAAGATCATTGACTTCAAAAATTAATCGAAGCTAAACAATTAAGCCATATACCACCTCCTAACTGTTGAGGGACTAACTCCATAAATTTCAGAGATCTTCCCCCGGGTCCAGTTGTAACTTCTATATCTGTTAATTCTTGTTTTTCCAGCCGAACATTTCAGCCATTTTTCCGGTTGAAGCAAAGTATCCAATCGCCCCAAGGAACAAACCAAAAGCAATCAGATTGGGAACGATTCCACCAATGATCTGAGCTTCTCCAAAAGTTAGAAACGTAATCACAACAAAAACCCTGGCCCAGTTATCAGCGAAGTTCATAACTAAATCATGCTTCTTTTTGTTATTTCTTCAACAGTCATGTAGATAGGCTCTGTGCTTTAATTTCTAAAATTTTCTGACCTAATGGCAACTGAAATCTCTGTTTTAGACTTCAAGTTGAGCAATACATTTGAAGAATACTGCACGCATATGAACGCTCCTGAACAACAAGCAATGTTCAAAGAAATGGGTGTGAGGACTTTTTATATCGGCCAATGCAAGGACGATCCAAAACGAGCAACCGTTATGTTCGAAGGTCCCGAAAATGTTTTATATGACATCTTCACTAACCCTGAGACAAAACCAATTGTTGAGGCATCAGGTCATATTTATGAACCAACAACAATAACTCGATGGATTAATACTTGCCCCAATTGTTAGGTGGTGCAGCTTGTCTAATTAACTCGAACTGGTTACCCCTACCTCAACCGGCCTAGGGATATGAAAGATCTGTGGTTATTTTGTACGAACATTGGTTATCAGTGAGCATTGATCCAATGAGAGTTAAGGAAGGTGTACTGCATAGCAACTTCCTTTTCTCGCTAAACCTTTTCTCTAATTTGAAATGACTTCAAGTGATAAGGCTGATAATCATTGGTCTGATTATTCCAGAGGCTCAAGATTTGGAAAGATAATTGCTTATGGCATTGGTGCAAAGCTAACTATTCTTGCAGGATTCCTTTTTTATATGATGGCCAACTAATAAAAAAGGACTGAGCTAAGTCAGTCCTGAGTATTCATCCAAAAATGATTTCAACTATAGGTAAGTCAATTATTTAAGATGCGTAGATTTTTTTCGCAGTAGTAACAAATTGCTCGTCTGAGAACACAGCCTCTACTTCGCACATACATCCAAACCCTTTGATCCAAGGAGCAGCGTGTTCCCACATCTTGCTGATATCAGTTGCTTCAGCGACGAAGCTACCTGTTCCATTAAGTGGGTTGGTTACACGCCAAAGAATTTTAAAACCTTCAGTTTCGTCAGCTGGACCACCAGCTTCAAGATATTCAAGAAATTTTTCTCCTCCTGCAAATGATGATTCCTGAGTAGGAAATGCCCAGTCAAGTTTAAAAAGAGCCATTGAAGAAAAATTTATTTGAATTTGATTTTTAACGAAAATCGAGATGAAAGATGCAAAAAGTCTTCCAATTAACATCAAGTAACTTTCGAGGTGCCCTCCCGACGGATGAATTTGTGTAGTATTTTCCGTCAACTATATTCTTATCTTCTGTGAGAATATTTAGTGAAATTTTTAGTGATAATTATGGATGCTCCCGTTCAACACATAAATTTATTCAATGCAATGCTTGCTTTATATGTAATTGGTTATCAAATAACCATTTGCGTTGATTGGAGTTGGATTCCTATGAATAAAGAGGATTACCAACTTCCTTATCAAGATAAATGGAGTGTTAATCAATAATGACTCCTGATATTTTTAATCAAGCAGCAGCTGAATCAAAACAATTTGGCCTTTGGCTTCCGGTAATAGGAGTCATCATTGTTTTTTTAGGAATGAATATGAGAGTTGAAATTAAAATCCAGAAAGAAGAAGAATTTGATAATAAGGATTGACTTAGTCATTTCATTCCTGTGTTTTCGATAGCAATCGGTGGTCAAACGGTGGAGGAATAATCTTATTTGGGCCGTTTTTTTATACCAAACATCTCAGCCATTTTTCCAGTTAAAGCAAAGTATCCAATCGCTCCAAGAAACAATCTAAAAGCAATAAGGTTCGGAACGATGCCACCAATAATTTCGAACTCATCAAAGGATTCCATTTATATGATCAGCTATTGAGCGAGAAACCCCACTGTAAAACTAATAAAAACAAAGCAGTGATTACAAAGGGTGCAGCCGGGTATTGACTCTTTAATTTGTTAATCGAAACTTGTGACCATGTGAACTGACTTTCGTTAGTTCTTGTTTTCTTTTCTTTTTTGGCTTTTGGAGGTAAACCAAGTTCTCTTCTTCTTTTTGCTTCTCCCATTCTGATCTAGTAAAAGCAAGATAATAAAAGATGCTTTTTCTTACTGTGACTTTAATAGATCATTCTTTTTTTAAGGGCTGTGCTGAGTCTCCCCCCCCCTTTTAACTTCGATAGCAATCAGCAACGACAATAGTAAATACTTTAGTGGTCTCCATATAGATTTTTAATAGCTTCGGGAGTAGAAATGAATTATGGATCTTCAGGAGGTTTAGTTATGACCTGCGGAAACCCCTTCAACCATATGCTTAAAAATATTATGGTTGAAATGTTCGATTCACCTTATTTGTGGAAGATCAGGGACGATAAAGAGTTGGAGTGCCTAACGTATGGTTTTTGCTCTAAGCCTGAATCCTTCCCACGGCCTAGAAGAGTAGTCCTTTAGGAGGTTTTAAATGAAATTTACTGAACTGCTTTTGATTTTCTCATCATTGTCTTTGACGTTCTTAGGCTTTTCATTCTTATAGACTAAAAGCTAGCTTGACAGTCGATTTACTTGGGGGCATTGGCCCCCATTTTTATGGATCAAGTAAAAACAGGTTAAAACATGAAACCCCCTTAGAAATTCCAATAACTAAAGGGGTTATTAATCGACTCGTACTATATAAAGTCAATTATGTCTTGATGAGGTTTGGCCTCAATTAAATATATAGGCGAAATCAATTTAGAAAACAAGAAAAGATTGGATAGCCCTACCTAAACCGAACATCAGGACTCAATAAATCCCTTTTAATTTAGTCCCATATTGATGGCGTGATACGGAAGCATCATCAAGCTAGATCGGGGGACGGTCGTCGAAATCCCAGTCCTCCCTTCGCTAATTCATTAAAAGTTCATTAGATCTGCACTTTTTTTGTAATCAAAACCATTAGTTAACCCTCAAACGTGGGAGTTTTCTTTTTCAGTAATCGTTTAGGACTAAAAAAATGGACATGAATCCTTTCAAGCCTTTAATCCAACATTGCGAAGAGTTCTACGGAAAAATACTTTCCATAAAAGAGCCACTAAACAATTTTTATCTAAAACTACGACTAAGCAAAGTTAACGCCAACGCTTAAATATCATGTACGGAATTAACGAAGCAACAATCATTGCCAGCTTGGCTATTCCTGCGGGTCTGTTCATTGGCTTTTCAACGATCCTTGTTAATAAGACTTCGTGAGTGCATGTAATGCCCACATCTACTCCAGCACAACCAAAGAAGAAGTCATGGTTCGGACTAGGTGAGTTTATTGGCGGGATTCTGTTTGATCTTTACGCTCGTTACTAAGCAATTGACTACAGCCTATCAGTAGTTGGACTAACTTCTATATCTGTTAATTCTTTTTTTTTAGTATCTAATGCTAAGATAAAAAAGATTACTGGAAGAATAAGCACAGCACAAAGTCTTGCCATTACGAACGCAAAAGATTTCATTAGTTTGAAAAAATGCTTTTATATTGAGTGAGGACTCATATCCTGTTACTTTGACAGACTTATCTTATGTCTCGTTTTTTATTTTTAAGCCTTAGCACCGGAATTTTGTTATCTACTGCTGGATGTGCTAATGGAGAGTTTGATCAATTAATGGACAAAGGGTGGGATGAGTGGGATCAAGGAAACTACAAAGAAGCAATAAAACTCTGTTCTCAAGCTATTGATTTTGAACCTAATGATCCTGAAGGATACTATTGTCGGGGGAGTGCATTAAGCGAAATAGGGAAAAGCAGAAGAGCATATAAAGATCTCACAAAAGCTATTGAACTTGACCCCGATGATCTTGATTATTACTACTGGAGAGGGTTAACAATAATGTCAATGACTAGACAAGCAAATTCCAAGATGCAAAAAGTTGGATGCTCTGACATTAAAAAAGCCTATTCAAAAAAGCATAATTTTACTCGTGAATATGTTCAAGAAAACAAAGACTTTCTTCGCCAAGAATGTCCCTTCCTCTTTTAAACACATAAACGACTATTGTGTCCTAGCTGTAATAACCACTAGGTTTCTATATCAATCGGCTTTCAACCAGTTAAAGATTAGTGTGATTAATAGGTTTTTATGCAATCCAATTTGAAAATTCTTCACTACCAATAATGTGACCGGAAGCTTCTACATCCTTGTTCCCTTCCATGTACTTGCCTAAAATTTATTGTTCAGCCTCAAGTATTGCCATTACAGTAGAAGAATCTGTTTCACTCACACCTCGAAAGATTGCTTTGATCCCTGCGGCTTCTTGATTGGCTCGATCATTATCAAAGGCTTTTGCCCATTCAGAGAAAGTATTGAGGATTTTAAAGACGACTCGAGTTGCTAGCTTCATTTTTAATAAATAAAACTCAGAAATACAACATGTTTCTTATTGTTTTAAACGATATTTTCTTGAATCTCCCAATTATTAAATCTTTGAGTTCAATACAAATGATATGTCTCTATATTTTGTCTTTCCAGCCTTGCATCTCAAACATTTAATTCCGATTTATGAGTGATCCTTTAATCTTTTAACAAGCAGGCATTTGTCATAATCATTCCTTTGTAATCATCAGGGAATGATTTCATCCATGTAGGAATTGTGATTTCAAAAGGCAATGGGTTTCCAAGTAGAAAGTCACTTCTTTCGATTCTTGAAGCACTATGTGTGGTGGTAGTTTCTTTTGTTTCATGGCTCAATTTTAATCCGATCAAGAAATTTTTTCTCTAGATTGAATGGGATCTAACTTCATTCTTTTAATCTGATCTTTTTCCCAAACCCAGTAAACAGGATTTTTCTTTTGAGCTTCTTGTAGATCTTTTCTGTCTCTTAAACTAACAGGTATGAATTCATTTTCAGGATTAAATTTTTCATCTCTTACGGCTTGGTTTAGAACAATACTTCCTTCTTTATTAGAGATTGATCGATGATATGTTCCGACAGGAATTTGAAGTGCGCCCATGGCACGATTTAAATAAATAATGTGATGAGGTTCATCCCATTCAGGATTGATCAAAGTAAAAATACGACTACCTTCAATGACTAAATTGTGATCAATTTGATGTCGATGTACGTAATACTGTTCAAAATCTCCATCATCTGGTGGTGAGATTGCATTGCCGTGATGAATGACAACATCAGAGCCATTACATCCTTTTACTCCTGCATCGAAGAACGATACTTGAGGTGTTTCACGGAAAACGTGAGTAGGAACAAAATTTAAACGCATTGCAAATCCTCCTTTACTGTTGTTTTCGAGGTCAGTCAAAAACGAAATCAAATCTTTGCCTGTAAAGGTTTTCAAAAAGGTTATCTAATAAATGATTCTCGAATACTTTTTTCTTATTTTTCTGAATCCTGCAAAGATCGCAGTTTTCCTTTTTAGGGATAGTGAAGGGAGTGAATAGTCTCATAAGACCTCCTCTTGCTACACCTTTGGTCTACTCCTTCTTTTGGCCTGTAGGGAGTAGGAAAGCACTACCCCAACCGAACATCATTACTTCAAGAGTACTTTTTATATTTGTCACATCGGTGAATGGAATGTTCAACCCCTGTATCACCGAAAATTTTTCACCCTCTCCCTGCCATGACTTCAATCAATAATTCTTTAGCAGCTAAGTTCCTAGCTCTTTTTTGTATCCCTGCGCTAATCCTTGCATCAGGTTCATTTGATGTTGCTACTTCTGTAATCGTTTAATTAGCACAATGCCTTCAAAATTCTCACCTGATTTTTACGAATCTATCCTTGAAGCTTCAGACAAAGGTGAGCTTTGGGGAATAGAAAATAGTGATTTAACCCCGCTAGAAATTCAGTTACTTCTTTCTCATGACTTCAACTGATAAACCAGCATTTGATAAAGCAGCATTCGAAAAGAAGGCTTTTAAGTTTATTCCATATCTCATTTTGGGAAAAATTATCTTTGCCGCTTGGTTTATTTCCTACTTGGTGAAACTCTAATTTTTAAGCCATTGACCACCGGCGAACAGTAGAAGGAGAAACACCGTAAATATCAGCAATCTTTCTCCAGCTCCACCCGTATTTTCTATACCTATTAATCCTGTTTTCTTAGTATCTAATGCCCAGATAAACAGCATTAGAGGAACCATAAGCACAAAGCCATGCCAATACGCATGTAAAAGATGTCATTATTTTTAGAAATGCTTTAATGCCGAGTGATAACCAACAAGTTCTTCGACTTCGACTCGCTTATTTTATGCGCCGCTTTTTATTTGTCGCCCTTACATCTGGGCTTTTATCACCTACTGCAGCCATAGCAGATAAATACGATGCGCTTTGCAATAACAACGATTGTCAGATAACTATTAATGAAACTGGTTTACCTGGTCCTCAGGGCTTTATCGCAAAAGAAAAAATAACTCAATGGTATACAGGTGGAGATGAATACAACCTTGCTTTAGGTGCTACTGGAGGTGCTGTTGGAGGCACTGCTGGATTAGCTGTTGGTACTGTAGCTTGTATGACTGGAGTATTTTGTCCCGTAGCATTGGCCGTTGGTGTGTTTGGAGGAGGGAAAACAGGTGCAAGATTAGGTAAAGAGAAAAATTTCTTTTTTACTGTGATGGGACAACAAGATGATGGTTCAAATTACGTTCAAAGTTTTAGATTTTTAAATAAGAAAACAGCAAAGAAACTTCAAAAAAAATTAATTAAATTCACTGGTTTACAAATGGGACAAGTTAAATCTTCTGGATAACTATCATTACGAGCTTTAAAACTTCTATTGCGTCTATTGGGTCCTTTTATTAATAATTATCATGGGTCATCCGAAGGGTCTTCAGCTCCTTAGCATCAACCTCTCAAACTTGTAGACAATAAACTTACTCGTCCATATATTTCAGCATTCAGATTGGGTTACTTGGTCGCCATTATAATATTACTTTGAGATATTGAACCAATGGTGAATGACCTCTAGGCGTATAACTTCTTATCCCTTGAATACCCTCTCCTTCGAGCTTCCCGCGGGTAATGACCCAATGCTAGTTGAGGGATCTGTTTCGCATTGCAGTTACCTATTAAAAGTCTCTATAATTTATTGCAATATACTTCTTAACATCCATGCAGTTTTCTCATGAAACTGTAATCGTTGTGTGAGTAAATCAGCTGTAGGTTGATCATTTGCCTTGTCAGCAAAAAGCAGCGCATTTCTTGCTGTTTTTGCCACTGCCTCATGATCTGAAACTAATTCTCTAACCATATCAATATCGACTGGTATTTCAATAGATTCTCTTATTGTTGATATATCTGCTAAAGCTTTTGCTCCAAATGGTGCCATAAATCCAAGTGCTCTAATACGCTCAGCGATCTCATCAAGAGATTCCCAGAGCAATGTATAATGATCTTCAAACATTAGGTGTAATGTATTAAACATTTTACCGGTAACATTCCAATGAAATCCATGGGTTTTGCTATATAAAACAGAAGTATCTGCTAATAAGGTGCTTAGTGCTTTAACTATTTCTTCTCTATCTTTATGGGAAATGCCTATATCAATGGAAACAGTGTTTTTCACTTCGTAATATAAAACTACGTATTAAATTAACCTGATTTAACGAGAAATAATCTATATAATGAAAAACGTTAAGATAAATATAGATTTTAATTTAGTCATATAACCCAATGGAGTTAATTTGTCATTATCTTTCTTAATGTGTATTATCTGAGTGGCATAAGTTTTTTTTACTAGAGCAAAATTGAGCTCTAATTAATTTACTCTAAATTGAGCTTTTTATATTATACAAAATAATGGTTAATTATTTTTCAAAAGATTGATGAGTTCTTGGGATCCATTTAACTTCGCTAAATCTAATGGTGTTTCTCCTTGATGAGATTTAATATTTTTATTTGCACCACCTTGTATTATCACTAATGCGGTTTCTATGTTATTTTGCCAAATTGCATCATGAAGAGCAGTATAACCATTAACAGGACCTTGTTTATCTATCTCAATTCCATATTCTATCAACAGTTTTGCAGATTTAGATCTGCCTGCATAAGCAGCAGCATGTAATGCCGTGGCATTCATAGACGGGTCTAATACAGATAACTGTGCTCCATTCTTAAGTAACAATTCTAAAATTTTGGTATGTCCCATATAAGCTGCAATTATAAGAGGCCAATTCCCCGATGCATCAGATTCGTTGATAGATTTTTTATTAGCCTCAATTAATTCTAAGACCAAAGGGAAATTATTTGATTTCACCGCTTGCATTAAGATAGGCATAAAATAAATTTATAAATTCTATGAATTATATTATTATGATCTTAAAATTTTATTTTTATATCAATTAACAAGTGTATTAAAAATGTATAATTGAATGAAAAATTATGAATCATCATTTTGATTAAAATGAGAAAATCTTTTAACGATAATTATGGTAACAAATTTTTTATAAAAGTTTTTTAACATATTGCCTGTAAAGTTTAATTAGATTAAATTTCAACAAAATTCAGAAAATTCTATATAAGATTGTAATTATACTATTAACACAAGAAATGATTTCCAAGCAAGAAGAAAAAGTTATTTTTAATAGTCAATTCCTGCACGAGCAAGAATCCGAATTTCGTCATGAATTGATTTATTTTATTATTGTAGACAGATTTTTTGATGGTTCTCCAGATAATGATCAAGTTGGTAAAAAGGATCTTTTTGATTCTACTAAAACCAAATGGGGTGAATATTGGGGCGGAGACTTAAAAGGCATTATAAATAAAATAGACTATCTAAAAAGACTTGGTGTAACGGCGGTATGGATATCTCCTTTATTCGAGCAAGTAGATGACAAGATGTCTGATAGTGCCCCAATGCATGGTTATTGGACTAAAGATTTTAAAAGAATAAATCCACATTTTATACCTGCAGCTGATTCAAATCGAATTAGTGAGTGCAAGATCCTCAAGGATTTAGTAAGTATTTTTAATGAAAATAATATAAAATTAATATTAGATATAGTTTGTAATCACAGCTCACCAGAAATAAATGGTTCCAAAGGAGTAGTGTTCAATGATGGTATTCCACTTGCAGATTTTAATAATGATATAAATGATTTCTATTATCATTACCCTTCAATAGATGATTGGGATGATGAATTCCAATTAATTCATGGTGAAATGGCTGGGCTCGCAACATTTAATGAAAAAAATATTAAATATAGAGAATATATCTGTTCTGCGATGAAGGATTGGTTGGATGTTGGTTTTGAAGCCTTTAGAGTTGACACGCTGAAGCATATGCCTATTTGGTTTTGGCAAGAGTTTGTTTCAGAGATAAGGAAACATCGCCCTTCTACTTTTATATTCGGCGAATATGGCTTTGGTAAGCCTTGGGATACCAGATCAGTTGAATATGCTAATCACTCTGGAATGTCAATTCTTGATTTTGGATTATGCGATGCTATCAGATTTGCTTTCTCTGGTGAAGAACCTGGTGGTTTTTACAATATCAAAAAAGTTTTAGACTTAGATTATGTTTATAAACGAGCTAATCAGTTAATAACTTTTATTGATAACCATGATATGCCTAGATTCCTTTCTGTTACAGATTCAATTCAGAACCTTGAATTGGCTACAATACTTCTCCTAACTTTAAGAGGTATCCCTTGCATTTTTTATGGTACCGAACAATACCTAGTAAACAATACAGATGGAGGAGGAGATCCATACAATAGACCAATGATGAATAGTTGGGATTTGGATAATCCATTAGTTAAAATTATACAAAATTTATCTCAACTTAGATCAAAAAATGCAGCATTATCTTTTGGGTCATTTCAAGAGAATTTCATAAATGAAAGTGTTTTTTCTTATACAAGAAAATATAGAGATTTCAAAGTCTTTATTATAATTAATCAAGGTAAGGATACTATTCTGAATCTAAAATATTTAGATCTACCAGATGGTACATATAAATGCATACTTACTGAAAGAGAGCTAAATATAAAGAATGGAGAGTTAATTAATTATTCATTGTCATATAAGGAAGCTAATTTGATAGCTATTGATGGTGAACATACTAGTGGTAAAGTGATTTTAGATATTCAAGTAAATGGATATGAAACAAAGCCAGGAGAAAGTATAGTTATAACAGGCGATCATAAAGAGTTAGGGGCCTGGGATTTAAGTAAAGCTTTAAAGTTAGAATACATAAATAAAAATACATGGTTTGGTGATTTCGGGTTTGATAATGCAGCTGGTGAACCTGTAATGATCAAGGCTGCTGTGCTTAAGACATCACAATCAGAAATAAGCAATGCAACTCAAGAATATTACCCAGTTTTAGAAAATATGCTTCATAGACATATAATTATTCCACAAGAAGGAAGAATGAAATTAGATCTTTTATGGGAACAGTCTTAAATAATTACTCATGCCTTTGAACTAGCTCTTTATCTTTGAAGGATCTTAATTAATCGCAAACGATGAAGTTTAATTTATTCCTAATCAAACAAGTTTCAATAGAAAATAACTATCTTGATCCTTAAGGAAATTGTAAATATAGGCTTTGTCTTGGTGTTGCTTTGGGAGCACTAGGTTGCAGGTTCGAATCCTGTCGCCCCGATCAGTCAGAGACAGGTCTCCCAGCCTGTCTTTTTTAATGTCTTGCTCTTACACAACTGTTTGTGTCAGATATGTGTCAGGAATAAGATCAAAGTTGAACCCAAAAGTCAGATGGAATAAGGGAAGTTAAAGGATTCTCAAATATTTATATACAAAGTAGATGGAGTATGTGAAACTCTTTTGAATTATTTTTTTGTTTCATGGCTAAGGGTCTCTGGCTTGTTACTACCACGGTTACGAATCCAGCTTTTGCTGAATATGTTGAAGCCTTTCAGCCTTGGGTGGAATCGGTAGGTGGTTCAGTTTTTGCCAAAGATATGGAAGCCGAAACTGTTGAAGGAATGGGTGGAAAATTAGGAGTCATCATTGAGTTCCCCTCAAAGCAAGCTGCAATTGATGCTTTCAACAGTTCGGAATACCAAGAATTAAGCAAATTACGTTGGGCAAATTCAACAGATACCAATATCATCATCATTGATAGCGGAGTATCTCATTGATGAATGTTCAGTTTGATTTGACTGGATTTAACGGCTACAGAAAAATGCATCTAAAATAACTAACAAGTTCAAAGTAAAAAAGTTATTTCATTAGTTTTTGCTCTTTCAGTTATTGCTGGTCCTTCTCTTGCATGGGGTTGGGGTGAAGGAGGCTACTCCTATTCAAAAGACAAAACAAATCAAGAAACAAAAACTGAGCAAGTAAAAGAAACTGATGCTTAAGTTGGAAGACCAATCAAATCAGGAAGAATTTTTAATTGAATATTTTGCTGGTATCAAAAACGGTGATTTCTACGAAGAACCAGTCCAAGGAGATTATCCAGATTGGTAGATTCAAATCTCTGTTGACAGTCGATTTATCTTGGGGGGGGGGATGCCCCCCTTTTTTTTGTTTAATCTTCTAGAGTTATTGTAACAATATTTTTAACAGAGTTTCCATTTAAATTATTATCAACGATTTCGGAACTTACTGTAACTTGATCTTCGTCAAAGCCTTTAATCAATCCTTTTAAAATAGACATTAGAACAACAAAAAGAATAATTGGTAAGATAAAAGCAAATAAAACTTTAAAGAAGATTATTCCAATAAGACCGACTAAGATAATAGTTATAACAGTGTTTTTAGGATTCTTATTCATTTTGATATATTAAGGATCAACATCTTAAGGCATATTTTAAAAATTCTTCGTGGAAATTTTTAGTTTTTAATCAATATCAAATCCACAAAGCAGTAGGAATAACGCTAAGAGTGAATGGAAATGTTTGATAGGTAAATAAATTAATCGCCTAAAAAAACCAGGGTGAGAAGGTTAATCCTCCGAGTACATAAAAAAGAGAGGATATTTGCCCCTCTTTTTATTGCTGCTGTTTTGTTGCGGCTGAATTTGCTCGTAGAAAGTAGAAGGCTTTCTCTGATTTGCTCAAATAAATCAAATGATGCATCCTGATAATCTGAATTGTGAGATGCTTTAGGGAAATTCATTGAGAAAATTGTCTTCAGATTCACAGCAGCTAGAAGCACTTATTCAAGGTTTTACGGATAGGGCTCAAAACAAGACATTTTTACCAGTCAACACTACAAATGATTTCTTGGCTATCAGGCCAAGTGGTAATCCCATAACCGCAGAGGGTCTTGCAGGAATGTATGACAGTGCAGATTTGGTTATTGAGCTCTCCGAATTAGTAAAGATTCATCGATTAGAAGCTAATTCTGATTGGGGCTTTGCTGCATTCACTTTGAAAGAAGCATTTAGCTATAAAGGTGAGCAAAACAATGATTTATCTAGTTATTCATTAATTTTCAAGAAAATTGATGGCACTTGGAAAATTTCCTGGATGCAAAGATCACAAGGAACCACAGATCTTTCAACTTGGAATTAACCTATTTCTCAACGCCTGAAAGCGTTAATGTAATTTTTCTCAATTAGGTTAAGAATCAGATTTAGATTGTTAACCATTTCTTGAAGACAACAAAGGAAAGATCGTTGTATAAATCAAATACAGAACGGAAGTACTCCTCGCACATCGTCCTGTATCAAAAGAGCGTCCACTCATTAAGCATGGCAGGGTGGTTTTTTAATGTCTTATTTTAAAAAGTAGGCATATATGACAGTTCTTTTCTTTATATATATAGCCATCGTGAGAGTAAATATGCTTTTCAATCCCACGCATGGAGCTTATAGATATTCAGATAAATTATTTAAAAAGCAGCGAAATTGGGAGTTGTTGTATTAGCAATCAAATATTATTAGCACCAAAAATTGATGCACTCAAAGGAAATTCTAAGAACTTACGAATATACATAGCACTAACGTAAGCTCCATATTCATGGTATTTATCGTTTTTATGAATGCCGGCAAAATCGACGGCTCCTTTCACAATAAAGCATGGGTATTGGCTACTAGTAGTAGATGCTAATGCGTTAGCCATCGCTACCCCGTAAGCTTCCATGTCCAGAGCAAAGAGTTTTCTGTCAATTCTGGTTGCTTCTTCAACCATCTTGTCATCGGCAACGACTGCAGCTCCGCTACCGAAGGATGCATGGTGAATGCCTAGCGGGTAGCTTGGTTTAGTTCCGGAAAATTCTCGTTTTATCAATTCCCCAATTTTTTCTTGAGCAGAACATGCCTCTAAAAGTTGCAAAAGCCAATTTGGTGGTCCAATTGGGGTTGGATGAGGGATAAGTTTGCCGTTTATATATTTTCCTGAGCCGTAGTCAAAGGTCTGGCTCCCGATAATAATGTCACCCAATTGAACTTTGCCCTCTATGCCGGCACAAATCCCAGTCATAGAGGTTAACTTTGGCTTAAAGAGCTGGACCGCCTTAGTAGTTGTGATAGCGGCGTGAACCATCCCCATTTCAGTTTGATTAACTGCGACTACATTTAGAATGCGACCATGAAGTTCAAGCTGAAAATGTTGAAAGAAGAGGCCTTCCAAGATGTCTAACTTCCACTCAACATCGAAGACTTTTTTAAGAGCATCCTGTTCTTCTTGTAGGGCGGTAATGATTAAAATATCTGCTTTCACATTGTAAATTTCATTTTATCTAAACCAGGAAAATATCCGCGCTGGGTCAACACTGTACATCCGTTTGTATTGCAAAAAATCCAGGGGAAAGCATTTATATCGCAAGATTTTTTCTTAAGTTAATCGTAGGAGTGATAGTGATTGATTCTTATTTACTTGGTTTCTTACGCCCAGATAAAAAGCATTAGTGGAACCATAAGCAGAACACATAGGCATGCCATTATGCATGTAAAAGATGTCATTAGTTTTTAAAAATGCTTTAATGCCGAGTGAGAACCAACAAGTCCTGCTACTTCAACTCGTTTAGTTTATGAGACGTTTCCTATTACTAGCTCTTGGTATGGGATTAATTTTACTCAAGCCTGTTTATTCTGAACCAGATAAATTATTATTCGTCGATGCACATAGTCAATTGCCTAATTCTCAGTTGTCTGATCAAATAATAGATTTATTGAATAAAGCTGGGATCAAGAAAGTAATACTTACAAATAGAGATTTAGCTAAAAATAAGGATATTTTGGACCTATCTGATAAATATCCTAATAGAATATTCCCCATAATTAAAACGAAGGGGAAGCCATGGAGTGATGATAATGATAAATTCACTAAGAGCATAGAAAAAAAAGAAAAAAAAAGAAGATATTATGGTTTAGGAGAAGCTCTATTGTTTCATGCAGCAAAAGGAAAGTATGGATTAAAAGCTCCAGAAGTTAATGTAAGTAGCTCGTCGGATCAATTTATTTATCTTTTAGGTAAAGCTAGAGATAGAAACTGGCCTTTGATAATTCATATTGAATTTAGATCCGTCAATAATTATGCTCAAAGGATGAAAGAATTAGAAAATATTTTAGATAAAAATAGAGATATTTCTTTCCCTCTAATACACATGGGTCAACTTGATACAGAGAATGTCTCGCGTTTAATAGAAAATCATAAAAATGTGTATTTCATGATGTCAAGAGCACATATGATTAAAGGAAAAAATACGAGACAACCTTGGACAACTTTATTTAGTAATAAAAAAATTAAAGATAGTTGGAAGAAATTATTAATCAAATATCCTGATAGATTTATTTTTTGTATTGATGCTGTATGGCCTTCAGATTGGAGTGATCAGTATTATGTAAAAAGAGTAAATCTTTGGAGAGAATCATTAAAAGAATTACCACAAAGTGTTGTTGAACGAATTGCGTATAAGAATGCTGAAAGGCTTTGGGATCTAACTAATTGAATTAAATAAACGTCTATTGCGTCTATTGGGTCCCTCTTAGGGTAATCAACGTGCGTCATCAGAAGGGGAATTTGCTATCTAGCATCAACTATCCCTAAGTAGACAACTAAGGAATCCGTCCATGAGCCTGTAGCTCATCCGTAAATCCAAAAGCTAGTGGACTGGTAAGACGATCAGAGAAAAGAACACCATCCAAGTGATCGTTTTCATGCTGAACAACTCGTGCATGGAAATCTTGCAACTCTTCTGTATGGAAAGTCCCTTCTTGATCTTGCCATTTCAGATGAATACGTTGCCATCGCGCCACCTCACCGCGCAAGCCAGGCAAGCTGAGGCAACCCTCCCAACCAGCATTTATTTCATCTCCAATTGATTTGATGACTGGATTGATCAGTGCACGATCAGGCAAAGGATCAGCATCGGGGTATCGGGGGTTATGTCCCATACCGACAACAAAAATCCTCCAAGGTTCATCGATTTGCGGTGCCGCTAGCCCTGCTCCAGAGCAAGCCAATTTTGTATCGAACAGGTCGTCTATCATCTGCTGCAGACGTTGACTGCCGAACCAATCATCAGGAATCTCCGCCGCGCATGTACGCAATGCAGGATGACCAATTCGAAGAACATTCCTAATAACCATATACCAATCATGCCGTAAGCAATAGCCTACCTTGACTCAGGACATGTAAAAGATGTCATTAGTTTTTAGAAATGCTTTAATGCCGAGTCAGGAACAACAAGGCCTGCGACTTCGACTCGTTTATTTTATGCGACATTGGCGTTTATATCCATTGCTTGTCCATGATGTTGATGGATCTATCTCTTGGCATCTAAAAGAGCAGCTACATAGTTGTGAAAAAGAAGGTAGGTCAATGATTCCACCTCATATATTTTAATTTAAGATTGCTTTCTCAATATCTTTGACTACACGAATGCCGCTTAAATATGCTCCGTGTGTAGTAGCCGAATAATCAAAATTTGTATGTTCTCCACAAAAGAATAATTTTCCATCAACTGGAGTAGATAAAACTTTGTAATCTTGAGGAGTTGATCCAGGGGATGGATAAGAATATGCACCAAGAATGTTTTCTTCTTTAGACCATCTTGTTGTAAGAATATCTGTTGGATCAGGTATATTTTGTCCCCATACATCTCTCAAAACGTTCATTGCATCGTTTTTCATTTCTTTTTCATTCATTTGGTCTGCAATAAGAGCATAATCCCCAACACTTAATCCCAGTAAAATATTTTCTCTACTAAAAGTTCGGTAATTCAACCAATAATTCCAACGGCCTTTTATCTCTGTATTTATGCCAAAATACTGAGTTTCTTTATCCCAAAAAATATCTTTAAATTTTATTGCTATTTTAGTTACTGACCCAAAGCCCAATTTATCAATACTTTTAATATATTTCTTAGGTAATGAAGGCTTGAATTTTATATTTTTTGCTTTCAAAATACCTAAAGGAACACTGCAAATGATTGAATCACATTTAAGCTCTCTATCATTAGATTGAACTCTTACAAAATCCTTATTAGATATATCAATTTCACTGACTTTATTATTCAATCGAATATCTAAATTTTTTGAAAGATTTTTTATAATTGAGTCATATCCATTCGTAATAATTACATCTGGTTTATCAAAGGCTTTATCGTCATCATGAAAAACCGCCGAAACATTTTCTATAGAAGTTCCTTTATCAAATTCAGTGTATGCAGATAGTGCCCATAACACCCCAGGATCATTTAATGCCGCAGGATAAATATCCTGTATTGCCTTTCTTAAACTTCTCCTATCATTAAGTTCTAATTCTTCATCTACAAGATATAAAGCTTTTTCCCATTTTTCTTCAACAGCTACGAATTTCTCCTCAGACCATATAGTGCCATCTGAATCGAATGTCGAAATATTATCGTCATTAGTTAAAAAGTATTTACAACCACTTTTGTCTGCCAATTGTTTTGTTGGATTGTCTTGAGAAGGGCCATGAATCCATCCTGCACCAACCTCAAATGGAGCATCTTTCCCAAGTGACCAATCGGTTTTAATTCGCCCACCAATGTAATTGTTGGCTTCCAGTATGGTTACATTTGCTCCTTTTTGTATAAGTTCGCTTGCTGCTGTTAATCCAGAAATTCCTGCACCAACAACGATGATAGTTTTTCCTTTTAATAATTGAGATTTTCGACCTAATACTGGAGGCATCATCGATGTGCAATAGGCCATAAGTAATAATTTTAATAATCGTCTACGAGTTAAGATATTTTGATCGATTGGCATTGATTTTTTTATAAATCTAATTATGAATCTGTTGCTTTGCTACTTGAAAATAAAATTTAATAAATTAAATGACTCACCATATTATTGTTCCTTTCTACTAGAAAAAACTAATGAATCAACTAAAAGCTCTATTCCCATTTTTTGCGTCACTTGGTATTTACTTCTTGGCTCTTAATTCGCCGATGTATAAACAAATGAATCAACCCCACTCAATCGAAAACGAAATCAAACCTATCCCTGTAAAGGAATTTAAATAGTTGATCTAATAATGGATTTTCAACTTCTTTTCTTTTATTAGTTTTGATCCTGCAAGATCGCAATTTTCTTTTTTAGGAATGGTGAAAGGAGTGAAGAGTTTCATAAGTCCCCCCTCTTCTTCTCCTGTTTGTGAAAAGGGAGTAGGAAAGCACTACCTCAACAGAACAGCAGTATTTAATCAATTCTTTTTATTTTTATTGCATCGGAGGGCTGGAATGTTCAACCTCGTTTCTCCGACAACTTCCTCACACAATCTTAGTTAACCCTCCGCAAAGAGGGTTTCCTTTTGCGTAATATTCTTCTTAGTCAGATTGCTGAAATGATTGATTTAATTGGGAATTTTATAATTGCTGCTGATGCATGGACTGGGAATATTCAAAACGAGATGGATGCAAGATATGTAGAACAGTCATCGCTGACTAATCTTTTCACCGAGCATAAGTTTTGGGGTTGGGCTGGACTTCTTTCAATCTTCGTAGCGTTAGCCGCAATATTTTATTTCCAATTTCAAGCATGGGAACAAGAAGATCAGGAACAAAAATGACGAACACAAGCGAAGATCCTCAACATTTAACTGAATATTTTTCAGGCATAGAAAAGGGAGATTTCTATGAAGAACCAGTCCAAGGCGAGTATCCAGATTGGTAGATTCTCAGCTCGGTTGACAGTAGATTTTCACGAGGGGCTTATTGCCCGCCTTTTTTATTTAAATCTTTCCTTCTGTTAGTCGGAAATTCCAATCTGTGTAGGGTGCTCGAATTGCTTTTAATCTTTGATATTCATCCGACTCATAGCATTTAATCACTGCAGCCTTACCCTTTGGATGTCTTGCAATAACAGTAAGAGGTCCTTCGTCTCCTTCTCGTATATCTGTATTTCTATCTAGTACCAAGGTAGTAAAACCACATTCTTTAGTGAATTGATTAACGCTTTGAAAATACTCTTTAGCTGCTTCTCTATCTTTTGTTGTACCTGTAATTACGGCATATCCCGCATTACCAAATTTAGGAAGTTGAGAACCTGCAACAAGTCCTACAGCTGCTGCCACAACACCCACAATCGCAGTTTTCTTCATTTGAATTTTTAAAGATCTTTGAAGAATATCTGCTTTTTATTGAACTGACTACCTCCTGACAGTTGAAGTACTAACTCCATAAATATCAGCGTAACTTTTGCTACAGCAAGAAGATGAGTTGAACTAGTTCAACTTGAAAAGGTAAAAACTAGTCTTATATTTTTTAAGTTGTTATAGATTAGGTATTCCTTTCAGATAGAACAATCATTTTCCTTAGAGAATCTAGTTATTTCAAAACCTAATATTTCTCCCCACTATGCCTTTTGCGGTTATTTCTAGAACTGGTAATTGGGTTCCTTTTTATTCCTTTCTCTATATTGTTTTGATCATGGGGGGCTCCTTACAGCCGGTGTCGCTATGTCAGCTTTTTCATCTTACGATGATTACTATTGGGGAGATAAAGATTTTAGAGATCAGCTTAGGTTTCATCCTTCAAATAGGAATTCATCGAATCAAAAGACTCGAAAGGTCTAAACTAAATTTTTATATACTTGAATCAAAGAACTAAAAACTGGAACTTATCGTGTTGTTATCGTCTGAATAGTTCGGTTAGACAAATAAAAAGCCTCTTTTCTTTATGAAAGGGAAGAGGCTACCGAAAAATCAATACTTACACAATGTCCTCAAGCTACTTGTTAAACAGCGACTTTTTCATTCTTTTTCTTGGCTGGAGCAAGAGCTTTGATCTCTTCTTGAAGTTCATGCTCTCGATCATCAAGAATCTTGACTCGAGCTTGATAACTCTCTTCTAACCTTTTACGAGAAGCCTCGATATTTTCGAGCTCTTCTTCTCTTTGGGTTCTCTTGATTTCTTCGAGTTGACTATCAGAGACAACATAAACTGTTCTCATAGGAGCGAAGAAGGAATCAGCGAATACAGCATCAAATAAAGAGGAATACATTACATTCATTTCAAAGGACATATCTACTTTGACTCGACCTCCAGGAATTTAAAATGTTGCAAACCGAAATATCAGATACGGTCTCCACAACCAAGATCGGTTGCTACTACTGATTTGTTGGGTATGCCGATAGATCAATAGCAAGTCTTATACAAAACTCTTTACTATTAGTTAATGCAAAATGGAGTTAGCTATTGAATTAAATTTGGTTATTAGGGAATAATTCTTTATTTAACTCAGGAGGGTAACCTTGTGGATTCATTGGCTGTAGATCCCGTGGAAAACCATACTTAAAAAATTCTCTTATGTTTAATTGATTCAAAGATTCTTGTTCAGGAATAACAAATGTATCTCGAATCAAGTTCACCTCAATTTTTTTTCTTTTACCTTTTTCGTTATTTCTACCAATGACTAATTTAATTGGCTTATCTTTAGGACCTTTGATTAATTTAATTGCCTCCTTTAAACCCATTCCTTTCGTAGACTTTCCATCTATCTTAAGGATTACATCACCTGATTCCATATCGGCATCACTGGCAGGAGAGCTATTAATAACTGAATGAATTGTTAATTCTGCTGTATCACTATTCAGAAAAAGCGTTATACCAATACCAGTCATTTCTCTTTTGATACTTGGAGTTTTATCCCGATTAGTCATTACGCAACCTGAGTAATCTCTAGCTTCTAGGCAACGTTTATGAATCTCTTCTGAGACTTCAGCCTTTACAGTGATCGGCAATACAAAAGCAGAAATAAGAGGAAGTAGTAAATGTTTCATTCTTGGATGTTCCCTACACTAAATTTAAGCTGTATGCGCTATCAATTTCTAATATATGCCGTCCACTTGATTTATAGCTACTCCTATTTTTAAAAGCTCTTTAAAATTTAAATATAACTAGTTAAAAATGAAAATAGGGAATATCTTTTAGACGAGGAGGATTAGAGGAGCAAATACCAAATTGCATGCACTCAATCACATCATCATCATATTTGTTTTGGAAGTAGAAAACAACTCATGGCTCGGGAAAGGTCCTTTGACATTCTTTAGTAGATGATTAAATGGATTTCCACAAGACATAATAAATCCTCCTAAAAATGTTGGGGAGGCATTCCATCCCATATGACTTTGAATGCCTTCCCCTCTACTATCAGAACCGAATCTTAAAATAAAAGTTCTGATAATTCTTTTCTAATCAAAGTGATCAAAAATCGAATCAGTATAAATTACTGTTTTATCTTGCAATTTTTGCGGGAGGCATCTAAACCTCCCTAAAGCCTGAGCCAGTAATCAAAGTGTAGGCAGAGACCCTGGGAAAGGTTTAATTGAAAACGTAATAATTGAAAAGGGTGCTATCACCCAAGTATTACTACAGTTGGGTTAATTAATAACTAATAATGCAAAGGATACTAATTACACTTGGACTTGTAATCGCTTCAATCGGTGTTCTATATCCTTACTTAAAACAAATAGGGTTGGGACGATTACCTGGGGACATCATTCTTAGAGGTGAGAACTCAACTTTCTATTTCCCAGTCGTTAGCTGTATTGCCATTAGCCTGCTTCTTACAGTCATTTTTAATTTGTTTCGGACTTCCTAGTATCTGCCATGACTCAAGAGGCTGATTAAGGCCAATCTCTTTGTATGACCAATTTGATGACTAGGGAGTAATACTTGAGTAATAACCGAGGTATCTAAAGCAGCAAGGATCAAGTAGAACAATGGTATCCGAATAGGAGGATGATGAAACTAAAAACTCCGTTCTCTATTATCAAAAATGCGTTGAGTGATATTCAAGTGATGCATGATTTCAATTACGAAATTCCTACTG
>QCJG01000004.1 GCA_003216175.1 Prochlorococcus sp. AG-409-A10 | reverse complement strand
CAATGGTTGGGGGCTTTTTTTATTTTTATCAAATATTTTTTAAATCACTAATTTGTATTTTTTATATATTAAATAAATACCACTATCATCATCAAAGAACACCAACTGTTCCAAAATTCATAAGAAATGCCTCTGCTACCTAGACGTTTTGAACGTATAAAATCAGTACTAAATAGGAGGATTTCCGATCTCACCGTCTTAATTGAGAATGTTGAAAAGCCTCATAATTTATCAGCGATAATACGAAGTTGTGATGCCGTTGGTGTTCTTGAGGCATATGCAATCTTCAATAAAGAGAAGTTTTTAACATTTAATAGCACAGCGCAAGGAAGTCAAAAATGGGTGCAAGTAAACCAATATAAAGAAACCACTAAAGCAATAAAAGTTCTAAAAAAAAAGGGATTTAGATTGTATGGCACGAACTTGAATCCCAAATCAATTGACTATAGAAAATGTAATTTCAAGGGAGCAACAGCATTTGTACTAGGTGCGGAGAAATGGGGTATCAGCGAAGAAGCCGCGAGTCTAATGGATGAACATATTCATATTCCAATGAGAGGTATGGTTGAATCTTTAAATGTATCAGTTGCAGCATCGGCATTATTATTTGAGGCGCTAAGACAACGACAAGTAGCAAATATAATTCCTGAATCTGGAGAAGGTATGAGCAAAGAAACATACAAAGAAAAGGTCTTTGAGTGGGCTTACCCGGAGGTTGCTGAATGGTGTAAAAGCAAAGGTAGAGAGTATCCAGAAATTAATGAAAAAGGTGAAATTATAGATGATCTCCCAAGAACAGAAAAAATGAGGTATTAAATTCTAAACCTCAAGTATGATTCAATCCTGCAGACTAGTTTCACTGATAAATTTCTCTAAGCCTTCTCCAATAAAAGACAGACCCAACACTAATACGAACATAGCCATACCAGGATAAATCGCTGTCCACCAGATACCAGTAGGTAATGCAACTAATGCCATGTTTAAATCACTTCCCCATTCTGGGATATTCTCAGGAAGACCTAATCCAAGGAATCCCAATCCCCCAAGGACCAAAACAGCATCTGCAGCATTAAGTGTTAAGACCACAGGAACAGAAGTAAGAACATTTTTAAGAAGGTACTTTCTTATTACCCACATAGGGGAAGCTCCCATTGATATTGCTGCCTCTATATAAAGTTCTGATTTAACTTGCGAAGTCTGGTTTCTGACAAGTCGAAAATATTGAGGAATATAAACGACACACAATGCTATTGAGGCATTCAATATGCCTCTCCCCAATAAAAATGCCATCACCACAGAAAGGAGGAGGACAGGAATGGTATAAAGAGTATCCATGAAAAGAACTAAAATCCTATCCAAAAGACCACCAATATAGCCACTCAAAAGTCCCAAAGGTATTCCTACGAGAACTGCTAGAGATACGGCAACAAAAACAACCTGCAACGCAACTCCACTCGCAGCCAAAGTTCTAATACAAACATCTCTTCCTAGTCGATCTGTTCCACACCAGTGATCTATGGATGGAGCTGAGAAAATTGGATTCCCTAACCCAAATTCACCATTAGGTATAATCTTTAAAGAGATTAATAGTGGCATGAAAATAGAGATGCCTATATATATGGATAGAATTATCAGCCCAGCGAACAATAACCGTGTCGACAAATTCTTTCGTCTTAAAAAACCTCTCAGATTCAATAGTCAAACAATAAGACCTAATTAAATTTAGCGGTAAAAGGTAGAAATTAAAAAAAAAATTGCTTAAATAAATGAAAACATACAATTTAAGATGCATTTAAAAAATGATGGTCTCACCGTAGGGGAACTCTCAATAACCATTGCAGCATTAATAATTGTTGGTTTTATATGGACAAGCCTAACCAAAGACAAAGAAACTCAGGAAATATCAATTTTCATAGATAATTCAAGTGAAATAATCTACCCACAACAAACATAGATCATAAAAAAATATCTATTAGTCCTTATTTAATTTCAAGACAGCCATAAAAGCCTCTTGGGGAACATCTACTTTTCCCATAGACTTCATTCGTTTTTTCCCTTTTGCCTGTTTCTTCAACAATTTCTTTTTTCTAGAAATATCGCCCCCGTAGCACTTTGATAAAACATCTTTTCGTAATGCACTAATACCTTCACTTGCAATAATTCGACTTCCAATAGAAGCCTGCAAAGGAATCTTAAATTGCTGTTTTGGAATAAGTTCTTTTAATTTCTCAACAAGTCCTTTCCCTACACCATAAGCATTATCTTTATGAACAATTGTCGTTAAAGGGTCTGCTCGCTCTGAATTAATTAAAACGTCTAATCTGACTAAATCATTTTCTCTATAACCAATCAAGTGATACTCCATAGAAGCATATCCTTTAGTTCTACTTTTCATCTGATCAAAGAAATCCGTGACAACTTCTGCTAGAGGTATGTCATAAATAAGAGTGACTCGATCAGTTGTTATGTACTTCATATCAATAAAGTCTCCTCTTCTGTCCTGACAAAGTCCCATCAAAGTTCCGTTGTAATCATTAGGGGCATAAATTTCCATTCGGACGTAGGGTTCTTCTATCGTTTCACGTTTTTGAGGGTCTGGAAGTGTAGCTGGATTATCGATCATCAAAACTTCTCCATCAGTCATTTTAACTTTATAAATAACTGAAGGTGCAGTAACAATTAAATCTAAATCATATTCACGTTCTAACCGCTCTTGAACAATTTCCATATGCAATAAACCTAAGAATCCACAACGAAAGCCAAATCCCATTGCACTACTTGTTTCAGGTTCGTATTTCAATGCAGCATCGGATAGCTGTAGTTTATCTAGAGCCTCTCTTAGATCTGGATATTGATCTGCATCAGTGGGGAACAGTCCACAAAAAACCATTGGCTTGGCTTCGGTATAACCTGGCAAAGCTTCTTCAGCCGGTCTGTCCTGTAACGTGATCGTATCCCCGACTCTTGCATCAGCAACTGCTTTGATTGAGGCAGCTAAATATCCAACTTCCCCTGCATGAAGAGAATTTACTTTTACTTGATCAGGGGCCATAACACCTATTTCATCTAGCTCATAACTTTTTTTACTAGCCATAAGTAAAACCTTATCTTTCTTACTTATGCCACCACTCATGATTCTGAAATAGACAATCACTCCTCTATAAGGATCGTAATAAGAATCAAAGATAAGTGCTTTTGTAGCTTGATCAACATTATCTTTCGGAGAGGGTATTCTTTCTACGACTGCTTGCAGAATTTCGGGAATGCCAACCCCTGTTTTAGCAGAACAGGAAATCGCCTTAGATGTATCTAAACCAATAATTGATTCAATCTCATTTTTGATTTTTTCAGGATCAGCACCAGGTAAATCAACTTTATTGAGAACAGGAATAATTTCTAAATCATTTTCCAAGGCAAGATAAACATTGGCCAAAGTTTGAGCTTCAACTCCTTGACTAGCATCAACAACCAACAAAGCGCCTTCACAAGCCTGCAATGATCTACTCACCTCATAAGAAAAGTCAACATGGCCAGGAGTATCAATCAAGTTCAAGACATATTCCTCTCCATCATTAGCTTTATAGTTCATCCGAGCAGCCTGTAGTTTTATAGTTATCCCTCTCTCTCTCTCAAGATCCATATTGTCCAAAAATTGATCTTGCATGTCTCTAGAAGAAACAGTACCTGTATCCTGAAGAAGCCTATCTGCCAAGGTTGATTTGCCATGGTCAATATGAGCAATTATGCAGAAGTTCCTCAAACGAGAAATGGGCACATTAGTCATGCGAAAGCAATTAAAAGAACAAGATCATCATTTATCAATTCAACTCTGAATAAAGATTAAATATAACTCACCAGTACTAAAGTTTTAAATTAATTTAAGTAAGAAATCGTTTCTTTTGCGAATTGCCAAAAGTCTTTCTTGATTTGAATTAATGTCTGTCCTAATAGTGGGAAAAAGCTCTAACATTTTATTCTCCCATTTACTTGACTTCATTTTTTCATGCCAGCAACGGTTTAAAACTTCAATCATGATTGTTACTGCTGTGCTTGCGCCAGGAGAAGCTCCAAGCAAAGCAGCTAAGGATCCATCCGATGAAGTAACAACTTCTGTCCCCATTTTTAAAACACCACCTTTAGAAGTTTGTTTAATGATTTGAACACGCTGTCCTGCAATTGAAAGTTTCCAATCATTAGGTGAGACCCGTGGAAGAAATCTTTTTAAAGTTTCTATTCGATCCTCATTTGTTTGTATTAATTGATTTAATAAGTATTTTCCTAAATCAATATTGTCTAATCCTGCTTGCAACATAGAGGAAAGATTAGTTGATTTGATGGATCTGAATAAATCTAATTTTGATCCATATTTTAAAAAATTTGAACTAAATCCTGCGAAAGGACCAAACAAAAGAGACCTTTTTCCATCTATCCATCGGGTATCTAAATGTGGGACTGACATTGGTGGTGCTCCAACTGCTGCATTTCCATAAACCTTTGCATTATGTGTTTTTGTTGATTTTTCCCCTTCACAAATCAACCATTTGCCGCTGACAGGAAAACCGGCATATGACAATCCCTCTGGAATCCCCGATTTTTGCAAAAGAGTTAAAGTTCCACCTCCTGCACCAAGGAAAACAAACTTTGATCTAACAATTCTATTTTTTTTTGCTCCTCCTTCTAAAGATAAATACCAATCTCCTTCCCTACCTTGTTGAAGATTTTCAACATTAGTAGAGTAATTAATCTCAATAGATTTTGCCCCTTCAATTTGATTGATATATGAGCGAGTTAAGTTGCCAAAATCAATATCAGTTCCTCTTTCAATTTTTGTCGCAGCAATCTGTTCATTTTCTTTCCTACCATCCATAATCAATGGGATCCAATCTTTTAATTCACCATGGTCCTGGGTGAATTCCATTTGTGCAAAAGCGGCATGAGAGCTCAGTTCAGAAAACCTTTTTTTAAGCAAAGAAATATCTTTATCACCAAAAACAAGACTAATATGTGGCAACTTATTTAAAAAAGTTTTTGGTATCAATTTCCCTTTTTCTGTCAAAGACGCCCAAAACTCTAAGCTTTGCTCAAAGGATTTATTTATTTCAAAAGCCTTGGTAATATTAATAGATCCATCCTCTTGGATTGGAGTGTAATTAAGCTCACAGTTAGCCGCATGTCCTGTTCCAGCATTATTCTTGGCGCAGCTACTTTCCAAACCAGCAGAAGATAACCTTTCAACAACCAGCAATCGCAAATCAGGATCAAGCTCATGCAGAAGTACTGCAAGAGTTGAACTCATAATTCCTGCACCTACTAATATTGCGTCATAAGTATTTTCTGAATGTGAGGCACTTGTATTAAACAAAATCTTTATCAAGATTACATACAGACTATCCTGCAATTAACTAAGCTAAGCAAAATTAAATTAAGTAAACCAAAATGAGCGACGAAACTCTTGCACTGACGTCAGAGAACGTTGAAAAGGTTCTTGATGAACTAAGACCATTTCTCATGGCTGATGGAGGGAATGTAGAGATAGCTGAAATAGATGGACCAGTAGTGAAAGTTAGACTTCAGGGAGCTTGCGGAAGTTGCCCCAGTAGCACAATGACTCTAAAAATGGGTATTGAAAGAAAACTAAGAGAAATGATTCCAGAGGTTAGCGAGGTAATACAAGTTTTATAAATAAACTGCTAATTAACCTTTATTATTTAATTTAGAGAACTTAATTCTCTTTTAATTGCAGACTTATAGTCAAGACAATCCAAAGGGAGTCCTTTATAAATGAGATAACCTATTGGAGCCATTAAACCAACAGTAAAAACAAGGTTAGAGATTTCTAAACCTATTTTTCTTAGCAAGAAAGTTATTCCATATATACCTAAAAGATAAACATGCAGAATCAAAAATTCCTTAGTATTTTGAACAGGCCATCTAAAAATAGAACCTAAGAAAAACAAAACACCTTTCATAACTCTGTTTTATAGTTGAATGATCATACATAATCTTTAATCATTTTCACTGATAAATATGTATCTAAAGATGGAAAATGATGTATCAATTAATTTTTGAATTTTGCTTTATTTAGAAAATATTCTTTTTTAAGTTTTCTCATTCTTCTTGACCAGATTAGAGTAGCGATAACAACCCATAAAAAGAATGCCCCCAAGGCAAGCAGGCTAGCGGTGTAATTCATAAAAAGACCTTTAAAAAGTTAAAATAGAAGTTTTTTGAAGCCAAAATATTCCTGTCACTATTGATAGTGCTCCAATTGATCGCATTAAGAAAGGATAAAACATTTTATTCGCTTTACTAGCTGCAAAAGATATACCTAAAACAACGCATCCCATTGCAAAAACTGATCCAAGTAAATATGCAAATAAATAAGCCAGCGCTCCAAGCAATGGCAATGCCAATGCGGGAATAACTGCAACCAAATGACTAGCTCCAGCAAAGCCGTGCAAAATTCCTAATCCCGTTGCAGCATGAGTATGACTTCGATGAAGTTTATTTCCAGGTGAATGGAAATGAAAATGTTTATGAGGTATTTCTTCTCCATGCTTATGCTTATGCATGTGAATGTTTACTTTCAAGGAAGTCCTAATAGCTAGAAACCCGACAATCAACAGGCTTATACCAACGAGAAACTCTGCATAAGAAGACACTAATCCAATATTTATTAGATCCTTAGCCAAAATCCCTAATATTGAGAGGATTAACACCCCCGCTGAGTGTCCAATTCCCCATGCCAAACCATCAATTAAAGCTACTCGGGGTTTTCGGATAGAGGAAGGAGCCATGGCGACCATATGATCAGCTCCACTAACTACATGCACAGCCCCAGCCGCAAATCCCGTTAATACACTAATCAACATGAGCATCCTTCTAATAAATTTTTTTTAAAGAAGGAGATATTTACCTCATCTAAAATGATCAATTTCTTTAACCATAATTCTTTAATATTACATCTAAGTAGTTTAAAAATCTTGATGAAAATTTTTATAAATAAATCTTCACCAAGATAAAGCTTCAAGACATTTAGTGTTTAGGAAATTTGATCCTTTTGAAGTTTTCCAGACATCTCATAAGCCTCAGAGCTGCCACCATGACCATGAGCAATACCTAATTCATGCATTTTTGCGTGCTCATCTATGGTATCTCTAAGCTCTTTTGAGCCTGAACCGAATGTTGAATAAACGCCATAGGCAACTGAGCCAGCTAATAAAACAACTATTCCACCAATGAGCATCAATAAGGTTGGATCAGTAGTTGAAGTTTCCATTTGTATGATTTATTTAAGAGATTCTACTGTACTAATATAGATATCGAGAGCCACATATGGAAACTACTTAAATTGGCCTATTATAATCTTTAATTTCATGAATAAATAAGTCAAAAAGCCTTTATAGTTAAATGATCTTAAAATAAAAAATATTTTAAAAATAATTAATAGATAATGATATTTTTTATCCTATTAGAGAGTAGAATTATAAGCTAAAAGGCCGAAAAAACCCAATATTAAAAGAATACTAGCAATCCTACTAAAAGTTATGGGACCAAAATCGATTTTCATCTTGAATCTTAATTATGGAGTTTTATCTTAATATAAAAAACCATAAAAAGTGAAACACTTTTAATAGAAAGAAATTCAAAAGTTCAACAGAAATATCATTTTCACTAATTTGACCGATTAAACCAAAAACTACTCACTGTTCAGTCTTTTGATTGTTAACTTCTAATTGATGCTCATAAGCATCAATTTCTTTCTCACTTTTTTTTATTTGCCCATCGAACATAACCACCCATTCTTGAGCTTTGATTTTTTGTTCTTTTTTGATACTCATAAATCAATTGAAAAATAAAAAGCCATCATACTTCAAAATCATATTGTTTGATTTAAATAGCTCCATAATATACTTGAAAATCGTAGGCGTTTAGGTTGACATAACTAAAAAACATAATCAAATTTGTAAGTTGGCAAAAAAAAGATATTCTTAGTTACCACAACTAAGAATATAGAAGATATGTCACCAATATTGTTCAAAGATAATATACCCGCGCTACAAAATAAAGACTATTTTAATTATGGAGGTCAAGGTCCACTTCCAACTCAATCATTAAATGCAATAACTTCAAGTTGGCAAACGATTCAAAACTTAGGTCCATTCACCAATAATGTTTGGCCATACATTATGAAAGAAGTCATAACTACGAAAAATCTTATAGCTGAGATTTGCGCTATTAATCCTAAGAGAATTGCCTTTACAGAAAATGTCACCTCAGGATGTGTCTTACCCTTACTAGGACTGCCATTTTTTGATGGTGATAACTTATTAATTAGCGATTGTGAGCATCCTGGGATAGTCGCAGCATGTAAAGAGCTAGCTCGAAAAAAGAATCTAACAATCGCAATACTACCCGTATCAAAATTATATAATGGTAACGACAAGAAAGCTGAGACGTATAAAACAGTACTTAGATTGATAGATGAATATCTACAAAAAAATACGAGGCTCGTTGTTCTCTCACATCTCCTTTGGAATACAGGACAAATTATGCCCATTGAACTTATTTCCAAAAGACTTAAAGAGCATTCAAGCAAACCTTATTTATTAGTTGATGCTGCTCAAAGTTTTTGTCACATACCAATCAAAGGTGCTTGTGACAATGCGGACATCTATGCATTTACAGGACATAAATGGGCTTACGGGCCTGAGGGACTTGGAGCTGTTGCTCTTTCAACAAGAGTTCTAGAAGAGTCAAGTCCAACATTAATTGGGTGGAAAAGCTTAAAAGCTGAGGAAGGAATATATGTCAACAATAAAACTCCTTTTCATTCTGATGGAAGACGGTTTGAGGTAGCAACTTCTTGTGTCCCTCTTTTAGCTGGTCTCAGGAGCTCTCTAATAATGCTAGGGAATGAAGGTCATGAGACTGAACGCTTTTGTAAGATTAAAAACCTTAGCTCTATACTGTGGGAAAAACTAAGCCAAGTCAAAAACATTGAACTTGTTTTAAATAGTCCTCCACCTTCAGGAATTGTAAGTTTTACTATTAATGGAATCAAGTCTCCTGACGAGGTTGTCAACTATCTTGGTAAAGAGAATTTATGGATAAGAGTTCTCGAAGATCCCAAATGGCTTCGAGCTTGTACTCATGTAACTACAGATTTAAACGAGCTCGATAATCTTGTTATTGGTCTAAAAAAATTCATCTCGACAAGATAGTCTAAATAAAATTTATTTTTTTAGAGATAGTGCTTCTCTCGCTTGTTCACAATCGTCAAAATAAATTGTCTGATCTTTTAGAATTTGATAATCCTCATGACCTTTCCCTGCGATTAAAACAACGTCATTTTTCTTTGCTTTTGCTATGGCCAGTTGAATTGCGATGGATCTCTCTGGCTCAACAGAAATTTCAGAATCAAAAGTTATACCTTTTTCAATATCTTTAATAATTTCGATTGGGTCTTCTTGTCGAGGATTATCAGATGTCACAACTACATAATCTGCAAACTTAGTAGCAACTTCTCCCATTTTAGATCTTTTACCTTTATCTCTATTACCACCACAACCAAAGACACAAATTAATTTTTTTTTGGTCAATGATCTCGATGCGATTAAAGCATTTTGCAAACCTTCAGGTGTATGCGCATAATCTACTATCACTAGTGGATAGCCGTCTTTGACTTTAAATCTATCCATATTTATTAGTTGCATTCTCCCTGGCACTCCAGGGAACTTATTCAAGGCTGCCAAAAGATCATTTAATGGGAATCCCCTTTGAACTAAAATCCCTACTGCTTGTAAAATATTCATGAGATTAAAATCACCTATTAGTGGTGAAAAAAATTTTTCTACACCACAGGGCGTATGCAATTGCCCCTTATATCCATCTTGCATAATTTGAAGATTACTAATATATAAATCTGGTTTCTCTTTTGTTTGAGAGTTTTCTTTTAATGAGCATGTCCAACATTTTTGGTTTAGCTCTTTTGCTAATAATGCACCCCATTCATCGTCTATATTAACTACTGATCTAGGATCATCATCTTCTATTAAATGTGATCGGAACAAACTAGCTTTAGCTTCAAAATAAGATTCCATTGAATCGTGATAATCTAAATGATCTCTGGAAAGATTTGTAAATATTGCTCCACTAAAATCACAGCCAGCGACTCTATTCTGAGACAAAGCATGTGAACTTACTTCCATTGCTGCATATTGAACTCCTGCCTTAACAGCTTTACTAAGTTTTGCCTGCAAAGGAACCGCAAAAGTAGTTGTATATTTTGAAGTTTCCTCATGATTAGGCCATCGATTAATTAATGTCCCAAACAAGGCAGATGGATAGCCAAGCGAAGCAGTCAAAAATTCAATTAAAAAAGATGTAGTCGTTTTACCGTTAGTACCAGTGACACCTATTAAACAAATCTCACTAGATGGGTTACCCCAAAATTCTGCAGCCAACTTGCCCATAAATAGTGATACAGGATCCCGGAAAATAACTACGGGGTCTTCATTAGTGGGAGGATTCAAAAGAGATGCATTTTTACTAATAATGGCTGCACAAGCACCTCTCTCAATTGCTTTTGCCCAATAAATCCCTCCATCAACTTTTTCACCTTCTAAACCCAAGAACAAATCACCTTTTTCTATTTCTCTAGAATCACATGAAACATTTTTTATTTCTGGATTCACTAAGCCTGAAGGGACTTGAAAATCAATTGCCTTCAATAAAGTGTGCAGATAACGCGACAAAACAAACCTCTGATGATGAAAAATGAATGAAGGATCATTTCAAGTATAAAAAATCTGCATAAATTTCACCACAAAATAAATCTACTTACGATTCAGTGATTAAAAAGAAATTTAATTTTTTTAATAAAAAGAGGAATTGATTATTTTCTTAAGCTGTTTTGTAAAAAACATTCAAATTCTTTTGTATCCAAGGTAAAAGCATCTCTTCCTTTAAACGTGGTGAAACCCGAGGTAATTCAATCTTTTTTAATAATCTAGTTGAGTCAAGAACTAATACTGGGACCTCATTTGTATACTTCATTTGAATATCTAAAGACACTTTCTCACTATCTATGTCGACAATGGAAAGTTCCATAGAAGGCTTTAAATTTTTTAGCGATATATTAGACAATTTTTTTTCAAGTGTTTGACACAAACAGCACCCTTTACGTGTAAATAAAATCAATACCTCTGAGTTCATTTTTCTGGAACTGGGTCACACCCACAAGGAGTAAAAGGATGACATTTGCTTAACCTTTTCAAAGTAAGCCACCCACCTCTCCAAGGGCCATGCTTATTAACGGCTTCTATCCCATAAGCACTGCAACTAGGGATAAATCGACAACTCGGTCCAAACAATGGCGAAATCCACTTCTGATAAAAGGAAATTAAACTAACAAAAACAATTGAGATGGCTTTATTGATCTTTGTAAGCATCTTTAGATAGAATAAAAAGCTGGTGAATAAGGGTTCCATGGATTTACTCCAGATTACCCTGTACCAGTAAACATTTTCTAAATTAAACCCTATGTCTAGATACCGCGGACCTCGTTTGAGGATCACGCGTCGCTTGGGAGACCTACCTGGTCTCACCCGGAAGGCCGCAAAAAGGTCTCATCCCCCAGGTCAGCACGGCCAAGCCCGTCGCAAGCGCTCTGAATACGCGATCCGACTCGAAGAAAAACAAAAACTTCGATTCAACTATGGTATTTCTGAACGCCAGCTTGTTCGCTATGTAAAGAAAGCTCGTGCTCAGGAGGGCTCCACGGGAACAAATCTTTTAAAGCTTTTGGAAAATAGGCTGGATAATGTTTGTTTTAGGCTTGGATTTGGACCTACAATCCCGGGAGCAAGGCAGCTAGTTAACCATGGACATGTAACTGTTAATGGCAGGATCACTGATATTGCAAGTTACCAATGCAAGGCTGGAGATGTTATTGCTATTAGGGATAACAAAGCTAGTAAGCAATTGGCTCAAGCCAACTTAGAATTCCCAGGTCTTGCGAATGTTCCTCCTCACCTTGAACTTGATAAAACCAAACTCTCCGCAAAGATATCTGCAAAGACAGATAGGGAATGGGTTGCTATTGAAATTAATGAATTGTTAGTTGTTGAGTATTATTCAAGAAAGGTATAGATCTACAGCTAGCTTCATTCTCATTAAATTTAATTATGGAGCCCCTTTTTTTAGGGGCTTTTTCATGTTTTTCTATAGCCTATAGAAAAACAATCCAAAGGATATGGGATCAGCAAAAAGAGACAAGGAGTTCAGTACTGGAGTAAACACAAGAGTCATTCATCACAAAGAAAATTTTTCTGAAGAGACCGGATCAATAATGCCTCCAATCTTCCCAACCTCAACGTTCGTTCATGGGAATGAGAGCGGCTTTGACTACACTCGTTCAGGAAATCCAAATTTTCGAATTCTTGAATCAGTTTTGTCTGATCTTGAAGAATGTCAGTTCGCAAGCGTATTTAGTTCAGGAGTCGCTGCAATTACAGCGATAGTCTCTTCTCTTAAGGCTGGAGACTTAATTCTTTGTGAGGAAAACCTCTATGGGTGTACGGTGAGATTATTTGAACAAGTTTTTAATCGTTTTGGATTGAAAACTCAATGGATAGACTTTACTAAGCCCAATTTTCAAGAAGTCATTTCAAATCACAAACCCGCAATGATTTGGATCGAAAGTCCGACCAACCCACTTCTTAAAATTATTGATATTGAGGGGATTTGTCATTTCTCAAATAAAATGAAAATTCCTGTTGTTGTAGACAATACTTTTGCAACACCTCTATTACAAAGACCTCTTAAACTTGGAGCGACCTTATCTTTAACTAGCACGACCAAGTATATCAATGGTCACTCAGATGCTCTTGGAGGTGCTGTATGCACCGAGAGCAGATTATGGAGAGACAAGCTAAATTTCGCCCAAAAAGCTCTTGGCTTAAATCCTTCTCCTTTTGATTGCTGGCTTATTACTAGGGGGATAAAAACCCTTCCACTTCGCTTAGAAAGACAAATAAATAATGCATCTAAAATAGCTAATCAATTAGTCGACAATCCAGTAATAAAATCAGTTCGATATCCCTTCAGGAGCGATCATCCACAATGTAAATTAGCCCAAAGACAAATGGCTATGGGAGGAGCAATTGTTACTGCCACAGTTAACGCAACTCAAGCCCAAACTTATTCATTTTGCAAAAGTCTTCATTACTTCAAAATGGCAGAAAGTCTCGGAGGAATTGAAAGCCTTGTTTGCCACCCAGCAACAATGACACACGCTTCAGTTTCCAAAGGAAGAAAATTAAAGATTGGAATTACTGATTCACTTATCAGATTTTCCGTCGGATGTGAAGATATTGAGGACTTAAGTGCCGATTTAAATGAAGCATTGGGAAACATCTCTTGACTGAAAGAAATTTACTAAATGATCCTTGCTGGAGTGCTAAAGACTTAGGAGAGCCTCTCCCAAGTCGGCCACATGCCGTATCTGTTGCCTTACCTAGATGGAAAGATGTAATCGCCTACGAAGAAAAGGTTCCATCCTGTATAAATTCATTAAAAGCAATTTACCCTAGATTCGGATTTCATCCTTTTGTTGCCGAGTTGGCTCAAAAATCACTTGCATTTCATGGTGAATCTCAGCAAAGTAGCTGGCCTTATCCCAATAGCGCTTCTGCTTTGAGTGCGCAACAATATTGTCATCGAAAATATTCTGATTGTTCTTCAAAAATAAAAGATTTTCTTGGTATTTCCTGTCTAATTGTTGACAAAAGGAGTTCTCCTTCAGCAAAAGCTTTCTGGCAACATACTGGTCTTGGATTATCGTCACGTGAAGCGGCAATTGCCCTTGGGAAAGAGAAAAGGCCCTCCTCTTCTGATGGTCATTGCGCTAAAAATGAGCTTCTTAAGCGTTTAGCAAATATATATAATTGCGATAAGAACCTAATACGACTACATCGATCAGGCATGGCTGCCTTAACGACTATTCTTTCAGCGATAAAATGTATCAAAGGAAATTCTTCGACGCTTCAAATAGGCTTCCCATATGTTGATGTGCTTAAGCTCCCTCAAATTATTTTCCAAGGAAGTGACCTCGTCGTCAAAACAACATTAAGTCATATAAAAGAAGAGATAGATAATAAGAATCCAGCAGCATTAATCATAGAGATACCTAGCAATCCCTTATTGCAATGTGTTGACCTGATATCTATTTCAAAATTAGCCCAAGATAAAAACATCCCAATCATCGTTGATGACACCATCGGTTCATCTCTAAACGTTCATCTAACTCCTTATGCAGATGTGGTTTTTAGCTCACTTACAAAAAGTTTTGCTGGAAGAGGAGATATTCTTGCTGGAAGTACTGTCATAAGTCCTTACTCCAAATGGAGAAATGACTTAGCTGAAATAATTCCTAAAGTTGCATTATCTACACTATCTGATTCAGATGCTATCGAGCTAGAAAAAACTAGTCGAGACGTAGAGGATCGCTTAAGAAGATTAAACATATCTTGCTTAAAGCTGAAAGAAAAATTAGAAACAAAAAAAGAAATTTCAAAAGTTTTGCATCCACAATTTTGTAAAAATTTTAATTCGCTATTAAAAAAAGGAGGCGGTTATGGATGTCTATTATCGTTTGAACTTAAAGGAGGAATTGAAGAATCAAAAAGAGTTTATGATTCATTAAGAGTAAGCAAAGGCCCAAGTTTAGGTACAAATTTTACGTTGGTTTGTCCATATGTTCAGTTGGCACACTTTAAAGAATTAAAATGGGCTGAAAGTTGTGGTGTCTCGGAACACTTATTAAGAGTATCTGTAGGTTTAGAAAATGAAGATGAATTATGGTCAAGATTTAATTCAGTAATATAAAAAAATCACTAATAAAGATTATCTAAATAACCAATTACCGAGATTTTTATATAGATTTAGAGTATTAGCTAATTAAGTCATTTTAAAAATGTCAAGAATCTATGAAGACAATAGTTTTGCTATTGGTCATACACCATTGGTCAAACTTAATTCGATCACAAAAAATGCAAAAGCGACAGTACTTGCAAAGATAGAAGGCCGTAACCCTGCCTACAGTGTTAAATGCAGAATAGGAGCAAATATGATCTGGGATGCTGAAAAGAAAGGTTTACTCAATAAAGATAAAGTAATTATTGAACCAACATCTGGAAATACTGGAATAGCCCTTGCTTATACAGCCGCTGCTAGAGGTTACAAGTTAATCCTCACGATGCCTGAATCCATGTCAATTGAACGTAGGAGGATGATGGCTGTTCTTGGTGCTGAATTAATACTTACTGAAGCAGCAAAAGGAATGCCTGGCGCCATTGCAAAAGCAAAGGAAATAGCAGATAGCGACCCTAAAAAATACTTCATGCCAGGACAATTTGATAACCCAGCCAATCCAGAAATACATTTCAAAACTACAGGTCCTGAAATATGGGATGATACGGATGGCCAAATTGATGTTTTAGTCTCTGGTGTCGGAACAGGTGGAACAATTACAGGTGTTTCTCGTTTCATAAAGCAAGAAAAAAATCATTCATTATTATCTGTTGCCGTAGAGCCCACTCATAGCCCAGTAATAACACAAACTCTCAATGGAGAAGAAGTAAAACCCGGTCCTCACAAAATCCAAGGGATTGGAGCTGGGTTTATTCCTAAAAACCTTGACTTATCCGTAGTCGATCAAGTTGAACAAGTCTCTAATGATGAGTCTATTGCAATGGCATTACGTTTGGCACAAGAAGAAGGTCTACTAGTTGGTATCTCATGTGGCGCTGCTGCTGCTGTTGCCTTAAGGCTGGCCGAAAAAGAAGAGTTCTCAGGGAAGACAATCGTTGTAGTTCTACCTGACCTTGCCGAAAGATATATCTCATCCGTAATGTTTGAGAATGTTCCTACAGGCGTTATTAAAGAACCATCATTAGCTTGACTTTTGAGTTTATACAATTGACTCCGGTGTTATCAACATAGCGTCTCCATAAGAGAAAAATCGATATTTATGAGAAATAGCCTGTTTATATAGTTTCAACATACGTTTTCGACCAATTAGAGCGCTAACTAAAAGTAATAGAGAACTTTTAGGTAGGTGGAAATTAGTGAGCAATCCATCAATAACGGAAAATTTAAATCCTGGTTTAATTACCAAATCCACTTTACCTTCATACGGCTTCAAAGTTCCTCTTCCTGAAAGGTAAGCAGCTTCAAGGGCTCTCACACTTGTAGTGCCAACAGCAAAGACTTTCCCCCCATCCTCCTTACAATTAGTTATCGCTTTGATGGTCTCTTCAGTAACCTCTATCCACTCACTATGTAAATGCAACTGAGATAGATCTTCTTTCTCTAATGGTCTAAAAGTTCCTAAGCCGACATGCAAAGTAATTTGAGCAATTTTAATACCTCTCGTTTTTAAATTTTCTATAAGTTCATCACTTAAATGTAAGCCCGCCGTGGGAGCAGCTATTGCTCCTGGTTTCGAAGCAAATCTAGTCTGATAGCTTTCCTCATGACCACTAGATTTGTCCTTATCTATATATGGAGGCAATGGGACTTCTCCACATAAATCAAGTAAGTTTTCCATTTCCGTCCAACTAGTAAACTCATTTGAAAATTGAATAATTCTTCCGCCTGTTCTCTCATCCTTATCAATAACTTTCAAGATTAAAGAATTATCTCGTGACGTATCCAACCACAATTGATCACCTCCTCTCATACGCCTAGCAGGACGACCAAGACAAAGCCATCGGCCATCACCCCTCGGTTCCATTAGCAATAATTCACCTGACCCTCCTCCTGACAATCGAATTTTCAATCTTGCTTTAACAACTCGCGTATTATTAACAACTAAAAGATCAGCAGGCTTCAAGATATCCTTTATGTCCCATACCTTTGCATGCACAAGATTTAAAGAATCATCGAGGCCATCTTTAACAATCATCAATCTGGCATCATGCCTACTCTTGGTAGGTGATTGAGCAATTAATTCATTTGGCAAATCATAGTTATAGGAGCTTAAAAGATTATCTTTTTGATCTAACACATCAAATCAGATTAAAGTAAGAAAAAATCACTTGTGGCTCAACTAATTCAATCTCAAGACGAGAGACTATAAGGGTTCTTTTCGATTAAGTATGCCAAATCCTTCAGGAATAGTGCTCCATCAGCCCCATAGATCACTCTGTGATCAGCGGTAAGATTGACTTGCATCTGTTTTTTGATTGAAATCGAACCATCTTTAGAAGCAACAACTTTAGACAACGAAGCGCCTACCGCTAAAATTGCTCCAGTCCCTGGGGGCAGAATTGCATCAAATCGATCCACACCAAACATACCTAGATTCGAGAGTGTAAACGTTCCACTGCTATATTCTTGCGGTTCTAATTGCTTATTCCTCGCACGCTTAACAAGATCAGCCCATTGTAGGGATAAATCAGTAAGGCTCGTCTTATCAGCATTTTGCAGCACTGGAGTTATCAACCCTCCGTCCTCCATCGCAACTGCAACGGCTACATTTATTTGTGAAGGATAGGCAATCCCCTCAGAACTAAAAGCTGCATTCACCTGGGGGTGTCTAGCCAGGGTTAAGCCAACTGCTTTAGCAAGTAAAGCAGTCATAGTTACTCCATCAGGTTTAACTTGTTTATAAAGATCATCCAATTCATCAGTAAGAATTGAATATCCGACTCTGAAACAAGGAGTATTTAAGCTTTCCTCCATGTTCCTATTTACAGCTTGTTGAAGAGTGTTGAATGCAATTGTTTCCCCTCTAGATCCAAAACTTTTCCCTGGAGCAGGTGGCTTACCAGAGTCAACAGATTTTTTTTCTATGCGAGGCACGTCAGAAACGATTTTCGCTGGAGCATTACTTTCTGCAATCCAAGGAACGCTTATGGGTTGCCCTTTTGCACTTTGAACATCCTCAGCTTGTATTCGTCCATGAGGTCCTGAGCCCCTAACAGTTGTCAAATCCACTCCCATTTGAGAAGCAAGTTTTTTAGCTCTTGGGGAAGCGACTATTCGACCATCATTTAAAAACTGATCCTGATTTACAGAGGATTCTGAAACAAGAGGTGCAGGAGATGACTTTGTAACTACTGTTGCTTTAGGAAAGTCAACAGAGGCTTGTTTTTCTTGAACTTGAGGCGATGAACTCTCTTTTTCTTGACCACCTGATTGAGGGGAAGGAGAAGGTGCATTTGCTTGAGCCGCAGAGATCTCATCTGCTGTCTCAACGATCAATCCGATTGTCTCTCCAACGGGTGCAGAGCTGCCTGCAGGCATCACAATCGAAGCAAGAAAGCCATCTTGGAAGGACTCAACATCCATATCAGCTTTATCTGACTCAACAACTAAAACTGACTCACCTCTTTCAACTTTATCTCCAGGTTTTTTTAGCCACTCAACTATTTTGCCCTCAGTCATAGTTGAACTTAAAGCAGGCATAAAGATGTCATGAGTGGCCATAATTTGTTCCTATTTCCTTTATGGAGAGTTTGTGGCAAGGCTTCAAAAATTTCTATCTAGAAGCTTTGCAGGTATCAATACATACCAATGTTAGTTCTACATGAGTGTCCTTACAACGATAGTTTTTTTTATGTGGATTTCTTCTTAATATCAAAAATTATTTTTGGATTAATTGTAGTTCGACCAAATTTCAATCTTGATCAATTGCCTCTACTACGCCATCTCTGACCAAAATACTAACACCCATTTTACTTACTAAGTTATCACCAACTTTTAAATCACAAAAGCTGTCAATTTGTCCTTGCTCGACGATTTGTTCCATCTCCAACTCACGAACTTGAGATTGCTGTGACAGAAGATTTCTTTTTTGTTCTTCAAATTCTGATCTCTTAGAAGCAACTTGGTTCTGAACTTGAGCGACTTGCTCTTGAACTCTTGGGTCAAGGGGATTAGAGCTCTGACGTCTAATACCATCAACAATTTGTTGTCCTTCTTTTTCTAATTGACCAAGTTGCTGATCTATTGCTGATATTGCATTACTTAATTCACGCTCAGCCTCCTCTTTCCATGAAGGTGTTACAACTGCTCTGACAGTTATTGAACGTTTTATAGAAATTGAGTCCACCTGATCAATCAATCATGATTCGACCCATAGAGTCTCAGTAAAAGATAGTATTGGTCAATTTAATTGGCCAAACAAACAAATTACAAGCCATATATTTCATTTATAAGTTTCAAATCACGTTGGATAATTTTTTCACGTTTTTGCTTAAGAGTTTGCGTTAACAAGCCATTTTCTATTGTAAATGGCTCTACCAAGGCAATTGCAAATAATCTCTCTTCTCTTCTAGATCCGAGACGATTTGCCATTGCTTGATTCATTTCCAATTTTAGAGATTGTCTTAATTCATAATTTTCAGGAGATATTCCAAGAACAACTTTTGAATCCCCCCCCCTTTCTGCCAGCCATTCTTTTACGTGATCAATTCTTGGAACAATCAAAGCAGCAAGATATTTTTGATCTTGACCCAATAGCAAAGCCTGCTCAATCAATGGACTAGCAATCAAACATTCCTCCAAAGGTCCAGGCTCAATATTTTCTCCACTACTTAGCACAATCGTATCTTTTGCTCTTCCAGTCAGGATTAAGGATCCATCAGAAAGCAACATCCCTAAATCTCCAGTATTAAACCAGCCGGTAGCATCTAAAACCTTCTTCGATTCAGATTGTTTCCCTAAATAACCAGACATTATTTGAGGACCACGCGCAAGAACCAAACCTTTTTGACGCAGTTTTTTTATTTGGAATGTTTCAGGATCTACTATTTTTATTTCAGTCTCTGGTAAAGGTTGACCTGCTCCTCCACGTATATTCCTCCAAGGCCTTCTACATGTGAGGACTGGACTAGTTTCTGTTAAGCCATAACCAACTAATAATTCAACACCTAAAGCTTCAAAGAAAGAATCAATATGCGGAGCAATTGCACCTCCACCACTAATGGGGAATCTCAATCTTCCTCCACAAATCTTGGTAAGGATTTTTGGCCATAAGTAAATAGAAGAAATTCTATGAATTGGGTACCGCATAAGAATCTCTATGAAAGAGATAATTTGTTCAAAACGAGAAACACTCTCAATAGTTAAAAAATAAAGTTTTCTTCGAGCCAATTTATATGCCTTACTATTAGAAATCGCACTTTTTATTAAGGTCTTTCTCAGTCTCGGCATTTTATCAACAGCATCCTCAAACCCTAACTTTATTGACTCCCAAAGTCTTGGAACTGTTGCCATTACTATTGGCTTAACCCTTGGCAAATCTTCCTTAAGATGCCTAATTGATGTATATGTTTGAGTACAACCACAAGAGAAAAAATAATATTCTGCACTACGTTCATATGAATGCCAAATTGGTAAGACACTTAATACAGGCGCGCCTGGAGAAGGGTTCGCTACGCAAGCAAGAGACCTAATTTGATGTAATAAATTAGAATGTGTTAGTGGAACTCCTTTAGGTTTACCAGTCGTTCCAGAAGTATATAAAATGGTTGCTATTCTTTTTGGTTGCCTATCAATTATTTTCTCCTGTTTACTTACATTTTCTATATTCAATCCTTTCTTCAAAAAACTCTCCCATTCAAAAACGCCTTCACAAGCTTTACCCTCAAGTTGAAGAACAAATTTCAAACTATTGATTTGATCATCATTAAGCGAAAGCCTTTCCCATACATCGGAGTTTTGAACAATCAATCCAACCGCATTTGAGTCTTCAAGAATATATCTAAGTTCACTTGGTGGAGCAGTCGCACCTCTAACAGAGTCTGTTGCACCTATTCGCATAAGACCTTGATCGGCGATGAGCCATCTAGGACTATTTTCGGCAAAAAGAGCAACCACCTCATCAGGTTCTACTCCGACCTGAGAAAAAGCAGATGCTGCCATAGAAATATTTTCTGCAAGTTCTTCATATGTAAAGCTTTCTGGGTGGAAAGTATGTGGTGAATCAACCGCCAATACACCCCCTAACTGAACTTTTAATAGTTCCCAAATCTCGTCAACTTGAGTGATCTTATTAAGATGAGATCTTCTATTAATTGCTTGTTCCTCTTTCCTATTAGGGATCCAAAAAGCCAAAGCATCCTCAGAAGAAAATATATTTTTTTGTGAGTTAGTTTTTGTCATAGCCAAAAAATAATTTGTTATTTTTTTAGTGATATTTAAAGAGGTTGATTTATTTTTTCCCAGTTCAATTTAAAACGTCTTTTAACAGATTCCCTTAAAAGAGGCGTAACGTCACAGACTTTGATGCCAGGGATCCAATCACTCAATTTCCCTACTTTCACTTTATCTAGTCCACAAGGAATTATCTTTTCAAAACCAATTAGATCACAATCTACATTTAGTGAAAATCCATGCTGAGTCACCCATCTCTTGCAACCAATTCCTATTGAACCAACCTTTTTATCTTCACACCAAACTCCTGTTAAGCCATCTACCCTCTTCCCCTTTATTCCTAACAAGTCAAGAACATCAATCAGCACTTGCTCCAATTCTCTCAAATACCAAGATAAGTCTTTTTTGTGAAGACTTAAATTTAAAACTAGGTATCCAACGATCTGCCCAGGCATGTGATGCGTAACTTCACCTCCTCTCTCAATACTAAAAACTGGTAAAGGAGAATTATTTTCTTCGAACAACAAATTTTTTTTATCGCTACCTCTACCGATTGTGAAACAAGAAAAATGTTCAAGAAGCCATACTGCTTGGGGTGAGAACGGTTCCTCAATAAGGTTTTTTTGAAAATTCTTCTGCCAACCTAAGGCTGTCTCAAATGGCACAATATTTTTAGGTTCAAAAAGAAAAGCGGAAGAAGATTGTGCAAGTTGAGGGGTTAGATCTAAGTTGCTATTAGGCCCTGACTCAGGCGAAACAGAATGAAGCTTCTTATCCATGGACGCAATCTTGAATTAACTCCATCACTTCGTGATTACACCAAAACAAAAATTGATAAAGCAACTCACAATTTCCAAGAAATGGTGCAAGAAGCTGATGTCCACCTCTCAGTCGCTCGAAACCCTCGCGTGCCACAACAGACAGCTGAGGTGACTGTCTTTGCAAACGGAACAGTAATAAGAGCCCAAGAAAGAAGTGAGAATCTTTATGCAAGCATCGACTTAGTAGCAAATAAACTTGCACGACAATTACGTAAGTACAAAGAGCGACATAACAGTCATAATGTTCATAATAATCAGTCAACGAAATCAGTCCAAAACGAAGAAACTCAAAATTTTTCTTCCTCGGATCATTCACTCACTGAAGGCAAAGAACCACATCTACCTAGCCCAGGAGTCAGACGCAAATATTTCGAGATGACTCCTATGACTATTGAGCAAGCAAGAGTCCAATTAGACCTGATTGATCATGACTTCTATTTATTTAGAGAGGAAGAAGGATCCGCTTTGCGAGTTATCTATAAGAGAAATCACGGAGGATATGGCGTAATCCAAGAAAAAATTTAAATACTACTAGTCAAATGAGTAAAAACAGCGTGGAAGAAGCTCATGGCAATATTTCTAATGTGATTTATCAAGCAGTCCTAAATCCTCATTTTGATAAAGAAATGATTGTTCAGATTTGTGATGCATCCAAGCAAAATGGCTTTGCAGGTTTATGCACTAGTCTGTCCAACCTCCCAATTGCACGTGAAAGGTTAGGAAGCAAAAGTACTACAAAATTAATCTCAGTTATCGCCTTTCCTTTTGGGTTTATCCCAACTTCTATCAAACGAAAAGAAGCCGAATATGCATTAGATAAAGGAGCAGAAGAGTTAGATCTAGTTCCAAATTATTTTGCATTAAAAGAAGGAAATATAGAACTATTTGCTGAGGAAATAAATCAAATAAGTGAACTTGGTATTCCAGTAAGAGTAATTATTGATGCAAACACCCTCTCAAACTTCTCAAAACTTTCCGTGGCAATTGATGCATTAATTGATGCGGGCGCAATTGGAATTCAAATAGGCAATGGTTTTGGGCCATCTGCATCAAAGGATCAAACTAATCATGTCTCTAAAATTGTTAAAAATCGCTGCTCAATTAAAACTGTAGGAGGTATTAAAACTTTTGATCAAGCAATAGAAATTATTGAAGCAGGATCAACATTTATTGGGACAAGTTTTGGTTTTGAAATTACCCAAGAACAAAAGAAAAAGGAATAATGAGTCTAAATCAAAGAATGAAAGGACTGTCTTTAAAAGTTGGACCTCTCGGCGAGAATGACAGGCTATTAACCATACTTAGTGAAGAAAATGGAATATCTCGTTTTGCTATACCAGGAGCAAGAAAACCCAAAAGCAGACTTGGAGCGACATCACCTTTTAATTTTTTAGACTTACATATAGTCGGGAGGAAAAATCTTAGGCGAGTTACACAAATAAAGATTCTTAAGAGTTATGGGGATCTAGGAAGAAACATCGAAACACTTTCAGCAGCACAAGCGATTTCAGAGCTAATTATGGTTATGGTTGGCAATGAAGATCCTCAAAAAGATTTACTTAAATTAGTTTTAATCCATTTAAATAGACTAAATGACTTACATAAAACAGAATTTGATTCATTAGAAGCTTTAGCAATAAGCGTTCAATCGTGTGTTCATTTATTGGCTCTAGGAGGATATTGCTTACCACTTCAAAACTGTTGTCATTCTGGTTCCAGGCTGATACCACCTATTGGAGAATGGAGCTGGAAGTGCAGCTTTATACCTGAAGAAGGTTTTGCTATTGGAACAATTCCTAATGCAAGCGCAGAGCTGAATCCATCTGAACTTGCTTTACTTCAGAGACTATTACTTGAAAAATTACCTTTTCACAGTAATGGGAAATTATTAGGTCCTAAAAATGTCTGGTTAAAACTACTGAGAATTGTTGAAACCTGGATTGAGACTCATTTACAAAAAAAAATTACATCTCTTCAAATGATGAGAGAAGTAATAATTAGTAATGATCTAAATATCAAGTAGAACCTTATATTTGAATTTTTATTAGAAAATCTTATTTTTAAATTATTTAACTATTAACAATAGTTTGAGAAGAAATATGGCGTAGCTGCTAGTTTGAAATACCGGTTTGTTTGAGATTGACCCATATCGCCTGGCTAGGCAAAAAAACACCTTTTTGCGGAAATGTCTGTTATGGGCTTAGCACGACTGAAGAGCTTAGGGAAAGAGGATATCAAACAAGTTTTATTCACTTTGATAACCCAATGAGAGATGGGAATAATAAAACTTCCCTACTTGCAAATGATCCTGATGTGAGTCTTCCTTATTTAATTAAATCTCAAGTTTATACCATCCCTTCTTTAAATGCTCAAAGAGAGCTTAGAGAATCTCTCTCAAGACTTAAACCTGATTTAGTTCATGCAAGTCTTACTCTTTCTCCATTAGATTTCAGACTACCTGAGCTTTGTCATCAACTTGATTTACCTTTGATCGCAACTTTTCATCCTGCTTTTGATTCAAAACTCAGAAATCTTACTGCCAATACACAGCAACTTACATACCAACTTTATGCACCATCATTAGCCAAGTATGACAAAGTAATTGTCTTTTCAGATTTACAAGCAGAAGTTCTCGCAAAACTAGGAGTAAAAGAGAGCCGACTTGAAGTAATCCCTAATGGAATTGACATAAAGAAATGGAAACCCCTTAAACCAAATAATTCACAAGATGAGCTTCAACTTGAGATAAGGGAAAAGCTAGGTTCTGAGAGAATATTTATCTATATGGGTAGAATAGCTTCAGAAAAAAATGTTGAAGCTTTACTACGTGCATGGAGATTTGTCCAGCCAAAAGGATGTCGACTAGTAATAGTAGGAGATGGGCCACTAAGACCAACACTCGAAAATCATTCAATCTTCAATAAAGAAGATAATTTGATTTGGTGGGGATACGAAGCCGATCAAAATAGAAGAGTTGCTCTTCTTCAAATCTCTGAGGTTTTTTTACTTCCAAGTCTTGTAGAGGGATTATCTATCGCCTTGCTCGAAGCCATGGCAACTGGAACAGCATGCGTCGCCACAGATGCTGGAGCAGATGGAGAAGTGCTTAAAAATGGAGCAGGAATCATACTTAACACGGATGGAGTTACTTCTCAATTAAGGACCCTTTTACCTGTTTTGCGTGATCAACCAGTACTTACCCACGAATTAGGTAGACGTGCACGTTTGAGAGTAGAAGAAAAATATACACTTCAACAAAATATTGACTCACTTGAAGCTCTATATGCAGACGTACTTAGGTCATCTAGCTCGAAACCTCTTCAGCTAATTGACGACTCTTCTGAGCTGCCAAAACAACTGCTTCAATTAAGGCAGATCTCAAGCCCGCAAGCTCAAGGTGTCGAAGAGCTCTGATTGTCGTACCTCCAGGAGAGGCAACCATGTCTTTAAGTGCAGCAGGATGCAAATTTTTTTTCCTTAGTAGCGATGCAGTTCCTGAAAGTGTTTTGTGAGCTAATTGATTAGATAAGTGTCGTGGTAATCCTGCGGCAACAGCCCCATCAGCCATTGCTTCAATCACTAAAGCTATATATGCAGGCCCTGAAGAAGTTAAAGCCAAAAAGGAATCAAGCTTTTGCTCCTCTAACTCGTAAATTTCACTAATTGGTTCAAAAATCTTTCTTACAACTTTCTTTTGATCTAAAGTTATATCATTTTCCCAAGACAACCCAGTAAGCCCCTGGCTAACAAGAGAAGGAGTGTTTGGAACCGCTCTTACACATGTGTGACCGGGAAAAGCTTTCCTCAGACTTTTCAATGTAATTCCAGCCAACACTGAAATCAACAATGGTTTAGGGGACTGATTATTAGATTTGAAAGATGAAACAGATTCTTTTATTTTGCTGAATTGTTGAGGTTTTACAGCCAATATTTTTAAAGGAGCCTTCCATACTTCTCTAGAGAAAGAATCTTCACTAGATACAACTTTTACTTCCTTTGGAAGATCATGCATTGCAGATGGAATACTTGAGCTATTGCCTACAATTCCTAAAACATTTTGAGGTTGGTATTCACCTCTTTCCAAAAGAGGTAAAATAATAGCTTTAGCCATACTGCCAAAGCCAATTATCCCAATAGAAATTTCCAATCTATTTAATCATTCAAAGAGCTGTCGCTACTGTCTCCCCCCAAGCAGGCTCAGGAGCAGGAGAGGTTTCCTTGGAAATCAAATCAGTACCTTTACTACTCATATTAGAAGGGGAAGCCTCCTCTTGAAATGAATTAGTTACCGTTACACAAGAAGGTGCAAAAAGGAAAATACTTTCTCCAACTCTTTCTTGATGTCCATCAATAGCAAATGTTCCACCTGCGACAAAATCAACTGCTCTTTGAGCCTGATCAGGCTCCATCATTGTGAGATTTAAAATAACTGTTTTACGCTCACGCAAAGCTTGGATCACTCTTGGCATTTCATCAAAGCTACGAGGTTCCATCAAACTAACTTCAGAATCATTTGTTGAGATCCCAGGCATTCCAATAACATTTGAAGAAGCAAAGCCGCTCCTACCATCAAAAGGATTGGGCTGAGCAATAGTTGCCATTTCACCACTTCCTTCTTTGTTGGCTCTATTGAAATTTTCAAAGTCATCACTTGTTTCGTAATCGAGCTCATCAAAATCACTATCTAAAAAGTCATCGCCAGCGACGACAGCACGAAGACGGGAAATAAGCGACACCTGTTAATCCTCTCGGGATGATTTGTTAAAAAGTTGGGTAAGCCAACAATCGATACATCTTCAACAACATGAAGTATGAACCATATACTTAAATAACGTTCCTTATCTTCAGGGGCAAGCTTTTTTATTAGTTTTTTCATATCTTCGACAAGATATCTAAATCTGACGTTTCCCAAAAAGAAGAGATCCCAAACGAATCCAAGTAGCACCTCCTTCAATAGCCTCCTGCCAATCGTTGCTCATTCCCATTGAGCAATCTTTTAATCCCAAATGATTTGCAAAATTTCTACATTCACAAAATAAATCTTTTCTTTGATTCGAATTAAGAGCTATTGGTGGAATTGTCATTAGTCCAATCAAATTAATACTGTTCAAACAAATAATCTTAGACCAACTTTTCAAAAGATCTTGTTTTAAAAATCCACCCTTATTGTGATCATCTTTAAATTTTACTTGTAAAAATATATTTGGAGTTTTTTGCTCTTCCTGTGAAATTCTAGAAATTCGTTCAAGCAAAGACAAAGAATCAACAGAATGAATAAAGTCAAATTCTTTAACAACTCCTCTAACTTTATTTTTCTGCAAAGTACCAACGAAATGCCATTGCAATTGCTTTAGATCATTAAGAGCAATTTTTTTGGGAATAGCCTCTTGCAATCGACTTTCTCCAAAATCCAACTGACCATAACCAGAAAGTTTACGTATAGATTCATGATGATGGCCCTTGCTTACAGCAAGTAAATTCACCCCTAGTGGTAAAGAGTCTTTAATTATCTTAAATTCATTAGAGTCAGTCAAAATCAAGTCAATATAGTCACATAAAAGTTTGATTAAATAATTCCTTCCAAACATCTATATCCGAGGATTTTTCTCTCTTACATTTAGACAAATGCATTTCTGAATGATGTCGAGCATCCATATATGGAATAACTTCAAAAGTTGCTCCTCTAGGTTGCAAGGTAACTAAAAAGAATATTTTCTGTGCATATAAAGTGGCATAGACGTCTCTAGCATTACTCGCTGGTGACACTAGATATAGCATTCCAAAAGTTGGATGATTTAGATAGCGTTCAGCGTTCAAATCTTAATTCTTTTTATTTAAGTTGTACCATACATACAACGTAAGCTAATAGCTATCAAAAGCAAAAAAATCGAACCTAAATTAAGCAACAAATATTTAGGATTAACAACAATGCAAGGTCTTAGTTGTTGTGAAGATAGCCAAAGCCCCTCCCTTGACCTTAAAGAATCAGCCCCCTGTTCTGCTCTAAGCAAGATATTTGACAAAAGTCTTTCCCCTAAAGAAACAAACAAACTCAATGAACTTTTAAACCCCAATTTTCTAAAATCAATTGCCCTCATACCAATTGAACGAAAGAGGTTTTGGAGCTCCTCTTGAACTAAAGGTAAAAATCGTAAAGCCAAAAGTAGTTGAAATGATAACTTTTCCAAAGGAAATCCCAATAATTTTAAAGGCGCAAAAAACCACCTTATTGCCCATACAAGGTCTTCAGGAGGGGTTGTAATTAACATCAAATTCACACTATGAATAACAGTAAAAATCAAAGTCGAAGTTTTAATACCTAGTTCTGCAGAGCGACGATCGATAATTAATGGCCCAAATGAAATCCCCACGAAGTTATATGGGCCCAACTTTAAAATCTCCCATGATTGATTCAAAACAATTGCTCCTGGTATTTCATCGGGTGCTCTTATGCTCAATTCCAATGATGGTTGACTTGTAGGTAAAACAATCGATAAGGATCCAATCAACAAAGAGAAGACCAATAAAAACACTAAGGATCTCCACCAAATTCGTGGAGGGAGGAAACTAAAAAATGTAATTAATAAAAGAACAAAAACTGTTGAAATTCTCCAAAGGGAGTTAGCTAAAATTGGAGTTATCAAAAATAACAGGATCCAAGATAGCTTGATTCGAGGATCAATACTACGGAGCCAGCTAGATTGGCCAGAAACATATTGACCAATTGGAATCTTTTTTAGCCAATCCATAAATAATTACTAATTTTGCCCCCCTTTCTGTTGGCGTGCCAAATCTTTTTCAACATCACGTTGCTGCTTCCCTCTCCAAAATAATTTTATAGGAGTCCCTTCAAAACCCAACCCTTCTCTAATTTGTCTCTCAATATATCTTCGATAAGTTTCTCCAAACAATTTAGGGTCATTCACAAACAGCGTAAAACTTGGGGGGTTAATAGCCACTTGAGTCCCGTAATAAAGACGCCCTTGTTTTCCACCCCTCGTGGTAGGAGGACTTCTCCATTTCAATGCCTCTGTGAGTACCTCATTAACAACTGAGGTAGTTACCCTTCTTCTACTCTGATCAACAGCCAAAGTAGCTAATGCAAAAATACCTTCGACTCTTTGTCCCGTAAGTGCAGACGTAAAAATCATCTCAGCCCAGTCAAGAAAATATAGTTTTGCACGAATGTCCTTTTCCATTGCAGGCATTGTGTGACTATCTTTCTCGACAGCATCCCATTTATTGACGACTATCACACAAGCTCTTCCTTCATGTTCAATTCTCCCTGCAAGCCTTTGATCTTGTTCTGTGACGCCATCCAAAGCATCTATAACCAATACACACACATCACTTCTGTCTATTGCCTTAAAACTACGATTGATACCAAAAAATTCTGGACCATAATTAACACTTCTACGTCTACGTATTCCCGCCGTATCAACTAATTTCCATTGCTTGCCCTGATGAGTAATTCGAGTATCAATAGTATCTCTAGTCGTACCTCTAATCGAACTAACAATTGCTCTTGTCTCTCCACAAATAGAATTAAGAAGGCTTGACTTACCAACATTTGGCCTCCCAATAATAGCCAATTGAACAGGAGAATCACTGACTTCATCTAAATCTTTAGATGGGAATAAATTAACTACATGATCAAGCAGGTCCCCTGTTCCTACTCCATGTATGGCAGAAATGGGATAGGGCTCACCAAGACCAAGCTTCCAAAATTCAGCTGCCATTGCCAAACCTTGTTCGGGAGATTCACATTTATTAACCACCACAAGTGTTTGACAGGAATGAGACCTTAAAAATCCCGCAATCGATTCATCAGCTGCAGTAACGCCCTCCTGGCCATCAACAATTACTAATGCGACTACGGCTTCTTCAAGCGCAAGGTTAGCTTGCTCTCTAATTTCAGGAAGGAACTCACTATCATCATCAAAAACAAGGCCTCCAGTATCTACAACTTTAAAATCTCTATCCCTCCAAAATCCATCTTGATAAGTTCGATCTCTAGTTACCCCTGGCTCATCATGAACAATGGCTTCCCTGCTCTGACATAAGCGATTCACCAATGTAGATTTCCCAACATTTGGTCGTCCAATTATTGCGACTATTGGTAGCGCCAAATTTCTCTACCTTTCATAAGATTATTAACCCTTTATAGGTCAAAATTAAGATTAGTTCCTCATACTATAAGTGTGAGCAAAGAGTTCGATTCCAAAATGAAATTTAGAAATCAAACTTCCCTAAAAAGATTGACCAAAAAAAAAGAGCTTCATTAACTACCAAAACATCCTTAACAGCAATCCTTCTCATTTTGATAGCTTTTATGCAAGTACCAATTTCCTTAAAAGCATCATTAAGTATTTTTTGCTTATTTTCTGAAATCAACGAAACAACTAAAACTTTGTTTTTTTTGTAATGACTGAAATAAATCCAAGCTTGCTTTAAAGATGAAAGAGTTATCTCCGATTTTTTTATCAGGCAATGGAACTTCTAGATCTTTAGAGTGTCCTGTTATTCAGTCCCCACTTGCTGGAGTAAGTGATCAAATATTTAGGAAATTTGTTCGCAGGTGGTCTCCAAAAGCTTTACTTTTTACCGAAATGGTGAATGCTAAAAGTCTTGAATTAGGTCATGGTGAAGACAAGGTAATTGAGCTTTCAGAAGAGAGTGGGCCAATTGGTGTTCAAATCTTTGACCATAGGCCAGATTCAATGATAGATGCTGCCATCAAAGCAGAATTATCTGGTGCATTTCTCATCGATATCAATATGGGTTGCCCAGTAAAAAAAATTGCAAAGAAAGGAGGCGGAAGTGCTTTATTGAAAGAACCAAAACTTGCTCAATTAATCGTCAAAAAAGTTTCAAAAGCTATATCAATTCCAGTAACAGTAAAGATAAGGTTGGGTTGGTGTGAAAACACAAGTGATCCAGTGTCTTTTGCTTTAGGGCTACAGGAGGCTGGAGCGCAACTCATAACTGTTCATGGACGAACGAGAAGGCAAGGATTTTCTGGGCATGCAAACTGGGAAGCTATATCAAAAATTAAAAAGTCATTAGACATACCTGTAATTGCAAATGGTGATATTAAAAACTCTCGAGATGCTATTGAATGCCTAAAGATTACTAATGCAGATGGGGTGATGATCGGAAGAGCAAGTATGGGCGCTCCATGGCTGGTTGGTCAAATTGATGAAGAAATTAAAAATCAAAAAACTTTTAACCCACCTGACGCAAAAATGAGAGTCAGTTTATGCTTAGAACATCTAAAATTACTTGTTTTAAAGAACGGTAATCATGGGCTTTTGATTGCTAGGAAACATATGAATTGGACTTGCAGAGGCTTTGAAGGCGCCTCTACTCTTCGCCATAAATTAGTTAGAGCAAGCACTCCAACTGACGCAATAAATTTACTCGAAGACGAACTTATTAAATTCAACTAAAAAATTTTATGGCATTGTCTTAGGCCAATTTTGTCGAATCAAAAGTAAAGAAAAATATGGCCTAGAGCCTAAGGAGAGATCAGATGCCCTAAGAATTTGTTGATCTGAAAATCCTATTCTTTCTGCGAATATAGACCTTTTAATTAGATCAAGTTCTTCAAGCAAAGGTTTGACCCACTCCCATTTTTTACCAAGTTTAAGCAAAACAACTATCCTTTTCTTTGACGCTGCATCAGACAACATAAACTTTAGTTCTTCACATGAATCTGGCACAGGCGATATGAGCAATTGTTCTTCTTGAAAAGCAAGTGGTAATTTACTTTGCGCAGCAGCTGCAGAGAAAGAGGTAACACCTGGAATTAATTTAACAAGGCACTCTGGATGATATTTTTCTAGCTCCTTTGAAAGATAAGAACCTGTCGAAAAAAGTGAGATATCTCCTTGAGCAAGGAAAACAACTCTTTCACCTTTATCAACCATCTTCATTAATTCATTTCCAGCAACACGCCATGCCCTTTTTAAAGTGCTCTGATCGTCAACCATGGGAAAATGCAAGGGCAATTTTTTTTTATCTTTGGTTATCCATTTTGAAGCAATTTTTTCAGCAAGACTCTCTCCTCCCCTAATCGAGACAGGATAAGAAACAACAGTTGATTCTTTAATGGAATCAACTGCTGCCAAAGTTAATAAAGAGGGATCACCGGGGCCTAAACCAGTAATAGTCAAAACTTTCATTTAATTGGGTAACGTCTGTCTACTTAAAAGAGATAATTAACTATGCATTCTTGGCTCACGATGCATTTCCAATAAAGCATCAGATTCAACCTTAGCTAATTCTTCTAACCTAGAATTAAGAATATTTCGATCAAAACGTTCATCTGCCAACTTCCAATAAATCCCAAAATGCCTAGCCTCACTTTTTAGTAAGTCGGCGTATAAATGACGAAGTTCAATATCAGGAGAATGTATAGACAATAATTTCATTCTTTCATGACTCCTTGCCTCAATAAGTCCAGCGACTAGAAAACTATCCAACATTCGAAGTGGTTCATGTTTGCAAATATTTTTTGCCAGAATTCCTCCATAAGGAGGTGAGGCTAATTTTTGAAGTTTTTTTCCACGCGCATTTAAAATAGACAATACCCTCTCAAAATGTTCGAGCTCCTCTCTTGCTAAAGGGCTTAAGACCTCTGAAAGTCCAGGCTCACTTACATAACGAAACATAAGTTGTAGCGCTACACCAGCAGCCTTTCTCTCACAATGAGCATGGTCCAAAAGTATTTCCATTGGATTAGAAATTGCAAGCTCTATCCAATCATCAGTAGTTTTATGTATTAGCCAGCGAATCTTTGATTGCCCAAAAACTGCAGATTTTGAATCATCCATAAGCTCCTCAGGCTCGCTTTAAATAAGAAACTATCCCCTCCAAAGCAAGTTGATAACTTTTTGCTCCAAACCCACAAACCAAACCCAATGCTTTATCTGATAGGAATGATTTATGTCGAAATTCTTCCCTAGAATAAATATTACTTAAATGAACTTCCACATAAGGAATCGCAACTCCTAATAAAGCATCTCTAAGAGCAATAGAAGTATGCGTATAAGCTCCTGCGTTAATTAAAATCCCATCAATGGTTCCAATACTGCTCTGAATGCAGTCAATCATCTCGCCCTCTGAATTACTCTGAAAGAATTTGAGCTTTGCATCAAGTTCACCAGCTAAAGACAATAACTCTTCTTGAATGTCTTCTAAAGTTTGCGATCCATATATAGATGGTTCCCTTTTTCCAATAAGATTTAAATTCGGACCATTAACAAGTAAAAGATCCATATTCCTTACGAATTGAGCATCTTTCATGATCGTATCGACAACAACCTCAAAGGACCAACAAATTCGAGAAAAGTGGCACCATTTACTGTTAATCTCTTCAAGTGGATCGGGTCGGTGCCCGAGTGGTTAATGGGGGCGGACTGTAAATCCGCTGGCTACGCCTACGTTGGTTCAAATCCAACCCGGCCCATCTTTCCACAAGCCCTTGTAGCTCAGCGGTAGAGCACTCCCTTGGTAAGGGAGAGGTCTCGGGTTCAAGTCCCGACGAGGGCATCGTCGGAAGCTTAACCAGGGCAAGCGATCTGAGGCACTAGGATCGCAAATCTTTGAAAGTGGACGTCCAATTTTGGGTCCACTTTTGTTGTTTTTAGACCATTTTTGCTTGATGCATCTGACCTGATGCAACCCAAAAAATGGCAACCATTCGTAGAAGCGGAAGTGGCTGGCAAGCACTGATTCGAAAGAAGCAATATCAAGGCCAAACATCCAAAACTTTTAGCTCTAAAGCAGCTGCAAAACTGTGGGCAAATGCTGTTGAAAGTTCTCTAAAGACACCTTCCAAGCTTGATCTAAAACCCCTCAAACCTTCCAAGAAGCAATTGATCTATACATCCAGGGACCACTGCAAGATCACCGCAGCGGGGCTAACGAGCAATACCCCTTAAAAGTATTGGCCAACAGCTGGATGGGAGGAATTCTCATAGAGGATCTGTCCATCAGACATTTTGCTCTCTGGCGAGACGAACGATTGATCAAGGTCAAGCCCAACACAATCATGAGAGAGCTCAGAATCTTGAGAGTTCTGTCGGATTGGGCCAAGGATGAGCTGGGCTGCCAACTGAACTCCAATCCAGCCAGGGAATTGAAAGTCAGAGGAGCAAGTGATGCCAGAGCTCCTTACATCACACCATCCCAGAAAAAGAAATTACTAATGGCTTTAGGGCAATCCCGGAACCCCAATCACAAAAGGCTGACGCTATTGGCTTTAACCACAGGCATGCGTCGCTCAGAATTACTGGCCATCAAATGGAGTGATCTGGACTTAAAAAATAAACTGGTTCATCTGTGCCGCAAGGATTGTGCAGCCACAGGGATCCAAAGCAGTCATCGCATCGTCCCTCTATCAACTCAAGCAGTTGCACTTCTCAAGCGTTACCCAAAGACCACTAACACAGTGATTGATCTGAGCATCGGAGCAGCTCGCCATGGATTTAGCAGGGCAAGGAGCATTGCTGGTCTGCCCAATCTGAGGTTCCATGATTTACGCCACATCGCAATTAGCACGATGTGGGCAGATGGAATGAATGCATTGGAAATATCAGCAGCCAGCGGTCATAAAGATCTGAGGATGCTGATGCGATACAGCCATTACCAGCTGGGGCATGGGGGGTAACCATGTCCTCGCCTTATACGTAATTAGGGTTCTCAAGCTTGTATCAAATTCACATAGACAAATTCAAAATAATCAAGACAATAAAAGGCGAATTCAATCAGGAATCAAAAGTGTGCCTGGAACAAAATGAGTACGAGATGATCGTTAAAGATACGGAAGCTTTATCTAGAGAAGAATTAAAAGCAGTGATCGATTACTGGGAAGACGAAGCCGAGAACTCTATTCATGAGCAAATCCAATCCATCGCTGTCGCCGAATTAAATAAAAGAAACACTGCTAGAAATTCTCAAATAAAACTTCTTAATCGATCTCTCATGGCCTCATCAAGAATCGGGAGATGGAGATCTGCTGCAAAAGCCTTTTTAACCAGATTCGTAGAAATCAAGAATTAACTAACAAGAGCAGAAGGTGATTTTTTCAAAGAAATCAGAATTGAGTATTTCACTTGATCACATAAAACGGTATCAACCGCTACACTTTTAGTACGTTCGATTTCCTCAGGGAAATGCATGTTTAGGTAACAGGGAACGGGGTTACCTCTACCGAGAAACGTGATGAATCACCTTCCTTTAATTAGAAAAAGCCTTTGCAAGAAAACCTCACTCCACAACGCTGAGTTGTTTCTATCTTCCAGACCAAGCCATTCAAGCTCAACCGAATTAAATATTCGGCTACTTGAGCAAAAGGCAAAAAGAAAAGCAATACATCAGTCCGAATTGAATCTTGCTTCTAAATGCAGTACTAGCTCCTCCAGCTTGAATGGCTACTTGGCCAGAAAAAAAGAGCGAGAGCAAAGATTGCACTCAGCACAAATCATCTCGATGATTAAATAAAATTTTCTTATAAGAAGCATCAATTCTCATAATCAAAAGCCGTGAGTAAAAACCCACAGTATTGCTAATTATTCTTTATATTTGCTTCATATTTCATTTTTGCCATGACTCCTGAAGCAGAAAAGTTTAACGGTTGGGCAGCAATGCTTGGATTGGTTGCAGCCTTTGGTGCATATGCAACAACAGGTCAAATCATTCCTGGAATTTTCTAAGTGGAACTCAATCCATTTAAACCCTATCAACAATTTTTTCAAAACCTTTTGAAAAGATCTAACAAAAATTCTTAGCGGTCTGGCTAAGAATTTTTTTTTGACGTTTTTCAATAAACAAGACTTTTATTCAAGACGCCTACTTATAAATTGCTATCAGAAATATATAAGTACAAGGAATGAATGCATTACAAAGCTCTATAAATTAATAGATTTATTTCTTATTGGCTTACTCCAATCAGCAAGAACTTCTAGTTGATGATTGTGAGGTTCTAATTTTTCTTTAAAAGCATCATTAATAAAAGCTTTATCCATATCAATTTTATTGAGTATTGATACAAGCTTCTCTCCTAAGACCAATTGATTATCCTCGACAATTTTGAATTCAAAGGTTGATGATTTATCAAAGCTCTCAGCATTGAATTCAGATGAAGCTCCACCACCTGAAGCTCTTCTTCTTTGCATAAACTTCTCATCAAACCAACCAGCTAAATATCCTCGCATTGCAGACAAAGAGGGTAGCTTATTATGTCTTTTGAGGTATTTCAAAGCGTTGTGCTCCAATCGTCCATCGTCTGCTCTAGCCATTAATAACAAGTGAGAAACTGATGCTGCTTGAGCTAATGGATGCCAATCAGAATGGCTATTCATTAGTTTTTGATAACGCCTGAAAGCGATAAGGTTATTACTGATCACATCATCACTCCATCCTTCTTCTTTCATTGCTTTGACTAAAAGACGATGATCAGTGGAACGTTGAGGAAAGGATTGCTTATATTCAGCGATCTTTCCAATGATGATCATTCGTTCTTTTTGAGCTTTGAGCTTTGCTTCGCTATAAGCTTCTATGTTTGTCTTTATCTGATCTAAGAAATTTTTAAATTCTGTAGAGACTTCTGATTCATAAATGTTGAGTAGTGTCATTTTTGTTTTCAGTATTTCCAGCTTCGTATCGTTACGAAACTCATTACCTACCGCTAGTTGGTGTCTTGTCCTGACTAACGGTAGAAATCCTCACAAGTAAATCCAATCTTTTCTTCTCCCTGTACACGTAACACCTCGGTCTTTCTCCTGTATAAATGAGACCTCAAAACTATTCCCCCTGTATACATGACGATTCGCTCTTTCCCTTGGCAAGGCCACTGCTCTTTGGAGGTATTACGGAGCATGCCAAATCCCAACGACAAGAAATTATGAATGCTTATTTAAGTGGTATTAATTGGTCTTTTTCATAACGACTTCATAACCTATCTAGTAATTTTTCATCTGGACTAAACGCTAAAAGATTTGGACTAAGAACAGATCACAGCACTCCCTAAAAAAGATTTGGCAAGTCGTCTCATCGGATATATATTCGATTGGCGTCAAGCAAAGATGCCACGCTGCGTGGAAAGAAATCGGGTCGGTGCCCGAGTGGTTAATGGGGGCGGACTGTAAATCCGCTGGCTACGCCTACGTTGGTTCAAATCCAACCCGGCCCATCTTTCCACAAGCCCTTGTAGCTCAGCGGTAGAGCACTCCCTTGGTAAGGGAGAGGTCTCGGGTTCAAGTCCCGACGAGGGCATCGTCGGAGGGACGAAAGAGACACTCAACCGCATTCAAAAGACCCCAGAAGGGGTCTTTTGAATGCCAATGCGTTGCTAATAGAGGGATTTCCGAGTCGGCAGGGCAACAGGAACTATCAGCATATCCCAAAAAACAAAAATAAATGTTCCAGTTTTTCTGACCCTCTTTATAGAGGCAATTCGAGCGTCCCCACTTCTTGTTAATTAACCAAGATCAATTCCACTAATTCTTTACAAGCATTGAACTGATGCTCCACCAATTCCCAACCATTGCTGATTAGTTCATTCCAAGTTTCATAAGAGGATTGATAGTCCAATCTTCTTGTATTCTTAAGTCGTGTGGGGACACCTTCTTTAGTGCAATACCAAAGTTGAGTTAAGAAAGTCGGCTCAACCATGACCGATTTCTGATCACGAATAAAGAACAAACAAAAATCTCTCGCAGGAGCGACTAACCATCCTGCTGGAGTTGGCAATGATCCTCTTATTGATTCGATCATTTTATTAATCCAAGGAACAGAAGCCACCAGTTAGCAGGTGGCTTCTTTACAGCTTGCGACAGGGTTAGGATAATACAAATATACTACCCTTCTCTAATTAGTCAAGCTAAAAATCACATTAAAGAGGGGGTAAGATTTTGGTCCCCCCTTTTTTTGAGTTCAGCACTCTATTATCCATTTGAACTTTCGACCTTGACTAACCAACCATCTACTGGAGAGAAAGTTCTAGAACTCCTAATTCATTAATAACAAATCCAGAAAGTAATATTGTGAACGAGGATAGTTAATGGGCACAAAAAAACCGCCTTTCTTAATAAGGCGGTTTTTTTATAAGATCAGTCGCAAGTGTTTCCTTGTTTCCACTGCGGAGGATCTCAACTCCTCACATACACAACTTAAGGTGATTAATACTAATAAAAGCAACTAGCAGTAAAGTTTTTCAACTGTCACAGATCATAAGAATTTAACAAGTTCTGCTTGAGTAAAGACAGTCAGCTTTATGTAACAAGATGAACACCGGCAACAGAGAGCTATGTTTATAGTGGGTTTGTAGCAAAAACTACAAAAACGTTCAACTCATCAAGTGATGAGCCGCAGTTTGACTCAAGCCAAGGAACGGGGACTTGAGCATATTTCGGAGAGAGAGAAAATGTCTTTGACCTACAGAGGCCTCAAGTACAACCAGCAAAAAGAAGTTGTGGAAAAGCATCATGTACAACTTACCTATAGAGGTAAGTCTTACCAAAAATAGAGACAATTAAAATTCCTATTTGTCCTTAATTTCTTAAGGGCTTTTTTGTATAGTAATAAATTAATTAATAATATTAGATCTTTTATTTAAATATATATTTATCATCGCCAAGATAAAAATTATTAAAAAAGATGTTATGAATAGGAAAAGATAATTACCAGAAATTATATCTACCTCTCCATTTAATATCTTTTGTAAGAAATTTTTTAATCCAATATCCTTAATTTTTCGTGCGGCAAAACCACTAGCTACAAAAGGTGAATCTGAGATTATTATGCTAAAAATCAAAGCAGGCATAAACCTTTTCCACGTTATTTTTGTTAGTCCTATTGCATAGCAAACAAAATCAAAGAACCCAGACATTAAAAGAGCTGTCATAAGGAAATAATTATTTTCTAGATAATCTTGACTAATACTTTCAACTTTTCGCATTTGTCTTGAACCAAGTAATCTAGCAATATAATTTCTTCCTAATTTTCTGGAAAGTAGAAATGATATTGAACAAGAGAAAAAATCTGCAAAAAATATAATAACTAGTCCCTGCGTAAAGCCAAACTGAAACCCAGCAGCAGCAGAAAATATAGTTCCTGGTAAAACTGGTATTATTATACTAATGGATCTTAATATAAATAATAAGAATATTAGTATTAAGCTATAAAAGTTGTTCGAATTTAAACGGCTAACAGTTTCATAAAAAAAATCACTGATAATATTAACATCCAAAAGACTAATATTAATAATTAAAATAATAACGAAGAAAGCTATTATTACGTACCTAAAATATTTATTAATTATAAGATTATTAGTCATAAAATATTTTTCTATCAAAATCTAACTCTATAGTAGAACTATAGTAATGAAATTATAAAAAGATTCCCATAGAGATTACTAATTCTGTTCAAACTTTAAGCTGCACATTGCATTTGCCTCTTTTAGAGGCATTTCTCCAGAGTTCCATTTCTCATATACACATGTATAAAAAGGCTCATTTAAGCTACTTAAATTATTTTTTTGATCTATTATTTCTCTTAGATATTTAGCTTTGGCCCTAAGATATTCTTTTTTATATAACCAGTACATCACCTCGGCAACACCTACAAAAGCTAAGCTGAAAGCAAAAACAACAAACAAATAATTAATCAATCTTTCACTTCAATGGATTAATATCTTAGATCCAATATCCAAAACAAGTAACTCGTTAATAATACTCAAAACCCTTTTACTTTTTGCTTACTGAAAATAGTCATTTCTTCCTTTGATAGTTTTCATTACTAGTCTTATTAATCATAAGGAGACAGCACCGTTGTTTTAAGAGCATAGGAGTCAGAAACAAACTGAGTTAAAATGCTTATGGGGCTATCTACAAGGCCTTAATCTCAATGAATGATTTATTTTATTGGGAGGAATAAAAATAGTTCAAGAACAATGTCATTAGAAGATTTCGTACTTAATCAATTACAAGATCTAGTTTTCTCTGGCAAAACAAGAAATGAAAAATGGAGAAGAAAGCAGCTTCACTCATTATCAAATTTATTAGAAAATCATCAAAAAGAAATCTTAAATGCTTTAAATCAGGATTTAGGAAAGCCTGCGACAGAAGCATTCTTTGAAATTATCGCTGTCAAACAAGAAATAAAAGTTGCGCAGAAAAATTTAGCAAATTGGATGAAGACGAGGCAAATTAATGTCCCAGTCTCTCTTAAACCAGCTCAAGCATTGATTCAACCAGATCCGCTGGGCTGCATATTGATTATTGGTCCATGGAATTATCCTTTTTCTCTTACTCTTCAACCACTAGTAGGAGCATTAGCCGCTGGAAACACTGCTGTTTTAAAACCATCAGAACATGCTCCTAACGTATCAAATCTGATAAAAAAGCTCATAGAAAAATCTTTCCCGCCAGAAATCGTGCGAGTTTTTGAAGGAGATGGAAACATTGCTGCTGATTTACTGACTCGACAATTTGATCACGTCTTTTTTACAGGTGGCGAAAATATAGGGAAAAAAGTAATGGAAGCCGCGTCAAAAAACCTCACTCCAGTAACTTTAGAGCTTGGAGGCAAAAGCCCAGCTGTTGTTATCGATGGTGCAAATCTAGAGGTAACTGCAAAGAGAGTCATATGGGGAAAAAGCCTAAACGCCGGGCAAACATGTATTGCTCCTGATCATTTACTAGTTGAAAATAAACTTTTTGATTCATTAATTTCTAATTTAAAAAATTCGATTAATGATTTCTATGGAGATTCGCCTTTAGATTCAAAACATCTGGGGAGCATTATCAATCAAAAACAATTTAATAGGCTTAATAATTTACTAAAACAGGCAAAAAAGAATAACCAGATAATCTATGGAGGAGATAGCAATGAAAGAGAAAAAAGAATTAGCCCTACTCTGATCAAAATCGAGAATAGAAATGATCCACTAATGAAAGAAGAACTTTTTGGTCCATTGCTACCTATTTTAAGTATTGAAAATCTCGACCAGGCCATTTCAGATTTCAAGTTATTACCTAAACCTCTTGCTCTATATCTTTTTGGAGGTGGTAGAAATGAACAAGAGAAAGTACTATCAATGACCTCTTCAGGAGGTGTTTGTTTTAATGATGTTGTTTTACAGGCAGGAGTCCCAGAACTGCCATTTGGAGGAGTCGGATCAAGTGGCATGGGGAAATACCACGGCAAGGCAAGTTTTGATAATTTCACTCATTACAAATCAGTTCTAAAAAGACCTTTTTGGCTAGATCTAAACTTCAGATACCCACCCTATAAGTTAGATTTATCTTTACTTGATAAATTAATAGGTTAAAATAAATCTAATATCTAAAAACAGATTATCAATTTAGGCCAGAGATGATAAAAAAAATAAAAATGCCTATGGGTTTATTTTATATCAATAATATTATCTTTTTCTTAACAATATTTACCTTACAAGTTAATGCAGAAACAAAAATTGTCGCAAAAAGTGGTGATACCCTTTTCAAGATATCCAAGGAGTATGGGGTTTCTCTAAAAGAATTAATGTATAAAAATAATTTCAATGATGCGACCAAACTGATAGAAGGAGAAGTTATATTAATACCTGATAAAGGCATTGATAAATATAAAAAGAATAAATATCTAACTTATAGAGTTATTGAGGGAGATACTCTTTATAAGATTGCAAGAGACTACAACATAAATCTAAAAGATATTATTTCCATAAATAATTTGAGTAATGATTCTTATCTTAAGCTTAATCAGATTATATTATTGCCAAGGGGAGCTACAAAAAAGAAAGTAATTAGTAGAAAAAGTATTAAATTAGTCAATAAAAAAGTTTTTTATCATCAAACCTATAATACAGAAGATCTTTCCTTTATCGCATCTATACACAAAATCCCTATAGAAGAAATTAAGACATTGAATAACTTAAATGATCCCATAAAAATCAAGTCTAATATCAAATTAAAATTAAGAGAGAGTAAACCTTTAAAATGGCTAAAATATGGATCATTAATGATCAATTGGTCAGATTGGACATATTTTGATGGCAATTATATTGCTCAAGCAAAAACAAAAAGAAATAAAACTTTTTATATAGCTCTTACCTGCAAAAAGAGAGCCTTAAACAATACATTAAATAATTCTTACTGGACAAACTGGTATTTCCCTGAAACTGATTTTGAATTTAAATTAATTAATGATTTTTGTGATAAGGATTTTAATTTTTAACTTATTTTTTCATTTCAAGAGATGGAGGTTCCAATCTGTCAGAGTCTTCCTCCACAAGTTGTAATCTCAACCTTTTCCCCCCAGAAAGTTCCCCAAGAGAAACTTTTATTGTTGAGCCAGTTAGCGTTTGGAGGATGTCTAAAAGCTCTCTTAAATAAGGAGTACTACTCCCAGACTCAACCCATAGCCTCTCTTGCAAGCCTTCTAGTCTTTTCCAAGCGGAATGAAACTTTAAAATAGAACTCTCTATTGTTTTTGCTTGCCCAAAAGCATCTGAAAGCAATCCTAAAGAATCCAACCTGAGAGCTTCTTGAGTGGCTTTATCTAAATTTAAATTCTTATTTTGAAAAGCTCTTAAAGCTAAAGAAGCATCTAAGGACTTTCCCATCCATTTAGCAGTATTCGTCAAATCTTTTACTGAATCAATTTCAGGGTTTTCTCTTAGAGTTTCGCAGATTTCTTCTTGATGAATAGGCGGCAACTTAGATAATTCTCTTACCAATGGCGCAACAAACTTAGCTGGCAACAAATTCGACTGCGTTTTTTCTCTAATTTCATCTGGCAAAAGAGAGCTAGTTGCTGCCATAAATTGATCAGTTAAGCTCTTTACTTGTCTTCTTGTGATGTCCTTTCCTTCATTAGCAGCCTCAGAAATCATATGTTGAATCTCGGGTTCAGCGTGCGCCGTTTCGATAAAAGCTCTTTTTGAAAAATTATTTACACTTGATTCTTCAAGAATTCCATCAACCACAAGATTATCTGACGAATCAGCTAATTGAATAAGAGAATACGCTTTGCTTTTACTAATTTCCATCTCCCTTAACCACTGTAAAAAGCCTGTACCTCTTCCATCCCCCCCCCTCTTTTCTCTATCTCTTACAACGCGTAAAATCCTTCCTCTCCAAATTTCGGTTTGCAAATCAAACTGCTCACAAATTGACCATGCATTCTTTAATCTCTCAATGAACTCGATATTACTTAATTGGTCTTGCTCAGGATCAGGCAAATCAAAACTAAGAGAAGCGGGGTCCAAAGATGACTGTGATATCACAAAAAATAAAATCTTTAAGTTTCAACACTTCAAAACTAATTGAAAATCAGCCCGAAAATCAATATGAATTATTTTTGTCTAAGAGCAAAAAATCTTTTAAAAGCGACCAAGGTTTACAAATACCAGCGACAGTCTGTGACACAAATACAAATATTTCCTGTTCTGATAGATAATAATGGTATTAATCTTTTAGATAAGTCAGATGAGCTTCGCTAGAAAAGATAAGGTTCGCATCTTGCGACAAGAATCATACTGGTTCAATCAAATTGGAGAAATAGTCTCTATCGATAAATCTCCAGCTATGAGGTACCCAGTAACTGTCAAATTTGAGAAATGTGATTTCAAAGCTTTCAGTGGTGTTGATGGTGGTGCAAATACCAGTCAATTCTCAGCGAAAGAATTAGAAGCTGCTTCAAGTTAGTAGCATTATTACTTTTGCCTGAATTACCTGAAGTTGAGACAGTTAGAAAAGGACTTGAGAGACTTCTAAAGAATTTTTATATAGAAAGGATAGAAGTACTAAAAGAACGATCAATCGCAAGTATTGGTGGATCTAAAAATTTTATAAATAATATTGAAAATAGTTATTTATGTAATTGGGAAAGAAGAGGTAAATATTTAATAGGGACACTAAATACGAAAGGGAAAAATAGTAAGGGTTTTTTAGTTGTTCATCTTAGAATGACCGGGCAATTTAAATTAATAGAAAAGCAAATCCCCCCATGCAAACATACAAGAGTTAGGTTTTTCGAGAGAAGAGGGAAAGAACTTCGTTTTATAGATATAAGAAATTTCGGACTAATGTGGTACGTTCCACCTACAAAATCGATACCAGAAATAGTGTCTGGAATTAAAAGATTAGGGCCAGAACCATTTAGTAGTGATTTTAATAGTGTTTATTTAAAAGAATATTTCAAAAAAAAAACTCGCTCAATTAAATCTGCTTTATTAGATCAAAAAACTGTTGCTGGTGTTGGAAATATATATGCAGATGAAACATTATTTGATGCAGGTATTAATCCAAAGACTGAAAGTAGGAATTTAAAAAGCTCTGAATTAAAAAAGCTTTGCCATAGTTTGATCAAAATCTTAAATATAAGTATCGGAGAAGGGGGGACTACCTTCAGTGACTTTAGAGATTTAGAGGGAATCAATGGAAATTATGGTGGACAAGCCTGGGTGTATAGAAGAAGTGGTAAAAGTTGCAGAAAATGTGGGGAGATAATATTACGTGAAAAGATCTGTGGAAGGAGCACTCACTGGTGTCCTAATTGCCAAAAATAATTAATCATTAAAAAAGGGTCACTAAGGACCCTTTTTTAATATTTTACCTGGCATTGAGCTATTTTCTCAGGGGGCTACCCCCCAAATATCTTCGCCGCTGATGCGTTTCACAACCGAGTTCGAGATGGATCGGAGTGGTTCCACATCGCCATGAACACCAGGATAGTGTTATTTCTGAACCTTGAAGACTGCATAGAAATTATAAAAATAATAAGAAAAAATAAAGCAATAATTTGAATAAAAGCAAAAGAAGGTCAAGCCCTCGATCTATTAGTACTCCTCCGCTGCATCTGTTACCAGACTTCCACGTAGAGCCTATCAACGGGTGTTCTTCCCGTGATCTTACTGGTTTAAACCATGGGAATACTCATCTTGAGGTGGGCTTCCCACTTAGATGCTTTCAGCGGTTATCCACTCCGCACATGGCTACCCAGCGTTTACCGTTGGCACGATAACTGGTACACCAGAGGTGCGTTCCTCCCGGTCCTCTCGTACTAGGGAGAAATCCTCTCAATATTCCTGCGCATACACCGGATATGGACCGAACTGTCTCACGACGTTCTGAACCCAGCTCGCGTACCGCTTTAATGGGCGAACAGCCCAACCCTTGGGACCGACTTCAGCCCCAGGTTGCGATGAGCCGACATCGAGGTGCCAAACCTCCCCGTCGATGTGAACTCTTGGGGGAGATCAGCCTGTTATCCCTAGAGTAACTTTTATCCGTTGAGCGACGGCCCTTCCACTCAGAACCGTCGGATCACTAAAACCGACTTTCGTCCCTGTTCGACTTGTAGGTCTCACAGTCAAGCTTCCTTCTGCTTTTGCACTCGACGACTGATTTCCAACCAGCCTGAGGAAACCTTTGTGCGCCTCCGTTACCTTTTAGGAGGCGACCGCCCCAGTCAAACTGCCCAGCAGATACTGTCCGTTTCCCGGATAACGGGTAAACGTTAGATCTCTAGCTCTGAAAGAGTGGTATCTCACCGTTGACTCAGTAGCACCCAAAAGCACTACATCAATGTCTCCCACCTATCCTGCGCATTCAGAGCCCGAGAACAATACCAACCTGCAGTAAAGCTTCATAGGGTCTTTCTGTCCGGGTGTATGTAGTCCGCATCTTCACAGACAATTCTATTTCGCCGAGCCTCTCTCCGAGACAGCGCCCAGATCGTTACACCTTTCGTGCGGGTCGGAACTTACCCGACAAGGAATTTCGCTACCTTAGGACCGTTATAGTTACGGCCGCCGTTCACCGGGGCTTCAGTCACTAGCTTCGCTTACGCTAACCAGCTTCCTTAACCTTCCGGCACTGGGCAGGTGTCAGCCCCCATACATCGTCTTGCGACTTAGCGGAGACCTGTGTTTTTGGTAAACAGTCGCCTGGGCCTCTTCACTGCGACCAGCTTGCGCTGGCATCCCTTCTCCCGAAGTTACGGGACCATTTTGCCGAGTTCCTTAGAGAGAGTTATCTCGCGCCCCTCGGTATTCTCTACCACCCCACCTGTGTCGGTTTCGGGTACTGGCAGTTATGCCTTAACGGGTATAGGGATTTTCTTGGAAGTATGACGTCACCAACTTCGCTGCCGTAGCAGCTCGTACTCACGCCTCAGCTCAGAACGTTTTCTCCGTTCCTCAAAGCCTTGAACGCTTGAACCAGTAACCAACATCTGGATTGGCTAGCCTTCTCCGTCCCCCTTCCCAAAACATAACTGGTACAGGAATGTTGACCTGTTATCCATCGACTACGCCTTTCGGCCTGACCTTAGGACCAGACTAACCCTCCGCGGACGAGCCTGCCGGAGGAACCCTTAGGGTTTCGGGGCATGGGATTCTCACCCATGTTTTCGCTACTCAAGCCGACATTCTCACTTCTATGCAGTCCACGCCCGCTTACGCTAACGCTTCACCCCACATAGAACGCTCCCCTACCATTTATAAATAAATCCGCAGCTTCGGTACAACACTTAGCCCCGTTCATTTTCGGCGCAGGATCGCTCGACCAGTGGGCTATTACGCACTCCTTTGAGGATGGCTGCTTCTAAGCAAACCTCCTGGTTGTCTGGGCAATCCCACCTCCTTTATCACTTAGTGTTGATTTTGGGACCTTAGCTGGCGGTCTGGGCTGTTTCCCTTTCGACTATGGAGCTTATCCCCCACAGTCTGACTGCCTAGTTACACACAGGGTATTCAGAGTTCATCACGATTTGGTACCGCTCTCGCAGCCCGCACCGAAATGGTCGCTTTACCCCCCTGCTGGAGCACTAGACGCTACGCCTCAACGTATTTCGGGGAGAACCAGCTAGCTCCTGGTTCGATTGGCATTTCACCCCTAACCACAGCTCATCCGGTGACTTTTCAACGTCAGTCGGTTGGGACCTCCACTTGGTATCACCCAAGCTTCATCCTGGCCATGGTTAGATCACCAGGGTTCGGGTCTATAAACACTGACAAAACGCCCTATTCAGACTCGCTTTCGCTATGGCTCCACCATTCTCGGTTTAACCCGCCAGTGCCTATAAGTCGCCGGCTCATTCTTCAACAGGCACACGGTCACCCGATAAGTCGGGCTCCCATTGCTTGTAGGCTCATGGTTTCATGTTCTATTTCACTCCCCTCCCGGGGTTCTTTTCACCTTTCCCTCACGGTACTGTTTCACTATCGGTCACACAGGAGTACTTAGCCTTACGAGGTGGTCCTCGTAGATTCACACGGAATTCCACGTGCTCCGTGCTACTCGGGATACAGATAGGTTAACTCTCCTTTCGATTACGGGGCTTTCACCCTCTATGGCGCGCCATTCAAGCGCTTCTTCTAGGTTTGTTAGTCCACGTTTCTGTCCCACAACCCCGATAGTCGAAACTATCGGTTTGGGCTATTCCCCGTTCGCTCGCCGCTACTTAGGGAGTCGTTATTTACTTTCCTTTCCTCCAGCTACTAAGATGTTTCAGTTCGCTGGGTTGGCTCGTGCCAGCCTATATATTCAGCTGGCCGTTCTAAGGGTTGCCCCATTCGGAAATTCCCGGATCAAAGCGTGTATCCAGCTCCCCGAGACATATCGCAGGTAACCACGTCCTTCATCGCCTCTGTGTGCCAAGGTATCCGCCATGAGCCCTTTGTAGCTTGACCTTAAATACAATCACAAAATCAATTGTGCTCGGCTATTACTCAAGAATTAAACATGAATTCTGATAATCGATGATTCAGTTTTTAAGCTGAAAATCTAATCAGAACTATGCATCCATGAGATGCTTTATTCTTTCTAATCTATGCAGTTTTCAAGGTTCTACTGAATTCTCATGAAAAAATTCATGGGAGCCCAGCATATTATCAACTGTAAAAAGATGATAAGAAGCTAGGTTCTTTTCAAATAGAAAATACTAAGTCACATCAACAATTTTTCTCCCGAATTTTAGTTATCAGGGTGGTTTCAGTGGAGGTAAGCGGACTCGAACCGCTGACATCCTGCTTGCAAAGCAGGCGCTCTACCAACTGAGCTATACCCCCAACAACGAATGGGCCATCCTGGACTTGAACCAGGGACCTCACCCTTATCAGGGGTGCGCTCTAACCACCTGAGCTAATGGCCCAGGAGAAACCCTTGTTGGGTGTGACCTAGACAAGTTTAGGAACTGAAATCAAAGGATTAACTATAAAATTAATACTAAAATCTGAGGTACCGATCGACCTTAAGGTGACAGGATTGCGGCCTAAGATAATTACTTAGACATCACAATCGATTAATTGTCTCCCTGTTAGGAGGTGATCCAGCCGCACCTTCCGGTACGGCTACCTTGTTACGACTTCACCCCAGTCATCAGCCCCACCTTCGGCGTCCTTCTCCACAAGGGTTAAAGTAACGACTTCGGGCGTGGCCAACTTCCATGGTGTGACGGGCGGTGTGTACAAGGCCCGGGAACGTATTCACCGCAGTATGCTGACCTGCGATTACTAGCGATTCCTACTTCACGTAGGCGAGTTGCAGCCTACGATCTGAACTGAGCCACGGTTTATGGGATTTGCTAGCTCTCGCGAGTTTGCTGCCCTTTGTCCGTAGCATTGTAGTACGTGTGTAGCCCAGGACGTAAGGGGCATGATGACTTGACGTCATCCACACCTTCCTCCGGTTTATCACCGGCGGTCTTTCTAGAGTGCCCAACTAAATGCTGGCAACTAAAAACGTGGGTTGCGCTCGTTGCGGGACTTAACCCAACATCTCACGACACGAGCTGACGACAGCCATGCACCACCTGTCACTGCGTTCCCGAAGGCACCCTCTAATTTCTTAAAGGTTCGCAGGATGTCAAGCCCTGGTAAGGTTCTTCGCGTTGCATCGAATTAAACCACATACTCCACCGCTTGTGCGGGCCCCCGTCAATTCCTTTGAGTTTCACACTTGCGTGCGTACTCCCCAGGCGGAACACTTAACGCGTTAGCTACGACACCGAAGGGGTCGATTCCCCCGACACCTAGTGTTCATCGTTTACGGCCAGGACTACAGGGGTATCTAATCCCTTTCGCTCCCCTGGCTTTCGTCCATGAGCGTCAGTAATGGCCCAGCAGAGCGCCTTCGCCACTGGTGTTCTTCCCGATATCTACGCATTTCACCGCTACACCGGGAATTCCCTCTGCCCCTACCATACTCAAGCCAATCAGTTTCCACTGCCATGATGGAGTTAAGCTCCACGCTTTAACAGCAGACTTGAAAGGCCGCCTGCGGACGCTTTACGCCCAATAATTCCGGATAACGCTTGCCACTCCCGTATTACCGCGGCTGCTGGCACGGAATTAGCCGTGGCTTATTCCTCAAGTACCGTCATATCTTCTTCCTTGAGAAAAGAGGTTTACAGCCCAGAGGCCTTCGTCCCTCACGCGGCGTTGCTCCGTCAGGCTTTCGCCCATTGCGGAAAATTCCCCACTGCTGCCTCCCGTAGGAGTCTGGGCCGTGTCTCAGTCCCAGTGTGGCTGATCATCCTCTCAGACCAGCTACTGATCGATGCCTTGGTGAGCCATTACCTCACCAACAAGCTAATCAGACGCGGGCTCATCCTCAGGCGAAATTCATTTCACCTCTCGGCATATGGGGTATTAGCGGTCGTTTCCAACCGTTATCCCCCTCCTGAGGGCAGATTCCCACGCGTTACTCACCCGTCCGCCACTAACCCGAAGGTTCGTTCGACTTGCATGTGTTAAGCACGCCGCCAGCGTTCATCCTGAGCCAGGATCAAACTCTCCGTTGTAGTCAGGCCCTATTGTAAAAATTAATTCTACTCAGTCTGATTTGCTTCTCCCACTAATAACAGCACTGGCGTACTGATTGTGATTGTTGCCACCTTATTTTATGTAAGGGTTCTAAAGAGTGCACTTAGTTTTATCTTCGTGACTTTCCCGGATCTCAGATCCGTCGTTGCTCTAACTCTGTAACACCGAATATCAAAAATAGAGCCGTGAAACTCCAATTCGAAATAGTGACAGAACTATGCAACTAATTTCTTTTGACGGGACCTCACACCTTTATCGCAAATACATCCAATTAATAAATAATTGGACGCGATAAAAGCGTCAGTTCCTAAACTTTTAAGTTGTCCAGGTGCAATGTTTTTGACTTAAAAGCCAAGAACATTTTTCGATCTTTCGACCGTTTTTCAGCTTACATCACAGAAGGGTTTAGTCTTCAAATGTTGTAAAACTCCCACTTAACTAAAAAACTTTCGTAATTTTCGCTAAATGAGTGCGCTCCAGGTTGACTTTCGCGCAGAAAAATATTGTAGACCCTCGAAGTACTTACTTGCAACAAAGTTGCAAATGAAATGTTTTACCTCTTACTATCGATATCAAAGGAGTAAGCCATAACTAGCTTTTAGCGATGGCAAGAGATTATCTTAATGCCCGCACGTTTTAGCCAACAGCACCAAAGAGTTCGCCCCAACTCAAATGAAGATAAAGTTGTTGCGAGAGCTAAAGAACATTTTGAAAAAACTCTGATTGAAATTTCTGGAGAAATTGCAGGGAGTGTAGCGGCTTTAGAGCATCCAACAAAAAATGATGCTCTCAATTACGGAGAGATCTTTTTAAGGGACAACGTCCCAGTAATGATTTATCTATTAACTCAAAAACGATTTGACATAGTAAAGAAATTCTTGACCGTAAGTCTGAATTTACAAAGTACTACCTATCAAACTCGAGGGGTTTTCCCAACAAGCTTTATCGAAGAAAAAGGAAAATTAATAGCAGATTATGGTCAGAGATCTATTGGAAGAATTACCTCTGCTGATGCAAGCCTATGGTGGCCAGTACTTTGCTGGCTTTATGTAAAAAAAAGTGGTGATCAAAGTTTTGGCACAAGTCAACAGGTTCAAAGAGGTGTTCAACTTCTTCTTGATTTAGTTTTGCATCCAACTTTTGAGGGGAATCCAGTTTTATTCGTACCAGATTGCTCATTTATGATCGATCGACCTATGGACGTTTGGGGAGCTCCTCTTGAGGTAGAGGTTTTGTTGCATGCATGTCTAAAAAGCTGCATTCAACTAATGGAATTAAGCAGAAAGCATCAAAAAAGTCGATTACTTGATCAGAGACTTGTTTTAACTCGTCAGTGGGTAAAGGATCTTCGGCAATTTCTTTTGAAGCACTATTGGGTCACGAGCAAAACGATGCAAGTTCTGAGGAGAAGACCTACTGAGCAATACGGTGAAGATCAACATCAAAATGAATTTAATGTCCAGCCCCAAGTAGTCCCTTCCTGGCTTCAAGATTGGCTAGAGAATAGAGGTGGATACCTTATTGGAAATATAAGAACTGGTAGACCAGATTTTCGTTTTTATAGCTTAGGAAATTCCTTAGCATGTATGTTCGGAGTATTAACAGCGCCACAGCAGAGAGCTTTGTTTCGTCTGGTTCTTCATAACCGTGAACACCTGATGGCACAAATGCCAATGAGAATATGTCATCCACCAATGGATATTGAAGAATGGCAAAACAAAACAGGTTCAGACCCTAAAAACTGGCCATGGAGTTATCACAATGGAGGGCACTGGCCCAGCCTTTTATGGTTTTTTGGTGCTTCTATATTGCTTCATGAAAAACGCTACCCAAAAGCTGATGTTTTACTTATGGGACAAATGAGGGCTCTTATTGAAGAATGTTATTGGAGTCAATTAAATCAGCTCCCAAGACAAAAATGGGCAGAATATTTTGATGGACCAACTGGTACATGGGTTGGTCAACAATCTAGAACTTATCAAACTTGGACTATTGTTGGATTCTTATTATTGCATCAATTACTAAGAGCTGAACCCAATGATGTCTTGATGCTGGATTTAGAGGAAAACTTCTAGAACAAACCTAGAGTTAGAGATTTATCAATAGGCAGGCATGCTCCTATACCTAGATACATCGTCAAAACTGTTCCAAATAGAAAGAAAGACATCGCAACTGGTCTTCTGAAAGGGTTAGCAAATTTATTGATATTTTCAATAAAAGGAAGAATAATCAAACCTAGAGGAATTAATGTCTGAAGAGCAATACCAAGCAACTTATTAGGTACAACACGTAGAATTTGAAAAACAGGATATAGATACCATTCAGGAAGAATTTCTAATGGTGTTGCGAAAGGATTTGCTTTATCTCCTAGGAATGCAGGATCTAAAACTGCTAATCCAACGACACAAGCAATTGTCCCAAGAATGACGACAGGGAAAATATAGAGTAGATCATTTGGCCATGCTGGCTCTCCGTAATAATTATGACCCATTCCTTTGGCAAGTTTGGCTCTTAATTTTGTATCAGATAAATCAGGTTTCTTAAGAGTTGACATTGTTTAAGAAGATTTTTTGTAGATAATTTAAGGTTTATTTGAAAAAAATAATTTTAATTATAAGGGCCCAGAGATACCTTGTTTTCTTATCATTAGAAAATGCATCAACATAAATACTGCTAGAAGCCATGGCATTACAAAAGTATGGAGACTATAAAATCTTGTCAAAGTTGTCTGACCAACACTCTCACCACCTCTCAATAGTTCGACCATAAAGTCACCAATAACTGGAATAGCAGCAGGGACTCCAGAAACAATTTTAACTGCCCAATAACCGACTTGATCCCAAGGCAATGAATAGCCTGTAACTCCAAAAGCAACCGTTATGACTGCCATAACCACGCCAGTTATCCATGTCAATTCTCTAGGCCTTTTGAATCCACCAGTTAAATAAACTCTAAAAACATGCAAAATAAGCATGAGTACCATCATTGAGGCACTCCATCTATGGACTGATCTAATCAACCAACCAAAACTCACGTCTGTCATCAGATAACTAACTGAGCTATAAGCTTCAGTTACAGTAGGTTTGTAATAAAAGGTCATCGCAAATCCAGTCGCGAATTGAATCAAAAAACAAACCAGTGTTATTCCACCAAGACAATAAAAAATGTTGACATGTGGAGGAACGTATTTTGAAGTGACATCATCAGCTATGTCCTGTATCTCAAGACGTTCCTGGAACCAGTCATAAACCGGTGAAGAGTTCGCCATCCACTTATGCACTGTACTTTCAAATATCTTACTCGATGTGCCCCTTGGTCGCCGCAAAAGATCAATCCAATGCTCTCATCTGTTAAATCTTTAACTAAGCTACTGCAAAGATTTTTTGCAGTATTAATTTGTTTTGGAATTTTATTTCAAGTTTTTACTCAACCCACTTTTGCCCTTAATGATGGACAATTACTTGTTATTGAGGCATGGAATCTAGTTAATACGGGTTATCTAGATCCTAAGAAATTTGATGAAATTCAATGGAAAAGACTTCGTCAAAAAGCTCTTGAAAAGCCAATAAACAATTCTCAACAGGCATATTCAGCTATAGATGCAATGCTTCTACCTCTTGGAGATCCTTATACACGCTTACTAAGGCCAGTCGATTACGAGGCGATGAAGAAAAGCAACATAGGTAGTGAAATTAATGGGGTTGGACTTCAATTAGGAGCAAGAAAAGAAGATGGCGAGATAGTTGTGATATCTCCTCTTGAAGGCTCTCCCTCCTCAGATGCAGGTATTAAAAGTGGAACAATTTTAAAAAAAGTCAACGGGCAATCTCCAAAGCAGTTAGGACTTGAAGCGACAGCCGCAAAATTGAGAGGGCAAACCGGAACACAAGTAATTGTTGAATTAGAGGAACCCGACAATGAAATTAAAGAAATTTCTTTAGAAAGAAGAAGTGTTGATCTAAGACCAGTTAGGACTAAGAGGATAAGAAATGAATCCCATACATTTGGTTACTTAAGAATCACACAATTTAGCGAGGTAGTCCCTGATCAAGTAAAGGAAGCATTGGAAGAATTATCTGGGAAAGATATAGATGGACTGATTTTGGACCTAAGGAATAACTCTGGAGGTCTCGTAAGTTCCGGGCTTGCGGTTGCGGACGATTTCCTCAGCGATATGCCTATTGTCGAAACAAAAAAAAGAGATTCTATAAATGATCCAATCAGCTCTGGATTAGAAACTCTTTATGATGGGCCTATGGTTACGCTTGTCAATGAGGGCACAGCAAGCGCTAGTGAAATTCTTGCCGGTGCTCTACAAGACAATAAAAGATCTGAACTTATAGGGAATAAAACATTTGGGAAAGGTCTTATTCAATCTTTGACAAATCTAAGTGATGGAAGTGGTTTAGCAGTTACAGTCGCTAGCTATTTAACTCCGAGTGGAAGAGACATACAGAATCTTGGAATAAATCCTGATCGTCTCTTAGAAATGCCAGAGCCACTTAATCCAGGTTCCGAGGAAGACAGATGGCTTTTAGATGCAGAGCTGATTATGCAAGCCACTTTGGACAAAGAAAAAGTTTCAGAAAAGACAATAATAGAAAGTCAAGAAAAAGAAGAGCAATTTGCTAGCCAAGAAATTAAATAAGTCATGTCGACAAGAACTTATTATGACCCTCTTCATCAATCCATTACATTAAATAGCTCAATTCCAGAGGAGAAAATGGTGATGGAATTAATAGATTCCTCGCCATTTCAAAGGTTAAGAAGAATCAAACAATTAGGTCCTGCTTATTTAACATTTCATGGTGCAGAATCAAGCAGATTCACTCATTCTCTTGGAGTGTTTCATCTGGCAAGAAGAGCAATAAATCATTTATCAAACTTTGATTCTGGATTAAAAGATCAAAAATTCATTCTCTATGGTGCTGCTCTTTTACATGATCTAGGTCACGGACCACTAAGTCATACAAGTGAAGAAATTTTCAACATAAAGCATGAATCTTGGACCACTAAATTAATCAATTCAAGTCAAGAAATAACTAAGATCCTTAATAAATATGTAAACGGAAATGCAAAAGCAATTTCAGATTTGATTGCATCGAGAAAAGCAGAAAAAAAAATAATAGTTTCGTTAATTAGTAGTCAGCTAGACTGTGATCGACTTGATTACTTAATGAGAGATAGTTATACAACAGGAGCAAGATATGGTCAGTTAGATATAGATCGAATAATTTCAGCAATGACAATTGCGCCAGATGGAGATTTAGCAATACACCCAAAAGGACTAATGGCAGTTGAGCATTATTTAGTCATAAGGAATCTAATGTATAGAAGCGTATACAATCATAGATTAAATGAAGTTTGCAATTGGTTATTAGAGCAAATTATAAAAACGGCAAGAAAAATTGGTCCAAAAAAATTATGGGCTGACAAAAGCATGTCTGAATGGCTTTGGAATCATAAAAAAATGAGCCTAGAAAGTTTTTTATCTAATGATGACACAGTAATTGGATACCATATCCATAAATGGCAAGACTGTAGCTCAAAAAATCTATCTAATCTATGCAGTCGTTTTATTCATAGAAGTTTATTAAAAGCATTAAATATATCCTCCTTCACTTTAGAGAGAAGACTAGAAGCCCTAGCAAAAGCTAGAGTACTATCTGAAAAATATTGCATTGAACCCGATATATCATGTGGATTAAGAGAACAAATAGTCAAAAGTTACCATCCTTATAAATATGGACTTCGTTTATGGGACGGAGATAAGTTACAAGCTCTAGAGAAAGTTTCACCATTAGTTGACAGATTAATTCAGCCTAATCAATCTTCATGGTTAATTTATCCAAAAGAAATAGAAAGTGAATTAAAAATAGAGATTGAAAAACTAGAAATCAAACACAATTAGAAATGAATTCAAACAATCAAAAAATAATAATCAATATAGAAGATAGTAAATATATAAATTGGGAAATAGATTTAAAAAATAAATTAAAAATGCTGAAGTCAAAAAATTTAGAAATAGATTCTAAAAATATCGACTTTTCATGTACAGACATATCAAAAATAATAGCAATTGCGTATCAGTATAATTGTAAAATTATTGGTTTTCGCTCAACATCTCCCAAGACAATTATAAGTTCTCAATCACTAGGTTATAAATCTGAATTTATTATTGAAAGTTCTTCAAATAATACCTCAGAAATAAATAAGAAAAATCTAACTTTTTCAAAAACTCAATTTCACCAAGGAACTGTCAGATCAGGGGAGTATCTTGAAAGTCTTGGGGATTTATTAATACTTGGAGATGTTAATCCAGGGGCGAAAGTTAGTGCAGTGGGAAATATTATTATTTGGGGAAGACTTCTTGGGATTGCCCATGCAGGCTGCAAAGGCGACTTTAAAGCAACTATATCCGCACTTCAACTTAGACCTGTTCAACTAAGAATTGCTAAAAAAGTTGCTAGAGGACCTAAGGAGAAGCCTCAACTTGGTATCGCAGAGCTAGCAAGAATCGATTCCGATGAAATTATAATTTCCCCACTGGAGACCACATAATTAGGAATTAAAACCAGCATGGTTTTAAAAAGCGAGAAAAATTACTTCATAAGTGCTTAGAGATGTCTTCAAAAGCAAACCCAATGCAACCTATCTGACAATAAAGCTTTTTTCTTCATCAAAATCGAACTAAAGTTTGTCGAATCCAAGGAGGTCCGTGGAAACAGATAAACGAGTCATTCTTATTTGCTCAGGGAAGGGTGGGGTAGGGAAGACAACCCTTACAGCTAATCTTGGCATTTCACTGGCAAGGCAGGGTTTAACCACTGCTGTTTTAGACGCAGACTTTGGTCTGAGAAATTTGGATTTACTTTTAGGTCTTGAAAATCGAATTGTGTATACCGCACAAGAAGTTCTAGAGGAGGAATGCAGACTTGATCAGGCATTAGTGAAGCACAAGCAAGAATCCAATCTATCTTTACTTCCTGCAGGGAATCCAAGAATGCTTGATTGGCTAAAGCCCGATGATATGAAGCGCATAGTAGAGATGTTAAAAGAACAGTTCAATTACGTTTTAATTGACTGCCCTGCAGGAGTTGAAGATGGATTTAAAAATGCCATGGCAGCCTCTCAGGAAGCAATTGTAGTTACCAATCCTGAGGTCTCAGCAGTAAGAGATGCAGACAGAGTAATTGGTTTGCTTAATACAAATGCTATTAAACCAGTCCAGTTAGTTCTTAATAGAGTTAGGCCAAAGATGATGGCCAACCAAGAAATGCTTTCTATCGACGATGTGACTGATATTTTAGCCTTACCTTTACTTGGGCTTGTATTAGAGGATGAACAAGTAATTGTCAGTACAAACAGAGGGGAGCCTCTAACTTTAAATAGCGTTAATTCCCCAGCAGCAAAATGTTATCTGAATATTGCCAAGAGATTACAAGGCGAAGATATTCCGCTTATTGATCCCATAAAGGAAAGTTCGGGATTTGGTGCAAAATTTAGAAGACTAATGCAAACAAAAATTTTCTAAAGTAATGGCAATGACACTTAGAGACATTATCAACAAGTTACTACGTAGACAGCGGGCTAGCGCCAGCACTGCGAGAGAGAGGTTGCAACTTGTTCTAGCTCATGATCGATCAGATCTCAGCACAGAACTTTTAGATCAAATGAGAAGAGAAATACTTGAAGTGGTAGCAAAGTATGTAGAGATAGACGTGGATGAAGGCGCAGTAAGTCTTGAGACAGAAGACCGCATGACCGCATTGGTTGCAAACCTACCAATTAAAAGAACTATGACTGGTCAAATCAAACTTAAAGAGCCTAATAATCAGTTAGAAGAAAATTCTCAAGAAACTGAAGGCACAGATCAAAATTCTTAGTCAATTAAAAGATTTCATTCATTTTCTGGATGAGATCAAAAAGATATTTAAAAAGTATTTTCAACAAATTTCCTATATGGATTAACTTTTAGATTACTTTCTTAGGTAAGATAATTAAATTGCCGGCTTAGCTCAGCGGTAGAGCAGCGCTTTTGTAAAGCGAAGGTCATCAGTTCAAATCTGTTAGCCGGCATTTTAAAAAACAGTACTAAAAAGATCTATTTGGATTTCCCAGAGATTATCCAAATTAAAAAAGCTGAAATAAATAGGTTGAAAAATTTTAATTGATAAATCCAATCAAAAGCCATTATGGGAAATCGAAAAAACCACCAAAAAAAAGACTGCAGTAATAAAACGCTTACAAACAGATAAATCATCCTTTCGTTTAATTCAAAGCAACTGAACCAGCTCTTAACAAATTCCATTCCCCTTCATTCCATTCAACAACTGTGCTTGCTAGACCAGAGGACTTTGGCCAAGGAACAGGAGTAAGGATTGGAATCCCAGGAAATTTAATCGAAGCTTCTAAAGCATCTTTAACAGGTGCTTCTCCAGAAATATTTGCACTTGTAGTTGCAAGAGGACCCGTTTTGATAAGCAAATCTCTTGCAAGACTTAGAGCAGGGACTCTGAAACCTATCGAATTAGAATGGTAATTTAGATTCTCAGAAAAATTTCCTATTGTTGGCAAAACAATTGTTAATGCTCCAGGCCAATAAATTTTTGCCAATTTCAAACCATCTTCTTTAGCACAAGGATGAACAAAATCAAATAAATCATCCAAGCATCCTCCCATTAATATAAGTGGCTTATTTGAAGGCCTTTTCTTGATAGTCCATATTTTTTTTGAATATTTAGGGTATGAACAAAGTGCTGGCAAAGTATCAGTGGGAAATAAAGCTAAAGATCCCTTTTTCAACTTTAAAGCCAACTCTGAAATTCCCAATTTCTCGGTGATCATTTTATCTCTTACGACAAATTGCATAACGCTTAATTCCACTTAAATCTTTTTCATAAGAAACTTCTTCCATTCCAATGTTCTTCATAAAATTAGTTAACTTTTCGCTTTGATCATAATGATGTTCAAGAATTAACCACCCTCCTTTAGCAAGTCCATTTAATGCACCAAGGATGATTTTTCGAGAAGAATTCATTCCATCCTTTCCTCCATCCAAAGCTATACGAGGCTCATGGTTTTTTACAACTGGCTCTAACTCTTCAATTAAATCCGAAGGTATATAAGGAGGATTACTTAAAACCAAATTAAAGCTTCCCCACCATCTACTCAAAGGTTCCCACCAATCTCCCAAAGAAAATCTCACATTCGCATTAGGGACAATAGATTTTAAATTTCTTTTTGCTAGGTCTAATGCTTGATTACTAATATCAGATGCATGTCCATTCCAATTAGGAAGAGATTTAGCTAGTGATACGGCAATAGGTCCAGATCCCGTACCCAGATCAGCCCATCTTCCACAATTAATATTAGTAACTTTTTTCAAAGCAAAATCAATCAAAAGTTCTGTTTCTTGCCTAGGGATCAGAGCCTCTGCTGAAGCCTCTAACTCAATATCTCGCCAGGGGCACATAGCAATCAAATATTGAAGTGGGGTTTGATCTGTCAAATGAGCTTCCCAAATAACTTCTAATTCTTCAATTGATATTTCTAAAGAAATAAAATTCTTAGGATTCAAAATAATGCTTTGTAATTTACTCCAAGAGACTCCAGCAGCTATATCTAAAAGCCAATCAAAATCAACTTTCCTTCCGCCTTGCGATATCATTTTGCTTCTCCATTGAAGAAAGTTATCACCAGCAATTTGTTTGAAAATCATAAGTTATTCAAATTTTTAAACTTTAGGGCCTTTTTCAAGCATTAATAATATATTTTTCATTTGTGCTGGTAATTCTCTTACTAACTTTATTGAATCATCTATTTTTTTTACTAGAACAAGTCCAATTATTGCTTCTGCACCAATATCACCATTTGATTTTAAAAATAAAGTTTTACAAGTAATTCGGATTTTATTTTCCAGCTTAAATTGACTATTTAATAAAATCTTTTCTCCATGAAAAAAAGATATTTTATATTTTATTTGCATTGAAATCACTGGTATTTCAAAGCCCTTTTTTGATAATTCGGAATATGAGCATCCTACTTTATCTAATGCATCAATTCTCACCTCTTCTAAAAAACCTAAATAAGAGCCATGCCACATAACTCCTGCATGATCAGTGTGCTGAGGAAGAACCGTTTTTATTAATTTCCAATAATTATCTTTTGAGCTCATCAGAAAGAAAGAGCAAATATCTTAATTCTTTAATTGAATAAATAAGGGTTTGAAGTAATACCCTTCTAAGATAAAACCTCATTATTAACTTAGATCTCAAGTATTTCTTGAGATCATTGAGTAGTAATAGTCCTAAATTACTTTTTAGGCTCAGGACTCAATCTACCCTTACTTGAATCAGAATAAAAGCTTGATTTCTCACCCTCACTGGTAGAAACAAATAAGCCGATAAGAAAAATAGTTGGTACTCCAACAAATAAAAGACTTGCGGCAAAGCCAAAACTAGTGGTTTCCATAACCGAGGTTTTTACTCAGAACAAATTTTACTGAAATAAACTATATATCCCTTAAGGAGAAAAATCGGGATTTGAATCAAAGAGTCTGAGATTTTGTAATTTGCCGAAAAATAATTCGTTGAATTCGTCTTTTTTGATTATTTAAATATTAATAGCTATTAATAGCTTTGAAAAAATTTTCGAATAGTGGGTTTCAAGTCCATTTAATTCCATAATTTTCGTTTTTTTGAAACTGATTCGATAGAAAAACAACTTAAAATTACAAAATCAATTGAAATCTCAAAAATTCTTTTTTTTCTTTTATTTTTCTTTTTTTCTTGTCTACCACTGCTTATTTGCGAATTCAAGCCGTCCAAAACAAGCAGAATTTCAGCCAAGAGTGTCAAAAGTCATTTCAGGTCTCTACATCCTGTGCATTAACTCAAGCAATACCATTTACGATCATGCGAGTCTTGCTGCATTAAGCAGCTTCGTTATACGAACCTGACCCATGGGATTGCCCTGGTATCGGGTGCACACAGTCGTTATCAACGACCCTGGCCGCCTCTTGGCCGTGCACCTCATGCATACTGCTTTGCTAGCCGGCTGGGCCGGCTCAATGGCCTTATACGAATTGGCCATTTTTGATCCTTCGGATCCAGTACTTAATCCAATGTGGCGCCAAGGCATGTATGTCATGCCCTTCATGGCCCGCCTTGGAATCACAGGTAGCTGGAACGGATGGGATATAACCGGTACAACCGGAGTTGACCCCGGTTTCTGGAGCTTCGAAGGTGTTGCTGCAGCACATATAGTTTTCAGTGGTCTTTTGATGCTCGCTGCCGTATGGCACTGGACATATTGGGACCTTGAATTGTGGGAAGATTCCCGCACAGGAGAACCAGCTTTAGATCTTCCAAGAATATTTGGAATACATCTTTTCTTAGCTGGCTTGACATGCTTTGGTTTTGGCGCATTTCATTGCTCAACCGTTGGTATATGGGTTTCTGATCCATATGGACTAACTGGTCATGTAGAAAAAGTTGCTCCGGTCTGGGGAGCAGAAGGATTTAATCCATTCAATGCTGGAGGAATTGTCGCTAATCACATTGGGGCAGGACTTTTAGGAATAATTGGTGGAATTTTCCATATCACCAACAGACCGGGCGAAAGGCTTTATAGAGCTTTAAAGCTAGGTAGCCTTGAAGGTGTCCTTGCAAGTGCTCTAGCAGCTGTTCTTTTTGTATCTTTCGTAGTCGCTGGAACCATGTGGTATGGATCAGCTACAACACCAGTTGAGTTATTTGGCCCTACTAGATATCAATGGGATTCTGGTTATTTCAAAACTGAAATCAACCGCAGAGTTCAAGAGTCTATGAATGATGGTGCCTCTAAAGCTGAAGCATATGGAGCTATTCCTGAGCAACTTGCTTTCTATGACTATGTTGGCAATAGTCCTGCTAAAGGTGGTTTATTCAGAGTAGGTGCAATGGTTAATGGCGATGGAGTTCCAAGTGGATGGCAAGGTCACATTTCATTTACTGATAGCGATGGCAATGACTTAGAAGTAAGAAGAATTCCCAATTTCTTTGAAAACTTCCCTGTTATTCTCGAAGACAAGGATGGCAACGTTAAAGCTGACATTCCTTTCCGTCGCGCAGAAGCTAAGTACTCCATTGAGCAAACTGGAGTAACAGCTACTGTTTATGGTGGTGAATTAAATGGACAAACATTTACTGATCCAGTAATAGTAAAACGTCTAGCTAGAAAGTCTCAACTTGGAGAAGCCTTCAAGTTTGATAGAGATCGCTACAAGTCAGATGGTGTATTCAGAAGCTCTCCAAGGGCATGGTTCACTTATGCACACTTGTGCTTTGGCTTGTTATTCCTCTTTGGGCACTGGTGGCACGCCGCAAGGACACTCTTTGGCGACAGATTCTCAGGTATCGATCCAGAGCTTGGGGATCAGGTTGAATTTGGTCTCTTCAAAAAACTTGGAGACGAATCAACACGCCGAGTTCCTGGTCGAGCTTAAATCAGGATTCTTTACCCCTTTATTCCGAGAACTTAGATGGAAGCTTTCTCCTACGTGTTAATCCTTACATTGGCACTTGTAACGCTCTTCTTTGCTGTCGCATTTCGCGATCCACCGAAATACGACAAGTAAATAACATTAAAAAAAGCCCTGAAATTTCAGGGCTTTTTTTAATGCCTAGATCGCAATTTAAAAAATTTTATTAACTTAAATCCTCAATATAAAAATAATTTTTTTAAGTAAAAAGTAGTTTTATTTAATCTAACCCTTCTCAGAAGCCAAATAAATGTTTAAAGTTAGAGAAATCATTGAATAGGGCTGCATGCAGTGCCCATCTTGTCAAAATACAGACAGTCGAGTTCTTGAATCTCGTTCGGCCGATTCTGGTAGAAGCGTAAGAAGAAGAAGGGAGTGCTTAAATTGCGACTTCCGATTTACTACCTATGAAAGAGTAGAAACAACACCAATTACTGTTTTAAAAAGAAGCGGAGCAAAAGAATTATTTAATCGAAGTAAAATAATTAATGGTATAAACAGAGCATGTGAGAAAACACTTATACATGGATCTAAAATTGAATTTATTGTGGATGAAATAGAACTAGAACTCCATCAAGGAGTTTGCAAAGAGATTAAATCGATTGAGATTGGAGAAATGGTTCTTACACATTTAAAAGATATTAATGAAGTTGCTTACATAAGATTTGCCTCAGTTTATAGACAATTTAATGGAATCAATGATTTCATGAAAACCCTTGAATCACTAAAACCAATAAAAAAAGAACAATTGGCATCAGTTATTTAACTAGAAAGACCTATCAATAAAGTAGACTTTAATCTCAATTTGGTCGGCGGGCCATTTTGTATTTCTATCGCACTGTCCTAAAAAGGCATACCGCCATTCAAGCATGTCTGAAAATCAAGAAAGCAAAGTTCAAGAAAAAAATCCTGAAAAAGAGACCTCAATACCTGAAGAAACTATCTCAAATTCCGCTAGTGCAGAATTTGAAGAAAGTTCAACGAACGAATTAAAAGAAGACGATATTCCCAAAAACATTCCTACTGCTGATGACTCTTCAAGCAGAATTAATAAAAGTGATCTTGAAAGTGCAGGCTTCACGCTTGATGAATTTGCATCATTACTAAGTAAATATGACTATAACTTTAAACCTGGCGACATAGTCAATGGGACTGTTTTTGCTCTTGAATCCAAAGGAGCAATGATTGACATTGGCGCTAAAACAGCTGCTTTTATGCCTATGCAAGAAGTCTCAATAAATAGAGTCGAAGGTCTAAGTGATGTTTTACAGCCTTCAGAAATTAGAGAATTTTTTATAATGACTGAGGAAAATGAGGATGGTCAATTATCTTTATCAATTAGGAGAATTGAATATCAACGAGCTTGGGAAAGAGTTAGACAATTACAAAAAGAAGATGCCACAATTTACTCCGAGGTTTTTGCTACCAATAGAGGTGGTGCACTAGTTCGAGTTGAAGGGCTCAGAGGCTTTATTCCTGGATCACATATAAGCACTAGAAAAGCAAAAGAAGAACTAGTTGCTGATTTCTTACCATTAAAATTCTTAGAAGTTGATGAAGAAAGGAATAGGCTTGTTTTAAGTCATCGCAGGGCTTTGGTTGAAAGAAAAATGAATCGCCTGGAAGTTGGAGAAGTTGTTGTAGGAGCAGTCAGAGGAATCAAACCTTATGGTGCATTTATAGATATTGGAGGCGTAAGTGGACTTCTTCACATCTCTGAAATTAGCCATGAACATATTGAAACGCCTCACTCAGTATTAAACGTCAATGATCAAATGAAGGTTATGATTATTGACCTAGACGCTGAAAGAGGCAGAATTTCTTTATCGACAAAGGCACTTGAACCAGAACCAGGAGATATGCTGACTGACCCTCAAAAAGTTTTTGATAAGGCTGAAGAGATGGCAGCAAGATACAAACAAATGCTTCTTGAGCAAGCTGAAGAAGGAGAAGATCCTATCGCAGTAATGACTATTTGATTATTTACATTTTTTGAAATGGCAGAACTGTTAATAAGAAATAGCTCTGTTGGTTTTGTTAAGGCAATCATATTTGATAAGGATGGGACCTTATCAAATAGTGAAGAATGCTTATTAGAACTGGCGAAAACCAGAATAGACTTTTTTGAAGATAAATTTAAAAAATTAAAACTAAACAAAATTAAAATATGGTTATTGAAAAAGTTCCTTATTTCTGTTTATGGATTAAAAAAAAATTGTCTTTCAGCTAATGCAAGTTTAGCAATAGCTTCTAGAGAGCAAAATATAATATCTACTGCGACAATATTTACTTTATTTGGTTTCGATTGGTTTCAATCACTTTCAATAGGTAAGGAAATCTTCAATGAAGTAGATATTTACCTTTCTAATCAAAAAGGTAATAAGCAGAAGCAGAGAACTCTAATTTCAGGAGCTTTGGATCTATTGGTTTCTTTAAAAAAAAAAGGAGTATCTATTGCATTAATGACAAATGATACACAAGGAGGGATTGAAGAATTTATTTGCAGAAATAAATTAGAAGGTATATTTGATTATGTTTGGAGTGCTGAGAATAAACCGTCAAAACCTAATCCCAAAGCAGTTATAGAACTTTGCAAAAAAATGAACTTTATTCCTTCAGATTGCGCTCTTATTTCAGATGCAGATACTGATTTGAGAATGGCTAAAGAAGCTTGTATACCTATAGTAGTAGGCTTTAATGGTGGATGGAAAAACCCTCCAGCCTTGACTGAAAAAAGATTTCTTATAGAAAAATTAAATGAATTAAAAATTCATTCAAGCAACTAAAATATTGAATATTAATATTTTAAATGAGTAGATACGTTTTCACATCTGAATCTGTCACTGAAGGTCATCCAGACAAAATCTGTGATCAAGTAAGTGACGCAGTGTTAGATGCATGCTTAAGTGCAGATCCAACCAGCAGAGTCGCATGTGAAGCAGTTGTCAATACTGGCTTATGTTTAATAACTGGAGAAATAACTTCCAAAGCAGAGGTGGATTTTAACAAGCTTGTAAGAGAAGTCATCACCAGCATTGGCTATAGAAGTGCTAGTGATGGGGGATTTGATGCTAATAGTTGCGCAGTTTTAGTCGCACTTGACCAACAGTCGTCAGATATAGCTCAAGGTGTAAATGAAGCTGAAGACCATTCAACAGATCCGCTAGATCAAGTAGGGGCTGGTGATCAGGGCATCATGTTTGGATTTGCTTGTGATGAGACTCCTGAACTTATGCCATTGCCAATAAGTCTCGCCCATCGATTGGCGAGAAGGCTTGCATTAGTTAGGCATCAACAATTAATCGATTATCTTTTACCTGATGGCAAAACCCAAGTCAGTGTCACCTACGAAAACGGAGTCCCATGCTCCATAGACACAATACTTATTTCTACTCAGCACAAATCAGAGGTTGCTGGAATAACGCTTGAAGAGGAGATCCAGAAAAGAATTGCTAAAGACCTATGGAAATTTGTTGTTGAACCCGCCACTGAAGACTTACCTCTAAAACCGGCTAAAGAATCAACTCGCTTCCTTGTTAATCCTACTGGGAAATTTGTTATTGGAGGTCCTCAAGGCGATGCAGGTCTAACTGGAAGAAAAATAATTGTTGACACCTATGGTGGATATGCTCGACATGGAGGAGGCGCTTTCTCAGGGAAAGACCCTACTAAGGTTGATAGATCTGCAGCTTATGCAGCAAGATTTGTTGCGAAGGCTTTAGTTGCAGCAAATCTTGCAAAAAAAGTTGAAGTTCAATTAAGTTACGCAATCGGAGTCGCAAAACCTATATCGATACTTGTGGATTCATTTGGGACCGGAAAGGTTTCAGACTCTGAATTAACACAACTTGTACAAGATCAATTCGATCTAAGGCCAAGCGCAATTATCAAAGCATTCGATCTTCAAAACCTTCCAACTATTAGAGGGGGACGTTTCTATAGAGATACCGCTGCATATGGTCACTTTGGAAGAACTGATATTGCGCTTCCATGGGAAGATGTATCTCAAAAAGCAAAAGAACTAACTTTACTAATATAAAAAGATTTCAACAAAAAAATGTTAAATAACTCTCTTGGACTTGGGATAGATCTTGGTACATCTGGTGTAAGAATTGCGATTATTAATCCAAAAAAAAAAATACTATTCACATCCTCAAAAACATACTCTAAAGGTCTTGAAATATCAGAAGACTGGATAAATAGCCTCAAGACTCTAATACAAGAAATTCCAAATAGTTTAAAAGAAAAGTTGATTTCTTGCTCAGTAGCAGGAACATCTGGAACACTTTTAGCATGCAAAAAAAATGGTGATCCTATCGGGAAAGCTTTACCTTATTTCTTAGCATGTTCAGAATATTCCTACGAGATTAAAAAGCTATTTACAAAAGAATGTGCCGGCTCAAGTATAAGTGGAAGCATTGGAAGAGCACTCAGACTTTTAGCCTTATACGGTAATGAAATAATCTTAAGACACCAAGCGGATTGGATTAGTGGATGGCTTATCAATAATTGGGATTATGGTGAAGAAGGCAATAATATTAGGATGGGTTGGGAAATATCAAATAGTTCATGGCCAGAAAATTTTAAAAATTTAAAATGGTTAAAATGTCTCCCTAAAATAATTCCTTCAGGTCAGATCATGGGAAATATATGTTCTGAGAAAGCAAACGAATTAAATTTACCCAAAAACCTTAAGGTAATCGCAGGGACTACAGATTCTAATGCTGGGGTTTTAGCAACTTTTCCTAATAAAGATGATGGGGTAACAATCCTTGGAAGCACAATAGTGATTAAGAAATTTGTTAACAAAACCCTTTTAGGTAAAGGAATCTCTAATCATAGACTATTAGGCAATTGGCTATCTGGTGGGGCATCTAATGCAGGAGCAGCAATACTACTTGATTTCTTTAATCTTGAATATATTGAAGAGTTAAGTAAACAAATAAACCCTTACAAATCAACAGGACTAAATCTTCTTCCACTATCAAATAAAGGAGAAAGATTTCCAATAGACGACCCCAATTTACGGCCTAAGCTCGAGCCAAGACCAGTAAGTGATTCTCTTTATCTTCATGGATTATTTGAAGGGTTGGCGAAAATAGAGGCAAGCGGATGGCAAAAACTTCATGAGTTAGGAGCTGATTTACCTAAGCAAATAATTACTATTGGAGGAGGTGCAAAAAATATTACTTGGAAAAAGATAAGAGAAAGAGAACTCGGTATACCAATAAAAATTTGCAACACACCTCCCGCAGCAGGAGTAGCGAGTATTGCTTTGCAAGGAATAGCATGAAAAGCATTAAATTCTTTATAAAATTTTTAATATCAATTGCTTAGAATATAACTATCTTATTAATTAATTCTAAAGTCATATTCAAGAATATTTTATGAATTCCGAACCAATCACACAAAAGTCAAGTACAAGAATATGTAATCACATGAACAAAGACCACGAGGAAGCAGTCAATGCATATGCGAAATATTATGGAAAAATTAAAACTTTTAAATCAGCAAAAATGATAGGCCTATCTCCAGAATCTATTCAGCTTAAAATTGATGAACAGATATTAGAAATCAAATTTGATCATCTTCTTCAAGACTGTTCAGATGCACATAAAACATTGGTGAGGATGATTAAAGCTATTCCAGCGACATGAAACATACTTCCAAAAGTATCAAGAGATCGGTAGTTTTCTCTTGGTTTTCAAGTTGACTTTTCAATTGAACAAAAGAAAATTAAGGAGATTTCAATTTATTTTTCAATAAGGTACTTACGAATTGGTAGATTATTAGAGGGTAAAGCCGGGATAGCTCAGTTGGTAGAGCAGGCGACTGAAAATCGCCGTGTCCCCAGTTCAAATCTGGGTCCTGGCACCATTCAAATAGGAGCATTTGTATAAAAAGCACCTCCAACCAGGTGCTTTTTAATGCCTATAAAAGTTTTAGTAATACTTTCAATCTTTTTAGTGAAACGCCTATTCTTTGAAACTGAAAGGCATTTAAGTCGTAAGTTAGTAAGTAGACCAATCATAATTATTACAAAACTGCATAAGAGTTGATACTAGAAGCTCAAAAATTAAAGATCATTTCAATCTTGAGTTAGCATAAAAGAAATCAGTAGTAAAGAGATGATGAACCTTTTACTAGGAGTTCAAAGTACATTTGATCTCTCCAAAGTAGATTTCTCCTCAGGTCTAGGTATAAATTCACCTGATCTTGCTGGCATAACATTTTTAATGGTTATGATTGCAGGGGTTTTAGCTTTGAGACTTGGGACAACTCTTAGAGATTCCTAGTTTTCCAAAGCACTACAAGTTAATTTTCTATAGTTGATAATTTTAAAGATTAAGCAATTAATTTTCTAAACCATTCAAAAGATTAAACAATTCTAATTGCGATTTCTTCGAAAGAAGTTCACAATTAAAATGAAGACGATAATAAGTAAGACTAAAAAATCGTTAATATCTGGCAAAATCAATAGATTATATTCAAATATATTTTAAACAATAATCTTAACTCATGTTGGTTTTCATATCATTTATCTCCAAATGAATTAGTTAGCTTATGAACCAGAAGTCATCCTGCTATTCGCTTTATCGACAAAAATAAATATTGATTAACTATATTAAAAAGACCTAGTCGTTTTTAATATCCCATTAAGGAGTTAAAATGACTTAACATTTGATTCTATTCTTATGAATTTAGATGCTTCTAGTGAGAATTTATATAATAATGCTGATAGTTTTGCAATGGCATTTGACACAGCATGGAAGGATTGTGATCTAGGAAATAATAACGATATACAAATAGATGAAAAGATTGAAATAGCTTTTGAGATGATTAAAAATCACCCTTTTCTAATTTCAAATCCAATCCAATCAAAAAATGTTGCTCTCTTCAGAATTAAATTATTAGGACTCGCCTAAGTTTTTAATAATCAGAAAAAAGTAACACCATTATTCAATAAGTATTTTTAAAATAATCTAAGTACCATTCAGAAAAAAATTTAATACCATTCTCTATGGATGTTGTGGGTTTATATTCCACCCATGAATTAAGCAAATCCATCCTTGCAGCAGTTGAAACTACATCTCCTGGCTGCATAGGTTGAAAACTTTTTATAGCTTTCTTCCCTAAATTCTTCTCTAATAACTCTATAAAATATGTGAGTTGAGTTGGATGCGCATTACCTATATTGAAAATCCTATAAGGTGCTGATGATGTTGAAGGGTTGGGAATAAGAGGATTAAAGTCATCATCAATACTAGCTTTCTTAAAGCAACAACGAATTATCCCCTCTACTACATCATCGATATAAGTAAAATCCCTCTGCATTTTACCGTGATTAAATACTTCGATTGGCTCATTATTTAAAATTGATCTCGCAAAAATCATTGGAGCCATATCGGGTCTTCCCCATGGGCCATAAACGGTAAAGAACCGAAGCCCAGTTGTTGGCAAGTCATATAAATGGCTATAAGTATGGGCCATTAATTCATTAGATTTCTTGGTCGCCGCATACAAACTAACTGGATGATTTACTGCTTGTTCTTCATAGAAAGGAAGATTTTTATTGCCACCATAAACAGAACTGCTAGATGCATAAATCAAATGAGAAATCTTATTCTGCCTGCATCCTTCAAGCACATTTGCAAAACCCACCAAATTACTTTGTATATATGCAGAAGGATTGCTGATTGAGTACCGAACACCCGCTTGCGCAGCAAGATGAACAAAAACTTGTGGATTGTATCTATTAATTATGTCTTGCAATACTTTATTATCTTCTATAGGAATCTCATAAAAAAACCATTCTCCATGTTTTGTGGAAACTTTCTCAATTTCAGTTAATCTAGATCTCTTTAAGGGAACAGAATAATAATCATTTAAGTTATCAATACCTATAACTTTAAAATCCAAAGTAAGAAGAGCTTTTACTAAAGCCGAACCAATAAAACCCGCGGCACCTGTTACAAGAATTGTCTCATTACTTGCCTTTGAATTCATGAATTTATTTTTATTTACAAAAAACAAACAATTTCATTATCATCATAGCATCATATTCATTAACTTTTTAAATTAACAATAGGTAATTACTTATTTAGTTTTTAAAGGTTAATTTCTTTTCAAAATACTCTCTTGTAATTGATAATCCTTCTTTAAACATTATTTTGGGCTCCCAATTTAATTCTTTTTGTGCAAGATAAATTGAAGGTTTTCTTCTCAAAGGATCATCCTCTAGTCCTTTTAAAAATCTTAGACTTACTTTTTCAATTGATGCATTTCTAATTAAGTTAGCTATTTGAATAATAGATAATTCTTCAGGATTACCTAAATTCATAGGTCCTATACTTGAAGAACTCATGAATAAAGTTAAACCATCTATCAAATCATCAACGAAGCAAAAGCTTCTGGTTTGATCACCATTACCATAAATAGTTAAGTCCTTTCCATGTATTGACTGAACTAATAAATTGCTAATAAGTCTTCCATCATTTAATAACATTCTAGGACCATAGGTATTAAATATTCTGGCAATTCTTATCTCTACACTATGCATTCTCATATAGTCATAACACAATGATTCGGCAACACGTTTACCCTCATCGTAGCAACTTCGAATTCCTATAGGGTTTACATTGCCGTTATATTTTTCAGGCTGAGGATGTATTTCGGGATTTCCATAAACTTCACTAGTACTTGCGAATAATATTCGTGCTCCAACTCTCCTTGCTAATCCAAGCATATTGTAAGTCCCAAGAAAACTCGTTTTAGCAGTTTTAATGGGGTTAAATTGATAATGAATTGGAGAAGCTGGACAAGCTAAATGCCAAATCCTATCAACATCAAGCTTGATTGGCTCGGTAACGTCATGATGTATGAGCTCAAAAGATGGATGTCCAATCCAATGTTCAATATTTTCTTTACTCCCAGTAAAAAAATTATCCAAACATATAACTTTTTCTCCAGATTTCATTAAGCGATCAACCAAATGAGAACCCACAAAGCCAGCTCCTCCAGTAACCAAGTTTTTCACAGGAGATGTGGGCATCACATTTTGCGCTTTAAATTTTTATTTTAGTATCTTGCAAAAAATCATTAAATTGATTAATTGAACGTCACGTAAATCTTTATGGATTAACTAAATCAAACACCTTTTAAATAGGATAATTAAATTAGAAATCTTTTAAGACCTTATCCTCTATCTCAAGGAGTTCAATTTGAAAAAAGAAAAATTAAAAAAGTTACTTACTATTGCTTTATTCACAGGTGCTTTCATTTTACTTGTTTTCTTAATTCAAACCTATGGCATTGAACCATTAAGAAGTGCCGTTAAAGAAATGGGCATTTGGGCACCGATGGGAATTCTTCTACTTCGAGGAATCAGTGTAATCCTTCCAGCATTGCCTAGTTCAGTTTATTCACTTTTAGCTGGATCATTACTTGGTTTCAAAACAGGCTATCTAACTATTTTTATATCTGACCTAATTTTTTGCCAGTTAGCTTTTTTTATAGCTAGAAATTTCGGGCGTGCTCCTGTTCGTAAATTAGTTGGAATAAAAGCCATGAAAAGAATTGAGGGCTTTAATCAAAATCAACTAGAAGGAAATTTCTTTCTAATGACTGGACTACTAATGACAGGACTTTTTGATTTTTTAAGCTATGCACTAGGAATAGGGGGAACACGTTGGAGGCTCTTCACACCCGCACTAATAATCAGTTTATTAATAAGTGATTCAATTATTGTTGCTGTTGGAGCAGGCGTAAGTCAGGGCGCCGGACTAATGCTTGGGGGAGCTTTACTTGGAATGTTTGCACTAGCAACCATCGCTGGATTTAATAAAAATAGAGTCTCAGGAACTCAGGCAAAAAGCCAATAAATTCGAAACAAGTATTAAGAAATTAAATAATATAGATAACTAAAAAGAAAAAGTTTATATTTATTCTCTTTATATTGTTAAACTTACTTAGTACTAAATATTGATATGTCAAGCATTCCATTTAAAGCGCTCAAAATAGGAGCAGAAACTATTAATAAAAATCCAGTTAAGTATAACAAAAGCAGAATATCTAATAGCAAAATAACAACATATGGATTACATATAAGAGGAGCATCGATGCCAGGAGAAAAAGAAAAATTCACAGTTACATCTAAAACCAAACCTAAACAATTTGAAAACTTGACTCACAACAAAGTTATGAGCAGTTATAGAAGGGATAAGATTGAAAGTTATAACTACAAAATAATAAAAAAAGAAAATGCCGATATAAATATGCTTCAAATCAATGAATTTGTTCCTAATGATGATGATGCATTAGTTGTAGCCATAAATGCATTGTATAAAAACATCTTTGGGAACTTATCTTTAATGCAATCAGAGCGACCAATTGATATTGAAAGGAAACTCAGAAATGGTGATATCACAGTAAGAGAATTTACAAGAAGAATTTGTAAATCGACTATTTATAGAAATTTCTACTTTGATAGTATTAGCCAATACAAATCTATCATATTAAGATACAAGCATATTCTTGGTAGGCCCATCAAAAGTCAAGTAGAAGTAACTCAAAGTTCTGATATTATAAATAATTTAGGTTTTGAAGCTCATATTGATTTTCTAATAGATTCTGATGAATATCATAATGTTTTTGGTGAAGATATAGTTCCATACATGAGGTCATGGAATTCTCCAATTGGTTTTAAAGCAAAAAGTTTTCTAGAAACTTCAGCCATAACAAAAGCTTTTGCTACAAGTGACATTTGTCAAATTATTTAATTTTCAACAAATAAATTAACCTCAACTCAAATAAATTAGATGAATATTGAAGAGTTTTTCTTGAAAAGTGTTGGGGAATGGAACTCAATGAGAAGCGGTCACTCACTAGCATTTCAAGAGTTTGAAGAAATAAGAAGTAAAATAAAAATCGTTCCTTCAAAAAGAGACGATTCTAGAGTTATTAAATTTTTAAAAGATAATTTAATAACTACTAATGGAGTAAATAAAGCATTCCTAATTAATTGGGAAGCAAAAAGTGAATGGATTGAGGAGAATCAAAAAGAAAACTCTTCTGGAGAAAGTATACTTGTTCCGATAGAAATTTCTAAAACAGAAGGGAAGATAATTAGGAGCGTTGGATATACTGAAGCGGTGAAAATAGTATCATTATATAAAATTCTTGATGATGGAACTCTAATTATTAATTCAAACTATAGTAATATTTGTACTGAAGAAAGAATATGGTTTGTCTCAAAAAATTTAAGGAGTAGATCTTCTGTAACAAGAGCAATAGATTCATCAGCTATACTGCAAACCTCTTATGCATCGGAAATTCGTTCTATAAAAAAATAAATTAATATCTATAAGATGAGCAACAAAGCTGTACTAGAATTTGCAAAGATAATTTCAGGAGTATTTAGTAATAAAAAGCAAGCTTTAGATAATCCAAAAAACTTTGCGCATATTCAGATACATATTCGACCATTGTTTTTTAAAACTTATAAATGTTTTGCGTTTTACTCAGAACAAAGATATCAACATGATATATGGAATCCATATAGACAGTCTATAAATAAATTATCCTACGAAAAAGAAATTTTTATTTTAAGTAATCATAAGATTGAAGAAAAAGAAAGGTTCACTGGTAGTGCTTTAGATATTTCTCGTCTAGATAATATATCTAAATACAAGTTACATAAAAAGTCAGGTTGCTCTATGTATTTTAGAGAAACAAATCCAGGGAATTTTTCAGGAACTTTAGAACCAGGTTGTAAATGCATTATACAATATGGGAAAAATAAGACTTATGTAAAAAGTGACGTGACAGTTAATAAAAATAGTTTTATTGCTGAAGATTCTGGATATGAAATAGAAACTGATAAAAAAATTTGGGGGTCAGATTTTGGTCCATTAATATTTAAAAAATTAGATAATTTTGATTGTTTTATTGACGAGAATTGGGTATAGAACTTCAATGTATCTTTAAAAAGATACATTGACTAAGAACAAACTTGTCTTGCCTTTAACCTCACGAATCTATGACTATCATTCAAAAAAGATTTAGCAAAATCTTTTTTGATATATATTTGCTTGTTTTCTAATACCAGCAAGGCTGTATATCTATTTTTCCAATAAGGTGTATGGCTCTCATCGGAAAACTTTTTTATCATATTATAGAATTTAGTATCATTTAAACAGCCCAAAATTTGTATAGCTGAAGATTTAAATTTGATATAATTAGGCCAATAGTCTGATAATAGAAAATCTACTTTATCTAAAATTGATTTATCATAAAATTGCTTAGATATTAATATTTTATATGCATTTATAAAGAAATATATTGCTCCATAATCTGATTTAGCTCTATCCCAATTATTATTTAAGTAATACAAAACTTCGTCTGAGGGGAATTTTTCTAACTCCTTCATTGATTGATAACATCTATTAAAATCGGTATGAAAAAGTTGGTCTATCAAAAAAGCTAAATCTTTTTTAAAATTATTAATTTCTAATGTATTTATCTTTTTTGGATCATCAACAATTACAGAATCTATACAATCAAAGATATTTATATTTTTGCACAATAATATTTCTTCACTCCAAAGAGAGTCTATTGCCTTCAACTTAAATGATGGAGAAATTGGGGACTTAATTAAAAAAGGTAGAGCAGATATTTGATCAGAATTTATAATATCTTGAACTGCACAATGTCTATCATTTTGATTAGATAGTCTCAAGAAATTCTTTAAATAACTAAGTTTATCCTCTTCACCACAAAGTTTGATTAATGCGGCAAAAGAAGCTCCTTTAACTCCATTGGAGGATTGAGAATCTGTCGATAATGATCTTATCTTATCTATTTCCTTTTTAACTCCCAATTTAGTTAAGGTTTGTATTACTACTCTTTTGTTATTAAATTGCTTATATAATATTGAACAAATAGTATTAATAATATCAATATCATCACATTTAAGTTTACCTAATGACCATATGACTGTCTCAACGAGATAATCATCATCATTTTCTAGAAATTCTGCAATAATTGGTATAGCCTTTTTACAATCAAAAATAGCAAGTACTTCTATCGCTTTTCTTTTTGCTATCTTATATTCAAGATTTTCGCAGTCATATTTAATAAAGTCAAGAAGTATTATTTCTGATTCTTCGCATGGGTAATTTGCTAAGTGAAATACAGCTTTATAATAATCCGCTAAAATCTTAACTTCAGAAATTGGTTTTCTAAGAGTATTGATAGCATCTCTTTTCTTAATTTTAGGCAGATTATGAAATGGATTGGATTGCACTTTAAATTTAAGGGTCTTTATTTACTAGATAAGATATGAGCATTATATTATTTATGAAAATACATGTAATAACATTGTAGCGAGTAATTTAATCTAGATTATATAAGAAGCTTTTTAGTCGATAATAAAAAAGTGGATAATTACTCGAAAAGTAAACTAACAACAGAAGAACAAAAATCAAACACCAAGGGTAGCAATCAAACTATAAGGAGTAAGAAAAAATCAATTCAAGACGAAATCAAGTTGTTAATAAAAGGTCTTAATGATGAAAATGGTTTAGTTAGAAGAAGTCATACAGAAGCTTTAGCTCAAATAGGTACATCCGCTTTACCTGAGTTAATTAATGCTCTTCTAAATAGTAAAAACGTAATCCAAAGAAGAGCTGTAGCAAAAACCCTCAAGTTAGTTGGAGATCCAGCAGCCTTACCTCATTTAATAAAAGCACTTACCAATGATTCAGATTCTGTAGTGCAATTCTCTGCCGCTGGTGCAATTGCGATTTTTGGCGAGGCTGCTGTGAAGGATCTAATCATTGTTTTAGAGAGTAAAGAATATACAGAAATGCAATATGGTCTTGCAGCCTGGTGTTTAGCATTTATTGGATCCAAAGCACCAAATGCAATAAAGAGAGCAGCTAAATCAAAAAACACAAATGTTAAATCAGCTGCAATTTCAGCACTTGAAGAACACATCAGACAGTCCCAAGACCAAGAAGCAATTCAGCTAGTAGAAAGTGCTATTAATGACAATGCTGAAAATGTTCAGATTGAAGCTATTAAATTAGTTGGTAAATTATATAGAATAGAATCATTTATTCCAACCTTAATATCAAAACTAAAAGACAAAAGTGTAGATATTCGAAAAACCTCTGTATTATCTTTGATGCAACTTAATATTAACGAAGCCATAAGCCCTCTCAAAGACCTACTACAGATTGAGCAGGATAAAAATGTTAGAATAATAATTAAATTAGCTATAAAAAAAATTGATAACTAAATGAATTTAAAAATAATCAGGAATATTCAATATTTTTATCTCTTAAAATATCTTCTTTTATCATTGGATCAATAGATTTATCATTTAATAATTCATCAAATAAATCATCAACAGTCTTATCTTTCATTTCTAGAAGAGCGCTAATAGAAGCTTTCGCTCTTAATAAGTCTTTATCTCTACATATTTTGATCAAAATATTTCTACCAGTTTTTCCTAATTGCCTCAAAAGAGAAATAGCAGTCAATATTATCTCAGGGGCGTCGTCTTTAAGTGCTGATTCCACTACTAACATTTCCTCTATCGTTAATTCTTCTAAATTACAATTAACAACAACCTTTAACATAGTTTTAAGGCAGCTTACTTTAACAGTTGTATTGTTCGTATCCATATATAGTGGAACGATTGACTCTAAAGTTTTTTCTCCAAACATCCCTAAAGCTAATATTGATTTTCTTCTTATTAATAAATCTTCTTCCTTAAGATTAGCTAAAAGATTAGCCACAAATTCAGCTTCAAATTCTTTTCTTAAAATCAAAAATGCTTGAGAATTAATATTTGGATTTGGATGCAAGAAATCTTGATAAAGTTCTAGATATTTATTTATATCTAAAGAATTACTCATTATATTTTCAAATAATTAGTTAAAATCTCCAAAAAATATTTTAATTAAATTAATTTATTTTTATGCAAGTGCGTTTATTAAATAATCCAATAGTCCTTTGAATTCCGTTTCGGCTTGCTGACTCATAACATCATTAATTTTAATTTCATCTCGAATAAAAATAAATGCCTCTATATATGCAGCTGTTGGTAGTAGCTGGATACGAATAATTTCTCTCATGCCTGATATCCCCCATTCATCTAAAGGACCAGTTCCGCCCGTAACTAAGCAATAATTAATAAGACGCAAGTAATGATGAATATCTCTCACACACTTATCTTTATTAGCCTGCTCATATGAGCCATTTTGATATACAGCATCAACGGCAAGATTGGTAAATTTATCAAGACAAGAAGCAAGCTTTTCTGCAGCCTCTAGACGAGCTTTTGCCCTATCAAAAGAACCTTTCACAGACTCAAAATCGCTCATGCTAGGAAATCTTCCAGCTGCATCAGCTGCGCTAACAACGGTTGTAACTGCAGATTTCATAGTGAGCTAATAAGATTTGGTTTGAAGTGCTTTAGAAGAGGAATGAGAATTTAAGTTGAATATTCAACTCAAAGCCTCTATAACAAGGTCAAAATAGGATGCTGCCTCCGCCGCAATATCTTGACATTGTGCTCCTGAGCCAGAATTAATTCCCTTAAACATTTTTCTTCCTGTATTTGTCTCAGTCATAATTGCAACTGTGGCAATTTTCATTATTTCTACTGCTCGAATAGCATTAGAAGTTGGGACTCCAAGAGCTAAATAAGTTTCTTTTAAACCATTAAGACATCTATCTTGAAGAACAGAAGGATCCCCAGCAAGAAGTGCGTAGCTTACATATCTCAAAATAATTTCTCCATCCCTTAAACAAGCTGCCATTCGACGTGTTGGATAACAATGTCCCCCTGGCTGAGTAAGTCCAGTATTTTCGCAAACTATCCCTGCTACTGCATCGGCAGCTATGCAAGAAACATTTTGAGTAATTGCAAGGGTTGCATCGATTCTTTTATTTGCATCTGCTACGTACTTTCTTAAATCTGAAAGATCCTCACTTCCAATTGCTGCACCTTTGGCGTCAGCAGCTACAACTGTTCTAGAGAACGCATCAAGCATCTTTAACTACCTAGGCTCTATTAAGTAAAAAGTTAAATAAGTAATGACTAGGAAATCATTACTTATTTAACTTAAGACTTGCAGTCTAATTTCACTGAACGAGACCTAAGAACGCAATGCTTCTTAACTGTAAAAAGAATTTTTACAAAAATAATTCATAGAGTTATCTCAAAAAGCTTATAAGCAAAGGGGATAACACTAATTTGAGCTATTGTTAAGATAAAAATGCAACGTCCTACAGAAGAAGAGTTGGAAGAATCAATTAAAGAACTAACCGAGTACAAAAATCGTCTGGAAAAAGAAGTGTTAACTATTTCAAATAAGCTGAAAATGCCTCAGAAAAAAATCAACGCAATTATCAAATCGCATTCAGAGCTTAATCAAATCAAGATAATACTTTCCAAACTAAATAAACAAAAAGAAAATGTGACGTCTAGTTTAATACCATAACTTTATTTTATCTGCTTAAATAACATCAAATGATCTTTACTAATATGGTTAAAACTAAATTTGAATTAATGTATTGTCAGTCTATAAAATGAAAGAATCAAACAATATATTTTTGAATGGATTAAACCAAGCTCAGTCTAAAGCAGTTGATCATTTTCATGGTCCATTATTAGTTATAGCAGGTGCTGGAAGTGGAAAAACTAGAGCACTTACTCATCGAATTGCGCATTTAATTATTGAATACAAAGTTGATCCAAGCTCTATTCTTGCAGTTACTTTTACCAATAAGGCTGCAAGAGAAATGAAAGATAGACTTGAATTACTTTTAGCAAAAAGATTAGCAAATGTCAGTCATGGGAAGCCCTGGTCAGCCTTACAAGTTGCAGAACAAAGACAAATCCGTAATCGTATATATCGTGAAATAAGCCGTGAATTATGGATAGGAACTTTTCACGCTTTGTTTGCAAGATTATTACGTTTTGATATTGACAAATTCAAAGATCCTGAAGGATTAAGCTGGACTAGACAGTTTTCAATATACGATGAAACAGATGCACAAAGTCTTATTAAAGAAATAGTTACACAAGAGCTACAATTAGACCCTAAAAGATTTGAGCCCAAGAAAGTTCGCTGGGCCATAAGTAATGCCAAAAATCAAAGTTTACTTCCTGATGATCTATCAAAGAGTCAAGAAGGTCAAAGAGGGAAATTAGTCGCTGAAACTTATAGACTTTATAGGAAAGCTTTAGCTGCTAATAATGCATTAGATTTTGATGATCTTCTATTAATACCTGTTCAATTACTACAGCAAAATGAAAAAATTAGAACTTATTGGCACAATCGTTTTAAACATGTTTTAGTCGATGAATATCAAGATACTAATTGGACCCAATACGAATTAATTAAACAATTGGTTACCAATGGTGAAAATCCATCTTCTTTTAAAGATTGGAATAATCGATCAGTTTTTGTTGTTGGCGATGCAGATCAAAGCATTTATAGCTTTAGAGCTGCGGACTTTAGGATACTAATGGGATTCCAAGAGGACTTTGGGAAAACAAGCCAGGACAATACAAATGATTCAACTCTCGTAAAACTTGAAGAAAATTATCGATCTACCTCTACCATCCTCGAAGCAGCAAATTCACTAATATCAAACAATAAAGAAAGAATAGATAAAGTTCTTAGAGCAACTAGGGGAGAAGGTGAGCCTATTAAATTAACAAGATGTGACGATGAAATAGCAGAGGCAGAGGCAGTTATTCATAGGCTAAGAATTTTAGATGCCTCGAATCCAGAATTAAATTGGGGAGATATGGCTATTCTTTATAGAACTAATGCTCAATCAAGAGCAATTGAGGACTCATTGGTCCGCTGGAGTATTCCATACATAGTTGTTGGAGGATTGCGTTTTTATGACAGAAGAGAAATTAAAGATCTACTAGCTTATTTAAGACTTTTAATTAACCCATCTGACAGTGTCAGTCTTCTAAGAGTTTTAAACGTTCCTAAAAGAGGGATTGGTAAAACAACTGTGCAAAGATTGAGTGATGCTGCTAATCAATTAAAAATTCCTCTTTGGGAAGTTGTTAATGACCCCGAGGCTGTTAGATCTCTCGCTGGAAGATCTGCTAAAGGTCTTTTAATTTTTAGTGAACTTATCAATGAATTACAAAGTCATCTTCTTGCTTCTAGCCCTGCTGAATTAGTTCAATTAGTTTTAGAAAAAAGTGGCTACTTAAGTGAATTAATTGCAACAGGAACAGATGAGGCAGAAGAAAGAAGGCGCAATCTTCAAGAATTAGTTAATGCTGCTCTGCAATATCAGGAAGAAAGTGAAGAAGCAAATCTAGAAGGTTTTTTATCGACAGCTGCGTTATCAAGTGATGCTGATAATAAAGACACTGCTTCAAATCGCGTCACATTAATGACTCTTCACAGCAGTAAAGGTTTGGAATTTCCTGTCGTTTGTCTTGTGGGAATGGAGCAAGGCTTATTCCCTAGCTACAGATCACTTGATGATCCATCCTCACTTGAAGAGGAAAGACGACTTTGTTATGTAGGACTTACAAGAGCAAAAGAAAAACTATTTCTCTTTCATGCATCTGAGAGAAGAATGTGGGGAGGTATGAGAGAACCTGCTATCGCATCTACATTTCTCTCCGAAATCCCAGAAGAGCTTGTTAAAGGGGATATTCCTTTATCTGGTGGAGCTACACTCAGAAGAGAAAAAAATCTAGATCGACTGACTAGAATAGATCGCCAAAGTAATAAAAAGTCTTTTCTGAGTAGTGCTGAAAATGGAGTCAGAAAAACATATTCTGGTCCTTCCCCAGGGAAAAGATGGTCAGTTAACGACAGAGTTGAACATTCTTCATTTGGAGAAGGAAAAATCACACATGTTTTTGGTTCAGGAGAAAAAATCTCACTTGCTATAAAATTCTCAGGGATGGGTCCTAAAATATTGGATCCAAGACTAGCTCCATTAAAATTAATAGATGAGAAAATATAAAATAAAAAGTTAATTAATTAAAAATCATATATCTCATGGAATTATTTGATAAATCTAAAATTGAACAAGAGATAAAAGAATTACCCAGTGGAATTTTAACAACTCTTTTAGATGCTGCAGTCTCAGTTAACATAAACTCTATTGCGATAGTTGGAGGAGTTGTTAGAGACTTAATAACAAAGTCCAAAAATAAAGATTTTGAAATTTTCTTTAATGATCTAGATTTAATTATTGAAGGTGAGACATCAAACTATGTAAAAGAATTACAAAAAATTCTTGGGGTAGAAAGAGTAAAAGTAATACGCAATAACACAGATTATAAAACCTCAGAAATAACGATTAATGGAATTAAAATCGATATTGCATCTGCTCGTGAAGAAAAGTACCCTATCCCAGGAGAGAATCCAATCGTCGAATCATCAACAATCAAAAATGATCTAATCAGAAGAGACTTTAATATAAATGCAATGGCAATCGATCTAAAAAATAATAAAATAATAGATTTATTTTCAGGATTGGATGCTATTAAAAATATGAAAATGGACTTTTTGCATGAATCAAGTGTTCTAGATGACCCAACTAGAATTATTAGAGCTTCTCGCTATTCTGCAAATTTGGGTTTTGATCTATCAAATCAAGGCTTAAGACAAATAAAAGATACAGTAAATCTTTGGCCATGGAAGTGGCATGTTGGAGATAATGTTGGTTTAGCTCCTTCAGCATTATCAATAAGATTAAAAATGGAACTCGAATTACTTTTAAAAAGTAAATATTGGAAAAATGCATTAAAAAATCTACAAAGCTGGGGAGGTCTAACAATAGTAGATTCGAAATTACAGAATGATCAGAGACTTATCGAAAAAATATCCATTGCAAAGAAGTCAAATATTAAACCGCTAACAGCATTAGTTTATGAATCTCAAAATCCTATCGCTCTAGCTAAAAGATTACACTTAACTCAACAACAACAACAAATTATAACAGGAGCTTGTCAATTAAATAAATACCTTAGAAATATAATAGCTAATCATATTTATAGAAATTGGACTCCATCAAAATGGACAAGAATTTTAGAAGAAATAAATGTTAGTGAATCTTGTTTCATACTTGAAATATGTAAAGAAAACCCTTTAAAAGAATATTTGAAATATTGGCTATTCAACTGGAAGGACATAGAGTCTCCAATTAAAGGAGATGATTTAATCGCTAAAGGTTGGGAACCTGGACCAGAAATAGGAAAAGAAATAAAACGGCAGAGAATGAAATTAATTGATGAAAAAGTTATTTATTAAGAAATAAACCCTATTTTAATCCAAGGTCCTTTTTGTATAAGTCTTTCTGAATAAAGGGGTGAGCAACTAACAACCAAAGGGCCACAAGTTTGTGGGTCTATCAAAATTTTCAACATAGTATTATAAAAAGATTTGTTAGAACAAAAATTATTAGATACGAGCTCAAATCTTAAGTTCTCATTACCATCAATATATTTTAAAAAAATTTCATTTGAAGGGGAGAGAGTACTCTCAAAGCCTTTATTTAAAAGGTCTATAACACCTTCATAGACTGGTATATTATCTAGCTCAAGAATAATTTTTAAGGGGTCTAAGTTCATCTTATATAGATCACTATTTGTAGATTTTAACATTTCAGATAAATGGCCTAACAAACCAAAACCAGTTATATCAGTGCACGCATTCACAACTTTTGAATGCAGGTTTCTATTTGCTAATTGATTAATATAATTAACAATATTATGCTGACTTTTATTCATTTCTTTTAAAACAGAATCAAGTATATAAGGGTTTACTTGACCATTCATAAATGCAGAAAAAATAATTCCAGTTCCTAAAGAACGACTAATTAAAATCTGATCTCCTTTTTTCATTCCTCCCTTAGACCAAAAATATTTTTTATCATCAATAGTTCCATTTACAGTTAATGAACTTTCGATTGCTAGAGAGAATGGTTCTTCAGATATTTTTCTTGATTCTAATGTATGCCCACCTATAAGTTTTGCGCCTTGAATAACTAAAGCAGAATTAATACCTTCCAATACTTGAAATAATAATTCTTGCTGTAAATCCTTTGACAAGGATGGTAACTTCACAATAGATTGTGCAGAAATCACAGATCCTCCACATGCCCAAATATCAGAACATGAATGAAAAGCTAAAAGCCTACCATTTAACCATGGATCACTAATTAAAGATGGAAATCCATCGACACTTTGTATCAAAGTCTTATTGGAATTCAGTAGACCTATATCAATAGAATCATCAGTTGAAGATTCTATTAAATCCAATCTTTTCAATGCTGAACTCAATGGTGTAAAAGCTAATTTAGCTGCACATCCTCTACATTTAATTATCTCATCTTCAGAAAACATATCTGAATTTATGTCTTTAATTAAGTCAAATTTAGAGATAAATTTTGTATCAATTGATTCTTTTAATCTTGATAAAAAATTATAAGGTCCAATCATTATTTCACCCCAAGAAATAAAAGCTTTAGATTCTTTTTTGCTGGAGTTAATATCTAATAGTTGTATTGCTTTTCTTTGAGGTTTCCATTCCGCAGGTTTTAAACCTTTGCTCATAACCTCTAAATTCATTGCAAGTGGTTTTGCCGAACGAACTGCCCATACTCCAGAAGCAGGACGGTGATGATCCCTAATAACTCCACAATCTCCGACAGCAAATAAATTAGAAAAATTAAGAACTTGAAGAGTTTTTTTTGTTAGCACTCTCCCATACTCATCCAAAGGCAAACCACTATCTTTTATCCAATCAAATGATTCATTACCGGTACATATTAATTTTGGATATAAAATAGATGGATTTTTTTTAATGATTTTAATTTTTAAAGCATCTAAATTTATTAGTAGGTTTTTATTAATTTTTACGCCTGATTTAACTTTTAATAGAATAGATCTCTTTGGCCATCTTTTTCTTAAAGAAAAAGCTATTTCTATTCCAGCGAATCCACCGCCAATAATTACAAATGGTTTTGCAGAAGAATCATCTTTATGTATATCTTGATCGATAATAAATTTATAAGACTCAGAAAAAGGTTTAATTGGAACAGCTAAATCTTTATCCCCTGCAATTAAAGATGTAGAATTTAAGTTAGTTTTTGTTCCTATATTCAGAGATAATAAAGAATATTCAATTTCTGGGCGTCCTGCTAAAAGTAATTTGTTCTTCTTAAGATCAATTCCCTCAATTTCTGCCATCACAAATGAAACTCCTGCTTTTGAAGCAAGGTTCCTCAAATCAATTAGTATTTCATCAATCTTGTATTTACCTGCTAAAACACCTGGAAACATCCCAGAATAAATAGTAGTACTTGATTGATTGACTAAAGTAATCATTCCAGCAGGCTTCAATTTTGGATTCATTGCCCATCGAAGCAACACAAGGGCATGAGTATGACCACCACCAGCAAGAACAAGATGATTACTAAACATGATTTTTTGAATATTTCTGGAACACAATCAGATGCCTATGATTTCAAAAAAGCTAGATTAGGAATTATTGGCGGAAGCGGATTATATAGGATAGAAAATCTTAAAAACATAATCGAATTAAGCTTAGACACTCCCTATGGGAAACCTTCTAATAAGTTACTAATAGGCAATCTATATGGAATAGAGATTGTTTTTCTAGCTCGCCATGGAGAGAGACATACTTTAAATCCAAGCGAAATTCCATATAAGGCAAATATTTGGGCTATGCGTTATTTAAATGTTAGATGGTTAATATCGGCATCAGCTGTGGGGTCATTGAAAGAAAATATCAAACCTTGCGACATTGTTATCCCTGATCAATTTATTGATCGAACTCATCAAAGGCCATTGACTTTTTTCAACAATGGAGTTGTAGCTCACATAAGCATGGCAAATCCTTTTTGCGAAATTCTTTCTCAAATACTGTCACAAGAAATAGAGAAACTTTTAACCAAAGAAAAAAAAATGCATATAGGAGGAACATATCTTGCTATGGAAGGACCAGCATTTTCAACAAAAGCAGAATCTAATTTATATAGAGATTGGGGATGTTCAATCATAGGCATGACAAACCATACAGAAGCCCGATTAGCAAAAGAAGCAGAAATAGCTTATTCAAGCCTATCTATGGTTACTGATTATGATTGCTGGAATCAAAATTGCGAAAATGTATCTGTCGAGATGGTCATTGAGAATCTTCAGGAAAATGCAAATTTTGCAAAATCAATCATCTCTGCTGCCGCTAAAAGCATCTCATTATTAAGGCCTTCAAGCTCTTTTCATAATGCATTAAAAAATGCGCTTGTTACTCCAAAAGAGCATGTACCAGAAAAAACTAAAGACAAGATCAAATTATTTACCTATAAATATTGGCTTTAAAAAAACCAACTGACAATAATTGTCAGTTGGTTTTTAAGTTATTTCAAATAAATAGTAATTTTCTAGTTAAAACTAACCAGCGTTACCAATACCAGTGTATGAACCGTAAAAGAAAATACCAAGAACAAAAATAACAGCTGTTCCACCTGCAGTAGCCACTAACCATAAAGGAAGTGCTCCCTCTGTCCACCGTCTTTGCCAGGAGACTGCAGGCATACCATTTGGCAGACGATCTCCTGCTCGTCCATCAGGTCCTTTTAATTTGCTCATGATAAAGAGATTTAGTTAAAGAAGTAACTGGAAAAAAGAATTCCCATTACAAAAACAAGTAAGAGTCCAAGATAAAGACTTGTTCGGTTTAATTCAACCGGAACTTTATTTGGATTTGGATTGACTTGCATGGATAAAAAAGCAATCAGATGAAATTTGGTTATTTCAGACGCGTGTCAAGTACAGCCTTGGAATCAAAGCGTTCAACAACAACAGGAGCTTTGCTTTCTCCAGCCTGAAAATACGTATCTGGTCTAGGAGTTCCAAAAGCGTCGTAGGCAAGCCCAGAAGACACAAATAAAAATCCTGCCACGAAGATCGCGGGAAGTGCTACCGCATGGATAATCCAATAGCGGACACTAGTAATGATCTCAAAAAACGGGCGTTCCCCGGTAGAGCCGGCAGCCATAGCCTCACTTAATCAGCTCAGTGATCTTATCAAGCGAAATCAAAAGAAACGATCTCTGTTGCAAGGTGGTTACACAGAGTCATGGAAATCATCGAGAATTTATGATTTCAACCTTGCCATCGCAGTAAATTGCCCCTTTCTCCAAACACAAATCCTTTGGAACTGACACTTTTAGAATCGTCTAAAAACTGAATTCTAATGAAATTTGTTGGAACAGATTCACCAACAGGGTCTTTCTCCCAAGTTTTTCCATCATCATTGCTTACCAATAATGTTCCATTTCCTCCTGCTGCCCAAATGGACTTAGATGGATCCCAAGCAAGATCTTGATAGTTATACCCGTTAACGATTGGGATTATTGGCTTTGACCATGAGTCGACATCATTAGAATCTGCATTAAATCTGATTTCAGCTCCTCTAGAAAGCATCCATAAATCGCCGTTTGGCTGCTCACCAACACTTTGAACTCTCTTACTACTTGCTCTTTGATGAGGCCTCCATGAATCATCTCCAGGGCTTAGAACTGAGAAAAAATTACCAAGGCTACTAACACTTATATAGGCACCATTATTCGTTCGTTTTAAGTCTCTGATACCTCCAGAGCCTGAAGTATCAAGAACTATTGCTTCCCAATTCGTACCCGCATCAGTTGTTTTGTAAATTGCTCCAGCAGTAGTTGCGAGTTCAGCAGAATCAATATCAATTGTAGTTATCAAATATGGATCTCCTGGCAACTTATTCCCCAAATCGATACTAGTCCAATTTTTCCCTCCATCCACGGTATGAAGAATCAATCCTGGTTGACCTGCAATCCAGCCTTCTTGGCCTTTAAAATCAAGGCTTATCAAACGAAAATTACCTTCGTTTGGAATATCTAAATTTCTTTCTTGCCAAGTAATACCTCCATCATTTGTCTCAAGAATCAACCTATCTGTGCCAACTAAAAACCCATTTTTATCATCAACAAAGTCAATATCTAATGGATTTGCCTCAGTATCGAGATCTACTAGTGACCAAGGGCTTGATGAACCAATCGAAGCATTGCTAACAGTACAGCCACTAAGAGCTAATCCAACTATTAAGACAAGGGTCAAATTAATGACATTTGAAAATAGACGTTTCATTTCAAAGAATAAAGAGAGAGAAAACAGGCAGCGGCTAAAGCCAGACTTCCAAAAATAAGAACGTTTTTCTGACCTGAAGGAAGTTTATTAAATCCAAAGCCATAGGTAAGGTTTTCTTCAAATCCACTAGGCTTTGATTTAGGTCCAATATCCTTATATCCACCAAATCCTACTCGACAGACTGGACATCTAAACTTCTCTCTATCTATATCTAAGAATGCAGTCCCTGGCTGAATTTTTAGCTTTTTTATACCCTCATCAGGATCATAAATAAAACCACAACTCATACATTCGAAGCGATTGCCTTTTGGGTCAAATTCCTCGGTTGGCTTTTTTGGTTTAAATGAAATCACTTGATTTTCTTTTTCATCAGAATTCGAATTCCCAAAAGGATTTGATTTTGTTTTGGTGTCTTCACTCACAGTTTTCACTTTCACATTTAACAACTCTATGGCACTAATCTAGAAAATGACTGTCAGACTGATAGTGAATCAGTAATTCATTCATGTTTTCCCTTCAGGGTTATGAGTATTTTTTAGGATTTCTTCTTATCTCTGGGGCAGTTCCCATTCTTGCTCTCACAACAAATAAGCTAATTTCTCCTAAAAGCAAAGCAGGAGAAAGGCAACTTACATATGAATCAGGAATGGAACCCATTGGAGGAGCCTGGATCCAATTTAATATTCGTTACTACATGTTTGCACTTGTTTTCGTTATATTTGATGTTGAGACGGTGTTCCTTTACCCATGGGCAGTTGCATTTCACAAACTTGGGTTATTAGCATTTATAGAAGCACTTGTTTTTATCACAATATTGGTTGTGGCATTAGCATATGCATGGAGAAAAGGTGCCCTTGAATGGAGTTAAATCCCTTGAATAAATCTCCCTCTTCTGAAGCCGTAAGAAACCTTAGGGAAGCTTCCTGTGGCCCAGTTGGGAAACCTACGGTAACAAACGATTTAAGCGAAAACATAATCCTAACGAGCCTTGAAGATCTTCACAACTGGGCAAGATTAAGCAGTTTATGGCCTCTTCTTTATGGAACTGCTTGTTGTTTTATCGAATTTGCAGCTCTAATTGGTTCTCGATTTGATTTTGACAGATTTGGATTGGTACCACGAAGTTCTCCAAGGCAAGCAGATTTATTGATTGTTGCAGGTACGGTCACAATGAAAATGGCCCCAGCTCTTGTAAGGCTTTATGAGCAAATGCCTGATCCAAAATACGTAATAGCGATGGGAGCTTGCACTATTACTGGTGGCATGTTCAGCGCTGATTCAACCACAGCCGTTAGAGGCGTTGACAAACTAATACCAGTTGACCTTTACCTCCCTGGATGTCCTCCAAGACCAGAAGCAATATTTGATGCTGTGATCAAATTAAGAAAAAAAGTTGCAAACGAATCAATCTCAGAGAGATCAAAGATTACTCAAACACATAGGTATTTAACTATCCCTCATCAAATGAAGAGAGTCGAGTCCACGATTAATGGTCAATATCTCAAAGCAAAATCCCAACTAATTGCATTAAATCCTTCCCTATCAGAAGAATTTGATCAATCTTTAAAAGAGGTTCAAAAGATATCTGAAGAACTTTCAACTAATTAAGCATCTCTTATTAAAAAAATGGCAAATGAATCAGAAATTGTAGCTGAAGAAAAAAGCTCAGGTCCGATAAGCGATTGGCTTTCCAAAAAAGGATTGGAAAACATTCCTCTCCAAGATGATCATTTAGGAATTGAAGTAATAAAAATCTTGCCTAGTAATCTTTTATCAATAGTTGAAGCATTAAAAAATGATGGATTTAATTATCTTCAATGCCAAGGTGGATACGATGAAGGTCCTGGTTTAAATATTGTTTGTTTTTATAATTTAATAGAAATGAGTCAATTAAACAATGACTTTTCTCCTCGCGAAGTAAGATTAAAAGTATTCTTAGCTCGAGATGGAGACTTAACTGTTCCTAGTTTATATAGTCTTTTTAGAGGAGCAGATTGGCAAGAAAGAGAAACATTCGATATGTATGGTGTTAACTTCGCAGGGCACCCTCATCCTAAAAGACTTTTAATGCCTGAAGATTGGAAAGGATGGCCACTTAGAAAAGACTATGTTCAGCCAGATTTTTATGAAATGCAAGATGCATACTGATTTATTTACCTTTTTTATATCTTCTATAAAATCTCATTATTGCTAAAGCGAGACTTCTAGGATCATGCCTCAAAGTCGGAGTTACCTTTGAGCCCTGAAGAGAAGCTAAATAAACCTTATATCCTTTAGACAAAAGATCAATCTTATTGCATTTAACTGGTTCAGCCCCTTTTGATTTGTAGTAATCAACTAATGGGGAGGGTTCTAATTGATCTTGAGCCAGTATTGAACTAAATATTTTCCTAGTAATCCCTCTAGTTGCTAATTGGGCTTCGATAGCTCTGACATGCCCAGTGACGTCAAGTCCATCAGTTTCTCCAGGTTGTGTCATCAAATTACATATGTATAACTTTGGAGCTTTGCTCCTCTCAATCGCTTCGACTATTTCAGGAACAAGAAGGTTTGGAAGAATTGAAGTGTATAGACTTCCTGGCCCTATCAAAATAATTTCAGCATTTCTAATAGCTTCAAGTGCTCTAGGTAAAGCTGGAGGTCGTGATGGATAACAACCTATTCTTATTATTGGTAGGCGAGCCTTTCCAATAGCTGATTCTCCATCTATTCGATCACCATTTTCAAGTTCGGCCCACAATCGGACATCTACGTTTGTTGCTGGCACAACTTGGCCCTGCACAGCTAGAACCCTACTTGATGCTGTAATTGCGGTCTCTAAGCTTCCAGTTATTGCAGTTAAGGCTGACAGGAAAAGATTCCCAAAGCTATGTCCCTCAAGTCCACTTCCTGAAGGGAAGCGATATTGAAAAAGGCCTTTTATTAGTGGCTCTTCCGTTGCCAAAGCTGCTAAACAATTTCTTATATCTCCTGGAGGCTGAACTCCCAGTTCTCTACGAAGGACCCCGCTACTTCCACCATCATCTGCAACAGTTACAATTGCTGTAATTCGACTGCTATATCTTTTTAAACCTTTCAATAATGACGATAAACCTGTGCCACCACCTATAGCAACAATATTTGGACCTCTATTTAATTTTTGCTTTGCTCTTAATGCATCAACTAAAAAAGTATCTTTTTTTGAGCCTAATGCCTGCTTAATAGATTCAAAACTTCTTCCTTGACCCCAAACCAAAAGAGATATCCCTATCAAAAAAACTATTGGTCCAGAAATAGTTCTAGGTAAAAAAGTAGTTATGAATCCTAAAAACCAAAAAAGTATTTCAACAATCCAATAAATTGGGCGTAGGTCAGCCCAAATTGAGGCTCCAATTAAAGCAATTAACAAGCCCAATCCGGATGTCATCATCCACCTTTTGACTACTAGCCCTGGTAAAAGCCATCTAATAGCTCTTTTAAAGCGCGCGTAAAGCTGAAAAGACAAACTAGCGAAAAAGCGTTTACGCAAAGTAGATCTTCTTAATTTTCTTTTCCTTCTATTGTTCAATGGATTCAAGTTAGAGAAGATTTCAACAAAGAGACCTACATAATTAATTCATATAAACTCAAATTAAACTTCCCAATTGACCTATCTCATACAAAATGAGATAGGTAAACAAACATTAGGAGAGAGTGTGCCAAAAAACACTCAAGTAATGTTGATGAAAGATCTCAGTGTAGAACTGGGATCAAATATAGTTCTCAATCAAGTCAATCTTGCCATGCGTGCTGGAGAGAGATTGGCAATTGTTGGTCCATCTGGCTCAGGCAAGTCAACAATACTTCGCCTCCTCGCTGGATTGCTCTTACCTTCCAAAGGAAGCCTTCAAATATCAGGTATTGAGCAAAATTATTTAAGGCTTGATCAAAACAACCCTCCCGATGTGAGGTTAGTTTTTCAAAACCCAGCATTATTAGCATCATTAACAGTTAGGGAAAATGTAGGTTTTTTGCTTGAAAAGCAGAAAGTTTTTTCCGAAGACATTATCGACAAAAAAGTCATAAGTTGTTTACAGAAAGTAGGTTTATATGATGTTGCAGAAAAATTTCCAAATCAACTTAGTGGGGGGATGCAAAAAAGAGTAAGTTTTGCTCGTGCATTAATTAGTGATTCCAAGACTGGAAAAGACTCTATTCCACTTCTTTTATATGACGAACCAACTGCTGGTTTAGATCCTATAGCTTGTACTCGAATTGAAGATCTAATTATTAAAACAACTGATGCTGCGGAGGGTTGTTCAATCGTTGTAAGTCACGTTTCAAGTACAATTGAAAGAACAGCTAATAGAGTTATTTTGCTTTACGATGGAGAGTTTAAATGGGATGGATCTATAGATCAATTTAAACAAAGTGAAAATTCCTATGTAAAACAATTTCGCACAGGTAATCTTCGAGGACCAATGCAACCTGAGGACTTATAAATTTATGCGTAGAAGTTTACGAGATGCGTTTGTTGGTTTTTCACTATTAGGTGGATTAGTTATCTTTTCAGGAGCAATGCTTTGGTTAAGAGATTTTCGTTTAGGTTCTAAAACCTGGGAAATATCTGCAAGCTTCAAAGATGCAAGTGGTCTTGCCAAGATGTCTCCAGTTACTTATCGGGGAATCATTGTTGGATCTGTGCAAAAGATAACTTTTACTCCAAACACTGTTGAAACTAAAATTAAATTAAATAATGATAATCTAATTTTAGAGAAACCTGTAATTGCTAAAATAGTTACAAGTTCTATGCTTGGAGGAGATGCTCAATTAGCCCTAGTATCATTAGGAAAATCATTAACCAAAAACGAACTAATTACAATCAATAAAAATTGCTCTAACAAAAAAATATTATGTAGTGGAGATAAGATTAAAGGTGTTGAAATGGTTAGCATATCAAGCTTAACAGAGGGTATAAATGGAATTATTGATGAAGCCGATAGACAAGCAATAGTAAATAAAGTATCAGAATCTATTCAACAATTTGATAGAACCCAAGCCAATCTTGATGAACTTGTCTTGTTATCTAAATCAGAACTTATAAGAGCAAAACCTATAATTTCTGAACTAACAGAAGCTTCTTTTCATTTAAATAATATTCTTAAAAGCCTAGACAATCCTAAGACTTTAAAAGATATTCAGGAACTTGCCTCAACATCTAGTTCTCTAACTAAGAAAATTGACCAAATGAGTTCAAATATGGGAAATATTATGAAAGACAAAGAACTTATAGATGCTCTAAAAAGGGTAACTATAGGTTTGAGTAAATTATTTGATGATATATATCCTTAAAAAAACAGTTTCAGGTCACACTATTAATTGCATCCATTGCGATTGAAGCAATAGCTTTATCACTTGCCTTTGGTAATTGAACATATTTACCTCCAGACGCCTCAGCCAAGTCTTTACCCATACCACTTGCAATAAACTTTCTTTCTGTATCAATTACAAGCAGTTTGATACCAAGCGCTCGATAGCGCGAAGCCACATCAATAACTTCTTCCTTCAAGTCAGGGGGAGTCTCCCCATCAAGAACTGGTTGGCCTAATGAAGTACTTAATGGAACGTTTCCTCTACCATCTGTAATTGCTACTACGACCACCTGTCCGAGATCTCCTGTAGCCATAGCATTTGCTCCTACTCTTGCAGCCTGAGTCAAACCATGAGCGAGTGGAGATCCACCACCACATGGCATTGCCTCAAGTCTCCTTTTTGCAGCAGTAATTGATCTAGTTGGCGGAAGTAAAACTTCTGCTTGCTCCCCTCTGAAAGGTATTAGAGAAACTTCATCTCTGTTTTCATAAGCCTCGGTTAACAAACGAATAACAGCTCCCTTTGCACTTTGCATCCTATTTAGAGCCATTGAACCACTTGCATCAACCAAGAAAATTACTAATGCACCTGCCTTACGCTGCAATAATTTTGCGCGCAAATCCCCTTCCTCAACAATAACTTTTCTATTAGGTTCTCTTTCCCTTCTAGCTTTCTGATAAGGAGCCGCAGCTCTTAAAGTTGCATCAACTGCAATTCTTCTCACAGGACCTCTTGGAAGAATTGGTTTTACGTATCTCCCTCGATTATCACTTAAAACAGCTGATCGACTTCCGCTATTTCCACTCTTTGATTTAGTAGATGAAAAAAGCAACAAATCAGGATCAACAGCACATGCTTCCGGATCTAGCATGAATTCCTCCGGTATTGGTGGAGATGACTCTTCATCTTGGTCCTCTTCCTGATCTTCTTCTTGTTCTTCTTGTTCATTATTATCTTCAGAGTCTTCAGGAGGTGGAGGGGGTGGCTGCTGATCTTCTGGCGCTGGGGGCTCCATCTCCTCTTCTGAAGGCATTTGCATAGCCCTGGGAGCAATTACAAGTCTTACTGCAGCTTTTAAATCTTCTGCGTCTACAGAATCTCTGCCAGATAAAGCGGCATGAGCCTTCGCAACTCTTACTGCATAAAGCTCTGATCTATGTCCCTCTACACCTCCTCGAATAGCTTCTAAAACTAAGTATTCAATTTGATCCTCACTAATTTGAACATCTGGGAGCCATTGCCTTGCCAAAAGTAATTGCGTTGATAGAGATTCTGTTTCTTCTGACCATTTTTTAGAAAAAGCTTCACTAGATTGACCATGAGAAATGGCAGACTGAGTTATTTCAACTCTTTGTTCATTTGTAATTAATTGATCGGCAGACAACACAATTGCAAATCGGTCCAACAGATGGTCTCTCAATGCACCCTCTTCAGGGTTGTAAGTGGCAATCAATAAAGGGCGGCAAGGGTGACTTAGGCTCAATCCTTCTCGTTCGACTCTATTTTCACCTGCCCCTACTGAAGCCAAAAGAAGATTAACAATGCCATCATCCAATAAATTCAACTCGTCTATATACAAAACTCCTCTGTGAGCTTCAGCTAGCAAACCAGGCTGAAATACTGGCGTTCCGCTTGATAATGAAGCAGCGACATCAACAGCACCAACAAGTCTATCCTCTGTTACTCCTAAAGGAACCTGTATAAAAGGGGCAGAAACAACTTTCTTAGGGATATTTTCTAAGTCATTAATATTTTCAAGACTTCCTCTATTTTTTATAATTAACTTTTTAGTCAAATCATCCCACTCCCCTGAAAAAGAAGGATCTAAATTTCTACCTGCTGGATAAACAAATGAATCATCATCATTATTAGCTAATTTTTCTAAATCAATTATTTCAATCGGAGGGAGAAGGGCATGTAACCCTCTAGCCAAAACAGATTTACCAGTACCACGACCACCAGCGATTATTACTCCTCCCAAACCTGGATCAACTGCAGCGAGCATTAAAGCAAGCTTTAATGTTCCATGACCTGTAATTGCGGCCAAAGGGAAAGAACGATTAGCCCTATCCATGACAACACCCTCATTTGAAGCCGGAGACATATTGTTGTTTTTCAATCCACTGGAAACCATTGGGTCGGATAAATCAAGCAAATTTTTAAAAGTCTCTTAATATTCGCATGACTTATGCAAAACAAAAAACAGAATTGAAACTCGTCATCTCAATAGGCGCAAATACCCCTGGCATTCTTGGAGATCCCATAAGAACAATCGCTGTAATGAGGCCGCAAATAGAAAAAAGTATAATTGAGTGGAATATTGCTTTAAATCGCCCACAAATCCACACCCAAAATATTGATAAGTCTTTATCTTTTGAATGGGCGCCTCTATTTGAGACTGATCCTTTAGGGGGACCAATTGATCAACCAAGATTTATTAATACCGTGCTTGTTGTAGAGGGAGAGGGCTTTGCCTCAGTAACCCCAAATAAAAAAGCAGCTATCTGTTTAATGAAAAAATTTTTAGAACTAGAAAAAATCGCAGGTAGGGAAAGAGAAAATACAGAAGTCTTTTGGGGGCCAAGATCATTAGATATTGACTTCATTTCTTGGGGAGGACTACAGATAAATACAGAAGCTCTGATTTTGCCTCACCCCAGATTAAGTGAAAGAAACTTTGTTTTAATTCCCCTTGCAGAAGTTTTATCAAAGGCTCAAGGTAAACCGAAAAGAATCAATTCTCAAAACATTTGGCCTGAATAAAACTCGTAACAATAATCACCAACCTTTTTTAAAAAAATCAGTCATCCTGTATGAATAGGAAAAAAATGAATGTCTATTCCAGGACCTGAACCCTCAAAAATTATTGAGACAAAAGCTAGTCTTGATGCAAAAAAAATTCGCTTTGAAATTAATAAATTTATTTTACCTAATTCAATGGAGGGCGAATTTGGGATCATTCGTCATCCAGGAGCCGCATTGGCAGTACCAATAACAGATTCTGGAGAAGTCGTTATTCTTCGTCAATATAGGTTTGCTTGCTCAAGAAGAATTCTTGAGTTTCCAGCTGGAACCTTAGAAGCAGGTGAAAGCCCACTTGAATCGATTAAAAGAGAAGTTCAAGAAGAAAGTGGTTACTCTGCAAAAAGATGGGACAATCTTGGAGAAATGCTTCCTTGTCCAGGATATTCAGACGAAACAATTCATCTTTTCCTTGCAAGAGATTTAACTAAACTTGAGCATAAACCTGAGGGTGATGCAGATGAAGATATTGAAGTCTTAAAAATCATCCCCGAAAAGTTAAATGAAATTATTGCAAGTGGAGAAGAATCACTAGATGGGAAAACTATTACTGCATGGTTCAGAGCATGCCAAATCTTGAATAAAAAATGACAAAGTTTCGATCAATATTTTGGCATAGAAGAGATTTAAGAGTTGAAGACAATATCGGTCTTTTCGAAGCATCTAAAAACTCAAAAAACCTGATTGGCGTATATATTTTAGATCCAAATCTATTAGATCCAAATAGGAATACATCTGAGGCAAAAAATTGGTTTTTAGGAGAAAGCCTTTTAGAGCTCCAAAGGAATTGGGAAAGAAGAGGAAGTAGCTTATTAATTTTGAATGGAGACCCAAGTAAATTAATTTCTAAGTTAGCTGAATTAATCAATGCTGACTGTATTTACTGGAACAAAAATTTCGAGCCTTATGAAATCTATAGAGATAAAAAAATTACAGAATTACTTTCAAATGCAAAAAGAAAAGTATATACATTTTTAGATCAATTACTTGTTAGTCCAGACGACCTTAGAACGAACAATAACGAACCTTATAAAGTGTATGGACCTTTCTATCGCAAATGGATTGATATAATTAATAAAACCAACTTATTAGATAATAGTTTAATACAGATCTCATCAACACCTACAAAAATAACAGGTCTCGATAAAAGAGAAGTATCATCAATTAAAAATTCTGATTTAAATTATTGCATTATCAGAAAAAGCAACTCTATTTACGATTTACTTTCGTCAAATAGATTTAAGTATACTAATCTTTGTCCTTGTAAACCAGGAGAATCAGAGTCAATAAAGCAATTAAACTTTTTCATACATTCAGGGAGTATAAATTCATATAATCAAGCAAGAGATATTCCATCTTTAGAATCTACGTCTAATCTAAGTGCTGCCTTAAGTTTAGGTACAATAAGTTGTAGAGCTGTATGGAACGGGGCTCAAATATCAAAAAATATTATAATTGATGAAGATCAAGAAAATTCAATTAATACATGGATAAAGGAACTTGCTTGGAGAGAGTTTTATCAAAATGCCCTCATTAATTTCCCAGAACTTGAGAAGGGTCCATATAGAGAAAAATGGTTAAATTTCCCATGGCAAAATAAACCTGATTGGTTTAAAGCATGGAAAAATGGATTGACTGGTATCCCAATAATTGATGCTGCAATGAGACAACTTAATCGTTCTGGATGGATGCATAATCGTTGCAGAATGATTGTCGCCTCTTTTCTAGTAAAAGACCTATTAATTGATTGGAGATGGGGAGAACTTTTCTTCATGAAAAGATTAGTTGATGGTGACCTTGCATCAAATAATGGAGGCTGGCAATGGAGTGCCAGCAGTGGAATGGATCCAAAACCTATGAGAATATTCAATCCTTTTAGACAAGCTTCTAAATTCGACGAAAATGGTAATTATATACGAAAATGGATTCCGGAGTTATCACACATTTCAACGCCTAATTTACTTTCAGGTGAAATAATTTCTCCTGAGAGAAATGGATATCCAAAACCTATAATAAATCATAAAAATCAAACATTAATCTTCAAAGAATTATATTCAAATATTTAATAGATTATTTTTTAAATATTTCCTTTATTTTATCAATAACATATGATTGCTGAATAGATTTTAACTCGGGGAAAATAGGCAAGCTAATCACCTGACTACATACTTTCTCAGTAATAGGCAGAGATCCTTCTTTATATCCTAATGCTTTATATGCAGGTTGTAGATGTATGGGTATTGGATAATAAATTATTGTATTTACTCCCAGTCTTTGAAGTTCAGCTTTAAATTTATCTCTATTTGAATTATCCAAAATATCTTCTGAAGATAATCTTATATTTTTCACAAAAGAATTATCAATTACTTTTATTACAAATTGATTCCAAGAATGACCAGAATTATTGATCAAATTATTAGAAGGTAGTTCAATCGATTCTATAGTTGACAACTTACTTATATAATTAATTGCTATTGCTTTTCTTTGCTCTATCCATTTATTTAATCGAGTTAATTTAACATTTAGGATTGCAGCTTGTAATGAATCAAGTCTACTATTATATCCAATTTTTGTATGAAAATATCTCTTTGGCATACCATGAATAGCTAATTCCCTAATTGTTTTTGCCAGATTAAAATCATTAGTAGTTATGGCTCCTCCATCTCCTGCTGCTCCTAAATTTTTAGTAGGAAAAAAGCTAAAACAACCTACATCCCCATAACTTCCTACGGGTTTACCTCGCCAATGCGCACCAGCCGCTTGCGCACAATCTTCTATAACCTTTAGATTTTTTTCTTCAGCAATTGCCATTATTTTTTCCATATCTAGAGGATGACCAAACAAATGCACGGGCAAAATAGCTTTTGTTCTAGAAGTTATTGCTTTTTCTATTAAATCCAGATCCATAAGATAATTTTCAGGGTCAATATCTACAAAAACCGGCCTAGCTCCAACAGTTGTAATTGCTTCTGCAGTAGCAAAAAAACTAAATGATGAGGTGATCACCTCATCTCCTTGTCCAATATTTAGTGATCTTAAAGCAAGAATTAATGCATCAGTTCCACTATTACAACTAACTGAGTAAGAAGTTTCTGTAGCTACTGCAAAAGCTTTTTCGAAGCAAGTTACTTCTTCTCCTCCAATATATTTTCCGCTTCTAAAAACCTTTATTAAAGCTTCTTCAATCTCTGCTCCAATTTCAGAAATTTGCGCTTCAAGGCTGAAAGGAGGTATTTGCATAACTATATTAAATTAAGTTGCAACAATGAACAATCAAAAAGAAAAGCATTAATTCATCCAAACCACTCAGGCTCCATACCAGGATGCCATTTGATGTTGCAACCAATAGAAGGTTTTTGATTAGCTGAAATATCTTCTCCTTTTAATAATGATCTGAGTGCTTGACGAATATCATCACCAGAAACAGGTATTTCATTCCCAGGACGACTTCCGTCCATTTGTCCCCTATATCTCAATGTTGAGCCTCCATCTGGAGAAGGCCAAAAAATATAAAAATCGGGCGTACATGCCGCTTTAAGCGCCTTTGCTAATTCTTGATCAGAATCAAATAAATATGGAAACTTCCATCCCAGTTGATTAGCTTGAAAGGCTAGGAATTCTGGAGCGTCTTGCGGGTGTGTTTTTAAGCTATTGCTAGAAATAGCCAAAAATTGAACGTCATCACCAAAAGAATTGAATAAATTTGTGATTCCACTTTCTACATGTTTAACAAATGGACAATGAGCGCATATGACCATCAAAAACAATGGTCTTTTTGTTAATTCAAAACTACTGATATGACCAAGACCTTTTAAAGAATCATCTGGAGCGAGGTTCAAGCCTGAAACCACACCTAACTTAAAAGCAGGTAATTGAGTTCCTAATGGAAGCATTGTTGAGGCTGTTCGAACCATGATTCTTATACTTTTGAGGGTTTAATGGATTACAAAACTTTTAACTATATATTCATTTAACTATGAGTCTTAACCCTAAATAAGGGACAATAAGTAATACTAACCAAATGAGTCCAAAAGATGCTTCTCGATCTTAGTGGCAAAAAAATCCTTGTTACAGGAATAGCAAACAACAGATCAATTGCCTGGGGCATTGCACAACAGTTAAAAGCAGCTGGAGCTGAACTAGGAATTACATACTTGCCCGACGAAAAAGGTAGATTTGAAGCAAAAGTAAAAGAACTTACTTCTCCTTTAAATCCAAGCCTGTTCTTACCACTTAATGTTCAAAACTCTTCTCAAATCGAAGAAGTCTTTGAAGCCATTAAAAATCAATGGGGACAGGTTGATGGATTAGTTCACTGTCTAGCCTTTGCAGGGAAAGAAGAATTAGTAGGTAATTACAGCGCAACTTCTTCAGAGGGATTCTCAAGAGCCCTAGAAATTAGTGCTTACTCACTCGCCCCACTATGTAAATATGCAAAACCTCTTTTCAGTAAAGGTGCAGGCGTAGTCACCTTGACTTATTTAGGAGCAGAAAGAGCGATTCCCAATTACAACGTAATGGGAGTTGCGAAAGCAGCTTTGGAAGCATCCGTTAGATATCTTTCAGAAGAACTTGGTCCAGAAAATCAGGTTCGAGTGAATGCTATTAGTGCTGGGCCAATAAGAACTCTCGCGAGTTCAGCTATTGGAGGAATTCTGGACATGATTCATAACGTCGAAGAAAAAGCTCCCCTTAGGAGAACCGTTACTCAAATCGAGGTAGGCAATACCGCTGCTTTCTTGCTTAGCGATCTTTCGAGTGGTATATCAGGACAAACTGTTTATGTTGATGCAGGTTATTGCATAAATGGAATGTAATTTCAAGCCAACTCAAATTGCCGATCAAATATGAAAAAAGCTAGAGAAGGTGAGATCAGCCGGAAAACTAAGGAAACTGACGTTTTTGTGAAAATTGATCTTGATGGTTCTGGGAAATGCACTGCAAATACAGGGATTGGTTTTCTAGACCATATGATCCAACAATTATCTAGTCATGGATTATTTGATATTGAAGTAAGAGCTAATGGAGATACTCACATAGACGATCATCACAGCAATGAAGATGTTGGGATTGCAATTGGACAAGCCTTGTCAAAAGCATTAGGTGATCGAGTTGGAATAAAACGCTTTGGTCATTTTTTAGCTCCACTTGATGAAGCTCTTATTCAAGTTGTGGTTGATTGTTCCGGTCGACCACATTTAAGTTTTAATTTAGATATTCCTTCTCAAAAAGTTGGTACTTATGATACGGAGTTGGTTAAAGAATTTTTTGGTGCTGTTGTGAGTAATAGTGGATTAACTCTCCACATCAGACAACTGGCTGGAAATAATACACACCACATAATTGAGGCTACTTTTAAATCTTTTGCAAGAGCTCTTAGGATGGCTACTGAAATTGACCTTAGAAGATCAAGTCAAATTCCAAGCAGTAAAGGAGTTCTTGAACAGGCTGGTCAATAAAACTCCATATTTAAATAAATCATTTTGACCTTGAACTCACAAAAGTAAGAAGTTTAAGCGAAAATCAAGTTTCAATCTAAGAAAAATAGTGGCTGTTAGTTATTTAAAAAGAGAATCATCTCCACAGCAAACAATCTTCAACAAAGAAGATTGGTCAAGTGCATATTGCAATGTTGACAAAGAATTAGATCATGCTGAACTCAAACTGGTAAAAGGATCTATTCCTGAACAAATTTCTGGTACCTTTTATCGAAACGGTCCAGGCAGATTAGAAAGAGGCGGAAGATGGGTCCATCATCCATTTGATGGAGATGGCATGATTGCTGCCTTCAAATTTGAAAATGGGAAAATAAACCTGACCAATCGTTTTGTTCGCACAAAGGAATGGGCAGAGGAAGAAAAATCCCAAAAATTTTTATATAGAGGTGTATTTGGAACTCAAAAAGAAGGCGGGGTATTAGCTAATGCTTTTGATGTAAGGCTAAAAAATATTGCCAATACTCACGTAATAAAACTTGGAGATGATCTTCTAGCTTTATGGGAAGCATCCAGTCCATATTCACTTAATCCTAATACCCTTGAGACCAATGGCTTATCTGATTTAAAAGGAGTTTTAAAAAAAGGTGAGGCATTTAGTGCTCATCCACGATTTGATCCTGGCCATCATAAAAATCAAAGAATGGTAACTTTTGGGGTATCTACAGGTCCTAAAAGCACAATTAGATTGATGGAATTTTCCACAGAAGGAGAAAATATTGGTTCTCTTTTAAGTGATAGAAAAGATTCTTTTAATGGATTTGCGTTCTTGCATGATTTTGCCATAACTCCAAACTGGGCAATATTTCTTCAAAATGCTATTAGTTTTAATCCTCTCCCGTTTCTACTTGGACAAAAAGGAGCCGCACAATGTTTAGCTTCCAAACCCGATGGGACTCCAAAATTTTTATTAATTCCAAGGGACGCGGGCAAATTTGCTGGTCAACCACCAAAATCAGTTGATGCTCCAGAGGGTTTTGTTTTTCATCATCTAAATGCATGGGAAGATAATGAAAAAATCAATATTGAAAGTATTTTTTATAATGATTTTCCTAGTATTGGACCCAAGGATAATTTTAGAGAAATTGATTTTGATCTTTTACCAGAAGGAATTTTGAAAAGAAGTGAAATCAATCCAATAGAAAATACATTTACTTGTTCAACCATAAGCAATCAATGTTGTGAATTTGCAATGGTCAATCCTCATTTCGAAGGAGTAAAAGCTCGCTTCAGTTGGATGGCAACTGCAGAAGAAAAAGAAGGTAATGGGCCACTACAAGCTATAAAAAAAATCGATTTATCTAATAATAAAGAGATAAGTTGGAGTGCTGCTCCAAGAGGTTTTGTAAGTGAACCTATATTTATTCCATCCCAAGAATCAAAATCTGAAGAAGACAATGGATGGGTTGTTACATTAGTTTGGAATAGTATTAGATCTGGAACTGATTTAATACTCCTTGATTCTAAAGATCTGACTGAAAAAGCTATTCTTGAAGTTCCAATTTCAATCCCACATGGATTACACGGAAGCTGGGTTGAAAATTAAAAACTACTTTTTTATTGAAACCAATAATTTTTTCAATTCTGGTATGAGCAATTTGAATGCATTCCCCCTGTGACCAATATGTTTCTTTTTTTCGTGGTCCATTTCCGCATAAGTCTCACCTAATCCAGAAACTTCAAAAATCGGATCATAACCAAACCCATTTTCCCCTTTCGGGGAAAAAGTTATTAGACCTTCGCAAACGCCTGAAACTTCTATCAACACTTTTGCCCCACTAGCTATACATAATGCGCATTCAAATTTGGCCTTTCTATTTGCAAAAGGTTTTAACTCTGCTAATAATTTTTCAATTCTTTCCTTATCTGAATTTGCATACCTAGAAGAATAAATACCTGGTACTCCTCCAAGAGCCTCAACACTTAACCCAGAGTCGTCAGCAAGAGCCAAATTACCTGTTGCTTGACTTACAGCAATGGCCTTGATCCTTGCATTTTCTATAAATGTATTTCCTGTTTCCTCAATCTCAAATCCAAAAGGTTGAGTCAATAAATCAAATGGAAAATCGTCCAAAAGTTTTTTAAATTCTCCGATTTTACCTTGATTGCCACTAGCAATTACTAGAGGGAGATTATCCAAAACTATTATCTATAAGTTGCTTTGCATAATACAAAGTTGAAGTAACTTCTGCACTGGAGGGAGCTTCACAATAAATTCTTAAAAGGGGCTCTGTTCCAGAGAAGCGGAACATAAGCCAATGACTTTTATCAAGTACAAGTTTTATTCCATCAGTTGAAATAACCTCTAAAACTGATTTATGACCAATTGAAGGTGGAGTTTTCTGTTTCAAAAAATTTTCCAAATTCCTTCTCATCTCCATATCTTTGAGAATTAAATCAATACGTTCAAAATGACTCTCTCCAAAACGAGCATGAAGAGAATCTATTTTCTCACCTAAACATTTACTATCAACAACTATTGATTCCATCAAAAGCAAAGCGGTAAACAAAGCATCACGTTCTGGCAAATGATGTCCAAATCCAACCCCCCCTGACTCCTCCCCTCCAATGAGAACTTCTCTTGAAAGCATTTCTTCAGCAATATATTTAAACCCAACTGGCTTCTCGAGCACTTCTCGCCCCAAGTCCTCCGCAACCAATCGCATCAAGTCCGAACCACTTACAGTTTTAACCACACAACCTGCCATATTTTTGAAACTTGCTAGATGATCTATCAGGACAGGCATTAACAACTGTGTATTGCAATATCTACCTTTTTCATCTATCGCCGCAATTCGATCTCCATCTCCATCAAAAACTATGCCCATGGACAACTTACCTTTTTCAAACGAATCCTTAACTTCTTCTATTAATTGCGATAGGTAAGCCTTCAAGGGTTCTGGAGGGTTCCCGCCAAAACAAGGATCTCTTTTTGTTCTTAATTCATAAATAAGCTCATCACCATCAGAGCCAAATAATTCAGACATGCAGCCCGCAGCAGATCCATGCATTGAATCAACAAATATTTTCACACCTAATTTTCTCAATCCATTAGCAATCAAAGGTATGTCAAATTTCTGACTAATCCCCAATAGATGTTGTTTTCGAAAATCAACTCTCTCGGTTACGTCTTCAATTGGAATTGATATCCCTCCTGCATCTAATCTTTTTTGAACGGAATCGGTGAAAGAGCTATCAACTGAGCCTCCAAAAGGACCTTTTATTTTCAAACCCAACCATTCGCATGGGTTATGACTTGCTGTAATCACAAGAGCACCAAGTGCATTTTCTTCAACTATTCCCCAGCTACAAGAGGGAGTTGGCAGCGCAGAAGAAGACAACAAAGGTACTAAATCGACTCCTCTAACTGCAGATGCAACCGCCTCAGCCATCTCCTCTGCGAGAAAACGCCGATCATAACCAATGATTATTTTATTATTTTTTTTCTCCTTCACATAAGCAAGCTCTTGAGCTGCTGCTGCTGCAACTTTAAGCAATGTTTCCAAAGTAAAATCAACACCTAATATCCCTCTCCAACCATCTGTTCCAAAAGAAATTTCCTCTTTAGTGAGGTTCAACTTTTTCTTTTTCATCTTTATGATGGCGAAACTTTGTTCTTAAAGAAATTCAGATTAATCTCTAAGTATGAAATGTAATAAATCCAAACCAATTAATGATCACCTTTTAAGGAGTTGGATTCGATGCAGAAGAAAAGCTTGGCTCGAAATTCATGGTGATAAACAAAAAAAGTTGTGGACCGCTCATAGCACACTTCAATTAAATCATCAAATCGACTGCTTTCATAATCTCTCACAAAAAAGTTATGGGATAGGAATTCAAGCTTGTGAAGAGGGGAAAAATATCGCCTATGGGGTCAGACTTAAATATCCTCTTATTAAAAATAAAATTATCAAAGGAAATTTACCGATCCTAAAGAAAACATCAGGAGAAAGTATTTGGGGTAATTTTTCTTACCAACCAGTTTTAGCTAGGCAAGGTAAAAAAATCACAAGAGAGCATAGATTAATACTTGCAATGAAAGGTCTATTAATAAATAATTTACAGAAATATCAAGTCGAAAAAGGCTTAATATTACACAAAGAAAATGAAATTGTCAAAGTCGAAAAGATAAGATTAAGTAAAAATATAAATAAAGAATTAATCGATTCATTATTAAATCTAGAAAAAGATATTGAATCAAAAACTCCTCCACCCATAACTTCAAATAGAAAAAAATGCACAATATGTTCATGGAGAAAAGATTGTGATGCTATATCAATAAAGGAAGGAAATCTGAGTGAAGTTAGCGGAATTGGAGCCAAAAGAGAACTTTTGTTAAACAAAATTGGTATTAAAAATATAGAGGAATTAGCGAAGATTAAACATTATAAGTTAAAGGAAAAGCTTGAAAGATTTGGTACACAACATGGTAATATTTCCAAACAAATTATTTTACAAGCGCAATCTCAGATAAGCAATAAGGAAATCAAAATAAATTCAGAAATATCACTAAATAAACTAAAGAAAGCAAAAGGTTTATATATTTATGACATTGAATCTGACCCAGATATCAAACATGACTTTTTACATGGATTTATTCGACTACCAAAAAATATTAAAAGCGATATAAGTTTTAAAAAAACCAAATATTCACCATTACTTAATCTCGAAAAAAACACTGAAAGTTTACTCTGGAAAAGAATAACTAAAAAATTAAGTCTTAATAAAGACTATCCAATTATTCATTATGGTGAAACAGAGCCAATATCTTTGCTCAAGCTGGGATTAAGTCAAGGAGCTAATACTCAGGAAATTGAAGAATTAAAAAAAAGATTTATTGATATACATTTATTAATTAAAGAAAACTGGTGCCTTCCAGTAAGAAATTATGGTCTTAAATCAATCGCAGAATGGATTGGATTTGAATGGAAGCAAACCAATGTAGATGGAGCAAGAGCTCTTTTATGGTGGAGACAATGGAAAAAATCACGTAAAACAAATAAAATGTATTCTAGGAATTTAAATTCAATTTTTGAATACAATCATGATGATTGCATAGCCACCTTAATGATCGCGAAGTGGTTAATAGATCACGAGTGAGAATATCGCAATAGATTAAAACGGATTAGTAAAAGAGATTGTTTTTTTTATAGTTATGGAGTCACCATTTTCAGAGAAACAGAAATCCTGATCAAGAAAATTTCTCTTGATTAATGCTAACCCATTAAAAAAATTATCATTAACCCTAATTGAAGAAGTAACAACTCCTACATTTTTCTTTAAACTTTCATCTTGATTAGTGCTAAAAAACTTTTTACCAATATCAAATTCATTAGATTCTCCATAAGCTTCCCAATAACGAAGTTGACATTTTAGAGATTTAGACCTAAACAACCTAGCCATTGCCTCTTGACCTAAATAACAACCTTTATCAAGATTTATAATATCTGCGAATCCTAATTCATAAGGATTTGTTTCTCCATTTAATTCTCTATCATAGCTAGGTATTCCTTGTCTTATTTTCCAATTTTCCAACTCTTCTTTAGTAGCTTTTGTAGAGTTAGTTATTTCTTTTAGAATAAAATCATTATTATCAACCCAACTAAACTTTGATTCCTTCCATGAATTATTATTATTTATTTCTTGTATTCTTCTGATTGGATCTATAACTTCTAACGTAACTTTATCTGCTGGAAATATCACTGATTCAAATCCATCTATTATAGAATTAATTTCACCACTAATAATAACTATTTCAGCCATATCATCTGAAAGTCGAATTTCCAATACAGCTTTTAAAGATCCTTTAGTTGATAGCCAACAACTCATGAATATTCGATCTAGTTCTTTGTTAGCAAAAACATCAGCGGTTGTTTGACCATGTAAAAAAGCATGAGTCCCCTCCCCTTTTAAAAGTAATGATGGGAATGTTTCATCCCAAATCAATGATTTAGTTTCTGTCATTACAAGTTTTTAGCTCTTTCAACAATCTCTTTTAAAAAGAAAAGACTATTTAAATCTAAATCAGCTTTAGACATGGCATCTACTCCTCCTTCTTCTCTATCGACTATTGCTAGAACTTGGTTAACTAAATACCCTTGATTTCTAAGTTGCTCAACAGCTTTTAAAGAAGAGCCCCCAGTCGTAACAACATCCTCTAGGACAGTAATCACAGAACCCTTCGGAGGCAAAGGTCCTTCTAGCCATGCTCCAGTTCCATGACCTTTAGCTTCTTTCCTTACTATCAAGCCGCTTAAATCAATACCTGATTGTGCGGCCAACATTACAACGCCACTAACAAGAGGATCAGCACCCAAAGTCAAGCCAGCTACGCCAGTATCTTTTTCATTTATTTGTTTAAGGAATAGCGCACTTATCGACAAGAGTCCTTGACCTGAAAGAGAGACTGGCTTGCAATTGACGTAATGAGAACTTTTTTTTCCGGAAGATAAAGAAAAATCGCCAAACCTATAAGCTTTTTGAGCTAATAAAGTTAAAAGATTTTCTTTTATTTCATCTAATGAGGGATTCAATGGGTTCATATCTTTATATGCAAGTTTAATTATTAAACATCTTGGTTAGATTAGATATATATTTACTTTAGGCAAACTAATTAACTATTATCAAAAAAAGTTTAGTACAGCTTTTTTGGGGGTGTAGCAATCTGGTGAATGCAGCGAACTCATAATTCGCCTTAGGCGAGTTCGATCCTCGCCACCCCCATAGAAAAATTCTTAATGAGTTTATTACTTCTTTGTATATTGCTTGTAATACCAGCATTTTTCAATGCAGGTCAATTTGCCATTTTGAGACTTCGTTCAACTAAGGTTCAAAGGCTAATAGAAGATGGACTACCTGGTTCCAATTCCATAATTCGTCTGCAAAAAAGACTGAGAAGAACCCTTTTAATAGCAGAGCTAGGAATAACTATTTCATTAATTTCAATTGGTTGGATCTGTAAAAATATTGCAAGTCAATGGTGGGGAAATAATTCTTCAATTAATTATTTTTTAGATCTAGGACTGTTTATTACTGTTGTACTTTTAGCAACTTTGATATCTGGTCTTCTTCCAAAAGCACTAGTCCTTAATCAACCAGAGACTTCTGCACTAAAGTTATCACCTCTAATTGAAGCAGCAATAAAGTGGATGTCACCATTCCTTTCTTTGCTAGAAGGACTTGCTTTATTAATTCTTAGATTATTTGGACTAAATACTCAATCAGAAAGTCTTACGACAGCTGCATTCTCTGCAGGAGAGTTAGAGAAATTAATTGAAACTGGTGGTGTTACAGGATTAAAACCTGATGAAAGAAACATACTTGAAGGTGTTTTTGCTTTAAGAGATACACAAGTCAGAGAAGTAATGGTTCCTAGGTCAGGAATGGTTACTCTTCCAAGAGATGTCTCCTTCACTCAAATGATGGAGGAAGTTCACAAAACTCGTCATGCAAGATACTTAGTAATTGATGATTCACTTGATAATGTTCTTGGAGTTTTAGATTTAAGGCAACTTGCTGATCCAATAGCTAAAGGGGAAATGCAAGCCAACTCATCTTTAGAGCCTTACATAAAACCAGTTGTTCGTGTTTTAGAAACTTCTACTTTGGCCGAATTATTACCTCTAATAAAAAATGGGAACCCACTACTCTTGGTTGTTGATGAATATGGAGGAACTGAAGGATTAATAACATCAGCAGACTTAACGGGTGAAATTGTTGGTGACGAGATTCAATTTGACAATAAAGAATCTGAGTTAAGACCTATTGATGACTTAAAAAAAGTATGGATTACTTCTGGGGAAATAGAAGTAATAGAACTAAATAGAGAGCTTAATTTAGAATTACCAGAAGCTGATGATCATTACACTCTTGCAGGATTTGTTTTAGAAAAACTCCAAGAAATTCCCAACTCAGGAGAAACGTTCGTTCATAATGAAATTGAATTTGAAATTATCGCCATGAAAGGTCCAAGAATAATCAAAGTTAAAATAACACTTCCTAAATAATTTATAAAAAAGACTATCAATTAATAAGAAAGTAAACATGAAAACAATTGCCAAGATCAACGAAAATATTATTCCTGTAAAAGTTGGAGTAATAGGCATTGGAAATATGGGTTGGCATCATGCGAGAGTACTAAGTCTTCTCAAAGATGCTGAACTAGTTGGAGTTGCAGATTTAGACGAAGAACGAGGAAAGTTAGCGATGGAGCAATTTAATTGTAATTGGTATAGAAATTACAAGGATCTATTAAATCAAGTAGAAGCTGTATGTATTGCTGTACCTACATTATTTCACCATGACGTAGGTCTAGAATGTCTAAACTCCGGTAAACATGTGTTAATTGAAAAACCGATAGCAGCAAATAAAGAAGAAGCATCATCTTTGATTAGTGCTTCAAACAAAGCGAAAAAATTATTACAAGTTGGTCATATAGAAAGATTTAATCCGGCTTTTAGAGAATTAACTAAAGTAGTCGCTAATGAAGAAGTTGTAGTTCTTGAAGCCAGAAGACATAGCCCCCATCCCGAGAGAGCTAATGATGTTTCAGTCGTATTGGACTTAATGATCCACGATATTGATTTGGTGATTGAACTTGCAAATTCAAAAGTGATAAGGCTTGCTGCAGTTGGAGGATGCAGTGGAGATGGACCTATGGATTACGTTAACGCGACACTTGGTTTTCAAAACGGTGTAGTCGCAAGCCTGACTGCAAGCAAAATGAGCCACAAAAAAATTAGAAGTTTATGCGCCCATTGCAAACAAAGCCTTATAGAAACAGATTTTCTAAATCACAACATTCACATACATAGGAAGGCTCATGAATGGTATTCAGCCGATCATGGCGAACTGCTTTATAGAAACGATGGCTTTATTGAAGAAGTCAGTACAACTTCAATTGAGCCATTATATGCAGAGCTGGAGCATTTTCTACAATGCGTTCGCGGAAAGGAGAAACCTGCTGTTGGAGGGCTCCAAGCATCTAGAGCACTCCACCTTGCTGATTTAATTGAGAAAGCTGTGTCAATGCCAAGCGAAGACATTTTGCTTAAAAAAGGTATTTAAAAAAGACTTATCAATTCTCTAAAAAAAATAAAAAATTTTGCCCGATGTTTTAATTCGGGCAAAATTTTTATTTTGTTACGAACTTCTAATAGATTACTTAATTTGCAAAAAACTAGAAGAAAAAACTTCGCTTTTAACGAAAGCCAACTGCCGCTTGCCAAACAAAAACAAGCAAAAAGAAGAAAATAGGTATAAGCGGAAGTACATCCACTGTTGGTGCAAAAGCCTGGTAAGCAGCAGGAAGTTCAGCAAGCAAGTCGAGATTAATCAGTGCCATCCCTAAGAAATAATGGACGTATTAAGCACGCACGCTACCACGTATGACGCGCTTTAGAGTCACTCTGCCACGGAGCGAAATCCTCTGAAAAACAACCTTCAAGTATTGCTTGCCTCATAGAGCCTGTAAAACGGATCAAATGAGTGAGATTATGCAAGCTCAAGAGCGTTAGACCTAGTAACTCTTTGTTGCGAATTAAATGATGAATATATGCCCTTGTATATCCACCAGTACAAGCTTCACAAGGACAAGATGGATCCAGTGGTATGTAATCATCTTTAAAGCGAGAATTTCTTAAATTCCACGTCTCACCATTCACCAAAGCACTCCCATGCCTTCCCAAGCGCGTAGGGATTACACAATCAAACAGATCAACTCCATTTGCCACGGCTATAGCCATTTCACGCAATGTGCCTATTCCCATGAGATATCTTGGTCGATCCTCGGGTAATAGAGGACAAGTTTCTCGGACGATTTTATGCATTTGACTTATGGGTTCACCTACACTCACCCCTCCTATAGCGATCCCGGGCAAATCAAATCCTGAGACTATTTTCGCACTCAATTCCCTTAAATGAGGGAAACACCCCCCTTGAACTATTCCAAAAACTGCTTGATCATCTTTGGTATGGGCATTTAGACACCTCTCTAACCAATGGTGAGTCCTTTTACAAGCCTCTTCAACGTCTGATTCGCTCGCTGGGAAAGGGGGACATTGATCAAAAGCCATTGCCACATCTGAGCCTAAAGCCATTTGAATTTCTATAGCTTTTTCAGGAGTCAAAAAAATATGTTTACCATCTCTTGGACTTTGAAAAGAAACGCCTTCATCATCAATTTTATTTAACTTTGCCAAACTAAATACTTGAAAGCCTCCTGAGTCAGTAAGTATTGGCTTATTCCAATTCATAA
>QCJG01000003.1 GCA_003216175.1 Prochlorococcus sp. AG-409-A10 | reverse complement strand
AGCGCTGTCCATAGATGCTAATGGACCAGATGCGTTACCAGCTTTAATACCAGTAATAAGTAAGTCTTCACCGCTGAAGCTAGATTTCATGCTAAGTACATACTTGTACTGCATATAAAGCTCTTCTTCTGCATCAGCTGCTCCGCCATCTGCAACTGAACCAACAGTAAAAAAAGCACTTCCACCAAGAGTTGTAGTTGATGAAAATGCAGTGTCTGCGTTAGCTGCTACAGGAGCCATTAGGCCCAATGCAGCAGGGGCTACCAGCAAACGCTGAAAAAACTTCATTGTGTCCTCACACAAATTAATTGCAATATAAATTTATTTTTTGTACATTATTTTGGAGTATTAATTTATACATAATACGGAATTATTTTGTATCTTCTACTACATTATTGTATGATTCTAAACTTATGTTCGTATTGGATTTTAGTTGAATTTTATATTTTATAAAAAATAAAAAATATTTAGTTAATCGCCTGAGATCTAGTAGTAAATATTTTAGGATTAAGTATAGTTTTAATTGATTTTGAACTATCTAATAGAAAATTAATTTCTATTAGATTAATAATTATTCATTGTCTATATAATTAGCCTCTGCGCCTAACGTAGATTGAACCAATGAAGCTATAAGGGGAGAAATGCTTGATAACTTATTAAGGAAAATTCTCTCTTCTAGGGTAACTAATTGATTGGTTGTAATCGATCAAGTATATTTTTTACTTTTATTTTTGTGGAGATCATTGAATTTTTCATTTTTTATAACTAATTAATCTTTTAGGAGGCGCAATTTTGGACATATTAAGAAAAATTTTATATTTTTACCTATGTCTTTTGTATAAAAAATTACAAATATTTATTTATTTATTTGTTTTAATTTCAACAAATAATTGTAAATCATGGTCGATTTCTCCTATAGAAATATCACGTCTAGTATGGTCGTACTTAAGTGTATTGGACCGGATAGATTTTTTCTAGAACGAGCTATTTTCCCCCAAGAAGTATTCTCATCTATGGCACCAGAGGGTTCGCAGCTGGAAATTTGGGGGATAGAGTCTTATGGACCAAATTTAGAACAACGTCTCAGAATAACGGCTTCTAATACTGAAGATTCACTCGTAGCATAAGATCTTTTGAAATTTAGTATCAATTAAAGTAATAGATATCTTTGCGCAAGTGGTAGTGATTCCGCTGGTTCGCAAGTCAAAAGATCACCGTTTGCAAAAACTTCATATGTTTGAGGGTCTACTTCGATTTTGGGTCTTGCATCATTTAGTTTCATTGATTGTTTAGATATTTTTCTTGTGTCTTTAACGGGGGCATAAGAGCGGTCCAATTTGAGTCGTTTAGGGACACCAGCTTCTATTGCACTCTCGCTTAAGAAAGTCAGGCATGTAGGATTCATCGCTTTTCCAAAGGAAGAAAACATCGGACGACCATGGACTGGTTGTGGAGTAGGGATGGAGGCATTTGCATCTCCCATTTGAGCCCATGCGATAGAACCACCTTTGACAACTAAGTCAGGTTTAATTCCAAAAAAGCCAGGCTTCCAAAGTACTAAGTCTGCTAGTTTGCCAACTTCTACCGACCCAACATGACCACTGATTCCATGAGCTATCGCTGGATTAATAGTTACCTTTGAGATATATCTTTTCAGGCGATGATTATCATTCCTTTGATTATCTTCTGGTAAAGCCCCTCTTTGAACTTTCATTTTATGAGCAGTTTGAAAAGTTCGACTAATAACCTCCCCAACTCTACCCATGGCCTGGGAGTCACTAGCAATAATAGAAAAGGCTCCTAAATCGTGGAGTATATCTTCAGCGGCAATAGTTTCACGACGTATTCTTGACTCAGCGAATGCGACATCTTCTGGAATTTTGGGATCCAAATGATGACAAACCATCAACATATCTAAATGTTCTTCAAGAGTATTTAGAGTGAAAGGTCTAGTAGGATTTGTACTGCTGGGGATCACATTCGATTCTCCGCAAATTTTGATAATGTCGGGAGCGTGACCACCTCCAGCCCCTTCTGTATGAAAGGTATGAATTGTTCTTCCTTTTATTGCACGAATAGTATCTTCAACAAAACCAGCTTCGTTAAGGGTATCTGTATGAATACAAACTTGTACGTCTAGTTGATCTGCAACACTTAGACATGAATCTATACAGGCAGGTGTCGTTCCCCAGTCTTCATGAAGCTTTAATCCACAAGCACCTGCTGTTACTTGTTCCTCTAATGCTGCTTTGTTAGTTGCATTGCCTTTGCCAAAGAATCCCAGATTAACAGGAAATGCCTCTGCTGATTGAAGCATTCTTGAGATGTGAAATGCTCCTGGGGTACATGTTGTTGCATTAGTACCAGTTGCTGGACCTGTCCCTCCTCCGAGCATTGTGGTTACTCCACTCGCTAAAGCAGTTTCTATTTGTTGTGGACAGATAAAATGAATATGACTATCAATAGCTCCTGCCGTAATAATGCTTCCTTCTCCTGCTATTGCTTCTGTACTGGCTCCTACGATAATGTTGACACCTTCTTGAGTATCAGGATTGCCAGCTTTTCCGATACCTGAGATTTTCCCGTCTTTAATGCCAATATCAGCTTTAACAATTCCCCACCAATCCAAAATTAGTGCATTTGTGATAACTGTATCTACTACGCCATTATCTCTACTTTGTTGTGATTGTCCCATCCCATCACGAATAACCTTGCCCCCACCAAATTTAACTTCGTCTCCATAGTGAGTATGATCTTCTTCTACTTCAAGGATTAAGTTTGTATCAGCAAGTCTAATGCGATCCCCTTTTGTAGGGCCATAAGTCTCTGCATAAGCTTGGCGAGAAATTTTGAAAGGCATTTTATTTTTGAAGTGAATCGTTTATAAGTCCGTTGAATCCAAAAACTTTTCGTTTTCCTGCATAGGGCACAAGCCTAACTTCTCTTTGGTCACCTGGCTCAAATCTGATAGCAGTACCAGCGGGGATGTCTAGCCTTTTGCCGAGAGATTGTTGACGATCAAATTCTAAACCTTTGTTTGATTCAAAGAAATGGTAATGAGAGCCAATTTGAATTGGACGATCAGAAACGTTAGCGACTTTTAAAGTCGTGACTTCTCTCCCTTTATTGAGTTCAATAAAACCATCTTCGGGAATAAGTTCTCCAGGAAATAAATAAGACATAATTTTAGTTAGCTAATTGGATTGTGAAGTGTTACCAGCTTCGTTCCATCTGGGAAAACAGCTTCTACTTGAACTTCATGAATGAGTTCGGGCACACCTTCCATTACTTGTTCTTTTGTTAACCATGTGGTTCCTTCATTCATTAAGGTTGAGACACTCTTTCCATCTCTAGCACCTTCAAGTACTTGAAAGCTAAGCCAAGCAACGGCTTCAGGATGATTTAATTTTAAACCTCTATTTAATCTTCGCTCTGCCAAAAGAGCAGCTGTTACTACAAGTAATTTGTCTTTTTCTTGAGGGCTTAAGTACATTTTTAAATAGTTAGAAATTCACTTTACTAGCAAAAAGATCCTTAAAAGTTCATGATGGACATTTTGTATCTGTTGATGGATCCTCTTGCATTGGCCAAATCCTCATATATTCAGGCATGCTTAATTTCCTGAGAACTCTAGTAATACTCCAAATTCTATAAAACCAAAACCGAGCTGATTGAGTTGAAGAGCCTGTATACCTCGCTGATATTCCATTTTCAAGAAGACTGCAAGTCATAAACCCCTCAAGTCCATCTCTTTGTTGTCGGCATTTTACTAATAAATTAGATAAATCTTTTTGGTTTATTCCTTTAGGTGTTATCCAAGTTAAAGATCCAAATACTGGTCGGTGTTCTAAACCATGAATTGAGTTTAGAGCTTCTCCAGATAGCTCTAATCGATCACTAAATTCATAATGTTTACCTTGAGGATTTTCCCTGAAGATTTCCAAAGATGATCTCCATACTCCACTTCCAAGTTGTTCTCCAGCCGCAGTTCGTCCTAAGCGAACCAAATCAACACATAAAAAGCTTGATGAGGGATCAAGATTAACGGTCATATTTTGTTCAAAAAGACCTCCCTGATAAATAATTAATTCTTGCGGGATCCACTCAAAGTCAGCATTTTTTTTAATCTGAAAAAAACATCTTTGATTGGCCCATCTCCCTTGCGGATTTAATTTTGACCTTCCTCTGCTGCCATAAACTTTTTGAGCTGCTACAGAAGAACATATAGCACTGCTATTTTCTTCAGCGTTTACATTTATTGTTAGTTGGTCACCGCCAACGATGCCTCCAGCACTATGGAGAATTGGTATTTCACATCTTCCATCTTTTTTATCATTGAATACTCTCATTAATTTCAATGGAGCAGTGCATTTTGCTTGATGAATTGTTTTGAGACTATCGATGTCCTTAGGACTTGGCTTTTTGAAAAGCCTTAGATCACAAGTTCCATGCCATTGAGAGGTCATTGTATGGTTGTATCGATTTGGCTCATTTAGTATTGAGAAAAAAAATAAATGTCTTATCGGGTAGATATAACCTTTAAAATTTAGATCTACAAAAAATTGAAGCTTGTCACACGAATTAATCTATCTCACCGAGAGAATTACTGCTCAAGTGCTAGAACATTTTCTTTTACTTCCCTTGTCAGCAAAAGAGAGGACACAGCTTCGGGGCAAGAGATCAACATTGGATGGAATTGATGTCATTTTAAATTTGCCTAGAGGAGGAGGTAGATTGATGCCTGGAGAGGTGTTAAAAAGTGAGAATTCACAAGTGTTTGTTACCATAGAGGCGGCTAAAGAAGATGTAATAAGAATTAGCTCAGAAAATAGATTAAAATTGTTGAAAGCTGCTTATCATTTAGGTAATAGGCATGTTGAGATTGAGTTGCACGATAAAGAGTTATATTTACTCAATGATGTAGTTATGCAAAAGATGTTAGAAAGACAAGGATTTTTAATAGAAAATTTTAAAAGACCTTTCTCTCCAGAGATTGGTGCTTATGAGTAGAAGGTTTGATTAACTTCGTTCATGAAACTTGAGTTCTTACAATTAATCAGTCCATCACTACCAGTTGGAGCTTTCAGTTACTCAGAAGGATTGGAGTGGCTGGTTCAAAATAAAAAAGTATATGACGAGAAAACACTTTTTAATTGGATTGAAAGCGAACTATCTAGAGGCCAGATAACAATTGAGGCAAGCTCAATTACTCACATAATGAGAGATTTAGTTAATTGGAGGGATTATAAAGACGTTAAATATAAGTTAATTATTAATGAGTGGAATTCTTGGCTTAGTTCACTAAGAGATTCTCCAGATGTTAGATCTCAACAAATTCAAATGGGTGAATCTCTATTACAGCTTCTCATTGATCTTGATCATCCTCTTCCTGATAATGAAAAGAAATTTATATGGCCGATTGCATGGGCTTGGGCTGGAGTTGGCTGGGATATACCTCAAATTGATTTAGTGGAAGGATTTTTATATAGTTGGGTTGCTAATCAATTGAGTGCAGCATTAAGACTATTGTCATTAGGGCCCACAAAAGCTCAACAGCTTCAAAAGAAATCACTATTGCTTATTAAGTCTCAAGCAAGTTTCTTATTGCAACAGAATCCCAAAGAAATTTGGATTAGCGATGTAGGCGCGATTATGGCCCAACAATCGCATGTAGAACTTTATTCAAGATTATTTAGAAGCTAATGGAAAGTAAATTGAGAGTTGGCATAGCTGGTCCAGTAGGATCTGGTAAAACGGCTATTATTCAGAGACTATGTGAAAATCTGAAAGATCATTTTGAGATCGCAGTAGTAACAAATGATATCTACACTCAAGAAGATGCAAAGTTTTTAACTAATTCAAAGGCTTTAGCACCTGAACGTATCAAAGGAGTTGAAACTGGAGGATGCCCGCATACAGCTATAAGAGAAGATTGCTCTATTAACCGAATTGCTGTTGAAGAGTTAGAACATAAATTTACAGATTTAGATTTAGTGTTTGTTGAAAGTGGTGGTGATAATCTTGCTGCAAGCTTTAGTCCTGAGTTAGTAGATTTATGTATTTATATTATTGATGTTGCAGCTGGAGATAAGATTCCAAGGAAAGGAGGACCTGGGATAACACGTTCAGATTTATTAGTGATTAATAAGATTGATCTTGCTGAAATGGTAGGTGCAAGTTTGAAAGTGATGGAGAGAGACACGGTGTTGATGAGGGGAGATCTACCATGGTGCTTTACAAATACCAAGACAGGAGAGGGACTTAACATCATCGAAGCTTTTTTGTATAATCAAATACAAAACTTCTGAAGAAATGTATTGAGTGATACGGAAAATTATTTTCGTTCACAGAAATAGTAAAAAAGGTTACATTTGCTACAAAAAGATGGGTGTTCAGTTGGATACCTTCCGTTGACCCCCAAGGTGGGCAATCAACTATTTAGTTAGTAATTCATGAAGCTTTCAAAGCGTATTTTTGCAGGTTTAGCTACTGCTTCTTTAGCAGTAACTGTTACTGCTTGTGGTGGATCAGATTCCTCAGGCAACTTTGATGACACAGTAACCGTTGGTATTCTCCATTCTCTATCAGGGACAATGGCAATCTCAGAATCAACTCTTGTTGATACTGAGAAAATGGCTATTGAGGAAATCAATGCAGCTGGAGGTGTAACAGTTGATGGTAAAAGCTACAAAATTGAGTACATCGTTGAAGATGGTGCCTCAGATTGGCCTACCTTTGCTGAGAAATCTAAGAAGTTAATCGACCAGGATGGAGTACCAGTTGTGTTTGGTGGCTGGACATCTGCAAGTCGTAAGGCAATGCTTCCGGTTTATGAATCTAAAGATGCATTCCTTTATTACCCCATTCAATATGAAGCTCAAGAGTGCTCTAATAATATTTTCTATACCGGGGCGACCCCTAATCAGCAATCCGAGCCTGCTACAGATTTCATGTACAAGCGCTCACCAGCTGCTGGAGGAGATTTCTTCTTAGTTGGTTCTGATTACGTTTTCCCAAGGACCTCTAATACAATTACTAAAGCTCAAGTTAAACAACTTGGCGGTAAAGTTGTTGGAGAAGATTACCTCCCTTTGGGTAACACAGAAGTAGCACCTATTATCTCTAAGATAAAAGTTGCTCTTCCTGATGGCGGAATAATCATTAACACCTTAAATGGTGATCAAAACGTTGCGTTCTTTAAGCAAATCCAGGACGCAGGAATTACTCCTTCCAATGGTTATTACGTAATGAATTACTCCATTGCGGAAGAAGAGATTAGTACAATTGGACCTGAGTTCCTTGAGGGCCATTACGGTGCTTGGAACTACATGATGTCTATCGATACTCCAGCGTCTAAGAAATTTGCTAAGAGCTTTAAGAAGAGATGGGGTAATGATCGTGTTGTAGCTGATCCTCAAGAATCTGCTTATAACATGGTTTATCTATGGAAGCAGGCAGTAGAAGATGCCGGTACATTTGATGACAATGCTGTTAGAGAAGCTTTGGTTGGTCAGACATTCGATGCTCCACAAGGACCTGTAGAAGTGATGCCTAATCATCATCTATCTCAAACAGTGAGGATCGGTGAAATCAACTCAGAGGGTGGTTTTACAATTCTCGAAGAAACAGGAGTAGTAGAACCACAAGCATGGAACCAAAAACATCCAAGTTCAAAAGGTTATGCTTGTGATTGGACTGATCCTAAGAAAGGTGAAAAATACAGATTATAATTTATTTTTGACTTATAAATAGATTCTAACAAGGAGCCTTCGGGCTCCTTATTCTTTAAAATATCAATCAAGCTAGTGCAACTTATTCTTGAAAGCCTATTTAATGGAGTTGCTATTGGCTCAGTTTTGCTGGTCGCAGCACTGGGACTAGCAATCGTCTTTGGATTAATGGGTGTCATCAATCTTGCTCATGGTGAATTGATGATGCTTGGAGCATATTCAACATACATAACCCAATTAATTTTCAAACAAGTTTCTTTTTTAAAACCTTTTTATGATTCGTATGTCATTGTTGCTATTGGGGTTGCTTTTTTAGTTAGTGGAACAGTCGGCATTCTTTTAGAAAGAACAGTTATTAGACGTCTCTATGGGAGTCCACTCGAAACTCTTTTAGCGACATGGGGAGTTAGCCTCATACTTCAACAATTTGTTAGAAGTGTGCCCCTGGCCTATGGCAGTGGAATGGTAATCGCGCTTTTCTTTGGCTTGTTTTCACCGCTATTTATTTCTGATGACATACTTCATGGTGCAAAAGGTAAACTAATAAGGGCATCTACCTGGGGTTTCTCAGCTTTATTAGGTGTCGCAACTGGAGGTGTTTTATCTTCTTTAGTAAGCAAACTTAGTCGCGCTAGTGCAAGGAATGTTGATGTAACAGCTCCTTCTTGGATGAGAGGTGGAGTTGATTTTGTTGGAGTTACTTTTCCTAAAACTCGACTTTTAATAATCCTTATTACCTTAATATCTGTTTTAGTAGTAATTTTCTTTCTTGATAAAACAGCTTGGGGATTAAGAATTAGAGCAGTAACTCAAAATAGACCTATGAGTGATTGTTTAGGTATATCAACAGAAACAGTAGATATTATTACTTTTGGAATTGGATCTGGTTTGGCTGGAGTAGCAGGAGTTGCGGTTTCACTCCTTGGATCAGTAGGCCCAAATGTTGGTGGAAACTATATCGTGGGATGTTTTATGGTTGTCGTTCTTGGAGGTGTGGGCAATTTATTAGGAACAATTCTTGCTTCTTTCTCTATTGGAATAATGACAGATTTGATAGGAGCAGGAAGACTACTTACCATTTGGCCAGAGATGCCATCCCCTCTTTTTTCAACAATAGATTTTTTTGCGACAACAAGCATGGCTAGAGTAATGATATTTGCTCTAATAGTCATATTCCTTCAATTTAGACCAACTGGGATGTTTCCTCAAAAAGGAAGAATGGTGGAGTCTTGATTTATGAGTATTTTTTCTACAAAAAAAAGTTGGATTAACTTAACTATTTGGGTTTTAATTATTGCCCTAATTATTGCGGCACCCTCAGTGCTTCCTGTTTTTAGATTAAATCTATTAGGAAGATATTTATCACTTGCAATAGTGGCTCTTGGTGTTGATTTGATTTGGGGATTCACAGGAATGTTGAGTTTAGGTCAAGGAATTTTCTTTGCACTTGGTGGATATTGTGCTGCGATGTTTCTCCAATTGAATAGTGCAGGAGAATTCCCAAATGGTATCCCTGAATTTTTTGGTTTATATGGAGTCGAAAAACTACCATTTTTCTGGGAACCTTTTAAAAGTTCAATTTTTACTCTTATTTCTATTTGGTTACTACCAGCAATAGTTGCTTGTATTCTTGGGTATTTAGTTTTTAGAAATAGAATTAAAGGTGTTTATTTTTCAATCCTTACACAAGCGGCTCTTTTAGTATTTTTCAATTTTTTTAATGGTCAACAGAAATTGATTAATGGAACAAATGGTTTAAAAACAGACGTCACTCAACTTTTTGGACAAATGGTAGGTTCAGAAATAATGCAAAGATGGTTCTTTTGGGTATCAGCTGTTTTAGTAATACTTGCATGGTTTTTTGCGCGTTGGATTGTTCGAGATAGATTCGGAAATATCCTTATTGGAATTAGAGATGATGAAGCTCGTGTTCGTTTCACTGGATATAATCCAGTAATTTTTAAAACAATAATTTTTTCAATAGCAGGAGGATTAGCTGGAATTTCAGGGGCTTTATATACAGTTCAATCTGGAATAGTTTCTCCTCAGTTTATGACTGTCCCTTTCTCTATAGAAATGGTTATTTGGGTTGCAGTGGGCGGTAGAGGAACTTTATTAGGAGCAATCCTTGGAGCTGTTTTTATTAATTATGCAAAAAGTCTGGTAAGTGAAGCCTTGCCAGCAAGTTGGATGTTTATCCAGGGTGGATTATTTATTCTTGTTGTAACAGCGCTCCCAGAAGGTGTTTTAGGCTGGATTAGAAAAGACGGTCTAAGGAAATTACTTTTCTTGATTGGGCTTAATAAAAAACTAGAGACTTTTCCAAGTCTTGAAGTTAATGAACAAGGTGAGGTGAAATCATGACTACTCCATTACTAGAGCTGAAAAAAATTTCAGTTAGTTTTGAAGGCTTTCTTGCTCTTAGAGACCTTGATCTGGTTTTGAATCAAGGTGATCTCAGAGCAGTTATTGGGCCAAATGGTGCAGGTAAAACTACATTTTTAGATGTAATCACTGGAAAAGTAGTACCTACAAAAGGTGATGTAATTTTCAAAGAAGAATCTTTGATTGGTCAAAAAGAGTTTCGTATAGCGCGTAAAGGGGTTGGGAGAAAGTTTCAAAGTCCAAGGATTTTTGAAAATTTATCTGTACAAGAAAACCTAGCTCTAGCAGTGAGTAGACCTAAAACCCCTTTTTCATTATTAATTGATAATTTAACGGTTAAGCACTTAGATCAAATTCAACATTTGATGAGCATTGTCAATCTGCAATTAAAAGCAAATATCAGTGCTGGAGCGCTCTCTCATGGTCAAAAACAATGGCTTGAGATTGCTATGCTAGTAGGACAAGACCCTGACCTGTTACTTGTTGATGAGCCTGTGGCTGGCTTAACTGATGAAGAAACAGATTTAACTGCTGATCTTCTTAAATCTCTAGCAGGTGATCATACCGTTTTAGTCATTGATCATGATATGGAATTTATTCGTAGACTTGACTGCCCTGTGAGTGTTTTACACCAAGGACATGTCTTGAAGGAAGGCTCTATGAGCGAAATACAAAAAGATCCTTTAGTAATAGAGGTTTATCTAGGACAGTCTGAGGAGGAAGAATAATGACTATGCTTCAGATAAAAGGCTTGAATACTTACTATGGCGAGAGTCATATTCTCAGAGATGTTGATATGAATATCAATCAAGGTGAGATGATTTGTCTTATAGGTCGAAATGGAGTCGGTAAAACAACTTTGCTTAAATCTTTAATAGGTTTGTTAACTCCACGGCGTGGTGAGATTATTTTTAATGGAGATTTATTCAATAGAAAGAAACCTCATCAAAGGGCTCGTTCCGGAATTGCTTATGTTCCCCAAGGACGCGAAATAATACCGTATCTAACTGTTGAAGAAAATCTTCAACTAGGATTGGAAGCTTTGCCTGGAGGTTTAGCAAAGCACAAAAAGATTGATGAATTTGTCTATGAACTATTCCCAGTCTTAAAACAATTTCTAGCTCGTAAAGGGGGTGACTTAAGCGGTGGACAACAGCAACAACTAGCCATTGCGCGAGCATTACTTGGAAAACCAAAGTTGCTTTTACTTGATGAACCAACTGAAGGAATACAACCTAATATCGTTCAAGATATTGAGTCAGCAGTTAAAAGGATAATTAGTGAGACTGGTGTTGGAGTTTTATTGGTCGAGCAACATCTGCATTTTGTGAGGCAAGCAGATCGTTATTATGCAATGCAACGTGGAGGAATAGTGGCAAATGGCCTAACTAGTGAATTAAGTAAAGCTGTTGTTGAGAAATTCCTTAGTGTTTAAGTATATTTTTGAGTCAAAGCAGTTTCTTGCTCTATTTTGTCTTGGCAAGTAGAGCAAAGAATATGACCTTTCTTTTTCCAAAAAGTCTTTGTTGATCTTTCGATATTTTGTCCACAGCCAAGGCATTTAAAGAGTGGACTCATTTCTTGCTGAATCTTTTTTTATATTATTATACTATTATTAGTCTGTCGTAAGAGATACATTATCTTTCCGACAGTAGTTGTTTCTTTTTACAAATAAAATTGAATAATTTAATTAACATTAAAAAGCATTTTTTGATACTTGCTCTCTTTATTTAGTTGGTTATTTTACAAGCAACTTGTTTTTAGTAAATGTCTTTCGAAAGACTAAGTAAGACTGAGATAGTTCATGGAAGGATTGCAATGTCAGGTATATTATTTATTTTATTCCTAGAATTAGTATTTTAAATAAATATTTTTTAGATACTATATATGAAATTAATTTGCCTTTATTAGAACCTAATTCAGTTAAGCCACTTTTAGAAATAGAGAATTGTTTATTCTCTTGACTTCTCCATCTTTCCATAACCAGATAATAGGCTCTGTAGATTTTGCATGTTGAAGATCAATTCTATTTTCAATACTTATAGGATTAAATTCTGTTTTTGCTTCGAATTGTTTATATCTAATTGCCTGGTTGATAACAATACTTCCATTCTGTCCAGACATTGATCTATGAAATGTGCCGATAGGTATTTCAAGTGCACCCATGAATCTATGGAGATAAATTATGTGATGAGGTTCATCCCAAAAAGGATTTAATAATGTGAACGTTCTATCTCCCTCAAGTACAAGATTGTTATCTGTTTGATGATGGTGTACATAATATTGCTCAAAGCCATTTAAATCAGGAGGTGAAGTTGCTCCGCCTCTATGGATAACAACATCACTGCCATTAGAACCTTCAACGCTGGCATCTAAAAAAGTTACTTCAGGAGTTTCTCTAAATATATTAACCGGTAAAAAATTAAGTTTCATCTCGAATTTTATTTGTTCCAAACATTACTAGAATATATCTTTCTAACTGTATTAATTAATTCATTTTTCGCGAATAATTCATCTTTTTCGTGATATTAAAGTATTTAAATATAATGAAAAGCATTAATATGTTTTGTGTTATTTGGCTAACAAAGAAATTAATGATACATAAGATTAGTAAAAATATTAATAAGTTCTGCTATATAAAATATTACTAAGCCATGACTAAATCAGGCTCTAAAAATGAAAAACTTTTTGTTGAAGAAATGGTTAAAGCCTTTCAATCTATCCCTGCATCAGCGATAACTTTTTCGAATAAAAAAAAATTAAATTCATAACTTACGATACATTTTTGAGATACTTTGCTAGCGGATTATTTTTATTATCTCATGGTCTTTTGGTTTTAGATCATCTAGGTGTTGGGGCCGCTATCCATGGGATCGGTGAGGTCTTTTTTGCTCCCTGGGCTATTAAGCAGAAGGCATGGGACTTGGTTTTTATAGCTTTTTTATTTGGAGCATTTGATCTTTGGGGAACCATAAAACTAGGATTTAATTAGAATATTTATTAGTTTCAATATTCTTATGATTCCAGATTGGGGGAGGGAGGTCAAAACCCTTCCCAGTGGTGGTGACCTCCCTACAGAAAACTTTGGAACGGGTTTTCTGATACAATAGTTATAGATAATTTAGTTAAATAAGTTAAGACTTAATTGATACAAAATAAAAAATCTATCAATAATCATTTGAAGTTATAGATTTATTTAATTAATTCCTGATTAGATAGAATTTTTTTGCGTTTAATTTTTTTTAGCTCGTGCATACCTTCTATTTGTTGGTAAATAGATTGAAGTTGGTCGCAAATATGTTCAGTATTTTCTACTTTGTGTAATCTAAGTAGCATTTTCTCTATTTGCTCTTTGCATTCTAAAAACACATGACAATCTACTGTTCCTGGCTCGTATTGCATATTGAATTTTAAAAGAATTAATTTTTAAAGCATTAAATAAATTAAATCTGTAGTTATTGATTCAATTTATTTATATAATGTTATTTTTAAAGTAAATAATTAAAAAAGTAAGCTTGTCTTAACTTATTTATTAACCCATTTCAGCTTTCATTGCTTCGTAGATTCTTTTACTCATAATTTCATGACCAGAATATTGCAAGTGCACTTCTTGTGAACCCTTAGTGGATTTAGTTTGAGTGTACTTAAGTCCTCTGTAAGTTAGCTCAGCCATTGGAATAATTTCATTGTTCAAGTCCCCGTTCCATGGCTTGAATCTAACTGCGACTCAAATTGAGCTGAACGTCGTTTGATACTACACAATACATTCCCAATTTGTTGATGTTCCTTCAAAAATTATTATCAATCTAGATTTGAACTACTTATTCATTAAAGGATTAGAGGGAATCAGATTGAATAATCCCAATGAGAGCTTATTGAATGAACAAAAAAATTAATTAACTAACTAGCCAGTCTAGCGATATATGAATCTCTTGAACCAGCATTAATCCATCCAGTGGCAATTGTTTTTGGATGAGTTTTGTTAACTCGGCCTCTATGTATATGTGTAAGACCAGCGGGAAAAATAACTAGTTTTCCTCGTTCAGCTGTCTCATGATATTCCTGCCAATGAAATTCTGTCCCTCCTGAGTCGACATCATTGCAATAAAGAATCCATGCTAAGACTCTGTGAACTGGTTCGGTTGCTTCTTCGCTAATAGTCCAATCACAGTGCCATTTCTTAAAACCTTCTCCAGGAGCATAACGTTGTAAGTTGAAAATTGGATTAACAAATAAGGATTTCTCTGGACAACATTCGCTAAAGAGAGGACGATCTTGAAGATATTTTTGAAGTCCAGCATCGACTCCTCTTAAAATTACCTCAGATAGTGCAAATGCTTCTGGGTCAGAATGATCTATTGCTACAAGGCTGATATCAGTCGAAATTTTTGCAGGCTCTGAATCATTTGTTGATCCATCACTGAAGGCAATACCATTTCGCTGCAAATCTTTTCGACGGTCAAAAAATGACATAACACCATCTGCAACAGATTCAAAACCTTTATTTCTATAACTAGCGATTAAATTCATAGAATTTTTTAGGTTTTTTATCTCTTGATACTTTAAATCGCTTAAAAGTACCAATTTAATAAAAATTTGAGATGGACTTCCTCTTTCGTGCTTGGATAGCAGCTGTGTTTAATTTAGTTGAAGTTTTTGTAGTAAAAAGGCTATAAATTAAGCGGCAGTCTTGTCTTTTAGAGATCTTAAATATCTCTTTCTTTGACCGCTGCCTTCTACTTCAAAATTCCAAGTGGGTTTTTTGTTGTCGGTTTTTTTCAAGTTAACGCCAGGATTGATACTGCTTAACTTCTTCTTAATCGATGTATTCATGGGACTATTAAAGCACATTCTTTAATCCTTTATGGTTCGGTCTTTACTTATGCTTCTCGTAAATAGCTAAAAAAAAAGAGGGTACTTGGACCTCTCTTAGAAATTAAAAAATAATTTAGACATTGCCTTACGCAATTCCTCGGTTTTTATATGGGTCATCTCTGAACGGCTGTGCCTCAAAACTTGGAGGTGAGTTATCTTGATATGGATGAAATAGAGCATTACCCATTGAAATGAGTAATTCTTGAAGCCAAAGAATTGTTTTTTTCATTGAGTCCTCTGGTGGGATATAACCATATATAAGTTATGTGGAATATTTATACATCAGTAAAAACTCCTCTTGTTGAGTTTTAATGTTCTAGGCATTAGCAATCGAGCAGCTCTCGAGTATCTATTGAAAATAAGAAATTTTGACCTTATCCGAATCCTTGAGGTGCCGTTTTTGTCCGAACCTTAAATTCCCAAACCGTAATTCCTCCGTTTGCATTTATTGCAGCTAAGGCAGTGTCCTCAGGATGCCAAGCGATTTGGCTTACAAGGTCACCTGCAAATGCACCACCAACAGGATCACCCTGACCATCTTTTTGGAGAAACCAAGAAAAAACTGAACCATCTCTTGCGCCAGAAGCTAAAAGCATCCCGCTATGTGAGAAAGCAAGGCATGAAATGGGTTCCGTATGAAGCATTAACTCTCCTGGCACAGTGCCCTCAGGGCCATCGCCTTGAAAACTCCAAACCGTCACTCGATCACTACCCCCAGTAGCAAGGACTGTGCCGGTTTGATCAAAAGCTAGGTGGCTTGGTTTACCTGGGTAGCCTGTCATCTCCGAATCTTGATCAGTTGAACGGCGCCAGAAATGAACAGAATTATCCTGACTTCCGCATGCCACTATGTCTCCATCTGGACTAAGAACCATAGATACTAGTGAGCCTCGCCACTCCAACTTTTGATTGATCTTGTCGCTTACTACATCAAAAAAAGTTACTTGGCCGTAGCATGCTGTCGCTAACTCATTGGAATTAGACCAAGAAATCGCGCTGACAGTACTGGGATGCTCCTCTGATCGCCAATGTTCTTGACCGTTTTCATCAAAAACATAGACGTATTTAGTAAAAACTACTGCTAAAAATTTTCCGTCTGGTGACCACTTAATGTGTTCAACCCATCCTTTCCCAAGTTCCAAATTTTTAGTTGACTTACCCTCTTTGCTTTCCCATATAGACACATGTCCATCCTGGCCAGCAGTTGCGAAAGTATTTCCATCTGGATGAATAGACATTGCTAGTAAGCCACCTCTATGTATGTCTTTGAATTGCCAAATGAGCTTTCCAGATTTCCCCTCAAATGCGTAGAGCCCTCCAGCAACATCACCTACTAAAAAGGTTTTACCATGTAGTGCCCAGCCGCAGACAATCGCATAGTCTTCAACTTGCGCAGACCAACCTTCATGAAGCATTCCCTTTGGACTAAATGCTTCTATACCAGACATTTGTCAAACTCTCTACTCATTTCTGCTTCATCAAGATTTCTACCGATAAAGACGAGTTGGTTGCGGCGAGGTTCATTGCCCCATTCTTTATCAGGTTGAGCTGTGAAGAGCATGTGTACACCTTGAAAAACTATTCGCCTAGATTCTCCCGCATAACTAATAAACCCTTTTGTACGAAAGATATCCACCCCTTTTTCTGATAGCAGTCGACTTAACCACCTATTGAGTTTTTCAGGATCTACATCGCCTACTCGTTCGATAGCAAATGAACCCACTTCATCGTCGTGCTCGTGCTCAGCCACCCAAGTTCTCTCAGCTATTGGAGAAATTGTAGAGATATTCTGATCATTATCTATCGCGTCTGTAGAAGGAGTATTTACTTTCGTTAATTTCATATTAAATTCTTCGGCTGTATGTTGAGTGAATAGACTTATATCCCTTGCCTTATCAACATCTATGAAGAAGGACTTAGTCCCTTCGGATTGAAGTTGAAGGCTCATATGCTTGCCGACTGGAATTATATCCCCTGGATTCATAGGTTGTTCTTGTTCTGCGTAGAGCCTCACGCATGATTCAGCGCCTGTAATGAAAGCTGTCTCGTCTTTACCTTGGTCTGATAACAGGACGAGAGACATTGTGGGGTCTGGCCCTTCTTCGAGCGTAAGTTCATAGCGACCTTCTTCAAGTGAAAATACACCTGTCCATTCAAATGGATATTCTGGTTCAAGAAAAGTTGGACGACGCTGAAGTACTTGATCTAGATCAAAAGCACTTAGATTTAGCACAGTATCAATTGAGACGTCTGCCTGTTTACTGCGTATTACACGAGCCATACGATTCATATCGCGTAGCCGTGACTCTAAGTTGTCGAGTGATTCATCTGAAACTAGATCAGTTTTATTTAGAACAAGGACGTCAGCGAAGGCAACTTGCTCCGAACTTTCATCACTTCGACCCAGTTGTTGTTCTATGTGGGCTGCGTCCACAAGTGTGACTATGCCATCGAGTGAAAACTCATCACGGATTTCATCGTCCATAAAGAACGTCTGAGCTACTGGACCAGGATCAGCAAGACCAGTAGTTTCAACTAATACATAGTCGAATTTGTCTCGCCTCTTCATGAGGTTCCCAAGTACACGAATTAAATCTCCACGTACGGTGCAGCAGATGCAACCATTAGACATCTCGAAGACCTCTTCGTCAGCATTGATTACTAATCCCTGATCAATGCCAACTTCACCATATTCATTCTCAATAACAGCTATTTTTTTACCGTGCTCTTCGCTCAGGATTCGATTGAGTAGGGTTGTTTTGCCAGATCCTAGAAAGCCAGTCAATATTGTAACCGGTACTTTTTGCGTGTTGCTCATTTCCTTTGATTAACGATGTGAACAATGCGAGCTATCAAGAGAAATATCAGTTAGCCAATTTTTTTGGATACCCAACAATTCAAGTGATTTTAATTCAAAGTCATCAAGCTCATAATAATTGTAAGGAACTTTTAGTCTTAAAGTAAGTTTGCCATTCTCTTTCTTAAGCGAATGATTTGAAAATTTAAGTTCTTTTAGATTGTCATCAAAATCAGTTAAGATAGTAAGTTTTAAGATCTTATCTTTATCCCATGGTGGTTTATCCATGAAACCTGCCTGATCTTCCCAGTGTTGTTTATAAGCTTTATATCCTTTAGTTGGAAACATTTTTTATAATCCTGACTACATTTTTAAAATGTAGTCAGGATCTTATGTGAAAAAGTTAAGGCTTAATTAAAGAATTCCATTTCCCCTCAAGTTCATCGCCCTCTTTCTCATCACATTCTCCACCAAGTGAATTAACAATTGTGCATGTGTTGTGTACAGCAACTGAAACAGTATTCCCTGTTGGCATTAGACCGTCAACATAGATTTGATTTGATGCGATAGGAGTGGAAGTTTGTCTGCTGAGGTTTTTCAATAGCTTAGAAGGAGGCTTTTGCTCAGCGAATAAAACTTTCACGTTTTCTTTTTTAAGCTCCGCTAATACTGTTGAAATAGTTTGAGGCCTAAGGCTGGATGAATCACCAAGAAAATCTAGTAGGCTAAGGGTCTTCAAGCTAAATGCATCTCCATAATATTCCATCGCTTTATGCTTAGAAACGATAGTCCTTTGATTGCTAGGAATCGTGGCAACTTGTTTTTGAGTCCATAAGTCGAGATCTTCCAAAATAGAATTCACAGATTGAGTTCTTTCTTTTAAAACTTTTTTTGTTTCTCTATCAAAGAAGGAAATTTTCTTATTGATATTTTTAGAAATGACATTTCCCATCTTGATGATGTTATGTGGATCATGCCAGACATGAGGATCTAAGCCACCATGATCATGGTGATGATGATGATCACCTTCATCTGGGACTTGAGCTATAGGTTCAATATCGTCGCCTGAAACATCCTTAAAGAAATGTTCGTCGGCTTCAAACTCAAAAGGCATATGCTCAGTAAAGAAAGAATATTTACCAGCTTTTTTGATTTCTACAGTAAATGTTGTGATGTCTTTTTTTTCATTAAATGTAAGAACATATGCTTTTCCCTGTGCAACAAGTTTGTCGTTATTGCGCTTAACTTCTGAATTTTTGGATCCTAATAATTCTTTAGCAAGCTCTTCTGATGCTTCAATATCACCAGACTTAAGAATAACCATTTTCATGGCAGGATCAGCATAGTCTCCATCAACTTTGGCAAAAGACCATTTGTAGACTCCTGCTGAAAGATCAAAAACACCAGCCCATTCAAAAGCCCCCTCTCCATGGGCATCGCCATGATCATCGTGGTCGTCATGATCATCATGCTTAGCAGCTGAATGATCGCCATGATCATCGTGGTCGTCATGATCGTCATGCTTGGCAGCTGAATGATCGCCATGATCATCGTGGTCGTCATGATCGTCTATTTCTATTGCACTTACACCAATGGCAACAGTTAAGGGATTATCTAACCATTTTTTAATTGCAGGAGTCATCTCTGAACCAAGAGTAAATACTTGATTCGCACTTTTTAGTGTTTGAGCTTGCCTTGGAGTGATCTTGACATCATGAACATCTTGCTTTCTGTCAATTAAGCAGGTTACGGGCGTTGAGGGTGGTGCAATCGCAGAGACAATATCGCAAACCAATGGCTCTACAGCAACAATTGATTTTGTATTTGCCTGCGCTGTCTGATTGATTCCAGAAAATAAAAATGTTCCAGCAACAAGAGAACTTTTGAGAAATGTTTTATTGATTATGGGGTTAGCCTTTTTGGACTGATTTGAAAAATCCGACATTAAAAAAATAAAGCGTATTTAAAACGATAATCATTTTCATTAGCTCTTGGCAAGTGTATTATGTTTCTTGTCAGCAAATCCTCTATTTGATGCCTAGCTTGATTGCTGAAAATTTGACATATTCTTATTCAAGTAAAATTAAACCTGCTTTAAGCAAGGTTTCTCTAAAGCTTGAGCAAGGTACTTTGACTGCTCTTGTTGGTCCGAATGGTGCTGGTAAGTCCACCTTATTAAGCTTGCTGCAAGGGAGTAGTAAGCCGGATCAAGGCGAAATTACTGTTGATGGGAAACCATTGATAAATAATCGATCTCAAGTGGCTTTAATGCCTCAAAGGGGGAAGCTGAATTGGAATTTCCCAATTACTGTTGAAGGATTAGTTTCTTTAGGTCGAGTCAATCATTCGAAATCGACTTGTTGTGAATTAGAAGCGGCTCTTCAACGTGTTGGAATATCTCATTTAGCAAAAAGGAGACTTGATGCTTTGTCTGGTGGACAGCAACAAAGAGCATTACTTGCAAAAACATTAATGAATCCAGCCAAAATTTTTCTTCTTGATGAACCTTGCTCCGCCTTTGATCCTCCGGCTAAAGAAGATTTCCTGTTAATCATTCGTCAGCTAGCCGATTCTGGGTTCACTGTTTTTGTTAGTAGTCATGACTGGGGAACATCTTTAAATGCCTATGACAAGGTTGTTGCTTTAGATAAAATTATTTTGGCTTCTGGTAGCCCTCAGGAAGTTCAAGAAAAACTTAGTTCAATTAATTATTTGAGGTGGAAGTTATAGGTTTGATTCATATTCAAATAATCTTATCCAGCATTCAATTGCTGAGAACAAGTTTGGCAGAGACCAAAGTACTCAAGAGTATGAAACAAAAGCTCAAAGTTTTTAGAAGTGTTTTTCGACAGATCCATCGTTTTGACCGGACATCCCTTCAAACGTGTGGTTTCTCCACAGCTTACGCAAGTTAAATGATGAATATCTCTTTCAACGGGCGCATAAAGAACCTCACCGTTGGGAAGATGTCTGGAACGAATCAAACCTTGCTTTACTAGTACTTGCAGGTTTCGATAAACCGTGGTCAGTCCCATTGCCTTTTCACCATTATGAAGTTGTCTATGCAGCTCTTGCCCACTCAATTCATCAGTACAGTTCTTGAGTTCATTGAGCAGTTGTTGTTGTCGTTTAGTGATTTCAGGCTTTCTTTTACTCATTAGCAAGATCTTAACTTGATCTCTCTTACTGACCATACTGAATCATTAGCTTAATGTCTTTTTTCAATACAAATTGGTGGACAATTCCTCTTTTAATAACTTCCTTCTCAGGAATACTTTGCCCTGCCATGGGAACTGTATTGATCACTCACAAAAGGCTTCTTCAAGTTAATTTAATTTCGCATTGTGTGCTGCCAGGTCTTGCTTTGGCTATGGCGCTTGGTTTAGATCCTTCTATTGGTGGAGTCATCAGCGGGTTGGTAGGAGCTATTGCAGCAGAAAGTTTGACGAATAAAAAAAATCAAAATTATGAAGCGGTTATGAATACAATTCTTGCTGGTTCTATGGGGCTCGGTGTTTTGCTTATACCTCTATTAGGAATCAGGATTGATTTGGAGGCTGTTTTATTTGGAGATTTATTAACTGCAAATTTGAGTGATCTGCTAAGAACTTTGATCGCTTTCTCGGTATTTATTTGTTTGATGCTTTTTGGTTACGACAAGCTTGTTCATATTGGCCTAGACCCAGAAGGAGCTGCTTCAAGTGGAGTTAATGTCTCTTTTTTAAATTTGGCTCTCGGTTTTACTACGGCACTTGTCATTGTGAGCTCAATGTCTGCAGTGGGAGTCATTCTTGTAATTGCGTTACTTTCAACTCCAACTTTGTTGGGGTTACAGAAAGCTGGTTCTTTATGGATTGCTATGGCTAGATCCTCCATATTTGGATTACTTTTATCGCTTATAGGTTTTTCGCTGGCTATGACTTTGAATTTGCCTCCTGGACCTTTGATTAGTGTTTTTTGTGTGATTTCATTGATCTTGCTCCCAATGAATAAGTAGATTTAATTCAAAAATTTCATTTGATTTTTGTTGGTTTTTTTTAAGAGACTATAAAAAGATGGGATTACATCAAGAAATCTGAAAATAATAACGGTTTGATTTTATTTTGAATAAAGTCATATAAAGATGATTTCTAATTCGTCCTTTATTGATGGCCTCAATCATGAAGAGAACGCAACTCAATGTAAGTATTGACCCAAAACTTTTAGAAAAGATTAAAGAGAGTGCAAGGATTTCGGGAAAATCATTGGTTTGTTATGTCTCTGATTGTTTTGTTAATCAAATAGAGAACCTTCCTGTTAAATCGATAGATTCTCGATTTCAAGTAATAGAACAAAGACTCCAATTAATAGAGAAGAAACTTGACTTTTCTGATGATGAAAGCCATGTCAAACCATATTTTACACCTCATGAATTGCAGAATTTTAATGAATTCATTAAAGCTATTTTCAGCAAAGAGTTAAAAAGGAAGGGATATAGATCAATGAAAGAAGCATGGAATGATTTTATAAACCATATGAATTGTTTTGAACAATGGGATGAGAAATGTTCTTTCAGGCTTAAAGAGTCTCTTTTTATTGAACATGCTGATCCTTTAACAAGCGAAGAAATTAATCACCTTAAAGAAGGACAAGTATGTCCTCAACCAATCCGAACAGGGATCATTAATTGGATCAACAATTCAGATAGAGGAGAATGTTGTTGCTCCGATAAAAAGTTTCCTTCACAGCAACAAATTTGTGAAAAGGGCTCAATACTTGTTGATGATATATATTCTTAGATTAATTAAGATCACTTTCTATAGTTAATTAAATCCTAAGTAGTTATACAGACAGGGGATGAATTTGAGAAGTTTGTAGATATATTGCCAAGAATTTTATATCCAAACTTTAAATTATTAATCAATTCAAGACTAGTTAGGGTTGATATGGGTTGCACAAGGCATCCATAACTTACCCATCTTGTGGACACCAACGCAACCGAGCTTTTTGGCTTCGATTTCTGCCTGAGATTTTGTTGGATAAGCATATATATTTTTTGAAGAAGGAGAATGTGAACGATTGATTGACTCCTGAATAGCATTATTTTCCGGACTCCATACCTTTAGACCCATAGTTGTTATTCCTGCAGAAAATATACCCATTCCTACTATTGAGGCATTAACGACTCCCATAGCTACTACGCCTATAGAAACGACACCCATGGGAACAATCCCAATGGTAACAATTCCCATGGGAACAATTCCAATGGATATAAATCCGAGTGGTGCTATCCCAAATGCAATTTTTTTTGGTTTACTTCCGCAATGAGAAGGACTTTCGGAATTGTTCTGATCAGTACTATTTGAATTTGTCATTATCTAACAATATTAGTGATGATGGTGATGCCCATCATGAGATTCATGATCTGTATGACTTTTGCAAGGCATCCATTTATCTCCCATTTTATGAGCTCCAGTGCAATTAAAATTTTTTGCTGCTTTTTCAGCTTCTCCTTTCGTTTCAAAAAGTGCAGGAGTTCCGTTTGTTTGGGAATTACCTGAGCATCCCATCAGTGAAAACGAAATAGAAATGATGATGCCGGTGAAAATAGGCTTGAGATTATTCATTTTTCTAGGTTTGTCTAGTTTATCTAGTTTTAGGTTAATTAATATATAGAGCGTTGTCTGCAAAGACCCTTAAATATTTTAGCAAAATGCACGTAATCTTTGTATTTAAAAGCACATCTATTATAGCTCTGGCTAGTACATGAGGTTATATTGATTAAAATATAGGTTTACTAGTTAAACTAGTCCCCGTGAGGTTTATGAAATTCTTTTCGCGATTACTCTTGATTCCTGCTGCGTTAGGCTTAATGGCTCCAATGGCTGTTGAAGCAGGAGGTGGCGATCATAAAGGTCATCATGATCACCATAGTGGTCATATGAATATGGGAGACTCATATCCATCAACAATGTTTATGGGAAAAACGACTTTTGTTTTGGGTGGAGTGGATGGAGTTAGCGATTCTGGAATGGGTGGAATGGGTGGAATGGGTGGAATGGGTGGAATGTCTACTTCTGAGGAAAAGGATGGGACAGTTTTTCATTACGATACAAAGCTGATGTTTATGACCAGTTTTACTGGCCAAGACATGCTTAAGACTGCTGTTCGCGTAGGCAATTTTGGCATGATGGAACCCTTCGGAATGATGGGTGAGGCAAGATTAGATACTGCTTTTAGTAGTAGTGATTCGTTAGAGCTTCACAAGGCTTATTACCAATTCCCTGTTGGAGAAGATATTCAAGTAACTTTTGGCCCCAAACTTCGTCAAGATGATTTGCTTGGAGTGTGGCCCAGTGCTTATCCAGGAGATGGAGTTTTATTTGTACTAAACCAGGCGGGAGCCAATGATACTTATTCCAAGAAGATGGGGGCAGGCGCAGGAATTACTTGGTCACATGAAAAGTTGGTTGCTTCTGCACTCTTCGTTTCCGAAGACGCATCAAATTCTTCGATTGGCTTCTTAGCTGATGAAGGCAAAGACAACATAACAACTCAGTTGGCATGGGTTGATGAGAAATTTACTCTTGCAGCTGCATACACGCAGGCTGACAACGGGAATACTGATGATTCTCCTGACGCTAATGATTATTCTTCTTATGGAATTAGTGGTAGTTATCAATTCGGAGACGACTACAGCCTGAGTGCTGGTATTGGCTGGAAGAATCCTGAAAACGAGGATAGTCCTGATACCGCAATGAATAAGGTAGAGGAGGGAAATACCTGGTCTGTTGGATTCCTATGGAATGATGCGTTTATTGATGGAAATAAGCTTGGATTTGGTATTGGAACAGCCGAAACACACAGAGATGATAGTGGCTACGACGATCCTTTGGCTTGGGAGGCCTTTTACGATTTCACAGTGAACGACAGCGTTACAGTTACTCCAGCTATTTTTGTTATTGAACAAGATGGTAAAGAGGACGTTAATGGAGCTTTAGTGAAAACTACTTTCAAGTTCTGATGCAAATGCTTTTTATTTTTGGTTAAGCTAATTTCGTAGTTAATATTAAAGTCATTATCTCACTTTTAGAGATGTCCTTTCTAATAAGTGGAACCAATGACTATTTATTTCTAGAGATCTATTATCAAACTTGAAAAAGGTTTAATTTAACTATGACTAACGCTTCTAAATATATTTTGATTATAGTTTTTACTTTTCTTATTCAAGTTTGTTCTCAACCAGTTGATGCATGTGTTGAAGGTTTGAAATGGGGAATGGATCTATCGAATGTAGAGACTCATCTTGGTGTCTCTTTAATTCCTTTCAAAGAAAAACAAATACAGAATCTGTTCGAAGTGAAAGATATTCAAATAAGTGGTTTACCTGTAGAGGCTCTGCGAGTTCGAATTGAAAAGGAGGCTGGATTAAGACAACTTGCTTATGAAATTGACAACGCAAATATGACGGAGGTCCTAGCAGGATTGCGTTATCGTTTTGGTCCTCCAGTTGAAACAAATATTGATTTTGAAGAGGGGAATCCTCAGCAACAATTTATATGGCATACAGGTGAAGATGTGATTGTTGCAGTTAAGAGTAATCAAAGGCCTTTTTTGCTTTCTTATCGCCCATCACTTTTAGATCCCTCATTTCTTTAGGAGAGATTTTTCAAAAGTGGAAGTAAATAAAACCACCTTTAAGTTGAGTTAGTAATTTTTACCAAAATTTGATTGCTGTTTTACTAGTTCAAAGAACTCCTGCTTCAAGCTCGCATCGTGGCGAAAATCACCCCTAACAATTGAGTTGATCATACTAGTTTCAGGCTCTTTTACTCCTCGCCATTTCATACAATAATGTTGAGCTTTAACAAGGATTGCTAGACCTTTGGGTTCGCACAAACGTTCTATTTCATCAGCAAGAATCATTACAGCTTCTTCTTGAATATGAGGCCTAGAAAAGACCCAATCAGCTACTCTTGCAAACTTTGAAATTCCTATAACTTTTTCTCCAGGTTTTATTCCTATCCAGCAATCTCCAAGAATTGGAACAAAGTGATGAGAACATGCAGACCTAACAGTTATCGGCCCAAGTGTATAGATCTCATCTAAATTTCTATCGTTAGGGAAATTAGTAACTTTAGGTTGCGGGTGATATCTACCTTTAAATACTTCATTTAAATACATTCTCGAAACGCGTTCTGCAGTTTCTTGAGTGTTGTGGTCATTATCAACATCAATCAATAAAGTTTTTAACAAATCTCTAACTCTGGTGGCAACTTCTCTCTCAAGAGTTTCTAATTCTCCTGGCTGAATAAAATCAGAAATATTATCATTTGCATGGAATCTAGCTCCATTTGCCTGTATACGTTCGCGAATTATTTCTGAGACTAATTTGCAAGAAATTTGATCTTTTAAATTATCCTTAACATTCTCATTAGGAGCAGTAGAAGTCATAACCTTTGTTTGTAAGGGTAAAAACCGATGACATACATTTAGAGCGCTAAGACCCTAACATATCAAGATCACTTTCGTTGTGATGGGAATACATAGCCGCTTTTCTTTGAATCATTAGTCACAGTTAGTTTCTAAGGTAAAGGTCATAGTTATTTCAGCAGTTGTCACGGTTTTCATCAAAAAATAAATATCTAGAAAGAGTTTTATGCAAATTACCTTCTAACAGGCAAATTCTCTCTAAAAATTCATTCACTAACTTTATGCCGATGAGTGGAATTGAACCACCGACCTACTGGTTACGAATCAGTTGCTCTACCCCTGAGCTACACCGGCACTAGAATTAAATTATCATCTTTCGATTTATTTTTTGAATAATCCTAATAAGCCTGGATCCGATTTGGATCCTAATTTAAGAGCTCGATTATTGAAGGAGTCTAAAAATCCTTATCGGGGATTGAGAAGAGCTGTTTGGATAGCACTCTTCGGGTCAGCCGCACTAGGATTTTTCATTATGTTTACCAATATCATTGCGGGAGATAAAGTATCTATTAATGATCTTGCGATCCAAACCTTAGCACTTTTAATTCTTGGATTTTTGTTATTCAAAGATAGAAATAAAAAAGATGATGATTAGCTCTTTATCTTTAATTAATTCAATATAATTTGGCTTAAGTAAAAACTAATAGCGATGTTTAATTGGTTAACTTTCTTCTTTGCGTTACGAGCTTAAAGGCTTCTATTTGATCCCCCTCTTCCCAGTTTGCAAATCGATCACAACCTATTCCGCATTCGAAACCTGTTGAAACATCCTTGACATCATCTTTATTTCTTTTTAATGAATCTAGATCGCCTTCAAAAACTATTTGCTTTCCTCTTTTGACTCTGGCCCGGCAATTCCGTTGTATTTTTCCATTTGTTACATAGCAACCAGCAACAGCACTTTTGCCAATTGAGAATATTGCTCTAACCTCGGCAACGCCTAAAGCTTCTTCTATCATTTCTGGTTCTAGAAGACCCTCCATTGCTAATTGGATATCTTCTAAAAGCTTATATATAACTTCGTAATCTCTGACGTCAACGCCATTCGCATCGGCTGCGCGTTTTGCACCAGATGCCATTGAAGTATTGAATCCAACTATTACTGCACCAGAGGCTGCTGCTAAGTCAACATCAGTCTCAGTGATTTCACCCGGAGCTGATAGCAATACTCTCACTTGGACTTCGTCTTTTGGAAGCTGCTCTAAAGAACCAAGTATTGCTTCTAAGCTTCCTTGAACATCAGCTTTGAGAATGATATTTAATTCTTTGAGTTCACCCTCACTAGCTTGGCCAGACATAGAAGAAAGTGATACTCGTCTAGAAGCCATTTGCTGAGCAAGCCTTGCTGCCCGTGCATCTGTGGCTCGTTCTCCAACTACTGCTCTTGCAGTCTTTTCATCAGGGTAAACCTCGAACTCATCACCAGCTGTTGGAACTTCACTGAATCCAAGAGCCTCTACTGGACAAGATGGACCTGCCTCTTTAATTCTGGAGCCATTTTCATCTACCATCGCCCTTACTTTTCCAAGTACTGGACCAGCTGCTACTACATCTCCCGACTTGAGGGTGCCGTTTTGAACCAGTAATGTTGCAACGGGCCCTTTCGCTTTATCTAAGTGTGCCTCTATAACTGTACCTTTAGCTAATCTATCTGGGTTCGCTTGTAAATCTTCTACTTCAGTTACTAGCAAAACCATTTCTAATAGCTTATCTATGTTTTCCCCTTTAATGGCGCTAACGGGAACCATTACTACGTCTCCTCCCCACTCTTCTGACAATAAGTCCTGTTCTGATAATTCTTGTTTTACGCGGTCGGGAGAAGATCCTTCTTTATCTATTTTATTAATTGCTACGACAATGGGAACTTGTGCTGCTCTTGCATGACTAATAGCTTCAAGGGTTTGAGGCCTAACGCCGTCATCTGCAGCTACAACTAAAATCGCTACATCTGTAACCCTGGTGCCTCTAGCTCTCATCGCTGTGAAGGCTTCATGCCCTGGAGTGTCAAGAAAAGTTAGTTTCTTAGTTGAGCCATCATGTTCAGTTTCGATTTGGTAAGCACCTATGTGTTGAGTAATACCTCCAGCTTCTCCTGCCGCAACCCGCGCTTTTCTAATAGCGTCTAGTAAAGATGTTTTTCCATGGTCCACGTGCCCCATCACAGTAACGACTGGAGGCCTTCTCATTAAGTGTTTTAAATCCCCCTCTTCAATCATTTCAACTGTCTTCTTCGCAGCCTCTTCAACATCATCTTGAAGAACAGGTACGCCGAATTCTTCAGCAACTGTCTCGATTGTGGCTAAATCTAGTGATTGAGTGACAGTGGCAGTAATTCCTTTGAAAAATAATGATTTAATGATCTCGGAACTCTCAACACTCAACATGTCAGCAAGCTCTTGAACTGTGAGATTGTCTTCTGGAACAACAATCATTTCAGGTCTTACTAGTTTTGCTTCCCTAGCTGCTCTTAATTCCATTGCTCGTCTTCGTTGCCTTTGACGAGTAGTTTCTTTTTTACGTTTTTTAAGTGCAGTTAAAGGCTTCCCATTGTTTCTCTTGCCAGATTTAGGCTTTGATGGTCGAGCCAAGCTTGCTGATAGAACTACTGCTTGTTGTTCTCCTGCAAATCCACTTGTCTCTGCGGTAAGAGCATCATCATTTTCTCCAATGATGTGAACTTTTTGACGTTGCTTTTGAGGCGATTTATTTCTTAAAGCATCTAGCTTTGCACTGTCGTCCCAATCAGGCCTGCCAGTTCTTCTTGGTGCAGCGGCAGTACCACCTGGCCTATGAGCTGGCTTCTTAGGAGCTGCTGGAGTTGGTCTATTGACTGGTGGCCTTGCTCCAGTTGAGTTTTCTCTTTTTGGCCTAGGACTAGTTGGAGAATCAGATTTTCTTTGAGGAGCACTTGGTCTCGCTTGTGGCTTTTGAAGTTGCATCAACTCACTAGGTGCAACTGGTTTTCTCATGCCAGATGGAACCCCTGGACGACTATTGGAATGGTTGTTAGGTCCACTAACAACCCTAGTAGGCATTCCAGGCCTATTTTGCATTCCACTTCGATTAGGAGATCCAGTACGAACAGGACCTCCAGCTCGATTATTAGCCCCTGGACGATTTTGACTTTGTATAGGTTTATTGGCTACTCCATCTCGATTAGGACCTTGTCGATTTGGAGCCCCAGGACGACTTGGTCCTCCTGCTCTGTTATTTGGGCCAGGTCTATTTGACAGTCCTTGACGATTTAGAGAGACTGGCGGTTTTGGTGCTCCAGGTCTCGATGGCATCAATGGTTTATTTCTTGCTTCGCTGGTCTGTGGTTTACTTTTAGGTTTTTCTCTACGTATTGGCGCACCTACAAGTTCAAGAGAAGTCCCTTTCGTTGGAGGCTGAGGTGTTTTTGAAGGGGAATTCTGTTTGTTTTGACTTTTGATTCTTTGAAAACTTCCTGGACCTACTTTCTGAGTATAAATGTCACCTTGATTAATCTTTGATTTTGGCTTTTGGTTATTAGGTTGTAATTGTTTTTTATCTTGAATATTTATTTTTGGTCTACTTGGTGGTGCTAATGGTCTCTTAGGCTGCTGACCATAAGTTTGTTGTGGTTGAATTTTTGGCTTTTTAGCTGATTCAGAACTTTTTGGCTGATTTGTTAATTTATTATCTATTTTTAGTTTTTCGACAGGAATTTTCTTCTCAGCTTGATTTAAAGGCTTGGTAATAGATTGTTTTACTTCTTGTCTTGGCTTGGGAGGCAGCGGTTTGTTTGGTTTAGAAGGAGGGGTTATTTGTTGTTGTGCTGGAAATTTATTCTCTGAAGTTTTTGGGTTATTGGTTGGAGATGATCCTTGGGCTTTAACTAGGGTTTTACTTGGCTTTAAAGGGACATTTAGATTTGCTTGCGAAAGTTTTGATTGCTTAGGAGTAATTTTCTGAAGTTCAGGCTTATGATTCTTTTGAGTTTTGACAGGATTTTTTTTAACGGAAAGAATTTCTTTATCTAATTTCTTACTAGGTTTGCTGGTTGTTTTTACATTATCGCTTTTTTTTAGAAAATCTTTTATTTGATTTGCCTCAAGACTGCTTATAGAACTGCTATGGCTCTTTGCTTCTATTGCAAGTTTGCGAGCTGCGTCTAGCACATCTTTATTGTCAAGGCTTAAGTCCTTGGACAATTCATAAATTCTGATTTTGCCGCTGCTGGTCATTAATGTTGTGCTTGAAATTTAGATTTGGTTTTTGAGGTGAATGAGTTCTCTTAATGAACATCATGCCTCAGTATCTGAATCAATGCAGGTATTAAGTTGTTTTTGGAGCATATTGAAAACGCTTGAGTGAATATCACATCTCAAAGCTTTTTGTAATCGTTTACGCTTCAAGGCTTCTTCAAAACATGACTCATTTCGACAGAGATAGGCTGATCTTCCCATCCCGGCTGAGAGAACTACTCCATTCTGAAAATCTCTAGTAACTTTTAAAAGACACTTGCGATCAAGAAGTTTTTTGCAAGCTACACATCTACGCAGAATGGGGCTTTGACTCACCGGGTTCCTTCCTCTTCTGTAATCACTTTATCTTCGCCAGTAACCACCTTTTCGATTGTTTCTTCAATATCACTTGCCTCAGTTTCAGTTTCCTCAGTTTCAGTCTCCTCAGTTTCAGTTTCCTCAGTTTCAGTTTCCTCAGTTTCAGGTTCCTCAGTATCGATAGCTGTTAATTGTTCGTCTTGAAAGTCTTCTTCGTCTTCTGGTAAAGGGTAAAGCTCTCTTAATCGAGCATCTTCTTCCGCTCTGGCTGCCTGTTCCGCCTCTAATCTCTGCTCAGCTTCTCTTTGTAAAGATTCTTCTTCTTCCCTTTGAGAAATTAATTCTGCAACCTCAGAATCTTCAGTAGCTTGATCATATTCTTGAGAATTTTTGATATCTATTTTCCATCCCGTAAGCCTTGCGGCAAGTCTTACATTTTGCCCTTCTCTGCCGATTGCGAGGCTAAGTTGATCTGGCGGGACTAGTACATGCGCATGCTGACCTTCTGGATCAACAAGTCTTACCACTTCAACTTTTGCAGGACTTAAAGAATTACAGATGTATTGAACAGGGTCAGCAGACCAGCGAATTACATCTATTTTTTCTCCACGAAGTTCATTAACTACTTGTTGAATGCGAGATCCTCTTGCACCAATACATGCTCCGACAGGGTCAACCTCTCGCTCAATACTGTCAACAGCTACTTTTGTTCTGGGACCAACTGCTCTTGAAGGTGGATTTGCTTCACGAGCAACAGCCACAATTCGTACGGAACCTTCTTGAATTTCAGGAACCTCATTTTCAAATAAATAGACAACTAGCCCAGCATTTGATCTGCTCACAAAAAGTTGAGGGCCTTTTCTAGGAATTTCACTAACTTCTTTAAGGAATACTTTAAATGTTGCGTTTGCTCGATAATTATCATTTGGCAATTGATCTCGCCTTGGAAGCTCTGCTTCTACTTCTGGTCTGCCTAGACCAGAACTTACTGCCATAATTACTGATTGTCTTTCAAATCTTATGACTCTTGCAGTTAGAACTGGATCTTCTAAGTCAGCAAATTCCTCTTGAATCATTCTTCTTTGTTGATCTCTCAACTTTTGAGCTAAAACTTGCTTGGTTGTAGCTGCAGCCATTCTTCCAAAATCTTCTCTCTCTGGAGTCACATCTAGTACAACGGTATCTCCCACTTGAGCGTCATCAGCAACTTGCATTACCTCAGATATTGATATTTGATGATCATCACTCTCAACCTCTTCAACTATTATTTTACTGGCCAAAACTCTATAACCTTCCTCTTCCAGATCTAGCCCAACATCAAAGTTACTAAAATAATCTTCCTCAAAAGGATCTTCACTGATACCTAAATAAAGAGTTCTTCGATATCGTTCATAACCTTTTAGAAGTGCTTCTCTCAAAGCAGCTTCGACAACTTGTGATGGAAGTTTTTTTTCCTCACTAATGTCTTCAATTAAGTTATTTAAGCCTGGGAGTAAAACAAGAGCCATCGATGATGGGATATAGAGATGAGAAGGATTGAGTTAGATAATAGATATCTAGATTTTAACCAGAAGGTGTCGTGAGTCGGACTTGAATAACGTCTTCGACTGGGATTCGGTGAGTTTTCCCCTTTTGATTTATTTGTAAATCATTATCTGTCCTTTTTAGAAGCAAACCATTTGATTGTTGTTCAATTTTTTGTAAATCCTGATAAGTGACTTCAATTGGAAAACCTTTAAAAATTTGAAAATCTTTTTCCTCAGTTAAGAAATCACCAATTCCCTCGCTGCTAATTTCTAGAGTGTAAGGTTGGTCAATAATTGAAGAATCCTTAATAGCTTCATCTATGCGTTGACTAAGGATGGAACAGTCATCAATAGTTACTTTCTTATCTGGATTTTTGTGTCGGATATTTACTTGAATTGATAAGGGATTTAGATGAGTGAACATCTTAAAATCGATTACATCAAAGCCATAATTAGTTGCTGACTTGGATGTAAGAACTTTCAATTGTGTAACGGTTTGATTAGACAAAAGGCAGTGTCGATGTCGGGCAGGAAGCCCGATCGGTTTTAAGTTTTGACCCGCCCCTATTCAAAGAGGTACCGTCAGGCAATTAAATATTACTAGATAAAGGTTTCGGTTACCTCTAAAATCAAGTTCTTATTATTTTTGATTGATCTACTTTATTGTTTTACGTAGTTTAGAACAATTATGTATAGCCTAAGAAAGTTAGAAATTATGAACAAGCTTAGGTGTTTGATTTTACTAGCTTCAATCCTTTTTTGCTTTTTGTCAGGGCCAATAGCTGTATTTGCGTTAGAAGATTTTAAAGTTAGCGAATCACATAGTTTCGTTGCCAATGTAGCTAGTAGGGTTTCACCGTCGGTAGTAAGGATTGATATTGAAAGAGAAGCTCAAACAGACGAATTTGAATCTGATTTATTAGATCCTTTATTGAGAGATCTTTTAGGAGATTTAGGGGCTTTCCAAAAAAAAGAGAGGGGGCAAGGTTCTGGGGTAATAATCGATAGTTCTGGATTAGTACTAACTAACGCTCATGTAGTTGAAAGAGTTGACCGTGTGATAATCACTCTTCAAAATGGAAATCAAGTGGATGGAAAAGTTGTTGGAACCGATCAGGTTACTGACTTGGCTTTGGTCAAAATTAAAGAATTTCCTGGTTTAGAAAGTGCAAAGCTGGGCGATTCAGAAGATATTCAAGTTGGGGACTGGGCAATTGCTCTTGGAACTCCTTATGGGCTAGAAAGCACTGTCACTTTAGGTATAGTTAGTAGTCTTCATAGAGACATTAATAGTCTTGGCTTCTCTGATAAGAGATTGGATTTAATTCAAACTGACGCAGCAATAAACCCAGGTAATTCTGGTGGACCATTGATTAATTCAAATGGAGAAGTTATTGGAATAAATACTTTGGTCCGATCAGGACCAGGGGCTGGGCTTGGATTTGCAATCCCAATTAATCTGGCTTCAAAAGTTACCAATCAATTGCTTGCTAACGGTGAAGTTATTCATCCTTACTTAGGTGCTCAGCTGGTTTTATTAAATGAACGTATAGCAAAAGAGCATAATCAAGATCCAAATGCATTGATTGTTTTACCTGAAAGATCAGGAGCACTTGTTCAATCTGTTATTCCTCAAAGTCCAGCAGAGGAGGGAGGGTTAAGACGAGGGGATCTTGTGATTAATGCAGGTGGTAATGAAATTAATGATCCTAGGTCTTTACTCATGCAAGTAGAGAATGCTCAAATAGGAAAACCTTTTGAATTGGAAGTCGTTCGAAATAATAAAGAGATTAATCTTTCTATTAAGCCCGCTGCTTTACCAGGAATTAGCTAAAAATCTTGCTACTGTCTTCAGAAAAGGTACGACTAAATGGATCTGCAAAATCAAATGAAACAAGCAGTTGCTCAAGCTGCTGTGGATCAAATTCAAAACGGAATGATTCTAGGACTTGGCTCTGGCTCTACAGCTGCTTTGATGATTGAAGCTCTTGCGCTGAAAATAAAATCTGGAGAAATTAAAGACGTTGTTGGAGTGACTACGTCTTTTCAGGGTGAAGTTCTTGCTTCTGAATTAGGAATACCACTTAAATCTCTTTCCTCAGTTTCAGAAATAGATCTTGCGATTGATGGTGCAGATGAAGTTGATCCCAAATTTCAACTAATTAAAGGAGGAGGAGCTTGTCACGTACAGGAAAAACTTGTTGCTGCTTTGGCTAAAAAATTTATAGTTGTGGTTGATTCAACAAAAATTGTTGAAAAATTGAACCTTGATTTCAAATTACCAGTCGAGGTTCTTCCTTCTGCTTGGAAACAAGTACAAAGAACATTAAAGACTCTTGAAGGAGAAGGAAATCTAAGAATGGCTCAAAAAAAGGCTGGACCTATAGTTACTGATCAGGGAAATTTGATACTTGATTTAACTTTCAGGAATGGTATTGACCAACCCCAACTATTGGAGAGTCAAATTAACAACATTCCAGGTGTTCTAGAAAATGGACTTTTTGTAAATCTGACAGATGAAGTATTAGTTGGAAAAGTAGAAAATGACGTAGTGGGTGTTGAATCACTTAAGAAGATTTAGAATCTCTAATTCTTATTGATTCTGCATGACTATGTAAGCCTTCGCTATTGGCTAAATGCACAACTGCATTTTTATTCGCATTAAAAGCTTCTTTTGAAAAATCTATCAATGAAGTATTTTTCATAAAAGTTTCAACCCCTAGAGCGCCAGCAAATCTTGCAGTCCCTGATGTGGGAAGAGTGTGATTAGGTCCTCCAAGATAATCTCCAATAGCCTCTGGACTCCATGGCCCCATAAATATTGCTCCAGCATTTTTGATGCTTGTTGATAATTTTTTTGGGTCTTCAACAAGTAATTCAAGATGCTCTGGGGCAAAAGTATCACTTAATTTTGTACAAGTTTCTAAATCATCACAAAGGACTATCAAACCCCATTTAGTTATTGATTCTTGGCATATTTTTAATCTTGGATGATTAATTAATTGACGTTCTATTTCTGATGGTAATTTTTCCGCTAATTTTTTATTAGTAGTGATGAGTATTGCCGAAGCTAAAGGATCATGTTCCGATTGAGCTAACATATCTGATGCAACGTGTTCTAATTTTGCTGATTGATCAGCGATTATTAGAATCTCACTTGGACCAGCTAAAGAATCAATTCCTACCCTTCCATAAACTTTTTTCTTTGCCAAAGTTACATAAATATTTCCTGGCCCAGTAATTACATCTACTTTAGGAATTGATTCAGTTCCACAAGCAAGAGCGCCAATTGCTTGAGCGCCTCCAACACGAAAAACTTTGTTGATACCTGTAATATGTGCTGCTGCTAATACGGTTTGGTTTAACTCCCCTTTAGAGTTGGTCGGAGAAACCATGATGATTTGATTCACTCCTGCAACATAGGCTGGAATAGAATTCATTAATACGGTGCTTGGATAGGCGGCTCTTCCTCCAGGAACATATATTCCCGCTTTTTCAACAGGGCTCCATCTTCGTCCTAATGATTCACCATTGGGTCCAGTATAAATGATGTTTTTTGGTATCTGAAGACTATGAAATTTTTCAATTCTTTCTTTTGCCAATAGGAGTGAATCTTGTAACTCCTTAGGAGTCTCTTCCCAAGCTTTCAATATTAAATCTGATGGGACTTCAAATTTTTCCGTTAGAAATCCATCAAAGCGAAAAGTATATTCTTTAAGCGCCTCATCCCCTCTTTCAGCAACGTTTTTAAGAATATCGTCCACTACCTTTATAGCCTTATCTTGGACGGTACCAGATGTCCTGTCAGTAATTCTCTTGAGCTCAGCATGAGCTTGATCAAAATTCTTTGCAGTTTTTATGGTCAAATTTTTTGAAGGGGTTTCTTGAACCTCATCTTTATTAATTATTTGCGTCATGAACTTTTGGCTATTGGTTCAATTTGATTATCTTATGCCTTATTTTTGATTTATGTAGATCTTCTTCATGGTCTTGGGGTAGTGTGGATTAACATAAGACTAAATCACTAAGCCTCCGTGGCAAATACCAACTCAGCTAAAAAGCGAATTCAAATTGCGGAACGCAACCGCCTTGAAAACAAAAATTACAAATCCACAGTTCGCACACTAATGAAGCGATGTTTCGTAGCTTGTGGAATATATGAAAAAGAGCCTGGCGATGAATCCAAAGCAGATCTTCAAAAAACATTTAATTTAGCCTTTAGCAAAATTGATAAAGCAGTTAAAAAAGGTGTTATGCATAAAAACACAGGAGCGAATCAGAAATCTAGACTTAGCGTTGCGCTTAAGAAAGTTTTGAAAGAAGTTGTTTGAGAATAAATAATATAAGATTTAATATTTAAATAACTTTATTATTTTTCATCTTGAGCGATTCTAAAAGTTCAATAATTGATAGTCACTGTCATATCGTATTCTCTAACTTTAATGAAGATAGAGAAAAGGTTGCAGAAAGGTGGAGATCTCAAGGCGTTAAAGCTTTATTACATGCTTGTGTAGAACCCTCTGAAATACCTGCTATTAAATCAATGGCTGATCAATTTCAGGAGATGAGATATTCAGTAGGAGTACATCCATTGGATGTGCATCATTGGGGACCTGAAACTGTAAGTGTTTTGAAAAAAGCAGCTCTTGATGATAGTCGAGTTGTAGCAATAGGGGAATTAGGACTTGATCTTTTTAAAGCTGAGAACTTGAGTGAGCAGCTTTCAATTTTAATGCCGCAATTAAAGTTGGCTTTTGAATTAAATTTGCCAGTCATTGTTCATTGCAGAGATGCTGCAAAAGAAATGTTAGAAGTATTTTCTAATCTCTCCAAAGATGGTTGTTGTCCACAAGGTGTTATGCATTGCTGGAGCGGCAATGTCAAAGAGATGAGAGAGTTCCTTGATCTTGGTTTTTATATAAGCTTTAGTGGAAATGTAACTTTTAAAAACGCTATTGATATTCATGAATGCGCTAAAGAAGTTCCACAAAGTAGATTTCTAGTAGAAACCGATAGTCCTTTTTTATCTCCAGTTCCTCATAGAGGAAAAAGGAATGAACCTTCTTTCGTAAAGCACGTAGTAAATAAAATTTCAGAGATTAGGGGTGTAAGCTTTTCTGAAATTGCTGAAAAAACCACTCAAAATGCAAGAGAATTGTTTGCGTTGCCTTAAATATCAACATTTACTCTAGTTAATTTTCTGATTTGAGTGTAGAGTTATTCATTGTCTTGCCTAGGCGTGGTATCTGCGCTTAACCCTTTAAGGTTCTACCTTTGTGTCAGTTTGTTCGTTGATTAAGTAAAATCAATCTCAAATTTCAGTCTTTAGAAGATTGTTTTTTGTTTTTTCTTAGTAAAGATCATTTTTCGACCTAAAGGACAAGACATTAACCCCGTCCTCTACATATAAACGCAGGTTCTCGAATGAGCAGAAGCGCGATTCAGGTAGCCAAAGCAGCTACATATCTGCCTGATCTGGTTGAGGTGCAAAGATCAAGTTTTAAGTGGTTTTTGGATAAAGGCTTGATAGAAGAATTAGACAATTTTTCTCCTATTACAGACTATACCGGTAAACTTGAGCTACATTTTATAGGATCAGAATATAGGCTTAAGCGTCCTAGGCATGATGTAGAAGAAGCAAAAAGAAGAGATGCAACTTTTGCTTCTCAAATGTATGTGACTTGTCGCTTAGTTAATAAAGAAACCGGAGAGATTAAAGAACAAGAAGTTTTTATAGGTGAATTACCTTTAATGACTGAACGTGGGACTTTTATAATTAATGGTGCTGAGAGAGTAATTGTTAATCAAATCGTTCGAAGTCCAGGAGTTTATTTTAAAGATGAACAAGATAAGAATGGAAGAAGAACTTACAATGCAAGCGTCATTCCTAATCGCGGAGCATGGTTAAAGTTCGAAACTGATAAAAACGATTTGCTGCATGTTCGTGTAGATAAAACACGAAAAATCAATGCTCATGTCTTAATGAGAGCAATGGGTTTATCAGATAATGATGTGATAGATAAATTACGTCACCCTGAGTTTTATAAAAAGTCAATTGATGCGGCAAATGAAGAAGGTATAAGTTCCGAAGATCAAGCTTTGTTAGAGCTCTATAAAAAATTAAGGCCAGGCGAGCCCCCTTCAGTAAGTGGTGGTCAACAACTACTCCAAACAAGATTTTTTGATCCAAAACGATATGACTTAGGAAGAGTTGGTAGATATAAAATAAATAAGAAATTACGTTTAACTATTCCTGACAGCGTAAGAACACTTACAAATGAAGATGTTCTTTCTACTTTAGATTATTTAATCAATTTAGAATTAGATATTGGTGGAGCAACTTTGGATGATATTGATCATCTAGGTAATAGAAGAGTTAGGTCGGTCGGTGAGCTTTTACAAAATCAAGTTCGAGTTGGCTTAAATAGACTTGAAAGGATAATTAAAGAGAGGATGACAGTTGGGGAAACAGATTCACTTACTCCCGCTCAATTGGTAAATCCAAAACCTTTGGTTGCAGCAATAAAAGAATTTTTTGGTTCAAGTCAATTAAGTCAATTTATGGATCAAACCAATCCATTGGCTGAGTTAACTCATAAAAGACGTATCTCTGCTTTGGGCCCAGGAGGTTTAACTCGTGAAAGAGCTGGTTTCGCCGTGAGAGATATTCACCCATCTCATTACGGAAGACTTTGTCCAATTGAAACCCCTGAAGGACCAAATGCAGGCCTGATTAATTCTTTAGCAACTCACGCAAGAGTAAATGAATATGGTTTTATTGAGACACCTTTTTGGAAGGTGGAAAACGGACGATTAATTAAAGAAGGTGATCCTATTTATCTTTCTGCAGATTTAGAAGATGAATGTAGGGTCGCTCCCGGTGACGTGGCTACAGACGAAGAAGGAAAAATATTGGCAGAACTTGTTCCGGTTAGGTATCGACAAGATTTTGAAACTGTTTCTCCGGAGCAAGTTGATTATGTCCAATTATCACCTGTTCAGGTTATTTCGGTGGCTGCATCCTTAATTCCGTTTTTGGAACATGATGATGCTAATAGAGCTTTGATGGGTTCCAATATGCAAAGACAAGCAGTTCCTCTTTTGCGTCCGGAAAGACCTCTTGTCGGAACTGGTTTAGAGACTCAAGTCGCCAGAGATTCTGGCATGGTTCCAATTTCAAAAGTAAATGGAACAGTGACTTATGTTGATGCGAATGCAATTGTCGTTACTGATGAGGAAGGCAATGATCACACTCATTACTTGCAAAAATATCAGAGATCTAATCAAGATACTTGTTTAAATCATAGGCCTATAGTTTTTAATGGTGACCCTGTAATAGTGGGGCAAGTCTTAGCTGATGGTTCGGCATGTGAGGGAGGGGAAATAGCTCTTGGTCAAAATGTATTAATTGCATACATGCCATGGGAAGGTTACAACTATGAAGATGCAATTCTTGTTAGCGAAAGGTTAGTTAAAGATGATCTATATACTTCAGTTCATATAGAAAAATATGAAATTGAGGCTCGTCAAACAAAGCTAGGACCTGAAGAAATAACAAGAGAAATCCCAAATGTATCAGAAGAAAATCTTGGGAATTTGGATGAAATGGGAATCATTCGAATAGGGGCTTTCGTTGAAAGTGGAGACATCCTTGTTGGGAAAGTAACCCCTAAAGGAGAATCAGATCAACCGCCTGAGGAAAAACTCTTAAGGGCTATTTTTGGAGAAAAAGCTAGAGATGTGAGAGATAATTCTCTTCGAGTACCCTCAACTGAGAGAGGAAGAGTAGTTGATGTCAGAATCTATACAAGAGAACAAGGTGATGAGCTACCACCTGGAGCAAATATGGTTGTGAGAGTCTATGTGGCGCAACGCAGAAAAATCCAAGTTGGCGATAAAATGGCAGGTAGGCATGGTAATAAAGGGATTATAAGTAGAATATTGCCACGAGAGGATATGCCTTACCTCCCTGATGGCACACCTGTAGATATATGCCTTAACCCGCTTGGAGTTCCAAGTAGAATGAATGTAGGACAAGTTTTTGAGCTCCTCATGGGATGGGCGGCCTCAAACTTGGATTGTCGAGTTAAAATTGTCCCATTTGATGAGATGTATGGACCAGAAATGTCTAATCAGACTGTTCAAGCTTACTTAAAAGAGGCTGCAAAACAACCAGGTAAATCATGGGTATATAACCCTGAGGACCCTGGGAAGTTACTTCTTAAGGATGGTCGAACCGGTGAACCTTTTGATCAACCTGTTGCTGTTGGCTACGCCCACTTCCTAAAACTTGTTCATCTAGTAGACGATAAAATTCATGCTCGATCTACAGGTCCATATTCTTTAGTTACTCAACAACCACTAGGCGGAAAAGCACAACAAGGAGGACAGAGACTGGGAGAAATGGAGGTGTGGGCACTGGAAGCTTATGGAGCAGCATACACTTTGCAAGAGCTTCTAACTGTAAAGTCTGATGACATGCAAGGTCGTAACGAAGCTCTAAATTCGATTGTAAAAGGCAAACCAATTCCAAGGCCTGGAACTCCCGAATCTTTCAAAGTTTTAATGAGAGAACTTCAGTCATTGGGATTAGATATTGGAGTCTATACAGATGATGGAAAAGAAGTTGATCTAATGCAAGATGTCAATCCTCGGAGAAGCACACCAAGTAGACCTACCTATGAATCATTAGGTAAAGACTACGAGGAGTAAACGACTAGATCAGAACAAATCAACTAAACACACAAAATTCTCATGACTAATAGCAATCTACGTACGGAAAATCATTTTGATTATGTCAAAATAAAACTAGCTTCGCCTGAAAGAGTAATGGAATGGGGGCAAAGAACTTTGCCCAATGGTCAGGTTGTAGGGGAGGTAACCAAACCGGAAACAATAAACTATCGAACACTTAAGCCTGAGATGGACGGTTTATTTTGTGAAAAGATTTTTGGTCCATCCAAGGATTGGGAATGTCATTGTGGGAAATATAAGAGAGTTAGACATCGTGGAATTGTTTGTGAAAGATGTGGGGTTGAAGTAACAGAAAGTCGGGTAAGGAGACATCGAATGGGATTTATTAAATTAGCAGCTCCTGTATCCCATGTTTGGTATCTAAAAGGTATTCCCAGCTATGTCGCTATTTTGCTAGACATGCCTCTTAGAGATGTAGAGCAAATAGTTTACTTTAATTGTTATGTTGTTTTAGATATAGGAGATAGCAAAGATCTAAAATATAAGCAGCTATTAACAGAAGATGAATGGCTAGAGATTGAAGACGAGATTTATGCTGAGGATTCAACTATCGAAAATGAACCCATTGTTGGGATAGGAGCTGAGGCCTTAAAGCAATTACTTGAAGATCTGAATTTAAAAGAAGTTGCTGAGCAATTGAGAGAAGAAATTGCAACAAGCAAAGGTCAAAAGAGGGCTAAGCTTATCAAGAGACTTAGGGTAATAGATAATTTTATTGCTACAAGTGCTAGCCCAGAGTGGATGGTTCTAGATGCGATACCCGTGATACCTCCTGATTTGAGGCCTATGGTGCAATTAGATGGGGGTAGATTCGCTACCTCAGATTTAAATGACTTATATAGAAGAGTAATCAATAGGAATAATCGACTTGCTCGCCTACAGGAAATACTAGCTCCTGAGATAATAGTTAGAAATGAAAAAAGAATGCTGCAGGAGGCTGTAGATGCACTAATTGATAATGGCAGAAGGGGAAGAACTGTTGTTGGCGCAAATAATCGCCCCTTGAAATCGTTAAGCGATATTATTGAGGGCAAGCAGGGTAGGTTTAGACAAAACCTGCTTGGAAAACGAGTTGATTATTCAGGTCGTTCTGTAATAGTAGTTGGCCCCAAGCTGAAAATGCATCAATGTGGATTGCCTAAGGAAATGGCAATAGAGCTTTTTCAGCCTTTTGTAATTCATAGATTGATTCGCCAGAATATTGTCAATAACATCAAAGCAGCAAAGAAATTGATACAGAAAGCAGATGATGAAGTAATGCAGGTATTACAGGAAGTTATAGATGGTCATCCTATTCTGCTCAATCGTGCTCCTACTTTGCACCGACTAGGTATTCAAGCTTTTGAGCCTAAATTAGTAGCTGGACGAGCAATACAGCTACATCCATTGGTATGTCCAGCTTTTAACGCTGATTTTGATGGAGATCAAATGGCTGTTCATGTGCCTTTAGCGATTGAGGCGCAAACAGAGGCAAGGATGCTAATGCTAGCTAGCAACAATATTCTTTCCCCTGCAACTGGGGATCCAATTGTTACCCCGTCTCAAGATATGGTTTTAGGTTCTTACTACCTAACCGCAATTCAGCCTCAAGCAAATCAGCCTAAGTTTGGAGATCATGCACATACATATGCATCACTTGAAGACGTTTTACAAGCTCTTGAAGATAAAAGAATAGATTTACATGATTGGGTTTGGGTGAGATTCGCTGGTGAAATTGAGGATGACGATGAGCTTCAGGATCCACGTAAGTCTGAGACTTTGAAAGATGGTACACGTATTGAAGAATGGACGTATCGACGTGATCGATTAGATGAAGATGGTGATTTGATCAGCCGTTATATCTTGACTACAGTTGGCAGGGTTGTAATTAATCATACAATTATTGATGCTGTAGCAGTTACCTCATAATTCTTAGAACAAATTCCCTTTTTCTTAAATAGTTTATTGCCATGACTTCTTCCTCTCCTAAAACTCGTAAATCCTCTACTAAATCAAAAGCAAAAAGAGGCTCAAAAGCAAAGAAAGCAGCAGCGATGAAAGCTGTTCAAAGACTTTCTAAAACTCCTCCACCCTTTAGAAATAAAGTAGTTGATAAGAAAGGTTTGAAAAATTTAGTTGCCTGGGCATATAAGCATCATGGAACTGCTGCAACTGCTGCTATGGCAGATAACTTAAAAGATCTTGGTTTCAGATATGCAACCCAGGCAGCAGTTTCAATTTCTGTTGATGATTTAAAGGTTCCAGAGGCTAAACAAGATTTACTTGGTCAGGCCGAAGAACAAATAACTGCTACAGAGGAGTGCTATAGATTAGGCGAAATTACTGAGGTCGAGAGGCATACAAAAGTTATAGACACATGGACAGAAACTAATGAAAGATTAGTTGATGCAGTTAAAAAGAATTTCAATCAAAACGACCCATTGAATTCAGTATGGATGATGGCTAATTCAGGAGCCAGAGGAAATATGTCTCAGGTTCGTCAGCTTGTTGGAATGAGAGGATTAATGGCTAATCCTCAAGGTGAGATCATTGACTTGCCAATACGAACTAATTTTAGAGAGGGCCTAACGGTAACTGAATATGTCATTTCCTCTTATGGAGCTCGTAAAGGTCTTGTTGACACTGCTTTAAGAACTGCTGACTCTGGATATTTAACTAGACGCTTGGTTGATGTTGCTCAAGATGTAATTGTTAGAGAAGAAGATTGTGGGACTACAAGATCAATTTTAATAAGTGCAGAGGATGGAAAGTTTGGTAATAGACTTGTTGGCCGCTTGACATCCGAACAAGTAGTTAATGTAGACCAAGAGGTTTTAGCTGAAAGAGATACACCAATTGACCCTCAACTATCTAAGAAATTTGAACAAGCAAATATTCAAGCTATCAGGGTTAGATCTCCTCTTACATGTGAGGCGACCAGATCGGTTTGTCGTAAATGTTATGGTTGGGCACTAGCGCATAATCAACTCGTTGATTTAGGGGAAGCAGTAGGTATCGTTGCTGCTCAATCGATTGGGGAGCCAGGTACCCAATTAACTATGAGAACTTTCCATACTGGTGGGGTTTCAACAGCAGAGACTGGTGTCGTTCGCTCTACTGTCGCTGGAAAAGTTGAATTTGGTTCAAAGGCACGAGTAAGAGGCTATAGAACACCACATGGCGTTGAAGCTCAGCAAGCAGAAGTTGATTTCAACCTTAGTGTAGTTCCTGTAAGTGGTGGTAAGCCTCAAAAAATTGATATACCTATTGGGTCTCTACTTTTTGTAGACAATGGTCAAAACATTGATATAGATGTTACTGTTGCACAGATTGCTAGTGGAGCTGTACAAAAAAGTGTTGAGAAGGCTACTAAAGATGTTATCTGTGATTTAGCCGGACAAGTTAGATATGAAACAATAATCCAACCCAGAGAGGTGACGGATAGACAAGGTAATGTAACTCTTAAAGCTCAACGTCTGGGTCGGCTTTGGGTGCTCGCAGGAGACGTATATAATTTACCTCCAAATGCTATGCCAGTCGTATCTGGGAATGTTTCTGTAAAGGAGGCGCAAGTTTTAGCTGAAGCGAGCCAGGCAAGTGAGTTTGGAGGTGAAGTAAGACTCAGAGATTCTATTGGCGATTCTAGAGAAGTTCAGATAGTAACAACTTCGATGACTTTAAATGATTTTAAATTACTTGAAGAGTCGACTCACTCAGGCGAAATATGGCATCTTGAAGCACAAGATAATACCCGATATAGATTGAATACTATTCCTGGAAGTAAAATTGGAAATAATGAGGTAATAGCTGAGTTAGCAGACGATCGGTTTAAAACGGAAACAGGTGGACTTATCAAATATGCTCCTGGGTTAACAATTAAGAAAGCTCGTTCTGCAAAAAATGGTTATGAGGTTAGTAAAGGAGGAACTCTATTATGGATCCCTCAGGAAACTCATGAAATCAATAAGGATATTTCATTGTTAATGATTAAAGATCGCCAATGGATAGAGGCAGGTACAGAAGTTGTTAAAGATATTTTTAGTCAAACTTCCGGAATAGTTACCGTTACTCAAAAAAATGATATTCTTAGAGAAATCATAGTGCGAAGCGGTACTTTTAAACTCTGTAAAGAAACTAAAGCACTTGATAGGTTTGAAGGTGATGGGCAAATAGTTAATCCTGGAGAAACGATTGCAAAAGGGATTAAGACTGATTCAATGGTAATGGTTCAATCAGTTGAGACACCTGAAGGTAAAGGCCTCTTATTAAGGCCTGTAGAGGAGTTCACCATTCCTGATCAAGCACAATTGCCTGAATTAGAGCATGTTAAACAACCTAAAGGCCCATCACTAGGAATAAAAGCCTCTCAAAGACTTGCTTTTAAGGATGGCGAGCTTATTAAATCTGTTGAAGGAGTCGAGTTGCTTAAAACTCAACTGATGCTTGAGACATTCGACACAACACCACAGATGACAGTAGACGTAGAAGTCATACAAGACTTGAAATCAAAGAATAGTGATAGATTGAAATTAGTTATTCTTGAAAGTATTTTAGTTAGAAGAGATACTACATCTGATTCTAGTCATGGCTCAACGCATACTGAATTACAGATAGAAAACGCGCAAATTGTTTCAGCTGGAGACGTTGTTGCTACAACGCAGATTTTGTGTAAGCAAGAAGGTATTGTTCAACTCCCTGATGCGATTGACGGTGATCCAGTTCGTCGACTTATCGTTGAAAGGGATGAAGATACAATAACAATTGATTCTAAAGGAACTACTCTTTTGAAAGTTGGACAAAGAGTAGTAGATGGTGACTTGGTTTCAAAAGATCAATCAATTGGTGCTTGCGGTGAAATAGAGAATATTGACGGAAAGAAAGTTAAGTTGCGCCTTGGTAGACCTTATATGGTTTCACCAGATTCAGTCCTTCATGTACGTGATGGGGATCTAGTACAAAGAGGTGATGGTTTGGCTTTGTTGGTTTTTGAAAGACAAAAAACAGGGGATATTGTCCAAGGTTTACCAAGGATCGAAGAATTACTCGAAGCTCGTAGGCCTAGGGATTCAGCTATTTTGTGTAAAAAGTCCGGCACAGTAGATATAAAAAAAGGAGATGACGATGACTCTGTAGTTGTATCTATTATTGAAGATAATGATGTGATTTCTGAGTATCCAGTTTTGTTAGGCCGCAATGTGATGGTCAGAAATAGTCAACAGGTCGTAGCTGGTGAATCCTTGACTGATGGTCCAGTAAATCCACATGAGCTTTTGGAATGTTTCTTTACAGACTTGCGTGATAAAAAGCCCCTAATGGATGCTGCTCAGGAGGCTATAGCTAAGCTCCAGCATAGGATGGTAAGTGAAGTTCAAAATGTTTACAAATCTCAGGGGGTGGCCATAGACGATAAACACATAGAGGTAATAGTTCGACAAATGACGAGTAAAGTGCGAATAGAAGATGCTGGAGATACAACATTTTTACCTGGGGAGTTGATAGAGCTTAGGCAAGTTGAAGATACGAATCAGGCTATATCCATTACTGGAGGTGCCCCCTCTGAATTCACACCTGTTTTGCTGGGTATTACAAAAGCTTCACTTAATACTGATAGTTTCATATCAGCTGCTTCATTCCAAGAGACAACTCGAGTTCTTACCGAAGCGGCTATTGAAGGCAAGTCTGATTGGCTTCGTGGGCTTAAAGAAAATGTAATTATTGGACGTCTGATTCCTGCAGGTACAGGTTTTAGTGGTTTTGTTGAAGAGTTAAATGCTGAAGCAGGTCCACATCCAGATATTCTCGCAGAAGACCCTGCTGGTTATCGAAGGATACAGAACCTAAGACCTGACTATACTGTTGACATGCCTTCTTCCCCAGTTGCTAAAAATACTTCTGTTTTGGATGATCCAAGTGAAGAGGATTTAGAGGCAACTAGAAGTAGACATGGAATTGATCCTACAACGAGTAATTTTGCAGCATTTGCCCGTCCTACAGGTGATGATGAATCACCTGAGGATCAAATGCCAGACCCTGCTGCGTTGGAGGGCTTGCAAGAAGAAGGCTTGCTTTCTGATGAATAAGTGAATTTTTCTACAATACTCTTTTAAACTTTCTAATATTTAGTTCTTCTACTTAAAAGACCATCGATGATTGATCCACCTGTAGTTCCTAAGCGTAAATTACCTCGCTATGGCTTTCATACTCATACTGAAAAAGTTAATGGTAGATGGGCAATGATTGGTTTTATTGCATTAGTTATTTTGGAATTTAAATTGGGACATGGATTAATGAATTGGTGACACAACTTCTTAAACTTTCAAGTAATTCACCCTTGCTTGGATTAAGTTCGGAAGATCTTGAGGAATTTGCTCGTCAGGAAGGAGAAAAAGCTTTTCGTGGGAGGCAAATTCATGAATGGATTTATCAAAGAGGGGCCAAAAGCTTAGATTCCATAACTGTTCTTCCCAAAAAATGGCGAGATTCATTAGAAAGTAAAGGAATAAAGATTGGAAGACTTAATGAAATAAATAGAGTGGTAGCGAAAGATGAGACATTAAAGTTATTGATGGGGACTTTTGATGGTGAGATTATAGAAACAGTAGGAATACCAACAGATAAAAGACTTACTGTTTGTGTTTCAAGTCAAATTGGCTGTCCTATGGGTTGTAAATTTTGTGCGACTGGAAAGGGGGGGCTCAATAGATCTCTTAATGTTAATGAGATAGTTGATCAAGTTATTAGTGTTAGAGAAACAATGAATAGAAGGCCAACACATGTCGTGTTTATGGGAATGGGCGAGCCACTTCTAAATATACGTAATGTTTTAGACTCTATTGAATGTCTCACTAATGATGTTGGTATTGGTCAAAGGAAGATAACTGTTAGCACTGTTGGAATACCGCATACTCTCCGAGATCTAGCAAAATTAGCTCGAGAACGTTTAGGAAGAGTCAAGTTCACCCTTGCAGTTAGTCTTCATGCACCTAATCAGAAGTTGCGTGAATTAATAATTCCCTCGGCGACATCTTATCCAATCAATTCATTACTTAAAGACTGTAAGAATTATATAGAACTCACAGGTAGACGAGTAAGTTTTGAGTATATCCTTCTTGGGGGGCTGAATGACAAAGATTTTCATGCGGAGCAATTGGCTGATCTGATGAGAGGCTTTCAAAGCCATGTTAATTTGATAGCCTATAATCCAATTGCTGAGGAGAACTATAAACGACCAAGCCAATCTAGAGTTAATAGTTTTAGAGAATTATTAGAAAATAAGGGAGTTGCTGTAAGTGTTCGTGCAAGTAGAGGTAGAGATAAAGACGCTGCATGCGGGCAGTTAAGAAGGCAAACAATTGATAAAAATAAAATTAACTAAGCACGAGAAATAGTTGATTTACCACCTCTTATGACATTTATTGATTGGTCTATTTTATTTTTTTACTTACTATTTTCCTTGGTTTTAGGAATTTATATCTCTTTGAAAAACCAAAATGAAACAGATTATTTTGTTGCTGGTCGTCGTCTAACTGGTTTACTTGCAGGAATGTCCATGGCTGCTACAACGTTTTCGATTGATACACCTCTTTATGTTGCCGGCATTATCGGGACTAGAGGCTTGGCAGGGAATTGGGAGTGGTGGAGCTTTGGGCTTGCACATGTTGCTATGACAGTTGTATTCGCTCCACTTTGGAGGCGTAGCGGAGTATTGACTGATGCAGCCTTCACTGAATTACGTTATGGGGGAAAACCAGCAGCTTATCTAAGAGGCATAAAAGCTTTTTTACTTTCTGTGCCAATCAATTGTATTGGGATTGGTTATGCTTTCTTAGCATTGCGTAAAGTGGCTGAATCCTTTGGTGTAGTGGATGGACATATTGTCATTGGGATCTTTACTGACACCATACTTCTAATGATTTTAGTTGCTTTGCTTTTGCTTGTTTACACTGTATTAGGGGGGCTTTGGGCAGTAGTGGTTAATGATTTTGTACAACTGGTATTAGCTCTTTTAGGCGCTTTCGCTGTTTGCTCTGTAGCACTAGATGCTTCAGGTGGTATGACGGAGTTGTTAATAAAGTTAGATGCATTAGATAGACCTGAGTTGCTTTCTTTATTTCCATGGACATTAAATAATGGTGGTTTCAATTGGTTGGATAGTTCAGGAATAACGATTACTACTTTTTTCGCTTTTATTTCTTTGCAGTGGTGGAGTTTTAGACGAAGTGATGGTGGTGGGGAATTTATTCAACGTTTATTGGCTACTAAGGATGAAAAGCAAGCAACTTTGGCAGGAATTGTATTTTTAATTGTTAATTATCTTATTCGCAGTTGGCTTTGGATTTTGGTTGGATTGGTTGGTTTGGTCCTCTTGCCTTATCAAACTGACTGGGAATTAAGTTATCCAATCCTGGCTATTACATATTTACCACCTGTTGGACTTGGATTAGTCGTGGTTTCATTAGTTGCTGCATTTATGAGTACAGTTAGTACTTCAATTAATTGGGGGGCAAGTTATCTTGCTCATGATCTATATAAAAGATTTTTGAGACCATCGGCTGGCCCTAGAGAAATGATAATTGTGGGTCAGTTTGCAAGTATATTGTTGCTTCTAATTGGAGTCGTTACAGCTTTATTTAGTAACAGCATTGGCTCAATGTTTAGGCTTGTTATCGCAGTAGGTACAGGACCAGGTGCTGTTCTTGTCCTTAGGTGGTTTTGGTGGCGAGTTAATGCTTTAGCAGAACTTTCGGCAATGCTGAGTGGTTTCATTATAGGCTTAATCACCTCAGTTTCTCCATACTTTATAATTGAAGATTTCGGGAAAAGACTTTTATTTACTACTTCATTTACAGCTGTAATTTGGTTGCTGACTTTATTTTTTACTGAACCAGAGTCAGAGGAGACACTCAAAAACTTTGTGATAAAGGTAAATCCCCCTGGCCCTGGTTGGAAAAAAATAAGGAAAAAATTGAATATTGATCCAATTGACTCTTTTTTATTGCTTGGCTCGCGCTTCGTTTTGGGCTCAGGAATTCTTTATGGTGGTTTAATCAGTATTGGAGCTTTCTTATTACATCAAGAAATGAGTGGTTGGATTGCAATCTCAATTGCAGTCAGTTGTGTGTTTTTAATGAAGAAAACAAGACTAATAACTCAATAAGTTGACCCTTCATAGCCAAATGGTCAAAATTTAAAGCAGAATGAAATTCTAATTCATTTGCAACCTTGGGTTTTTTACGGACAACTCTTTTCCCTATTTTGATTGTTGCGCTTTTTGGTGTCGCTTTGTTTGCAGTAAGCGCTCGGATATGGCTGCCTGGGGATATGCTTGCACCAGCACCAATTAATTAAGCTTGCTCTTCTTCAGTCAGGGCTATGAATGATGAAAATCAAAAATTAAGTAAAGAAGGGTTGGCTAATTTGGCCATAGACCCTGATCTTTTGGCTAGAGAACTAGCTGCCCAGTTAGCTGGAGATCCTTTAGATGAAATCGAACTAGATAAAACTGATGAAGATTTAGTCAATTCATCAAAAGAATGTGATCTTGCATTGAAATGGCTTCAATCCGGAAATAATGAGAAACTTCAGGGCTTAAGGGTCTTTTGTGAACATAGAGACCCTAGAGCTCTTCCATTCTTATTGCCTTTACTTGACGAGCCTTCTCCTGTAGTCAGGATGAGTGCTGTCTATGCGTTAGGTAGAAATCCTTGTTCAAATGCAATAGATCTTCTATTGCATTTATTGAGGTTTGATAGTAACGCTTATGTACGAAAAGCTACTGCATGGAGTCTCGGAAATTACCCTGACGCTCCAGTTCTAGAACCTCTGATTAATGCATTAAAACAAGATGTAGCTGCCGTGAGATTGTGGGCATCCAGCTCTCTAGCAGAGGTTGGACTAAATTCAGTGGAGAGCTCTCAACCAGCCGCGAATCAATTACTTGAAAGTTTGCAAGTAGATGGTGAACCAATAGTTCGAAGCAACTGTATTTGGTCTCTAGGCCGCCTTTATGAACTTTTGAGTGCAGAAATCCAAATTCAAATAGTAGAGACTTTTATTTCTGTTTTATTAAATGATAGAGAGCCTTCTGTCAGGTATGAAGCAAGGACAGCTTTGGAGCAATTGGATAATCCAGAGGTACAAAAAAAATTAAAATTATTAATTGATGATGGTCAATTGGTTTAATTTTTGGTACAAAAACAATTCGTTGTAATTAATAATTCACGTATCTAGAGTTTTTTTCTATATCATGCGTGACTTAGGGGCTTCAATTTCATGCCACAACGCACATTGCGCTTTAAAATCCGACAAGATGGACGGGTTGAAGAAACCGTTGAAGGTCTTGTTGGTGAGGCATGTATTGATTTAACTGAGAAGCTTGAGGATGCCTTAGGCACCGTTGAAAGGAGAGAGCCAACCTCTGATACCTTTCTTCGCGAAAACATTCAAAAACAGACTATTCCTGCAGAAATCCACTGATGTCACATTTCAGCACAGTTAAAACTCAACTTCGTAAGAAAGAGTTCCTTAAACAGGCTCTAATAGACTTAGGGTATGTCCCCAACGAAGGGGAAAGCCTAGTTAGAGGTTATAGAGGCCAAACTGTAAAAGCTCAAATGACTGTTGAGATGAGTAAGGGAGCAGACATTGGATTTCGTTGGAATGAAGGTTCAAAATCATATGAACTTGTAACTGACCTTGATCTTTGGAAACAATCAATACCAATTGAAAGATTTTTAGCTCAGGTTACTCAACGTTATGCACTAAACACTGTTCTTGATTCAACTTCTCAAGAAGGATTTCAAGTTTCTGAGCAAAAGCAAAATTTAGATGGATCAATAGAATTAGTAGTTACTCGTTGGGATTCCTAAGATTGTTTTTGAAAATTGACTTTTGATCCTAGAGCTGCTTTTGAAACTAGGTCTATTGAATATCAGCCTTCAAATGATATTTATGATCCAAACGTTGCATTCAAAGCAGCTAATAATGAAGATTTCGAACTTAATGGTAGAGATCCAGTCCTTGGAGGAAAGTTAAGGGAAAAAGCCGTTTGGGTTGATGAGAGGAAATGTATTGGCTGTACATACTGCAGTTCAGTTGCTACTAATACTTTTGCAATGGAGCCTGAACAAGGCAGAGCAAGAGCATTTAGACAAGATGGAGATAGTGATGAATTAATACAAGAAGCCATAGATACCTGCCCTGTTGATTGTATAGATTGGGTTTCTTTTGAAGACTTAATTAAACTGGAAGAAGTTATAAAAAATCATCATTTTAGGAATTTAGGTTTACCACCGGTTACTTGATTGTGAAATATAGAAGTGTCAAGAATTAAAGATAGTAAAAACAATTCAATACCTAGAAGAAGATTTGGGCGTACAGAAATTCAGATGCCTGTCTTATCTCTTGGAGGGATGCGATTTCAACAAAGCTGGAAGGATTTAGATCCTAAAGAGATTAATAATCAAGAACAAGAGATTTTGCAAAAAACTATCAAGTATGCGTGTCAAAAAGGTATGCATCATATAGAAACTGCTCGTCATTATGGAACATCAGAACGTCAGATAGGCTGGGCCTTCGAGCAAATCGATGACCCAAAAAGAATATTACAAACGAAAATCCCACCAAATATTGATCCTTCGATATTTGAGCAAGAACTTGAGTTAAGTATGAGTAGATTAGGTTCCAAGAAAATTGATTTATTAGCTATTCATGGTATTAATCTTCCTGAGCACTTAGATATGACTATTCGTCCTAATGGATGTCTAGAGGTTGTTCGTCGTTGGCAAAAAGATGGTCTTGTTGGTCATGTTGGTTTCTCAACTCATGCAAACGTTGAATTGATAATTCAAACAATTGAAACAGGACTTTTTGATTATGTTAATTTGCATTGGTATTTTATTCGTCAGGAAAACGAAAGAGCTTTACAAGCAGCGAATGCTAATGATATGGGGGTTTTTATTATAAGTCCAACTGATAAGGGAGGTCACTTACATACACCGTCGTTGAAACTTTTAGATTTATGTAGCCCTTTGCATCCAATAGAATTTAATGATCTGTTTTGTCTGAGTGACAAAAGAATTCATACATTAAGTGTTGGAGCTTCAACGCCTGAAGATCTAAATATTCATTTAAGTGCGATCTCTAAAATGGATACAATGCATGGTTTAATAAATACTATAGATAAAAGATTACTGAATGCCTCATTCAAGTCGCTTGGAGAGTCATGGTTGACTACTTGGAAGCTAGGTTTACCCAGTTGGGATCAAACTCCAGGAGAGATTAATATACCTATTTTGCTATGGCTAAATAATTTATTAGAGGCTTGGGATATGGAAAGTTTTGCTAAAGATCGTTATGGTCTTTTAGGTCGAGGAGGACATTGGTTCCCCGGCTCAAACGCAGATTGTTTGGATTGTGAAGTGAGCGAAGATGACTTGAAAAAAGTTTTGATTAATAGCCCGTGGAGCTCTGAAATACCTTTTATACTTAGAAAATTGAAAGACAGATTGGGGGGAGAAAGGAGAGATAGATTATGGGGAATTTAGTAACCTAAAGGCTGTTTTTTGGGTTTGCCAATAGATCTTGGATATTGATTGGGACATTTATTAATAGAACTAATCCTAATAATATTCCTAATACCTCGATTATTAGGGAGTAAGAATTCATCTGTTCGTTGAATCTCTGCATTTAGTTCAGTTAAAGCTTTTTTTAGTATTTGTTGCTCTTCTTCACTCCAGCCTCCTTTAAATATAAGCGCTTGACCTGTCGAATTTAAAAAAGGCACGAGATATTCTGCTACTACATTTGCAGAAGCAACTGCTCTTGCAATGGCATAGTCAAAATTACTTCGAAGACTTGGATCCCTTCCTGCTGTCTCAGCTCGTTCAGTTACGACTGTTATACGAGAATGCAATCCAATCTCTTGAGAAACTTCTTTTAGAAAAGTCGTTTTTTTACTTGAAGAATCTAAAAGAGTAATATTTGAATTTGGCATTGCTATAGCTATGGCTATACCAGGAAATCCACAGCCAGAACCAACATCTATGTATTTATGAGAAAGTTCAGGGTATTGAAGTTCTTCTTGCAGCGGCAACAAGCTGTCACACACTTGTGCAGTCCAGAAATCATCTCCATCAACTAAACGGGTAAGGTTGCTCTTCTTATTCCATTCTTTAAGTAACTCTTGTAAATGGATAAATTGAGTTAATTGTTTTTCACTTGGCACCCATTTAAGCTCATTCCATATCATGAGATAATTTGCTTTTTTGTTGTTTTTATCAGCAGACATTCTAAATTGTTTTTTTAAATAGTCAGTCCTGAGATATTTATATAAAATCTATACATTATTAGATCATATTTTCTTTAGTTGACCCCTTCCTCTAATTGTTACGAACTGCTTGGTGTTTCTACCTCTGCCAATAACGCAGAGCTTAGAAAAGCTTTTCGTCAATTAAGTAAGCAACTTCATCCGGATACGACATCTTTGCCAAGTGATGAAGCGACAAGGCAATTTCAAAATGTTTGTGAGGCTTATGATTTATTAAGTGATCCTGTCTTAAGGGCAAACTATGACTTATTTATAGAAAAAGAGAATAATCTCATAAGTCAGAAAAATGAACCTTATTTAGAGAATAGACAACCTTTACAATTTTCAAAATCGATAGGAGTAAGGCGACCATTATCAGGAGGAGAACTGTTCTCTCTTCTTCTTTTAATCACCTCTATTTTCTTGAGCCTGGCTTTAGGAATGCTTATTGCTTTTTTAAGAGGGGGAAACTTAAATTTCATTCCAAGTTGGTTGATGTAAATTTAATTTCAGAAAATAATTATATAGATCAGTGCTTAGAACCTTGATAAGACAAAATTCTAGGATAGAGAATTTAAGCCCTCTTGGATTCCAAAATAGCATTTTTCTAGTTCTTCATCGGTGATACATAGTGGTGGCATTAGATAGACTACATCTCCTAATGGTCTAATGAAAACACCAACACTGAAGGCACTTTCTTTCATGATTTTCCCAACGGAACTTAAATACCCTTTTTTACCTTTCACTTTAATATTAAAAGCAGCAATGGTTCCTGTAATTCTTGGACATTCAATTCTTGGATCTTTAACTATTTTTTGGAGATGAGGTAGATGACGTGACTCAAAATCTAAATATTTTTCAGGGGAGTTTTCTAAAAGATCTAAGCTGGCATTGGCCGCTGCGCAGCCTAAGGGGTTAGCAGTGAAACTATGACCATGCCAGAAAGTTTGCTTAGGATCTTCTCCAAGGAAACCTTCAGAAATCCTTTTGCTGGACATAGTAACTCCCATTGGAAGGAATCCACCGGTTAACCCTTTTGAGAGTGATATAAGATCTGGTTTTAATCCTGCTCTTTGAAAAGCGAATAGTTCTCCACACCTTCCAAAGCCAGTTAAGACTTCATCTGTAATAAGTAAAGAATCAGCCTGGCGAATTCTTTTTTCGACTTCTACTAAGAATTCTGAACGAACCATTCGCATCCCTCCAGCCCCTTGAACTAATGGCTCAAGAATCACTGCAATAGTTGGTGTCTTCAAGAGCTGATCAAGGGTTTCGAAAACCTCCTTTTCTCGTCTTTCGAAATCTTCATCGCCCCACCATGTTTGAGGCCAAGGGACTCTGCTAACAGGAAATAGCATTTGATCAAAAGGCTCACTAAATATATTTCGTTCGCCTACTGCCATTGCTCCAAAAGTATCTCCATGGTAGGCACCTTCGAATGCAATGATTTGAGATCTATTATCACCTTTATTTTTCCACCATTGACGTGCCATTTTTAAAGCCACTTCTACTGCTGTAGAGCCATTATCAGAAAAGAACAATTTTTCTAGACCTGTTAATTTACTTAGTCGATTAGCTAATAGCTCAGCTTGAGGATGAGTGAAATCGGCAAAGATAATTTGTTCTAATTGCTCTGCTTGAGTTGCGATAGCCTTAGCAATATATTCATTTGCATGACCATGAAGAGTAACCCACCAGCTACTTATGCCATCGATTATTGGAGCTCTGTTTTTAGGAAGTAAAAGGGCCCCTTTGGCTTTTTCAACCAATAATTGAGGCTTAGAGGATGTAAGTTGCGTGAATGGTGGCCATATATGAGGATTCTGAATACTTTGATTTGAATTTTCTTTCTCATTCATCAAATTTAGTTTTCCCTCTTGTTTCATTTAACTTGATTGAAGTCAAAATAATCTTTTGATTAAGAAAAAAAATAAAACTTTAATTTCGAATATATTTTTTTAGCTTTTGATCTAATTGCTGTTTATTCCATTCTTGTGAAAGTACTTTTGCGTTGACTGTGTCAAAGATAGGAAGACTTGCAAGAATTTTAGTATTTCCAAATTGCTCTAAAGTCTTCGGATTGTCTTTGTGTGGATGGCCGTTTAAAACTATTCCTAATACATCTAAATTTCTATGTTTCAAGGCTTCGAGACTTAATAAGGTGTGATTGAGAGTGCCAAGACCGGTTCTGGCTACAAGAATTATTGGTGCTCCCCAAACCTTTAATTGGTCTATTTGTAGCCAATCCCGATTTAAAGGAACCATTAATCCACCTGCAGTCTCGATTATTATTAATTCATCTAAGTCAGGTAATTTTAAATTGTTTGGTTCAATAAAACCAGACTCTTGTTCGGCAGCCCAATGTGGAGAGACAGGAGCCTTGAATTTATATCGTTCAGAAAGATAGCGGTTGGGTTCAAGATTTAAGAGATTGCAAACAGTTTTGGTATCTGTACCTTCCTCTGTTCCACTTTGAATGGGTTTCCAGTAGATACCTTTAAGACCCTGGATGAAAAAACTACTAACTATAGTTTTACCTACATCAGTATCTGTACCACAAATAACAATTCTTTTTTTGAAAGCACTCATCGCTTTATTAATAAAAACTGAATTGACCAACTAAGGCTTACTTGTTTATCCTTGTTGGAAATTGGCCACAAAGACAATAGATGTCGCCAATCTGAAACACTTAATTGTTTCTTCTGACTACTTTGTGCTCCGATCTTGATCATCGGTTTTAATAAAGAAGTCGCCTTCTTCGCTGTTTGTTTAATAACTTCAATTTTATTATATAAAATACTTTTTTTCGGAACGACTCTAATTAGTGAGTCATATGATGGTAAATCAAGAGCCGTACATGTTAAATTTGCTTTTTCTGCAGCTTCATACCATTCTGGAAAACTTCCCTTGATTGGGATTGCTAAAGCAATCCATCCATCTAAACTTAAAGAATTCAACCATTCCTTAAGTTTTTTTTGTGGATTATCAAGCCAATGTAAAACAAAACTTGAAGCTAATAAATTTGGTTTTTCAGACCACTTAGGTAACCCATTATTTAAATCCCAAAGTTGTTTAACACTCTTGTCTGAATGTTGATCAATCATCTTTTGAGAATTATCCAATCTCACTACATATTGATTTGGATGTAGATCCTCTAATGATTTAGCGAGTAGTCCAGTGCCAGTACCAAGATCAACCCATAGTCCATGTTTAATTGAATGATGAGAACATATTTTTGCAAGTTTTAAAGCAGTACTTTTTTGAATTGATGCTGATTCGTTATAACTTAATGCAGCTTCGTTAAAGTTTTTATTAACTTGGCTGGACCATGTTTTGTGCATGATCAAATTCTAGCCAGTGTTTGACTTTTTTGATATTTTTAATTTTTGTGATGGAATGCCCGTCGTCTTGAAGGTTGATTATTTTGGGTGCGACCTCTAAGTGGTTTATTAAATCTTCAGCTAGCTTTGCTTTCGTTTGATTAGCCAAGATATAGTCTTGTTCACTATTTACAATAAGTACGTTGGCACAATTATTTAAGCCAATTGGTAGAGAGTCAGAATTAATAAGACCTATTAAATCAGTTTTCAGTCTCAACCTTCCTGAATTTGATATGTGAAGGAGATTTGATTCGATTGACTCAACATCTATGTGATTCGGTTTATGTGCTTTCGTATGGAACTTTTTTAACATAGATCTTTCATTAGGTGTATTAATTGCATCCTTCATTCTATTTAGGGCCATTTGTACAGGACGATGCTCTTTCCCACTCGGAATAAAACGACTAAAACTATTGATTAATACAACGTGAGTGGCTGAGTGTAAAACTTTTTTATCCATCAAATGTGAACCAAGAGAGTGACATATAGCAACTCTTTTATGTTTGACTTGATTTGAGTTTTGATTCCATTTGGGCATATGTGGACTTATATCTTTGTATCCACGTTCCCCAGTTTGCCATTCCCAATCACAACACTTAAATATCTTTTCCCAATTTGACCATTGATGACTATCTCCAGCCCATCCATGCATAGCAATTATTTCTTTCATTTGTTTTTAAGAACTTCGATAAGTCTTTCGAAGGCCTGAACGGGAGTATTTCGCCTGATCACTAACCTGAGTCTCGATTCACCTTCAGGCACAGTTGGTGGACGGATAGCAACAGTTAGAAGGCCTTGTGCTTCAAGACTCTTCTGATAATCCATGGCTAATTCGTCTGTGCCCAGAATTACGGAGATTATTGGACCTTCCCCAATAGGCCGTTGCCACCCAATTTGAGACAATCTGTCTCTTAAAGCTATTGATTTCTCTTTCAGTTCGCTACCCCAGCTAGGGTTGCTTTCAATTAGACTTAACGCGGCTAAAGCACTTGCACATAGTGGAGGAGCTAAAGCAGTTGTATAGCGGAATGCCCCACAGTTTTGTATTAAATTTTCTCCTGTTATCTTGTCTGTTGCTAGAAATGCTCCCCCACTTCCAAAGGCTTTACCGAAGGTCCCACTGATAATTGAAATTGGTTCTTTGAGTCCAAAAGATTCTCCTCTTCCTTCTGGACCCATAACGCCAAAAGCATGTGCTTCGTCTACCAATAACTTTGAATCATACTTAATGCATAGCTTTGAAATTTCTTTTATGGGTGCGGTTGTACCCTCCATACTAAAAAGACTTTCAGTAATTACTAAAGGTTGTTTTTGAGGATTGCTTTGTCTGGATTTTTTTAAAAGTCTTTCTAGTTCAGATAAATTGTTGTGCTTGAATCTAATGAGCTTTGCTCCACTCGCTTTGACTCCAACAAGAAGAGAGTGATGTATCAGACGATCACAAATAACAGGAGTGTTGCGATCAGTAAGTGCTAAAACTGCAGCCAGATTAGCCTGGAAACCACTCGGGTAAATTAGGACAATCTCACGATCAAGCCATTGGGCAAGCTTAGTTTCAAGTCTCTGATGAATATTTCTACTACCAGTAATAAACCTTGATCCTCCAGAACCAACTCCATCAGTTTCTAAGCTTTGTCTAGCAGCCTCAATTAATAATGGATGTCTTGCCAGATCTAGATAATCATTACTCGCTAGGTCAATTAAAGTGATTTGATTCTGATTTTCATCTAAACCAATTAATTCTGATGATCTTTTCCCTGGAACCCAAGTCCTCAGTTTACGAATTCTAGAGTTAGGGATTGCAGGCATATTGTTATTTTGTTTTCTATATTTAAAGATTGGGGTGTTGGCTTAACATTTTTTCTCAGGCTGCTTGATTTTATTATGTATCCACATCAAAAATCATGTGCTCATAGAATATTCCCCTAGGATTTAGCAATGACTTCATCAGAAAGAGATACGTCTGAGAACGAAATCCTCCAAAACAATTTAAATCCAAAGGAAATCTTTCCTTTTTCCTTGGATGAGTTTCAACTTAAAGCAATTGACTCACTCAATCAAGGGCATTCTGTAGTTGTTAGTGCTCCTACAGGATCAGGAAAAACCTTAATAGGAGAGTATGCAATTTATAGAGCGATTTCTCATGGAAATAAGGTATTTTATACAACTCCCTTAAAAGCTTTATCTAACCAAAAGCTAAGAGACTTTAGGAAACAATTTGGTTCAAGCAATGTGGGTCTTTTAACAGGTGATTTAAGCCTGAATAGAGAGGCTTCGATTCTTGTTATGACTACAGAAATTTTTAGGAATATGCTTTATGCAGCAGCAGATAGAAATGATGACCCTCTACTTGATATAGAAACTGTTGTTCTTGATGAATGTCATTACATGAATGATGCTCATAGGGGGACAGTATGGGAGGAATCAATTATTCATTGTCCTAAATCCGTTCAGTTCGTTGCTTTATCGGCAACCGTTGCTAACGCAGGTCAATTAACTGATTGGATTGAACAAGTTCACGGACCCACAGATTTGATATCTAGTGATTTAAGACCAGTTCCCCTGGAATTCAATTTTTGTAGTGCTAAAGGACTTCATCCATTACTCAATGAAAAAGGAACTGGATTACATCCAAACTGTAAGATTTGGCGCCCAACCAAATCACATAAGAAGAGAGGACGCGGATCCAAGCCTACTCAACCTGACTCTCCTTCACTGAGCTTTGTCATATCGAAGTTGGCAGAAAGAAATATGTTACCCGCTATTTATTTCATATTTAGTCGTCGTGGTTGTGATAAGGCTGTAAAAACAATAGCTAGCATTTGTTTAGTGAACCAAGAAGAAAGAAAATCAATTCAAGGTCGATTTGAAAAATATACAATTTTAAATTCAGAAGGTTTGAGAGAAGATTTACATATAAAAGCTTTGTTTAATGGAATCGCATCTCATCATGCAGGAGTTCTTCCTGCTTGGAAGGAGTTGATTGAGGAATTATTTCAAGAAGGATTGATAAAGGTTGTTTTTGCAACTGAAACCTTAGCTGCAGGAATTAATATGCCGGCGAGAAGCACAATTATATCTACTTTGTCCAAGAGATCAGATAATGGTCATCGTCAATTAATGGGGAGTGAATTCTTACAAATGGCTGGTAGAGCTGGAAGAAGAGGTCTTGACGCTAGAGGCTATGTGGTCACTGTCCAAACTCGATTCGAAGGGGTTCGAGAAGCAGGTCAATTGGCTACCAGCCCAGCAGATCCACTGATTAGTCAATTCACACCCAGCTATGGCATGGTACTGAATCTATTGGAGCGTTATGACTTAGACAAATCAAAGGAATTGATAGAAAGAAGCTTTAGTAGATACTTGGCGAGCTTGGATTTAGTTGAAGAAGAAGAAGAGTTATCCAGATTAAAAGAGGAGTTTAAAAAGTATCAAACTTTTTCAGAAGACATACCATGGTCAGACTTTGAAAGATATGAGAAAATTAAAAGTCATCTAAAGGAAGAAAGAAGACTATTAAAAATTCTTCAAAAACAATCAGCAGAAACTTTATCTAATGAATTGATCTTAGCCTTAGAATTTGCAAATAATGGAACCCTTATAAGTCTTAAGACATCACAGTTGCGAGGGAAAATCACACCTGCAGTCATTGTGCAAAAAATACCAAAAGGAGATAGACAATCTCAATTGTTATGCTTAACAGATGAAAACATTTGGATACTTATTGCTTGTAAGGAAGTTGTTAGTCTTTATGCTGATTTAACTTGCTTAGACGTATCACATCTTACAATTCCTGAAATAAGTAGATTAGGTGAAATACATCATGGTGATTTGCTAAGTAATGAATTAGCTTCAATAATTTCAAATTTGGCTGAGAAAAATGATATGAGAACGGCTCAATATGATCTTGCTAGTGAAGTTTTATCTCAAGCTAAATTAGTTAAATCTCTGGATGATGAATTATTGATTCAGCCAGCTCATCGATGGGGCGATAAAAAAAAATTAAAGAAGCATAGGCGAAGAATGGACGAACTAGGTATTGAAATACATGAACGCGAGGAGATGCTCTACGACAGGTCAAATCGTCACTGGGAAACTTTCTTATCACTAATTAAAGTACTAAATCACTTCGGATGCTTGGAAGATTTAAATCCTACTGAAATCGGTAGAGGTATTGGATCTTTAAGAGGTGAAAATGAGTTATGGTTGGGATTGGTTTTGATGAGTGGACATCTTGATGAATTAACACCAGTAGAATTAGCTGGTGTTAGTCAGTCAATTGTTACTGAAGTAAATCGTCCTGATTTATGGTCAGGGTTTATTCCAAGTGCAGTTGCAGATGAAGCATTTAATGATTTATCTAATATTCGAAGAGAATTGTTTAGAGTTCAAGAACGATTTGGTATGAAAGTCCCAATCTTATGGGGTTCAGAATTAATGGGTTTAGTAGAAGCCTGGGCTCGAGGTAGTACTTGGACGGATTTAATTTCAAATACTTCTTTGGATGAGGGAGATGTAGTAAGAATTTTAAGAAGAACAAATGATTTTCTTTCACAGATTCCCTATTGCGAGCCTGTTAGTCGGCAACTTAGAAATAATGCCAAGGCAGCAATGAAGCTAATGGATAGATTTCCAGTTTGTGAAGCTGAAGATATTAATCAAGTAAAAGATAAAAATTTTGAACTTATTAACCCAGCAACTGAAAGACATAATTGAGAAAGAAAAAACCTTATTTTTTTAATCACCTCCAATCATAGATTTCGGATTAGTGAGGTTATCAAACTCTTCATTATCAATATAATTTAATTGACTGGATGCTTGTCTTAGACTTAGATTTTTTTCATGGGCTAATTGGGCAATATTACTAGCTTTTTCGTATCCGATTGATGGTGCTAATGCAGTTACCAACATCAAAGAATTGTCTAGATATTCTTTGATTTTCTCTTTATTGGGTTGAATACCTTCAATCATATGTTGTCTACAACTCTTACATGCATTTTGAATAAGGTTGATACTTTTTAAAATGTTGTATCCAATGAGTGGTTTATAAACATTCATTTGTAGATGTCCTCCACTCCCTGCAATTGATACCGAGGTGTCCATACCAATTATTTGTGTACACACCATTGCCATCGCTTCGCATTGAGTAGGATTAATCTTCCCTGGCATTATTGAGCTACCAGGTTCATTGGCTGGTAGTTGTAGCTCTGATAACCCAGCTCTAGGTCCACAAGATAAAAGTCGAAGATCATTCACAATTTTGAGAAAAGTTACGGCTAATAATTTTAGTTGAGACATTATATTTATAAGACCATCATGACTAGCCATAATGGCAAATTTATTAGCTGCAGTCTCAAAAGGTAAATTTGTTTTTCTAGCTATATCAAGCGCAATTAAATTATCGAAATTCTTAGGAGTATTAAGCCCAGTCCCAATTGCTGTTCCTCCAAGAGGAAGTTGATAAAGTTCCTCTTGGTTGATTTCAATACGTACTAAAGCAGTTTCTAATTGAGCAGCCCAAGCTGAGACTTCTTGTCCAAGAGTTAGAGGTACGGCATCTTGAAGATGAGTACGTCCTATTTTTATTATATCTTTCCAGTCTTTACTTTTTTGATGTAATACATCAATGAGTTTTTTTAATTCAGGTATTAATGTGTCTTTTAAGGTGACTATTGTGGCTATTTGGATCGCAGCTGGGAAAACATCGTTTGTTGATTGAGAGCAATTAACATGATCATTGGGATGTATTGGGTCATGACTACCTAACGGATTGTTTAAACGTTTTGAAGCTATATTGCAAATCACCTCATTGACGTTCATATTGGTTTGAGTACCACTGCCCGTTTGCCAAACTTTTACAGGGAATTGATCATTATGTTTCCCTTCAATAATTTCTAAACTTGCTTCGGTAATGAATTGAGTGGTTTCTGTATTTATTAGGCCTAGATGATTGTTTACTTGAGCAGCAGAGGCTTTTATTTGGGCAATTGCATGAATAATCTCGAGGGGTATGACCTCATCTCCAATAGCGAAATTTAATATTGATCGTTGAGTCTGCGCTCCCCATAGCGCATCCTTTGGAACATCAATAGAACCTAGGCTATCTTTCTCAAGTCGTTTCATATTGGACATTGATCTTGGGTTGAGAATTTTTAAGTTTCCTAGGGAATAGAACTTATAACTATCGATTTTAGTTGAAGCTAGTTCTATTCGCTTTTGAGAGTGTATTCACTGATATTAATTTATTCAGCTTTAAATGTTATATACCAAGTCTTTCCCAAATAACTCTTAAATTGGACTGATGTAATTCGGTTGAGAAACAGTCAGAAAGCTTTTCTGTTGAGAGACTATTCATTACTTCTGGATCATTCTCAAGATTTTTTCTGAAATTTCCTTCGTCTTGATTCCAGGCTGAATGAGCATTCTTTTGTACTAGTCGATAAGAATCTTCACGACTCATTCCACTTTCAACTAAAGCTAGAAGAACTCTTTGACTAAAAACTACTCCTCCATAAATGTTCAAATTTTTCAGCATATTATTTGGGTAAACCCCAAGACCTTTAATTATTTCGGTCATTTCTGTGATCATAAAATGAAGAGTAATTGATGTGTCTGGCAGCATTAATCTTTCATTGGAGCTGTGGCTTATATCTCTTTCATGCCATAGAGCTACATTTTCAAGAGCTGCAACTACATAACTTCTTAAAACTCTGGAAAGACCACTGACTCTTTCACTTCGTATGGGATTTCTTTTATGAGGCATTGCAGAGCTTCCTTTTTGGCCTTTAGCAAAGTTTTCTTCTACTTCAAGAACATCCGTTCTTTGAAGGTTTCTAATTTCTGTAGAAAAACGATCTAGTGAAGATCCAATCAAAGCAAGAATCTGTACATAATTAGCATGCCTATCTCTTGATATAACTTGAGTGCTAGCAGTATCAGATTCAAGCCCCAAAAGTTCGCAAGTTATTCTTTCTATTTCAGGATTAGTATTTGCGTAAGTACCCATAGCCCCGCTAATTTGTCCAATCGAGATGTCTTTCTCAAGACTGTTGAGCCTATCTTTATTTCTAAGAGTTTCAGCTAGCCATCCCGCCAACTTGAATCCAAAGGTAATAGGTTCTCCATGAATTGCATGAGAACGTCCAATCATTACGGTTTTCTTATGTTGTCTTGCTAAATCTCTAATAGCTTCTTCAAGTAATAAAAGCTCTTTTCTTAAAAGCTTGACTGATGACTTTAATTGAAGTGCAAGACCAGTATCAAGGACATCGCTACTGGTCATTCCAACGTGTATGTATCGGCCAGCATCCCCAACATATTCATTTACATTTGTGAGGAAGGCAATTACGTCATGGCGAACTTCCTCTTCTATTTCGAGGATGCGCTCTGGTTTGAAACTTGCCCGTGATCGAATAGTTTCCATTGCACTTTTAGGGATTTTCCCTAATGAGCAATTAGCCTCACATGCGGCAATTTCAACATCAAGCCATGTTTGGTATCTGGCTTGATCAGACCAAATATTTCCCATCTCTGGGTTTGTGTAACGCTCAATCAAAGTGCTACAAAGTTAAAGGTTACTTTAATTTAGATCGTCAAGGTCAAGCTGACTTGAGTCTATTGTGTTCAACTTCCCAATGGACATATCTTCCCCAAGCCTGTTGTCTTACTCTGCATCTTCCTCCTTTGCAATCAATTACTTGAAAGGGAGGCAAATCATTTGGTTGATTTGCAAATATTGCAAAACTTCCTGGAGGTAGAAGTTCAAGTACTTCACCAGTTTGTTTTTGAGAGGTTAGATGAAAATGACCATGGCTAGATAGTTCATCTTCATTGGTTTGATGCCTGAGCTTTTTAGACAAAACCTTTGTTTAGTTGACTTGATTCTCTATTGAAAAAGAGGATAACCTCGAGTTCTGCGGTTTTTGTTCCGTTTCCTGTTTGTTTTTGTAAACAAATGACTAAAAAATCGCGATTAGATCTTCACTTGCTGACTAAAGGGTTAGTGAAAACACGTCAAGAGGCTCAGAAGCTTATTAGAGCTGGCAAAGTTAAAACAATTAACGGTCAGATTTTAGATAAGCCAGGCCATGAAGTTTTAAAAGATCTTGAGATAGAAGTTACGCAGCCCTTGAAATATGTATCTAGAGGGGGTGAAAAGTTGGCTGAAGCGTTTAATCAATTCCCTTTAGACATTAAGAATAGAGTTTGTTTAGATGCTGGGATTTCAACTGGTGGTTTTACAGATTGTCTTTTGCAGTCAGGAGCGGCAAAGGTTTATGGAGTTGATGTTGGGTATGGCCAGACTGCATGGAGTATCAGGAATGATCCAAGAGTGGTTCTTTTGGAACGAACCAATATTAGACATTTAACTCCTGAAAAATTATTTAATAATGGAGACCCAATTCCCGACTTCGCAGTTGCAGACTTATCTTTTATCTCGCTAAAAATTGTTTTGCCTAGTATCAAATCTCTTCTTCAATCTAAACGATCTGAGTTACTTGTATTAGTGAAACCTCAATTTGAGGTTGGTAAAGATAAAGTAGGTAAAGGAGGAGTTGTTCGTGATCATTCGCTGCATGCTGAGTCAATAGATGGTGTAGCAAACGAAGCTAAAAAATATGGATGGTATCCAAAAGGATTAATCGCATCGCCTTTAAAAGGGCCTGCTGGTAATCAAGAATATCTTCTTTGGATGGGTGATGAAGTTGAAGGAAATATTGAAATCGAAAAATTGATAAATGTTTTATGCGTTTAAAGAGCTGTTTCGTTTCTGTCTCCCGTTCTGATTCGAACAACGGAATCTATTGGGCTAACAAAAATTTTTCCATCTCCGATCTCTCCTGTTTTGGCTGCATCAGCAATAGCTTTTAATACAATTTCAGATTTTTCATCAGGAACTACTACTTCAATTTTGAGTTTTTGAAGAAACTCAACGGTGAATTCCGAACCTCTATATCTCTCAACTTGTCCTTTTTGTCTCCCAAACCCTCTTACCTCACTTACTGTCATCCCAACGAAACCTGCATTTACCAATGCAATTTTTACATCTTCCAACTTAAATGGTCGGATTATTGCCTCTATCTTTTTCATATAGCTTTAGGTAACTTCAAGAATTTTAGATAGTTTTTACAAGATTTTGTCTATTTGTTTTAAAGAATTTCTGAAATTTACATTTAGACCAGCCTTGCTTGCATCTTCACGAAGAATTTCTGCGTCTTTGTTGGGAATTATTACCAGACCATTACTTATTGATTCCCAATGGACTGATTCAAAATGAGTTTGTAGCCAAAGGATTCCATGAACACTTTTAGGTTCTATTTGAGTTCCATTGCGTTGATCAGAAAGACTGATGTCCATATAAAACCTTGATTTATATCCATTAGGGGGGATAGCGGTCATTTGGTTTGTACTCAATGATACAAAAAAGCTTTTCGGCATCATTTCGTTGTTTTTTGATTAGAAGAATTTATTTAAAGTTTGAATTTTTAATCAAGCTTTTATGTAGTGTGAGTTTTAAATGCCATCAAAATGTGATTAGACAAAGAAAGGACGTCAAAGAAGAAATTTTGTATGGGGAGAGGGAAATAGAGTCTGGGTGCTTAATTTGTTTCCCAAATCCAAATAGCAATAGAGATTATGAGATTTCAATAGATTTCCCTGAATTCACATGTAAGTGTCCTTTCTCTGGTTATCCTGATTTCGCTACTTTGAGAATTAAATATCAACCAAATACTAAGGTTATTGAATTAAAAGCGATTAAACTTTACTTAAATAGCTTTCGAGACAAGAAAATATCTCATGAAGAAGTTACTAATAAAATAATCGATGACTTTGTTGAAGTTTCTGAACCTAAGTGGATGCAATTAGAAGCTGATTTTAACCCTAGAGGTAATGTTCATACAACCATTAGAGTCTGTCATGGGAAAAGAAATAATTTAGATCTAATTCTCTAAGAAGCTAATAAAACTTGGTAATTCTTTTGAAAGACCAGAGAGATTCCTGTTACTTAATCCACCTATATAAAGCATAGATTTTCCCTTTTCATGTAAGACCCAGATTTTCTTAGTGGAAATAACACTAAGTGAACCTCCGATAAGTATTATCGCAAAACTCGTATATACAAGAGGTACTCCAGGGTCACGCTTTAAAAGTAACCCGCTGCTTGGAATTATATTTATTATCTTTATTAAAGTCTCCTTTACTTTTACGTCCTTGTTTGTAGTTAAGGTTGTAAGGAATGTACCATCACTATCATAAATACTTACTGGTCCTAGTTCACTATCTACAGTTACTAAAATTGGGTCCTCACCATTTTTTTTTGTAGGTATAATTGTCCCCCAAATTTGTTCACCTAGCTCAGGAATAGGTTCTATTGGAATTTGTAATTTCGGACTTTTTTCAATTTGAATAGTTATTGCTGCTAATGCCCAATCGGCTTGATACAATGTTAAGCCTTTGTATCTTAATGGATAATTAACACTAATTTCTTTTGATTGGTTGGTTCCATTTGGCTCTATAACATTGACTATAGACCTATATTGCTCAGCTCTTCCTTGAGGATCTCTTTCGATTTGAAAATTTTGTAATTCAATAGTTAACCCTTTCTCTTCATTATTGTTTAATAAATCTATTGATCTTCCCGGGGCTAGAAATTTCTCTATGGTTTTTCCATTTAATGATCCGTATGTTGCTCCTATCATTAATAGTATCATTCCTAGATGAATTAATATAGGTCCTAATCTACCTATTACTCCTTTTCGAGCAGCTATTCTTCCATCTATTTCTTTTATATTCCAACCTTTGTTTTTAAAATTAATTTTAATTTTTTCTAAGCTTTCTGAGTAATTATTAGTTACTATTGTTTTAGAAATAGCAAGTTTTGCTATTTGACGAGGTGATTTATAATCTACCCAGTTTAATGCTGATTTAAGTATCGGTAATTGTCTTCTTAAACTACAAACTGTAAGAGCTAAACCAAGCCAAATTAGTAAGCATAAAAACCAAAAACTTGTATAGACATGATTGAATTCAAAAAATAGCAATATATTTCCATTAATAATTCCAAGAAAAGGATTTTCATTGAAATTTTCGTAATAGAATTGATCTGGTTGTTGTTGTGGTATTAAAGTCCCAGCTGCACAAGATAAGGCTATTAATAATAATAGTAATATCGCAATCTTTAAGCTAGAAAGCCAGTTTAAAACTTGGCTGATTTTTTTCATCTATTTTATATCCAAATAGAAAGAAGACTTAAAAGACCTATGGTTAATAAAATTACTCCACTAATTGGTGGAACCCATTTTCCAATAGGTCGTAACGATAATAATTTTGGAATACTTGCTGCAAAAGTACCTGCTAAAAATAAAGGAACAATTTGTCCAATCGCAAAACTTCCAAGAAAAATTGTGCCACTCAGAGGATTTCCTTGTTTAGCGACCCAGGCGAGAAGAACTGCAAGAACAGGAGTGGTACAAGGAGAGGAGGCTAATCCAAAAGCAAAACCTGCTGAAACTGGAGCGAATGCAGGAGGAACTTGATTTGTCCAAAATTCAGGATCAGGACCAGATGGAAGTGAGAATTTAAAAATTCCAAGCAGATTAAGACCCATAATTATTGCTAGAAAACTTATGAATATTGAAAAGAAACCTGGTAATTGACCATAAATTCTCCCTAAAAACCCGCTTAGACTTCCTAATACAACTAATGAAATAACTATACCGCTGCAGAAACTAATTGTTTTTTGTAAAGGGCTTTGGTCGTTTTTAAACCCAGCTAAATATGCAACTGTTATTGGTAAAAGTGACAATGAACAGGGCCCCAGGCTAGTCAAAAGACCTCCCGTGAAAACTATCAGAATTGTTAGGGGGGTTGGATTGTTGAGCCCATTATTAATTAATTGCTCGCCATGACGAGTTAAATCAGAGAAAATTAAACTTATAGAAGAAATGTTCAAAAAGAGATTTGCCACTTTAAGTTCTTACTTCAGATTATCTAGTAAAAAGTCTATGGGAGGGATTTTTATTTAATAAATCTGAAGATTCAATAGAGGATCTTACTAATAGGGACGCTATTAATAAGCTTGATATCAATGAGTTTCCCCCATAGCTAATCAAAGGGAAGGGAAGGCCAGTTGTAGGCATTGCTCCTGATGAAACTGCTATGTGCATAATTGATTGGCCAACAAGAATAGTTCCTGAACCAATAGAGATTAGTTTAGAATAATTATTTCTACAATTAAGTGAAATTTTTAGGGTTAAATATGCAACTACAAGCAGAAATAATAAAAGTAAAATAGATCCAAAGAACCCAAATTCTTCAGCAAAAACAGCAAATATAAAATCAGTACTCCTGTAGGGTAAGTATTGTAATTTTTGCATTGAAAGACCATAACCTTCTCCAAATAGACCACCAGAACCAATAGCATAAAGACTCTGAATTAATTGATATCCACTGCCTTGTGGATCTTTCCAAGGGTCGATAAATGACATAACGCGACTTTGTTGATAAGCATTCAAAAAAATGCTTATTGAACCAATAAGAAATCCTGAAATAGCTGTGTTGAAAAGATATCGGAAGTTAATACCCGATGCTAATGCAATCAACCAAAGTAATATGCCTATTAATGCAGCGGTGCTTAAATTTGGTTGCTTTATAATTAGTACAATAATTGAGGCAAAAATAGTTAACCAAAAAATTTTTTTTTCTGAATTTATTCTTTCCCATTGCCCAAAAAGCTTTGCACTTTGAAGAATAATAAAAGGTTTGATTAACTCAGATGGTTGAATTTGGATTGGGCCGATAATCAACCATCGAGTAGATCCATTAACGGTACTACCGAAAAAGCTTGTTGATGCAATTAGAACCATACCTATCAAAAGGCAAGGCCCTGATAGCCTAAGCCAATTTCTTAGATTGATATTTATAGCTAGGTAGAAAATGCTCCAACTAGCTAAAAGCCAAATTAGTTGTCTTTTTATGTAATAAGCACCTTCACCCATTTCTCTAGTGGCTACCCACCAACTAGCTGATCCAAGAATAAAGATCCCTGAGATGCTCCAAAAGGTAATTAATCCCATGATCAAACGCCCCTCCTTTGGCCACATAGACCAAGGCAATGGAAGTATCTTCTCGCTTAATAAATGACCAAGATAAACTTTTGGTTCATGCGTATGTTTCCTTCTAGGTTTTGAATGAATTTTTTTATTAGAAATATTACTCAAAGGATCTTTTGCTTATAAACCATTGAGCCGCTTAATTGCTATCTTGCCAAGTCTCTAAATGTATTTAATTTACTTTTTTATGAAATTGCATAAAATTTAAGAAGATTTTTATCAGATAAAATTTAATTGTTAGTTTTTAGAGACAAAAATAAAAGAATAGATGAATTTCTAATTATTGAATTTCATATCCTCAGGATTAAAGTTTTAAACAGATTTTATATTGAGTTAGATTGGATAACTAAAATCTTGCTTAAAATTCTTCCTCAAGTTATTAAATTAATCAACTTTTCAATTTATTGATTAAAATTTTTTTTGTTTTGATGCAAGTCTCGTGATAGATTCCCCGGGCCTTTGCAGAGAGCTTAGGTGTCTTGTTTGCAAAACAACTTCTCACTATCACTAAGGAACTCCAATAGGAGGAATTTTTGTGGCATCTGAGACTGTTGAAAATTGCTCAAGTCATGATCCTCTTCTGGATATTGATTCATCGGACTCATCGTTCGGAGTCAAGTCAGACGAATATCTTGAACTTCAATTTCGAGTATTCCGTCTGACATTCTTATTGACTATTTTTTCTGTTTGCATAGCAGGTTTCTTTTGGGGAATCCAAGCTAGTGCAAGCCTATTTATTGGTGCTTTATCAGGAATTTTTTATTTTCGCTTGCTTGCTCGCGGAGTTGGAAGACTGGGTACTTCATCAAAAATCGTCGGTAAAGTCCAGTTGTTAGTTCCGGTCCTTTTGGTTTTGGTATCTTCTAGATTTCCTCAACTTGATTTGATTCCGGCTTTATTAGGATTTTTGCTTTATAAACCAGCGTTAATTATTCAGTTTCTATCAATGCCATAAGTGCATTTTAGAAATCAAATTTTTAAGTTTTGTTTGTTTGGCTTTTATTTTCTACGTAACCTAACTTCCAGATAAATGGGTTTTTTACCATTTGTTTTTCCTTTAGCTGAATTAGAGGTGGGTCAACACCTCTATTGGCAAATTGGAAATTTTAGAATTCACGGCCAAGTTTTTATGACTTCATGGCTGCTCATAGGCGCTTTGCTTGCCTTAGTGGTCATTGGAACAAAAAAAATGGAACGTGATCCAAAAGGTGTCCAAAATCTTTTGGAATTTCTATGGGATTACATACGTGATCTCGCAAGAACACAAATTGGTGAAAAGGTTTATAGAGATTGGATGCCTTTCATCGGAACCCTCTTTCTGTTCATATTTGTGAGCAACTGGGGCGGAGCATTAGTTCCCTGGAAGCTGATTGAACTACCAAGTGGTGAACTTGGGGCACCTACAGCTGACATAAACACGACTGTTGCTTTAGCACTACTGGTATCTCTCTCATATTTTTATGCGGGCTTGAGCAATAAAGGTTTGCGTTACTTCGAGTATTACGTTCACCCAACGCCAATAATGCTCCCATTCAAAATTGTTGAAGACTTTACAAAGCCTCTATCTCTCTCATTCCGTTTATTTGGAAACATTCTGGCGGATGAACTTGTTGTAGCGGTACTTGTTTTTCTTGTACCTCTTGTCCTTCCAGTTCCTGTTATGTTTCTAGGCTTGTTTACTAGTGCTATTCAAGCTCTGATTTTTGCCACTCTTGCTGCTTATTACATCGGGGAAGCAGTAGAAGAGCATCATTAATCATGATTTTTTGCTACTGAATTAACTTTTCAATGGCAAATTTCCTGCTTTGAGGCCTGAAATCTTTCAGTATCATCTCAAGAACTATGAGATGCACCCCTCGCAGGTATAAACTCCCGTTCACAACTCTATAAGCGTTTAAAGCGCTACACATCTTTAGCAGAATTATGGATTCCATTACCACCGCCGCATCAGTTGTTGCAGCTGGATTAGCTGTAGGCCTTGGCGCAATAGGCCCTGGTATCGGTCAGGGTAGTGCTGCACAAGGAGCAGTAGAGGGTATAGCCCGTCAACCAGAAGCTGAGGGAAAAATAAGAGGTACTTTGCTTCTTTCTTTCGCTTTCATGGAATCACTTACCATTTATGGCCTTGTGGTTGCATTGGTGCTTCTCTTCGCTAACCCTTTTGCTGGTTGAATATTTCAAAAAGGGCTGATTACGTAAATCAATCAATTTGATTAACTTTCAGCCCCAACATTTGAAAATTCTTTAGCAAATTTCAATTGCCGTTATCCGGCTCGCTTAAATTCTTGCACCCCTAGCTAATGCCAACTTTGTTTTTGTTTGGTGCCTCTGAGGGAGGTCTATTTGATTTCGATGCAACTCTTCCGCTGATGGCTGTTCAAGTTGTATTACTGACTTTCATACTTAATGCTCTTTTTTTCAAACCTGTTGGACGGGTAGTTGAAGAAAGAGAGGATTATGTAAATACAAGTCGGGCAGAGGCAAAGAAAAAAATAGCTGAGGTTGAACGACTAGAGACTGAACTCAAAGATCAGCTCAAAGAAGCTCGTCTTCAAGCTCAGAAAGTAATTCTTGAGGCTGAGCAGGATTCTGAGAATCTTTATAAAGAAGCTCTTGCTCTTGCCAATTCAGAGGCAAATGCATCGAGAGAGAAAGCTAGGCGAGAGATTGATTCACAAAGAAATGAGGCTCTGAATCAACTCAAAAGCGAGGCTGATAATCTTGGTGATTTGATTGTAGAAAGACTCTTGGCAAAAAAATGATTTCTTTAATTTTCGCTTCCGAAGGCTTTGGCCTCAATTTAAATATTTTTGAGACCAATATTATCAACTTAGCTGTTGTTGTTTTTGGCCTCTATAAGTTCTTGCCAGGTTTTTTAGGAAAAATCCTTGAAAGACGAAGAACTACAATTCTTTCTGACTTGAAGGAGGCAGAAGAGCGTTTATCTCAAGCGCAAGATTCTCTTTCACAAGCAAAAGATGAACTTGCATCAGCGAAGCAAAAAGCAGACAAAATCAGAAATGATTGTAAATCGAGAGCAGAATCAATTCGTCTAGAGAGTGAAAAAAGGACTGTTGAGGAAATGGCAAGAATTAAACAAGGCGCTGCATCTGACTTAAATGCTGAAGCTGCAAGAGTTACTTCTCAATTAAGAAAAGAGGCTGCAGAACTTGCTATTGAAAAAGCATTAGCAATGCTTCCTAAAAAGTTAGATTCAAATACTCAGGATAATTTTCTTAAACAGTCAATTAAAAATATTGGAGGGAACTAATGCCATTACTTAATACTATTACTACTCCATATGCTGAAGCGTTCCTTCAAGTCGCTGAGAGCCGCAATGAGGTGGATGAAGTAGTTAGCCAAGCTAAATCTATTTTAGAACTTTGGAATACTTGTCCTGAATTTAGTGATGCGATGTCATCGCCAGTTTTAGAGATTAATCAAAAGAAAGCAGCTTTAGAAAAGCTATTTTCTAGTCAGGTCACTCCCTCTTTCTTAAACCTTCTAAAACTTTTGGCTGATCGACAGAGAATAGGATTGTTGAATTCTGTTCTTGAAAGATTATTAGAAATCTATCGAGAGCAAAGAAATATTGCTTTAGCAACAATCACTTCAGCTTCAGCTCTAAATGAAGATCAACAATCTGAGCTGCTCAAGAAAGTACAATCAATAGCTGGTACAGATAATTTGGAAATCGATCTCAAAGTCGATTCCGAATTGCTAGGCGGCTTTGTGGTCAATGTTGGATCAAAAGTCATTGATGCTAGCATTGCAGGTCAAGTTAGGCGACTTGGTCTCGCTTTGGCCAAGGTCAGCTAATTCTCTCCTGACTTTCTCCCCCTTCTTCCTCCCTTTCATCTTCCCCAACTTAAGTTAATCCCATGGTTTCTATACGTCCCGACGAGATCAGTTCAATCCTTAAACAGCAGATTGCTGATTACGATAAGTCAGTATCAGTAAGCAACGTAGGTACTGTTTTACAAATTGGTGATGGTATCGCAAGAGTTTATGGCCTTGAAAAGGTTATGGCAGGAGAACTAGTTGAGTTCGAAGATGGTACAGAAGGGATTGCTTTAAATCTTGAAGATGACAATGTTGGTGTCGTGTTGATGGGTGAAGCTTTAGGAGTACAAGAGGGAAGCACAGTTAAAGCCACTGGAAAGATTGCTTCAGTACCAGTTGGTGAGGCAATGCTCGGAAGAGTTGTTAATCCTCTTGGACAGCAAATTGATGGAAAAGGAGAGATGGCTACAACTGACTCAAGATTAATTGAGTCAATAGCTCCTGGAATTATTAAGAGGAAGTCAGTACATGAGCCTATGCAAACAGGGATTACATCTATTGATGCGATGATTCCTATAGGAAGAGGTCAGAGAGAGTTAATTATTGGAGATCGCCAAACAGGGAAAACAGCGATAGCAATCGATACAATCATCAATCAAAAAGGTCAAGATGTTGTTTGTGTTTATGTAGCGGTTGGTCAAAAACAAGCATCAGTGGCAAATGTAGTTGAAGTTCTTAAAGAAAAAGGAGCTTTGGATTACACCATTATTGTTAACGCAGGAGCCTCTGAAGCTGCAGCATTGCAATATTTAGCGCCTTATACAGGTGCAGCAATTGCTGAGCACTTTATGTATCAAGGTAAGGCGACACTAGTTATTTATGATGACTTAACCAAGCAAGCGCAGGCTTACAGGCAAATGTCATTGCTTTTACGTCGTCCACCCGGTCGTGAAGCATATCCAGGAGATGTTTTTTATTGCCATAGCCGTTTACTTGAGAGAGCTGCAAAACTTTCTGATGCTATGGGAGCTGGATCAATGACCTCCTTGCCTATTATTGAAACGCAAGCTGGTGACGTTTCTGCTTATATACCTACCAACGTTATTTCAATTACTGATGGTCAGATTTTCTTGAGCTCAGATTTATTTAACTCTGGATTAAGACCTGCAATTAATGTTGGTATATCAGTTAGCCGAGTGGGAGGAGCTGCGCAAACGAAAGCCATTAAGAAAATTGCCGGTACGTTAAAACTTGAATTAGCTCAGTTTGATGAACTTGCGGCTTTCTCTCAATTTGCTTCAGATCTTGATGAGGCTACACAAAAACAATTAGGTAGAGGAAAAAGGCTAAGAGAACTTCTTAAGCAACCTCAATTTGATCCTCTTAATTTGGCTGAACAAGTAGCTATTGTTTATGCAGGTGTGAAAGGATTAATTGATGAGGTACCTGAGGAGGAAGTTACAAAGTTTGCTCGTGAATTACGTGATTACCTAAAAACAAACAAGGCTGATTTCATCAAAAATGTTCTTTCTGAAAAAGTCTTAAGTGAAGCATCTGAATCTATGCTTAAAGACGCTATTAACGAGGTTAAATCCTCCATGCTTGCGACTTAAATACAAAAAAAGGCTATCTAAGAGAGACATTTACCTATGGCTAACCTCAAGGACATAAGAGACAGGATCGTATCTGTCAAAAACACCAGGAAAATCACAGAAGCAATGAGACTAGTTGCGGCTGCGAAAGTTCGGAGAGCACAGGATCAAGTCCTAAGGAGTAGACCTTTCGCTGATCGATTGGCAAGGGTTTTAGAAAATATACAATCAAGGATGCAGTTTGAGGCTGCTGATTCTCCTTTGCTCAATAGGCGTGAAGTTAAGACAATTACTCTCTTGGCTGTTACAGGAGACAGAGGATTATGTGGAGGATACAATGCAAATATAATCAAACGAACAGAAAAACGCTATGCTGAATTAAAAGGTCAAGGATATAGCCCCGACCTAGTTTTAATCGGTAAGAAAGCAATAGGATATTTCGAGAATAGAGCTAGTCTCTATAATATAAGAGCTACTTTTAAAGAATTAGAGCAAGTCCCGACATCTGAGGATGCAGGCTCTATTACTAGTGAAGTATTAGCTGAATTTCTCTCTGAAAGTACTGATCGAGTAGAGGTTATTTTTACTAAATTTGTAAGTTTGGTTAGTTGTAATCCCACAATACAAACACTTTTACCTTTAGATCCTCAAGGAATAGCAGATTCAGAAGATGAAATTTTTAGATTAACTACAAAAGATAGCCAACTAATTATTGAGAAAGATGCTGCTCCTTCTAATGAGGAGCCGAAATTACCATCGGACATTGTTTTCGAACAAAGTCCTGATCAGCTTTTGAATGCTCTTTTACCTCTTTATTTACAGAATCAATTGCTACGTGCATTACAAGAGTCCGCTGCTTCAGAGTTGGCGAGTAGAATGACGGCAATGAATAATGCTAGTGATAATGCGAAGGAATTAGCTAAAAACCTCACTATTGATTACAACAAGGCAAGACAAGCAGCAATAACGCAAGAAATTTTAGAAGTTGTAGGTGGAGCTGCTGCATAATTTTTTATCTGTCTCGAACTTTACGAATTATCAAAGTATAAGTAATTAATAAAGTGAATCTTGAATTTGTAGAACTAGACCTTGATTGGCCTTCTCAATTAAGTGTATTTAGCTTAAGAAATTATATTTTATGTAAGTTAGTTGAATATGGAGAACCAGTTAGGTGGGCTATTACTTCCGTGACTACTCATCCTGAAAAAAATATCCAGACAATTTCGGTCGAAGTTGTATTTATTATTAATACAGGTAAGGAGAAAAGTATTAATTCGGAATTGAATTCTTTGTGACTAACACTAAACCTTTGCCAACATTATTGATTATTCCTACTGGAATAGGATGCAATGTCGGTGGATATGCAGGGGATGCAATCCCTGCTGCAAGATTATTGGCTTCTGCTAGTGAATGTCTAATAACTCATCCCAATGTCATGAATGGTGGATCTTTATATTGGGTAGATACTTGTATCCAATATGTAGAAGGATATAGTTTAAATCTTTTTGCCGCGGGAGAAGTCTTTCTAAAACCAGTAAGACAACAAAAAGTAGGCTTACTATTAGATGCGGGCTTAGAGCCTGATCTAAAGAAAAGACATTTACAAGTTGCTGATGGCTGTGTCGCAAGCTTGGGGTTAGATATTGGCCCTGTAATTACCACTGAAAGAGCCATACGAATTAATCTAACAAAAGGGTTGAGTGGCTCAAGTTGGGGGAATATCGAAGAACCAGATGTCCTTTTGAGAGGAGCTGAAAAACTTAAGCAAGCTGGTGCAACAGCAATTGCAGTTGTGACTCGTTTCCCTGATGATGATGACGAATTAGAAACTAGACTTTATCGACAAGGTAATGGTGTAGATATTATTGCGGGTGTCGAAGCTGTAATAAGTCATTTTCTTGTAAAACATTTATTGATTCCATGTGCACATGCGCCGGGTTTGGCTCCCTTGCCAATTGATTATGAGTTAGATCCTCGAACATCTGGAGAGGAAATAGGATATACATTTTTACAAAGTGTTTTAGTTGGCCTTAGTCATGCACCCGATCTAATTTGTAAGTCAGCGATGCAAACCAAATCAAATACTTTTTCAGAGGTGAAAACTTTATTAAGTAATAATGATTTGGGGGCGGTTGTTGTGCCACAGGGAGCATTAGGTGGCGAAGCAGTTTTGTCTTGTATTGAAAGACGTATTCCTTTGATAATAGTTTCTAATCAAGGAGTATTAAATGTTAGTTCCACAAAGATGAGACTAGATTGTTTAGGTGGAGATAAAAATAAGAATTTTTTGCATGCAGAGAATTATTTAGAGGCTGCAGGATTAATAACAGCTTTACGTTACGGGATTAATATTAAGTCTCTGAGAAGACCAATCGATTGCGTAAAGGAATTGAATGACTAATAGAAGTGAATTAAAGGATTTATCTTGAGGCTATTGGTTTTTTCCACCCACTTCCAAAAGCTTGATTACTAATTTTCAATAAAGGAGGTGCTTGATAACGTTTGAATTCAGCGTTCTTTAATAACTTGGCTACTTTATGAACAATTGTTTTATCAAATCCTTTTTCTATTAAGATTTCAGTTGGTAAGTGATGTTCAATTAATCCTTTTAGTATTGGATCAAGAATGAAATAATCAGGCAAAGAGTCGCTATCTAATTGTTCTGGTCGTAATTCAGCGCTTGGAGGCTTGTTTCTTATTTCAGAGCTTATAAGTTCTATCTCTTCAGGGAGAAAGAAATCATTTCTGCAACTGGATGACGAATCACTATCTATCCAATTACATAGATCAAATACACTTGTCTTATAAAGATCTCCAATTACAGATAAGCCTCCGTTCATGTCTCCGTAGAGGGTGCAATATCCTACGGCCAGTTCTGACTTGTTTCCTGTAGAAAGAAGCAAATGTTTTTTTTGATTTGCTAGAGCCATTAATATTGTTCCTCTAATACGAGATTGCAGATTTTCAGCTGTGATACCAGTTGGTATCCCCCACTTTGAATTGGATAAAACATCGTTAAAACTATTCATTACATCTGAGATAGGAATCTTTTGATGATTTATTCCAAGTCGATTAGCTAATGTTGTTGCATCTTTTACTGAACCTGCTGAGCTCCATGGAGATGGCATTAAAATTCCATGAACTTTAGAGATACCTAAAGCTGCTACTGCAATAGTTGCTACTAAAGCTGAGTCGATACCCCCACTTAATCCAATAACGGCACTGTTGAAATTACATTTTTTTGCATAATCTTTAACCCCAAGAACTAAAGCTCTAAAAAGGTCTTCTTGTGATGTTGGATATTTACTTGATATCGAAGTTTGTTTTTTGAGGGAAGCTATCTCACAAAGACCAACTGACTCTTTAAAAGCAGGAAGTTCTTGTCGTAATTTACCTTTTTTATTAAGAGCAAAACTCGAACCATCAAAGATTAATTCATCATTCCCTCCTACTTGATTGACATAAACCACCGGGCATGAAAGACGAATAGCTGCTTTGGCCGCTATTCGTTGGCGTAATAAACTTTTCGATTCAATAAATGGAGAAGCTGAAAGATTGATAAGCAAATCTAATTTTTCTTTTTCTAATGATTTTATAGGATCTTTTCCTAGGACTTTCTCATTTTGTAGGTTTTTCTCAACCCATATATCTTCGCAAATAGTTATTCCGATCTTCCAAAGTTTTTCTTGGTAATTAAAATTTAAAATACTACTATGCTCTGCAGAACGAAAATAACGCTTTTCATCAAAAACATCATATGTGGGTAGGAGTTGTTTCCTCGCCAAGACTCTCCAAATACCTTTTTCTAAAATAACAACTGAGTTATATAGTTTAGGAATTTCTTTATCTGAAGTTGCTTCTGCAATACCAATTAATACAGATAAGTTTTGGCTAAGATTATTTAATCTTTTGCTTAATTTGTTTAGGACATCTTTTTCCTCTTCAAAAAGTCGTGGATTAAATAATAAGTCTTTTGGAGGGTAGCCGATCAAAGAAAGCTCTGGTGTTATTACTAGACCCACATCTTTGTTTTTGATCTCTTTGCACACTGAAAATATTTTCTCGGCATTACCATCGAGATCTCCAATGACTGGATTTAGCTGGGCCAATGCTAATTTCATTATCTGTTATCTGCGAGACCGTATAGATTTTCTTGAAGTAGTAATGGGACAAGTTCTTTAGGGACAAGAACTTCTTGAGGACTTTCTCTGAATTTTGAACTTGATGATTCAGGGGTATTAAAAGGTAGTAGATCAATTTCACCGCCAAGTTTTTTAATTGCTTCTAATTGTTTTTCGCTAATTGGCCATCCATCTCTCATCGCGATAGCTATTGTTGCTTTGTTGAGAATAGACTTAGCATTAAGCCACTTTGGAACTTGTACAGCTAAATCACTACCAATTACAAAACTAAAACTTGCTTCAGGCCATAGTTGGAAAGCTTTTTTTAGAGTATGAATCGTTCTAGGACTACTCAATTCTTGAACTAGTTCTAATTTAGGATGTGAGATTTTTTTTACCAGAATTTTTAAAAGCTGAGTTCTTTTTAGAAGTGGAATTTGATGCTTTTTATCAGGGTTATCACTCGCCCACGTTATAACTTTTGGGAAGATTTTTGTTAATTCTCTCAACAAGGCCTCGTGCCCCAAAGTGGGAGGATCAGCGCTTGTCCCAAATAAGGCTATTGAGTTTATTTTGATTTTCATGGCAATAAATAATTTTGATTTTTTGTTGTACTTGATGTAAGAGATTTAAAGTCGCCAAGCATTATTCTTAAGTCAGAATTTTTTCTGAGAAGATATTTCAACATTAAACGAGGTCTTCCATCTTTTTTATTTGTTCCGTTAAGAAATTTATAAGCTGCTAGACGACCTATGAGCTTTGTTGAATGAATCGCAAGAGCTGCTTGTGAAATGGCTATTGGAGCAGTAGGTGCAAGGCTTAATCCTCCAGTAATAGGCGCAGCAAGAATAAGTATTTGCTTGAAAATATTTAAAGTAATTTGTATCCCTATTTGTGCCCCCCCTAGTAATGAATTTTGAAAACTAAGCTTTTTAACTAATTGTCTGGCAGAGGGGCCACCTATTTCTAAGCCATATAATTTACTTAATTGGATGATAAGGGCACTATCAAAAGCAAGACCAGTAACAAGATCAATCATTAAAAAGGGATTAATTGCTACTCCTGAGGCTTTTAAAGTTGCATATTTCCCAATTAAATTTTGTGCTTCTTCTTTCTTTCTCAGTAGTCGACTCTCTTTAAGCAATTTATAGAATTGGTCTGCAATTCTTAGACTATTTATACAAAGAATTAACTCACCACTTTGATTAATAATATCTTTAAGTTCGTTCTTTAGAATATCAACTTTAGGCATTTTTTGTTCACTTCTAACAGTTCCATCTGGTTTTATTCTTGCCTCCCTTGGAGATGAAGATACTAGAGCAATTTTAATTTTTTGTTTGCAAAATGACAACTTTTTGTGAATACTTGAGAGTATTAGTTTTGTCTCTTGTGAGCTCCATTGATCACAACGGTTTAAGACTAGTAATATAGGTTTGTTATTCTTTAATAGCTCTTCAATGGAATTCAAGTCGGTACGAGTTATGTCACTATCAATTACAAAGAGAATTAAATCTGTATCTAACACATAATTAAAATTTATTTTTTCTTTATTAGTATTATTTATTTCATCTATACCTGGAGAGTCAATTAACTCAACCTTATTTAAGTTTTTAAATCTTTTGTCCCATGTATAAGATTTAGTCGCCTTTGTATTTCCGTTTAGGATGTCGGTTGGAAATATTTGCTTTTCAATTAATGCATTTAATAAGCTTGACTTACCAACGCCAACACGGCCATATACTGATATCTCTAGTTCTTTCTTTTCTAATTTTTTTATTTGAAAATCTAGTTGATTTAAAATGTTTTCAAATTTAGTTCTCTCAAAATTAGTAAGATTTAAATTTTTTTTCCATTTACTAAGTAAAAAGGTACATTTTGCCGGTATTTCTCTTTTGTTAATCATGTTTTAGATTTCCCCCACCAACCAGCTAATACATCTAAGACTGCTTCAGCTCCAACTAATCCAACAAATCCTCCAAATTCATCTACCACGACTCTGACTCCTTTTTTGTCGTCATTAAATCCAAGAAGTAATCTATCTACTCGAATCATTTCGGGTACAAACTCTACATTTTCGCTTAGCTCGTAGGGAGTTAGATTGGAGTCTCCTCGAAGTAAAGAGGTTAATAGCTTTTCACGGTTGGCAACACCAACTACCTTGTCAACTTCTTCACCTAATACTACCCACCATGTTGAATTATTCTCTAATAAGTTTGATTTGACAGACTGAAGAGAAACTCTTCCTGGAAGTGTAGGAGCAGCAACTCTCGGAGTCATAAGATCTTTAGCCGTAAGATCATTTAGCTGAAAAACCTTAGATATCATTGCAGCTTCATCTGCTTCAATTTGACCAATTTGAGAGCCAAGTTTAGCCATTTGTCTAATTTCTTCTTCGTCTGTTGTAAGTTCACTCTTTGCAGTGATAATTGGCAATAGACGTTCTAAAAATATTAGCAATGGTCTCATTATTATACTTAAGAAATCAAGAATAGGAGCGCTGGTTAAACTGATTTGCAATGCAAGTCTTGTACCAAGAGCTTTCGGTAAAATTTCTCCAAGAAGTAAAACAAGAATAGTCAGGCCAATAGAAAATATTGGCATTAGATATCCAATTCTATTTTGGAATATGAAACTTGCGTAGCTACCAACCATCAGGCTTCCAAATATATTAAAACTGTTATTAGCAATTGTTACGACAGTTAAAGTCCTTCCAAGCCTGTGGCGTAATTTTTCTAGTCTTTTAGCTCCTAAAACTTTTGGACTTCTTCTTGCGAGCTCATGCACTCGTAATGGGTTGACAGCCAATAATGCTGCTTCTATTCCTGAGCACATTGCGGAACCAATTAAAACAACCGCAACAAGAGCAGTTAAGAGCAGAATGTCTTGGGTCATCCCCTAGAGATTTTTTAAAGAGTAAGGATCTTTTGCTTTTATTTTTCCATTAAGTTAGTTCTCTTGCCATCCTTAAGAGTAAATAGGAGTATTTTTGTGGCTGATTCAAGTATTTTTCGTCGCCGTAGAGACATATTTTTGTCACATTTAGGTTCTCATGCGGCTGTCATCCCAGCGGCAGAATTAGTCACTCATCATGCAGATTGTGAGTATCCATTCCGTCAAAATAGTGATTTTTGGTATTTAACTGGTTTTGATGAGCCAAATGCAGTGGCATTGTTTTTACCTCATAAACCTAAGGGTGAACAATATGTACTATTCGTCTTACCCAAAGAGTCTGGTGCAGAAGTTTGGACGGGCTTTAGGTGGGGAACCAAAGGAGTTTTAGATAATTTCGAAGTGGATATATCTCATCCTTTGAATGAATTACCAAACCTTTTGCCTCATTATTTAAAAGGAGCCGAAGGGATTGCTTTTCGAGTTGGGAAATATCCACATTTGGAGCCTTTGGTGTTGAGAACTTGGTCTGAGCATTTACAAAAACTTCCTAGAAGTGGCTCCGCTCCGTTGTCGATGATTGCGCCTTGCCCAATACTTCATGATTTGAGACTTCGCAAGGATGATTTTGAGATTGAACGGATGCGTCTTGCATCAAAAATTTCTGCAGAGGGCCATGAAATAGTTAGAGAATTTGCACGCCCAGGGATGAATGAGAGAGACTTACAAGCTCAAATAGAAAAATACTTTCTTGAAAAAGGGACAAGAGGACCTGCTTATGGTTCGATAATTGCCTCCGGAGACAATGCATGTGTTCTTCATTACACGGCAAATAATTCACTCATAAGAGATGGAGACCTTGTTTTGATAGATGCAGGTTGCTCTTTGGATGATTATTACAATGGTGACATAACAAGAACCTTTCCTGCTAATGGAAAATTTTCTGGAGAACAAAAAGCTTTATATGAAATTACACTCAAAGCTCAAGAAGCCGCAATTCAATGTGTTCGCCCAGGTGATAACGCAGAGAATGTTCATATGACTGCTTTGAAGCATCTTGTTGAGGGTTTAGTTGATATTGGCCTGCTTGTTGGTGAAGTTGAGTCGATAATTGAACAAGAAGCTTATTCTCATTTGTATATGCATCGAACCGGCCATTGGTTAGGTCTAGATGTTCATGATGTAGGGGCATATCGACTTGGTGATTATCACCTGAAGCTTGAACCTGGAATGGTTTTAACAGTGGAACCTGGTATTTACATCAGTGACCGTTTGGCAATACCGGAGGGTCAGCCTGAGATAGATGAAAGGTGGAAAGGTATCGGAATTCGTATTGAAGATGATGTTTTAGTAACAAAAGATTTTGTAGAAGTATTGAGTAAAAATGCTGCCAAGAATTTGATTGATTTGGAATATTAATTTAATTTCTTTAGTGATTTTCTAAAAAAACTGTGCAATTAAATTGTCCGTATTGAATAAATCTCCTTACTTATTTTTCTCCCTTCAAAATTTCATCATTATCGAATAGTAGAAAACCTTTTGAATTTCCTCCTCTAGTAATTCAAATAGGCCCTAGCTGCTGTTAAATTAGTACTTTGTTAGCTAGTTGAAAAATTAGAAATGATGGTTTCTGAAGAGGCAGGTACTGTTCAAGAAGATGTAACAAGTACTGAGGCAAGCACACAATCCGAAAATCAAGGGAAAATAAATTCTGATGAGACAAAATCCGGTCGACCAAGTGCACTTGGAGGTGCTGCAGCATTAGCAACTGCGACGATAGATGCTGATGGAGTACCTTCTGGACATACCCCAAAGGCAGATGAGGGAAGATTTTTACTTAAAATTCTTTGGTTGCCAGATAATGTGGCTTTGGCTGTTGATCAAATTGTTGGAGGAGGACCTAGTCCCCTTACAGCTTATTTCTTTTGGCCAAGGGAAGATGCATGGGAAACATTAAAGTCTCAATTAGAAGAAAAAAGTTGGATTACTGATAATGAAAGAGTAGAGGTATTGAATAAAGCGACAGAGGTGATTAATTATTGGCAAGAGGAAGGCAAAGGTAAGACTTTAGAACAGGCAAAAGTTAAATTCCCTGATGTAACCTTCTGTGGAACTGCATAAAAGTCCCTAAACAAAGAAATGTTTATAAATTTTTAGTCTGATTTAGAAGCTTGAAACCAAGCTTTAGCTTTGTTCAATTCTTCTTGAGCTTTAATTTTGTCAGGGGAAGTCACTTTATCCTGAGCCTGATTTAGTTTGTTTTTGGCTTGTTCTAATTCAGCTTCAGCTTTAGCAGAATCAATATTTTTTCCCATCTCAGCTTTATTTACTAAAACTGTAACTTCATTGGATTCAACTTCTGCGAAACCTCCAGTGAGGGCTATTGAATCCCAATTACCGTTTTTTAAAACCCTCAATACTCCAAAATCAATAGCAGTAACCATTGAAATGTGACCAGGTAATACTCCCAAAAGCCCTGTCGTGCTTGGAAGTATTATTTCATCAGCAGTATCGTCAAATACGCTCTTATCGGGAGCAAGAACTCGTAGAGTTAAAGTCATTTCTTGAGGATTTTAGAAAAACGTTGACTGAAGGTAAATTGAGTAGGCAAAAGAATTTTAAGCTTTTGATTCAGATTCTATTTTTTCAGCTTTAGCCTTTACTTCTTCAATGCTTCCAACAAGATAGAAGGCTTGCTCAGGAAGATGGTCTAGTTCTCCTGAAAGAATCATATTAAAGCCTTTAATTGTATCCTCTAATTTCACATATTTACCTGACATACCAGTGAATATTTCAGCAACAAAGAATGGCTGAGATAGGAATTTCTCAATTTTACGCGCACGATCAACTGTTTTTCTATCTTCTTCTGATAGTTCGTCCAATCCTAAAATAGCAATGATATCCTGCAACTCTTTGTACCTTTGAAGCGTTGATTGAACTGCTCTGGCCGTGCGATAATGCTCATCACCAACAACAGATGGCTGCAACATAGTACTGGTTGAGTCAAGTGGATCAACAGCAGGATAAATACCTTTAGCTGCTAGAGCTCTTGCTAGAACAGTGGTTGCATCTAAATGAGCAAAAGTAGTAGCAGGTGCAGGATCTGTTAAGTCATCAGCAGGTACATAAACAGCCTGAATTGAAGTTATGGATCCCTCAAGGGTTGAGGTAATCCTTTCTTGAAGCTCTCCAACGTCAGTTCCTAATGTTGGTTGATATCCAACGGCCGAGGGCATACGACCTAACAATGCAGATACTTCTGATCCAGCCTGAACAAATCTGAAAATATTATCAATGAACAAAAGAACGTCTTGCTTATTTACATCACGAAAATGCTCAGCCATTGTCAATGCCGATAGGCCGACTCTCATCCTTGCCCCTGGAGGCTCATTCATTTGGCCAAAGCATAAAGCTACTTTTGACTTGGTTAGGTCTTCTGAATTGATGACTCCGGATTCTTTAAATTCTTCATATAAATCGTTACCTTCTCTAGTTCTTTCTCCAACCCCACCAAAAACTGATACGCCTCCATGTTCTTTAGCAATATTGTTTATTAGCTCTTGGATTAGAACTGTTTTTCCTACGCCTGCTCCTCCAAATAAACCAACTTTTCCACCTTGACGATATGGAGCAAGTAAATCAATAACTTTAATACCTGTCTCAAATACTTTTGGTTTGGTTTCTAAGTCTGTAAGGCTTGGAGCCGAGCGATGAATTGGTGAAGTTGTTACGTTTTTAAGATCGCCTTGTTCATCTACCGGTTCTCCGAGGACGTTGAAAATTCTTCCAAGCGTAGCCTCACCAACAGGGACGGATATTGGAGCTCCAGTGTCTACGGCTTCCATACCTCTAACTAATCCATCGGTTCCGCTCATGGCAACGGCTCTAACCCGATGATCACCAAGTAATTGTTGAACTTCTGCTGTCAGTCCAACATCTTGCCCAGCAGGATTCTTTCCTTCAATTCTTAACGCATTAAGGATTGAAGGAAGTTTGCCAGCTGGGAATTCAACATCTAAAACAGGACCAATTACTTGGCGAACAATACCTTTAGTTCCAACAGTAGCGGTAGCAGAAGCGGCCATAAGATAACTAGAAACTTTGTGAGCATGCTCTGATGCGCATACTCTTATCAGCGGCTTAGACTACCACTCCACAGGCATTTTTTTTCAGTGTTCGGTCAACCGCACAGAATATATGTGGTCTTGAGCGTACTTAGATGCATAAATTAATACCATTGGTAATGAGTAATACTCTTTATCGAACGGCGCTAAGCGCTTTTTGTTTTTCTGCTACTGCACTAATTTATGGCAGCTGTATCTCTCAGCGTCTCCACTGTTAAACCATTAGGAGATCGTGTATTTGTAAAAGTTTCTGAATCTGAAGAGAAGACTGCGGGAGGCATTTTGCTTCCCGACACTGCTAAGGAGAAACCCCAAGTCGGTGAAGTTGCTCAGGTTGGTCCTGGAAAACGCAACGAAGATGGTTCACGTCAATCTCCTGAAGTAAGTGTTGGAGATAAGGTTCTCTACAGTAAGTACGCAGGTACTGATATCAAACTAGGCAGCGATGAGTACGTTCTTCTCTCTGAGAAAGACATCCTAGCTGTCGTCAATTAAAATTCAGCTTTTAGCTGAAGTCCAAACCAAAAAACTTTTCGAAATTAAAGGAAATCGCCACTTATGGCTAAGCGCATCATTTACAACGAGCAAGCCCGCCGTGCACTCGAGCGAGGTATTGACATTTTGGCTGAATCAGTTGCAGTCACATTAGGGCCCAAAGGTCGTAATGTTGTCCTTGAGAAAAAGTTTGGTGCACCACAAATAATTAACGATGGTGTAACAATCGCTAAAGAAATAGAACTCGAAGATCACATTGAAAACACTGGAGTTGCTCTAATTCGTCAAGCTGCTTCAAAAACCAATGATGCAGCAGGAGATGGCACAACCACTGCAACTGTTCTTGCTCATGCAATGGTCAAAGCTGGTTTAAAAAATGTCGCAGCAGGAGCTAATGCAATCACTTTGAAAAAAGGAATTGATAAAGCCACTGAGTTTTTGGTTGAAAAAATAAAAGATCATTCCAAACCAATAAGTGATAGTAATGCAATTGCTCAATGTGGGACTATCGCTGCTGGTAACGATGAAGAAGTTGGCAAAATGATTGCTGATGCAATGGACAAAGTTGGGAAAGAAGGAGTTATTTCTTTAGAAGAAGGTAAGTCAATGACCACTGAGCTAGAGGTCACTGAAGGCATGCGTTTTGATAAGGGATATATCTCTCCTTACTTCGCAACAGATACTGAGAGAATGGAAGCAGTGTTGGATGAGCCTTACATATTGCTTACTGACAAAAAAATTGGTCTAGTTCAAGATCTTGTTCCTGTTTTAGAACAAGTAGCTAAAACTGGTAAACCTCTTCTAATCATTGCTGAAGATATAGAGAAAGAGGCTTTGGCTACATTGGTTGTTAATAGGCTCAGAGGTGTTTTAAATGTTGCAGCTGTTAAAGCACCTGGCTTTGGAGATCGCAGAAAAGCGATGCTTGAAGATATGGCTGTACTAACCAATGGTCAACTCATAACTGAGGATGCAGGATTAAAACTTGAAAATGCCACTCTTGATATGCTTGGCACTTCAAGGCGAGTAACAATCAACAAGGACACGTCCACAATTGTTGCTGAAGGTAATGAATTAGCTGTCAATGCTAGATGTGAACAAATCAAGAAGCAGATGGATGAGACCGATTCAACTTATGACAAAGAAAAGCTTCAAGAGAGATTAGCCAAGCTATCTGGTGGGGTAGCAGTAGTGAAGGTTGGAGCTGCAACTGAGACTGAGATGAAAGATAAGAAACTTCGTTTAGAAGATGCAATTAACGCAACTAAAGCCGCAGTTGAAGAAGGAATTGTTCCTGGTGGCGGAACTACACTTGCTCATTTGGCTCCTGCATTGGGCGATTGGTCCTCATCTAATCTTTCTGGTGAGGAATTAATCGGAGCAAATATTGTTGAAGCTGCTCTTACTTCTCCACTAATGCGTATAGCTGAAAATGCTGGTGCTAATGGAGCAGTTGTGGCCGAGAATGTTAAATCCAAACCAGTTAATGATGGCTACAACGCTGCAACTGGTGAATATGTAGATATGCTTTCTGCTGGAATTGTTGATCCAGCGAAGGTGACTCGTTCAGGTCTTCAAAATGCTGCTTCAATAGCAGGGATGGTTCTTACGACTGAATGCATAGTCGCTGATTTACCTGAGAAGAAAGATTCTGCCCCAGCAGGTGGTGGAATGGGCGGTGATTTTGATTACTGATTAGTTTCAGCATTTAAGTTTCACTTTGATTTCAAAAATGGACGGGGTTTATTTAAGCCCTGTCCATTTTTTTGTCCATTCATAATAATTGTTCAAAACATTTTCGGAATTATTCGTCGATAGAAAAACAGGTAATTTATTGTTTATTTAAAAGTTCAGAATACATTCAGCAAAGTTTCAAAGTTGTTCATTATTCCTAATAATCTTTCTCTCGTTTTACTTAATGGGTTTTTGAGAAATGCATAAAACCAAAAAAGAAATTGAGAAATGGATTAAGTCATGCAATCTTGAACAAATTGAGAGATTGAGAGCTAAGTAATTAATTGGCTCATATAGACTATGACGATTTAGATGGAAGTTAAAGGTTTAGAGGTGGAAGAAATAGGAGGGAAGTAGATCTTCTTTTGAATAATGATGGTGAAGGCATTTTTGAATCAGAGCAAGAAGCCTTCGATGAATATAGGGTTAAAAGTATTGATGAAATAAATGCTCATTTCGCAAGAAGGTTTTACGATATTTGGCATTGATAGTTTTTATTTAGTTCGGACAATCCAAAACGAGTTTTCAAAATACTTACTTCAGTTAAAAATTTTTTAGCAAGTGATCTATCTATTGATATAGATAGATCACTTGCTAATTACTTATTTTTCCTATATTAAATAAATCTTAAAAAGCAGACTGAAAATCATTTTAACCATCCTGCGCTAAGAATAACAGCTAGGGTTAAAAACAAGATAAGACATGACCAAGTCGCTCTATTTAAGGTCGATTCAGCACTACTGGCACTTGTGAACATAGAGTTTCCGCTAGAGGCTAGTCCACCCATCCCATCCCCTTTTGGGCTATGAAGAAGAACTAATAGTATTAGAAAAACTCCTGAAATTGCCCATGCCCAAGATAAAAGTGGAATGATCATTCTTTCATTATGCGGGTTGAGGAACAAGATTTGATTTTTTAGCCATTTTAATTGGTTCAATAAGCGTTGAACCAGTCATTGCTTTTGGTTTTGGTAAATTTAATAGGTGTAAAAGAGTTGGGGCTAAATCAGATAATCCGCCTCCGCACTCTCTGAGCTTTATGTCATTACCATACCCCTTTAATTTACGTTTTTCCCCTTCTACAAGTATAACTGGAACAGGATTTGTGGTATGCGCTGTCCATGGTTGGCCATCTGGGCCTAACATCATTTCGGAATTACCATGATCTGCTGTTATTAGTAGTGATCCACCTAACTTACCTATTGAATTTAATAATTTTCCAACGCAGCTATCAACTTTCTCATTAGCTTTAATAGCTGCTTTCATTATTCCAGAATGTCCAACCATATCTGGATTCGCAAAATTAATTACAACTAATGAGTAAATTCCAGTTTCAATTGCTTTGATGCAACTTTCAGTTAACTCGTCTGCTGACATTTCAGGCTGAAGATCATAAGTTGCAACTCTTGGCGATGGAACAAGGTGCCTGACCTCTCCTTTTAATGGCTTTTCAATACCCCCATTCAAAAAATATGTTACGTGTGGATATTTTTCGGTTTCAGCTGTCCGATATTGATTTAGTCCATGACTAGAGACTACTTGACCTAATAAATCATTCAGTGGCTCAGGTGGGAAAGCGACTGAAACAGGAAGACCTGATTCATATTGTGTAAAAGTCAATAAGTCAATATCAGTTTTATTTTTTCTTTCAAAGCCATCAAAATCTTTTAGCTTAAGAGCCTTTACTAATTGCCTAGCTCTGTCGGGGCGAAAATTAAAAAAAACTACTCCATCTCCATCCTTTAAGAAGGAGGAGGAAAGCCTAACAGGTTCAATAAATTCATCAGTTATACCTTCTTCATAACTTTTATTTAAACTGTCTTCGGCTGAAAGATCGCTAATCATAAAGTTTGGATCAGTAAGCAATTCATAAGCTTTTAAAGTTCTTTCCCATCGATTATCTCGATCCATAGCCCAATATCTTCCGCAAATTGAAGAAATCTCTCCTACGCCAGTTGATTTGATTGTAGTTTCTATTCTATTTATATATTTTAAAGCACTCTTTGCGGAGGTGTCTCTTCCATCTGTGAAAAGGTGTAATGAGACATTAGTTAAATCTTTTTCAGCAGCCCATTCAATTAATCCGCACAAATGATCGATATGGCTATGAACCCCTCCATCAGAGCAAAGTCCCATGATATGAAGAGTTCCTTCTCTTTTTTTTAAAGCTTTAGAAAATTCATTAAGAGCAGTATTTTCAATTAATTTATTTTCTTTAACTGTATTTGATATTCGGACCAATTCTTGCTGAATTATTCTCCCTGCTCCAATAGTTAGATGTCCAACTTCAGAGTTACCCATCTGATTATCTGGTAGTCCAACATCTGCACCGCTCGCTTCAATAAGAGTGTGAGGATAGGCATGCCATAAAGCATCCATTACAGGGGTAGATGCTTGTTTAATAGAATTGTGATTAGTTTCTTCAGAGTGCCCCCAACCATCAAGTATTGCCAATACCACTGGTGCTACTTTCCCTTTGCTTATTGAAAAAGTGGCGTTACTGCTTGACATTCAAAGAAATTGGTTACTAATAATGTTTCTCTTTAGTATTAAATTACTTCCTAATAGGTAAACAGGCTAATACTTTGATGTTTGGTTAGCTTTTCCCTATTAGATTAAAAAAGTATTTCAACTATCCCTAAGAAAAAATAAAATTTTTAGGATTTTAAAATATGCCAGATGAAGCAGTAAAAAAAGAGATAGAAATCCTCTCAAAAAAAGAACTTGATAGAACCATAAAAAGATTGGCTTCTCAAGTTTTGGAAAAAATTCCAAATAATAGTTCATTATTGCTTGTTGGAATACCAACTAGGGGAGTTTATTTATCTAAATTATTAGCAAAATATTTAGAGGAATTATCTGGTCAGCCAGTGGAGAATGGTTGTTTGGACCCTACTTTTCATAGAGATGACCTTGCCAGAGTTGGTACTCGAATATCTCAAGCAACTGATTTGCCCTCTTCTGTTGACGATAGAGAGGTTGTTTTAATTGATGATGTTATATATACAGGAAGAACAATTAAAGCAGCATTAGAAGCTCTGCATTCATGGGGCAGAGCAAAAAGAGTTACTCTTCTTGCGATGGTGGATAGGGGTAACAGAGAAGTTCCAATTCAACCAGACTTTTGTGGGCGTGTAGTCCCAACAAGTAAAGATGAAACTATTGACCTTAGATTGAAAGAAGTTGATGGAGAAGAAGGCATCTTTTTATGTAAAAATCATTAGTGATTAAGATTAAAAAGTATTCAGATAGCTATCTGATGCCCCCAAGATTTTGAATTTCTATTGTATTTTGATTCCTTAAATCGAGACCTTCAACTTCAAGTTGAGAATTTTTATTAATATTAAAAAATAATTTAACACAATCTTGACCAATTTCACCGGGAGGATCCAGGGGAATAGAAATAGCAGTATTATTTATCTTCTTGATTTTATCCTTAGATTCTATTGTTTTTAAAGTGGGTAATCCGTTAATATAAATAATCTCATTTGATCCTTCTCCCTGAGGTTCTCCAATAATTAAATCTATACTTAATTGATTATTTATACTTGCAGCTAAAATTATTTCTAAAGGTTTATTTGTTGGCCATGTTTGACCTGCTAGAAACAGAGGATGCCATATATACTTTTCATTTTTTTTATTCCAGCATCTCAAACTTACCCCTTTATTAAGAACATCTTTAACTTGAACACCTGGCGTAAGATTTAATGCTCCCAATGCAATCGCTTCAATAGGGGGAGGAGTCAAAAAAGGAACGGAATCACAGATTTTACTTAAATAATTTTTAATTAAAGGTATTCGAGAGCCCCCTCCTACTAATACAACACTATCAAGATCTTTTAATTCAAATGAATTTCGTTTTGCAACATTAATTGTCTGGATGAAAAGATTTTCAATACTTTTTAGTAGTCCTTTCTCTATGAGTAATTCTTCAAGTCCCTTTTTAGATAGTTTTAAAAACTTTTCTTCATTATTTTTGTTTTGTACTTGTTTAGTGAGAACTAATGTTTCTTTTAAATTTATATTGCTTAAGTCACATTTAAGTTCCTCGGCCTTTCTCAATATTGAATTCGTTGGATTTTCTTCTGGTAATAAATGATGAGATATCCATCTGTCTATATCTTTCCCTCCTATTCGAAGCCCTGATTTCCCTAGAACTTTTGCAGTGCGTAGAACTTGTGTACTTTTTCCCTCTAAATTATTTCCATCAAATCTGACAAGTTGAGCAATTGGTGAAGCTTGTCCTTCTCCTCCCTCTAAAGTGACAATTGACATATCAATTGTGCTCCCTCCAAAATCTAGAACAAGTAATGTAGACCCAGGTTCTAGTCCAGCACCCATTGCAGCAGCGGTAGGTTCATCAACTAATGCAATTTCTTTTACTTCTAAGGAATTACATACATTCACTAACCAAGTTCTATATTCTCGATATGTATCTACTGGAGCAGTTAATACTAGTCTTTTGATGTTTACCTTCTCCGAGACTTTTTCCCAAATATTGTGAATTAAAATCTCTCCTGCTTTTTCTGGGGAGATTTTTGAATGATAAATAGGTTCTATTTCGCTAGATCCTATCCATCTTTTAAAATCTTGACTTAAGTTATTGCCTTTTTCATTAATGAGATTTAAATCTATAACTTCCTGCCCTATTAAATAGCATTCTTCTTCTTTTTCTTCTGATTTCCAAATTAAGCTTGGTATCTCACCGGGAGATCGACTAAGTGGAGGTAAATCTAAAAGTTCAGGAGGTTCACCATTTTCTTTTTGAAAAACGACTACAGTTGTTGAACTTCCTAAATCGATGGCTAATGTTCCAAAATCATTTGTGTTGATTTCAGGTTGTTGGGTGTTTTCGCAGTCTTCGATTTTATTTTTTTCCATCTTTCTTAGTGAATTCCAATACTTGCAGTAAGAATCAATCAATACGAAGTGAGTCTAGACAAATAAAACAACTGTCATTATTTTGCGAACAATTTATAAATGAGCGATTCTCTCTTAGAATAAATCAATAATTAAGTTTTACGTGTGATTAAGTCAGGTTCAGGAGTTAATTCCAAGGATTTAGCAAAAAGAGGTGAGAGTCTCATCAGACATTCCACTAATCGCTACCTTACTACTGTGCGGATTGCTTTTAGAGCAAAACAAAGAAGATTTGATGATTTTGATGGGCTTTTAGAAGAATCAACAGTTAAGCCAGTTCAAAGAGCCATAATTGAACTAAGTGATGAACAAGATCAGCCTGATCTATTGCCTGGTTAGGTGATCAAAAAAGAAGGGCCTGGTTGGAGAATAATTAAAGATTCATCGAGAGATAACTTTTCTACGCTTATAGGAGGAGAGAACTGGGCAATAGAGTTAAACAAATCTGAGTGGGAAAAACTAGTGAAGTTAGTAATAGATTTGTCTGATCAATACAATTCAGTGAAAGAACAATTAATGGGCGACGAGAATATCACTTTGGAATTAGAACGCAGACCTTGGTTGGCAATTTTGAAAGGTGATCAATATGGATGGAGTCTTCGATTGGTTTTGAGTGCTAGTGGTCTATTAAATCGAGGAGCAGAGGTCTATTGGCCTAGAAATGTAACTAACTATGTTGCTAATGAAATGAGAACAATGTGGGATTCAGGCTATTTGTGAGAGAACTTAACTAAAAGTTTTTCAAATTTTTCCCCAAACTTAAGTGGAATCAACCCACATTTTTTCCACAGGATTGATCGAAATATTTAGGTATTTACTACTTGCTGTGGAAAAAAAAAGAGACTGATAAAGTAGATTTGTTTCTCAAATAAAAACAGTGCTAAGGATAAGTTAGGCTTATAGTTCCTTGCTCAATGCAGCTGTGTGCTTGATCTGAGTTTGAGACGGCTCGAGAAAGTGTTTTTTATGGATTTGATTTTGATAGTAGTTTGCGAACAGATTAAATTTTCTAAAAGACTATTAAATGAAAAATATTGATTTTACGAAAGAAAAAAGCTCGATCCAAAGTTCGGATGTTTTGGAGTCTGAGGATACAATTAGTTTTCAAATAGAAATACCCAAGCAAATTCAACAAGCGATGAAAGTTTATATTGAGAAACATCCCAATTGGGATCAATACAGGCTTTTACAAGCTGCTCTTGCAGGGTTTTTGATCCAAAACGGTATCAGTTCCAGATTGATAACACGTCTTTATATTGGGAATATGTTTGGATCTCATACTTTTTAAATTAATTTTTCTTGAGTTTTTTTAGAAGCTCTAAAGCGATACTTTTATTAATTGGCATGATTGATAGTCTGTTACCTTTACGAACTAGAGTTAGTTCTTCAGACGTATAAGTTTCAGATAGCTCCTTTAAAGTAATCATATTTTTAAATTCACAGATATATTTAGTCTTCACACAATCCCAGCGAGGCCTATCTCTCTTTGACTTTTTGTCAAAGTACTTTGAAGTTTCATCAAACTGAAATGGGTCGATTAAATTTGTCTCAATAATTTCCATCAGACCAACTATTCCAGGGGGCTTCGTATTTGAATGATAAAAAAAAGCTTGATCACCAATTTCCATTGACCGCATAAAGTTTCTAGCTTGATAATTTCGGATTCCATCCCAGAGCGTTTCTTCTTCCTTTTGTAAATCTTTAATGCTGTAAGCATCTGGCTCACTTTTCATTAGCCAGTAGTTAATCTCCTTTGGTGCCATGTGATCTCAGCGATATTGCGATGTGTGGATGGTGTGTGGATGGCTTAACATTCTCACCCCTATTTCTTTATTCTATTTCAATCAGGTTTCTATTACTAATAACTAACAGATCGTAAGTGATAGGAAATCTCAAAAGTCCAGAATTATAAAAAACTGCTCTTCCACATATTCTTTAGGAAAAGCTCGCTCTGAACGTCATTATCTGATTGTTAGCTCATCATCTATAAAATAGCCAAGAACTATGACTTCTAAATCCACTCGAAGTGTTCTTTCAATTAAGGATTACAACGCAGTTCTTGCAGAAGCTCCAACCCTTGAGAAGCCCTATTCAGAGACAGGTCACTTATATCCAGTGACTGAACTTCTACCAAGACCTGTATGGTTTAAAGGCAGTAGGGATAGAGGGTTGAGAGAAGATATCGCAGCATAAAACTAAGATTTTTGTATTCACAGATCTGTTGACGCAAATAGATTTGTATTATTGGTCTTTTTTATCTACACAACGTGCAAATCTTTTCCACACATCGCTCAGTGATTGAGTGACTTAAAGGTAATGTATGTTTCTGTGTATAATATTCATAGTTTTAATATGACTACTTCTTGGAGGACTATAAGGGAGTAGGCATGTGTATCATCTGTGTCGTTAAGTCAACTTAGGTATTTTAAAAAATATTTGCATTAGCTGAACTCATGCCATTTGCTTTCTCCCCATTTATTTAGGACTTCCGTTTCATTTTGTTATGAATTTGACATTGTTAATGTTTATCAAGCTGATTTAGAAATTTTCTACTTCTTTCATGCCTAGCATTTGAAAAGAAAATATTTGGAGGAGATGTTTCTATGACTTTACCTGAATCCATAAATAAAACTTGATCACTTACGTCTTTAGCAAAGCCAATTTCATGTGTTACTACAACCATTGTCATCCCCTGCGCAGCAAGTCTTCTCATCGCATCGAGTACTTCGTTGATTCGCTCTGGATCTAGAGCACTAGTGGGCTCGTCGAATAAAAGTAATTCAGGTTTTAAGGCTAAAGCCCTAGCTATGGCTACTCGTTGCTGTTCTCCTCCGCTAAGTTGACTTGGGTATTTTTTGGCATGTGAATCTATTCCCATTTGACTCAAGAGATACATGCCATATTCTTGTGCTTCTGTTTGACGACGCTTTTGTACATTTATTGGAGCGAGAGTTATATTTTCAAGAATTGATAGATGAGGAAATAAATTAAATTGTTGAAATACCATCCCCACTCTTCGTCTGACTTTTTGGATTTTCCTTTCATCATGAGTGGAATCAATTTTTATTCCTAAAATATTTAGTTCACCTGTATCAAAAGTTTCAAGACCATTAAAAGTCCGAATTAGAGTGCTTTTCCCTGAGCCTGAGGGACCCATGACTACTAGAACTTTTCCTTGATTAACTGTAAGAGAAACGTTATCAAGAGCTTTTAATCCTTTTGTGTAAGACTTAGTGAGATTCTTCGCAATAACAATAGGTTCCATGAATTATCTGGGATTGATCGGATTAATTTTCATTCTTTGTTCAAGATGTCTTGCTAGAACCGCCATGATTGTACAAACCAACCAATAGACACATGCTAGCCAAACATAAACTTCTATATATTGACCAATAAATTCAGGATTAGCCAGGATACTCCTTCCTACACCAAGTAATTCCACTAATCCTAAAATGGCCATTAAAGACGTATTTTGAAAAAGTCCGATACATTGATTGGTGAGAGCAGGCAGTGCGATACGTAAAGCTTGAGGAATTAATATAAATTGAATGATTTGGTATTGATTAAGGCCGAGACTATTTGCAGATTCTATTTGAGTGTTGGGGATTGCTTGAAGCCCACCACGAATATCTTCGGCAATGTAGGCAGAGACAAAAAGAGTAAAAGCAAAGATAGCTCTCCAAACACGCTCAATCTCTATCCCAACTGGAAGAAATAAAGGTATTAGTAGTTGACCAAAAAAAAGTACTGCAATAAGAGGAATTGCTCTCATTGTATCTATATAGATTGAACTTAGCTTCTGAAGCAGCGGTAATGAACTCTGACGACAGAGTGCTAAAATTATTCCAATTGGCAATGACAATATTGAGCTACAAGTAGTTAATAATATAGTTAGAGTTAAGCCACCCCAATGTCTACTCATTATAGGCGATAGGCCAAAACCACCATAAAGTAAATAAAGACCTAAGGGTACAGTACTTACCCAACCTAAAAGTAGTCTTTTACGCAGACGTGTCCAATCAGGGCCATAAAGGGTGATAACACTTAGTGATAGGAGACTAATAATCCAAGTAGTAGGTCTCCATTGTTCGTTAGGTGGAAAACTACCAAATGCGTATAGAGGAAGATTTGACGTTACAACTTTCCAATTAGCGCTAAAGATAAGCCATCCAAAGGACTTTAGACATATGAAACTAATAATCAATATAATTATCAAACTAATAATAGTATTGAAGAAATTCGAAAATAAAGTTTTCCTTATCTTAATAAAAATTGTTTTTGAATTTAAATTAATATTTAACATAAATTAAGTAGGATTTCGTGAATTTAAAATTATTCTATTTAGTATTTCCATACTATTAGTGATCAAGATATTTAATAATAAGAAACTAATAAGTAATATAATAAAACACTCTATGGCTCTTCCTGTCTGATTGATAATAGTATCATTTATTGCATAAATATCTGAATACCCGACTGCTATCGCTAGGGTACTATTTTTAGCAAGATTAAGATATTGACTTGTTAATCCTGGGATAATCGCTGGCAATGCCTGTGGAATTACTATGCGTACAAGTCCTTGTCTTTCAGAAAGCCCTAGGCTCCTGAAAGATTCCCATTGTCCTCTAGATACAGAAAGGACACCTCCACGAATCACTTCTGCTATATATGCACTTGTAAATATACTGAGACCAAGTAATAATGCTAAAAATTCCGAGGATAAATTTAATCCTAATAATTCTATTCCTTGATTTGAAATGTTAAATATATTTTTATATTGGATAAACATATTATCTTTTAAACCTAAGAATCCAACAAAATACCAAAACATTAGTTGAAGTAAAAGAGGAGTCTGACGAATAATTGTTATATAACTAGCTGAAATTAGGCTTAATAATGAGTTTGTACTTGTTCTTGCAAAACCTACTATTGTTCCAAGGAAGGTCGCTAATATTAATGATGAGAAAATTATTTTCAGGCTATTTAGCCATCCTATAAATAATGCCCAGGCATAGCTATCAGAGGAGGAATAAGGTAAAGCATGTTCTGCTAAAGCAAAACTTGCTGGTTTTGAGAGCCAACTAAAATTAAAACCAAGACCAGTTCTTATTAGATTTATCGCTAGATTATTAATTAATATTCCAACAACAATAACAAATACTATACAGATACCAAATTGAATCAATATTTTTCTATTCCTCTTCATTTATAAATAATTTATTTTATTAGTTGAATGGCGGGGAAAAATGTATACCACCTTTTGTATACAATTCATTTAATCCTCTTGGAATAGGCACTTGGCTATTTTTTCCCAAATGTCTTTCATAAATTTCTCCGTAATTGCCAGTTGTACTAACTACCTTAACAACAAAGTCATTACTTAGACCAATCTTCTCTCCTAGGCCTCCATCAATACCAAGAAATCTTCTTAATGGTTTTAATTGAGGATTGTTTTTTGCGAGTTGTACTTTCTCATAAATATTTGATTTTGTTATACCTTGCTCTTCTGCTGAGATGAGCGCAAAAACTATCCATCTCATTGCATCAGCAAGTTGCTGGTCTTGACCATCAGATGCTGGAGCAAGTGGCTCTTTGCTTAATACATTATCGAGAATAATATGCTCTTTTGGGTTCTTAAAGCCTGATCTTGCCGCTGCTAGCTGTGAACGGTCAGAAGTCATAGCTGAACAGCGCCCCTGTAAATATCCTGCGACTACTTGATTAAGATCTTGGTATTTGATCGGTGTATAAGGAAGTGAAGCACTCTCAAACGCGTCATTGATATTTTGCTCAGTAGTTGTACCTGAACCTACGCATATAGATTTATTGGAAAGACCTTTAAGACTATTTATCTTACTATTTTTCTTCACCATTAATCCCTGACCATCGTAAAAAACAACTGGTGCAAAAGTTAGGCCGTTGCCTCCTGCGGAGTCTCTACTGAGAGTAAAAGTAGTATTTCTAGATAGGAGGTCAATCTCACCGGTTTTTATAGCTGTAAATCTTTCTGCTGCAGTTAGAGGCCTATATCGGATCTTTTTTGAATCCCCTACTATCGCAGCGGCAAATGCTTTGCATATATCTACATCCAATCCCTGATAACTACCATCAGTCTCAAGGAAACTAAATCCAGGTATTTTCCCACTTACTCCGCATATCAATTCCTGACGCTTTTTTATGAGATCAAGTCGAGAACTATCTTCTTGGCTTGTTGTTGCACACCCAGTTAATAGCATTGTCAGACCAACTATTCCTGAAACCAAACGACGCATAATTTTATAGAATAATTAAATTTAATTTTCGCTATATTTTTTTATTTTATTGCTAATTAAAGAAAATCTTTCACTTTCTCTTCATTTAAAGTTATGAAAAATAGAATTGAGCTTGTAAGATTTAACTATTCAAGGTGATTGAATGAGAGATGAAATCTATTTAAAAATAGATAGAATTAATATGAGTTAATAAACTGCATATTTGTCATATATAAGAACTAAATCTTTTGTATTCTTATTGATTTTAGTTTGAGTGAAGAAAACATTTGAATCAAAATTATTTTTGTATGCTTCATTCTATTTGAGAATACAGAATGTATATTTATCTGGACTTAAGGATATTGTAAAGTCCCCTCGAGGATTAGGTTCTTTAATAATTGCATTGGAAGCTATTTTCTCAATAGGAATAGATTTTTGACCAGAATATCTGACTCTTCATGGTATAGAAATTTTGAACTTTAATATATTGAATATTTTTTATAAGGACTTCTTTCAACTGAAGGCATATGATTTCCAATTTTGATTTCAGCCTTATCTTGTATTTGAATTAATTTAGGCGAAGTTGATTTAATATAAATCAAAACTATAGATGCAATTAAACTTGTTATTGCAAAAATTTTCTTAATAGATTTGATTGATTTAATCATTTAGATGTAATTCCTAGGATTAATTTTCATTTTTTAATATTTCAAATTATCCCTGTCATATCAGAGAAAATAGTTTTGTTTTCAGTAGATTCTGCAAAACCAAGTAGAACCTCATACCTCTCTTCTATGCCATTATTTAATTGTCCAAGCCAATAATTTACTCCAGATTGACCAACTAGCCTTCCAAGTACATTTGAATAAAGATTATTTACATTTTGAGTATTAGAGACTTTGTGTCCATATAAATCTTTAAATTTATTTGAAGCCATAAATGATTGCGCAATTACTCTTTCACTATTTTTTCCTGAACTGTTTTTATCAATCCAATACTTTAATCCACTTGGATCAGGGAAACGTTTGAAAGCGGCTAACCATTCTTGAATTCATTGAAATCAGAGTGAAATTATTGGTCTGATGTTATTAATAAGTATTTAATTCATCTCCATCATTAATTGATTTGATGGAAAATTTTATCTTTTGGATTAAAAAAAATCTACCTAGATACTTATAGTTTTTTCTAAACTTGTTCCCAAAAGTAGAAGTGTTGATGAAGAGAATACTTTGTGGAAGAAGGTCACTGTTTAGTATGCATTTAATCCATTCTCTGTATTTTTGCCCTATCGCTAATTGGTCTCCCGTGTTGACCTTGTCGGTTCTTGTTATCATATGAGAAATAACTTCTGATATTGTTTCCTCGACTCATTTTTGGGATGCCATAGGTCAAAAGTAACTGACCTGGATTATCTCTTAAATTAGGTTGTAAACTTCTCAATAAGATTTCAGCATATGTCGATGAAGCGTCTAAGTACTAAAAGAATCCTCAGAGCCCTAATAGTTATTAGTTGTCTTATTGTCTGTTTATTGATCGGTCTTTTAATTAGCGTTAATTTTATAGTTAATCCGATAATTTATTGGATTGCCTCGACAGAAGGCGCAAGGATTTTTATAGGTTGTATTCTTTCATGGCTTGGAGTATCGACATTTTTTGATTTGTTCTATAAGTTTTATAGGCGTAGAAAAAAAATTGAAAGGTTCAATGCTCTAAATGTCCCGTATCCACGAACATTTAGGGGGAGGAAATGATTGGAAAATTTTAAATTTCCTTGACTTTGAGATTTAATCTTTGTTAAATACGATTTCTCGATGTTTTGAATTAAGTTTTTGATTTATTCAATTGCTTTCGTTTTTTAAAAGTATAAAAATTATTATTTAGTAGCCATTAGAATATATTCTAATGGCTACTAAAATGTGTCGTATGGATTATTAATCCAGGATATCTATTTCTAAAAGTTGAAAGCTAAAGTATTTAGAATGATTAAGTTCATATTCTGTTAAAAGATGACTATGTCTCAATTGGGGTTCTCGAGGATGGTTGTGCAAACAAATAAAGATTATAGAAGGGAATAAATGAACAAAATGCCCATAAGACTAAGTTTTCTTTCCCTATATCTCTAAGCCTTCTTATCAATAAAGCTAAAAATACTAAGAAAGAGGGAATACTATATAAATAGCTCCAGTCATACCCTTCAGAGATTGAATAAAAATTATTGGGATCATTACCTAGATTATTAGCAGAAAATACTGAAACCAAGGAGCCAATCAATCCGTCCAGAATAAAAAAGTGCCAAAAAGGAATTCTACTTGTCTTATCTGTATAATTAAAAATCTGACTCCAAGCCAGAAAGTAATTAGAAAGAACTCTCTCAAGAAAATTCATCCTTATCCCAATTGTATGAATAATTGGTTAAGATCTTACTCACAAAATGCGACACGGATTTTTCTTCTAATAAAAAATAATAATGAACCGTATTTTCCTAATATCTTTATCTGTTTTACTTCTCGCACCGATGACTGTTAGATCTGATGAGCGAATTTATGAAACGAAGAATATCTGCGGACGTTACTATGCCGCTGAAATAAGTGGTGGAGAGGCAGCTAGATTATTAGGTTTAAAAGGCTCTGGAAGAGTTAGTTCAAGAGTTGAACAGTACTGTAATTTCTTTAGGTAATTTGTTAATTGACTTTATGTAGATTACTAATTGAGGATTATTTGATGAATAAACGTCAATTAAAGACGTTATGATTAAATTTAAGATCAAGATTTGCAAAAGATCTAGATGAAAAAGGAGTATTATTTGTTAGTTAGCTTTAGTTATGGTCGTGAGGACGTAAGTTGTGTTGATTAGTCTCATCAATGCTTCAACAGACTTTGGGATAAAAAATCTTTTTAAAAATCTAGATCTTTATATAAATAAAAGAGAAAGACTTGGCTTGATTGGGCCTAATGGATCTGGTAAGTCAACCCTTTTGAGGGTTCTTGCAGGAGTAGAACCTTTGATGGAAGGCGAAAGGAGATGTTTATCCTCTTTGCGGATATCTTTAGTAGGGCAAGAAACAAGTTTTGATAGTGAAAAAAGTATTTTGGAGGAAGTTCTTGAAGGGAGCGGAGAAAAAAGAAAATTATTACTTAATTTCAGCAAGCTAAGTAGACAAATAGCTAAAAATCCAAAAGATGAAGCCCTTTTGAAAAAGCTTGGCCAAGTAAGTGAACTTATGGATGCCGCTGGGGCATGGAATTTAGAGCAGCAATGTCAAGATATTTTAAGAAGACTAGGCATAAAAGATTTAGATAAGCCTGTTAAAGATCTTTCTGGTGGTTATCGAAAAAGAGTGGGACTTGCGGCAGCACTTGTTTCTCAACCAGATGTCTTACTTCTTGATGAACCTACTAACCACTTAGATGCTTCTGCAGTGGAATGGCTCCAAAATTGGTTAGATCATTATGAGGGTGCGCTCGTTTTGATTACTCACGATAGGTATGTTCTTGATCGTGTAACGACTAGGATGGTTGAAATTAATAATGGAGAAGCTCGCAAGTATTCAGGCAATTATCGAGAATTTCTTCAACAGAAAGTTCAACAGGAGCAATCAGAGGCATCTACCAAGAAAAAATTCCAGGGTGTTTTAAGAAAGGAATTAGCTTGGTTAAGACAAGGCCCTAAAGCAAGAAGCACAAAACAAAAAGCTCGTATTCAAAGGATTGCTGAAATGCAAGCAAAACCTAAAGCGCAAGTTAAATCTAAACTAGAAATGAATTCATTGAGTAGAAGAATTGGGAAAATAGCGATTGAGGCAGTAGGTGTTGGACTGTCAATTAATGAAAAAGAGAATAATTTGGATCTTTTAAATGATTTTACTTATAGCTTTAGTCCAGAAGATCGAGTAGGTATTATTGGTCCAAATGGAAGTGGTAAATCGACTCTTTTAGATCTAATTGCGGGAAAAAGATCACCTACCAGTGGGGAGATGAAATTAGGAGAAACAGTACATATTGGATATCTAGATCAACATACAGATGATTTAAATCAAGGGAGTGGTCTAAATCGAAAAGTTATCGAATTTGTAGAAGATGCTGCATTCCAGATTGATCATGGAGGAAAACAAATTACAGCATCACAACTTTTAGAAAAATTCCTATTTCCACCAAGTCAGCAACATAGTCCATTATCAAAGCTTTCTGGAGGAGAGAAAAGAAGACTTGCACTTTGCAAAATGCTCATACAAGCTCCCAACGTATTATTGCTCGATGAGCCTACAAACGATTTAGATATCCAAACACTAAGCGTACTTGAAGACTTTCTTGAGGATTTTAAAGGTTGTGTAGTAGTCGTATCTCATGATAGATATTTCCTTGATCGAACTATTGATCGAATCTTTAACTTTGAAAATGGTTACTTGAAAAGATATGAAGGCAATTACTCAAGATTTTTGGAACAAAAGATATTAGGGGAGCGAAAAAATGATAAAAAAGAACGAGATAAGATCGTAAATGATTCAGGAAACAAGGGTGGATCAGAACAAGAAGTTAAGCCTAAAAATAATAAGAGGCGATTGAGTTTTAAAGAAGCTAGAGAACTAAAAGAATTAGATCTTAAACTCCCTTTGTTAGAGGAACAGAAAATAGATTTAGAAAAAAAAATAACTGATAGTTGTGGAGATGTTAGTGAAATCAGTCATCAATTAGCAGCACTTATTCAATCTATTGAAGAGCATGAAGATAGATGGATTGAACTAAGCGAGGTGACTGAATCATTAAAGTAAAAGCTAAGAACCAGAATTTGAGTGCCATTTTAATCAAATCTAAATTGACTAATTTTCGTAGTGATTGATACGTGATGAAAACAAAATAGATAACTTTAGGTTATTAGCGAAAGAGCTGCTATTTGGCAAAAACTCTAACAAGAGCTATAAGTCTTATAGTCTAAAAAAATTATTTGATGTTTTTAACTATAATGAACGAATATATGAGAATGAGTTCTGAGAATGATCAAGTGGCATAAATCATTTGTTGAACGTGCTCAAAAAGAATTGGGGATATCTAACTATGCCCTTTATTGGTTTGGCTTCCTAGAAGGAGCTTTAGTTATGTGGTTACTTATGAAAGTCTTTTCTGTTTTATGGATAAAGTCGGATTTTCCTTTTTAATAAGGATGTTGCTAAGAGGTGAATTATGGAATGCTTGAAGGAAATCCCTCCAAGCATTTATTTAATTGCTTCTATCCTTCTCATAACAACAGCTATTGCAGTTCTTTTTTTAGAGCAATTTATTTTTGCCATCATTTCTTTGGTAATTGGATTTATTTCATTAACAGCATGGACTTTTTTTGGATTATTTGAAGAAACTATAAATACATAGATGCTTTAGAAATCTTAGATATAAGGATATGGCTAGAAATAAATTCTCATGATTACAGTATCCATTAGTTGCTTGTTTTCCTTTTGAATGAATTTATTGTGTCAAAAGATAGATTATCTTTGAGTTGAAAATGGCTATTGATCCAGAAGTAATTCCCTCTTCAAGTAATAAAGGGAGCAGAGCAGGTAGACATGTCCCAAGATGGGCAATTTATAGCTCTGCAGGGATAGGGGTTTTCCTTCTAGTTGGGTTGATTAAAACCCTACTACCTTTAATTGGGATGGCTTTTTTATTAGCTTTCATCTGGGCGCAATCAACATCTAACCGAAGATACTGAGATCCTGTTTGCCAATAATTAAAGTCTTTCTTCAGGTAGCTCTTGACTTATCTCCCGATAATGAAATGGTGAACAGAGGGAACAGTTCTATAGAGAATGTAAATAATAAGAACTAGTAAATTTCCTCCAACAACCGCAGCACCTGCCGCAAAATTTCCTTCTTTAGTGGTGTAATCCCACTTTGGCTCGTTATCTGTCATGGTTGAATTATTAATCACTTTATTATTGCCTTTTATCCTACACGATCAACAAATATAACTAATAAAAGAATAAAGAAACTCCTAATTTGTTCGAAATTCAAAATCTAATCCATTTGTCTTGAAGGTAAAAGAGATCTATATAAATGGACTAAGTGTTTTAGACCCTTCAAACCTCTCTCTATGACTAATTTATTAAAGTGAAAATTTATGCTTCCTCTTTAGAAACTACTTCGGCATCAACAACTTCTTTTGAATCAACAAATTCGTTTCTTTTTCTATCTATCCAACTATTAATACCGAATACGAGAGGCTTTGATCCTCGATAAATAAAAATGGCTGTGGGAAGAATACTTATTAATCCAATCGAAGGGTTTTTGAATATGAGTCGGCCTGCTTTGACATTAAAAAGAATAATTAAGAGAGAAGGAATTAAAACGCTAAGAATGGTCTTCAGTGCTTCCGTCCATCCAACACGATAAATCCACCAAATTGAGGCTATGCCAAAAAAATATAGAATAAAATAGGTCATAAATTATTATTTACCCAAGTAAGTCAAATATTATTGTTTCAATTATTCTAAGAACTTCTTTTCCGCTTTGAGGTGCTCGTTTCAAGGATGTAAATACTAAAAGCTATGAATAAAGTTACCAAAATCGATGCGGCCAGCCAACTTAATTGATTTGATGTCATTCCTAAGTAAGGACCTTCAATAGGTTTCTCAGACCAAGTGCCTGGTAAGTGCCACACCTGAGGATTAGATAGAAAAACCATTCAATAGCCTTCAATAGCTTTATAAGAAAAGTTTATATTTAAAATGCACAAATGCTAAGAATAATTACTTATCTTTACTTGTTATGAGAACAAAGATTGAAGGCTAATTTGATTTTTAATTAGCAACAGATTTTTTAAATCCTTTAAAAATAATAATTACTCATGGCAAAGCTTTCAAACATAAGCCATATTTAAGTTGATTTCATTTCGAGGACATAATGTCTAGAGCTGTGAACTGGGTTTTGCTTCAATTGGCTATGAGTTATTACGGAGATTCGTTGAAAGAGTTTCAAATTGATAACGATTAGATATTTATAAGCTTTGAATATTTTTTAATTTCTCATAATTTTCATGAAATTACTAACTCAGTTCAGTATTCCTAATCCAAGCAAGGCTGATCTATCTAAAACGAATAATAGGACATCAAAAACATTTAAAAAAGTAGCTAAACAAAAAAATCCTCATTGATTTTCATAAAGCAGTGATTACGTTACCTGAAGATATTTTTGCGTAAATTACTAACTATGTATGTTTAAAAATACTTTTAACGTTGATTTATGAAAAAAATAATACTACTCAAAATTGTCGTTATCAGGATGGGAAATAGCGTTTTTAGGGGTGACAACATAAGCGCCATTTGAGCCATTTACTCCTGCATCAAAGAATGAAACTTGGGGTTTTGCATAAAAAACACGAATAGGGACAAAATGAAGAAGCATCAGTAAACCTCCTGTCCTTACTATTCATTCATAATCGAAAATAGTTAAGTTATACATCCCGGTTTTCATGCAGGTAGATATTTTTATATAACCTAAAAATATTGTTAAAATTTACTAGGCTAACTTTGCTTTGAACTAAGACTTTTTAACTCCGAAAAAGAAAATACTTGTTTATTTATTATTGAACCTTCTGAGGATTCTTGATGTACGGATCTAGAAGATAAAACCCACGGTCCTTCCTTGAATAAAGGTATAAAACTATCTTTGTAAAAACTCTTTCCCTTTAAATCTTTTTTTGATATTGGATCAAGATATTGGCTGGAATAACTCTTACTTAAGTAGCCATTACCAGTATGAATCACATCCTTAGTGAGGATGATTATTAGATTTCCATGAATATGCCTATAAACCATCGTAATAATGTCGTTTCTGACCCTATATTTGTCACCTTCATTTTTCCCTCCAACTATAACCTCTGAGCCAATTTCATTAGTATCCCCAAAAGTAAAGGTATTTTTACCATGAGTTTGTTCAAATGATCTTCTAACTCGATGAATAGCAACTTCCCAAAGTTGTGAAGAAATGGCTTTGTGTATTTCTTCGTCATCTATTCCATTAACAGTTGCTTTTAACTCTTGTCCTAAGACAAAGCTTCCTTTTATTTCTCTTTCGCCATCTGTCCAAGAACATTTACCTTCATAACCTGAAAAATCTGATTCCCAGGTGTAGCGATTTTCATAGGCAGACTTGAATAAATGCGTACAATCTGCTCCTGTCATTTCGTTGCTTAGGATAAAACTATGTTTGTGACTTAGTTTAGTCAATAAAAGATATTAATAAACTAATTAAAATATATTTATGAAACACAATTATTTATAGTTATTTATTGCGATTGTTATGAGCAATAAACACAGATAAATTATTTTCCAAGAACTAATATTTAGCTGCGTTGTATCTAGGGTTATTATTTTTGATAGCCAAGACCATGCAAGAAATGGCTACCATACAAAAGCATCCCTTGAATTGAAAACTCTTGATATATATTTTTAATATAGCTTTCAAAAATTGTAAGATTATATGGTACATATCAATGCAAATTATTTGATCTTGTTAGGGACTAAAAGATTATTCGTTATTTTCTTCAACTAAGGTTTTTTTATTTTCTTGGGTTAGAGACTCATCCTTACTATCAGTTTTTTCTTCCCAACCCCAGCTTCTTTTGATTTCTTTTAGTGATCGACCACTCTCTCTTTGTTGAGAACTTAAGGGAATCCAACTCCAATCAATTAAAAGTGTGGCGAAAATTCCAAAAAGGACATGTCCGACAAGTACGCCTATGACATCAACCTTGGTGAGTGATTCTTGCCCAATTGAGGGATCGTACAATTTTTTTTTTCATTAAATTTTTAATTATAGGAATTTAACAGGTAGTACATAGAAAAGGTACGGATTAAGGTTTCGTTTTTATATAGATTTTTCTAATGTATTTGATCATTTTTACTAGTATGTTCGGCTGCCCACCATCAACTGCAGGTGTAGTTCCGTTAATTTCATTTAGAGAATCGATCACTAATTTAAATGACTCCTGAAGCAGAAAAGTTTAACGGTTGGGCAGCAATGCTTGGCTTCGTTGCAGCCTTTGGCGCATATGCCACAACAGGTCAAATAATCCCCGGCATCTTTTAAATTTTTAATTATGGAACCATCTAACAAGACAATTCTAGAAAGAAGCATTGGCAGACCATCGATGATGGCTTTCGTTCTTCTAACAGGTATCTACCTAACAACTGGTCAACTTATCCCTGGAGTTGTGTAATGTCTATTCAAGAAAACAAAAAAAGAAACATTGACCCTGAGAAGGTAACAGCAGAGAGGCTTAATGGCTATGCAGCACTTTTTGGTTGTATCGCTTTAGTAGGTGCGTATGCAACAACAGGTCAAATTATTCCTGGTTTTGTTTAACCAATAAGAAGTTACTTAAATACTTCTAAACAAATAATTGACGTTTAGGAGTTTTGGTCTATTAGAAACTGCTAATAAAAATAGATTTGTTGGCTAGATAGTCTCAAAATATTTTTAAACTTTCTAAGATTAATATAAAAAGCTCTCGGTTTAGAGAGCTTTTGTATGAGTAATTATGAGTAATATTTAATATTGATTAACTCAAAATTCATAGAAATATTCCTCTTGATTGAATAAAGCTGTGAAAAGCTGGGTTATGAAGATATTCAATATATAGTGCGATCAAAAATGCACTACTTAAGCAACAACTAGAAATTATTGATCCAAAAATAAAGACTTGTTTATTGCTTGCACTTTGATTCGTATCTACAAATACAAATCTCTTTGATCTTGAGACAGTCATTTAACTTTTTTCAATTACTTAATACCTAGCCATAGGATGTCTTTATTATTTCCTGCTTAAGAGTTTCTTTATGAAACTATGTCTTCCGAGTAAATAGCTTGACAAGAAAAATCTTGAGTTTCTCCATTAGGTAAAAGTTGAGCAAATCTGGGTTCATCCATTCTTAACCCGTTTTTCTCATCTTGATAACTCCATAACCATTTCTTGTCTGTGAAAGATATGTCACCTACCTTAAAAGATACTGGGAGCATAAGGTTGATATCTCGCCAATCAAGAACTATGAATGCTCCTTTATCAATATTTTCAAGATCATCAGTTATTGCGAAATCTCCATTTAAATTATTTCTGATAGTGGCAGTTAATGTATCTCCATCGCAATTGAAATTTGAAGAAGGGTTGAGACTAACAAGCAAACTAAGAAAAAATGAAATAAAAATCATTTATTTTGAGTATTAGTTAAATTTTAGTGTAAAAATAATATTATTTTAACACTAATTGCATATATAAATATAGTTGAAATTAAAACTCTTCCAATTATGTTTCTTATATGTTCAAAGTTAATATACTCAATATCAGGAGTGAAAAGATAATGTCTCTTGGAAAATTTTAACTTTTTAGATTTAGTCAGTCTTATTATTATGTAATATATACTTGGTTTTTGTCGGTATCTCTAGACTTTTCTTTGAATTTTGATTTTAAATTGTATTGCTTTTTTGTTGGATCAATTAAAATACAAATATATTGCTATGTTATTTTTAGATTATTTTTCTTTTGAGAATGACTAGAGATAGTGACTCAGGTCCAACATTTTATAAGAAGGGTTCATTCCATAATAAAATAGGTATGATATTACTTTGGATCTTTATATGCTTGGCTTTAATTCAAATTTTCATATTGATTCTTAGTTGAAGTATATTTCCATAATTATTTAATATGAAAAGAGTGATCTTTTATATACCATTAAATTATAAATAAATTGAAGTTGAATTCAATTTATCTAAGTTTTGATTTAATTATGATTCTTCTAAAAATTACTAATGCGTCAGATGTGGTGGCATCTAAAGCTGGTAAATTATTTGAGAAAATGACTCCAGAAATGATTGATCAGAAATTAGTAGAAAGTCAGGTTATGCAGCAGATGATTGAGCAACTTCAATTAGAGGGCCTCAAAGGGCAGATCTCTAGCGTCAAAGGGCTAGAGATTAGTGATGATAATTTGATAACTAAAAGTAGTTTTAAAATTAGGACTACGAAGACCTTTTGAATTAAAAATATTTATTCAATTTATTTTTAAGGAAAGAGGACAACGGACAAGAAGCTATTTTAAATAGATCATCTAGTATTTGACTTTTTCTCTTGAGATTGTTTCGCTTAATAGCTTGAATGCTTTTCTATGAAAACTTAATTATTTATTATTGAGAAGATTTTCGTTTTTATTGATCAATATTATCTAGTCTTATATCAATTAAAATAATGAATCATTTTGGGTTTTAGTGCCCCAAAAATAACCAATGAAGAAGAGCGCTTAAGAGCTCTTGCTGAGTACAGAATTTTAGGTACACAACCTGAGCAGTGCTATGACGACATAACAAAAATTGCTTCTTTAACGTGCGGCACTCCTATTTCTTTAATGAGTTTGGTTGATACAGATAAGCAATGGTTTAAATCAATGTGTGGATTTGAGACGAAAGAAACATCAAGGGACGTTTCTTTTTGTGCGCATGCAATTGCTAGTCCAGAACCGCTGATTATTGAGGATGCTCTATTAGATGAGAGATTCAAATCAAATCCTTTGGTGGTTGAGGAACCAAAAATTCGTCTTTATGCTGGTTTCCCACTACAAACCCCAAATGATCAGCGAATAGGAACTCTCTGCGTGATTGATAGAAAGCCTGGACATTTGTCAGATCAACAGCATCAAATTATGGAGGCATTAACTAGACAGGTCGTAACCTTATTAGAACTTCGTAAAAGATCGATTCGTCTTCTTGATGCTCTCACTCATATGCATAACACGGAGGGTATCTTAACGACTTGTTCGTATTGCAAAGAGGTTAGGGATTCTGATGGTGAGTGGCAGCATCTAGAAAAATACCTTTCAAAAATTTCAGATATTCGTTTTAGTCATGGTATTTGTGATTTATGCATGGAGAAGCACTTCCCTGATGTATTAGAGGTTTGGAGTGATGACAAAATTAATTTAAATAGTAAAAAAAACAAGCCAGAATGCAAAAAAAAAAAATCGTTAGTTTCCTAGAAAATAAATTTATGTGAGTTACTTGCACACTAAATTTTGGATGAATATGTAAATACTTATAAAATTTAGTTATTAAAAAGTCTTAAATATGATCGGTTTTTTTGCGGCAATATCTGCAGTATTTTCTTGGACTTTTGCTTGTTCTATTTGGCGTAGAGAATCAGAAAACTTGCTACCTAGGAAAATAAATATTTATAAAAATGTTCTTGCCTCAATCTTCTTTTTACCAGTAGTTCTAACGATAAGTTGGTTTTCTGATATATTTTCTATACTTATTTTGATGATAAGTGGAATAGTCGGTATTGCTATAGGTGATAATCTATATATAAATTCTTTAAAAATAATAGGGACTAGAAAAACTCTATCTTTTGAAGCCTTAACCCCAATAATTGCAACTACTTTATCAACATTTAGCACCCATGAAATATATTCTCAAAAAGTATGGATAGGATCTTTGATTGTTTCTTTTTCTTTATTAATGATTGTACGTCAAAATACATTTCAAAAAGAGGTGTCAAGAGAAAAAAATATTCTTGGTATTCTCAGCGCATCGGGGTCAGTCCTTTGTGCTGTTTTGGCTGCTTTATTGTCAAGAGTAATTTTAATCAGCTCTACATTAACACCTTTACAAACAACTGAAATCAGACTTTTATCAGCATCTTTATTTTTATTTTTATTTTTTAAAAAAGATTTTTGGAATCTACTTTATAATAGATCAATAACTAAAAAAAATCATTTAAATTTAATTTTATCAACCTTACTAGGTACTAATTTTGGAATATTATTTCAACAGATAGTTTTTAAATCTTTACCGATAGGTATTGGTTGGACTTTATTAAGTATTTCTCCTATTTGTGCACTTTTTATTTCAAAGAGAGAGGGAGATAAAATAAATAAATTAACAATTTTTTATTCTTTTTTATCTTTTTTTGGGGTTTCTATAACTTTAACTTAGACCTCAAAGTAATCATTCTCTTGCCAATATTCATCCGGATCATCTTCCACATCGGGTGGATCTTCTAGTTCTCCAGGTTTTTCACCTAGTAGTATGAGTAATCCTTCTAAATATCTCATCTCTGAAGGATCATCAGATTTATCAAGGCGATCTTTGACTTCTTTGGCAACTTGAGGATCACCTTGCTCAACAGCTTTTGTTAACAAATAAAGAGGATTTTTTTTTGGGTCTATTTCTTTCATTTTAATTAGAAATTATTTAGGTAAGTGAGATTCAGCCCTTAATATATTCAAGATAAACTTCTATCAGTTGTACCAGGATAGAAAAGAGTATTTTGATCGATATTAATTTTAGAAAACTTGATAGGTTCCCAAAATAAATCTCTTGTAATCAAAAAACGGATATCTTTTTCTTTTAAAAATTTCTCATTGACAAGTTCTTGCAGTGCTTTTATCGAAATTTCTCCCCATTTGCAGGAATTAGTTAACCAATTATCCATTTCCCAAACTGGTTCAGAATTTATTATTTGAAATCCAAATGCTTTTTCCCTATTTTCTGATATCTCCGAAAGGTACCAATCACCTACAACTCCATATAGGTGACAATAAATTATGTCATCAACCGATCCTTTGCTTTCGCCTGATATCGATTTCATCAACTTAGCGGTTGACTCTGGAACGAGAACAAGTGGATTTTGATTTTGTTCGGACAAAATAAAAGAGAAAGTACACCCTTTTTAAAAAGGATTTAATTCCTAATTATATTTTTTTAATAGTACATTATGTTGTTTTAATTTCTTATGTAATAAAGTTACTAATATTTTATTTTGATTAATCAGATCCTGTAGCTTTAAGTGCTTGTAAAGCCATATTTATATGTGCCCCCATCGCTCCATAGGCCATAAGAGATTGCGGATCTATATTTTTAGTAAAAACTTTTTCCTTCTTATTCATCATTAGTAATATTCGTTGACTTGTTTGTGCCCAATCCTTAATTAAATCATTGAAATCCCGTTGGTCCTTAGTTTTGTTTTGTTCAGATGCATCATTGAAGGTTATATCTTTTTTAGCTTTGATCAAAAAGTCATTTAATTCTTTGTGACTAATAGCATTTTGCGAGAATTGATTGTTATTCAATTTATATTTATAAGATCTATTAGTAAACTACCATGTGTTAAATCAGCTCATAGGGTGGATCCCCGACCAAATCTAATCTACTTTTTAAAAGTTGATCATTTAATTACTCTATAATTTTTAACTAGTTTCTTGAAATGATCTCCTCTTTCTTCGTAGTTTTGGTATTGATCAAAACTTGCACAGGCTGGTGATAATAGTATGCTTTTTGAATTTGTTTTTCTTGCCATATCAATAGCTACTATTGTTGCTTCTTCAAGATTTTTTTTTACAATGATTTCTCCTTCATAAGAAGAAATTAATAATGCTTTCTTTATTTTTTGTGCACTAAGTCCAAACAAAACTATCCCATTAGTAGATTGCTTTATTTGGTTTATCCACGGCAAATAATCTCCTTTCTTTTGTATCCCACCAGCTAGTAAAATGACTGGATGAGGAATAGATTTTAACCCAGTGAGTGAAGAGTCGAAATTAGTGGCTTTGCTGTCATTATAAAAACTTAAATTGTTTACTATTCCTAAATACTCCAATCTATGAGGTATTGATTTAAATGAATTTATAGATGTAGCTATTGATGAATGATCAAGACCTATTTCTCTTGCTGCTGCTGTTACGAGCAAGAGGTTTTGTAAATTATGTTTTCCAGGGATCTTAAGTATAGAACTGTGAAATAGCTGTTTTTGGTCTTCAAATATATAACCTTTTTGATCGATCCAGAATTTTGGTTGTTGAGAATAGAAGGACTGTTGATTTGTTCCAACCCATATACCTTTAGGTAATTCTTTTCTTTTACTGGATAAATATTGATCATCAGAATTATAAATGCGAATGGATGATTTCTCTAATAAACTACGTTTTATTTTGAAATAAGTTGCCATATTATTATGTCTTTCTAAATGATCAGGTGTAAATGTTGTCCATATACCTATGGTCGGGTTTACGTTTGGTGAGCTTTCAATTTGATAACTACTTAATTCTAGTACTAGCCAGTTTAAATCTTGGTAATTATTTTCCATACTTTCTAAAGCAATTTTGGATAATGCTTTCCCAATATTTCCTCCCATGTCAGTATTTAAATTATTTAATTTAAGAACATGATTAAGCATATTCGTGACAGTTGTTTTCCCATTAGTTCCAGTTATACCAATGGATGGAATATGATTTAATCTTTCCCATGCTAATTCTATCTCACCCTGGATTTTGATGTTTTTAAATCTTAATTCTTTTAGAGCTGTATGATGCCAGTCTATCCCTGGGCTTACAGTAATAGAACAAATCCTTTCTACCCATGGAGTGAAATTATTAATATGAAGTGGTTCGCTAAGTAAAATAACCTTGATCCCTTCTGCTTTTAATTTATTAGATATATCTATTAGTTTTTTATTTGAATTATTCTCTAATACTAAAACGTTCTTTCCCTCTGATTTAAGTAGTTTTGCTGCACTTATTCCTGAGCTACCTAGTCCAAGTACAATATGTATTTCATTGGATAGTTTTTGTTTTGACAATTTAATTTAGATTTTAATAAAAATAGCTTTTTCTCGTTTGTAGGTAGCTGCTAGCTTAAGGTGAATTTGATTGCATGCAATGTTCACTACTCTTTAATATAAAATATTTTTATTTTAGTAGTGTTTTGATTTTTAAATAAAGATATTTAACTCAATAGTGCTTGAATAATTCCCCTTATAAGATAGGAAGTTGAAATTTTTAAATTGATTTGAATAAGATTAAAAAAACGTTAATACTTCTGGCGTTATTCTTTAAAAGTTGTTTTGATAAAAATGCATTTTCTTCTTTTTAATGGCTGTAAAAATCGAGAGTATTGAAATTTTAAAACAGAATCAAATCCAAGAGCCCATGAATGTTGAGTATTCCCTGAATGGTTTGGGAGAACAGAGCGAGAGTGAAATTACATGGATTAAATTGCATCAAATGTTTGATAAGTAAAGAGTTTGAAAACTTTCTCTATTACTTTTAATTAGGGAAATGTCTACAGCATCGAATGATAGTGAATGGGCGATACTGGAATCGAACCAGTGACTCCTACCGTGTCAAGGTAGTGCTCTACCTCTGAGCTAATCGCCCTTGTGAATCAATTTAGAATTCAAGTTTTGTGTACCTCAATGAAGTTAGCAGGCAATAGGACCTAATAATCATTGCCTTAGTAATTTAATTCTCCAACGCTCTTTTTTGGTTTTGTCAATATTTAAAACTTTCAGCGAGCCTTTTCTATCTAAATGAATTAGGTCTCCAATATTTATAGATTTACTGGGCTGATCATTCAAAGCCCAGTTAAGTCTGCAATATCCTTTCTTGATTTGTGTGGTTATTTTTGACCTTGATAACCCAAAACCTGCAGAAGCTATTGCGTCAATCCTGGTAGAGGCCTCAACCGTAGTGATTACTTTCTCTGGTCTATTAAAAGGGATCTCCATTTCACTTAAATCTAGTGCCTGGATTGATATTTCAACTTCTCTTAGTTTTCCATTCTTTTGATTTAATGAATTAGCACATTTTTTTGAGCATATAGCTTGAGCTCCTCTGTCCCTTATTAACCAAATATCTCCTATTTCATCTGCTTTCGCATGAAGTTCATGTAAGACATCTCTAAAATCATTTTGTTTAGCTCTATCAAACAGGAAATTACCTTTAATATAAATACCTTTTATAGGAATATCTAAAGAGAGAGAGTTCATCTCTTCTTCAGATCTTAGGAAACATATCCTTTTACGTTCTGCATTCGGGAATCCTCCCTCGAATAGAAGACTTATATCACTTAAGTTGTTAAATTTATTTTTTACTTCCTCTATTAATTGTGCTGATATAAAAGGAGACCATACTGCTGCTCTATCATTTAGAGCCTTCTCCGCAAAGTGAAGCAAAGTCTCTAACTCTCTACGAAAAGGACTTTTAAATAGAATCTTTTCTTTTGGAAGATGCATGAAAAGAGATAGAATTCTCTCATTTTATACATAAATAGTCTAATCCATTCTTTCTTTTCTCTTAGATATTTTGAGAAATATAATATTGAAACTTTTATTAAAACTGTTAATATTTTTAGTCACTTCTTTTTATAAATATTATTTAACTTAGTACTATTCTTTGCCTATAGTTATTACTTCTATGCTGTCGGTTTCATTTAGAATCGCCCAAGGTGGTTCTATTTCTATTGGTAATTCTAGAATTAACAGCCAAAAACCCTCTTCACTTTTTTTTCTAAGAGCTCTCAAATCATCAACTATTTCTTGGCTAATGCCTCCAGCAGAGAAAAAACTTCCTAGCACTCCTGAAATCATTCCAACTAGGCCCCCTAAAAGCTTCTCTAATTGATTCGGGAACCCCATATCTGCAAATGTCTTCAGATCGGTCATTTGAGAAAAGCTTAGGCCTGCAACAAAACCAAAAGGTATTAACCAGGTCGCTAAAGTTTTTTGGCGATCTTTTCGAGCAAGAGCTGGATTCAAAATCTTGATATTATTAAAACTTGATTGATTGGCAAAAACTTCTTCAGATATGTATGAATTTGAATTCTCATGGTCCGATTTGTTATTCAATGGTTCTACAAGATCGCAATTCAGGATAGGTGTTTGAGCCTCTTTTAATTTGAGTAGCAACTCATTTGCGGGCCTTTTTTCTTTTAGAATGATGACGTATGTAGACACTAATTAGCTCCTTGAAATGTTTGGATATTCAATCCTGCTCAACATAATTCTGGTCAGCGGCAAATAGATCACTAAAGTTCAGATCGGCACGTTTATCGCCTTTAATGACGAAAGTTCTTGTTTCTGATCCCATTGATCAAGCAGGTATAGATATTCTTACTCAGGTTGCTCAGGTTGACCAAAAAATAGGTCTTTCGATAGATGAGTTAAAGAATGTAATTTGTGATTATGACGGGTTAATGATCCGTTCAGGAACTCAAGTTACCTCAGATGTGATTTCTGAAGCAAGGAAATTGAGAATCATTGGTAGAGCAGGAGTTGGTGTAGATAATGTTGATGTACCAACTGCAACTAGGAAGGGGGTCTTAGTTGTTAATTCGCCAGGTGGAAATACGATTGCTGCCGCTGAGCATGCTCTGGCAATGATACTTGCATTATCTAGAAATATTCCTCAAGCTCATGCAAGTATGTTTGCTGGAGGTTGGGATAGGAAGAAATATGTAGGAAATGAGCTTTATAAGAAAACTTTAGGAGTAGTTGGACTTGGAAAGATTGGATCTCATGTTGCAAAAGTTGCGAATGCGATGGGTATGGAAGTCATTGGATTTGATCCTTTTGTTTCTGGTGAAAGAGCTCAGCAAATGCAGGTTCGATTAAGTGATCTTGATGATTTGTTCAAAGAATCTGATTACGTGACCCTTCATCTCCCAAGGACCCCTGAAACGGAGAATTTAGTTGATATTGACCTTCTTAGAAAAATGAAACCAACTGCAAGATTGGTCAATTGTGCAAGGGGTGGGATTATTAATGAAAATGATTTGGCTGATGCATTAGAGGAAAATGTTATTCAAGGTGCTGCAATTGATGTTTATGCAAAAGAACCTTTAGCTGAGAATTCTCCTCTACGTGCTGTAAAAAAAGGGTTGGTACTTACTCCTCATCTTGGAGCTTCTACTGTTGAGGCTCAACAAAATGTTGCTATTGATGTAGCAGAACAAATTAGAGATGTTCTCTTAGGCCTGCCAGCACGGAGCGCTGTAAATATTCCAGGTCTTAGCGCAGAGATAATGGATAGTCTTAAACCACATTTAAAACTTGCGGAGACATTGGGATTATTAGTTAGTCAAATTTCAGGGGGGCAGATTCAAAAATTAGAAGTTCGTTTGCAAGGGGAATTCGCCCAACATCCATCTCAGCCTCTTGTTATTGCAACTTTGAAGGGATTACTTACCAGTGCATTGGGAGATAAAATTAATTATGTAAACGCTTCATTGGAAGCAAAAGGACGTGGTATTGATGTTGTCGAAATTAAGGATGAGTTAAGCCCAGAGTTTGCTAGAGGCTCTTTGCAGTTGGATAGTTTTAGCGACAAAGGTGTACATAGTGTTTCTGGGACTGTTTTTGGTGATGGCGATCTTGGTATTACAAGTATTGATGAGTACCCGATAAGTTTTGTGCCAAGCAGACATATGCTTTTTACAAGGCATAGGGATATGCCGGGAATCATTGGTCAGATAGGTTCACTTCTTGGAAAACACAATGTAAATATCGCATCAATGCAAGTAGGAAGAAGGATTGTCAGAGGTGAGGCCGTTATGGTTTTAAGTATCGATGATCCTATCCCATCTGAATTGTTGGGTTCAATTCTTTCAATGCAGGGAATAAACGAAGCTCATTCTGTGACTTTATAAATTGTTGGTTGAAAAAATTATAGATTTGCAAAACTCCCAGCTTTCTTGGTTAAGATTGGAGCAGGAATTTCCATCTGAACTAGAAGATTCTTTTTTTTGGCTTTTGACCAATTTAGGAATTCATAGATTTTCTTTTGAACTCGATCCAAATGAAAAATATACTCAAACGCTATTTATTTGGCTTCAGTTGAATGAGTGGTCCGTTAGAGAGCAGGAGACCCTAATAAAATCATTAATCTCGTTGGCAAAAACTTTTGATTTGACATTGCCTCCTTGCAAATGGATTCAATTAAAAAATGAAGATTGGAGCTTAAGTTGGAAAAAAAGTTGGGAACCTGATCCAGTAGGACAATCAATTTTAATTTTACCGGCGTGGTTAGATGTACCTGAAAAATTTTTAGAACGAAAAATTATTCGTTTAGATCCTGGAAGCGCTTTTGGAACTGGCAGCCATCCCTCTACAAGGCTGTGCATTGAAGCCTTAGATGATAACCCTCCAGCAGGTAAAGTAATAGCTGATATAGGTTGTGGAAGTGGAATACTATCTTTAACTGCATTGAAATTAGGAGCAAAGAGTACTTTTTCAGTTGATACTGATTCTTTAGCAATATCAGCCACCAAAATTAATTCTGCTTTAAATGATTTTTCTGAAAATCTCTTAAATGTTTTTCTTGGGTCTATTGAAGAAGTTGAGGCGAATATGCCGAGAAAAAAAATTGATTTGGTCCTCTGCAATATTCTTGCACCTGTAATAAAATCAATAGGAACAGGTTTTGAAAAAATTATTGGTCATAAAGGTAAAGTGATTTTGTCTGGTTTATTAGTTGAGCAAATTGAAGAACTTCAAGAATTCTTTTTACCACTTGGTTGGAAAGTCCTTGAAATCAAAATGAAGGATCAATGGGCCTTAATGGTATTGTCCCTGGATTTAGCTTGATTCAGAAAATTCAAAATTTAAAGAATAAAAACCTTCATGACATCTTTTAAGATCACTTTTATTAATGAGTTAAGTGGTCTTAAAGAAATTATTGATGTCCCAGATGATAAATATATTCTTGATGCTGCCTGTGAACAAAATATTGAGCTTCCTTGCTCCTGTCGATCGGGAGCTTGTTCAACTTGTGTTGCTAAATTAGAAAAAGGAGAGGTTGACCAACAGGATCAAAGTTTCTTGGATGATGATCAGATTAAAAAAGGTTATGTTTTGATTTGTGTGGCTTATCCGACTTCAGATTGCACAATTAGAACCCATGCAGAAGATGAAATGTATTGATATTAATTTTTTCGCCAGATTTTCATCGTTTTGCTTGCCAAAGATCTCCTTTCTCGCCAACCTCTTGTTTATGTGCTCATGGGCGCAAATAAAATTATTTAGGGATGAATTGATTTCAGAAGCTTTGCCAACCAATAAAGTTCAAGGTCTTTTAGATCATGGTTCTATTCATTCAAGTATTGGTGGCCAATTTAGTTTTAGGGTTTTAGGACCATGTTGTCGTCTTTATGACCGTGAGGAATTACCTTGGCCTTGTTGCAGGCTCTCATGGCGAAGTAAGGAGCCTAGCTGGAGAAGAATTGGGAAAAGATTGGTCGCTGATATTGCTGCACAAAAATGTCCATCATATTCGGTTGAGATTATCCAACCAGGAGTGAAACCAACAAAAACTATTTTGACTTTATTCTCTAGTCGTTTAGATGCGAATATTCAGGAATGGTGGTATAGCAGGCATCCACGATCTAGAGATAGCTCAAATATTGCGCCTCAAGCGATATGAGTTTAGAAAAATTGGAAATTCTTTTTGGATTTAAAGTGATGAAGATATTAAGCATTTCAGGCATAAGTTCATACCATTTTTCAAATTTGAAGGATAATTGTAAGTAATTAAATTTCAACACAGGGATGAACTTCGACTATCACGCTGTTGCTTCTGCTGCTACTGCTGCTATTCCTTTAGCTGCTGGAGCTGCTGGAGTTGGCTATTTTATATTGCGACAAAAAGGCTTTGGCTTTGGTACCTCGCATTTGCTGGTTGGTTTACCTATGTTTGCGGTTGGTGGAGCTGCAGCTGCTTTTTTTCTTATCACAAAGTGAAAAAGGTAGGTTATTAACCAATAAAAAAGGGGCCATTGGCCCCTTTTTTATTGGTTAATAAATTTTAGATAAATTTATGTACCTGGATTGAACCCTTGACCTTTGGTCGCAGGAACATATCCAGCAGCTGTAGTGCTGCAACCGAGACTTTCGGCTGTGTTACCAGTAGCTACTTTGCATAGATTTTTTTGTTGACTTCTATCTAATACAGCATCAGTAAAGTCAGCACCATCAATGGTCGCACCATCAAAAATACTTTTCAGTAATTCTGCACCTGTGAGATTTACATTGGTAAGATTTGCATTATCAAACCTTGTTGCATAGGCAATAACATTTGTCATGTTTGCGCCTGTTAGATCAGAGCCCTTCAAGCTTGAGACACTGAAATAAGCCCCAGTGAAATTCGCCCCACCAAGATCTTTTCCTGATAAGTCGTATTTTACATACTCTGTATTTTGTAAGTCCTGACCAGCCAAGCTTGTATCTAAGGTCTCCACTGAAGAAGGGTCGCTGGGATACAAGGCACTTACAGAAAGGGGACTAATACTGAGACTTACAAGTACAGGTATCAAAACAAATAGTCTTGTAAGGGACCGTTTAAGAGAAGAAATAAGAGAGTCCATTAATAACGCCAGCGATTGACGGAAGCACCAAACTGGACCATTGTTTCATGTAGTGGCATTTCATAGGCAAAGGGATCAAGAACTGTTGCAGGTTTTTTTTACATCAATTTGCAAAAAGTCTTTTGCCAACTGAGTATTTGGAAAAATTGCTTTTGCTTCATTAAGCAAATCATTAGGACTTGTTTCATTCCCAGGGGTATATCTCGGGCTCAAATGAGTCAAAATTAATTGATTTACGTTCGCTTTAGCAGCAATTTGAGCCGCCATGGTGGCAGTTGAATGTCCGCGTTCATAAGCCATATCAGTTTCTTTATTGGAATAAGTTGATTCATGGATTAGGAGATCGGCTCCTCTAGAGATCTCAATGGCTGATTCTGTGTAAACGGTATCTGTGCAATAAACCATGCTTACCCCAGGCCTAGGCGGACCGCAAAATTCTTTTCCACAAAAAATGCGACCATCCTCCAATCTCACTTCCTCTCCCTTCTGAAGGGCTGCGTAAACGGGTCCAGGAGGTATCTTTTTTGATTTGGCTTTTTCAATGTTGAATCTGCCAGGTCTGTTTTTTTGATTCACTCTGTAAGCAAAAGAGGGGATTCGATGCTTGAGTGGAGCAGTTTTGACTTCTAAATCGGAATCTTCAAAAAAAATTTCTTGATTAAAGGCAGCATTTTCAACCTTATAGAATTTTAAAGGGTAAGCCAATCTGCTTGAACTGTTGTATAAACAAGAATCAATGAAGTTTTTAAGTGGAGTTGGCCCATAAATCTCAATTCCTGAGCTGCTGCCTGCTAATCCAATACTTGCTAGAAGTCCAGGTAAACCATAAATATGATCCCCATGCATATGAGTGATGAATATTTTTTTGATTTGAGATAACTTGAGATTGCTTCTGATGAACTGATGTTGTGTACCTTCGCCACAATCGAACAACCACAATTCTGACCTTTGTGGTGGCTTTAGTACCATTGCTGATACGTTCCTAGTTAGAGTTGGAACCCCTGAACTTGTTCCTAGAAAAGTAACTTGCAAGTTTTCCTCTCTTGAGACATGGTGACATTCATAGCTTTGACCACTGGTGGATCTTCTTTCTTATAGGCAAAATTAGTATCTAAATCCAATTTTTATTGTGAGTGCATCACCTAAAAGAAAATCTGGATGGGCAATAATCTTTATAGCTATATTTTTTATCTCTCCATTAAAGGCAACTGCTGCAAAAGAGCCAATAATGCGTGTTTTAATAGGTAATGGAACTAAAGTAAGATTTAGAGGAGACAGTGTAGAAAATATTTTTGTTCAAGGGATCCCCTCTAACCACAGAAGAATTAAAGCTTTAAATTTAGTTTATAAAAATAATAAGGTTCAATATTCAGTTAATAACATAAATACATGGTTCGAGTTACCAAATGATTTTAATTTAATTATTAGGAATGGAGATAAAAGAGGGATTTGGTTTAAGAATAGAAGATATGCTGGAGAATTAATAGTTTCATTAAATGATAACAAGTTCAATATAATAAATTATTTAAAACTAGAGAAGTATTTGAAAAGTGTAGTTGGTAGTGAAATGCCTAAAGAATTTCCTCTTGCAGCACTTCAAGCTCAAGCAATAGCAGCAAGGACTTATGCCTTAAAACTTCTAGATAAAAATAAATCATTTGATCTGCATGCAACAGAAGCTAGCCAAGTTTATTTAGGGCTTGAATCTGAAACAGAAAAAATAAATAGGGCAGTTAGAAGTACAAGCTCACTTGCTCTATTTTATAAGAATCAGCTGATAGATGCGGTTTTTCATAGTAGTTCTGGAGGTAGAACTGAGAATAGTGGTCAGGTTTGGAAGTATCAATTACCTTATTTAAAGAGTGTTGTTGACTATGATCAAAAAAGTACTAAATATAGATGGACGAGTAAATTCACATATGCTGAATTGAAAAAGGTTTTTTCTGATTTAGGTGAAGTAAATAGTATTCAAATTATTGATAAAAGTAATACTAATAGAGTCTTGAAAATTAGACTTTATGGAACGAATGGGAATAAGATTATCTCCGGTAAAAAATTAAGAGAAAAATTGCAATTGCTCAGCACTAAATTTGAGGTTTATTTGAAGTTCAATCCAAGTAATGTAGATAAAAAATTTAATTTTGATAATAAAATAGTTAACGATTGGGCACCTCAACCTCTTCCTCCAATTCCAAAAGACTACTTTCTATTAGTGGAAGGTTACGGAGCTGGACATGGTGTGGGGATGAGCCAATGGGGGGCTAAATCTATGGCTGAAAGAGGATCAAGCTTTCGTGAAATTCTAAAACATTATTATACTGGAGTCCAAATAAAAACCTATTAGTTAGTTATTGAGTAGATTTAAATTGTTGTTATAAGAGATAGATTTTATTGTTTTAACCAATTGCATTGAAAACAACCTTAGGTTTGATTTCATAACTTTCATCTAAATTAGCTATGCCTAGTATTTTGTTTTGTCTATTCAATACTAATATATTTTTATTATTAATAATACTATCTTCAATCACATTATTTTTTGCTATATTTAAACGTTTAATATCATTCTTAAAACTTATCTTTCTTCCAGAGCGCCAACTAATAGTCTCTTCTTCAGAAATTAATTCAATAGAGGAAAGATGTGTAAAAAAAATATTTGGGTTGAGAACTTCAGGTTTATTTTTTTCTGGGTAAAATTCAGCCTTCTTAGGAAGCAATACAGCATGACTTTCGTTGAAATTAAAAGCTTTTGTACGGCGTAACTTTTTTAAATAAGCACCGCATCCAATTTTTTCCCCGATGTCTCTAGCCAAAGACCTAATGTATGTTCCTGTTGAGCATTCGACGTCAACTAATAACTCACCTTTGCTTTGGGACCAGCTTATTAAATGTAATTTGCTTATGGTAACTTTTTTAGCAACTAAATTAAATTTTTCTCCTTTTCTTGCTTTCTTATATGCTCTCTCCCCTTTAATGTGAACACTAGAAAAAATGGGAGGCTTTTGTAATATCTCACCTCTAAAATTTTCCAGTAGAGAATTCATATCATTTTTGCTGATTAATGGCCAAATTTTTGATTCTATTATTTCCCCTTGCAAATCATCAGTATTTGTTCTTGAGCCTAATTGAATGATACCTGTATAAGCTTTAGAGCCTTGTAAATAAGATATTAATCTTGTAGCATTACCTATCGCTATTGGAAGTACTCCAGTAACTGAGGGGTCTAATGTTCCACTATGTCCAATTTTTTTGATACCAAATACTTTTCGAAGTCTATTAACGCAATCGTGAGAAGTAAGCCCAGCAGGCTTATCAATGACAACAAATCCAAAAGGTTTTTCCAAAATTAATATTTTAGGTTGAAGCTCACATGAAAAAATTGTTCAAGTAACCCTGAACATTTAAAGTTATAACTCAGTGTGTTCAGTGAACCAAATAATATGAGCAATTTAGATCTAAGTATTACCAGCTTCATTAATGATGGATTTAATTTAAAAAAACACCTTATTGATTTCCTTCAAATTACTAATGATCAATTAGATCAAAGGTTACTTAATGGTGTTGATGATTTGGCAGCTCTCCATCCAGGTGCATTTACTGAGAAGAATGCTGGCGATTTTTACGAAGAAGAAGTGGGAGATGCCCATTTAATAGATTTAGCATCTTGGCATTTAAATAGTTCTAATTACATAGCTGACACGCTTCGACTACAACAAAAATTTGCTTCTGGAAAAGTTTTAGATTTTGGTGGAGGTATAGGAACACATGCTCTTGCAGCCTCTCTTTTACCAGATGTTGATCATGTTTGGTTTGTGGATCTTAATCCTCAAAACCGAAGTTTTGTAGAACATAGGTCTAAGGAATTGGGGATTGAAAACAAGATTTCAGTTTTTAGGGATTTAGAAAGCATCTCTGATGTGGTTTTTGATTCTCTTGTTTGCTTGGATGTCCTTGAGCATCTTCCAGATCCAGCAAAACAATTAAAAATTTTTTTGGATAAGCTTTCTCCTAAAGGAATAGCACTAATGAATTGGTATTTCTATAAAGGAGTGAACGGAGAATATCCTTTCCATTTCGATGACCCAACTCTTATTGAGAATTTCTTTTCTACATTACAATTAAATTACTTAGAGGTTTTTCACCCTTTTTTAATTACTACTCGAGCTTACAAACCATTAAAAAAATAAACTAGATTGCCTTAGCACTGGAGATATTAATTCTTTTTCTATTTCTTAAGCCTCTACGAATACTTTCGAAATGAACTGAACCATCAGTTAAAGCGAAAAGAGTATCGTCTTTGCCCCTCCCTACATTGATTCCAGGAAGGATAGAGGTGCCTCTTTGGCGTATAAGGATTGACCCAGCTGTTACTTTCTCCCCACCATAAGCTTTTACACCAAGTCGTTTGGAATTTGAATCTCTTCCATTTCTAGTTGATCCTGTACCTTTCTTATGAGCCATGATTTATCAAGACTTTAAAATTTATTAATCTGATTCTACTTCAATATCAGAGATTTTAGTGTCCTTTGACTTTTTAGTGTTTTATCCTAATGATATTGATTGAACTAAAACTCTTGTAAGTTCTTGACGATGTCCGTTTTTTCTCCTTGTCTTTTTCTTTGGCCTCATTTTATAGACAATTATCTTAGGACCTCTTTTATGCTCTAGTACTTTTATTTCTACTTTTGCATCTTTTACATAGGGTTTCCCAAGCTTCAAATCTTTGCCATCGTTAAGAAGAAGAACCTTGTCAATGGTTAAAACTTCATCAACTTCTGCGTGGCATCTATCTAAATCATAATAACGGTTAGGTTGAAGCCAGAACTGCTTTCCAGAAGCTTCAACTATTGCATAGGTTTTATCTTGTGGAGTTTCCTTTTTGGGAGATGATTTTTTTTCAGCCATGAGTATTGGTGACACGTTAAGGCTCGAAATAAAATAAAGGGATGCCTTTTTTTTAATCGATTAAGCCCTAATCGTAATCGAAAAACAAATTAAGATTCTGGCTTTTTGTTGGTTACTTAGTCAAGATCTAGAAAGGGTAAATATTCTGTGGATTTTTCGGAGGTTTTAAATGAATGCAAGAAAGACATATATTCTCAAGCTTTATGTTGCTGGGAATACACCAAACTCTATGAGGGCTTTGAACACTTTGAGAGAAATCTTAGAAAGTGAATTCAAAGGTGTATATGCTCTTAAAGTTATTGATGTTTTAAAAAGCCCTCAATTAGCCGAAGAAGATAAAATACTTGCTACACCAACTTTGTCTAAGATTTTGCCCCCACCAGTTAGAAGAATAATTGGTGATCTATCAGATAGAGAAAAGGTTCTAATTGGATTAGACCTTTTGTATGATGAACTAACAGATCAAGAAATGTTTTACTCTTCAGATAAATGATGAAGCTATTTAAACAATAAGTAAATGAATTCTTAAGCACAACAGATAACTAAGCAATTCTTAGGATTTGTTTATTATGTTTTGTACTAGAGCTTTTGCGTTCTTCAATAAAAGAATTCGACCAAAAATGCATGTTCCAAAACTACCCACTGGAATTGAGGGCTTTGATGATATTTGTCATGGTGGGCTGCCTAATGCGCGTAGTACTTTAGTCAGCGGAACATCAGGGACAGGGAAAACAGTTTTTTCACTGCAATATCTTCATCATGGAATATGTAATTTTGATGAACCTGGGATTTTTGTTACTTTTGAAGAATCACCTTTAGATATTATTCGAAATGCTGCAAGTTTTGGTTGGGATTTACAAGGCTTAATTGGCCAAAATAAACTTTTTATTTTAGATGCATCTCCAGACCCAGATGGACAAGATGTGGCAGGAAGTTTTGACTTGTCAGGATTAATTGAAAGGATCAGTTACGCGATTAGAAAGTTCAAAGCTAAGCGAGTGGCTATAGATTCAATGACAGCAGTTTTCCAGCAATATGATGCTATTTATGTTGTTAGAAGAGAGATTTTCAGACTAATAGCAAGACTTAAAGAAATAGGTGTGACTACTGTTATGACGACTGAAAGAATAGATGAATATGGTCCAATTGCTAGATATGGAGTTGAAGAATTCGTTTCTGACAATGTTGTTATTTTGAGAAATGTTTTAGAAGCTGAAAAGAGGAGAAGAACTGTAGAGATTTTGAAATTAAGAGGAACTACACATATGAAGGGTGAATTCCCTTTTACAATGGGCCCTCAAGGAATAGTTGCATTTCCTTTAGGGGCAATGAGGTTGACGCAAAGATCATCAAATATTCGCATAAGTTCCGGTGTCCCTGATTTGGATGAAATGTGTGGAGGAGGATATTTTCAAGACTCAATTATTCTTGCAACTGGTGCAACTGGTACTGGAAAGACAATGCTAGTTTCAAAGTTTGTTGAAGATGCTTACATACATAAAGAAAGAACCATACTTTTTGCATATGAAGAATCAAGAGCCCAACTTCTTAGAAATGCAACTAGCTGGGGGATTGATTTTGAAAAAATGGAAGCTGATGGTTTATTAAAGATTATTTGCGCTTATCCCGAATCAACTGGGTTGGAAGACCATCTGCAAATTATCAAATCAGAGATTAGCGATTATAAACCTTCTAGAATGGCAATAGATTCTCTCTCTGCATTAGCTAGAGGTGTAAGCTTAAATGCTTTTAGACAGTTTGTTATTGGAGTAACAGGTTATGCAAAACAAGAAGAAATAGCAGGATTCTTTACTAATACTGCAGAAGAATTTATGGGGAGCCACTCAATTACTGATTCCCATATTTCAACTATAACTGATACTATTTTGCTTTTGCAATATGTAGAAATAAGGGGTGAAATGGCAAGAGCTATAAATGTATTTAAGATGCGAGGATCATGGCATGATAAAAGGATACGTGAATATATCATTACTAATAAAGGACCTGAGATTAAAGATTCATTTTCTAATTTTGAACAGATATTTAGTGGAGCCCCTCATCGAGTTAATAATGAAGAGCAGATACCCGGTGTTTTTAAAAGCATTAACACAAATGAAGAGTAATTCTATTTGATTAAAGATTTATCATTTTCAATTTCCCAATTTTTCCTTGCTGATTTTAGTAATAACTGATCAGCGTCAGAGTCTTCAAGAGGGAGTTCAAACCAAAAAGTAGTTCCAGTATTTGGTTCACTAGCCATTCTTATCTCGCTTCCGTGTTTATCAACGATCCCTTTGACTATTGAAAGCCCTAGTCCCGTGCCCACTTCAGTATGAACTGAATCTTCTACTCTGTAAAAACGTTCAAATATTCTTTGTTGATCAATTTCAGAAATGCCGCATCCTGTATCAGATACTTCAACTCTGATTTTTGGCATCGGAGATAATATCTCACACTGTGGAGCGTTATTGTTTACATCAACTGGAGAAGCAACGCATATGTCAGGCCATGTATAGGCCTTTAAATTTATAGTTCCTCCTTCATTGCTAAATTTAAGGGCATTACCAACAAGGTTATCTAAAACCTGGAGAATCATATCCCAGTTACCTAAAACAGATGTTAAATTATTTTCGACATTGAGTATTAATTTCACATTTTTATCTTCAGCATTAAGTTTATAGTTTCTAAGGGTTTGCTCCATGGCTTCTTTTATATTTAGTGCTTCTAATTGGATCGTTCTTCCAGACTCCAGCTTGGATAAGTCAAGAACATCATTTACCAATCTAGTAAGTCTATCTGTCTCTGAATTTGCTACACCCAGAAATTCTTTTTGCTCATCTTTTGTAAGTTGTTCACCTAAGTCATAAAGTGTTTCAACATAGCTTTTTATATTGAACAAAGGCGTTCTCAATTCGTGAGAAACATTACTTATGAATCTTTTTTGGGCTGCATTTAATTGTACTTCCCTAGTAAGATCTTGAACTGTAATAGCAATACCCTTTATATTTTCTCCTGATGTGTCTCTGACCGATTTTAAAACTATACGCAGTGTTCTTGGTGGCTCTTCAAGATTACAACGGAGATCATCGCTGTCTCCAAAGTTGTTTAATAGAGAGGTTATTGGTGTTTCAAGTTCTTTTACAAGAGGTTCAGGAATTTGATTTAATAATTGTTGACCTTCAAGATTTCTCCCTTCCCAGCGAAAGAGTCTTCTCGCAGTTGGATTGACTAAAACAATACTTCCTTGTTCGTCAAGAAGAAGAGCTCCATCTGCCATTGTGGCTATTAATGATTGCTGTTTGACTTGGGCAGCTTTTAATTCTTCAATGTTTGCTGCGTCATAGTCTTCTAGTCTGGATGCCATTGCATTAAACCCAGTTAAGAGTTCTCCAAGTTCTCCATTCATAGGGAGATCTACCCTTGATTTGAAATTACCTTTAGCAATTTCTCTGACTCCAATGACTAATTCTCTAATTGGACGAGTGATTGTGAGAGCATTAAATACAGCGCCGATGATTACTAAAACCCAAATAGAAATAAATACTGCAACTGTAATTTCTCTAGTTAATGCTGCTGTAGCAAGAGCTTTTTTATTTGGTGTTACACCCAGCGCTAAGGTACCTAGATACTCACCCTTCCAAAGCATGGGAACAAAAACATCAGTTACCTGGCCTTGTGGAGTTGAATGTTGTCTAACTAATGGAAATTGAGGTTGTTTTTTTAATTCACTTGGTAGTTGTAGTTTTCTAGTTAGTTGTAAGGCCCCTTCAGCCTCAGATTCTGAAGTTGTTGCACTTACTGGAATACCCAGTTTTACAAAGCCATCTGGGTCAGTAAAGAAAATGTATCTTAAGTTCCTACTTGAACGCCAAAACTTTTCTGCCACGTTGAAAAGTTCTCTGGTTTGATTATTCGCTACTAATTCTGTAACGTTTCCTGATAATAGTAATCCTAAATCTCTTGCATATCTTGTATCGTTCATGCCAGCATCTTTTTGTATGCTACTTAAAGCAAAAAATGTAATAATTGTCATTATAAAACTAACTACTAGCGTTCCAAAAGCTAGTAATTTTGATCTTAAGTTAAATCTTGACCACCATAAATTTATTTTTTCTGAAATACTTAAATTATCTAATGCAGTATGTTCTTTTAATGGAGAAAAATTATTTTCGTTGTTTGAATTTGGATTAATCATTAAGGCAAAGCTAAATTAAATATTTCTAACTTGGTAACCTATATCTTGTCTAAAATGCATATCATTAAAGTTGATCTCTTTTAAGTTAGCGTAAGCTAATTCAAAGGCTTTGTCGAAGTTTTCTGCCTGAGCGACTATTGAAAGAACTCTTCCACCTGAAGTAATTATATTGCCAAATTTATCGATTGTGGTTCCAGCATGAAAAACTTGGATTGAAGAATTTGATGGAACGTTAATATTAATCTTGTCACCTTTTTGTGGACTTTCAGGGTATCCCTTAGAGGCTGCAACAATACAAGCACTGCATTCAGAGTTAAAAGTAAGCTTTGGTGCCTTTTCTAGTTCTCCTTGAGCGCAAGCCAAAAGGACAGAAGCAAATTCCTCCCCCATTAAGGGCATTAACGCTTGACATTCTGGATCCCCAAAGCGGCAATTAAATTCAATAACTTTTGGTCCAGAAGATGTAAGCATTAAACCCGCATAAATTACTCCGATATATTTGATTTTCTTTTTTTTCAAACCTTTTAAAGTTGGTATAAGAACTAACTCAGCTAAGTTTTTAAGATCTTGTTCATTAATTAGAAGCGCAGGTGCATAAGCTCCCATCCCGCCTGTATTTGGACCTTTGTCTCCATCAAGTAATCTTTTGTGATCCTGGGCTGGGGGAAGAACAATTAATTTTTCTCCATCACAAAGAGCAAAAATAGAAACTTCTGGCCCTTCAATTTTCTCTTCGAGGAGAACTTTCTTTCCTGCAGAGCCAAACTTTCCAGAAAAAATGTCCTTTATGGCTTCCTTAGATTCCTCAATGGTTTCACAAACAATTACACCTTTACCTGCCGCCAGACCATCTGCTTTGATTACAAGAGGTTGATTAAATCTTTTAAGAATTTCTAGTGCTTCCTCTTTAGATCCAGTAGACCAGTACTTGGCTGTAGGGATATTGTTTTCTATCATCAGAGCTTTAGACCACTCTTTACTTGCCTCTAGCTGAGCACCATCTTTGCCTGGACCAAAAACTGTCAATCCTGCTTCACGCATTTTATTTGCCAAGCCTTCAGATAAAGGAACTTCAGGACCGATGATGACTAAATTAATTTCAAGTCTATGGCACTCATCAATGATTGTTTTTGCATCTTCAGATTGAGTTTTAAGGCAATTACATTTATCAAAGTTGGCAGTCCCACCATTGCCAGGACAAACAAATATTTGTTCAATAGATTGGTTTTTTGATAGAGCCCAAGCAATAGAGTTTTCTCTTCCTCCACTACCAACTATTAATATCCTTTTTAAATCTTCAGCCTTTTGATTCATTGTCATAGTTTTTCTCTTGATTGAATGAAAAAATAGTTTTAGTGGATGTTTAATTACCTTTTGATTATTAGTTAATACATTGTTTGCAAAAAAGTTATTTAGTTGTTTGGAGATTGGGGTTTTAAATAAAATTGTCTTGATTGAGGTGATTTTTGAAGCATTGTCTATTTATACTAATTAGACATTAGAGGTATTAATGAATCATATCCAAGGATCACTAATTTATGAAGGCAAGGCAAAACGAGTTTTTGCCTGCGAAAATCCAAATAGGGTTTTAATAGAGTTCAAAAATGATGCTACAGCTTTTAACGCGAAAAAACGATCAGAGATCGAGGGAAAAGGACGGTTGAATTGCAAAATCTCTGCGGCCCTTTTTAAATTGCTTGAATTGAATGGAATTCCCACTCACTTTTTAGAACTTCATTCGGAAACATTCATGATTGCGGATAAAATTAATGTAATCCCTTTGGAAGTAGTTATTCGCAATATCGCTACAGGTTCATTATGTAGAGAGACTCCAATCAAACAAGGAACAATATTAAACCCTCCCCTCCTTGATGTTTATTATAAAGATGATGAATTAGGAGACCCTATACTAACAGAAAGAAGATTAAAGTTGCTTGATTTGATTAGTCCTTCTCAGATGGAAGAATTAGAGAAAATTACTAGAAGTGTAAATACAATTTTAAAAGAATATTTTGATTCAATCGATTTATTATTGGTTGATTTTAAATTAGAGTTCGGTTTTAACTTATCAGGTAAAATTGTGATAGCAGATGAAATAAGTCCAGATAACTGTAGGTTTTGGGATAAAACAAATTCTGATCCTAAGGGCCGTATCCTTGACAAAGATCGCTTTCGGCAAGATCTTGGAGGAGTGATAGATGCTTATGAGGAGATTTTGAAACGTATAGAAAAAGACTCCTCTAATGCTTCTTAAGCAAATTATTCTTAGCCAAGGATTCCTTCATTTAATTGAATTGCTTTGAAATTTATGTTCAAAAGACTTTCCAGATCTAATCAAAAATTAATAAGCAAAAGTGCATATGCAGTTGCTTTGGCAGTTCCTTTTATTAGCCTTTTTGGAGAAACTAAAGCCTCAAAAATAATCTCAAGTGATAATCAATTTTTTGTTAAAAATAAGATGAATGAAAGCTTGCAATTTAATCATCAATCAAATCATAATAAATTTAATTTAAATCTTGATAATTTTTTGATTTCTGAGGGAGAAAATAAAAATGATGAAAATACTATTATTGAAGAACAAAGAGTATTAATTTCAGAAATTGTTATTGAGGGACTTGAAGATCATCCTGATAAAGAGAGGTTGGAAGTTATTGCCTATGATGCAATGTTGATTAGACCAGGTAGTAAAGTTACGAGTAAAGAAGTTAAGAAGGATTTAGATCGAATTTATTCATCAGGGTGGTTCTCTGGCGCAAAGATCGAGTCTTTACAAAGTGCTTCAGGAATACAACTTCTGATTAAACTTGAAGCTAATCCGATATTAAATAAGATAAATATAATTCCACTTGAAAGAAAACTATCAAATACAAAATTAAATGAGATTTTTAATAATGATTATGGGAAAACCTTAAATCTAAATACTCTAAAAATAAGGATTAAAGAAATTAAGGATTGGTATACAAGTCAAGGATATTCGTTGGCTAGGATATCTGGTCCAAGTCGTGTAACTAAAGAAGGAAGAGTTGAACTTAATATTCAAGAAGGATACATTGCCGGTATTGAGATAAATTTTATAGATGAAGATGGAAATTCTGAAGATGAAAAAGGCAGGTTGATAAAAGGAAAAACAAAGAGATGGGTAATTAAAAGAGAATTAATAACTAAAGTTGGAGATATTTTTAATAGAAAAAATTTAGAATCAGATATTAAAAGATTATACTCAACCTCACTCTTTAATGATGTAAAAGTCACTCTTAAGCCATTAAGTTCAGAACCTGGAAGTATTATCATTTCACTAGGTATAACTGAGCAAAGAACAGGCTCTTTGACTGGAGGCCTTGGTTATAGTGGAGGTCAAGGTGTATTCGGACAGATTGGATTGCAAGAGTCCAATCTGGTTGGAAGAGCATGGTCATCAAATATGAATTTGACTTATGGAGAATATGGAGCACTCCTAAATCTTTCCTTGTACGATCCCTGGATTAAAAATGATAAACATAGGACATCTTTTAGAACTTCATTGTATTTAAGTAGAGAAGTTCCTCAAGAATTTAGAAGTCAAGATGGAGGAAGTATTCAAGGAGTTACAGATAGATATGAAGCACCTAATTCATTAACAAGTTATGACATTAATCAATCTCATAACTTAGATATAAACGATAATAATACTTTAATAGAAACGGGACCATTTTCTGATATTTCCTCTGCTAAGATTTCCGCACCTCAGTTTAGCTGGTTTGATTATGAGGGTGATTCTATTGTATTAGAGAGAACAGGAGGAGGCTTCTCTTTCGCTAGACCTTTAAATGGCGGTCAGCCTTTAAAAAAGGTTCCTTGGAATGTACTAATAGGTGCTAATTTCCAGAAAGTTAAGCCAATAGATTACGCTGGATATAAAAGACCATATGGTGTAGCATCAACAAATTTTATAGATGGTAAAGTTCCTGAGAATGAAGTTATTTGTGTTGCATATAATTGCTCTACAGAAAATACATTAGTTAGTTTAAAAAGTGCCCTTACCTATAACAATTTAGATAATTCAAGAAATCCAACCTCTGGAAATTATTTAAATATTGGCTCTGAACAATTTATTAGTTTAGGCGAAAATTCACCGACTTTTAATAGAACTCGGGTTAGTTATTCTCGTTTTTATCCTGTTAATTGGCTGAAGTTTCATAAAGGTTGTCGCCCCAAACCTGGTGAAAAATCAGATTGCTCTCAATCGATAGGTTTTCAGGCAAAGATTGGAACAATCATAGGAGATTTACCTCCTTATGAAGCATTTTGCTTAGGAGGAGCCAACTCTGTTCGAGGTTGGAATTCTTGTGATCTAGGTGTCGCAAGAAATTATGGAGAAGCAACAGGAGAATACAGATTTCCTATTTGGCGACTAGTTTCAGGGGTCCTATTTGTGGACGCAGGAACTGATTTTAGTTCCCAATCATCTGTTCCAGGGAAGCCTGGGAAAATACTAGAGAAACCAGGATCTGGTTTCTCTATTGGACCTGGAGCAGTTATTAATACACCTGTTGGCCCAATTCGGATAGAGGCAGCGAGTCAGGATTTTAGTGGTAATTGGCGATATAACATTGGAATTGGCTGGAAATTCTAGTGTTCTTCTTCCCGAATAACTATGAAGAAGGTTGGACGCTTCAAAAAGAAATTAGAAAAGATGGGATTGGATTGCATACTGGACTTAAATGTTCAGTAATTATTAAACCAACAGAATTAACGGGATTTCATATCTCTTTTTCAGAGGAACCTAATAAAGTTTTTCCTATTGATATTTCGCAAGTAAGGAATACTCCTTTATGTACAACACTTAATCTGAATGGAAAAAAAGTATCAACCGTTGAACATTTGCTGGCTTCTTTAATTGGTGCAGGTTTAACTCATATAAATATAGAAATTAATGGGAGTGAGATCCCTTTACTTGATGGTTCTGCGATTGGTTGGATCGATGAAATTCAAAAGGTAGGAATGGTTAATTCCATAACATCTCCTAGACCAAGGCCAGAGCTCAAATCTCCAATTTTTGTTAGCAAAGGAGAAAGTGTCATTTTTGCAAAACCATCAAAAAAGTTGAAATTAATAGGTTTGATTGATTTCCCATATAAGGCAATTGGACAGCAAATGTTTTCTATTGAGCTGTCCCCAAATAATTTTGTTAAAGAAATTGCACCTGCACGAACTTTTGGCTTTCTTGATCAGTTAGAAGAATTAAAGAAAGCTGGTCTAATTAAAGGAGGAGCTCTTGAAAATGCGTTGGTTTGTAATGGTGATTCTTGGGTGAACCCACCCTTGAGATTTGCAAATGAACCAGTGCGTCATAAATTGCTTGACTTGATTGGAGATTTAGCTTTTGTTGGATTACCGAAGGCGCAAATTTTTGTTTATAAAGGGTCTCATGCTCTTCATGCTGAATTTGCAGCTTCTCTTCAAAAGGTATTAACTTAATTAAATCTATTTTGACTGACATTTCTTCTTCCCAACCTCTTGTTTTAAATAGCGAGCAAATAATGGGGCTTTTGCCACATAGATATCCCTTTGCGCTTGTTGACAGAGTGATAGAACATGATCAAGGCAAGAAAGCTGTGGCAATAAAAAATGTCACTCTTAATGAGCCTCAATTTCAAGGTCACTTCCCCGATAGACCCCTAATGCCAGGAGTATTAATAGTAGAAGCAATGGCTCAGGTAGGTGGTTTGATTGTTTCTCAAATGCCTGATCTTCCAAAAGGGCTTTTTGTGTTCGCTGGGATTGATTCAGTTCGGTTTAGGCGTCCAGTGGTCCCTGGAGATCAATTACTGATATCTTGTGAGTTGATAAGCATCAAAAGAAAGAGATTTGGGAAAGTGAGGGGAGAAGCAAAAGTGGATGATCAGTTGGTTTGTTCTGGAGATTTGATGTTTTCTCTTGTGGATTGAAGTGATGAGTGAACATCAATCTTCTGAAAGCTTAATTGCAGACAACAAAGTCAATATTCATGAATTTGCAGACGTCTCTCCAAAAGCTGAACTTGAGAAAGGAGTATGTGTAGGTTCAGGAGCTGTTATTGGTCCAGATGTGATTGTTGGTTCTAATACTTGTATAGGACCAAATGTAATTATCGAGGGAAAAGTAAAAATAGGATCAAATAATAAGATTTTCCCAGGAGCATGTATTGGATTAGAACCCCAAGATTTGAAGTATGGAGGAGATTCTACTGATGTTTTAATTGGAGATAATAATACTTTTAGAGAATGTGTAACTATTAATAGGGCCACTTTTGAAGGGGAAAAAACTATAGTTGGGAATCAGAATTTGTTAATGGCTTATTCACATTTAGGACATAATTGTGAAGTTGGTAATAGTGTAGTTATAGCTAATAGCGTGCAGATTGCAGGTCACGTTGTTGTTGAAGATAGAGCTGTTATTGGAGGTTGCCTGGGGATACATCAATTTGTTCATATTGGTTATTTAGCCATGGTTGGAGGCATGACAAGAGTTGATAGAGATGTTCCTCCTTATTGCTTGGCAGAAGGTCATCCTGGAAGAATGCGGGGGCTAAATAAGGTTGGAATTAAAAGGCAAACTATAGATAAAGATAATAAAGAAGAATATCTACAATTGAAAAGAATTTGGAACTTGTTATTTAAATCTGAATATGTAATCTCTGATGGTTTGAAAATTGCAAGACAAGAGAATCTATTACAATCTTCTGCAAGGTTATGTGAATTTATAGAACTCTCTATTGGGAAAGGTAGAAGAGGTCCAATGCCTTCTTTAATGTTAAATAAATAATGAAGTTATTAATCAGTACTGGTGAAGTTTCTGGAGACTTGCAGGGGAGTTTATTAATAAATGCTTTAAAGACTAATGCAGAAAAAAGGAAAATTGAATTAGAGATAATTGCTTTAGGCGGTGAAAGGATGAAAGAAGCAGGTGCTCAATTAATATCTAATACTTCTTCTATAGGTGCAATTGGTTTTTTAGAAGCTCTTCCTTACGTCCTCCCAACTTTAAATGCACAATCAAAAATTGAAGATTATTTAAGTTTTTCCCCACCTGATGCAGTCGTTTTAATAGATTATATGGGGCCAAATATTCGACTAGGATTAAAAGTAAAAAAAAAGTTTCCTAATATTCCGATAATTTATTATATTGCTCCTCAGGAATGGGCGTGGAGATTAGGTGATTCGGGTACAACCGATTTGATTAGTTTTACAGATAAAATATTAGCTATTTTTGAAGAGGAAGCTAAATTTTATTCAAATAAGGGAGGAAATGTAAAATTTGTAGGTCATCCAATGTTGGATTTCTATAGAAATATTCCTACTAGAGAAGAATCTTTTAAAAGAATAGGATTAAAAACTGATCAGAAACTTCTTCTTCTTATTCCGGCTTCTCGAAAACAAGAACTTAAATATATCTTACCTCCATTGCTAAAAGCAGCTAAGCTTCTTCAGGAAAAGGATCCTTCTATTACTGTTCTAATACCATCTGGATTAGAACAATTTGATGAAATATTAAAAAAATCATTAAAAGAATATGGTTTGTCTGGAAGGATTATTTCGTCTAATGAAGTTGATGATTTAAAACCATTTCTATTCTCATCTGCACATCTGGCTTTAGCTAAGTCTGGGACGATTAATATGGAATTGGCTCTAAACTCAGTTCCACAAATCGTTGGATATAAAGTAAGTAGAGTTACTGCTTTTTTCGCTAGATATTTGTTGAGATTTAATGTTGAATATATTTCCCCAGTTAATCTTCTTTTAAATAAAATGTTAATACCAGAGTTTATACAAGAGGATTTTACCGCTGAAAGAATTTTTAATGCAGCATTAAAAATTCTTGAAGATGATTCTACAAAACAAGATATAATTCTTGGTTATCAAAGATTGAAAGAAAAATTAGGAAAGCCTGGAGTTACAGATAGAGCATCAAAGGATATTCTGGACTTATTAGTTCAATGATTCCTATGAATACAATCTTCAGAAGGCTAATAGTATTTTCTATGCTCTTGCAGATATTAATAGCTTCCCCTTTGCAAACATTTGCCGAATCAGAAGAAGCTATTTTCGCAGGGGGTTGTTTTTGGTGTCTAGAACATGATCTAGAGAAACTTGATGGTGTTGTTTCTGCTGAAAGTGGATATTCCGGAGGAGATCTAAGTAATCCAACGTATGAAAATCATAGTGGGCATCAAGAGGTTGTTAAAGTTAGTTTTGATCCCAATATTATAAGTTATAAAGATTTACTTCAACAGTATTGGGTTAATATCGACCCTTTTGATAATAAGGGTCAATTTTGTGACAGAGGTAATTCATATAAGCCTGTTATTTTTACATATAATCAAGAACAAAAGAGTGATGCAAAAAAGAGTCAAGAAACTATCTCTGTTGCATTAAATATACCCTTGGACCAATTAAAGGTTGATATTATTGACTCAAAAACTTTTTGGATAGCAGAAAATTATCATCAAGACTTTGCAGTTAAAAATCCCCTTAAATATAATTTTTATAGAACGAGTTGCGGTAGAGATAATAGACTAAAAAAGGTTTGGGGCGAATATAAATAACAATAAATTATATGTGAATGTTTTAATTCGCGTTGAGACTCAATTCTTTTATCCAATTAATTAACGTTCTTACTCCATAACCAGTTGCTCCTTTTGGATTTATATCTCTATCTTTTTCAGTCCAACATGTACCTGCGATATCAATGTGAGCCCATGGAATGCTTGAGTTCACAAATTCTTTTAGAAACAATGCAGCAGTAATTGATCCCCCTGGCCTAGGACCTGTATTTTGTAAATCGGCAATAGATGATTTAATTCCAGATTTGTATGAATCTTGCATGGGCATCCTCCAAATACCCTCTCCAGCTTTACCCGCAGCTTTAGTTAATTGTTCAGAGAGCTGATCATTGTCAGTCCATAACCCTGCTATTTCATCTCCTAATGCAATTACGCAAGCCCCAGTAAGAGTAGCTAGATCTACAATGGCGTCAGGCTTAAGCTTGGATGCGTAAACCAAAGCATCAGCTAGCGTTAATCTTCCCTCTGCATCGGTATTGTTTACTTCAATGGTTTTTCCATTCGAAGCTTTGATGATATCTCCAGGATGCAATGCAGAACCATTAATCATATTTTCGCAAGCTGCAACAATAAAATGAACCTCGATATTGGTTGGTTTTAATTCTGCGATGGTTCTTGCTGTTCCAAGAACAGAAGCACTTCCTCCCATGTCATACTTCATCTTTTCAATTTGAGAGGCACCTACTTTTAAGTTGTATCCACCAGAGTCAAAAGTTAAGCCTTTACCAATTAATACGACTTTCTTTTTTACGGTGTTTGGAGAATATTTTAAGTGAATAAAATTTGGCTCTAGATCTGATCCTTTAGCAACTGCTAAGTAGGCTCCCATTCCTTTTTCTTCGCACTCTTTTTTGTCAAGAATTTTTAAATCTAGATCATAATTAGTGGCTAATTTTTCAGCCTCTTTAGCCATTTGATATGGGGTAAGAACATTGGGGGGGGCAGAAACAAGTTCTCTTGCAAATTTGACTCCTTCGCAAATGGGATTTATTTCAGCAATGGCTGAGTTAGTGGTTTTGGTACTTAAACCTATCAATTCAACTTCATCTATTTGAGTATGTTCTGTTGACTCTGATTTGAATCTGTGATCTTTAATACATGACAATCTAACTGCTTCACCCACTGCGCATGCAGCGGAGGAAGTCTCAAATATATCCCAAGGGAAAAATATTCCTAACTTTCTTTCAAATCCTAAAACTTGACGAGTACAAATCGAGGTGGCCTTCCTTAGATCATTAATTCGAAGAGTTTCGGCTTCTCCTAATCCTACAAAGATTACTTTTTTTATTGTGCCTTCCATAAGTTCAATTGATAACCTCTGATTTTTCTTGCCTTTGAACTTTGAATCATTAAACCTTTTGCTTAAATAAGTATCTTTTATTATTGTCTTAAATAAATTTATATGGCTTTCGATTGTTCCTTCCAAAATCCCAGCAATAAGTACTGAACCTGACCATTCGTTAATGTCTTTGGAGACTGCTGAAATTTGCATTTAATTTTTATACTTGTACATATGATAACAATTTTTACTAATTGCTTTGAGAAGTAAATGGTGTTGCCCATATTTCCCTTATCTCTTTATTAAATGGTGGAAGCCAAGCTTGGATAAGCTTTTGTTCTAATTTTCTTCTCTCCTTGGTTTTAATTGGAACATCAAGCCAAAAACGAATGCTTAAATTGGTAGACATATTTGCTTTATGTAGAGAATCGGAATAATTTGAAAGATAATTTTTACAGTCATGCGCCCCTTTCCACCTTTTATCTGCGGAAATTGTTTCTCCAATATATAAAATTATATTTTTATTAGAATCAATGAGTTTGTCCATTACAAAATAAACTGCAGGCCCCTCATGCATTGCTTTTGGCCACCTCCAAAAACTTAAAGGTAAAGGGGTAAGCTGAACTGGGTTGAAAAATTCGTTTAGCTCTTCTGAGTATGATTCAAGCAATGAAGGTTGATTTATTTTTTTATAGCCGTATTTAAAAATTGGAGATTGATGCTTAATTATTTTTTCTTGCCAGTCCCTAATTATTTTTTTATCAATATATATATCTTCAAGAGGATTTTTTGCCGAAAAATTTAAATTATTATTATTAAATAAATTATATTGCCGATTTGATTCTATCATTTAAAAAAGGTTAAAATAAAAGATAATTTTTAATTAAAATTTTCATCATTATATGAACAAGATTTTATATTATTTTGATTGAGAACAGTTCGAGCTTAGCTTGTCAAGATCAAATAAAAAGTGTTTGTCTTCATTAGTAAGTTTTTATGTAACTTGAGTAAGAATTATATTTTTTTGGTGGTGTGGCTATTTACACTACATAAACAAATGTTTTTGGGCGGAAATGGTCTAAACTTTATAGAACTTTTTAATGATATAATCAATGTTAGCCGTTGCATTGAAAATCGAACAATTGATCTGTCAACTAGGTTTAAGGATATGAGTTTTTTTGAGTCCGAAATTGTTCAGGAAGAAGCAAAAAAACTTTTTACTGATTATCAGAATCTTATGCAATTAGGATCTGATTATGGGAAATTTGATAGAGAAGGGAAAGTAATGTTTATTGATACTATGGAGAATTTAATGGAGAGATACAAAGTTTTTATGAAACGATTCGAACTCTCTGAGGATTTTCAGGCAAAAATGACAGTAGAACAATTAAAGACTCAGTTGAGTCAATTTGGAATTACTCCTGATCAAATGTTTGATCAGATGAATAAAACGTTGGTGAGAATGAAATCTGAATTGGATAAATGATGATTAAACTTTTTAATATTTAGATTATGTTAGATAAATTCAATGAATTACCTGATTGGATATCTAGAGGTTTAGATGATCTTTTCCCTTATAATAATTCAGGAGATTCAGATGAAAGCTTTCTAAAAAAATTAGAGCTTTCATCTATAGAAAAAAAACCTTTACGGGTAAAACTTGGAATTGACCCAACAGGAACTGATATTCATATCGGTCATAGTATTCTTTTTAGAAAATTAAGAGCTTTTCAAGATGCTGGACATATTGCAATACTTATAATTGGAGATTTTACCGCAAGGATTGGAGACCCAACTGGAAAGAATAAAACTAGAATACAGCTTTCAAAAGATCAGGTTGAATCAAATGCATTGAATTATCTTGAACAATTAGGCTTAGGTAAAGAACCTAATGATTCTTTACTAGATTTTTCAACTCCTGGTCGATTAGAAATTAGAAGAAATAGTGAGTGGCTAGAAAATCTTAATTTGTCAAAAGTAATAGAACTTTTGTCAAATTCTACAGTTGGTCAGATGCTAGCTAAAGAAGATTTTAGTAATCGATATAAATCTGGTACTCCGATATCTCTTCATGAATTTCTCTATCCACTTCTTCAAGGATATGATTCTGTTGCAATAAATTCTGATTTAGAACTTGGTGGTACAGATCAAAAATTTAATATTGCTATGGGACGAGATCTGCAACGAGCTTTTGGACAGAAACCCCAATTTGGAATGCTATTACCTATTTTAGTTGGTTTAGATGGTACCCAAAAAATGAGTAAAAGCTTAGAAAATTTTGTAGGAATAAATGAAGATTCATTATCTATGTATTCCAAATTAGAAAAGGTTCCTGATGATTTGGTTTTTAGTTATTTAAACTTACTAACTAATGAAAACTTAAAGGAGTTAAATGCAAGTCCAAGGGAGGTTCAAAAATTTATGGCTTTAAAAATAACATCTAATTTTAAAGGACTTGAAGCGGCAAAAAAAGCTCAACTTAATTCTGAAAGATTAGTTTTAGGTACTCAAGATACTCTTGAGGAAATACCAGAGGCATCAATTTCTAATGTAAATTTTCCAGCTAAAGCATTTTATTTATTTAGTAAGATGGAAATGTGTTCAAGTAGCAGTGAGGCAAGAAGACAAATTCTTGGAGGAGGAGTGAGAATTGATGGAAAAAAAATTGTGGATCCTAATTTAGAGTTTGATACTCCAGATGATCTCATAGGAAAAATCTTGCAAGTAGGAAAGAAGAAATTTCTTCGTGTTTCAAATTGATAGATCGTTATGAAAAATATTGATAATCCAAGTGAAAAAATAATTATTGCCTTAGATGGTATGGATAAGAAAAATGTTTTCAATTTACTGGAAACAATACCTGAAATTATCTGGGTAAAAGTTGGATTAGAGTTGTTTGTTAATGAAGGACCAGATGTATTGTCGATATTAAGGGATAAGGGTAAAAAAATATTTTTAGATCTTAAATTTCATGATATTCCAACTACAGTTGCTAGAGCATGTTTCGCAGCATCAAAAACAGGAGCTGAATTTATTTCTTTGCATACTTGTGCAGGAATAAAGGCTCTTAAGATGGCAAATGAAGCTGCATATGAAGGAGCCGCTAAAAACAATTTAAAGCCGCCAAAACTTTTGGGAATTACAATCTTGACTAGTTGGACTCGAGAAAGTTTTGCTGGTGATCTATTGATTAATCAATCAATAGATCAACGTGTTATGCATCTCGCAGAGGTTGCATCGAAGTCTGGTTTAGGAGGATGTGTCTGTAGCCCTAAAGAGGTTAAATTACTTCGTGAAGTTTATCCTGAGACTTTTGAGTTGGTAACTCCTGGAATACGGTCATTAGGTTCGGATATTAACGATCAATCTAGGGTTTCTGATGCATCCGAAGCTCTTAAAATGGGGGCTTCAAGGTTAGTTATAGGAAGAGCAATTACCCAATCTAATGATCCTGCTTATATGTTCAAAAGTTTTTGCGATAAAGTGGTTATTTAATTTATTGTGGCTTCCCAATTCTTGGCTCTTTACCTTTAATTAATCTAACTATATTCTCTCTATGTCTCCAAATTACTAAAGTCATAGCTAAAAGTGAAATAACTAAAAATGGTACAGAAATATTTGAAGTTCTAAAGCTTAGAAACATAATTAAAGGCAGAGTCAATGCTGCGCTGACGCTAGCAAGTGACACTATTCTAAATAATGTAATCATTATGATAAAGATTCCTAGCGTAGCAAGTCCTACTTGCCATGAAATACCAAGAAATATCCCCAACCCTGTTGCTACAGCTTTACCACCTTTCCAATTAAGCCAGATAGGCCAAATGTGTCCAATTAAAGTTGATAGACCTATAGCTACTTGCCATGAATCATTTAGTAGGAAATATTTTGCTACTAAGATAGATAGAACTCCTTTGAAAACATCGAGTAGAAAGACTGAAATTGCTGCGCGCTTTCCAATATGTCTTAATACATTTGTTGCTCCTGTAGACCCGGAACCTAGCGAACGAATATCAATTCCTTTAGCAATTCTTCCAGCTAGATAACCACTAGGAAAAGATCCAAATAAATACCCTAAAAATAGAATTAATAGATTCAAAATAATTTCAAGAGGAATTTTTATATTAATCCATCCTCTTCATAAATTTCATTGGGACTTCCTGCAAAAGCTAACCAAATGGGAAACTGAAGAATTGGAATTTCTACATTAATTTCTGCCGCATCAATAATTATCAAAGGCAACTCCCCTCTTTCTTCAAGTCGATCTGCTCTTTCAATTAGTCCATCGGATCGCTCAAAAAGCACTATCCCGCTATTTGGCCCAAAATCCTCACGGTTAAGTCCCAATGAATCTTGGAGACATCTTCTCCATTCTCCAAGTCGCTCTGGTTGACTCGCTAAAACCAAAGTCTGAAATTGTTCTCCGTATAACTCACCTAATATTGCAATAATCCCTGCTGCAACTAAAGCATTCTTTGACCTGCTCCCTCTACTTGGTTGAGCGCCTCTTCCCCCCATTCCGAAGAACCAATCTTCAAGTATTTCAATATCAATGGATTCAAGACTCCTTCTTAGTTTCCAGGGCTCAGCATAGAAATCTGGTTGTTCTAGAAATTGACTAAAGCATCTTCTGATTAAATTCTCGTCAGGTTTGAATGTATCTGAAACAGCAGGGATAACTTCTGGCTCTTTAGAAGGCTCAAGTTTTTTATTTTCATCAAGCGGTGATGGCTTCACTATTACTGGTGGTACAACAAGTTCTAGTTGCTCCGCTGACTGGGCTAGGTCTTGTAATGCTCCAGTTAAATATTCTTGAAAACCTTTTACTTTCCTAGCGATTGCATCAGATTGACCAGTAAATGAGCTTTTAAGCTCAGTATCAATTTGTGCTTTCTTTTTAGAAAGCTCTTCTAATTCTTTTTCTAATTGATCTCGTGAAAGGTGAAGATCTTTAAGAGCAAGGTCAATGAAAGACTTTATTTGTGAGTTAGAGATTTTTTGATTGTTTTCAGGATTAATTACACTTTGTGATTTAGGTTGCCTCTCGAGAGTCTCTTTAGGCGTATTTTTCAATGAAGAAGAATTAGTTACAGAAATATTCTGTTCTGAATTTTGTTTTTCTTTAGATAGATTTTCTTCGAATTCCATATTTCAAAAACTTCAAGTAAGTTTTAGATTTTCATGAGTCTACTTGCTTCTGTATTTCTAAATCCTTGACTCTTAACCTTAGCTGTTCTTCTAATGAGTTGACCTCAAAAAGTATAGGCAATAGATGAGGGCTTGCTTCTTCTCTAAAATAAAGTAAACCCGGCAATTTGGGAAATATAAGTCTCCATGCTATCCAATTTTTAAAAGGAAATCTTCTTAATTCATTTCCAAGTTGCATGACAATTAAATCGTCCTTGGTAAATTTTAGTTTTAAGGTAAAAGATTGCAGTAATAGGAAAAAACCAAAACTACTAATTACAATTGTTGGCCAAGGATGAAATGGGCTTAGTAGAAATAATAAGCCCACACATATTATGAAGATGGGTAAACGATAAGAAGGGGATAAAATCACACTATCTTTATCAAGAGGATTTTCAGAAGTCATGGTTTTTAGCCAAAAAGAACTTGTGTGAGCAAAACATCTACTAAAGAAACGGTGATTAGAGTCATTACTACTGCTCCTGTAGTGCTAGAACCTACTTCTTTTGGACCGCCTCTTGTAGTTAATCCCCATCCGCAAGCAATGATTGCGATTAAGAGACCAAACACCACTGCTTTAACAAGCATAAATGGAAGATCAGATATTATCAGCCATTCTCTTACCGAATTCCAAAAGATGCTTGGTGGGATTTGATAGAGCATCGTGCTGCTAAATTGACCACTAAATAAAGCTATAGAAAAAAATAGTAAGCATTGAATTGGCGCCATTACAACCATTGCACATAGCCTTGGAACTACTAGATATTCAACTGGATCCGTTTGTAACATAGTAATAGCATCGATTTGCTCAGTTACTTTCATTGTCCCTATTTGAGCGGCAAAAGCAGTTGCAACTTTCCCAGTGAGAAGAGTTGCGGTAAGTAATGGAGCTATTTCTCTTGCCATACCAATTGCTAAAAGTCCTCCAACTGCAGAACCTAATCCTTGCTTACTCAATTCTGCGGCGACTTGAATATTGAAAACTGTGCCTGCTGCAATGCCTGTTATTAGAACAATAAGGAAGCTACCTGGCCCTGCTTCCATTAATTGATCTATTAAATCTGATTTATTGATTTTCCCTTTGGCTATTGATGCAATAGATTGCCCTCCAATTAACATGCTGCTAAAAAATCTTCTTAGCCAGCGGGGTGAATAGTTCATTTAGTTACTCTTATAGATTTGAAATCTAAACTTCTCCAGGGTTTCATCGTTATTAACCCAGCAATCACGAGAAAAGAAGGAATTAATCCCATGCATAATCTAATAGTAATAATTGCGGTTAGAGGTTGATTTAAGTCTTCAAAACTTGATAAGCAATTAGTTGATGATTTATATCCTGATAAAGATAAAAGAACTCCCAAAAATTGAACGCTTAAACCAATACCAATTTTCTGAATAAAAACCATCCATGCTGTATATATTCCTGAAGGTTTTTCGGGATCTTGATCAATAGCATCAGGAAGTAAAGACCAAGGAATAAGATATGCTGTTGAAGCTCCAAATCCCACTAAAACAATTATTAATAAAAGAATTAACATCTTTATCCCTTCAATATTGCCAAAAGATAATAAAGTATTGATAGTTACTCCTTTAGTTATGGAAGGCATAAACATAACTAAAAGGCAAGATAATATCCATAGTTTTCCCCCTTTGAATAGTGCTGATATCCTCCCGTATTTATTGGAGTAAAAGCTCCAAAACTGTAGACCTAATAAAGTACTAATTTGAAATGGTATTGGTATCCATTTTGAAATTTCTATTGGAACAAGTATTACTTGCTCAAGGTATATTAATGAAACGGTTTGCATTAATTGTAGTCCGCACCAAAGAAGCAAGTAAAGAGCAATAATTCGTGTAAAAAGTTTATTATTTAAAACTCTCTTTAGTTGCTTATTAAATGGTTCTGATTGTGAAGTGGGCTTTCTAGCTTTTTTAGCAAATGGGGCTAGTCCCCAGCAAGCAATTAAAGTGGTAAAAGTAGCAATAATTCCTGTTACTCTTCCCATTGAAGTATAACCTTCCACTCCTAGAGATAAGAAGCCTGCTGCCACTATTAACCCAGTGGTACCAGCTATAATAGACCCAGTAAATCTAGCTGCATTTAGTCTTGTTCTAATGGCTATATTTTCAGTTAGCTCTGTAGACAATGCGGCAAAAGGTAGATTTACGGCCGTATAGGCTGTCATCAAGAAAATTGCGGCGAATACGTAATAAGTTGTTTTCGCATCTATTCCTCCTGGAGGGACCCACCACATTGCTGCAAGGAATAAACCAAGTGGAATAGCACCTCCAATCATCCACGGAAGCCGTGGCCCCCATCTCGATCTGGTGTGATCACTCATCCATCCAATTAAAGGATCATTTATCGCATCCCACAGTTTTGAAACCATGAGAAGCGAGCCTGCAATAAATGCAGGAATTCCTGCAGCACAAGTAAAAAATAAGAATAGATAAGTACCTAACTGTATTGCGGCTAATCCCGTTCCAGCATCTCCCATGGCATAAGAGATCATTAGCCTTCTTCGATTATTCCCTTCGTAAAGCGATGTGGAATTATTCACTATTTTTTGGATAATGGGACTCTCAAGGTCATAATGGAGAAAGCTGAATTACCTTTTACTCCAACAGTGAGTAGATCTTTAGTTCTAGCGCGGGCGTAGTTTAGTGGTAAAACCTCAGCCTTCCAAGCTGATGATGCGGGTTCGATTCCCGCCGCCCGCTTTATTTTTACTCTCATAACTTAATTTTTTTTGAGTACTCACTTGAGACCATCATCACTAAACTGTTACTTTCAATCCGGACATTTGATTGATTCGCTAAAGGTTTTTTAGAGACATTTTTAGTTTTTAAAATAGAGGTATCAATGTATTTTTTCCAAGGAGAAATTGGAGTTGGCAATTCAAAAAGCATTGATTCTTTGTAAGCATTAAAGCCAAGCCAGATTGCTGAGCCCTCATTCTTTTTGTTAATGCTAAATCCAAGAGTATGTGACCAGTCACCCCAGTCAGGATTATTTACTTTAATTCCATGCCACTGAATCCAAAAATGGGATTTTTTGAACTTTGTATTATCTTTTTTACATTCATAAATACTATCAGGACTGAAGAACTCAGGTAGTTGTTTCCTTAGAGATATTAGCTTTAATATAAATTCTTTTAAGTCATGATCCCAATTCTTGTGATTCCAATCCATCCAACCAAGTGGGTTGTCTTGACACCATGTGTTGTTATTGCCTCCTTGGCTTCTACCTACTTCGTCTCCCATTAAAATCATTGGGACACCAGGTGATAAAAGGAGTGTTGCAAGAAGATTTCTTTGTTGTTTTTGCCTTAACTTGTTTATTTCTTTATTAGTAGTTGGTCCTTCAATTCCATAATTATAACTATTATTATTGTTTTCCCCATCTCGATTATTCTCACCATTTGCAAGATTATGCTTTTTGTTAAAACTTACTAAATCTTTTAAAGTAAATCCATCATGAGAAGTTATGAAATTTATACTAAATATATTTGCTAAATTATTATCATTATATAGTGATTTATTACCTGTTAATCTATCTTTTAGTGGCCATATTGTGCCTTTTTCACCTTTCCAAAATCTTCTAATATCATCTCTAAAATGACCATTCCATGTTCTGAATCTCTTCGCAGGGAAATCACCTAGTTTGTAAAGTCCTCCACAATCCCAGGGCTCACTGATTAATTTAATATCACTTAGTTTAGGATCTGCTTCAATTTCTTCAAATAGGGGAGGTTCATCTAAAGGAATTAAATTTTCACCTCTACTCAAAGCAATACCTAAGTCAAAACGAAATCCATCAACACCTAACTCAATTGCCCAACAACGTAATGATTCTAATATTAATGTTCTAACTAAAGGACGATTCGCAGCAATACTATTTCCACATCCACTTACATCTTGATAATTTTCATTTTCATCTTGATGGTAGTAAGTTTTAGGACCAAAACTTTTCCAACTTATCCTTGGACCATTTTGATTACCTTCAGTTGTGTGATTATAAACAACATCGATTAATACTTCTAGCCCATTATCATGACAAACTTCTACAAACTGCTTAAATTGCTTCCTTGCATCTAATGGATTAAAACTATCTATAAAACCTTGATGTGGTGTGAACCAATTTATAGGGCTATAACCCCAATAATTAATTAGTCCTTTAGGTGCATCACTAGCATCAAAAGCGAAGACTGGAAGAAGTTCAATTGATGTAATACCAAGACTTTTTAGATAAGGTATCTTTTCAATTAATCCTTTAAAAGTTCCTTTTTTCTCTTCGCTAATATTTGAATCATTATTTTTAGTGAATCCACCTACATGTAATTCATAAATAATAGTTTCATTCCATGAATATTTAGGCCTTGGATGAGATTTAAAATCAAAATAATCTCTTTTAGTTACTACTCCCTTTAGACAACGACTATAACCATGACTTACTTTTCCTTCTTGATTCCTTATGTAATGCTTCCACCCTGTAATTGCCCTAGCACATGGATCTAAAATAATATCTTCTTGAGTCGCTCTGTGCTCGTCAATTGATACTTTATATCCATATAAAGTGCCTTCAGTTAATCCATCTACTTCAACGTGCCAATAATCTCCAGATCTGTTTTTCTGGCCTAAAGATATTGTTTCATGTGCATAGTCGTCATTTTCATTCTGGAAGATTAATAATTCTACATGTCTTGCATGTGGTGCTGCTATAGAGAAATTAACTCCATTAGGAGTAATTGAACTACCCAAAGGCCATGCTGAACCAACTTTTATTTTTCCCAATTTTTTTTACCTTTATAAAAATAATCAAGTAAATCTCCATATAAGTTAAATGGTTAGTTCGTTTTAACAAGTTATGAAAAACGAAAAATATTTTTAAAAGAAACTTTTATTGAGAATGAGGTTCTTTTTTTTAATTAATACTAAATCGTTTTTGCGTGAGCGCTTCGTTATTGTTTGCGAGTTGGGTTCTGAATGCAGTTGAAAAACACTTAATCCCACTTGAGAATCAAATCTTTTGAAAATAGCCAAGAAAAAATTTTTTTAGCTTTTATAGCTATTACAGCTTCAACATGAATGTCCCAGAGTTAGAAAAGTTCTGATTTGTCATTTATTCCTCTCTTTTTTGTATGGTTATTATTTTGTAATACCAATAAATGTGCTGTTCTGCAGACCTTGTTAAATTCATAAGAATTTAATTAAATGTCTGTTTTTTTGTAAGGAAAAATAATTAATTTCAAACTTCAGTGCTTTGTTAGAAGATAAATATGGAAACTCATCCTCTGAGAAGTATTGCCCTGAAAAGCTTCTTGGGGAACATAGGAAATTTGCATATTTTATTAAACTATTTAGTTTAAGCCTTGGTAAGATTGATGAATCAAGAAAAAATGCACATATATTTTTTAGAAAGCTTACTACCACAAGTCCTTTGGGTTGCAGGCAAGTGATTTGCTCCATACCATTAGCAAGATTGAGTTTTTTGGAAACTAATTCCTATTGGTTTCCCTCCTCTTACTCCCTGCTACATACAATCTTTCCAATGAACAAAGCAGATTTAGTCAACCTGGTTGCGGCTCGTACAGAGCTAACTAAAACAGACGTATCTTTGGTAATTGATGCCGCCATAGATACCATAATTGATTCTGTAGTGGAGGGTAAGAAAGTCTCCATTCTGGGCTTTGGCTCTTTTGAACCCCGCGATCGTTCTGCTCGTCAGGGTTTAAACCCTAAAACGGGTGAAAAGATAGCAATACCTGCTAAGCGAGTTCCTGCTTTTACTGCTGGCAAGTTGTTTAAGGACCGTGTTCAGGGATAAGTATTTTTAAAGCTGTTTTGCTTACTTACCTTTTTAAATGGGGGACTCTTTTAAAATGAGTCCTTTTTTTGTGAAAATTTAGGATTTGTATTTTTAAGAAAAAACTCTTCTTTTTATTCACTAATTTTCATGGAAATTACGTTTTGATTGCTTATCTATTTGAAAAACTCAGATTCATACCTGCGGTTTTTCTATATTTATCAATTCCTTTAAATTCTTTGATAGTAAATGAAGCGAGAGACCCTTTGGCAATTTATAAGTTGGTAATGAGTTGTTATAAAGACGTAAAATATTGCAATGAAGTATTATTTAAAATACATGATTATCAAAAAAATGCTGAAATAAATAAAAAGTTTTCATGTCAAACTAGATTACTTGGTTTAGAGGCAAATTTAATAATGGCTAAGAATTCTAATTTCAAAAGAAATGAAGCTAAAAATATTCTTGATGATATCAAGAAATATTGCTAAATATAATTAAAAAAAATGAATCACTTGATTCTTGATTTTTGGCTTATTCAACAAACTAATGTGAAAAAACTAGAACAAAATATGTTTTTATCTGATTTACCTAAGTAAGCTTAGAATTATAAAGAGAAAGAAATTCTTCTAACTAAGAAAATGGGCTCCAAAGCTTTTAAATCCAACAAAACTAATGATAAAGCAAATAAGACCAATGAGCCCAAAGGTAATAAATTTAAGAAATCAAGTTCTAATGATCCAGATGTATTAGTTAACCTTCCAGCTGGAATGAAATATAAAGTCCCAGGTAAGCGTCAGAGAGTCATTATAGGTTCAATAGTAATCGGATTGAATGTCTTATTGGTTATTAGTGTGCTTGTGTACTTTTATAATCCTTCATTCCAGGACTTTGTGTACAATTTTGGAAGAGGCTAGAGATTTTATCAACTTAATATTTTAGTGATTAGGAACAATTTATTTGAATTACTAAAAATAGGAAAATATTACTATTAAGGAAAATAAAATTAAGTTTGACTAAGAATATTTTTTTTTGTTTTGATATAGTATCTTTATAATTTAATGTTTTTTATAGTTGTTTTTTAGTAATGGAACAAAAAGGAAATCAGGAGAAAAAGTCAAAAAAGATTCCTCAACAGCGAAAGACAACTCTTAAATGGGGAACCAATGGAGAGCTATCATCACTTGATATGGTTCGTATATTAGATCGTTTAAATGATCAAGAGTTAACTGAATGTGAAATACCTTCAGAAACAGTAAAAGATAAAAAATACTAAATATTTTTATATCTTGGATAATAGCTAATATATTATTAATAACCTATTTACTATTATGAAAATAATTATTGGATTTATATCTTTAATAGCAATAATTCTTGGATATTTCTATTTTTTTACTGGCTATAAATCCGCTTTTGAAGCTGATCAGCAATGTCATTATGAATTGCGATTAAAGTCTGCGGAACTAGAAGGCTTAGGCTGTGATCACGACCTTGAAACAAATCAATGGTTGCTTTATCAGAAGGGGATTAATGACAAGCCTTCTAAAGTTGTTGAACGTTATCATTATTAACTTATAAATTTATTATTTATTGTTGGAAATATGTATATAGCCGTAATTGAAGAGATAAAAGCAGTAATTATAAATGTTAAAAACTGACCTAATGAGCCTGGAAGGTATGTATTTTGAAGGAAATAAAAATCAATAAGTGAACCAATTGTTCCCCAAATAATTACCCATGCAGATACGTATGAAACACCTACTAATGTTTTTTTATTCATAGCTTTTGAAAAATCTTGAAAGTTAATGGAATAAATATAATATAAATCTTTGATATCTAGCTAATTCCAAAAATTTTCAACGTTGCTGGTTCGCCACCAAATACTAATTCAGTGAGTATCAGCATCAAAAAACCCACCATAGCTAATCTGGCATTAACAAGTTCAGCATTTTCATTAAAACCAAAAACTTGTTTTACCTCTTCGCCTTTATTATTTATCCACTTGGGGTATGAACTGAGACTTTGGTTACGATCAATTAGTTCTGGATCATTTTTGGGTGCAATTGTTTTTGTATCATCTAGCTCTGAATCGATACTTTGATTATTGACCTCTAAATCATTTTCAGACATTTGAATTTAAAACATAATTATATAATTTAATCATAAGACACTTTGTTATGGTTTCGTTCTTTGAGATTTACCAATAAGTTCAGATTATCTTGAGTTAGTGAACTTTCGTATTAATTAGTAAAGAACCTTAATTAAAAAAAATAATATTAAAAATGATAATATCTAATAATTAATTTTATATGACTTAAACATCTAAAATCTAAATATTTATTTAAAAGTGAAACAAACTTAATTTTATTCCTTATTAAGTTTTGTTTTGCTATTAATTGATAGCTTGTTTTTGGATCGTTTTCTTGCTAAAAAAATATTATATGTTTTTATGAAATGAGTAGTGCTAATCCAATTGGAATTGTTTTAAGTTCAGCTCGCTTTTTTATGGTTAGTTCCCGAGAACAAATAAAAGAATTTTCACTTGTATATGGAATTAAGCTTATTTAATAACTATGCTATTAGATCTTGCTTGGTTGATTCCCGGACTTCCAATAATTGCATCTATTTTTATAGCTGTACTCTTATTGAGCTTTAATAAAACAATGAATAGGCTTACAAAGCCAGTATCATATTTTATAATTATAAGTCTCACATTTTCTGAAATAATCAACTTTATTTTATTTAAAAAAAATATAGCAGGAAATGATCTTCTATTTGGGGGCAAGCTTGAGTTGGTTGTTGATAGATCAGCATTGCTATCTGCAGAATCAATAGGTTTTGTTTTCTTATTGATTATGCTTTTTTCAGTTGCTAAATTAAAAAGAAGAAGTGGCTATGTTAGATACTTTGTTTTTCTGGGATTATTAAGTGGATGTGTTTATTTGTTCTCATTTAGTGGTAGTTCATTTCATTACTTTTTTGATCCATTGTTATCATCATTGGAAAAAACTGCGATTACTCTTTAGAGAGATTATTTTATAAGATGACTAACTTAATCAAAAATAATTTAAGTTTGCATAATTGATGGTTTAAGTCTAAGTTGTCATTGTATCTAGATTGTAATAAACTAAAGATAATTTTGGATTAAAGGTTTTTACTTTGAGCGTAAATTCATCTTTACATCTTCCAAGCAATATTGCATTAGTACATGAATGGTTTACTTCAAGATCGAGAGGAGGTGCTGAGAATGTCGTCCAGGTAATTGATGATTTGTTAACTGAAATCGCATCACAGCCAGAGCTCTTTTCTTTGGTTAATGAAGAGAACTTACAAAAAAATAGCTGGTTATTTAAGCGAAAAGTAAAAACTAGCTTTATTCAAAAATTACCATTTGGGATCTCACATGTTCAACAATATTTACCCCTTTTGCCTTTCGCAATAGAGCAACTTGATTTAGAGGGATATCCATTGATTATAAGCAGTAGTCATCTTGTCGCTAAGGGTATTTTGACTTCGCCTGATCAACTTCATATTAGTTATGTACATACACCTGTTAGATACGCTTGGGATCAAATGAATATATATTTGAAACGATCTTTTTTAAGAAGATTTGGCTTAGGACCATTAATTAGATGGCAATTACATACTTTGAGACAATGGGATCAATTAAGTAGCTCAAGAGTAGATTACTTATTGGCAAATTCTAATTTTACGGCAAAGAGGATTTGGAAGTATTGGAGAAGGCGATCAGCGGTTCTGCATCCACCCGTAGATGTAAATCGTTTCGAATGGAATAGACCTAGAGAAGATTTCTATTTAAGTGTCTGTAGATTGGTTCCTAACAAAAGAGTTGATTTACTTGTTAGGGCTTTTAATAGTCTCAAACTACCTTTAATAGTTGTTGGTCATGGCGTCGAAAAGGAATATTTAAAAGAGCTTGCAGGACCAACAGTTCAAATTCTTGGCTTTCAAAGTAAAGAGAAGATTGAAAATCTAATGAGCAGATGTAGAGCATTCGTTTATTCAGGTATTGAGGATTTTGGAATAGCTCCTGTGGAAGCGATGGCTTCAGGAGCTCCTGTGATTGCTTTTGGCAAGGGAGGGGTTTTAGATACTGTTAAATGCTTTAAATTTAATTCAGCTAAAGTGGCCACTGGACTTTTGTTCCCAACTCAGACAGTGAAGTCTTTAGTTGAAGCAATTGAATTTTTTAACGAAAAAAAACTATGGAGAGATTTAAATTCTGAGGTAATAAGAAATTGGAGTAATTCTTTTTCTCAAGATTCATTTAAAAAAAGGTTTGAGAAAAAAATAATTACAGTATGGAGGCATCATATCAATTCTTGTGACATTGCTACTAGTGACCGTAGTTCTTCTTCAAGAATTCCTAATTAAGTAGGGTATAAATTTTCAGTTTTGAGATTACTAACTCAATAATTTGTGCAAACTAATCCAAGAAAATCTTTATTACGATGGTCTGAGTTCCGTAAAGGGTCTCCAAGAATTCCTTTTGAAGTTATTTCAAAAGAACCTTCTTCTTTGCTTGCCGTAGAAATAATACGAAATCAAAGTCGTTATGGACGCACATTAAAAAGGATAGGAGATGTTATTTTTTCTTTACTAGTTTTAACTCTAGGGTCACCAATATTTATCTTAATTGGAATATTGGTAAAGTTAAGTTCTCCAGGATCTGTCTTTTATATTCAAAAAAGAATAGGAAGAAACTATAGAGAATTTGGATGCATTAAGTTTCGTACTATGTATAAAAATGCTGATGATTTACTACCAAACTTATTAGAGAAATATCCTCTTATGAGAAAGGAATTTGAAAAAGATTTTAAATTACGTAAAGATCCAAGAATAACAAAATTAGGGAGATTTCTTCGACGATCTAGTCTAGATGAATTACCCCAATTCTTTAATGTTTTAAAAGGAGAAATGAGTGTTGTGGGTCCAAGACCAATCGTTAGTAATGAAATAAACAAATACAGTCTTTTTATGGAAGAAGTTATATCTGTTAGACCAGGACTAACTGGATTATGGCAGGTTAGTGGTAGAAACAACCTTAGTTATAAAAAAAGGGTTGAATTAGATTTGGCTTATGCAAGAAATAGAAATTTTATACTTGATTTAGAAATCATTATTCTTACATTTGGAGTATTGATATTTCCAATGGATAGGGGGGCTTATTGATATTTATAAATTAATTAATTTGATTATTAAGGAAAAACCTAATAGCCAAAAGAGTTGAAGTCTAAGACTTAAATTAAGTATCTTTTTGACAGAATATATACTTGCTATTGGATAGGACTTTGCAATTATGGGTTTTATTTTTTTTACGCCTTTATAATAGTTGACTCCTCCCATTCTTACTTCAGCACAATAAGCAAATATTGCTTCAGAAATACCTGAGTTTGGGGAACAATCAACAATTCCATCCTTCCAAGAATCCATTATTGTTTTGCGAATTGATTGATTTGTCTTACAGCAAAAAGGAAGCGTAATTAATACGATTCTTGCAGGAATCCATACCATTAGATCATCAAGCTTGGCACCAGTAAATCCAAGCCATTTTAATTTTCCTTCTTTGTATCCAAGCATTGAATCAATAGTGCTAGATGCTTTAAAGATCCATGCCATCGCTAATGGTCCTGGCATAGATTGATTGAATTCCCAGAAAATAGTTCCTAAAAACATCCAAAATAATGGAGCAAAAATACCATCTACAGAATTTTCACTTGCTGTTTCGGCTGATGCTCTAAGAATTTCATTGGTATCTAAATTCTCAACATCTCTACCAACTACAAGACTTAATTTTTGTCTTAAATTACTTAGATTGTTTTCATGAATTCCTTTGCTTATTAGACTTAGAATTTCTGAAATACTTTTATTTAGACTTCTAGATGCAAGAGAACTACTTAAAATGAAAGCAAAAAATATTGTACTTAAAATAGGATTTCTTATTTTCAAAATTAAGAATAATCTTTCTATTATCCATCCAGAGAAACCACTTAATGATAGGACTATAAATGTAATTATTAAGCCTGCAATGTATAACTTTAATTTATTTTCTGTCTTAATTCTCTCAGCTAATCCTTTCAAAAAACTAATCACCACACCCATGAATTGAACTGGGTGTGGCAAGTTTTTTGGATCGCCTATTAAAAGGTCAAAAATAATTGTAACTAAGATTAAATAAATGATATTTAGTCTGATTTAAGCCAACTAAACATCGAGCGAAGTGTTTTTCCTACTTTTTCTATGGGAAGCTCTGAGTCTTTTTGGCGAATTCTTTTCATTTCAGGTTTCCCTGCATCGCATTCTTTGACAAAGTTTTTAGCAAAAGTACCATCTTGAATATCAGCTAGAATATTTTTCATTTCTTCTTTTGTCTCTTTTGTTATTAACCTTGGACCGCTTACGTAATCTCCATATTCAGCTGTATTTGAAATTGAATCCCTCATAGCAGTTAGACCTCCTTTAACCATAAGGTCAACTATTAGTTTGACTTCATGCAAGCATTCGAAGTAGGCCAATTCAGGTTGATAGCCTGCTTCAACAAGAGTTTCAAAACCAGCTTTTACTAACTCTGAAAGGCCTCCACATAAAACTGCTTGTTCTCCAAAAAGATCAGTTTCGGTTTCTTCTTTGAAATTAGTCTCTAAAATCCCAGCACGTGTTCCGCCAATACCTTTTGCATATGCCATCGCAAGTGATCTTGCATTGCCTGAGGAATCTTGCTCAATGGCAAATAAAGCTGGAACCCCTTGACCATTTTGATACTCCCATCTGACAGTATGGCCTGGCCCTTTCGGGGCAATCATTACTACATCGACAAATTCAGGTGGTTTTATTAATTCAAAGCGAATATTGAAACCATGAGCAAAACTAAGTATTTTCCCAGGTTTTAAATAAGGTGCTATTTCTTTTGAGTAAACATCTTTTTGAAACTCATCAGGCAAAAGTATCATGATCCAATCTGCCCTCTCAGAAGCCTCTGAGACGCTTAAAACTTCCAATCCATCTGAAGTTGCTTTACTGGCTGATTGACTTCCTTCATAAAGGCCAACAACAACTTTGATACCACTATCTTTTAAATTCAATGCATGCGCGTGGCCTTGAGATCCATAGCCAATAATTGCAACGGTTTTATCTTGAAGAAGACCTAGGTCTGCATCGGAGTCGTAAAAAAGTTTTGCCATGTGAGTGGGTATTTCAGAACCGTATTACGGCTGAGCTTACGAAATAGAGTGCTATCGACACCACTTTCATTGATATATTTTTTTGACTATCAAGACAATTTATTCAATAAGAACAACCAACTTTTCATCTTAACTTTCACTTGGATGGGTTATCACTCGGTCGATTAGACCATAATTTTTTGCTTCTTCCGAACTCAAAAAGTAATCACGATCTGTATCTTTTTCTATCTTTTCATATGTTTGTCCTGTCATCTCTGCCATGGATTTATTGAGCATTTCTTTTATTCTAAGAATTTCACGTGCTTCAATCTCTATATCACTTGCTTGTCTTTGTGCCGTGCCACCAAGAGGTTGGTGAATCATGATTCTGCTGTGGGGGAGTGCAAGCCTTTTCCCTTTTGTTCCTGCAGATAATAAAAATGCACCCATTGAGGCTGCTAAACCAACACAAATGGTTACTACGTCGCTTTTTACATATTTCATCGTGTCATAGATAGCTAAACCGGCTGTTACTGAGCCTCCAGGACTATTGATATACAAATAGATAGGCTTACTACTGTCTTCAGAATCAAGATAAAGCATTTGCGCTACAAGGCTATTTGCAATAGCGTCGTTTACTTCTTGACCAAGAAATAGAATTCTTTCCGCACCAAGTCTTGTATATATATCAACCCATCTTTCGAATTGACTTCCTGGAAGACGGTATGGAACGCTTGGAGTACCTATAGGCATGGCTAATTTAATGTTGAGTAGTTGAGGGTAATGATTTAAAAAAAAGTTGGAAAATTATTTGTTTATGTCGGCAAAACTTTTTCGCCAGGCAAGTCTTTTCTACTAGCAAGAACACGATCTATTATTCCATAATCAACTGCTTCATGAGGGTTAAGGTAACTCATTCGATCTGAGTCCTTGGATAATTGATCTACTGATCTGCCCGTGTTATTACTAAGAATTTCTAGCATTGCTTTCTTGTTATGGATAACCTCATTCGCTCTGATTTGAATATCAGTTGCTTGGCCTTGCGCTCCGCTTCTAGGCTGATGAAGGACAATTGATGCATGAGGTAATGCTGCACGTTGTCCTTTGGTCCCGGCAGAGAGAATTACTGCTGCGGTTCCCATGGCTTGGCCTATGCATATAGTATGAACGGGAGGCTTGACGTATCTAAGAGTGTCGCAGATAGCAAAGGCTTCAGTTTCAAATCCGATCGCATCTCCTGTATACCAACTCGTTCCTGTTGAGTTGATGTAAAAATAAATAGGTTTTTCAGAATTATCAAATTCGAGGAAAAGAAGTTGAGCAATAATTAGTTCAGTTACATCCATTCCGAGTTGCCTTTTGGCATCATCATCTGAAAATAGTGGCAAGCCTAAATAAACTATCCTTTCCTTCAGAAGAAGTGATGGTAAATCAGGGGGCGGAGTTCTCATTACGGCAGAATCGCCATAATACGGAGAAGATGCAGTCATATGAAGTTAAGTCGTCTTGGATTTGAGCTTAGCTAGATCTAGCTTTGAGATGCTTTTGTTTGTTCATATTTGTTCGGGGGCTGATCATTTGAAGCTTTACTAAAAACCATTCGGCCCGTCGGTGTTTGCAATGCTCCAGTCACAACTACTTCTATTCTTTTACCGATCCATTGAAGACCCTCCTCGATAACTACCATTGTGCCATCTTCAAGATAGGCAATGCCTTGTAAGTTTTCCTTGCCTTCTCGCACTACTTTTAGATTTAACTTTTCACCAGGTTGAACTTCAGGCCTAACTGCAAGTACTAGTTCACTTAAGTTAAGAACTTTTATTTCTTGAACTAGGGCTACTTGAGATAAGTTGTAATCGACAGTTATCAAGATTCCTGAAATGTCTGAAGTCAATTTTAAAAGAATTTCGTCTGTTCCTTCTCCTTGGTATTTTGTACTATTAATAACTAATCTCCTTCCATAACTTTCTCTTAATTGATTCAGTAATTTTAATCCTCTTCTTCCTTTTCCTCGCTTTTCGTTGTTACTTGAGTCAGATAGTTTTTGTAGTTCATCCATAACTGATTGGGCTACAATAATTTGCCCTTCTATTAACCCAAATCTAAGGAGGGCCTGAATGCGACCATCAATTATTACACTGGTATCTAAAACTTTTGCACTTGCTGGAGTTAAAATCCCATCCGCCATTAACAAAGATTCAGTGCTGTTAGGATTGAAAAGACGTAAAACGGTTCGTCCGTGAACATCGGCAAGATTGTATCCAAGTACTCCAAAAAAAATATTGCTAAGTACAGCAAAAATAGGCTTTACAAAAAATAATTCAGCGGGTAGAGGTAAAAGGAGGATAGGTACTAATAAAAGGGTTGCTATGATAAGTCCAAGAACTATGCCAACAGATCTACTAACGAGTAGATCTGTTGGCATAGTTCTTATTCTTTTAGTTAATTTATTTCTAAATTGTTGAAAAAGGAAGGCTATTAAAAGACCTACAAGAGCTGTTAATCCCGATAGCGCAATTTTTAAATTTTTTAAATTAGTAACATGATCTAAAGTCTCTTCCGGTAACCAATTCACTCCTATCCATCCGGTGATTGCACCTGATATAAGAAATAAAATCAGAATAACTAAGTCTGCCATATATTCAGGTTATGCTTGCTTCTCGTTTTTTACTAAAGCTTTATTTATTTTCAAAGATTTGTATTGTAAAAGTGACCATTTATTTGGGTTTGTATATTTAGCGATCAAATGATACCCCCACCAAGAAGTGCATATTTGCATATACCCTTTTGCCATAAAAGATGTTTTTACTGTGATTTTCCCATTATCCCTTTAGGTGATAGCGCTCAAGCTCCAGGTAGTCCAGGGATGACTTCCATTAACGCATATTTGGATTTACTCCATAGAGAGATTTCAATTGCGCCAATAGGTCCTCCATTATCGACAATCTATTTGGGTGGTGGAACCCCTTCTTTATTAAAAAAAAATGAGTTATGTGATTTGTTGGAAAGTCTTCAACGAAAATTTGGATTTCAAGATGGTGCGGAGTTAACTATGGAGGTTGATCCAGCAACATTTTTTGAAAACGATCTGAATGGATACTTAGAAATTGGAATCAATAGATTTAGCTTGGGAGGACAGGCATTTGACAACAGTACTTTGGCTTCAATTGGTAGAAAACATAATTGCTCACAATTAATTGAGGCTTGTAATTGGGTAAATAAATTATTTAAAAAAGGGATGTTAAAAAGCTGGAGCCTTGATTTAATTCAAAATCTTCCAGGATTGAATTTGTCTAAGTGGATTAAAGAGTTGGAACAAGCAATCCATACGGAAGCTCCTCATATCTCGATTTATGATTTAACTATCGAACCAAATACTGTTTTTGGAAGAATACACAAAAAAGGTATGTTGAATGTTCCAATTGAATCTGAAGCCTATAAAATAGATTGCGAAACCAATAGATTTCTGAAAAGTAAGGGTTTTTCTAGATACGAGATTTCAAGTTATTCATTGCCTGGGCATGTATCTAGACATAATCGTATGTATTGGAGTGGTTCTGGATGGTGGGGCTTTGGGATGGGGGCAACAAGTGCTCCTTGGGGGGAAAGATTCTCTAGACCCAGAACAATTGTTGGGTATAAAAAATGGCTTGAACAGCAAGAGAATCAATTATTAGAGAAAACTTTGTCTAATGAGAAATCAAAACCAATGCCATTGGATGAACTACTTATGATTGGTCTCAGAAGACGCGAAGGTGTTCATTTGGAGGAACTTGCTAAAAAGTCTGGATGGACACAACAAGAATGCGATAAGAATTTAGAATTGCTGGAGAAATTTTGGCTAAATTCTTTAAACGAAGGATCTCTCTTGAAAAACAATGGAAGGTATTTTTTAAGTGATCCGGAGGGGATGCAAATTAGCAATCAGATTTTGATTCAGATGTTTTTGTGGTGGGATTCACTTGATCAGGATTAGTAGATTCAATCCATTTCTTTAGGGCATCAATGCAAAGTTCGCGTCCTGAAAGTAAAGGTTTTGAAAAAGGAGGCTGTGTAATTGAAAGACCAAGAATATCAGCTGTAACTCTTACCTGCCCGTCGCAATCATTTCCTGCTCCAATTCCAATAACAGGAATGTCTAAATGATTCTTTAATTGGCTCGCAATTTCTCCTGGGATATGTTCTAAAACTATTGAGAAACATCCTGATTCTTGAAGTATTTTTGAATCTCTGAGAATTTTTTCTTGACTATCTTTATCCCTTGCTTGTGACTTATATCCAAGTTGATGAACCGATTGCGGAGTTAGGCCAAGATGCCCCATTACTGGTATTCCCATCCTAATAAGTCTTTTGATTACTAATAAAGTCTCAGGTTCGGCTCCTTCAAGTTTTACTGCTGCAGCAGAAGAATTTTTAAGGAGAGTTCCTGCTGCTTCAACTGCCTTGTCCTCTCCGCATTGATAACTTAAGAAAGGGAGATCACAAACTACTAATGGTTGTTCGGAAAGAGGTTTACAAAAACCTCTACAAACAGCTTGTGTGTGGTGAAGCATTTGATCAAGTGTTACTGGAAGCGTTGTTGCATGTCCCAAGACAACCATTCCAAGTGAATCTCCCACAAGAACAACATCAGCGCCTGCAGCCTCGACTAATGAGGATGAGATGGCATCCCAAGCTGTTAATACAGTAATCTGTTTGCCTAACTCTTTAAAATGAACCAATTCTGTGGTTTGCATTTAATTCTTAATAACGTGTCTAGCTATTGCTAGGATATTAGTGACTCGGCCCCATGCGGCTGTGACGCTCAAACCTGGTCAGGACCGGAAGGTAGCAGCCATACGGGATGCTCAAAGCAGGCGTGGATTCCGGGTCACCTTAATCCAATTAAGTTGATAAGTCTTAACGATTTTGTCTTAGACGTAAAAACTCAGGTATCGAAGCCCCTGCTTCTCTTACTTCTGTCTGTTCGTAAAGTGATTTAGGCGAAAGTCTTGCTCTATTTCTTTCATTTGAATAAATTTGATTACTGTCGAATCCAGTAGCAATAACGGTTACCTGAATCTCTCCTTCAAGTTTTTCATCAACAACTGTTCCTACAATGATATTTGCTTCTGGATCTACTACATCGGATATAACTTCAGAAGCAGATGTCATATCTTCAAGAGTCATATCTTTCCCTCCAGTTATATTTATCACACATCCTTTAGCTCCATCTATTCGAGCTGCTTCTAAAAGAGGACTATTGATTGCTGCTTGAGCTGCTTCCAGAGCTCTTGACCTTCCAGAGCCTAATCCAATCCCTAAGAGAGCAGTACCAGCTTCAGTCATAACAGAACGCACATCAGCAAAATCAACGTTTACCAATCCTGGACAAGTAATTATGTCGCTTATTCCTTGAACCCCTTTCATGAGAACATCATCAGCGCTTCTAAAGGCTTCTTGTAAAGGTGCCCCTGAAATTACGTCTTTTAGTCTGTCGTTTGGAATGACAATTAACGTATCAACATTCTCTGCAAGCCTTGCGATACCTTCATCAGCTTGTCTTAAACGACGTTTCCCTTCAAAACTGAATGGTTTGGTAACTATCCCTACTGTTAAAGCACCACTTTCTTTGGCAACTTGAGCAACGACAGGGGCTGCTCCAGTTCCAGTTCCTCCGCCCATACCAGCGGCAATAAATACTAAGTCAACTCCGTCTAAGGCTTGCTGAAGATCAGCTCTCGATTCCTCAGCTGCCTTTTGACCAATGCTTGGATTACCTCCTGCTCCAAGGCCTCTAGTTAAGCTTTGACCAAGCTGAACTCTATGAGTGGCTGATGATTGGATCAGAGCTTGAGCATCTGTATTGAGTACCCGATATGTGACTCCATCAAGATCACTATTAATCATTCGGTTGACGGCATTACTTCCTCCGCCTCCAACGCCAATAACCTCAATACGGGCAGATTGACTGGGCAGGATTCCTTCATCCATGTTGAAACTAGATTTGCTTCCCATTCCCATCACCATATTTAGGATTAGAACTCTTTTTGGGCATTATGAACATCATCGATGAATTCTGTTGGTTTATAGGTACAAATTGATTAACAAATTAATTTCCATAATTGCCCCTTAATTGACCTGAATATATTGAAGATCTCTTGAAAATCTAGTCATAACAACGATTCTACTTCTCATCGGTCAGTATTTTTTCTATTTTTAATTCTGGTTTGCTTGGATCTTTAAGATCCACGATTTTTACTTTTGTGTTGATTAAAAGATTTGGTAATGATTTTTGTAGCTGGTTGAGTTTATTAATTTGCTCAATTAAGCGATCGGTTCCTGAGCCTAAAAGGACTAAATCGAAGTGTTCGGTTTTTAGGCTGATTTCTTGAAGAGGGTTTATGTTGATTTTTTGAAGAGGGCTTTGAAATATGAATCTATTTTTAATTATTAAAATAATTTCTTTTTTTTTATTTGGATTCCAATTTTCTATAGATAATTTTATTTTATTTTTCTTTGATTTATTTACGAATTGAATAGGTATCCACGATCCTTCAATATCAATCATTCCTTTTTCAATATTGTTTGAGTTAACTCGACTAGCAAAAGCTATTGGCTCTCTTTCTAAAATATTTACGTGAATTTCGGGAGGGAAAAACTTTCTACTCACTGAAACACCTTTAATAGGAAGATTTTTTATTAAATAGGATTCAATTTCTTTGGGATTTAATTCCAATAAATTTCTTGGATAAAAAATACTAGTTGTTTCTTTTATATCGTTATTTGATATTCCAGATAGACCTGTGATTTTAGTTTGATCAAAACTTATTGGTTTCCATGCTTGGTTTAAAAATGTAAGAATCAGAAAAATTGAAGTGCTTGAAAAAAAAATTAATTGCCAAAGTTCAATTAGAAAATTTTTATTCTTAAAAATATTCGAGACTTTTTTAGTTGATATTCGATTGTTGTTATTTAATTTTCTGTTTTTTCTTTTGTTTGATTTCAAAGGTCGCATCTTGCTCTGGACATAAGTTTGTCCATCCATTGACGAGCACGTTCAGCATCTGAAAAAGGCACATCTATTTCTGTCCCTGAACCAATAAGCCTGAGTCGACAACGTCCTTCAGATTCTTTCGTTAACGGAGCTTCACCTGAACTGAGAGCCATCAGCTCAACCATTTCTAATTTTTTAACTTCGAAAGTTGCTTCCTCCTTGAAGCTACCAGCCTCAAAGCTGCTCCAGCATAAAATACCAGCTTTTAATCGAGCAGCTCCTGTCCCATCAAGCTTGGCGAGCTCTGAACCTTTAGCCCAAATCAAATAGAGATTCTGTCGCCTTCTCTCTATCCAGCCAAGAGAAGCTATGAGAAAGAAAGCCATCAATAATGGCAACCAAAGGAGACCGTGAATCATTTTTTGAAAAAGAGATATAAAAATGTCATGGTTAATTCATTCTTTAGCTGTTTCTACGAGACTAGCAACAAGTTTTTCTAGTTTTAATCCTGAAGCTTCCCACAGTGTTGGATACATGCTTGTTTTGGTGAAGCCTGGCAAAGTATTAACTTCATTTATGTAAATCTGTTGAGTATTCTCTTGATAAAAGAAATCGACTCTCGCTAAACCAAAAGCATTAATAGCTTTACAGGCCTCAATAGATAGTTTTTGTATTTTATTAGATATGTCTATGTTCAAATCGGCTGGGATAATTGTACTGCTTAGATTTTCATCATATTTTGACTCGTATGTATACCAATCAGTTTGATATTTAACTTCGCCAACAACTGATGATTTCATTAAGGACTTTCCTAAAACTCCACATTCAAGTTCTCTTCCTACAATATTTTTTTCTATTATAATTCTTTCATCATATTTTACTGCAATTTCTATTCCATTAATTAATTCTTCCTTTGAGTATGCTTTAGTTATGCCGATAGAAGAACCCAAGTTGGCTGGTTTTACAAAACATGGATAATTTATTATTTCTTCTATTTGATCATATATCGAATTCATGAATGATTTATCTAATAAATTCTCTTTGTGGAAATAAATATATGGAACTTGAGGAAGATTAAATGATTTAAAAATTGATTTCATTGCTATTTTATCCATGCCTAAAGATGAACCTAGAGTTCCTGATCCAACAAAAGGTTTTCCAGTTAATTTAAATAATCCCTGAATAACTCCATCTTCCCCATTTGGACCATGCAATGCTGGAAACCACACATCAACTTTGTTACTTTCTGCTGGAAAGTTAGCGAGGTTATTCATAGACTGTCTATTGATTATTATCGTTTTGGTTGATTCCTTTTCTCCTAATAAAATTGACTTTGAGTATTCTGAATCCAACCAAAAACCATTCTTGTCTATATAAATTGGATTTACAAAAAAGCGTTCAATATTGCAAGAATGAGATAAGGCGGCGTAAATAGTTTTAGCTGATTCGATAGAAACTTCATGTTCACTTGAATAACCACCAAAAACTAGTCCTATAATTTGCTTTTTATTCGACATGTCTATTTGGCCCTCAATATTCTATAAACGTAGTTTATTGAATTAATCAACATTTATAACAAGCTTCCAGTTAATGAGAATGGACGTATTTCATTGATTTTTATATTCACTATTTCTCCAGGTTGAGGTGTTTTTCTATTAATTGAGGATTTTGGAAAAAATGTTAGTCGATTTGTTCTAGTCCTTCCTAGTAATTGGGAATTATCTTTAGAATTTATGCTCTCAACGAGTATTTCTTGTAAAGAGTCTTTGTACCTTAAGTTTCTTTTCTTTGCAGTCTTTTCTACTAAGTTATTAATTTCTCTTAGTCGATCGATTTTTATTTTTTCAGATAATTGATTAGGCCATAAGGCGGCTGGAGTATTTGGTCTGGGAGAATAGGCTGCAGTATTGACCAAGTCAAATTCAACATCCTCTATAAGTGATAGCGTCTCTTCAAATTCATCTCTCGTCTCTCCCGGAAAAGCTACAATTGCATCAGAAGTAATTGACGAGTCAGGCATTATTTGTTTTATATAATTTATAATTTCTTTATAGGTTTGAACTGTATACCCTCGACCCATATTTTTTAGTATTTTATTACTTCCACTTTGGACTGGAATATGAAAGTGTTCACAAACCTTAGGAAGTTTTGCACATACATCTATTAATTCTTTCGTGAAGTACCTAGGGTGACTTGTGGCAAACCTTATACGCTCTATTCCCTCAATATCATGAATATATTCTAATAAATATGAAAGTGTTAATTGCCCAGATTTATTGAATTCATAAGCTTTAAAGTCTCTGCCATAAGCATCTATATTTTGCCCTAAAAGGGTTATCTCTTTGTACCCAATTCTCGCTAATTCTTCTATTTCATGTTTAATAGCTTGCGGTGTTCGCGATTGTTCTTTCCCTCTAACCGAGGGAACTACGCAATAAGTGCATCGCTCATTGCATCCATAAATAATGTTAACCCAACCACAGATGGCGCTCTCTCTTCTTGCTGTCGCAATGTCTTCGTAAATGTGCTGTTCATCAGTCGCTAAAACTTGGTGTCCGTTATCAACTTGATTAAGAAGAGTCTCCAGTCGATTTGCATGCTGAGGTCCCATGACAAGATCTACTTCAGGAACTCTTCTTAAAAGTGTTTCCCCTTCTTGTTGAGCTAAGCATCCTGCAATGATGATTTTTAAATTAGGATCTGATTTTTTCCTTCTAGCTTGCCTTCCTAAATAGCTGTAAACTTTCTGCTCAGCATTATCACGAATAGTACATGTGTTGTAGAGAACTAAATCTGCCTTAAGTTCCTCTTCTGCAAGCTCATATCCCATCGTTTGCAAAATGCCTGACATTCTCTCTGAATCAGCCTTATTCATTTGACAACCGAAAGTGGTAATCCAGTAGCTTCCTCTATGGCTTTTAAAAGACTTACTTTGTTTAGTAGGAGCTATGGTTGTTGTCATCGCAGATTAATTTTTTTCCTTGAGGAAAAAGATTTTTGAGATTGTCCTAAAAAAATGTTCAAGGGCGAGCGAGGGGATTCGAACCCCCGAATAGCGGCGCCACAAGCCGCTGCCTTAACCACTTGGCGACGCCCGCCTTGTGCTTTTAATCTACCAATGATTTGTCATTTTGAAATTCCAAAATGATTTTGGTAAAAAAAATTAGCTTGTGAGTATTGTAGATAGTATGGATTGAAAATATCACTTTTTATATCTTGATCAAAACGCAATTGACAGGTATTGAAGTTACTGTGTAAGCAGAAACCCTAATAGTAAAAGCTCGGGATTGTAATCTATTCAAAAGTGAATTTCGCAAAAGATGTTGAATTGATTGAAAGTCCTCCAAAGTCTGGGCGCGTAGATGTTCTTGTCCCAAGATGTTTAATTGGTAATGGACAGGATGTGTTAGGTATCTCAACTGATAAAGAAGGACTGTTGTCTGTTCAGGTTGAGTGGCGAGATGGATTTATTACATCAATTGGAGGCTTACAAGAAACTTCAAAGGTTCCAGGGGAAATCCTTCTGCCAAGATTTGCAGAACCGCATGCACATATAGATAAAGCATTTTCATGGTCACGTTCACCTAACTTGAGGGGTAGTTACCAAGAAGCTTTAGCAGCAAATCTCCGTGAATATGAATTGAGGTCCGAAGAAGAATTAATTTTCAGAGTTGAAAAGTGTCTCCATCTAGCTCTTGTTAATGGGATCAGGGCAATTAGATCTCACATAGATAGTTTTGGAAAAACAGCAATGAGAGATTGGGATCTGATAGAAAGTATTAGAACAAAATGGCAAGAGAAATGTTTTTTACAGTTTGTGGCTTTGGTTCCATTAGATTTTTGGCAAAGTGATGAAGGTGAGCGTTTGGCTCAAAGAGTTGCTCTAAATGGAGATCTCTTAGGCGGGGTAATAGCGCCTCCTTTCAATAAGAGGAAGACTTTTAAGTCCTTACTTCACTTAGTGCAACTGGCAAATAGACTTAATTGTGATATTGATCTTCATATTGATGAGGCTCAATTCTGCCAAGCTGGGGGATTGAAATTACTTCTAGAAGTATTAGGCCAAGTTAAAAATGAGATATCAATAACTTGTAGTCATCTAAGCAGTATGGGCTTGTTAAGAGAAAAAGAGATTTCATTTTTAGCGGACAAAATGGCTAAGAACGGATTAAAAGTTGTTGCTTTACCATTAACTAATGCTTGGCTTTTAGGAAGAAAAGATCGATCCACTTTAACAAAAAGACCTCTAGCACCAATTTATCAACTTCAAAAAGCTGGAGTCGATGTATCTGTAGGAGGAGATAATATAAATGATTCATGGTTCCCTTTATCTAATTTTGATCCTATAAATTTAATGTCGTTTTCCATGCCAATTGCTCATCTATCTCCATGGGACAGACTGGGCCTCTCTCCATTTACTTGGTCTCCAGCAGATTTACTTAGCCTTAAATGGGATGGCCTTTTTCAAAAGGGAAGCCCTGCCGATTTTATTTTGTTAGATTCAAATAGTTGGGTAAAAGCTTTGTCTGAAAGGCCTAAAAGAAGAGTAGTAGTTAATGGTGAATTCTTGAATGAATTGTCTAAAAAAACAACATTCACAAATCATGAGTCATGAATAGTAAAGAGAAAATAGAGTTGCTATTAAGTGAACTAAAAAAAGTATCTAATCTAGAGATCTTCCAAAAAACTAGTGATTTAAAAAGGTTCTCTAAAGATTTCTTTGATTATTCACCAATATTGATTAATGAATTGAAAGATTGTTTGGCTGACATAGTTGTTCGACCACTTTCCGTAAATGCCATTATTGATGTTGCTCGAATTTGTAATAAGTACTCAACTCCATTGACCCTTAGAGGGTCAGGAACAGGGAACTATGGGCAGAGTGTTCCCCTTGACGGTGGAGTGGTTATGGTTATGTCTGGTCTTAAGAAAATTAGAAATTTCGATTTAAAATCAGGTGAAATCACAGTTGAATCTGGTTGTTTGCTTAGAGATATCAATGATGAGTTGATTAAACATGGCCGTCAATTACGGTTGCTTCCAAGTACATGGAGAAGCGCCTCTATTGGTGGATTTATTGCTGGTGGTTCAGGTGGAATAGGATCCGTTCGCTGGGGCTTCCTTAGAGATCCTGGGCATTTGCAGGCCTTAGAAGTAATAACGACTGAGGAATCCCCAAGAAAACTAGAATTGAACGCAAATACTTCTGAGGCATTGAACCATGCTTACGGAACCAACGGAATTATTACTGCGTTGACATTAACAACTGCTCCATATGTTGAATGGCAACAAATAGTTGTCGATTGTTTTGATTGGAATCAGGCTGTTGACTTGTTATGCAAATTTAATTGTGCTGCACTAGAGCTTTATTTGGGAACCTTATTAGAGAAAGAAATTGTTAATTGTCTTCCACATTGGTCTGGTAAGCCTTCAGGCAAACATAGGATTTTATTGTTGGTGTCGCCTGATGGTGTTAGCACCATCAGGCGACTTGCGAAATCGGCTGGTGCTGACTTTTATGACTTAGGTCCAGAAAATCTTAAGGCTGGGACTGGCCTTCGAGAGCTTTCTTGGAACCATACAACTTTACATATGCGTGGCATTGATCCTGATTGGACCTATTTGCAAATGCTTCTTCCTCAGCCTGAATCTGAAATGATGAGAAAATTGAAATCTGATTGGGGATCCAATCTTTTATGGCATTTGGAATGTGTTCGTCAAAATGGAGTTCAAAGGATAGCTTCACTCCCACTTGTTAAATGGCAAGGTGAAGAGGCTATGAATCAATTAATCAGTCAATGCAGAGATCTTGGTGCAGTGATTTTTAATCCGCATACAATCACTGTTGAAGATGGAGGTTTAGGTGTAATTGATTCTGATCAAGTGCAAGCTAAGAGTAACTTTGATCCAAAAGGGATTCTCAATCCAGGTAAACTCAAAGGGTGGAATATAAAAGGCAATTAATTTAATTGATCTATTAAACAATTTAACTTGTCAATATTTCCCTTTGAAAAAGATCACCTATTAAATATAGCGATCCTGAAATGATAGGTGGTGGAGAGGGCCATCTATGTTGTTTTTTAAGTGCTGATAAAACATCTTCCACCCTAAGCGCTTCTTTGATTTGGTCTTTAAATTCAGGGCAAAAACTTAAAATTTGATCTTTAGACCAGCTCTGTTGGCCTGGGACAGGAACGATCCAAGCTATATCTTTTTCTCTAATTAGCTTATGCAAAATGCCTATCATGTCTTTTCTTTTTTGAATCCCTAGTATCCAAATAATTCCACTTTCTTGATCAGTCCATGTGTCTCTTTCAATTGATAATTGCTTAGCCGCATGAGGATTATGTGCACCATCAACAACTATGGGCATCCCTTCCCATTTTGTTGTTTGAAGTCTTCCAGGCCATTTAGCATGAGATAAGCCTTCTCGAAGTTGTCCTTCAGAAATATTCCATCCAAGATTTCTTAAGGATTCAATAATCCCCTTGGCTACAGCTGCATTTTCTTTCTGTATTTCTCCTGAGAGACCGAGTTCCCAGTCTGATGGAATGGGATCTACCCAATGAATGACTGCTTGTTTCCTTTTAGCAGTCTCCTCGAAAACTCTTTTTACAATATTGTGTTGAGCAGCTGTAATAACAGTGCTCTTTGTAGTTATTACAGCTGCTTTCTCAACAGCTACTTTTTCTAGGCTATTACCTAAGTATTCACAATGATCAAGCCCAATAGCTCCAAATGCAATAATAGGTCTATATTGATGCGCGGTTGTTGCATCAAGTCTGCCTCCTAGCCCTACTTCAAGGATAAGAAGTTCAACATCCTTTAAAGTAAAATATTTAAGTGCTATTGCTATGACACATTCAAAGGGAGTCAAGCTATATTTTTTAGCAATTGGAAGAAGAGACAGGCTTAATGATTGAAATTCTTCTTTTGATATTGGAGTCTTGTTGATACAAATTCTCTCGACCCAATCAACTAAATGGGGAGAGGTGGTAACTCCGGTTTTGATATTTACTAAGCTAAGAACACTATTAGTAAAAGCGGCAATAGAGCCTTTCCCATTTGTTCCTGCTATGTGAATAGCAGGTATTTTTTTACATGGATCTCCAATGGCATTAATAGCCAATGACATACGATCTATGCCCAGCTTCATATCTTTATATTCTTTGCTCTTGCTTTCAAAAATGGAATCCGATTGTGTTATGAAAGTTTCATCAGACATTTTTCTAGTCTCGATAAAAGCTCGTTGATTTCTTTTTTTGTAATAGTTAAAGGAGGGACTATCCTTAATACTTTTTCACCAGCTGATACTAGAAGTAGTTTCTCTTCTAAGGCGGATCTCACAATATCAAGAGATGTTATTTTGATATTGTCTTTTATAACGAGACCTTGAATAAGTCCAACGCCTCGATTGGAAATAAATATGTCTGAATATTTATTTGAAAGTTTAATTAATCCTTCTTTTAATTGAGTACCTCTCTCGGTGACTTTATTTAGGAGGTCTCTTTTTTGGATTTCTTTCCCAACAGTTAGAGCTGCTCTGCAAGCGAAAGGATTCCCTCCAAAAGTGCTGGCATGATCACCGGCCTGAAAGACATCAGCTAATTCATTAACCAATAGAGCTCCAATGGCATGACCTCCACCAAGCCCTTTGGCTAGTGTGAAAACATCAGGTTTAATACCTAGTTGTTCATATCCCCAAAGAGTACCTGTTCTTCCCATTCCAGTTTGGACTTCATCAAATATCAATAAAACATTGCTGTGGGTACATTTTTTTCTTAAGAGCTCGAAAAATGATTTTTTTCCAATATTTATTCCCCCCTCACCTTGTATGGGTTCAATAAATACAGCTGCAATTTGTGGACCTGTCTTTTCTAAATCATCAAATAGATTTTCAAAAGATTCACTGTCGTTAAAAGAAAAAAACTGAAATCCCTGAACCATTGGTTCGAAACCTTTGTGGTATTTCGGTTGGCCTGTTGCACTTACAGCTGCGAGTGTTCTTCCGTGAAAGCTTTCCTTTGAGCAAAGAATGACTGGATTGTTGATATTACGTTTAATATGCCCATATTTTCTTGCCAATTTAATTGCAGCCTCGTTTGCTTCAGCACCGCTATTGCAAAAAAATACACTCTTGGCAAAACTTTGTGAAGTTAACCATTGAGCTAGTTCTTCTTGCTCTGGTATCCCGTAAAGGTTAGATACATGTTGAAGTCTTTTTAATTGTTTTGATAAGGATTTGATTAATGCTTTATCACTGTGGCCTAGTGAACAAGTTGCTATGCCAGCCACAGCATCAAGATATTTCCCTCCTTTTTTGTCCCATACCCATGAACCTTTACCTCTAATGAGGTCTAAGGGAAAACGATTGTAAGTTTTCATCAATGAAGTGGGAGCGGTCGGACTTGAACCGACAAACCCGAAGGTGCCGCATTTTGAGTGCGGTGCGTCTACCAATTCCACCACGCTCCCATATGTTTATTTTATGTCAAAACTAGCAAAAATTTGAAACTAAGCTGCATTTTTTTGAGTATCAATACGGTCTTCACTAATTATTTTGTTAGAGAAAGAACTTTGAGATATTGTTTGATCAACTTTTCTAGAAATAATAGAACCTGCATTAGTTAATTTTTCTTCTAATTTTTCATATCCTCTATCTAAGTGTTCGAGGCCCGTAAAAATACTATTTCCTTTAGCAGAGAGACATGCAAGGATAATGGCAGCAGAAGAACGTAAATCTCCTCCCTCTACATTTGAACCTACAAGTTCTTTTACTCCTTTTATATGAGCAGTATTGTTTTCTAGATAAATACAGGCACCCATTTTATTTAACTCCAAAACATGTTGCATTCTTTTCTCAAAAACTTTTTCTTTGATTTTGCTTGAACCTCTTGCTGTGGCCATAAGTGACATGAATGGAGCTTGAAGATCAGTTGGAAAACCGGGGAATGGACTCGTGGTTATGTCGACTCCTGAAATCTCTCTTGGAATGATTTTTAAATGATGATTCCCATAATGAGATATGGAGCAGCCACATTCTTGTAGTTTTGCAATAACAGCGCTCAAATGATTTGGGATTAATGGACCAACAATCAGCGGAGATCTTGTTATGGCCGCCGCAATAAGAAAAGTTCCTGCTTCGATTCTATCGGGGATAACACAATGAGAAGTCCCCCTTAAGGATTCAACCCCAATAATTGTGATTCTTTTTGTTCCAGCTCCATAAACCTTCGCTCCCATTGCATTAAGCATTTTCGCGAGATCCTGTATCTCTGGTTCTCTTGCGGGATTAGATATTGTTGTTTTGCCTAAAGCTAAGCAAGAAGCCATCAAAATGGTTTCTGTAGCTCCAACGCTGGGATATTTAAGAGTAATGTTTGCTCCACATAATCGTTTGTGTTTGTTTGAAATTTGAGCTTTTACAACACCATTCCTAACTTCTACTTCTGCTCCTAATGCTTTTAGACCATTGATATGCTCATCAACAGGTCTCGCTCCAATATTGCAACCACCAGGTAAAGGGATTTCTGCTTTCCCAAGTCTTGTAAGTAAGGGCCCCACACAGAAAAAACTTGCTCTCAAGCTATGAACGAGTTGAAAGGGTAATTCAGCGTTATGAATGGACTCTGAATCAATCTCTATAGAATTATTTTTTTTAGTTAACTTTGCTCCCAAATTACGGAGAATTTCTGACATGACTTCAATGTCAGTAAGTTGTGGGACATTTTTAATGAGGAGTTTTTCGTTTGTAAGAAGAGCAGCAGCCATTAAAACTAGTGAAGAATTTTTTGCCCCACTAACTTTTAAAACTCCACTAAGTGGATGCCCTCCTATTACCTCCAGATGTGGCGGAATAACATTCCTTTTAATTGTCGCCACACTACTCATATTGGAGCGAACTGCTTACCCAGCCATAATGCCAAGTGGATTTAAAATAGTCCAGTCAACCTTATTGAAAATTGATGGGTTCAAATTAAATATTGATAATGTTGAAAGTTTGAATAAAAATTTTTAAGATGGTTTTTATTAATTTTAATAAGGATATCAGTGGTTATTTCAAGCCAAGAAACTTTTCTAATTTTTCAACAATTAAATAATTTGAGGTTGGACAATTAATTATTCTTATTCGCCATTGATTACAAGTAAAAGAAATCCTTTGGTCAGGAAATTAAGGTCTCTTTTGAAAAAAACTGGACGTGAAGAGCATTCCTCCCTTTTGCTTGAGGGCTCTCATTTGTTAGAAGAGTCTTTGAAAACAAACTGTTTGCCAATAGAAGTTATTGCAACTCCTGAATGGAGTGATGAGCATCAAGAGACCTTAAAAAAAATAGCTTCCAGATGTTTATTAACCTTAGTAACTCAAAACGTTTTAGAGGCATCTTTGTCAACCGTTACACCTGATGGTGTGGCAGCGATATTCCCAATTGCAGGGTTACCAAAACCCGGAAAAGCCCCAAAACACATTTTAGCTTTAGATAGGATTCAAGATCCTGGCAATTTGGGAAATTTATTCCGATCAGCCCTTGCTGGTGAATATGAAGTTATGTGGTTAGCTTCTGGAGCAGATCCCCTAAATCAAAAGGTTTTAAGATCCTCAGCTGGCTCAGTTCTTCATTTACCTTTTGAACGGATTGGAGATTCATCTTCAGTAAGTATTGAAATGCTTGTTTCAAAACTCAATATTGCAATTAATGATAATTACCAAGTAGTAGGAACAATTTCACCGAATAAAATTACTAATAACAAAGTGAAACCTTATTGGGAATTAGACTGGGATCTCCCTACTGTCTTGGTTCTTGGTAATGAAGGCTCAGGTGTTCACCCATCAATTGAAGCCTGTTGTACAGACTTTGTTACGTTGCCTCATAGCTCATTAGTTGATTCACTAAATGTGGCATCTGCTGCAGTTCCTCTCTTGTTGGAGCGACAAAGAGTAAAAATGGTTAAGGGTATCCAAAAAAAATCGTGAGTGAAATTTCTTTTGACTTTGACTTAATTGTTGTCGGGGCTGGATATGGAGGTTTTGATGCCGCTAAACATGCAGCCGAGGCTGGTTTGAAAGTGGCGATTGTCGAATCAAGAGATATGGGTGGAACCTGTGTCAACAGAGGCTGTGTCCCCTCTAAAGCATTACTAGCCGCCAGTGGTAAAGTTCGTGAGCTTGCAAATGTTTCTCATCTTGCTGAATTTGGGATACATTCCGCTCCGGTTAGATTTGAACGTAAGAAAATTGCGGAACATGCAAAAAACTTAGTTGAGACAATTCGAAAAAATCTAACTAAAACATTGGAAAGATCGGGAGTTGAGATACTTAGAGGAGAAGGACGTTTAGAAGGCAATCAAAAGATTGGATTAAGAGAAAAGAATGGAGTTGATAGAATTTTTTCCGCTAGAGATATTATCTTGGCTACAGGCTCAGACCCTTTTGTCCCGCCTGGAATTGAAATTGATGGACGAACTGTTTTTACAAGTGATGAGGCTATTAATTTAGAATGGTTGCCAAGATGGATTGCAATAATTGGTAGTGGCTATATCGGTTTGGAATTTGCTGATATTTATACAGCTTTAGGTTGTGAGGTAACCATGATTGAAGCTCTTGACAAAGTAATGCCTACTTTTGATCCAGATATTACGAAAATTGCTTCAAGAAACCTAATTGATAAAAGAGATATTGAAACTCGAGCCGGAGTGTTCGCTACTAAAGTTAAGCCAGGTTGTCCAGTCGAGGTCGAGCTTACAGATGCCAAGAGTCGGGAAGTGATTGAGGAGTTACAAGTCGACGCTGTTCTGGTTGCAACAGGTCGAGTGCCTTCGACTAAAAATCTAAATCTACAATCAGTTGGAGTTGAAACAACGAGAGGTTTTATTCCAATTGATGATCAGATGAGAGTATTGGTAAATGAAAAACCAGTTTCTAATCTATGGGCAGTGGGAGATGTTACGGGTAAGTTGATGTTGGCCCATACTGCTGCAGCGCAGGGGAGTATCGCTGTAGAAAATATTTTAGGTAAAGCAATAGAAATTGACTACAGGAGTATTCCTGCAGCGACCTTTACTCATCCTGAGATAAGTTCCGTTGGACTTTCTGAAGAAGAAGCAAAAGATCTAGCAAAAAAAGATGGCTTTGAACTTGGAATCGTTAGAAGTTATTTTAAAGCGAACTCTAAGGCCTTGGCTGAATTAGAAAGTGATGGGATTATGAAGTTGATTTTTAGTAAAGATACGGGAGAGGTTCTTGGTGCTCATATTTATGGATTACATGCGGCTGATTTGATACAAGAAGTTTCTAATGCAATTTCTAGAAGACAACGAGTCAATGACTTAGCAAAAGAAGTTCATACGCATCCAACATTAAGCGAAGTTGTAGAGGTTGCCTATAAACAGGCATCTTTACAAATAAAGAAGTAGTAAATCAAATTTTATTTTATAGATCATTAATTATTTAAATTATGCAAATCAGAAGAAGACCTCCTAATCCAAGCATAAAAGTAGCTAATTTAGAGTATGCAATTCCTCACCCAGATTCAAAACCTAAAAATATTTTGGAGGAAATTGTTTGGGAAAAACATCTAGAAGTTGAGATTGCAAGAAAAAAAGTTTCGCTTGATGATTTAAAAAAAAAGATCAAGGATTTACCCAAAACAAAAAATTTTATAGATGCTTTAAGAAATAGTAATTCGAAACCAGCACTAATCTCAGAAATAAAAAAAGCTAGTCCAAGTAGAGGGATAATTAGAGAGGACTTTGATGCGAGAATGATAGGTAAAATGTATCAAGATGGAGGTGCTAACTGTATATCGGTCTTAACAGATAAAAAATTTTTTCAAGGTGGTTTTGATGTCTTAGTTGAAGTTAGAAAGGAAATCAAAATCCCAATCCTATGTAAGGATTTTATTCTTTATCCCTATCAGCTTTACCAAGCAAGAGCTGCTGGCGCTGATGCTGCACTTTTGATAGCCGCAATCCTGACTGATTCTGATTTAAAGTACTTATCTAAGGTAGCTGAACATTTGGGATTGACAATATTAGTAGAGGTTCATGACGCAGAGGAACTTGAGCGAGTACTAAATATTAATTTATTTAATTTAATAGGTATTAATAATAGAAATTTAAAGAGTTTTAAAACTGATCTCGAAGTTACAAAGAAGTTGGCTAAGAACTATGCTAGCCAAATCAAGGAAAATTCTATTACTTTGGTAAGCGAGTCAGGTTTATTTACTCGTGAGGATTTGGATTTAGTGAAGAGTTATGGAGCTGATGCTGTTTTGGTTGGCGAATCTCTTATGTCACAGGAAGATATATTAGGTGGAGTGAAAAAATTAATTGGTAAGTTATAAATTAAGGAAAAGATCTATACCAATCTGTTGAATCTATTTTGAGAAAATTTTGTCTACTTTTCCAATGATTAAATCTAATTCAAATAAACCTAATTCTCGACTGTCAGTGCTTGCTAAGGAGTTATCTCCCCTTAAATCAAATTTGTTTTGATAAATCCTATGAATTCTTTTAATTATTAACTTGTTTTTTGTTTTTGGATGAGAGGCAACGACGATATCCCCAATCTCTAGGTCAATATTTTTTTGGTTTAACTTTTTATATGTTACTAAATCTCCCTCTTTAAGAGTCCTTTCCATAGAATTACCGACAACACGTAAATGTTGTCGGTAACCGATTATTAAAGTAAATAAAGTAAATAAATCTGGCTTTTGGAAAAGACTTTTATCAGCTTGCGGTAACCCAGCTATCACTTCTTCCTTTTGAAGACCAAAACATCGAGTGAATCTTTTGCACAGCTGCTAATAATTCTTCTGCCTTGGTTTGATCAATATTTACCTTGCATGCACTACAAAGCTTTGCTGCTTTCCAAAAAGTGTCGTGAAGATCTGGATATGTAGCTAAATGTTCAGGCTTGAAGTAATCAGTCCAGAGGATTAGAAGTTCTTTTTTGGTCTTTTGTGACTCTTCTTCTTTAATCGCAACAAAGCGAGAAAAAGTGTTGTTATAAGCTGAAATTGAAGCTTGATCGTTACCAGCTGGAGCTAGAGCAATAAGCTTTTTCGTCATAGATAAAACTGCCTCTGCAGCAACTCTTGCAGAAGCAGGGTCGTATACACCGCAAGGTCCGTCACAGTGTGCGTGAACAGATTTTGCTGGAAGCTTATTAAAGATTGATGTAAGTGTTTCGCTCAACATCTGAAAATAATTCGTGAACTTTTTTTTTACATTAATGGCGTTTGTCAACAAACGCCATAATTTTTTCTAGAGCTTTTTGAATAATTTAAGAAATTCACTTAACACCCAATAATTCCACTTCAAAAGTTAAAACTGAATTGGGGGGGATTGGACCTATTCCTCGGCTTCCATACCCCAATTCAGGTGGGATGACTAATTTTCTTTTGCCTCCAACTTTCATTCCTGCGACTCCCTCATCCCAACCCTTTATCACCATCCCTGCACCTAAAGAAAATTCAAAGGGACCTCTTCCATAACTGCTGTCAAATTCTTTCCCATCATCAAGAGTACCCTTGTAATTTACTGAGACACTTGTTCCTGGGGTGGCTTCTAGACCATCGCCTAAAACTAATTCAGTAATTTTTAGCCCACTGGAAGTTACTTGAGATGCTCCTATCTCAGCGCCTCCGAGAGGAGCGTTACTTGCACTGGTTTTATCTGAAGCCATAGTAAAAAGTGATGGATTTGGGTCTTCTGGGTCTAATTCAAATGGATTAGTTACAGATTCGGTGGTTTTTGTGGATTGCCTTACATCCGCTTGGATTGCTTGGTCAATTTGTAAGGCATTCGTTGGGGTTGGTGAGATGATTTGGCTGATCACTGCAATCATCAAGCAGCTAAGGCAAACAGAAAAGCTAATTAAGATTTCTCTCACAGTAATATTAAGTAGTCGGAAATATTCTTACAGATTAATACCCAAATTACATCTTTTTAAAAGATAACTAACCAGAGAATATGAATTTTGTTGGTGTATATTTTATTAAATTAGATTAATGAATAATATCTATTCTCTTTTTATTAAAGCTTTTGCTGGGGGGGCTTTAGCAGGAATCTCCCTTGCTGAAGGCAATTATGTATTCATGCTTTTGGGGATATCTTTGCTTTGGCCTGTTAGTAAGAATCCATGGGGGGGCTTTTGTTGGGGCACAATGGCTATTTTATGGAGTCATAAGTGGTTGCTATCTTTGCATCCACTCAGTTGGGTAGGGATAAATTCAAATTTAAGCTTGCCTATTACCATTTTTATATGGCTATTTTGTGGAGTCTTTGGAGGGACTCTGGTTTTTAGTTGGTCAGCTTTAAGTGTTTTTTTTGCTCCTGGAAGATTGCAGTTTTCTAAATTAGAAAATAAGTTTGTTTACGCTGTCTTATTGTCAACAATTTGGGGTCTAACTGAAGAAATCCTATCTAGAGGTCCTTTGTTTTGGATGGGTGTAGGGCCAAGTTTATTACCACAAGATAGATATTTGGCAGGATTAGCAAGATGGATAGGGTCGGGCGGCTTGGCCTCTATCCATCTTTTAGCTGGATGGTGGATATGGCAACTTTCAATTGCTTTTCAAGCCAGAAAAAAACTCAAGAAATTGATTATTCTTGGCGTTGCTTATTTTTCGTTAGCTCATTTGATCGGATTTATCTTGTTGTTGGATTCGCCAACTGATTCGGCAGAACAGGTTGCGATGTGGCAAACAAATATTCCAATAAGACAAAAATTTAGTCAGGAAGAAATAAATGCTTTGCCTTCAAAAGTAGATAGAGCATTAACTGATGCTGTTGAGATGAATGCATCTTTTGTAATTGCTCCAGAGGGAACGTTGCCTTTGGATAGAACAAAGATTCGAGATTTTCCTGTTAAATTTCTCTCTGGAGGTTTCAGGAAAATAAATGGTTCTATACGAAGTTCAATATTGGTTTTTAATCCAGGTGATGAGTCCTTTTCGGATGTATTGGACAAATCTAGATTAGTCCCTCTGGGCGAATGGATTCCTCCCTTGCCTAACTTTATAAAAAATGGCCTTTCTGCAGTAGGTGGAATTGAAAGTGGGGATCCATCAAGACTTCTTGATTGGGAGGGCCCCTCTTTTGCAGGTGCTATTTGTTATGAATTGAGTAATGGGAAAGCTATAGCTCAAGCAGTAAATCAAGGGGCTAAATGGATTTTAGTGATTGCAAATTTAGATCCCTATCCTATTTCTTTGCAAAGACAATTTTTATCTATTGCTCAATTAAGGAGTATTGAAACATCAAAAAATTTAATAGCTGTCTCCAATACGGGACCAACATCTTTGATTAAAAGTAATGGAAGAATTGATACCATCCTTAAACCAAATAAAGAACTTGTTAAGCTCGTTGATCTGGAATTAAATGGAAAGAAAACATTGTATTCATTAAATTCTGACTTGCCTTTGATTTCAATTGTTTTTATAAGTTTAATAGGCGTTATACGATTACGTAAGTATGATTTATATTAAGAATTTTTCGAAATAATTCCTCCTCCTAATACATAATCACCCTTATAAAATACTGCTGCTTGTCCAGGAGTGATTGAAAATTGGTCTTCTTCAAAATGAATATGACATTTATTGCAACAATTTTCTTTAGTACTATCAATAATTGGTATTAACTTTGCTTTCACTGCTCTGCTTCTGTATCTGATTTGAACCTCAACTTCTATTGGTTTTTGAGGCGCTTCAATTGATACCCAATTTATATCTTTGACAATACACTCTGACTTTCCAGAATCTTCTCTTGGGGCAACAATTACTCTGTTTAAAGATGCATCAATTTCAACAACATGTAGAGGAACTTCCCATGCAATACCTAATCCCTTTCGTTGCCCTATCGTGAAATGCTGAATTCCATTATGGGAACCTATAATTTGTCCGTTTTTAAGGACAATTTCTCCTTTCTTTTGCGGTAGATACTTATCAATAAAAGCATTCATTGATCCATAATGTTCAGCAAGACAAAGGTCTTGGCTCTCTGGCTTTTCGGCAGTTTTTAATGAATGTTTCAAAGCTTCGATTCGTGTTATCTCTTTAGTTAATTCTCCAAGAGGGAAAATTGTTTTTCCTAAGATTTCTTGAGGAAGATCATATAAAAAATAGCTTTGATCTTTGTTTGGATCTTTACCTCTTAAAAGCTTATGTCTTTTAATTCCATCACTCGGAAGATCATTGCTGTCGAAGGATTCATTTGAATATCTAATCCTTGCGTAATGCCCAGTAGCGATCTTTTCGACATTTTTATTTTCTTTAACCCATTTCAGCATCTCTGAAAATTTGACTGATTTATTGCAGCGAGAGCAGGGTAAAGGAGTAATTCCTTCTTCATATCCTTTTAGGACATTATTGATTATTTCTTTTTGGAAAATTTCTTTTGAATCGACTATGTGATGCTTAATTCCAAGTTGATTACATATCCCTGCTGCATCAATTAATCCATCTGAGCAGCAAGACCCTTTCCCTTTCATGAGCCACAAAGTTAATCCCACTACATCCCACCCTGCTTCACAAAGGAGAGCGGCCGTTAAGGAGCTATCTACGCCTCCTGAAAGCCCCACTACAACTGATTGATTTCCAGAAAATGCTTGCAGTCTTTTTAATGTTTTCGTGACTGTTTCTTCTGAATTCAAATGATTTAAAACTTTTTTTGTTTCTCTTGTTTCCACATTCATGGGCATAAATAGTAGCTTCTATTCATAGTGGGTTTTGTTGCTTTTTGATTTTGAATTGGCCTCCATCTGATTCGGAACATTTGATGGTTTCTTCAGAGCAGATGAAAAACATAGAAAAAGAAATGTTTTCTATGGGCATGCCTGTTGAAGCTCTGATGGAAAAAGTAGGGATTGGTATCTCTACATGGATATTAGACAGACAAGGATTGATTGAAAATGGTGCAATCGTTTTAGTAGGGCCAGGGCACAATGGAGGCGATGGACTTGTTGTTGCAAGAGAACTTTATATGGCAGGCGTTGATATCTCTATTTGGTGTCCATTTCCATTGAAAAAAGAATTAACAAAAAAACATTTCGATTATGCAATTCAGATTGGAATTAAAAACTTGGAGCAAAAACCTGATTCGAATTCTGATTCATTATGGATTGAGGCATTATTTGGCTTAGGTCAATCAAGAATTATTTCTGATGAAATATTTCATTTATTGAATTCGAAGAAGAAATTTAGTCCTGATAAATTAATAAGTATTGATGTTCCTGCTGGATTAAACTCAGATAATGGAAGTACAGTATCAAATACATCATTTAAAGCTACTTCCACACTGGCTTTAGGCCTCTTTAAGACTGGGTTGATTCAAGATTTAGCTATTGATTTTGTGGGCGATTTAGAGAGAGTAGATATCGGGATTCCAGATAAGATTTTGGCTGATCTTCCTGAGAACCAGTCTCTGAGGATTTCGTTTTCAGATTTATCTACTTTCGTTTGGCCTAAGCCAAGTAAAAGTAAAAGTAAATATCAGAGAGGAAGAGTTCTGGTTATTGCAGGCAGTGAGAAATACAGAGGAGCAGCATCTCTTGCTTTGAATGGGGCTTTAGCAAGTGGAACAGGTAGTGTTAGTGCTTTTTTGCCTAATTCAGTTTCATCTTCTCTTTGGAGTTCTCACCCTGAAGTCTTATTGCTTGGAGATCTAAATACTTTTCAGGACGGTTCTTCAGATTTTTCGAAAGTTTTTAATGAAGTTGACTTGAATAGGTTTGACTCGATTTTGCTTGGCCCTGGATTAGGGATTGCAGAAGAAAAAGATTGTTTTGGATCTGACTTGCAGAATTTCAAAGGCCTGCTTGTTTTTGATGCTGATGCAATCAATAGGCTGTCGATAACTTCGAAAGGTTTGGAATGGCTAAATGATAGAAAAGGTCCTACCTGGCTTACCCCCCATCTTGAAGAATTTAAAAGGCTATTCCCTTTAATTGATTGTTCGAATCCATTGAAGGCTGGAATTGAAGCTGCAAAAATTTGCAATTCTTCTGTCTTATTGAAATCTGCTCATAGTGTGATTTCTGATCCAGACGGGAAAAACTGGCAAATAGGGCAAGTGAATTCAAGTGTTGCAAGAACTGGTCTTGGCGATGTTTTGGCTGGCTTCGTTTCGGGGATGGGTGCTTCTGGACTTGCAAGTGATAAAAAATTGGATACAAGTTTGCTTGCTGCGTCAGCTTTGATACATGCATATGCAGGGGCGTTTTGCATAAAAGGGAGCACAGCGAGCACTGTTTGCACTTTTCTTAGTGAATTAATAAAAAAGGAAAACACATGAAATGTTTTGAAACAACCATTTAAAGGACATTAAATGGTGGATTTTGTGTCATTTGTTAACTAATCGTCAATAGAATCTGAAGCCTTCATGAAACCCAGGCCTCTTTTACGATTTCTGTAGGAAAGTTTTATCACTTTGAAAACGGGTCTAGAAACAATGGTTTCATCTGCACCCAAGCCTGCTGAATCCCAAAAACGACGCAGCAGTGATCCAATTAGTTGGTACCTTTCCTCTATAGGAAGAGTTCCTCTTTTAACACCAGCAGAAGAGATTGAACTTGGTAATCAGGTTCAAACAATGATGACTCTTACAGAGGATGGTCAGATTAAGGAAGAGAGCAAAGAATTTAATTCACATCAAAGAAGACTAATTCGAATTGGAAGAAGGGCAAAGGAAAGAATGATGAAAGCCAATCTTAGACTGGTTGTAAGCGTTGCAAAGAAATATCAAGGTAAAGGTCTTGAACTCTTGGATTTAGTACAGGAAGGTTCTCTTGGATTAGAAAGAGCTGTAGAAAAATTTGATCCAACTCGTGGTTATAAGTTTTCTACTTATGCTTTTTGGTGGATAAGGCAAAGCATGACAAGAGCGATTGCTTGTCAGTCAAGAACAATTCGATTACCTGTTCATTTAAGTGAGAGATTAGCGACCATTAGAAAGGTCAGCTTAGATTTGGCTCATAAGCTCGGTGCAATGCCTAGTCGTATTGAAATAGCTGAGGCAATGGAAATTGAGTTAGAAGAACTTGATTCAATTTTGAGACAAGCTCTTACTACTAGCAGTCTTGATGCGCCCGTTAATGGTGATGAAGGCCGTAGCTTTTTAGGTGATTTGATCGCTGACGGCTCTGGAGAAGAACCTCTAGATAAAGTTGAACAAAAAATTCATCAAGAGCAACTTGGAAGATGGCTAAGTCATCTAAGCGAACAAGAACAGCATGTTATAAGGCTTAGATTTGGCTTAGAAGGTAATGAAAGACATACTCTCGCAGAGATAGGCAGGTTGTTACAGGTTTCTCGTGAGAGGGTTAGGCAAGTTGAGTTAAAAGCTTTAAGAAAATTGAGAAATCTCACAAGAAAGCTACCAAGTGGAATTTGAATTTTATCTACTTTATTTTTAATTATCTGCCCAGATATATTTAGTTAAATCACTAGGGTCAGGTTCTGGAGCGTTTAGAGCAAAGTCAACAGCATCGTTAACTTCGATATCAATTTCTTTCTCAATATTCTTTAACTCTTCATCAGAGACGAGTCCAGAACTAGTTAAATCATTTTTTAGCTTTTTAATTGGATCTCTTTTAGCCCAGAATTCCTTCTCTTTTTCAGACCTAAGTTCGTCTGGATCGGCAAGTGAATGGCCTCTGAATCTATAAGTAAGGCACTCTATTAAAGTTGGCCCTTCCCCAGCTCTTGCCCTTTCTAGAGCCCTTTGAGCAGCCCCTCGCACTGCTAAAACATCCATCCCGTCTACTTCTTCTCCTGGCATGCCAAAGGCTGAAGCTTTTCTCCATATTTCAGTGTCGCTAGTTGCTCTGTCATGGGCCATTCCAATTGCCCATTTATTATTTTCGACTACAAATATGATCGGTAATTTCCATAGCTGGGCCATATTTAAACATTCATAAAACTGCCCAATATTGCAAGTACCATCTCCAAAAAATGCTGCAGTTACAGAATCACTATTTTCCTTAAGAGCCTCCCTTTTGTATTTACTGCTGAAAG
>QCJG01000002.1 GCA_003216175.1 Prochlorococcus sp. AG-409-A10 | reverse complement strand
TAATTAGACTGCCAGAGGTGATATTAGAGGAGAATGATCCTTTCTGTGGCCAATATGTAGGACAATTTATGAAGAGAATCAGTAAATAGAACCAAAGGGGCGCTCAAGAGGCCTTAAGGTTCTTTTAAGATTTAGTCTTTGAGGTCGCGAATTGGTTCTAATCAAATGGCTAATTAATGGTAATAGGCTTGAGGAGAGAGTGCCTCTAAGTGATGCACGTCACAGAAAATATGAATTAGAGGCTCAAGGGGCAGTTGTTTATTGGAGCGAGAGAACCTACTTCTGATGAACTAGCTCAATAAGTGATTGTTTCCATTCTTTTTTTAAATTCCATAATTCTCTTTTAGTGAAGCTCATAGCAATATTTTTTTCCACATACGCTGCTTCGTTTATGAAAACAGGAATGTAAGATTCATCTTCTTCAAACCTAATTATTTCGCCATTTAACTTACAAAACAATTCATCTTTTTTATTTAATTTCTGCCAATCCTTTGATTGACGTAGAGAATGCACATATCCATCAATGTTGCCTTCTTTATCTCTTGGGAAATCGATACTTTTAATATGTCTGTGAATTATCAACTTATCAGGAAAAAAAAGATTTAAATTCTTAACTTGATGAATTTGTTCCATCAACGCCTCAAGAATCAATTTTGTTTGCGAAATAATTCTCGAATTCAAGAGGCCCTGTCCTACGGGTCCAATTTCTACAACTAGGCCACAAGGCCAAGACTCAACTAAAAAACCTGTTTGTTTTTGATCAGCTTCATGAAGATATATTGGCAAACCTAATTGATTTTGAATTAAAGAAGCCAACGCTAAATCTGCCTCTCTTCTGCCATAAACGACTAAGCAACTTCCCATTGAGGCTGTCGTTGTATGAAAATCTAATGCTATTTGGCAGGGGTTTTCTCCTTTCTCTCCATAAAGATTCACTAACTCACTTGCTCTACTTCTTTCAAAATTTGAAGAGTTGATAGATAGAAATAATTCTTTTTGAAAACTCCGATTCAAATCATTGTGAATGTATCTTTTCCCAGCCTTTTTTGCCTCAGGATTTCCTATTACCTTAAAAGTTTTAATCCCATGAGTATTTATTAATAAAGATGATTTATTCCATTCATCAAAAAGCCAGATACCGTTTATTTCATTACCATGAGTACCAGCCACTAGAAGTACCTGTAGCTGCATCATTAATCAATATCCCATAGATAAAAATAATCTTAAAAGGAATTCATGGCCATACCACCAATATTTGTAAAAGCTGCGAGACAAATATGGAGCTTTGAGTGGAGAATTCTAATGGATGGGCTTGCCCCATCAGATTCTAGTGGAAATTACAAGAGGCCAATTAATTTCCAAAAACAAATTCAAATCCCAACCAAGGAAGATTTAAAAAGTAGAGCTTCCAATCAAATGCCAGGCCTGATTATTGGCAAAAGCTGCCCTTGGGCCCATAGAGCATGGATGATTTATGAGGTCAAAGGATTAAAGAAATCAATCAATCTGCATATTGCTCAAGTAGACAATGCTGGTGGAAGATGGATATTAGATCCTTCAATATACGGTTGTAAAACCCTTCAAGAGCTTTATCGAAAATGCGGAAATTATCAATCAAGAAGAGCAACAGTACCAATGCTTTTCGATCCAGGGAATGAACCAGAATCAAAATTAAGACTTATAAATAATGAAAGTTCTGAGCTTGTCGAGATATTAAATAACTGGCCTATATGCGATCAAGCAATAGAGCTTAATCCAAGCAAGTATCAAAAACAAATAGTTAAATGGCAGAATCTAATTCAAGAAAATATTAACAATGGAGTTTATAAATGTGGATTTGCTAGAAATCAAAAAGCTTATGAAAAAGCTTCAAATAATATGTTCACAGCTCTAGATATTATAGAAGAACATCTTAAATTGAATGGGCCTTGGCTCTGTGGGAAAAATCTTTCCGTTGCTGATATAAAACTTTTCCCTACAATTATTAGATGGGAAGCAATTTATTCACCACTATTCAAATGCAGTCAAAAACAAATTAAATCATATCCACATATAATTAAGTGGAGGAAAAAGATTTTTAATATGTATAATATTAAGAAAACATGTGATGTTGATACTTGGAGAAAAGATTATTTTGGAGCTTTATTCCCTCTAAATCCAAGTAATATTATTCCTAAAGGAGAAAATATTATAACAATTATCAACAGTTAATTATCAACTATGAAAGAAAAAAATTCTTATTTTAAACCCTCTAATCCTGTTAAAGGAGTTTATGGTGATTTCATCGTAACTCCCAAAGACAAGAAAGAAGTACTCTTCTATCGCTTGTCTATTCTTTCTTGTGGCTTATTTTTTTCGTTAGGTCTAGTCCAATGGTTTACCAATGGATCTAGCCAAGTATGGATTTATTTTGCTGGATTGGTAATCAGTCTAGGCTCAGGTCTTAAGTGGATACACATATATTTAAGACCTTTACATCAAGCACTTGTATTCTTTTGGGCAATTGGTTGCATTGGTTTAGGAATTGTTGCATACCACTTTGGATTAACAAACTTTGTCTATGGTCTTAAAGAAAATCCAAAGTGGATATTTCTCGTTGGACCGCTTTTTGCCTCCATAACAGGAGTAGGCTTCAAAGAGTTTTTCTGCTTTAGAAGAATGGAGGCAATAGGTATAACAATATTTATTCCAATTGCTTTAATTGGATATTTAACTGAATTAGCTAATGCAAGTTTCACTTTTGCAATGCTAGGGATATCGTCCTTGCTATTGCTAATACTTGGAATAAGGAAATTCAACTTGCCAGCAGAAGCAGATATAGGAGATAAGAGCGTTTTTGATTTTCTAGAAAGCCAAAGGAAACTAAAAGAATCTAATAGTTGAATAAATCGACCAATGATCAATTTTAAATTCAAGGAGGAAACTTACAAAAGACCCCTTTTTGATGTCTTAAGTCAGGGAATGGTGAGGAAATCCAACCAAATTTACAAACCACGTGCATTATTCCTCCGACATAATTAATGTATAAATCAAATTATCCTGCTCTTAACAAGAAGCCATGAAAACCATTGACGAGCATATTAAAAAGGATGAATCTGAGATCCAAGAAGCTAAAGCTCAGGGGAATGAATCTAAGCTCCATCACTTAGAAGATGAACTTAATTCTCTTAAGGAATATAAAGAGCATCATCCTGAAGACAAGCATGATCCAAATGCGCTTGAACTTTTCTGCGATGCTAATCCTGACGAACCAGAGTGCTTAGTATACGACGATTAATACAAGAAAATAAAGACGAAAAAAAAGGGGCAATTCGATTGCCCCTTTTTTTCTGAGATAATTAATAATCCATATTAAAATCTGAAGGGCTACTAGTTAAAGAACAGACAACTGCCTCCTCGTTCTTCATTTGACGTACCTCAGCGATAGGTCTCCCCATTTTCTTTAAAACATTAATATCTTGATCAGTCTGACAACGAGCAATAATTTCGCCTTGTCCATCAAAACAACTGTAAAAATCCATAATTTTAAAAACTCTCTTTAGTTATGACCAAGAATTAACGACAAGACAAGTAGGTATGATTCACTCATAACAATTAATTAATGTCCAAGTTCGCTCCAAATAGAACTCAACAAATCATCCAGACCAAATTTCGTTACTGCAGAAATTATATGTACCTTTTTTCTAGTTAATTTCTCAATTTTATTTAAAAGATTTTTTATTTCATTCTCATTTAATAGTTCTTTTTTACTAAGTACAAATATTCTAGGCCTAGAAATTAAACCATGACCATAAGACGTTAATTCCTGATTAATAGTTTTTAAATCATTTATCGGATCATTTGATGTTGAGTCAATTAAATGAAGTAAAACCTTTGTTCTTTCAATATGTCGGAGAAAATCATGCCCTAGTCCAATACCTTTTGAGGCTCCAGAAATTAAACCAGGAATATCAGCAAAAACTGTTCCATCTCCTGAAGGTCTTCTTACTACTCCTAGATTAGGAATTAAAGTTGTAAAAGGATAATCAGCAATTTTTGGTCTTGCAGAGGAGAGTACAGAAATCAACGTACTTTTACCTGCATTGGGCAAGCCAATAATTCCAACTTCTGCTAGAAGTTTTAATTCCAATTGCAATGACCATTCTTCCCCAACTCCCCCTTCAGTAAATTTTTCTGGGGCTCTATTGCTGTTTGATAGATAGCGAGCATTACCAAAACCTCCTTTCCCGCCAAAAGCGACAATCAGTTGCTGGCCTTTGTGAGTTAAGTCACCAAAAATGATATTTGTAGAAAGATGTCTCACCTCTGTTCCGCATGGAACTTTAAGTACAGTATCTTTTCCTGATGCTCCAGTGCATTTATTGGGACCGCCCCTATGACCATTCTCAGCAGAAATTAATTTCTGAAATTTGAAATCCAGAAGAGTTTGCAAGTTATCGTCAGCCTCTAAAACAACATTTCCTCCTTGTCCTCCATCTCCACCCGCAGGTCCACCTGCTGGAACATACTTTTCTCTTCTAAAAGCAGAGATGCCATCACCACCTGAACCTGCTCTAACATCAATAATGGCCTGATCAATAAATTGCATTTAGGAATATATTTGATCAATAAACTAAATAATAATTCTTAAATTCATACTTGCTAAATCAAAGAATTTGAAGACACTTTTTACAATTTTTCACCCCAAAATTATTCAAGCATCCATATAACACTACATCCTGGACCACCATCATGAGGTTCTGCATCGACTACTTTCTCAATATAAGAAAGTGAATCTAACCATTTCCTCAAACCTTTTTTCAGTTTCCCAGAACCAATTCCATGAATAACCCACAAAGCTCCAGAACAATTCCTCAGCTTTTCTTCAATTACCCCCTCTGCCTCATGCACTCGTAAACCTCTTACATCTAGAGTATTTTTCGTAGTGCGAACCAAGGAAAAATTCTTTCTTACTTGCGAAGTTTTAACTTTCACCGTTGTATTTATTTCCGCTTTTTGACCATCAAGACTTTCTACTGCAGATAAGCTCACTTTGCTTCGAAATACACCGCATAATACTGTTAATTGCATTCCATCATCTGAGAAAGAAATTATTTCACCTGCTTTACCTATAGAAGACAATCTAACTTTGTCCCCAATCTTGGGGACCCAGCCAGGCATACGCTGAATCCGCCTATCGCTCCCATATCCCTTCTCCATTTGCCGTAATCGTTGACCAGCAATTCTTGCTGTTTCACCACTAGCATTTTGATCGCGCAAGCGTTTAATCAAATGTCTAACTTCTTTTTGACCTTCTCGAATTGATGACTCCAGCTTGAACCTTCCTTGTTCATTAAACTTCTCCGTTTGTTGACGTTGTTTCTGCCATCTATCAAGTAATTCTTCATGTAATAATTCAGTTTTTGCCAATAAAGCCGCGGCATCTTCAGCTGCTGATTGTTGCCGCTCTCTTTGTTTTTCTAGGCCTTTAATAACATGATTTACATTATCAACGCTTGCCGGATTGATAAACTCTTGAGCACGTTTTATCACTTCCGAATCGAGACCAAGTCTTTTTGAAATCTCAATTGCATTACTCCTACCAGGAATTCCCCATTGCAAATGAAAGGTTGGTTTTATTGTTTCACTATCAAAAGAAACTGAAGCATTTTCAAATCTTGTATCACTATATTTGAGTGCTTTTAATTCTCCAAAATGAGTAGTCGCGATAGTTAATCGTGCTCTATCCGCCATAATCTTTAACAGAGCCATAGCTAAAGCTGTACCTTCAGAGGGATCAGTTCCTGCTCCAACCTCATCTAAAAGAACGAGAGTAGTACCAGGAGAAAAAGCTATCGCATCGAGTATTCGACTTATACGAAGGATATGTCCACTAAATGTAGATAAATTTTGCTGTAATGACTGCTCATCACCAATATCAGCCAAAACATTTTTACACCAGGGCAATCTTGGTGAGCCTGTACAAGGCAAAAGTAAACCTGCTTTTGCCATTAAAACTGCTAGCCCAATACTTTTCAACGCAACTGTTTTGCCTCCAGTATTAGGACCTGTAATTGCAACAACTTTTAAATCAGATGGGACATCAAAACTAGTTGGAACTACTGTACTTTTTTTCTCATGGAAATCATTCCATACTAATAAAGGATGACGAAAATCCTTAATCTCAAATAGTGTATTTTCTTGTTCATCAAGAATTGCTGGCACCCCATTAAGCCATTTAGAGTAACGTGCTCTTGACAATGCAAACTCAATCTGTAAAAGAATCTCTCCTAGATGAGCTATTACATCGGCATTAAAACCAACCTCTTTACTCCAATTAGCTAAAAGTCTCCTCTCTTCATCTGAGATTTCAGAATCTATTTTAGCCAAACGATTCCCTATTGATATGACAACTTGTGGCTCGACATAGGTCGTATTTCCTGAAGCTGAACTATCATGAACTATTCCTTTAATCTGGTCAGAAGTCCCTGCTTTAAATGCTAAAACAGGCCTTCCATACCTCTCTGAGATCATATTATCTTGAAGTAATCCACCATTTTTCCGGATAATATCTTGAAGAATATCTTTTCTTTGAAGCCGTACCGAATTCCTATGACTTCGTAATTCAGCTAGTTTTGGACTAGCACGATCTGCAATTCGCCCACCTTCATCCAGCCCAAATTCGAGGAGTTTTTGCAAATCAGGCAAAGTTGCAATGTCTTTGAGTAATTCAGATAATCTTGGACGTATTAATTGATCAAATATTAGTTTTCGTAATTTTCTAGCAGCTCTTAAAGTATCAGCAACTTTTAACAAATCCTCACCTGTAGCGACCCCACCTTTGGAGCATATCAAAAGAATATTTTCCAAATAATGAACACCTTCAAAAGATATTCCTCCCTCAAGAGAAATATCTAATGATCCAATTTCTAATGTTTGGCACAATAACTCTTGGCTTAGAGATATATTTACTGGTAAATCAAAGCTTTCACATTTATTACGACCTTGCTGAGTAAGCGCGAATGTAGACAAATGGCTACAAATAGTTGGCCATTCCAGCAAGTCCAAAGACTCTGATATTATTTGTGTCTTTTTAGAATCATCATGATTTATTGTTAATCCCATTCGTTCAATAAAGTCTATTGATTTGTTGGTATTCCTGTTAATGGGTGATAAAGCATTTCTAACCAATTACCTTCTGTATCTTTCAAGTAAAAAGAGGAGGTCCCATCGCGATGATCATGTAAAGCTCCAACCTTAATACCTTGATTTTTCAAAGAATCATGAATTCTCTCTACTTCATCCCTTTTAGTGAAATGGAACGCGAAGTGAGGTCCAGCAGCTTTATAGCCCGGCCCAAGCAAAGCAAGGCCATCTTTATTCTCTCCTGTCTCTAAGTAACACCAATCAGGATCATCCCAAACAAGCTTCATTCCCAAGCTCAAGTAAAAACTTTTAGCCCTATCAACATCATCCACTCTTATAGCTACATGGCCAAGGCGATGAACACTATCAATATTTAAATCAGACTGTTTCTCTAGCATTACTTTTGATTAAAAATTGAAATTTTTAATAATTTTCTTAATTAACTCTATTGTCCTTTTAACCATCCTGCGGCATCACACGCATGATATGTAAGGATTAGATTTGCTCCAGCTCTTTTGAAACTCAATAAAGTTTCCAAAACGATTGCCTTTTCATCTATCCAACCTCTTTGAGCAGCAGCTTTGACCATTGAATACTCTCCACTAACGTTATACGCAGCGATTGGTAATTCTGATTCTTCCCTTAAACGATAAATAATATCTAAGTAAGCCAAACCAGGTTTAACCATTAGGATGTCCGATCCCTCTTGTTCGTCAAGTTGAGCTTCTGTTATGGCTTCTCTAGCATTCGCTGGATCCATCTGATAAGTGTTTTTATTTTTAGGGATAGGCTTATTTGATAATGATCTTGGAGCAGAATCTAAAGCTTCTCTAAAAGGCCCGTAATAGGCAGATGAATATTTTGCGGTGTAACTAATTATTCCTACATGTTCAAAACCTTCATCATCTAAGGCTTCTCTTATAGCTCCCACTCTCCCATCCATCATGTCACTAGGTCCAATTAAATCTGCTCCAGATTGTGCTTGGACCACTGCTTGTTTACATAAATAATCAACGGTTTCATCATTCAAAATTATTCCTTCACTACTAACTATTCCATCATGACCATCACAAGAATAAGGATCTAAAGCTACATCAGTCATGACACACATTTCAGGTATCTCTATTTTTAATCTTTCAATAGCCCTTGGTATTAAACCTTTTTCATTAAAACATTCAGCTCCATCTTCTGTTTTTAGATCGTCTGGAACTTTTGGAAATAGAACGACACATCTAATACCTAGATTCCAAGCACGTTTCACTTCATCAACCAATCCATCCATTGACCAGCGAAATGCACCTGGCATCGCTGCTATTTCTTGAATATCTGAACCTTCATGAACAAAAAGAGGATAAATAAAGTCAGAGGCAAAGACACTATTCTCTCTAACCATATCTCTTAAAGAGTTTGTTCTACGAAGACGACGGGGCCGATAAGTAAGATCCATATTGTCCAATAGAAATAACTACATTAGAGATAACTACATTTTACTTCCTTTAAGTCCTAGCCTGATCGAACCAACTTGATCGAGGTTCATCTATTCGAACAGACCTGAGCTTGTCAAGAAGTCTCAACTCATCATCTGACCAGTTTTCAGGTAATTTTAATTTTAGAGTAAAAAACAAATCTCCTTGGGTATCTAAGTTATGTAATCCTTGGCCTGCTATTTTTATCTTTTTCTCAGGTAAACTTCCAGAAGGTATTGATAAATATGTATCTCCTCGAGGAGAGGCAACCGAAATATTTGCTCCTAAAGCTAATTCATCTAAAGAGATAGGTAAATCTGCATAAATATCTAAACCTTTCACTTTCCAAATCGGATGAGATTTAATATTGATTTCAATCAATAAATCTCCTCTTTTTCCTTTTCCAGGCTGTATATTACCTTTATTTTCAATACGTATTATTGATCCCGATTCAATTCCTTTTAGAATTTCAACCTCGATACGTTCATCATTCACTAAAAGATACTTTTTTGCTCCATTTAAAGCTTCAAAAAAACTAATCTGCAAATTAAATTCAGCATCAAGATTTAACGATTGAGTATTCTTATTTGAGGATATATTTGAGTAAATCTCTTGACCAACCTCACTAAATCTTCCAATTAAATCACTCAAAAAATCATCAAAGTTTAGATATTCATCAAAGCGCTTGTCGTTATTGTCTCTATCAAAATCTCTAGTCTTTCCATCCGCATTTTTGAACCTATAACTTATATATTCTTCATAAGACTTTTTTTTCTCTTCATCAGAGAGGATCTCATAAGCTTCATTGATTTCTTTAAATTCCGATTCAGCCTTCTCATCATGTGGATGTAAATCAGGATGCATTTGTCTAGCAAGTTTCCTGAAGGCAGTTTTGATTTCTTCATTCGTAGCATTTCTACTAATACCAAGAATTTTGAAATAATCCTTAAAACCATCGAATGACATAGAATTCCAGCTCTTTCCTTAGTAAAAATCAATCTTTTCAATGATTTTTCTTCAATATTAAGTATTTAAAAGTAGAGATTGAAGAACGTAATGGAACCTTGAAGAGATAGGCTTATTCAAGCAAATCAAGTAAGGAGAGTCGATTGGCGTTAATTAATGGCTTTCACCTGAAAAATATTAGAGGTGATGTATTAGGCGGGTTAACTGCTGCGGTTGTAGCCCTACCATTAGCTTTAGCATTTGGTAATGCGGCACTTGGCCCTGGAGGCGCTATTTACGGCCTTTATGGAGCAGTTGTAGTTGGATTTCTCGCCGCATTGTTTGGAGGAACTCCTGCTCAAGTAAGTGGTCCGACTGGGCCGATGAGCGTTACAGTTGCTGGAGTAGTTGCAAGCTTGGCGGCTGTAGGAGTACCAAGAGATTTATCTGCTGGCGAAATTCTTCCTTTAGTAATGGCTGCTGTGGTCATTGGAGGGTTATTTCAGATTTTATTTGGCCTACTAAGGCTTGGTAAATACATCACACTTGTTCCATACTCAGTTGTTTCAGGCTTTATGTCTGGAATTGGAGTAATCATAATTACGCTTCAAATAGGTCCTTTACTTGGGATATCAACTCGAGGAGGAGTATTAGAGTCTCTTTCAACTTTAATTAATAATTTCGAACCAAATGGAGCGGCAATAGCAGTTGCAGCAATGACACTTGGGATAGTATTTCTAACCCCCCGAAACATCAGTCAATGGGTCCCCTCTCCTCTTTTAGCATTATTAATAGTTACTCCATTATCAATAGTTCTTTTTGGCGATAGTTCCATAGATCGAATAGGAGCAATACCAGAGGGTGGTCTTTCTTTAAGTCTCCCAGATCCAAGCTTTGATAATTTTTTCCCAATCATTCTTAAAGCTGGACTAGTTCTTGCTGTTCTTGGCGCTATTGACTCCCTTCTTACTTCTCTCGTAGCAGATAATATTTCTCAAACAAGACACAATTCTGATCGAGAGCTAATTGGACAAGGTATTGGAAATGCAGTAGCTGGGATTTTTACAGGTTTGCCTGGAGCTGGGGCAACCATGAGAACAGTAATAAATGTCAAATCAGGAGGTTCCACACCAATCTCAGGGATGGTTCATTCAATTGTATTGCTATTCGTTCTTGTAGGTGCTGGTCCCTTAGCCTCACAAATTCCTACAGCTCTCCTTGCCGGAATCCTAATAAAAGTTGGCTTAGATATTATTGATTGGGGATTTTTGTTAAGAGCTCATAGACTTTCACTAAAAACTGCAAGTGTGATGTATGGAGTCCTCTTGATGACAGTTTTCTGGGACTTGATATGGGCTGTACTAGTTGGAGTATTCATAGCAAATATGCTCACGATCGATTCAATCACTGAGACCCAATTGGAGGGAATGGAAGCTGACAATCCATTTAATTCAACATCAGACAATAATGCAGCAAATGCACAACTCCCATCAGACGAAAAAGCACTTCTAGATCGTTGTGCCGGAGAAGTAATGCTATTCAGATTAAAAGGACCTCTTAGTTTTGGAGCAGCAAAAGGAATTACTGAAAGAATGATGCTTGTAAGAAACTATAAAGTTCTAATTCTTGATATCACTGATGTTCCCAGACTTGGAGTTACTGCGACTCTCGCAATAGAAGATATGGTTCAGGAAGCGTTAAACAACTCAAGGAAAGCATATGTTGCTGGTGCAACAGGAAGAGTCAAAGATAGACTTGCTAAATTTGGAGTTGATGTAATTGGTACTAGAAAAGAAGCACTCACAGCGGCAATTGACAACATCAATGGTTGATAATCATCATATTTATCTAATAGCTTGCCTTAATAATTAAAAAGAAATGGGACAAAACCTTTTCATACAAAATGCTTTAAGTCCTCCAATACTTTTTTTCTTTTTGGGTGCAATTGCATATGCATTAAAGTCTGATTTCGAGATCCCAGCTCCGCTACCAAAATTATTTTCTTTATATCTTTTACTTGCAATAGGCTTCAGAGGAGGTATTGAGCTTCAAAAAAGTGGCTTTGGATATCCAGTGCTTCCAACTGTGTTAGCAGCAATATTAATGTCCCTATTAATACCACTTATTTGCTTTTTATTACTGAGAATTAAATTCGATGTTTTCAATGCAGCAGCAATATCAGCAGCATATGGCTCAATCAGTGCAGTGACATTTATAACTGCTGAAAGCTTTCTCGAAAGTCAAAATATCCCCTTTGATGGATTTATGGTTGCAGCTTTAGCACTAATGGAATCTCCAGCAATAATAATTGGTCTTCTCTTAGTCAAATTTGGAGCGCCCAAAGATAGGCCCATCAAAAGGAAAATGAAATGGGGATCAATTCTTCATGAGTCGATGTTAAATGGTTCTGTCTATTTGTTACTCGGTAGCCTTCTAATAGGTTTTTTAACATCCGCGATTGATCCATCTGACATAAAAAAAATGGAACCATTCACAGCTGAATTGTTCTATGGAGCTGAATGTTTTTTCCTTCTTGACATGGGGATTGTTGCGGCCCAACGCCTCGCTCGTCTAAATAAGACCGGTTTATTTCTTATTATGTTTTCAATATTCATGCCAATAGTTAATGCAATACTAGGATCAGTAGTAGCTAGATTTCTAAATTTAGATCCAGGCAATGCACTTTTATTTGTAGTGCTATGCGCCAGTGCTTCATACTTAGCTGTACCAACAGCAATGAGAATGACTGTTCCTGAAGCACGACCTAGCTATTACATTTCTACAACTCTTGGATTAACTTTTCCTTTTAACATAATCATAGGGATACCTGTATATATGGGCTTAGTAAACACAATGATTCCATCAATTGGGTAACTCAATTTCATGAAAAGACTTGACTTGATTTTTAGTGAAAGAGAACTAAATGATGTTCTCTCTGCATTAGAAAAAGCTGAAGTTCCTGGCTACACAGTTATGAAACATGCAACGGGAAGAGGTCCAGAAAGAATTATCACAGAAGACATGGAATTCACTGGATTTGGATCAAATGCACACGTAATTATTTTTTGTGAGCAAGAGATAATCGAAAAGATACGAGACAATATAAAAACCGTTCTTAGTTACTACGGTGGTGTGGCATATGTTTCTGAAGCGACTCCTCTTTAAAAATAATTATTAATTGCGCGAATTAAGCATGAACCCAATCGACACGAATTGACTTCCGACTATTTAAATATCTATCTATTGCCATAGCAGCAATACATCCATCCGATGCTGCAACAACAGCTTGTTTAAAAGGAGTATTTCTAATGTCGCCAATAGCCCAAACCCCTTCGACAGTCGTCGACATAAAGTCATCCACCAAAACTCCTCCATCCTCCTTAAAAGCAACCTGTTCACCAAGAAAGTCAGTAATAGGCTTTGAGCCGCTCATATAAACAAAAACACCTTCAAGAGCTAAATCTTGATGAGTATCAATTGAACGATTCTTAATCTTTATACCAGTTACCCCTGAATCATTACCTTCAATCTGCATTAATCTCGTCTTACTCCAATGGATTACATTTGATTTAGACAAGAGGTCTTGAGCATGCTGATCATCTTGTTTTGGATCATTTGATGTAATCCAATGAACTTTGGAAGCAAATTTTGTAAGAACATTTGCTTCTTCAATTGCCTCTTTATTAATACCAACAACGGCGACTTCACGATCTCTATAAAAAGCGCCATCACAAGTAGCGCAATAACTTACTCCTCTACCCAGGAATTCAGCCTCACCTTTAAAAGATGCAGGTCTTCCCATTGCACCACTAGCAACTACAAGTGCCTTTGCTTTAAAAGTCCCTTCTGGGGTGTAAATAGTTTTCCAGTCACCACTAGCGTCAATTCCAAAAACTTGGGCTCTGCGATAATCAGCCCCATACTGAGTAGCTTGATCTCTCATCAATTTCAACAAGGCCTCTCCGCTCATTTCACTAGAAACACCTGGATAATTGGCAATTTGATGTGTTATTGCTAGGGCACCTACATCAGGATTCTTATCTAGAATTACTGTTTTTAAGTCTGCTCGGGAAGTGTAAAGCGCACAACTGCAACCAGCAGGGCCACCACCAACTATGACAACATCAGTTTCAATGGTTTCCAATGGAAAATCTCTTAGTTAGGTTTTTGTTCTCTTTCAAGAAGAGAAAAGGATGTTTTGAGATCACTTGAGTTAATAGATTAGACTTTTACCCCAAATCAAATCAAATGTTTGTATTCTTCAACTCTAATGAAAATATTCTAGGTTGAGCGATAACAAACAATCTTCTAAATAGATTTAATTGATTAAGAGCAAATCTGCATATATCCAGTTTCAATCTGAAGACACAAAAAACCCTGAATCTTCTAAAGTGAAAGCTGATTCATTAGACCATTGAGCGACTCAGAAATACTGCTAAAAGCAGCTATGAATCGAATAGCAGCTCGAATTACTGAGCAAATGATCAATTCTGCTCAAGAATTCACTGAAATTGCTGAAGATTTTCCTAAGAAGCTCCAAAATGAATGGTCTAGCTTTAAAGAAGAGGTAATTGAAGAATCTGTACGTCTAGAAAAAAAGAGTAATGCATCAAAAGAAAAAAGTCCTCAAGAACAATTAAGTAAAGAAGATTTAATTCAAATTCAAATAGATAGTCTCAGATCAAAGGTTATCGATCTTAATAAAGATATTGAGGGGAAAAATTGATATTTTTAGCCAGTCAACTTCAAAGATTTATTAGAGCAATTAGGATTTGGATAATATTATTATGCTTACTTTTCTATATATGGTTTGATTCAAAAAAATGGACTTATTTAAAAGGATACTCCACTAAAAAAAGAGAAAAAAGAAATATCTTAAGAGCAAAATGGCTTACAAAAGAACTGGTTAATCTAGGATCAGCATTTATAAAATTAGGCCAACTTTTATCTGCAAGAGCTGATGTTATTCCATCTGCATGGGTAAATGAGCTTACCACTCTTCAAGATAGAGTTCCATCTTTTGCATTTGAAAAAGTTAAGGAAATATTAACCAAGCAACTTGGAAATTCATATGAAAAAATTATTAGTATTGAAGAAGTTCCAATTGGTTCAGCATCGCTAGCTCAAGTTCATAAAGCTAGATTAATAAATGACAAAAATGTTATTTTCAAAGTTCAGAGACCAGACATAGAAAAGTTTTTCAGGCTTGACTTAGATGTAATGAATCAAGTCGCAAAAGTAGTTCAAAGAATAAAGTCTCTTAGTAGAGGTAACGACTGGGTAGGTATTGCAAAAGAATCTAAGAGAGTATTACTCAGAGAGCTGGATTTTCGAATTGAAGCTCAATATGCTGCAAGATTTAAACAACAATTTATAGAAGACTCAGATATTTTAATCCCAAGTGTATTTTGGGATTTAAGTACCAGTAAAATTTTATGTTTGGAATATTTACCAGGAATCAAGATAAATGATATTAAATCTCTACAAAGCAATAATATTGATACTTCTTTAATCGCAAAAATTGGAGCTACAAGTTATTTAAAACAATTGGTTAACTACGGTTTTTTCCATGCTGATCCCCATCCCGGCAATCTAGCTGTTTCTAAAGGTGGTTCTCTTATTTACTATGATTTTGGGATGATGGGTTTTGTCTCTGAGCGTATTAGAGGCAGGCTCAATTCAATGATCAAAGCCGCAGCGCTGAGAGATGTTAGTGGACTAGTAAAAGAACTACAAATCGCTGGGTTGATAGAAAGAGATGTTGAAATAGGTCCAGTTAGAAGATTAATAAGAATTATGTTAAATGAAGCTCTCACTCCTCCATTTAATTCTCAGATTATAGAAAAACTCTCTGGGGATATATCTGAACTTGCTTATGGGAAACCCTTTAGAATACCAATTGAGTTGATTTTTGTTTTTAGAGCATTATCAACTTTTGAAGGAGTTGGAAGATATTTAGACCCAGAATTTAACTTAATAGCAATTGCAAAACCCTTCCTTCTTCCTCTAATGACTTCCAAAAATCCTGAATCTAATGATTTATTTAATGAACTAGGAAGACAAGTTACTGAAATAGGAACTAAAGCTGTTGGGTTGCCAAAACGCTTGGATGAAAATCTAGAAAGACTGGAGCAAGGTGACTTGCAACTCCAAGTACGAATGGGGGAATCTGACAGACAACTCAGAAGAATGATTAATGCTCAGCAATCATTAGGTAATTCTGTTCTTCTAGGCTCACTTATAATATCCTCAGCTTTACTAGCTTCAACTAATAGACCTTTTTTTATTTCTCATACCTGTAACTATCGGATTTCCAATAGCTCTAAGCTGGATTAAATTAAAATTTAAGATGAGAAGCGAAAGTCGTTTAGATAATTTTCAACGAAGAAAAGGCTTGAATTAGTGAGAATCAACTCTTAAAGCTTCCTCTTGGTCCCAATCCGACAAGTCCAGCATATGTAGCTTGACTACCTAACTCATCCTCAATACGAAGTAGTTGATTATATTTCGCGACTCTTTCACTCCGACTCAATGAACCTGTTTTAATTTGACCTGATTTAGTTGCTACTGATAAATCAGCAATAGTTGTATCTTCCGTTTCTCCGCTTCTATGACTTATGACGGTTGTATAACTTGATCTTGAGGCAAGCTCTATAGCTTCAAGTGTTTCAGTCAAAGTACCTATTTGATTAACCTTAATTAATATTGAATTTGCAATATTCTCATCAATACCTCTTTGCAAACGAAGAGTATTAGTGACAAATAAATCATCTCCGACCAATTGCACACTTTTGCCAAGCTTTTTCGTAAGCAAGCTCCAACCATCCCAATCATCTTCAGCTAATCCATCTTCAATAGAAATGATTGGAAATGAATTAACTAACCCAGTCAATTCCTCAACCATTTGCTCGCTGGAATAGGAATTCCCACCATAAAAATATTGCCCCTCCTTGTAGAACTCCGTACTTGCAACATCCAAGGCTAACGAGATTTCCTCGCCTGGTCTAAATCCAGCCTGTTCAATTGCTTGCATTAAAAGGTCACCTGCTGCTTTATTGCTTTCAAGATTTGGAGCGAATCCTCCCTCATCACCAACAGCGGTTGATAAACCTTTCTGACTCAATAAATCTTTAAGCGTATGAAAAACCTCAGCTCCCATTCTTAATGCTTCTCTGAAGCTTTGAGCACCATGCGGAACCAACATAAATTCCTGAAAATCTAAATTATTTGCAGCATGTTCTCCTCCATTAATGACATTCATCAATGGAACTGGTAATAGAGAAGACATGGGTCCTCCTAAATACCTATACAAAGGCAACCCCAATCCATTTGCTGCTGCTCTTGCAGTAGCCATGCTGACAGCAAGAATCGAATTTGCCCCAAGATTTGATTTGTTATCTGAATCATCAAGTTGTTTCATGACCGAATCGACTGTGGCTTGATCTAAAGAAGAAAGGCCACACAGCGCTGGAGCAATAGTTTCTTCTATATGACCGACAGCCTTGAGAACTCCTTTCCCCAGATAACGTTTTCCACCATCTCTTAATTCATGAGCTTCATGGGCTCCAGTGCTTGCACCACTTGGGACAATAGAACGTCCAATAGCACCACCTTCTAAAAGCACTTCAGCCTCTACAGTTGGATTGCCACGAGAATCCAAAACTTCTCGGGCCATAATGGTATCGATTACTAGTTCTAGAGAGTCAGCCACGAATTTAAGATGATTTTTAGATCTTATGAACTACATTATTCCTATATGTTCCTGAATTGCCAATCTGGCTTGCTTTCCAAGACCTAATCAATCAAATTTGTCTTGACAATAAATAAACTTATAGATAAAAGGTCTCAACCAAAATTCAGAAGGCAAATCACCACTTTGAATCAAAATTGATCGAAAATGAATGTAAGTCTAACTACAGAACCAGATTCTTTTAGCGATGAAGCTTGGAGTCTTTTATTAATAGCAGAACAATCAGCCAGAAGGTGGCGACATCAGAATTTAGATGTTGAACATCTTATTCAAGTACTTTTTAGAAATAAAAAATTTCAAAAATATACAAATTCCTTACCTGTAAACCATGAAGAAATAAATGAAATTTTAGAAAACTTCATCGCTGAACTTCCAATAAACAATCAATCAGACCTATTTATTGGAGAAGATTTAGAAATTCTTCTTGAAACAGCTGATGATTTTCGCTCTAGATGGGGATCCAATCAAATAGAGATATCTCATATCCTTAGTGCAATTGGTAGAGACAATCGCTTAGGAGAAGATCTTTTTTATCAAGCAGGTCTCCCTAGTGAAATTCTCGAAGGGGAATTGAGACGACTACCAGCACCTAAATCATTTAAACAGTCAAAAAGGAATACAACTCAAAAAAAAGAAGTTAGACCCAAAAAAGATTCCAAGTCTTCTTTATCTACCAAAAACACTTCAAAAAATCCTGCCGTCGAGCCAAATACTCTTCTCACTACGGAAGAGATCACATCAAAACAAGAATCTTTAAATCTAAATGAGATGCCAAATGCATTGGATTTATACTGCAAAGATCTTACAGCCGAAGCTGAAAATGGGAAATTAGACCCCGTGATTGGCAGAGAGTCGGAAATAAAAGCAATTACAAAAGTTTTATCTAGAAGAGGTAAAAATAATCCTGTACTGATTGGAGCTCCAGGTGTCGGGAAAACAGCAGTTGCAGAATTACTAGCTCAAAAAATCATAGCCAACGAACTTCCAGATTCTCTTCAAGGCTTAAGGCTGATTTCACTTGATATCGGTGCTTTAATCGCTGGAGCTAAATTCCGTGGGCAATTTGAAGAACGATTTAGATCATTGTTAAGTGAAATCAGCAATAGCGAAAAAGGAGTAATCTTATTTATAGACGAATTGCACACAATTATTAGCAAAGACAGATCAAATACTGATGCTGGTAGTCTATTAAAACCATTATTAGCCAGTGGAGACTTACGTTGTATTGGTGCAACAACTCCTGACAATTACAGACGTACAATTGAAAAAGACCTAGCGCTAGATAGACGATTTCAACAAGTATTAATCAAAGAGCCCAGCTTAGATTTAAGTTTGGAAATTTTAAAAGGACTTAAAGAACATTATGAGTCTCATCACGGAGTAACTATTACTGATGAAGCACTAATTACAGCAAATCGTTTAGCCAATAGATATATAAGTGATAGATGTCTACCTGATAAAGCTATTGACTTAATTGATGAGGCTTCAGCTCAAGTAAAAATTGAATCTTCTTCAAAACCAAAATTAATAGAAGAGAAAGAATCTCAAATTAATCATTTAGAATCATTAATCCTAAATGCCAGTAAAGAGACAACATTAGAGACTATTGATAATCTTGAAAAGAAGAGAGAGCTACTGCTTGTTGAGCTAGTTCAAATCAAACAAAGATGGCAAGCTCAAATTGATAAATCAGCTGCATTACAAAAATCAAAAATAAGAGTTGAAGAATTAAAAACTTTAATAAAAGAAGCAGAAATCTCTGGTGATATTGAAGAAGCAGAAAGAATTAAATATGAACAACTTTTTCAAATCCAAGAAAAAATAAAAAATATAGAAGTTTCCATACAAGAAGACAATGAGTATGGTGAGTCCTTATTGACAGACCAAGTTGACCCAGAAGACATAGCTGATGTTGTTTCAAGATGGACAGGAATTCCTGTTAGAAAAGTTTTATCAGGTGAAAGACAAAAGCTTTTAAATTTAGAACAAGACTTAGGAAAAAAAGTCATTGGTCAATTAAATGCTGTTCAAGCAGTCTCAGCAGCAATTCGTAGAGCAAGAGCTGGAATGCAGGACATCAGAAGGCCAATCGGATCCTTTCTTTTCCTAGGCCCGACTGGTGTTGGAAAAACTGAACTTGCAAAATCGTTAGCAAGTTCTTTGTTTGATGAAGAGGACGCTTTATTGAGACTAGATATGAGCGAATATATGGAGAGAAATGCTGTTTCAAGACTCTTAGGCGCACCGCCAGGATACGTGGGTTACGAAGAAGGAGGGCAATTAACAGAAGCAATCAGGAAAAAACCTTATTCAGTTTTACTACTTGATGAGATTGAAAAAGCTCATCCAGAAGTTTTCAACATCCTTTTACAGGTATTAGATGATGGAAGGCTAACCGACTCTCAAGGTCGGACAGTAGATTTTAGAAATACAGTTATCGTTATGACCAGTAATCTTGCCAGCAAAGCAATCTTAAGTAATTCACTTCAAGTTCAAGGCGAAAATTCAAATAAAAATATTCTTGCTAAAGAATTAGATCAAAAAATCAACGAAGCTCTAATAAAACATTTTCGACCGGAATTTTTGAACCGAATTGATGAAGTAATAAGATTTAGCCCACTAAAGCCTGAAAGTTTAGAACAAATAGTGCGACTTCAACTTGATGAATTAAAGAAGCTTCTCAAACACCAAGGTTTAGATCTTTATGTTGATGAAAACACAGTCAAAACTCTTGCTGATGAAGGCTATGAACCTGAATATGGGGCCAGACCGCTAAGAAGAGTGATTAGAAGAAGATTAGAAAACCCACTTGCAACACAAATTTTAGAAGAGGCTTTTGAAGATGCAAAATCAATAAAGGTTTCCACTAAAGATGATGAGTCAAAAAAACTTCTTTTTTTAATAGATAACTAATCCATCAAACATAAGTTAGTGTAGGTTTATAGCCATTCTTTTTAAAAGCACCTTCCTTTTAGTCTTCCCAAAGTGACAAGTCCAACTTCTAAAGAGGATCAAGAAAAGGTAATTCCTACAAAAAAGGAAAAGACTGCCTTAAAAAAAAGTTTTTTATCCTCTACAATTGATGAAATGAAACTTGTTGTCTGGCCTTCACGCCAACAACTTTTCAGCGAATCTGTTGCTGTGATTTTAATGGTCACTTTATCAGCAGTATCAATAGCCGCTGTTAGCCGTTTTTATGGATGGGCCTCTACTCAGATATTCCGCTGAGTTGACTAACCAAAATTTTTAAACCACTCACAATTTTTTACAGTGTCAGATATTGAAACCACTCCTACTGAAGATTCAAAAATAATTGAGGATGATCAATCACATTTTGCAAATCAAACAATCAAGACAAATATTGCACGTTGGTACGCTATTCAAGTTGCCTCAAGTTGTGAAAAGAAAGTAAAAGCGACACTTGAACAAAGAGCAATAACTCTTGGTGTTAGTGACAGAATCATAGAGATAGAAATCCCTCAGACACCAGCAGTTAAGCTAAAAAAAGATGGTAGTAGGCAGACCACAGAGGAAAAAGTTTTCCCTGGATATGTTCTGGTTCGTATGGTTTTAGATGAAGATACAATGATGGCTGTAAGAAGTACTCCAAATGTAATTAATTTTGTTGGTGCAGAAGACCGAAGAGCCACTGGAAAATCACGCGGGCATATAAAGCCCCGCCCTCTTAGCAGGCAAGAGGTTAATAGAATTTTCAAACGAGCAGCTGAAAAGAAAACTGTTGTTAAGTTGGATGTAGAAGAAGGTGATCAGATTGTTGTTACTTCAGGTCCTTTTAAAGATTTCCAAGGAGAAGTTATAGAAGTTTCAGGAGAAAGAAACAAACTTAAGGCGCTTTTATCAATTTTCGGTAGAGAAACTCCTGTTGAACTTGAATTTTCGCAAATAACTAAACAAAATTGATTTTAATTTCCTTTTGCTGTCTGGTCAGTCTAGGAGTTAAGTTTATTAGATAATTTAATCTGATTAGTTTCAGGTTTTCCGCATTAGTTCAATTTTCAGCCGATGGCAAAGAAAGTAGTAGCCCTGATCAAGTTGGCCTTACAGGCTGGCAAAGCGAACCCAGCTCCTCCCGTTGGGCCTGCTCTGGGTCAACATGGGGTTAACATAATGGCGTTTTGTAAGGAATACAATTCGCGAACCCAAGACAAAGCTGGCTTTGTTATCCCTGTAGAAATATCAGTTTTCGAAGATAGAAGTTTTACTTTCATAACAAAAACCCCTCCTGCTTCAGTTTTAATAACTAAAGCGGCAGGAATTACCAAAGGTTCAGGAGAGTCAGCAAAAGGAACTGCTGGTTCGATTAGTAAAAGTCAACTTGAAGAAATTGCTAAAACAAAACTTCCAGATCTCAATTGCAGCAGCATAGAATCAGCGATGAAAGTTATTGAGGGCACGGCCAAAAATATGGGAGTTTCCATAAAGGACTAATTAAATCGTAAAATTAAAAAATGTTCTCTTTTAAGGGGGAGACCTAAATAGAGTCGAATGTACCCCGATTTATTATGAAAAATTTTTCCAAAAGAATGACAACGTTACTTTCCAGAGTGGAAGAACGTTCATATTCTCCAATTGAAGCAATAAAACTAGTAAAGGAAAATGCCAATGCAAAATTCGATGAGACTATTGAAGCTCATATAAGACTCGGTATTGACCCTAAATATACTGACCAGCAATTAAGAACCACAGTTGCCTTACCAAGTGGCACCGGTCAGAAAATACGAATAGCAGTCGTTACACGCGGTGAAAAAGTGGCTGAGGCAACGAAAGCAGGGGCTGATCTGGCTGGAGAGGAGGACTTAGTTGAGTCAATCAACAAAGGAGAGATGAACTTTGATCTTCTAATTTCAACTCCAGATATGATGCCCAAGGTCGCCAAACTTGGAAGAGTTCTTGGTCCAAGAGGGCTGATGCCAAATCCAAAAGCAGGAACAGTTACGACCGATCTATCAGGAGCTATCAAAGAATTTAAAGCAGGAAAACTTGAATTCAGAGCAGACAAGGCAGGAATTGTGCATGTTCGATTTGGTAAAGCAAGTTTTTCGGAAGAGGCACTCCTTGAAAATCTGAAGACTTTGCAAGTAACAATAGAAAAAAATAAACCAAGCGGAGCAAAAGGAAAATTCTGGAGAAGCTTTTTTATTACATCCACCATGGGACCATCCGTAGAAGTAGATATCAACGAATTACAAGACTTACAAAAAGAAAAGTGACCTTTTTGTTGTAAATTAGCTATGTGGTATAACCACAAGGGCATGCGCCCAGCCAAAGACAGCAGGTCTTATTCTGTTAAGCCTTTCGTTTAATAGAATTTCTAATACCCGCCGAGGTATACGCAGGGTTTTTATCTTTTTGGATTGAATCGTTAGCGGCCTCGATTCCCCAATGGGAATATGGCCGTATGTCCAGTTCTTCCCCCGATTCGATCCAATTACTATGGGCCGCACGCTGGAAAGCAAAAAACAGATCGTCGAAACGATAGAGGGTCTATTAGATAACTCTGAAATGGCTTTAGTTCTTGATTACAAGGGCTTATCCACAAAAGAGATGTCTGACTTGCGCTCAAGATTGCAAAAAAGCGATGGCATTTGCAAGGTCACTAAAAACACCTTGATGCGTCAAGCCATAAAAGGAAAAGAATCCTGGACTGGTTTGGAGTCATTACTTACTGGCACTAACGCCTTTGTTTTAATCAAAGGAGATGTTGGGAGTGCTGTTAAAGCTGTACAAGCATTTCAAAAGGAAACTCAAAAGTCTGAGACTAAAGGAGGTCTTTTCGAAGGCAAACTTTTATCTCAAGATGAGATCAAAGCGATTGCAAAACTTCCTAGCAAGGAAGTACTTATGGCACAAATTGCTGGTGCAATGAATTCCATAACAAGCAAAATCGCTATTGGTATAAATGAGGTCCCATCTGGACTTGCAAGGTCTCTTAAGCAACATTCTGAGAGCGGCGAGAGCTGATACTCCTTGTTTCACAATTTGTTTTCTACTTACTTAGTTGCTGATTTAAACCATGTCTGCAAAAACCGATGAAATCTTAGATTCATTAAAAAGCCTCTCTTTGCTTGAAGCTTCAGAGCTTGTTAAGCAAATAGAAGAAGCTTTTGGTGTATCTGCCGCCGCATCTGCTGGCGTTGTCATGGCAGCTCCCGGAGCTGCTGCTGGTGGCGATGGTGCTGATGCTGCCGAAGAAAAAACTGAATTTGAGGTAGTTTTAGAAAGCTTTGACGCTTCATCTAAAATCAAAGTCCTTAAAGAAGTTCGAAATGCTACAGGTCTAGGCCTTGGCGAAGCTAAAGCGCTAGTTGAAGCTGCTCCAAAAACAATCAAAGAAGGAGCAACAAAAGAAGATGCTGAAGCTTTAAAGAAAGCAATTGAAGCTGTTGGTGGAAAAGTAACTTTAAAATAAAATCGTTACTAGAAAAGCACCTGTTTTCTGCTTATATGAAACCGGTCTATTCAGACCGGTTTTTTTATGTCTAAAGAAGAAAAATTGGCGATTGCTGCAGCAACTGATGGTGCCTGTAGCGGAAATCCTGGTCCAGGTGGCTGGGGAGCATTAATTAGATTCCAAGATGGAAGCGAAGTTGAATTTGGTGGCTTCAGCCCTAAGACAACAAATAATCGCATGGAATTACAGGCTGCATTATTTGTTCTTGAAAAATTAAAAGAAATAAAATTCCACCCTTCATTGACCATCAAAACTGATAGCAAATATTTAATTGATGGAATGGAAAAATGGATGTCGAATTGGAAAAAAAAAGGATGGAAAACTGCATCTGGTAAACAAGTTCTCAATCAAGATTTATGGAAAGCTCTTGACCACCCTGAACTGCCAAAAATCAAACTTCAATATGTCAAGGGACATAGCGGAGAAAAGGATAATGATAGAGTTGATGCAATTGCGGTAGCTTTTTCTAAAGGGCGAAACATACAACTAAAAGATTTTGTCAAAGAATAAAAAAAACGACTTATACAATATTCTGCTTGGTCAGCTTCTATCTCAAGACGAGGGTATTGATGCAGAAATACTTACTAATTCAGCTCTTAATGCTATTAAATTTGCATCATTAAATAGAAATTTTCCAATAATTTCTAATATCCTATTAAAAACGTCAAATGAATTTCAAAGAAGCAATTCAAGCTTAAATCAAATAATATTTGGCTCGCACTTTAAAAACCCTGTAGGACTTGCTGCTGGATTTGATAAAAATGGAGTAGGAGCTGGTCTTTGGAATTATTTTGGATTTGGTTTCGCCGAATTAGGAACTATTACTTGGCATGCCCAAAAAGGTAATCCAAAACCCAGACTTTTCAGAATTGCCAAAGAAAAAGCTGCACTGAATAGAATGGGATTTAATAATGAAGGCGCAGAAAAGTTCTTAAGCACTATAAAAAAACAAAAAATCCCTGCACCAGGAAATAGACCATGTGTTCTGGGAATAAATTTAGGAAAATCAAAAATTACACCTCTTGATGAAGCCAGTAAAGACTATTTTTCATCTTTAAGACTATTGGCTCCTTTATCAGACTATGCAGTTATCAATGTTAGTTCTCCGAATACCCCAGGCCTTCGCTCATTACAAGAAACAAAACAAATAAAAAATTTAATACGCACACTAAAAAATTTATCCAATTGTCCTCCTTTGCTTGTAAAAATTGCTCCAGATCTATCAAATGAAGAAATTGATGAACTTGCGAAAGTTGCAATTGAGAATGGTATTGATGGAATAATTGCAATCAATACAAGCTTAAATAGATTTAACCTAAAAAACTTAAGAATCAAAACTGGAAATACTTTAGAGCAAGAAAATGGAGGTTTAAGTGGACTCCCTTTAGAAAAAAGAGGTCTGGAAGTTATTAGAAGGCTTAGAAAAAGTACTAATAATTCTTTACCACTTATTGGTGTTGGTGGAATAAGTTCAGCACAAACAGCCTGGGAAAGGATTGCCGCTGGAGCATCACTTGTTCAGATCTATACAGGTTGGATATTTGAGGGACCAAATTTAGTTCCAGAAATTTTAGATGGGTTAACCCTGCAAATGAAAAAACACGGATTCCAAAATATTAAAGAGGTCATCGGTTCCGAAGAACCATGGAAATAAAAACACAAATGATTTCAATAAATAATTACAATTATTTTTCAACTGATTACAATATTATCTAATATATAATGAAACAAGACTTTGATATTCATGGAGGTAATATTGAAAAAGAAGCAAGAAAGTTAGGACTATCTACAGATAAAATAATCGATGCAAGTGCATCAATAGTGCCTTTTAAATTACCTAAGAAGTTAAATAATCATATCATCAATAGTATAAAGAATGGATCTATAAAATCTTATCCTGATAGAAGTTATTTTGAAGTCAAAAATTCTATTTCGAAATGGCATAATATTGAACCATCAATGGTTTTACCTGGTAATGGAGCTTCAGAATTATTTACTTGGGCAGCAAGAGATGCAAGTTTAAATGGTATAAGTTCTCTACCATCTCCTGGTTTTGGAGACTATCAAAGAGCTTTAAATTGTTGGAATGCTTCTTATATATTTAATCCTATTCCTTTATCTTGGACTAATAGCAATCCTCAGCCATTTCCAATCAAACCAAAAACCCATGTCTTATGGATTACAAACCCACACAATCCAACTGGGCAATTATGGAGTCGTTCATCAATAGAAAAATTACTAACTAATTATAAACTCGTAATTTGCGATGAAGCATTTATTTCTCTTACACCGGGGGGTGAAAATCAATCAATCATTGATTTAACTAAGAGCCATAAAAACCTAGTAGTGATAAGAAGTTTAACTAAGTTTCTAGGTATTGCTGGATTAAGGGTTGGATACGCGGTAACGAACCCAGATAGATTATTAAAATGGAAAGAGATAAGAGATCCATGGCCAGTAAATACGCTGGCAATAAATGCAACTAATATGATCATGAAAGATTCTCAAATGCATAAAAAAAGATTAAATAAAATCCATAGATGGGTAGAAGAAGAAGGGAACTGGTTACATCAAAGTTTGTCAGAATTTTCTACTATTAAGCCTCTACCAACAACTACAAATTTTCAATTAATTAAAAGTGATATTTCTATATTAAATCTTATTGAGAATTTAAAAAGAAAAGGAATTTTATTAAGAGACTGCAGATCATTTATAACTCTAGATGAAAAATGGGTCAGAATAAGTCTCCAAAAACGAAAACAAAATATTCAAATTATTAATACTTTAAAAGATTATATTATCTAATTGAATTTATAATCTCAAATATCTTATTTTCAGAATTTAGACAATCATAAGTATTCATATTTGATTTCATTTCACTGAGAGAATTAGAATCTAGTAAATTAGATATAGTGTTTTTCAAAATATCTTTTTCTGGATCATGTTGATTAACTATTACAGCACCTCCATATCCAGCCATATAAGCAGCATTTAGTTCTTGATGTTGATCAGCAGAAGATGGAAAAGGTATTAAAATTGAGGGGGTCTTAGTTACCATTAATTCACAAATTGCCCCAGATCCTGCTCTACTTATTGCAAGATCGGCATTTCGCAGCAATGCCGATATTTCATTACTAAATTGTCTGACAACCAAATTAGCGTGAGTATCAACTTTATCTAATCTTTTATAGAAGCAATCGTTTTTACCAGTCAAATGAATAACTCTACAACCCTTATCAAGCAACCAAGGCAAGATATTCCTCACCATCTCATTCATTTTTATTGCTCCTTGACTACCTCCCATAACTACAATCAATACACCATCTCCTATCGGCACCCAAGATGGAAGAGACTGATCTAAAAAAAATTCTGGCCTTACAGGTGTTCCAGTAAAACTTGTTCTACACCCTGGCAAATACTCAGAAGCAGACGGGATTCCTAACGCAACATGGTCACAAAACCTACCCAATAGCCTAGTTACTTTTCCAGGAATAGCATTAGATTCATGCAAAACAATAGGTATGCCAGTAAGTTTTGCGCCGAGAATACTGGGAGCAGATATATACCCACCAGTAGTAAAAACAACGTTAATTTTTTTTTGACGTAATAGAAAAGAAACCCGAATAGAAGCAAAGAGTAATTTGCATAAATCAAAGATTTTTCTAAAAATATTTCCCTGTAAACCTCCGACTTTTAGCTTTATTAATTTGTATTTTTTGGGAACCAGTTCAATCTCTAGCCTATTTGGCACACCTAACCACTCAATTTCCCAAGAATTTGAAAGTGAATCTGCAAAAGACAATGCAGGATAAATATGCCCACCCGTTCCGCTTGCAGCAATTAATAGGCGAGACATGAATTAAATAACCTTATGTTTGGAGGCTAAGTTATATTGAGTAAAAAAGGTAGGCGTGCGACATTCACTGATAACGAAATCATTAGTTTTTGTATTGCTCAATCCTCTAATCATCAATTCTGTTTTAAGTAAAAATATAGATAATCAGTTATTAATCAATCAATTGGAGGGACTCCTCAACCAGAGGAAGGATGATTTGCTAAAAGAGATATTTCTACAAAAATCATTCAATCAATTTAATAAACATTATCAAGCTTTTAAGGTAAAATATAAAGATGCAAAATGGTCCATTAAACCGCTTAAAAATGGTAAAAATGAATCATTGCTAGATATAAAAATCATATCTACAAGAGAAATAAATGATCAAATTTATAATCTACGTACCAAGCAGACCGTTAGGGTAGAGACTTACAAAAATAAAATAAAAGGGTATGAAGTTATTGATGAAGAATCAATTCTGAATAGCCAAAAGTCACCTCTTATTATAAAAATTATATCTCCAAACAAAGTTCTTACTGGTGAAAAATATGAAATGAATTTAATTATTGAAAAACCATTAGACAATTCATTAACTGCTAGTGGGATAATCGTACTTCAAAACGAAGATAAGAAGAAAATATCAAATGATATCTTTGGGATTAAGCCGAATCAATCAGGTGGTTTATTTAAATATATTCAAGCCCCCTTAAAACCTGGTTCCCAAACTATTTCTGCAATCATTACTCATCCTAAAGGTATTTATTTAATTACAAAAACAATAAAAGTAGGTTTATAAAAACCTACTTTTAGAAATCATAAAATTAGATTGCAATTATTAAGCATCATCTAGAGCAGAAACTCCAGGAAGAACTTTCCCTTCCAAAAGTTCAAGGCTAGCTCCACCCCCAGTCGAGATATGAGACATGTTTTTCGCTAAACCTGCTTTCTCAACTGCTGCCACTGAATCTCCACCTCCAATAATAGTGCAACATCCTTGCTCACTTAATTCGGCCAAAGTATTGGCTATTGCATTTGTTCCATTTGCAAATTTTTCAAATTCAAAGACACCCATCGGTCCATTCCAAATAACAGTTTTGCAATCTTTTAGAGCATCCTGAAAAAGTTCAACTGATTCTGAACCAATATCCAATCCCATCCAACCTTCGCTAATAGCATCTACTTTTGAAGATTTACTATTTGCATTAGGAGAAAAATTATCAGCCAAGACAACATCACTTGGCAAAAGAAACTCAACTCCTTTATCTTTTGCTTTTTTCTCCAAAGCACTTGCTAATTCGAGCTTATCTTCCTCTACAAGACTTTTACCAACAGATAATCCTCTAGCCTTATAAAAAGTAAATATCATCCCTCCACCAACAATTATCTTGTCGCATTTATCAATCAAAGATTCCAAAACACCAATCTTACTACTTACTTTGGAACCACCAACTATTGCTGCCAAGGGTCTTTTAGGTTGATCTATCGCTCCTTGAAGATACTTAAGTTCTTTTTCCATTAAATAACCAGCCACACAAGGACTTAAGAACTTTGTAACTCCCTCAGTTGAGGCATGAGCGCGGTGGGCAGCTCCAAAAGCATCATTAACATATACTTCTGCCAAAGAAGCTAATTCCTTTGCAAATTCTGTATCGTTTTTTTCTTCACCAGCAATGAATCGAACATTTTCCAAAAGGACAACATCTCCGTTGGACATCGCATCTACTTTTGTCTTAGCCTCAGCTCCTACACAACTTTCAGTTTTTACAACTGTTTTACCAAGCAATTCACTGAGTCTTTGAGCAACAGCAGTCAAACGCATTGTTTCATTAACCTGTCCCTTTGGCCTACCAAAATGAGCAGAAAGAATAACTCTTGCACTCTTCTCAAGAAGGTCATTAATAGTTGGTAAAGCAGCACGAATTCTTGTGTCATCAGTTATTTGCCCCTCATCTCCTAATGGGACATTAAAATCAACTCTAACTAAAACACGCTTGCCGCATAAGTCTTCAGCGCCGAGACTTGACAGGGAACGCTTAGACATAATGTATGGGATTCAGAAAGGAAACTGAGTGACCATAGCTCTTGAAAGGCACCAAATGGGTGATTACTAAGACACAGAAAAAATCTACCTAAACCTTCGAGAAACTACAAACGGCTTTTTAGATATTAAAACACCATGGTTAAAATAATTAATTATCCCTCAAATGCTTGCAATCACTGGGAAAAATAAATTTGGAATATAAGTCCAAAAAAATTTTTTTTTTGAGACCGCTATATAAAGAATATTTTTCACTAGCCAGTTATTAAATATTGTAATTCTATTAATCTATATTGATCAATAAAATTTAACCCCCATCAGGATATTCTGAATAATTCAATTATTATCATCAACTTGTTTAATCTTTTCAGATGATAAATTGAACTTAAAATTTTCAAAACTAAAATCAATCAAATAAATCAAAAATCAACTTTTAAAATTTTTAGATTTAATGAATTTCAACCAACTTCTTTTTAAAATTCCGTGAACAAGCAGCTTATACAATGGTATCCAGGGCATATTGCGAAAGCAGAGAAACAATTAAAGGAGCATCTGAATAAAGTTGATCTGGTTTTCGAAGTCCGAGACGCCAGGATACCTCTTGCCACTTCTCATCCATATCTTCAAAAATGGTTAAAAGGAAAGAAGCAAATATTAGTTATTAATAGAAAAGACATGATCAATGTCGATGCCCATAAAGCTTGGGATAAAAAATTAAGATCAGAAGGCAAAGTCCCATGGTGGTGTGATGCAAAAGCTGGAACAGGGGTTTTCCAAATAAAGCAAGCAGCTATTCGTGCAGGGCAAGAGTTAAATCAAAGACGTCTCGATCGAGGGATGAAAAATCGTGCAATTAGAGTTCTAACTCTTGGTTTCCCAAATGTTGGAAAATCTGCTCTGATTAACAGACTAGTTAAAAAGAAAGTTGTATCTAGCTCAAGGAAACCAGGGGTCACAAGAAGTTTGAGATGGGTAAGATTGGGACAAGATCTGGATCTATTGGATGCTCCTGGAGTTCTGCCACCTAGATTGGAAGATCAAAATGCCGCATTAAAATTAGCTATTTGTGATGATATTGGCCAAGCCGCATACGATACTGAACAAGTAGCCATTAACTTTATGAAACTCCTAGAGACATTAGAAAACACCAAAGGAGCAGGAATCAAGTCAATGTGTCTTCAAAGTAGATATGGAGTATTTGTCAATGAAACCATTAAAGACAAATCTCTATGGCTACTTTCAGCAGCAGAACGTCACACTTCCGGAGATACTCGAAGAATGTCTCAAAGATTACTTGATGATTATCGCAAAAATTTGTTGGGCAATATCTCTCTTGAACTCCCCTAATGAATAAAGAAATCAAATATGACTTTGGTCAGGGACCTGGTGAATTATTTGAAGGTGAATATAACAAACCTTTGCCTATGAGACTTGATAGATGGCTGGTAAGTCAACGAGCCGAGCAAAGTAGGGCTCATATTCAGAAATTTATTGAAGCGGGGTTCGCAAAAGTGAACGGTAAAACTGGAAAAGCAAAAACTCCCGTTAGACCAGGTGACATAATTCAACTTTGGGTTCCACCACCTGAACCTCTTCCTTACTTAAAACCAGAAGAAATTGATTTAGATATTTTATATGAAGATAATCATTTAATAGTCATTAACAAAACAGCAGGGATAGCAGTTCATCCTGCACCAGGAAATAAATCAGGCACTTTAGTAAATGGATTAATCAAACATTGCCCAGACTTACCAGGCATCGGAGGTAAATTAAGGCCTGGAATAGTTCATCGCTTAGATAAAGACACAACTGGATGTATTGTCGTAGCAAAGACTCAAGAAGCCTTAGTTAAGCTACAAATTCAAATACAAAAGAGAGTAGCCTCAAGAAATTATATTGCTGTTGTTCATGGAGCAATTAAAGACAATGAAGGTATGATTGTCGGATGTATTGGTCGACATCCAAAAGATCGAAAAAAATATGCTGTGGTTGATGAGGAATCTGGTAGATATGCTTGTACACATTGGAAATTAGTTGAAAATCTAGGAAATTTTTCTCTTCTTAAATTCAAACTTGATACAGGTAGAACGCATCAAATTCGTGTTCATAGTGCACACATAGGTCATCCTATTATTGGAGACCAAACTTACAGTAGGTGTAAAAAATTGCCTATTAAACTTGGTGGCCAAGCTTTACATGCAGTTGAATTGGGTTTAATACACCCAATAACATTAGAAAAAATGAAATTTACAGCTCCATTACCTAAAGATTTTGAACGACTTTTAAAAGTATTACAAGCTAAAAATAATATTATTTCGGAAGTCTAGGGCAAGCCTTCACCATCTTTTTTGTCAGGTATTTTTGAGGATGATTTAACAAATTATTTCCAGAATTCTCTTCGATAATTTTCCCTTTATCAAAAACTAATACTCTGTGACAAAAGCCTGCCGCAACAGATAAATCATGAGTTATGAACAACATAGACAGTTTTAATTTTTCCTGCAAAGAACGTAGTAACTCCAAAACTTCTGCCTGAATTTCTGCATCTAACATACTTACACTTTCATCACAGATGAGTATTTTGGGACTAAGTGCCAGTGCTCTCGCAATCACTACTCTTTGCTGTTGACCTCCTGAAAGTTGAGAAGGTAAGCGTTGTTCATACATTACTGTAGGCGTTAAACCAACTAGTTCTAAAAGATTACGAGCTTTTTCCCTAGCTTTAGATCGACTTAACAATTTATGGATAAGAATTGGATCTATAATTGCATCCATTATGGACATCTTAGGATTCAAAGATGCAGAAGGATCTTGAAAAATAATTTGAATATATTTACGCAATTGTTTTAAAGATTTTCTATTGATAGTTGAAATATTCTTTCCAAGAAAAAAAACACTTCCACCTCTTGTAGGTAATAAACCAGTCAAAGCTCTACATAGAGTGCTCTTACCACATCCTGATGGCCCTACGATACCAAGAGTTTCACCCTCATACAGAGAAAAGGTAACTTCATTTACAGCTTTCAACCAAAAAGAATTGAAAGGCCAAAAGCCTAAATTATGCCAACAACGTAATCTATTTACTTTCAATAATGCAGTACTTTTATACATTATTTCTCTCTCTGAACCCTCTAAAATTTTAGCTGAGTTAACTAATCTTTGAGCAATATGAGTTTTTGGATTACTAATTATCTCTTTAATATTCCCAGACTCAACTATATGTCCACAATCAAGTATTGCTATTTTATTACACCATTTATAGGCCATTGATAAATCATGACTAATTAATAGTAAAGCAGTCCCAATCTCATCACAAAGCAAACTCAATTCACTCATGATTTGGTCAGCAACTATTGTATCTAAACTAGTTGTAGGTTCATCAGCAATTATCAAAGGAGGTCTTAAACAAATCGCCAAAGCAATTGCTACACGTTGTCGCATTCCTCCGCTAAATTCATGGGGAAAAGAGTTAAATCTTAAAGGATCTATTCCAACTTTTTCTAATAAGATTTTAGCTTTTTTTACTAACTTATCAATTAATTCAGAATTATCATGAGCTTTTAAAGTATCAACCAAATGTTCGCCAACAGTCATTAAAGGATTCAATCGTGACATTGGATCCTGAAATATCAATCCAACCTCTTTCCCTCGAATAGTTTGCAAAGCAACCTTATCTAGGTCCAAAACATTTTTTCCATTCAAAACAATCTCACCGTCACAAACACATTCATTAGGAAGAAGCTGCATTACAGCCTTAGCAACAGTACTTTTACCACATCCTGAACTGCCAACTAATGCAAGCCTGTCGCCATGATTCATTTTTAGATTTAATCCCCTTAACACGTAAGTAGTAGTTTTTGGATAAATAGCATTTAGTTTATTTATCTTTAAAACTTCTTTTGATGAATTATTCATAAAAAGGTAGCAAGAAATGTTGAGTTTGAATAAAATAAATTAAGTTTCTGTGCTGATGCCTAAAGTAACCTCTGCACACAATTCAAACCAGACTCATCTCGTCTGTGATGAATTTTTTGATGGCCAGCCGCAACTTAAAACTCATCAGATCAAAAATATTGATGATTATGAAATTATTTTGCCAGAGTGGTTAAAAAATTGCATCGAAAATATTCCGCCGGGGATTGGAGAAAGTTGCCCAAGAGATTCTGAAGCACTTTTAGTTGCTGCTTTTGATCTTGCATTTCAATTGCACAAAGGGCAATACAGAAAAAGTGGTGAACCTTACATAATCCATCCAGTTGCAGTAGCTGACTTACTAAGAGAGATAGGTGCAAGCGCGAGTGTAATTGCAGCAGGTTTTTTACATGACGTCGTCGAAGATACAGACATAACACCAGAACAACTGGAAGGGTATTTTGGAAGTGAAGTTAGATATCTAGTTGAAGGTGTGACTAAATTAGGCGGAATCCATTTTAATAATCGGACAGAAGCTCAAGCAGAAAACCTACGTAAAATGTTTCTAGCTATGGCTAGCGATATTCGAGTTGTACTTGTGAAGCTTGCAGATAGGCTTCATAATATGAGAACTATTAGTTACTTAGACAAAGAGAAGCAAACCCGAATAGCTAAAGAAACGAGAGAAATTTATGCCCCGCTCGCAAACCGTTTAGGAATAGGACGCTTCAAATGGGAACTAGAGGACTTAGCATTTAAACTTTTAGAGCCAGATCCTTTCCGAGAAATTCAACAGCAAATCGCTAGTAAACGTAGCGAAAGAGAAGAGAGATTAAATATAACTGTTCAATTACTAAAAGATCGCTTGAACTCAGCAGGACTTAGCCAATGTGAAGTTAGTGGAAGGCCGAAGCATTTATATGGAATATGGAGCAAAATGCAAAGACAACAAAAAGAATTTCATGAAATTTTTGATGTTGCTGCTCTAAGAATTCTTGTCTCGGATGTCGAGACATGTTATCGAGCTCTTGCTGTTGTCCATGACACGTTCAGGCCTATACCTGGTCGATTTAAAGACTATATAGGTCTCCCAAAGCCAAATGGCTACCAGTCCCTACATACAGCAGTAATTGGTAGACATAGGCCTATTGAGGTGCAAATCAGGACTCCAGAAATGCATAGGGTTTCAGAATTTGGAATTGCAGCTCACTGGAAGTATAAAGAAGGAGGATCTCCTGCTAATCCTGATTCAGAAAAATTTAATTGGTTACGTCAATTAGTTGAATGGCAACAAGAAGACGGGGTTAATGATCACAATGACTACCTTGCATCAATTAAAGAGGATTTATTTGATGAAGAAGTATTTGTTTTTACTCCAAAAGGAGATGTTTTGGGATTAAGGAATGGTTCAACAGCAATCGATTTCGCTTATCGTATTCACTCTGAAGTAGGGAATCATTGCAATGGTGCTAGAATTAATGATCGTCTCTGCATGCTATCAACACCGCTTGAGAATGGAGATTTCGTTGAGATTCTGACTCACAAGAGCTCTCATCCAAGCTTAGATTGGTTAAACTATGTAGCCACACCTACAGCTAGAAATCGCATTAGACAATGGTACAAAAAAAGTCATCGTCAAGAAACTATATTAAGAGGGAAGGGACTACTAGAACAAGAATTTGGTCGTAAAGGAATTGATAATTTACTGAAAGGTGAAGCAATAATCAAAGTTGCTGAGAGATGTAATCTAAAGTCTACGGAAGATTTATTAGCTGCACTTGGATTTGGGGCATTAACCCTACATCAAGTAGTCAATAGATTTAGAGAGGAGCTAAAAATACAAAACCAACCACCTGAAACTGAATTAAGCGATATCGAGCTAGCGAACCAAATTGGGTCACAAGCAAATCTAGCTCCAAAAACATCTCAAACAAAATATGCGCCAATAGTTGGCTTAGAAGGACTTGACTATCGACTAGGGAGATGTTGCAGCCCTTTACCAGGCGAATCAATACTTGGAACAGTTGCACTTGGTAATCATGGAATCACTATACATCGAACTAATTGTGTCAATATACAGTCAGTGCCTAATAATAGAAGACTATCAGTCAAGTGGAATAGTAAAACACATATCAAAGAAGAGAAATTCCCTATTCAATTAAGAATTGAAGTTATTGATAGAGTGGGCGTACTGAAAGATATATTAATGAGACTTTCTGATAGAGGTATTAATGTAATCGATGCAAGAGTTAAGACATCTTATGGTAAACCTGCTTGCATAGACCTAAGAGTTGAACTTGAAAGTGTTAATCAATTAGAAATTACTATCAATCAAATACGCTCAATGGCTGATGTCTTAGATATCGCAAGGACAGGGATTAATTAACTTTTTAAATAAAGATATCTCATATATAAAAATTCAATTTTTTTTAGAAAGTTTTTTGAGTAAAAAATATAGACCCAGTCCACCAACAATACCAGTAAAAAGACCCATACATATCGAGCCTATTATCAATCGAAAACTCAAGTACCAACCTTGAGACCACAACTCATTAGTAATTGTATGACTAAAATCTACTGTATTTATATCTTTATTGAGTATTAAAGAGCCTAGTCTATAATTAAAATAATAAAGAGGAAAATAAGTAAATGGGTTGCTAATCCAGGTTCCAACAGCCGCCAAAATACTATTTCCCTTGAAGATTTTTGCTAAAAACACACCCATCAAGGTTTGGAAACCAAAAAATGGAAAGCAACCACTAAATATCCCCACGCCCAATCCTAATGCTCTCTGAGAGGGAGAACCTTCCTGATCCCAGAGCCAAGAGATAAATTTACGAATTCTTTGTATTAGATTTAGGAAGATTTTTTTCATATATTAAAAAATCTTGGTCCAAAAAAGAAACTAGATTTGATCTTAGTGAAGATTGCGTGATTATTGATTAATGAATTCGTTTTCCCCTACTGAAGATACTATTGCCGCAATTGCGACTGCCGTTTCTCCCGGCCAAGGAAGTATCGCTGTCATTAGGATCTCTGGCTCTTCAGCCATTGAGATAACTAAAACTATTGTTCATATCCCTGGAACGCATGATTGGAGCACTCACAAAGTGCTGTACGGACATGTAACCGAAGCAAATCAAACAATATATATCGATGAAGTATTAATACTAATAATGAAAGGACCGCGAAGCTTTACAGGTGAAGATGTAGTAGAAATTCATTGCCATGGTGGAATCATTGCAGTCCAAAAGATCCTTGAAAGGATACTGGATATGCCAAACGTTCGAAGAGCAGAACCAGGTGAATTTAGTCAACGAGCTGTACTTAATGGTCGTCTTAGCCTTACTCAAGCAGAATCAATTAGTGAGCTCGTGTCAGCAAGAAGTCGAAAAGCAGCAGAACTAGCGATTAATGGAATTGAAGGAAATATTCAAACTACGATTCAATCAATCAGGGAACGATTGATAGAGCAACTAACAGAAATTGAAGCAAGAATAGATTTTGAAGAAGATCTTCCAATTTTAGATGAAAAACATGTAAAGAATGAAATTGTCTCTATCAAAAAAGATCTTAATGAACTAATTGATAATGCTAAAAGAGGATCTTGGGTTCGCTCTGGATTAAAAGTTGCACTAACCGGGAAGCCTAATGTAGGGAAGAGCTCCTTACTAAATAGGCTTTGTAAACAAGAAAAGGCTATTGTGACTGATCTACCTGGAACTACTAGAGATCTTTTGGAAAGTGAAATTGTTTTAGAGGGAATACCAGTAACTTTTATTGATACAGCAGGTCTAAGAGAGACTAAAAATATCATCGAAAAAATTGGTATTTCTAGAACTAAAAAAACATTAATTCAAGCTGATCTCATCATATTAATCTTTGATTATTCAAAAGGATGGACTAGCGAGGATGAATCAATACTAAACCAATTACCCATAAATATTCCATTATTAATTGTTGGAAATAAATCTGATTTAAAGAATAATATATCCTTTGAAAAAGTTCCAAAAGATATATTAGAAAAAGAAAATATAGTGATTATGAGTGCAAAAACTGGAAATGGAGAAGACGATCTAATTAATTACCTACTAAAAATATGTGGTTCTTCTCAAACGCATGGATTGCATATTGCTCTAAATGAAAGACAACTTGATCTAGCAAAATTAACGATGGGATCCCTGCAAAATATTAATAAAGTTTTTGATGAAAAGCTACCATGGGATTTCTGGACAATCGATTTAAGACAAGCTATTAATTATTTAGGAGAACTCACAGGAGAAGATTTAACAGAAAGCTTACTTGATAATATATTTTCAAAATTTTGTATTGGAAAGTAATTAACCAATTTTTATATACTAGTGATTGTCAATTGTAAAAATATAATATAAATAATAGCAAACCCCTCCAATCAATAGCGCAACCATAATATTCACACTATGAACAACGTCCACTTGATCCAAATAATTTATAGTAAGTTAATTAAAGCATAAAGTTCACATATCACAAAGAAAAATAATAAAAAATTTCTATTTTCTTAAAAATTTTGAAGACAAAAATAAGTTGATGAAATTAAAAAATAAAAAAAGATATTTTTATAAATGGTTTAAGCATTGGTATAGTAATAGATGTATTTGTTGTATTGTGGATCTCCGCTCACCAAAGCTACATAAAATAATAGACACCTGGATTGAGGAAGATCTCGGTGATGGAGATCTCACAAGATTTGTCCTCAACGACAGAAGAACATCAGCTCATTGGGTTGCAAAAGAGGAAGGAACTTTCTGTGGTGGAAATCTAGTCAAACTAATATTTCGAAAAATTGATCCCCAAGTTGATATTAAACTTCTAATAAAAGATGGTCAGAAGTTTAAAAAGAATCAAAGACTCATAGAATTAAAAGGCTCATCCTCTTCCTTAGTAGCAGGAGAGCGAGTAACTCTGAATGTAGCCATGAATCTTTCTGGTATTGCTACAGCTACAGCGTTACTAGTAACTAAACTATCAGGATCCAATGTGAAGTTAGCAGACACCCGTAAAACGACTCCAGGTATGAGAATATTCGAAAAATATGCTTTTCATTGTGGTGGCGGAATTAATCATAGACTTGGATTAGATGATGCGGCTATGTTGAAAGAGAATCATATTGAATGGTCTCAAGGGATTAGCGAGAGTATCAAAATCTTAAAAAATACTATTCCATGGACAAAAAAAATCATAGTCGAAGCAGAAACTCCCTCCCAAGCAAAAGAAGCTGTAGAGGCAGGTGCTGATGGAGTTTTACTTGATGAAATGTCTATTGAAACTATAGCAAAATTAGTTCCAGAATTACGTCGGCTTTCAAAAAATAGTAATTACAAATACGTCTCACAAAATATTGTTATTGAAGTTTCTGGAATAAACCCTAATAATTTATCAGACTATATTTTCACAGGTATTGATATCATCTCAACTAGTGCACCAATCACTAAAAGCAAATGGATAGATTTCAGTATGCGCTTTGACTAAAAAATTTTAAAAGTATCTACCTAACCATAAACATCATGCTTGAAATATCCGCCAGATTAGAAGAAGCCCTTAATAGAGCTTTCATCAAAGTATTCCCAAAAGAGGCTCGAAATTCAAAAACTTCTTCAATACTTACAGGTTCTCATTTAGTCCCCGCATCCAAGCCGGAATTTGGAGATTTTCAAATAAATTGTGCTTTATCTCTGGCAAAAGAAATAAAACAACCTCCTCGTGATATTGCGCAACAAATAGCTGATCAACTACAAAAAGATAATGATTTCGTTAAAATATGTAATCCACCACACATTGCAGGTCCAGGTTTCATAAACCTATCTGTAAATTCAAAAACACTTATATCGGAAATCCATTTTCGTCTAAATGATAAAAGATTGGGAGTCCCTCTTAAAAAATTCAGTAGTGAAAAAAAAATAGAAGAAGGAAAAAACAATAACCGCGTGATTATTGATTTTTCCAGTCCAAATATTGCTAAAGAAATGCATGTTGGGCACTTACGATCAACAATCATTGGAGACTCCTTAGCAAGGGTTCTTGAATTCTGCGGTTATGAAGTCTTACGACTCAATCATGTGGGGGATTGGGGTACACAATTTGGCATGCTCATCACTCATCTAAAAGAGGTCGTTCCTGAGGCACTCCATACAAAAGATATAGTGGAAATAAGCGATCTCGTAAATTTCTATCGTCAAGCAAAAAAAAGATTTGATGAAGATCAAATCTTTCAAAATAAATCTAGAAGTGAGGTTGTTAATTTGCAAGCAGGTAAGCAAGAAAGTCTACTTGCGTGGCAATTACTCTGCAAACAATCCAGAAAGGAATTTCAAAAGATCTACGATCGACTTGATATCAACCTGACTGAAAGAGGTGAATCCTTTTATAACAAATTTTTAGTAGATGTTATTAATGATTTAAAAAGTAAAAATTTACTAATAAAAGATCAAGGAGCTCAATGTATTTTCCTTGATGGCGTAGTAGGAAAAGACGGCAAACCTCAACCAATTATTATTCAAAAAAGTGATGGAGGTTTTAATTATGCAACCACTGATTTGGCAGCGATTAAATACAGATTAACTACTCCTCCGCATGGAGATGGAGCATTCCGCTTGATTTATGTCACAGATGCTGGACAAGCATCACATTTCTCTGGGGTTTTTCAAATTGCAAAGCTTGCGAATTGGATTCCTACAGATTGTCAAATTGAGCATGTCCCCTTTGGTCTTGTTCAAGGAGAAGATGGTAAGAAGTTAAAAACTCGTTCGGGAGAAACAATTAGATTAGTAGACCTTCTGGATGAAGCAATTCAACGAGCAAGAGAAGATCTTAAAGATCGTCTCAAGACTGAAAATAGGTCCGAAAATGAAAGTTTTATAGATAAAGTTTCTACGACTGTCGGGATTGCAGCCATCAAGTATGCGGATCTAAGTCAAAATAGAGTTTCTAATTACCAATTTAGTTTTGATAAGATGCTCTCTTTACAGGGGAATACAGCTCCATATTTACTTTATGCATTAGTACGAATAGCCGGAATATCTCGCAATGGAGGGGATTTAAATGTATCAAGTCAGAATATTCAGTTCAATGAACCACAAGAATGGACCTTAATTCGCAAGCTATTGCAACTTGATTGTGCTATCGCTGAAGTTGAAAAAGAACTGCTTCCTAATCGTCTCTGCGGGTATTTATTTGAATTAAGTCAGATTTTTAACAGGTTCTATGATCAAGTTCCTATTTTAAAAGCAAGTGAACCTGAAAGAACCAGTAGACTTGCTTTATGCTCTATCACTGCAAATACACTTAAACTGGGAATGAGTTTGTTAGGCATCCCTACTCTGGAAAGAATGTAATGGAAAAAACAGAAAATTCATTTATTGACCTACCCAATCCCAGGAAAGATATCGAAGATTTACAGCCATATTCTGCACCACTGGAAGGAAGACGAAATTTACTAAGACTAGACTTTAATGAAAACACCATTGGACCAAGCCCACTAGTAATTAAAGCTCTCAGAGAAATAAGCAGAGATGAAATCTCTATTTATCCTGAATACTCAGGTTTAAAAGAACAAGTCGTAGAAAATCTCATTAAGCAAAATTCAAGCGTGGATATAAACTCATCTGGAGTTGGTATTTTTAATGGGGTAGACGCAGCAATAAATGCTATTTTTCATGCCTATGGCGATTTTGATGATCTAATGCTAACAACATCGCCTACTTTTGGGTATTATACTCCTTGCGCACAAATGCGAGGAATGAAAATCAACTCAATACCTTATGAGGGGAAAGATTTTCAATATCCATTTGATAGTATTTGCGAATTCATCGCACAAAATAATCCGAAAATTTTACTCATCTGTAACCCTAATAACCCTACTGGAACAAGATTAAGCCCAGAAAGAATTATAGAAATCACCAAACTTTCATCTAAAACACTAGTTGTTGTCGATGAACTTTACGAGGCGTTTACAGGTGATAGTGTTCTACCATTTGTGAATTTCCAAAAGACACCAAATCTTGTTGTATTAAGATCGCTTTCTAAAACTGCTGGTTTGGCAAGTTTAAGAATTGGATTTGCTATTGGTTATTCTAAAGTAATTAATATAGTGAATAGAGTCACTGGTCCTTATGACGTCAATAGCTTCGCTGTGATTGCTGCTTTTGCAGCACTTAAAGATCAATCCTATATTGATTCGTATGTGAACGAAGTACTTGAGGCTCGTAATTGGATCAAAGATCAATTCAAGAAGTACCACGTTAAGCATCATATTGATGGAGGAAACTATTTTCTACTTTGGCCAAAATCAAACCCAAAACAAATAGAGCAAAAATTAAAGTCATCTGGAATTCTAATTAGAAATATGGATAAGAAAAAAAATTTAAAAGGCTCTATCAGAGTGAGCATTGGAACAATAGAGCAGATGAAAAGATTCTGGTCAGCTTTCAAGATTGTCGATAAAGTGTAGTTTAAATTAATTTATCACGTCTATAGAACTTGAGACAATCTAGCTTGCATCTGCTATATCCAAGAAATTAGAGAGTAACTTATGACCAGATTCGGTCAATACACTCTCTGGATGGAATTGCACCCCGTATATGTGCGGATAATCTTTATGAGTTATCCCCATAATTGTTTCATCCTCTAACCAGGCTATAACCTCTAAGCATTCTGGAAACCCCTCTCTCTCCGCAATTAAACTATGGTATCTAGTCGCTACTAAGGGATTAGGCAAATCTTTAAATATTCCAGTACCTCTATGCAAAACATTAGATGTTTTACCATGCATTAATTCATTAGCTCTAATTATTTTTCCACCAAACGCTTGGGTAATAGCTTGATGACCAAGACAGACACCAAGAGTTGGTATATCAATTGATAGCTTAGATAAAATTTCCAGACAAACTCCAGATTGATTAGGATCTCCTGGACCAGGAGATAACAAAATCGCATCAGGATTTAAATCTTTAATCTCACTGATCGTTAGAGCATCATTACGTTCAACTCTTACTTCTGATGCAATAGGATGCTGAGAAGCTAATTCGCCCAAATATTGAACGAGGTTATAAGTGAAACTGTCATAATTGTCGATCACCAAAAACATAATTTTTAAACCATTAAATTCCTAAAAGTTTGAGTAATGGAGGAAATAATAATAAACCAGCAATCAGCACCGAACTGATTGAAGCTACTAAAACTGCCCCAGCTGAACAATCTTTAGCAATTTGCGCGAGAGGATGAAATCGTTTCCCAATGGCCAAATCAACAACAGATTCAATCGCTGTATTAAGCAATTCAACTACTAACACACTAGTGGCTGTAAGGGCCATTATTGCCAAATCACTTTTATTAAGACCTAAAAAAAAGCTAAAGCCAAACGCACCCAATGCAAAGCCAACATGAATCCGAAAATTTCTCTGGGTCGATAAAGCATATCTTAAGCCTTTAGCTGCATACAAAAAGCTAGTTGGTAAATCTTTAGCTATCTTCCACGATGACCTTGTATTGTGTCTTTGAAGAGTTTTAGACATGTCCCTCATTTCTCTCTCAGAGTCATTGGATATCTCAGGAACCATATTTGTGAACTTTCTCTTTAATTTAAAGAATACCTCTAATATCAAGAAGTTGCTCTTGAATCAAAAGCATTTTATTAAGGCTCTCTTCATCACTATGGTCCCAACCCAAAAGGTGTAAGAGACCATGAGTAGCAAGCCATCTTAGTTCTCTAAATAAATCAGCATTATTATCTTTGGCTTGCCTGATTGCTGTCGGGACTGAGATAACTATGTCACCCAATTCGATACATTCATTACTTACTCCAAAAAATGTCTCATCAATTATTGGAAATGACAGCACATCTGTACTTTTTGATTGCCCGAGCCAGGTATCATTTAAATCAAGAATTTTCTGATCATTAGTTAATTCCAACCCCAAGCTAAATTGAGAAGCATTTAGAACTATTTCCGGACACTTAAATGCTGAATTTATTTGTATGAATCTAATCCAGCTTCCTATTTCCTCAATCCATTGACTTGGATTTTTCATCAACTCCAAAGACTCACTGTTCACGAACACATCTAAATCTTGAACCGGGAAGGGTGTAAAAGAAAGGTCAACATCCAATTTAGAAAAGCTAGTCGAAAAATTCTCCATAAAGTTATTGAGGGATATGAGGTTTTCCAAGAACAGCAACTAAAAGAATAAATCCAAGGAAACCCAAAGCTGTTAACCCAAAGTGAGAAAGACTTTGACTGCCTTTCCGAACCATATTTTTCATCGCAAGTTTGACAAAACTTGGAGGTGGAGTAGCTTTCTTGGTGACATCATCAGAAATAATTTTATTATTCATATCCAGTTAATTTATGATTCTTCAATATTTTGCCTTAAAAGAGACTGAATAAAAATATCTATTTCCCCATTCATTACTGAATCTACATCTGTTGTCTCTTGTTCAGTTCGTAAGTCTTTTACCATTTGGTACGGGTGAAAAACATAATTTCTAATTTGATTGCCCCACGCAGCCTCAACAATATCCCCTCGAATATCTGCAATCTCTGCAGCTCTTTGCTCTACTGCTATTACCATCAATTTTGATTTTAGTAGAGCCATTGCTTTGTCTTTATTTTGAAGCTGGGATCTTTCTTGTGTACATCGAACGGCAATACCTGTAGGCACATGAAGAATCCGAACTGCAGTCTCAACTTTATTTACATTTTGTCCTCCTGCACCACCTGAGCGACTTGTCGTGATTTCTAAATCTTTTTCAGGGATTTCAAGTTCAACCTCTTCATCAAGTTTAGGCATAACTTCAACCCCAGCAAAACTAGTTTGTCGCTTTCCATTCGCATTGAAAGGGGAAATTCTGACTAAACGATGAGTCCCTTTTTCATTTTGTAAAAAACCATATGCGTATACACCTTCTATTTCGATGGTGACACTTTTGATTCCCGCTTCCTCTCCCTCAGAAAGTTCATTAATAATTACTTTCATACCATTGTTTTCAGCCCAACGGGTGTACATCCGTAGAAGCATTTGGGCCCAATCTTGGGCATCAGTTCCGCCAGCACCAGCATTAATTGAGAGAACTGCACCCTCCTTATCATATGTGCCACTCAAGAGACGCTCCATCTCCCAACGTTCAAGTTCTTGTTTTAATTTCTCCAGTCCTTGGTGAGCCTCCGCAAGCATTTCTTCATCAGGGTCTAACTCATAAAGTTCTAACGAAAGATTTGCGTCCTCAATAGCACCTCTCCATGTAATGAGTTTTTCTAACTCTGCTTTAACCTCATCAAGTTGACGCATCTGTTTTTGTGCATTTTTGGGATCGTTCCAAAATTCAGGTTGCGATGCAACTTGCTCTAAGTCCTTTTTTCTAGCTAGCAATGCAGGTTCGTCAAAGACAATCCTGGGCTGTAACCAGGCGAGCAGTCAATAAAGAAAGGTCTCTTTTAAAATCAGTCAGGTCTTGCAAACGAGGTAATAGAATTAATACATTAAAAGCTATCAGCATATCAACCCAAAAACTATAAATGAACAGATCAATTCACGATTCAGACATCCCTACAGTGGAAATATACACTTGGAGATTTTGCCCATTTTGCCTACGCGCAAAAGCACTACTAAATGAAAAAGGAGTCCAGTTCAAAGAATATTCTATTGATGGAGACAATGATGCAAGAACAAAAATGTCTGAAAGAGCAGGAGGTCGCAGCACTGTTCCACAAATTTTTATTAATGGAGAAAGTATTGGAGGTTGCGACGAGCTTTACGAACTTGAGAGCAATAACGAACTAAATGCACTGATTGGAATTAGAAATTGATTCATGAAACAACTATTTGTTCTAGATCCAATTGAAAATATTAATCCCAACAAGGATTCATCAGCAGCACTTATGCAAGCCGCATCTAGAGCTAAAATAGATGTTTGGGTCTGTACTCCTTCTGACCTGCAAGCCCGAGGGGACGATGCATGGGTGGTTTCTAATAAAATCAATTGTGAACCATGGATAACTGTCCATTCATCTCAAAGCCTTCCTTTAAGAGATTTCTCATGCATTTGGATGCGCAAAGATCCACCTGTTGATGAGGCTTTTTTATATGCAACTCATTTATTAGAAGTTGCGGAAAGAGATGGTGTCAATGTAATTAATAAGCCTGCATCACTGAGAGCTTGGAATGAAAAGTTAGGAGCTTTAAGGTTTAGTGATTTAATGGCTCCCACTCTTGTGGCGAGTCGGGTGGAGCAATTAATTACATTTGCAAAAGAGTACGGAGAAGTTGTTTTGAAGCCACTTGGAGGGAAAGGTGGGCAAGGAGTTATACGAATTGCAAAAGACGCTCCAGGCTTAGAGGCATTACTCGAACTGGTTACTTCACAAGAACATTTGCCAGTTATGATGCAACAATTCTTACCAGAAGTAATAAATGGCGATAAAAGAATCCTTTTGGTTAATGGAGAGCCATTAGGTGCAATTAATAGACGTCCGAAAAAAGGAGACTTCAGAAGCAACCTCGCTTTAGGAGGAAAAGCTGAGACAACTAAATTAACTCCTAAAGAGATAGAGATATGTGATCAAATAAAGCCTGCTTTACAAGATGAAGGGCTCTTTTTTGTTGGTATTGATGTTATTGGAGGAATGCTAAGTGAGATTAATGTTACGAGTCCAACTGGTATTAGAGAAGTAGAAAACCTCATGAATGTTCCACTAGCAGATCAAGTGATTGATTATCTTATAGATCATTTGAACAACTAACCCTATCTAAGTTTAATTGATTTCTTAAAACTTCAAATTTCAAAGCCACTTCTTGCATTTCCCCCTCAACAGTTGAGCCTTTTACTAGACCAGCACCAGCAAACAATTTAAGTTCATAGCCTCTAACATGTCCGTAACGAATGGCCACCCTAAATTCTGAATTTTGATTTTTATCTATCCATCCAATTGGAGAAGCATATGTTTGACGATCAAATGGTTCCAAAGCTCTCAACCAACTCAAAGATTTACTCAAAGGCAATCCAGCTACTGCAGGAGTTGGATGAAGAGCTTCAACTAAGTTAAGAGGAGATTTTTCTTTGACACACGCTTGAATAAGAGTATGCAAATGAATTAAATGGCCTTGAGTAATTAATTTTGGTTGAGGGGAATGACTTGCTTTAATACCTTTTCTTACAAGTTGTTCGACAATAGAGTTAACTACAAAATGGTGTTCTCTTAAATCTTTAGAAGAAGCAAGTAATTCTTTTCCATCATCACCCTTTTTTGCAGTACCAGCCAAAGCATCGATTAGTAATTGATTGTGATTGAGACTTATCAATCTCTCAGGTGACGCACCAAAAAATGACTCATCATGATTTTTTTGCCATAGGAATCGACAACTATTAGTTTGCTGAACTCTTAGGCGAGCAAGTAAGTTCAGCGGATCTAATGGTTTTCTGAGGGAAAGGCGTTGTCTCGTAGCCAATACAAGCTTATCCAAATCACCTGCATTGATTAATTCGATCCCTTTAGCCAAAGCATCTCGATATTGAGATTTCCAATCATTAGAAAAATTATCTACTAAGAAATTTTCTTTTTCATCATGGAAAATTTGGGCTGGTGATCTATTTATCTTTTCTCGAATTGACCATAACCTTTCTACGGATTCACGAACATCTGAAGGATTTAGGGCAACTGAATTTAAACGTAACCATGTCAATCCATCTTTTGCAGTTAATTGCCACTTAGGCAAAACAGCCTGCAGAGAAAATTTATCATCTATTGACTTTTCATTACTCTTAATTTGATCAAAAAAAGAAAATGAAAATAGAATCCTTGATGCTGAAAATGATGGACTTGGAGAAGTATCTATCAATCGAGTAAAAATTTCATCACTAAACCTTTGTGCATTTTCAAACCTCTTTGGTCCAGATAAATCCAAAGATTGACAATGTCCTCCGGCAGAAATACACAATCCGGGAGATAGATCCCAAAGAAATCTAAACTGATGTTTTTCAGCAATTAAAGGTAATGTCGTTAAAGGGTCTGTTTGACTTACAGGAACAGAAATGCTCAAGATACATTGATCAACTTTTCGTTCACTCCATTTCCGAAGAGAACTAACTAAAAGCTCACTAAAGACAGGTTCTAAATTCATAACCAATTAGAGCCTTTAGACATAAATAAACCAATACCTGAACTGCTGCCTAGTCTTAAGGAAGGAACCAAGAAACAAACAAAACAGGTTATTTTATCAGTGAAGTCTTCTACAACTGAAAAGAAACATCTTTGGCAAGCTGCAATTAAATGGCCATTATATTCAGTTGCAATAATGCCTGTAATTTTATCTGTAGCATGGGAGCTAGGGAATAGGGGCAATATTCGTCTAGGACAATTCATCGGTTTTCTAATTGCCTCTATTTTAATTTTGCTGTGGGAAAATCTTACCAATGATCTTTTTGACGATGAAACTGGCGTTGACAAATACAAATTCCACTCCGTAGTTGCTTTAACGGGTAATAAAACCACTGTAAGTCGAGTTGCATATTTTTCTCTTTTATTAGGTTTATTTATCATATTTATACTTGCTCTAAAAAGTAAAATAACAGTACTTTTTTTGGTCTTAATTTGTTGTTTCCTTGGATATTTATATCAAGGACCACCATTTAGGCTGGGGTATAAGGGGTTGGGAGAACCTCTCTGCTGGATTGCCTTTGGCCCGCTTGCTACAGCTGCAGCACTAATTGTTGTTTCTCCAAAATCTAATTTTCATGCCATCCCCTGGGGGACAGCACTGATGATTGGGGCAGGCCCTGCGATGGCGACCACTTTGGTTCTATTCTGTTCGCATTTTCATCAAATCAATCAAGATGCTGCTGTAGGTAAAAAATCACCCTTAGTTATTTTAGGCACTCATCGAGCGGCAGAATTTTTACCGTGGTTCGTTGCTCTAATATTTTTATTAGAATTATTACCAGTATTAATTGGAATATGGCCAATAACGACACTTATATGTTTAATTAGCCTTCCTTCAGGTATAGATCTGATCAAATTAATTAAAAGACATCACAACCAGCCTGAGCGTATTAAAAACAGTAAGTTTTTAGCTTTACGCTTTCAGACAATAAATGGTTTATCCTTAAGTGTAGGTTTTGCTATATCCTCATTTTTTTATAATTAATTTTTGATTTTGTTGAATCATGAAATTAATAATTAATATCAAGCCATTTTCATTTCAACTAACAAGAAAGTTAATAACCTCTCAAGGAAGTATTCGTAACAAGGTAGGTTTATTGTTGCAAATAAAAGACTCAGATGGAAATTACGGATGGGGTGAAGTCTCACCTATTGAGAAAAAGGAATTACAAAAAAGTATCGAAAGTCTCGATTTTATTGGGAAACAAACTACAAAAGATTCAATAGAAAATTATTTATGTGAATTGCCTGGACCACTGGCTTTTGGATTAGGAGCCTGCTTAGCAGATTTAGAAAATCTCACTAAAAGCAAGTTAAATTTCGAAGGTTTTGACAGCGCAAAATCAGCTTATCTTTTACCTACACATATTGATCCATTAGAGTCAATAGTGAAATATGTAGATGGATCAAATAACAAGAAAAGTTCTTGTACAATAAAATGGAAAGTATCTCACCAAGAAAAGAACTTTAAGGAAGAGAAAACATTACAAAAAATCTTAGATATTTTACCAAATAATTTTAAACTTAGAATTGATCCAAATGGAGGATGGAGTCGCTCAAAAGCGCAAGAATGGGTTGACGAACTCAAAAACGAACCTCGTTTGGAATGGATTGAACAGCCACTACCATCAAAAGATATTGAGGGTTTATTTTCATTAGCTAATCAAATTCCAATCGCACTAGATGAATCTTTGGTTGAATATCCATATTTACGAAAAACATGGAAAAGTTGGCAAATACGTCGCCCTGCATTAGATGGTGATCCTAGACTACTGTTAAAAGAAATAGAACAAGAGAATAGTCAAACAGTCATAAGCACAGCTTTTGAAACTGGTATTGGGAGAAGATGGATTAATCACCTCGCTGCCAGGCAAATCAAAGGGGGTAATCCTTGTGCACCTGGACTTGCACCTGGATGGTGCCCAAAAGGCCCACTCTTTAACAACAATCCAAAATTAGTCTGGGAAGCAGTATGACCAAAATTGCAATTGTAAAATGTATTCCTGAAAAAAACCTGGACTGTTCAAAAGAAATTTTGAAGAATTTTGAAAAGCATAACTGGGTATATCTAGCACCTCCAAAAGATCAAACGAAAATTCCTACATCGTCAACTTTACCTGAAGGAGAAGGAATAATCATTTCAAGCGGGGGGAGTATTGGAGGACCGAATCTTTGTTTACAATCAATTAAAAATCTAACTAATTCGGCTTTAGCAACCGGAATGTGGTTAAAGAATCATGGTCTTAAGCCAAATGAGTGCATTATTCTCAATTCACTACCTTTACACCATATAAGTGGTTTCATGCCTTGGTGGAGACATCAGACGTGGCGATCGATGTATTACTGGATTCCACCCTCTTTAATGCATAAACCACTTCAACTTAAGCAGTTTAGTGAAACATTAACTAATACTTATAGACATTCATTGATTACATCCCTAGTTCCAACTCAATTATCGTCTTTGATTGATGATTCTGATGGATTAAAATGGCTTCAATCTCTAGCTATAATCTGGGTTGGAGGGGCTTTGATCTCCAAAGATCTTGCTGAGAAAGCGCGAAGAAAGTCTATTAATTTAGCTCCTTGTTATGGGGCCACCGAAACTGTTGCAATGGTGACTTGCCTGAGTCCCAACGATTTTTTAAAAGGAAGTAATAGTGTTGGCTTCCCTCTCGAAGATGTTGAGATAGAAATCAACAAAAGCAATTCCCTTAAGATAAAAACTAGTAGGATTGCAACTTCAAAATGGAAGAATAATAAATTCGAATCAATTACAGACACAAATGGATGGTGGGAAGCAGGCGATTTAGCGCAATACATCACTCTCAACAATAGAAAAGCAATACAAATCCTAGGCAGAAGAGATTCAGCTATAAATTCAGGTGGTGAAACGATTTTCCCCGAAGAAATCGAGATGGAATTAATGAAAATAATCTTGAAAAATCAAATCCCAATTAAAGACATTTTTGTATTAGGAGTTAGGGATAAGAAATGGGGACAACGTTTAGTTGTCTTAACGAAATTCAAAGAAAAAGGAATCAACAGATATCCAATCATCTCACTTCTGTCTGATCTCATTAAAGACTGGCAACCATCTAAAAAACCACTGAAATGGTACGATTGTCCAAACCTTTCAAGAAATATCAATAAAAAATGGGAAATAAAAAAATGGCACGATTGGATAGCCTTTAATAGACCTATTAACTAAAAATTCAAACTAGATTCATGGAGCCACAAATTTATTTGCTTAGATAATGCACATTTTTCTCTTGTAATCGGATTTATCGATACATGTTTTATATTTGCCGTGCCTATTTTCTCACCATTTTTTTTTAATTTAAATCGAAGTACAAATGAAGAATCATTTATCTTCTCTGGATTTAGTTCGATATTGATAGTATCTCCAACATAAAGTGGTTGAAAATAATTTGCTTCACAATGAGTTACTGGTAAGGCTACATCCAGTTGGCTTGTATTGATTTGGTTTGTAGGAAAAATGTCTTGTAAAACTATTCCATATTTTTCTAAACTTTCTTCCCAAGTTTCATGACACCATCTGAATAATTCAAGAAAATACACAACGCCAGCAGCATCTGTCTCACCAAAACGAACTGTTCGTTTCAAACATAACCATTCTTTAGGATTACGCTTTCCCAAAAGACCTATCTATCGACAGAACCCATAATCACATCAATAGAACCTAAGATAGCCATGATGTCAGCGACCTTAGCTCCCTTCAGTATGTGAGGAAGTATCTGCAAATTATTAGAATCAGCTGCTCTGATTTTAAACCGCCAAGGAGTTACATCATTATTACCTTGAATAAATACTCCTATCTCTCCTTTTCCAGACTCAAGGCGTGTATATAATTCACCATTAGGAATCTTAAAAGTAGGTGCAACTTTCTTAGCTACATATTGATAATCAAAGCCTGACATATCACCTTTTTTTCCCTCAACTGTCCTTTTTGCCTCAAGATTTTCTGTCGCCCCCCCAGGGATCATCTCACAAGCTTGTCGTAATATTTTTAATGACTGCCTCATTTCTTCAATACGAACTCTATACCTTGCATAACAATCACCCTCTTTCTCCCATGCAATATCCCATTCAAAATCGTCATAACATTCATAATGATCTACCTTTCTTAAATCCCATGGGACACCTGCTGCTCGAAGCATTGGTCCAGAAAGACTCCAGTTAATCGCTTGCTCTCTACCTATAACTCCTAAACCTTCTATACGTCTACGAAAGATAGGGTTATTAGTTATCAATTTTTCATACTCATCAATTTTTGGACCAAACCAGTCACAAAAATCTTTACATTTTTCTAACCAGCCCCAAGGTAAATCACATGCAACGCCACCAATACGAAAATAATTATTATTAATCAATCTTTGACCAGTTGCAGCCTCCCACAAATCGTAAATCATCTCTCTTTCTCTAAAAATATAGAAGAAAGGTGTTTGAGCCCCGACATCAGCCAAAAATGGACCTAACCATAGCAAATGGTTAGCGATCCTATTCAACTCAAGCATTATCACTCTGATATAACTTGCTCTCTTAGGTACCTTTATATTTGCTAAACGCTCAGGGGCATTAACAACAATGGCTTCATAAAACATACCAGCCGCATAATCCATGCGACTCACATAAGGAACAAACATGACGTTTGTTCTATTCTCAGCAATTTTCTCCATCCCTCGATGCAAGTATCCAATAACTGGTTCACAATCAACAACATCCTCTCCATCAAGGGTTACGACCAATCGCAATACCCCATGCATTGATGGATGATGTGGCCCAAAGTTGACCACCATTGGCTCCGTACGCGTTTCAAGCTGCGTCATTGGGCCCAACCAAAGCAATGTCTAAATACTAGTGAAAACTTATGAAAGAAGGGCCAATTAGTTCATGTTCTAACTTTAATCATGTCCCTGTAATGGGGAAAGAAATAATTCAATCACTAAAGGAATTACCAAGTGAATTAACAAAACAAGGACTAATTATTGATGCCACTATTGGAGGAGGGGGGCATTCAGCTCAAATTCTAGAAAATTTCCCAGGAATCAAAATTATTGGACTTGATCAAGATCCAATGGCTAGAGAAGCAGCATCAAAAAAATTAATAAAATTTGGAACAAGAATAGAAATAATCTCTACAAACTTCGCAGACTTTTCAATTAACGAAAAAGCCATTTGCGTCTTAGCGGATCTTGGTGTTAGTAGTCATCAACTTGATGAGCCTTCACGAGGTTTTAGCTTTCGTTTAAATGGTCCAATAGATATGCGCATGAATCCCAAAGAGGGTTCAAGTGCAGCCGAACTTATTGAAACTCTCTCTGAGCAGGATCTTGCTGATTTAATCTATAAATTAGGAGAAGAAAAACGATCTAGGCGTATTGCAAGAAAAATAAAAAATGATCTAGCAGAAAATGGACCATACTCTGGAACTCAAGACCTTTCTTATGCAATTGCCGGATGCTTCCCACCCAAGCAAAGATATGGTCGGATTCATCCCTCAACACGAACTTTTCAGGCTTTAAGAATAGCTGTAAATAATGAATTAGTCTCACTCGAAAGTTTACTTTTGAAAGCTCCAAACTGGTTATTAGAGAATGGACTATTTATGGTAATGAGTTTTCATTCACTAGAAGATAGAAGAGTAAAGTCGAGTTTTAAAACTGACAATAGATTAAAAGTGCTATCTAAGAAACCCATGAGAGCAAGCCCTGAAGAGATAGAATTAAATCCAAGAAGTAAAAGTGCAAAGTTAAGAATTTCTGCAAAGAAATTTTTAAAATAAACTTAAATTATTATCTAAGATTAATCACTATATTTGTAATAATCTCAATAGCCTGAGTGATATCTTTCTCAGTAGTGTTTCTCCCAATACTCAGCCTTATTGATGCTTCAGCATCTTTTTTACAGAGCCCTATCTCCTTCAGAACATGAGAAGCTTCACCATTACTGCAAGCTGAACCACTAGTACAAAAAATAAACCTTCTTAATTGACCATGCAATTGACTTCCCTTTACACCAGGGAAAGTGATATTGAGATTATGAGGCAATCTTTGATCAATAGATCCATTAACTATCAATCCTGAAATATTCTTTTTTAATCCACTCAACAATAAGTTTCTAAAAAATAAAAGTCTCTTATTCCTCTGATCCTGATCATTTCTTGTTATTTCGACTGCCTTTGCAAAGCCTACAATTAAAGGGACAGGGAGCGTGCCAGATCTTAATCCAAGCTCCTGACCACCTCCATATTGAGATGGTTCAAGAGGGAATCCTTCCCTAATCACCAAAGCCCCAATTCCTTTAGGTCCATAGATTTTGTGAGCACTCAAGCTCATCAAATCAATGAGAAATTTGTCAGGGTCTAAATCTAAGTATCCCAAGGCTTGAGCGGCATCAGTATGAAAAGCGATTCCCTTTTTCTTACAAAAAGACCCAATTTCAGCAATAGGTTGAAAAACTCCTATCTCATTATTTGCAGCCATGACGCTAACCAAAAAAGTATCTTTTTCAACAGCTTCAGACAGTTGTTCAATATTGATTAAACCATCTTTATTCGGTTGTAATTCTGATAAACGGAATCCTTCTTTTTGAAGCTGCCTAAGCGGGTCAAGGACTGCATGATGTTCAGTTGAAGCGGTAATTATGTGTCCAGGTTTTCCAAGGAGTTGTGCTTTAGCTCTTGCATGTCCAACTAAACCCAAATTATTTGCTTCTGTTGCCCCACTCGTGAAAATTAATCTTTTCGGATTGATGTTCAGATATGAAGCTATTTTTTCACGAGATACTTCTACTGCAGCTGAAGCAAAAAAACCGGATCGATTATTAGTATTAGAGGGATTACCCCACAACTCACTCCAATAAGGAGCCATCGCCTCAACGACCTTCGTACAACATGGTGTTGAGGACTGAAAATCAAAAATCAGATGATTATTATCCATTGATTCATTCGTTAAGCTAAATAATAGAGAGGAATAAAGGCTAATATCCTCTTTAAAAACTGTAAAAGTCCAATTTTTATGAGTGACCCAAATCCATCAACAAAAGAAGTTTCTCAGACTCCAAGGATTTTACTTGTCGATGACGAGCCTGGTTTAAGAACTGCTGTTCAGGCTTATCTTGAAGATGAAGGATTTCAAGTTACAACCGCTGTAGATGGAGACGAGGGATGGGATAAAGCTCAAAAAATGATCCCTGATGTAATTATCAGTGACGTTATGATGCCTAGATGTGATGGTTATGGGCTTTTAAAAAAAATTAGAGAAGATGAAAGACTTGGAGGGACACCTGTCATTTTTCTTACTGCTAAGGGCATGACTGCTGATAGAACTCAGGGGTATCAAGCAGGTGTAGACGACTACATGCCAAAGCCATTTGATCCCGATGAGCTAGTGGCAAGAGTTAAAAATGTAGTTCAGCGGCAAGAGCGATTATTAACTGAAGCAGCCAGATTTGCCAATGCTGATGTTGGCCAAATGGCAAAACAGATTACAGAAATCAAATCAATGCTTAGCCATGGGGATAAAAATAACTCACGGAAAGATGAATCGATTCCTAATTTCACCCCAAGAGAGGCAAGCGTTTTGCAACTAGTAGCGGAAGGTTTAATGAACAAAGAAATTGCAAGGCAACTTGAGACTTCTATCCGCAATGTAGAGAAATATGTGAGTCGATTATTTATTAAAACAGGGACTTCTAGTAGAACAGAACTAGTTAGATATGCACTTGAAAATCATTTAGTTACCTAAATGTATTTTTGAAAAATAAAAATTTTAATTCTCTAGGATTTCACAAATTCTATTAATTTCGAAAAATAAAAAGGAGCTTGATTCAACTTTCTTTTGACTACTTTAAAACCAGATTGCTTTGCAGCTTCGATAATTCCAGTCTCCCTTAATGTATATGCTCGAGTAGTTTTACTTGGTCCCGGGAATAGTTGGCCAATACCTTTCAAAAGGGCTAATAAAGGAGTGTAAGGAGCAAAGCTAACAATTAATCTCTCATCAGATAATTGACATAGATGTTTCACCATTGCTTCAGCCTCCTGTTGAGGATAGTGAATGAAAACATCTAAGCAAATAACTGTATTAAATGAACCTGTTAAATTCTGTAAATCAGATGTTCGAAAATTAAGCTTATTCAAATCCAAATCTTCTTCCTTTGCTCTTCTTTTTGTCTCATTTATCATGGCTTCAGAAATATCACTTAAATGAATAGATTTAGCACCCAATTTTGCCAATGGAATACTTAAACTACCAACACCGCAGCCAGCATCACAGAAACTTTTATCCTTAATGTTGTCATACTCTTTCAACCAACTAATGACATCATCCACTGTCTTTTGGTGACCTATCCTTATATTTTTTTGCACTTTATTTACATCATCACTTTCGCTATATATTCGATTCCATCTATCAAAGCCAGTCCCATTAAAATATTCAGTAACTTCCGCCTTTTCATTGTTCTCAATTTTCGTTGTCATTTAATCAGATAATTACCTCTTACCAATCTTACGCAGCCAAATGCCAAGACAACTGATGATTACAAGAATTCATTGTCCATCGAAGTAAAGACTGAATATTTTTTCCAATAAAAAAAGCTTTTGAAGTCATTTTGTTCTGACTTAATACCATACGTGGAGCAAGTGTTGCCATCCAAATAGCAGCAGAAGGATCATTAATCCAACTAGCTATTTTTATGCATGCATCTAGTAAAGGCAAAGTGGATCCTGCAATGGTTTCATTTTGAAGTCTGCATAAACCATTGTCCACTGTTATCAAGCGTTTGTCCCAATTAAACGATCCATCTCCTAAACCATAAGCTGATATTGCATCACTAACTAAGACAATTTGCTTTGGTGCAAGTATCTTTAAAAGCCTAATCATATCTGGATGAACATGAACCCCATCAGCAATCAATCCTAGGAAGACATCCTCTCTTCTTGCCGCCGCTCCGATAGGCCCAATAGCTCGATGATGCAAACCTTTCATTGCATTAAAAGTATGTGTAACCATAGTCACTCCATTATGAAAAGCATTCATCGCCGAATCAAAATCAGCTGAAGAATGTCCTAGTGAAACCACGATATTTAATTCTCTTAGACGAGAAATGACATCAAAAGAACCTTTTAATTCTGGAGCCAATGTCATTAATGCTATGTCTTCTTCAAATCCCTTTATTCTTTCATTTAAAGCAGAAATACTTGGCTTACAAACACTGTCTAAATCATGTGCTCCAGAATATGATTCACATAAAAAAGGTCCTTCCATATGAGCACCAAGAAGTCGACATCTATTTATCGAAGTATGTTTTTTAGCTTCCTTTAAGACCTTCATTCCTAATTGGAATTGATCACTAGAACAACTAACAAACGTTGGACAAATTCCTTCAACACCATCAAGCCAAAGTCGATCAAGCAATGTTAATAATTTAGGTATTTTGTTAAAAGTTAAATCTGTAAATGAGATCCCTAAACCTCCATTTATTTGAAGATCAATCGCTCTTGGACTTAACCAATCACCACACCAATCTTCGTCATAAATTGATTTACTCTTGGAACTTTTATCAATCGACAGAATAATCCCATGTTCATCTAAAACTAGTGAGAATAAATTATTTTCATCTTCACTTTTAACTGGTTGAGGTAATTTTATGTTTTTAATTTTTCTCATTTCTTAAAAACTAAAAATAATTAATGCAGAATTCATAAATAATTGGCATTATTAAGTATGAGATTTATAAAATTGAGAATTGTCTTTAACCGAAGCTAATACATTTAAGCAAGTGGCAGTAGTAATGGGTAGTGATTCAGATCTTAAAACTCTTCAGCCTGCGGTTGCAATTCTAGATCAATTTGGCATATCTAATGAAGTAAGGATCTTATCTGCTCATAGAACTCCAAAAGAAATGATGGATTTTGCTCAAATGGCAGAATTAAATGGTTTTGGAGTCATAATTGCTGGAGCTGGAGGGGCTGCTCATTTACCTGGAATGATCGCATCTCTTACAACCCTTCCAGTAATAGGCGTTCCAGTCAAAAGCAAGGTGCTTTCAGGAATAGATTCTATGTATTCAATCTTGCAAATGCCCTCAGGCATCCCAGTAGCAACGGTTGCCATAGAAGGAGGCCTAAATGCTGGCCTTTTAGCTACTCAAATTTTGGCAATTAACAATACTGAATTGACAAATAAATTAAAAATTTACAGATCTGAGCTTCACGACCTTGTCGTAAAAAAAGATCAAAAACTTAAAGAGATTGGAGCTAAAAAGTATCTAGAAAAAATGTAATGAACATGAAATTCATTACTAATTTACTAAGAAATTTCTGAAATAATCTTTTTCTTCACAAGCAAGTTAGTAACTATGTCTACACATTTATCAATCTCTAAATTTCCAGTATCAATTTTCAATTCTGGATATTTAGGATCTTCATAAGGACTTGAGATTCCAGTAAAGTCTTTGATTTCTCCATTTCTCGCCTTTACATAAAGTCCTTTTGTATCTCTTGTTTCACAAACCCCTAAATCAGCTGAACAATATATTTCTATAAAATCATTTTCTCCAACTAATGATCTTGCATTATCGCGATCAACTCTAAATGGTGATACGAATGCAGTTAAAACAATTATTCCAGCGTCAAGAAAGAGTTTAGAGACTTCGCCAATTCTTCTGATATTTTCTTCTCTATCAACATCAGAAAATCCTAAATCTTTGCATAAACCATGTCTGATGTTGTCGCCATCTAGCACATAAGTTGAATAACCATTTTTGTGTAGAGCTACATTTACTGCATTGGCTAGCGTGCTTTTCCCTGAACCAGATAAACCTGTAAACCAAAGTATTGCACTGCGATGTCCTCTTTGCTGAGATCTAGCTTCCCTATCAACTGAAGATTGATGCCAAACTATATTGGTGGCTTTTGATAGAGGACTTTGAAATTTTTGATCCATGAATTCAGACTAATTGTTTACTATTCTCCATGTTGATAGACACAATTGATTATTAACCTCCACTCTGTTTAGGCCTAAAACCCTCCTTAAAAAGAAATTCTTGAGCTTTTGATATTTGATCTCCTTGTAACTCTAAACAATCACCTTTCAAAGCTCCTCCTGTTCCGCAAGCTATTTTTAAATTCTTAAGAATTTTTTTTGCCTCTACTTGCTTTAATTCAAGTCCTTTAATAACAGTAACAAGTTTTCCTTTCTTTCCAGATCGAGTTCTTTCTAGACGAACTTGTCGCTTTCCTTTAGGAGTAACACTATTTTGAGTGTCATTCCCTATTGTCTTAAGAGGGTCATTGAATTCACTCCAGCCACCTTTGGACATTTTCTTGTTTTTTGGCTGGGAACTATTTTATTAATCTAAGGTGACAGGTACACTCCCAACACAATTTAAAGATTCGGATTTATCTCCATTAACAAGGCCAAATGCTCTCGGTCGATTTGGAAAGTACGGGGGGCAATATGTTCCTGAAACTTTAATACCGGCGCTTATTGAATTAGAGCAAGCTGCTAAAGAAGCATGGAAAGATTCTTCATTCAATTCAGAACTGAATCATTTACTAAAAACTTACGTAGGAAGATCCACTCCACTATATGAAGCCACAAGACTAACTAAACATTACAGAAAAAATACATTAAAAGGACCACGGATTTGGCTTAAAAGAGAAGATTTAAATCACACAGGTGCTCACAAAATAAATAATGCACTTGGACAAGCTCTTCTTGCGATAAGGATGGGAAAAAAAAGAATTATTGCCGAAACTGGAGCGGGTCAGCATGGAGTTGCAACAGCAACAGTCTGCGCTCGTTTTGGATTGGAATGCATTATTTATATGGGCAAAGAAGATATGCGAAGACAAGCCTTAAACGTGTTCCGAATGCAATTGCTTGGAGCCACAGTTAGACCAGTAACGAGTGGAACTGCAACACTCAAAGATGCAACCAGCGAAGCTATTCGAGATTGGGTTACTAATGTTGAAACGACTCACTATATTCTAGGTTCAGTTGCGGGGCCACATCCATATCCAATGTTGGTAAGAGATTTTCACGCAGTTATTGGAGAAGAAACAAAGCAACAATGCAAAGAAGCTTTTGGGAGGTCCCCCGATGTTCTTTTAGCTTGTGTCGGTGGCGGATCGAATGCAATGGGCCTTTTCCATTCTTTTGTTGAAGACAAAAGTGTGCGAATGATTGGAGTGGAAGCTGCTGGAGATGGAGTAGAAACTGGTCGACATGCAGCGACCATTACTGAAGGAAGGGTAGGAGTTCTTCATGGAGCCATGAGTCTCTTACTACAAGATAAAGATGGGCAAGTTGAGGAGGCGCATTCCATTAGTGCAGGTCTTGATTATCCAGGAGTTGGACCAGAGCATAGTTACTTAAAAGAAATTGGACGTGCTGAATATGCAGCTGTTACTGACACTGAAGCCATAGAAGCTCTTCAATTAGTTTGTAAATTGGAAGGTATTATTCCTGCGCTAGAGACTGCGCATGCATTTGCCTATCTCGAAAAACTTTGCCCAACTCTCAATCATAATTCAGAAATTGTAATTAACTGCTCTGGTAGAGGAGATAAAGATGTGAATACAGTTGCTGAAAAACTAGGATCAAAAATATAAATTAGAGAGCCTATTAGTACCTTGGAACAGATTGGTCAACATCAGTACTCCAAGCATCTATTCCCCCGACAAGATTCCAAACACTTTTAGTTATTCCTTGTTCTAAAAGCCAAATACCAAAATTAAAACTTCTCACACCGGCATGGCAAACAACTACAATAGGACGATTACTCGGCAACAGTTCACCTATTTGAGCTGACCAGTTTGGAGCCTTACTCAAAGGAAGATGTAATACTGAAAATGAAAATGAAGCAATAGCAATTTCATTATCCTCCCTCACATCTACAATGAAAGGTTTTTCAGAAGAATCATCTTCTAAAATTTCACTTAACTCTTTTGGAGATATATTTAAAGGAATATGCTTGTTCATACTTGAGATTCTAAGTAAAGATTAAACTTTCTATTATCAAAGCTCAAAAAGTATACAAATGCTCAAATAATAAAAAATGAAATCACGTCTACCTTATTTTTTAATATCAGGAATAATCATTTTATCAATTTTCGCAGGAATATTTATCTGGCGCAATCAGCATCTCAAGCCAATCCCTAAGTTAAATGAACAAACATTTAATGCGCCTGTTTCCTCAAAATATATACCAACAGATAGTGATCTCGTGTTTCACTGGAAACTGAATCCAGCGATACTTCCAAACTATGTCGGAAATTATCAAGATAAAGTTAGTAAAAAGACAATAAATAAAAAAATAAGTTTTATTCGAGATTCTTTTTTTAAATTAATTAGTCTTGATTTTGCAAAAGACATATCAAAATGGGTAGGAGATTATGGGAGCTTTGCCCTACTTTCTTCAAACGAAAAACCTCTAAATGATTGGATTATGATCTTAGCAATAAAAGAAGATGTAAATATTGAGAAAGAATTAGAATCTATTTTAGGCTCAAACATTATTGCTGAGAGTAATAACCCAGGCAATAAATTAAGCATCTCAAAAACTAAAATAATTTCAAAAAAAATTAATTCAAACGACTCAATTTACTTTACATATGACAAGGATACTTTTTTAATAGCATCAAATCCAAAAATCATACAATCGTCAATAGAGAAATTAGATAGGAAAATATTAAATGCAAAAGAAAAGTATAAAAATATTCAATTAAAGGATAATCTTAAAGACGGTTTATTTTTATTAGAAATATCTCCAAAGAAAATTTCAAATCTAATAGGTCAAGAAAAAAATTTATTTAAAATAAATGAGATAGATAATTTAATATCTTCTATAAATCTATATAAAAATAAATTAAATTTAGAAGGTATACTATCTTATAATGTTAAAACTAAAATGCCAGTTCAAGATATTAATTATAATTTAATTGATATAAACAAAGAATCTGAATTGCCTAAAGATTTTATATTAGTTGATAATCCTAAGCAGTATTTTAGAAAAGATTCTGAGCATCCGTATGAAAAGCTTATAGCATCTCTTATAAAAGAATCAACAACCTTCGATTATTCTAAACTTTTCAAAATAGTTCTTGAAAACTCTAAAGGAAATTTAATTTGGATAAATGATAAAGACTGGTTGGTTTTGACTAGGAAATCTGATACGAGTAAAACGGAGATAAGTAAAATTCTAGAAAAAGAGAACTTTTTAAGTTCAAATCTAGATTTCAAAAACAAAAAGCTAGAGATTTGGTCAAAAATAAGCACAGATGAAAATGAAAAATATGAGCTGAAAGAAAATATTGAAGCAATTGTTGAAGAAGATGAAGAGACATACATTTGGAGTCAAAGCTTATCTTCTATTTCAAATTTTGACAATACAAATTACTTACAAAATTATTCAAATAATGAACAGAAGATAGATAAAGTTGATGATTTTGATGATGTCCTAAAAATACATTTAGGGGAAGAAAAAACTAAGACAGTTTTAAATAATTTCTATCCATATATTTTATTTAAAACTATGCTAGGAAACAAGCTAACCCCACCGCAAAATATTGATATTTCTATTGCAGTCCCTACAATTAATTATCCAGACTTCATTAAAGTTAAAATCAACTTAAAAACAAGTTAATAAAAAGTTTAAAGTGCTATATTCAACATATAGTTTAATTATGTATAATAAAGTTTAAGATGAAAATTATTTTTTCCAATTGTACAGAAAAATTATTTTGCAGGAGCTAAAGCCATAGATAACGAACAAAAGACAACTAATTTGGTTCTAAAACCAGGCTTGGAAGGGGTTCCAGTAACCAAATCAGGGATATGTGAAATCAATGGGATAGAAGGAAATCTGAACTATAGAGGTTATCCAATATCTGAGCTAGCCCAAAAAAGTAGTTTTTTAGAAACCGCATTTCTATTGATATGGGGAGAACTTCCCACTGAAAATGAGCTTCAGAAATTTGAAAAGGACGTTCAAATGCATAGACGAGTGAGCTTTCGAATTAGAGATATGCTCAAGTGTTTTCCAGAATCAGGGCATCCTATGGATGCCTTACAAGCAAGTGCTGCATCTCTGGGCCTCTTTTATTCTCGAAGAGCAATTGATGATCCTAAATATATCTACGACGCAGTAGTGAGGTTGATTGCAAAAATTCCAACTATGGTTGCTGCTTTTGAGCAAATAAGAAAAGGAGACGATCCAATTCAACCCCAGGATGACTTACCGTATTCTTCTAATTTCCTTTATATGCTCACCGAGAGGGAGCCAAATCCTCTTGCAGCAAGAGTTTTTGACAGATGTTTAATTCTTCATGCAGAGCACAGTCTCAATGCGAGTACGTTTAGCGCAAGAGTAACTGCCAGTACACTAACTGATCCTTATGCTGTCGTAGCTTCTGCAGTTGGGACATTAGCTGGACCTCTTCATGGAGGGGCCAATGAAGATGTGATAGCAATGCTAGAAGAGATTGGAAGACCTGATAAAGCCTCATCATTTCTCAATAATGCAATTGCAAAAAAAAGGAAAATCATGGGCTTTGGGCATAGGGAGTATCGTGTCAAAGACCCTAGAGCAACAATTTTACAAGCCTTCGCAGAAGAACTTTTCTTGGAATTTGGTAAAGATGAAATGTATGAAGTAGCCAAAGCACTTGAAGAAGAAGCAATTTCCAGACTGGGGCCAAAAGGTATATTCCCAAATGTTGACTTTTATTCTGGACTTGTTTATCGAAAGCTCGGTATCCCTCGAGATTTGTTTACACCAGTATTTGCGATTTCCAGAGTTGCTGGTTGGTTGGCTCACTGGAGAGAACAACTTGGAGCAAATAGAATTTTTAGACCATCACAAATTTATGAAGGAGCAACAAATAGAAATTGGCAGCCTCTTGAGAGCAGATAATTTGAAATTTATTTTTTTTGAATTTAAAATTAATTCAAAATTACACTAACCTTATTAATAGATTAAATATCAGAAGTGAATTCAGGTATAGACCTTGAAATGAGTTTTACCCAAGGTATTCAAAACCTTGGTTTATCTCATGAATTAGCACATCTTTTATGGATCCCTCTTCCAATGCTTTTAGTATTGGTGTCAGCTGTCATTGGTGTATTAGTTACAGTTTGGCTTGAACGAAAAATTTCTGCAGCAGCTCAACAGAGAATTGGTCCTGAATATGCAGGAGGACTTGGTATTCTTCAGCCAATGGCGGACGGTTTGAAACTTTTAGTAAAAGAAGACATTATTCCAGCGAAGGCAGACAGTGTTCTGTTTACCGTTGGTCCAATATTAGTTTTGGTTCCGGTCATTCTATCTTGGTTAATTGTTCCTTTTGGCCAAAATCTTTTAATTAGCAATGTAGGTATAGGAATCTTTTTGTGGATAGCCCTAAGTAGTATTCAACCTATTGGACTACTTATGAGTGGTTACTCTTCCAATAATAAATATTCTTTACTAGGAGGACTTAGAGCTGCCGCTCAATCTATTAGTTATGAAATTCCACTAGCACTTGCGGTTTTGGCAATAGTTATGATGAGCAATTCATTGAGTACTGTTGATATAGTTGAGCAACAAAACACTGCTGGTTTTCTTAGCTGGAATATATGGCGACAGCCAGTAGGTTTTATTATTTTTTGGATCTGTGCATTAGCTGAATGCGAGAGACTACCTTTTGATTTACCGGAGGCAGAAGAAGAACTTGTAGCTGGTTATCAAACTGAATATGCAGGTATGAAATTTGCTCTGTTTTACTTAGCTGGATACATAAATCTTGTTTTATCTGCTTTACTTGTTTCGGTCCTCTACTTAGGAGGATGGGGTTTTCCAATCTCAATTGATTGGTTTTCATCTTTGATTGGTCTTTCAATTGATAATCCATTAGTTCAAATTATTGCAGCGTCGCTTGGAATTGTTATGACAATCCTCAAGGCTTATTTACTGGTGTTTTTAGCAATCTTATTGAGATGGACTACTCCAAGAGTTCGAATTGATCAACTACTTGATTTAGGATGGAAGTTTCTTTTACCTATTTCGTTGGTCAATTTACTTATAACAGCTTCACTTAAATTGGCATTTCCCATGACATTTGGAGGATGAAAGAAAAGCAACACAATTGCTAGGTTTTTTAAGTAAAATTACCTACATTTACTTGAAAAAAACTGTATAATGACTAATGTAAATATAGGCCGCCGGCAGTAAATTTAATATGCTTGGTTTCCTTGAAAAAGTTTCCAACTACACTAAAGAAGCTATTAGTGCAGCGCAATATTTAGTTGATGGACTAGGAGTTACATTCGACCATATGCGTCGTAGACCTGTAACTGTTCAATATCCTTACGAAAAACTAATTCCCTCTGAGCGTTATAGAGGAAGGATTCATTATGAATTTGACAAGTGTATTGCTTGCGAGGTTTGCGTAAGGGTATGCCCAATTAATCTTCCAGTTGTTGATTGGGTAATGAATAAAGAAACTAAGAAAAAAGAATTGAGAAATTATTCTATTGACTTTGGTGCATGTATCTTCTGTGGGAATTGCGTTGAATATTGCCCTACAAATTGCTTATCAATGACAGAAGAATATGAACTAGCTGCATTTGATAGGCATAGCCTTAACTACGATAATGTTGCTCTTGGAAGACTGCCAACAAGCGTAACTTCAGACCCATCAGTTCGTCCTCTAAAAGAATTAGCTTATTTACCCGGAGGCATAATGGACCCACATGAATTACCTGCGAACCAAAAAAGAGCTGGTAAACTTCCAAATCAGATTATAAAAGAACTACAAGCAGAGAAATCACAAGAAGAAGATAAGAAAAATTCGTCCGATATGGTTTCAAATAAATTAAATTCTACTAATTAATGAATATCGCTTATTCAACAGAATTAATTTGCTTTTTAATTCTTAGTGCTGTCATAGTTGCTGGAAGTTTGGCAGTTGTTTTATTAGAAAATATTGTTTACTCAGCATTTATATTAGGCGGCGTATTTATGGCTGTAGCAGGTTTATATCTTTTACTAAATGCTAGTTTTGTCGCTGCAGCTCAAATCCTTGTGTATGTAGGAGCTGTAAATGTTTTGATATTATTTGCAATAATGTTGGTTAATAAGAAAGAAAAGTTAACATCCATTGAAGGTCTTAAAACTAGAAAATTAATATCTAGTGGTGTTTGTGGTGGATTATTAATTTTATTATTACGAGTTAGCATTACAACTAAATGGAACTTGCCTGGACCAACCTCTATTGGTGAAGAAGCAACTGAAAGAATTGGTGAACATCTTTTCACAGATTATTTACTACCTTTTGAGCTTGCTTCAATTCTATTATTAATGGCTATGATTGGAGCGATTGTATTAGCAAGAAGAGAAGTCTCAATTCCAACAGATGATATAAATGTTTTAAAGAATAAAAAGTCCTTAAGTGATAAGAAAATTCCTCTTCTTTCGGAAAATAGTTTAAAATGAATTTAATTTTATATATAAAGTCTAATTACTAAAAATGTTAGAGAATTCTATTGGACCAGTACCTCTTCAAGCTTATCTTATAGTTGCTGCATTTCTTTTCTGTACAGGTGTCTGGGGATTAATTAATAGTCGAAATGCTGTACGAGTTTTAATGAGTATTGAATTGATGTTAAATGCAGTAAATATAAATCTTATGAGTTTTTCATCATATATAGATGGATCAATAATTAGAGGACAAGTATTTTCAATCTTTGTTATTACAGTAGCAGCTGCCGAGGCAGCTGTTGGACTTGCAATACTACTTTCATTGTATAGAAATAGAGTTACTATTGATATGGAAAGCTTTAATCTACTCAAATGGTAGGTATTATCAATGACAACAAATCTGATCTGGATCTTATATAGATCAGATAGTGATGCTGCATATAAAGAAACCTTAAATTGCAAAAAAATAATTGAAGGCTATGGAAAAGAAGTTTTATTTTCAGAGATAAGTAATGAAACCAATAATATTAATCAATTATTTTCATTTTCTGAGTTTTTACCTGAAATTGCTCTTGTTTTAGGAGGTGATGGAACAGTTTTAAGGGCCGCCAGATTTTTATCCCCCAAAAACATACCTATTTTAAGTTTCAATGTTGGAGGGAATCTAGGCTTTTTGACCCACGATCGTCATATCTTAAAGCAAGCAAATTTCTGGGAAAGAGTTTCAAATAATAGATTTAATATACAAAAAAGAATGATGCTTGAAGCAACTATATTTACCGAAAATAAAAATCATGAAAACAAAATTAAAAGATCATTTTTTGCACTCAATGATTTTTATTTACGATCTTGCACAGAAGAAATATCACCTACTTGCAGCCTTGAGCTTGAAATAGATGGTGAAGCTGTTGACAAATACAAAGGAGATGGACTTATATTTTCAACGCCAACAGGTTCTACTGCTTACTCTATGGCCGCGGGAGGTCCAATAATACACCCTTCCTTAGATGCAATTATCGTAAGCGCCATATGTCCAATGAGTCTTGCCAGTAGACCCATTGTTGTACCTCCTGAATCCCAATTAGTAATAAAGCCAATAAGAGAAAAGAAGCAAAAAATAAAGCTATGGTTAGATGGATCCAGTGGATGTCTAATTGAAGCTAATGATACATGCTTAATAAAGAAATCTAATCATTCAACCTCAATAATAATTTTAGATGAAAATCTTTCTTATTATAAGACAATCACTCAAAAGCTTCATTGGGCCAGCAGCCTTAATGAGAGTAATAAATTATAAATTATGGGGATAGAAATCGAAAGAAGATTCTTAGTTGAAAATGAAGATTGGAAGTCTCAGGCAATACTAAGTGAAGATTTTAGTCAAGCCTACTTAAACTCAAGTGTAGATGAATGGGCTACTAGAGTAAGGATAATAGACAATAAAAAAGCATATATAACATTAAAGTCCTCTTTAAATGAATTAATAAACTATGAATTTGAATATTCAATTCCTATAAAAGATGCTATTGAATTAATACAATTATCAAAATATAAAATTACTAAAACTCGTTATCAGCTAAAAATAAATAAAGAAAATTGGGTAGTTGATCTTTTTGATGGGTCAAATTCTTCTTTAAAAATTGCTGAAATTGAATTGAATTCTGAATCTGAACAAATTCAAATCCCATCATGGTGTGGTCAAGAAATCACTGGGATCAAATCATTAAGCAATGCTTCGCTTGCAAAAACACCTATTTCTAAGTTGTCAGTAAAAGATCGGATCAAAATCCAAGAAGAATAACAACGAAAAGGCAGCTGATCCTTTAGATTGTCTTTATAATCATCACTGGTAGTTTCCAGCGACCTATTCATCCTTTGCAAGAGGTTTATCTTGTATGGTCTTTATGACACAGAAGGTATCCTTCGTTTCACTTGTAGTGACAAGGAAGCTTGCATTGCATATGCAAAATTATTTGAGTTGTCATCAATTGAATTCTCTCTAATGCCCTTATCAGATATCAATGAGGAGAAAAATAATTAGATATTCTACGAAGCTGTTTCATCTGGCAATGAACAACAATTGAACCCATCCCGACATATCTTTCCATGATCCATTGCCCAGTTCAATAAAGCCACTCTGTTTTTTGATCCTGTTTTTGTAAACATATTGCTTACATGATTATCTACAGTTCTTTTGCTAATTGTCAGTTTTTCAGCAATCTCTTGATTAGTAAGCCCATCTGCAACTAATCCTATAATCTCCATTTCCCTAGCTGAGAGTCCCATATGGGACGAATTAGCGATCTCTCCTGTAAACATTCCCCTCACTCACAACTCATTAATTAATACTACTTAGATTAGGGCCTTTAATCACCGATAGTAATTATCTAGTAAAAAATACATGTGAAATCTAAACTTCAAAATCGGCTTGAATCTGGCTTATCAGCTATTACTGCTGAAATCATGCCTCCTAGAGGGGGGCATACAGCTTTAGCCCTCTCAAAAGCCGTCAAATTAAAAGACCTTGTACATAGTTTTAATGTTACAGATGGGAGTAGAGCGATCATGAGAATGAGCAGCCTAGCCTTATGCAAGCTGCTTTTAGAGGCAAATCTTGAACCAGTCCTGCAATTATCATGTAGGGATAGAAATCGAATCGCTTTACAAGCTGAATTACTAGGAGCGCATGCTTTAGGAATTACTAATATCCTCTGTCTAACTGGCGATCCTGTACGAGTAGGAGACCAATCTCAAGCCAAATCAGTTCAAGACTTCAACTCCATAGAACTTATCGCTCAAGTCACATCACTTAACAAAGGAATAGATCCAGTATCTGATTTGTTACCTGATGGACCAACTAATTTGTTTACTGGGGCCGCAGCTGATCCAAATTGTAGAGGATTTGATGGTTTAAGAAGAAGAATAGAACTCAAACAAAAAGCAGGCGCAAATTTCCTTCAAACTCAAATGGTAATGGACCCAAAAGTACTTGAACGTTTTTGCAAGGAAATAACAGAGCCTATGAAAATTCCTGTTTTAGCTGGAGTTTTTCTCCTCAAATCTGCCAAAAATGCTCAATTCATCAATCGAGTAGTGCCAGGAGCATGCATACCCGAATCAATTATTTCCAGACTTGAGAATGCCTCAAACCCCATTGATGAAGGTATATCAATTGCTGCTGAGCAAGTAAAAAGTTTTCTAGGAATTGCTCAAGGCGTCCACCTTATGGCCGTTAAAGCAGAAGAACAAATACCGATAATTTTAGATAGAGCAAATATTAATTAGAAGAACTAATTAGATCAGTGCCTAATAATTCAGCCATTGCTTTTTGTTGAGGTGACGGTTCGCCTAGGTCCTGTCTTCTAGCATCAGTAATTAACCAATCTAAAGCGGCTTCCTGTAAATCAAAATGATCACCCTCTTTACCCACACAATATCTACCAAAAACTAACTTATCCACAAGTTGGACACCAGAACCAATTAGTGAATAATCAAAGATTATTGAATTATCAATTGTTGCACCTTCACAAATACAACAACTAGGACCAATCATAGAAGGACCAACAATAGTTACACCATCTTCTATCCTTGTCATTCCACCAACATATATAGGTCCTTTTACATTTATTTTATCCCAATTAGCAGCAACATTTAAACCAGTATATATCCCCGGTCTTACTTGCTTTCCTGGTATTTCAACCTGTCTAACATGACCTTTAAGAACATTCCTTATTGCCCTCCAATAATCTGGGACTTTACCAATATCAACCCACTCAAAATCCATAGGTAAAGCATAGAAAGGTGCACCTTCTTCTACTAATTTTGGGAACAAGTCTGAGCCAATATCAAAGGGTTTTCCAGATGGAATATAATTAAAAATTTCAGGCTCAAATAAATAAATTCCAGTATTAATCGTATCCCCTAGTGCATTATCTATAGAAGGTTTTTCTTGAAAAGCTTTAACACGATCTTCTTCGTCAGTTACGACAACGCCATAACTACTTACTTGATCTTTTGAAACACGTTTAGTGATCAAACTAGCTAAAGCTCCTTTTTCTTTATGTCGTTTTACAGCTTCAGATAAGTCCAAATCAATTAGTGCGTCTCCGCACAAGACGACAAAAGTATCATCAAAAAACTTTTGAAAATCTTGAATTTTCTTAAGACCACCAGCTGACCCAAGTGCGTCCCCAATTAATTCTCCGTCTTCAATACGGCCCTCAAAGCTGTATGCAATTTCAACTCCAAATCTTTGTCCATCTCGAAAATAATTTTCTATTTCTTCTGCTAAATGGGAAACATTAACCATAACTTCAGTAAAACCATGCTCCTTAAGAAGTTCCAACAGAAACTCCATTACAGGTTTCTGAAGGATAGGAATCATTGGCTTTGGAATCACATGCGTGATTGGCTGAACTCGGGTTCCTTTCCCAGCCGCCAGGATCATCGCCTTCATAGGCGGTTTAACCTAAGCTTTTACAATGCCAACATAGAATGCTGCCTCCACAAAGAGCTAAGCAGCAGCCGGCGAGCCATCTGTCACGTCTATAGAAGCAAGGGGAAGTTGAGCAACCATTCCTGGTTCCAAAAGCCTCTTTAAACTGATTGGAGAAAACAAAGAACCTTTTTGCTCAATCTCTACCTTGCCCTGAGAGCATAAAAACAACAACGCCCAAAAGACTCCTACTCTATCGGTATCCAAATCGTCTGAGGCAGAATTTTCTTTCCACTTTTCAACTAATAATTCAAAATCAACCCAATGCAAAGCCTGCTCCCACTTATTTATAAAAATCGCTAGTGCAGCAGTGGTTTCAGGTAATTTTTCTCTATGCGCAAGAGATGCAACTTGAGCAATAACCTCCCTATTACTTAGTTTTTTTTGTCGTAACTTTCTACGGTTTTGCAATTCATCATTTTGGAGAGATTCAGCTATGGTCTCTAATTGATTGATTAATTCTCCAAGAGTAACTGGCCTTCTAAATGGGGGAGGTGCAACGGGCCTTCTTAAAAGATGTCTCTCTGGTCGAAGAGGTAATTGAAAGCTGTCATCTAGCCAACCCTGTTCGCCAAAATCAAAACCTGAATCATCTTCATCTTCCATATCAACAGAGAACATTTCCTCCTCAAGCACCTCCGCTTTCAAGCCAACCAAGACAGAAGCAGCTAAAAAGGCCTCACTACTCTGAGCAAGATCAACCTCATAACTTCCTCCATTCTGGCTGACATGTTGTGAAATCTTTTTAGGAATTTCAATGCGCTGTTTAAGTTGATCTAAAAAACCATCTACAACTGGAATAACATCCACATCCCAAGGATCAATATCTCCCCTTTGAGCAGCATCTTGCAATAAACGAATAGCAAGTCTTGCACCAGAATCTGCAGTTTGAGTTAAAAGATCAACTGGCAATGAAAACTATGAATCTAAAAGCAAGTTATCTATATATTGGATGTTATGCCAGGTGAACTAATTTTCAATGTAAAAGAGGAGCTTCAAGAGTCGCAATTGACAAATTTGTATTACTAATAATTGTTGCTTGATCACTTCTAATTCTCTCAACAGCCAATAAATCTCTTTTAACCAATCCATCAATTGATGAAATATAAGTATCTGTCATGATTTTTGGATACAAACCAATTCCAATAATTGGAACTAATAAACAAGCAATAATATAAATTTCTCTAGGTTCTGCATCTACTAGCTTTGCTTTGGATATTAACTTCGCATTCTCTTTGCCGAAGAAAATTTCTCTGAGCATCGACAATAAATATATAGGTGTCAAAATGACTCCAATTGCTGCTAATGAAGCAACAACAATACGAAATGGAAGAGTATAAACTTCATCAGTTACAAACCCAACAAAGACCATTAATTCTGAGATAAATCCACTCATTCCAGGCAAAGCAAGAGAAGCGAAAGCGCATGCTGTCCATAAAGCAAACATAATCCTCATATTTTGACCAATACCACCCATCTCATCCAATTGAAGCGTGTGAGTTCTATCGTAAGTTGCACCAACAAGGAAAAACAAACTTGCTCCTATTAAACCGTGGCTAACCATTTGCAACATTGCTCCACTAGTTCCTAAAGAACTAAAGCTTCCAATACCTATCAAAACAAAACCCATATGACTTATTGAGCTATAAGCAATTTTTCTTTTTAAATTTCTTTGAGCAAAAGAAGTTAAAGCTGCATAAATAATATTTACTACTCCAAGAACAATTAACAATGGAGCAAATTGAGCATGAGCATCAGGCAGCAATTGCGCATTAAACCTAAGGAGAGCATATCCACCCATCTTTAACAATATTCCTGCCAAGAGCATATGTACGGGAGCAGTGGCTTCTCCATGCGCATCTGGCAACCAAGTATGAAGAGGGACAATAGGAAGTTTGACCCCAAACGCTATTAACAAACCTGAATAACAAAGCAATTGAAACCCCCTACCAAAATCTTGCTGAGCTAAATGGGTATAACCGAAATCTGGCACACCTCCTGCTTGAAAGAAACCCATTGCAAGACCAGCTAGAAGAATAAATAATGAGCTTCCAGCTGTATAAATAATAAATTTCGTCGCTGCATATTGCCTCTTCTTTCCACCCCAGATTGCAAGGAATAAATACACTGGAAACAACTCCAATTCCCAGGCCAAAAAGAAAAGCAACATATCTTGAACGGCAAATACAGCTATCTGGCCGCCATCCATGGCGAGAATTAAAAAGAAAAATAATTTTGGTTTATAGCTAACTGGCCATGCTGCCAAAACTGCAAGAGAAGTAATGAAACTTGTCAGCAATATCAATGGCATTGACAAGCCATCTGCGCCAACAGACCAAGTCAATCCAAGATCAGGGAGCCAACTAATTTTTTCATATAATTGCAAGCCTTCTTGACTTGGATCAAAACCTTTGAAGTAAGCAGCAACAGTAATTAGAAAAGTAATTAAAGCAATTATGAGGGCATACCATCGAACTTCTTTCCCTTCTCCTTTATCTGGAAGAAAAGGAACAATTAATGCCCCAACAATGGGAAACAATATTGATAAACTTAACCAAGGGAAATCCGCTGGAATTGGATCAGAAATTAGCACTGTTCCTAGGTTCAAACTTGAATTGAGAGCGAATTCCAAGATTCGAAATTAAACACCACTTTTTGAGTTTAGAAATTATGAGATTATTAGCACCCTCTAGATAGGGGATGAAACACACAGCTGAAAAAATTATGTAAAATTTATGCCCCTACAACTCCAAAAAGTGCAACTAAAGCAATGACTCCTCCAAAAACAATCAATGCATAAAACTGGGCTCTTCCTGTTTCAAAATATTTAAGCCCTTCTCCACTTCCGAGAGTCAATAATCCAGTCAAATTAACAACTCCATCAACTACTTTTGCATCAACTTCTAGTACTTCTCTTGCTAGTTTTCTACTACCTTTGACAAAGATTTTCTCATTGATGTCATCTAGGTACCATTTATTCTGAAGAAATGAATTGATTTGAGGGTACTTTTTAGATAAAGAAACTCCTAGATCAAGTCTTCTTAAGTAATAAGTGAAGACTGCCAATAATATTCCTGTAGATGAAATAGCTATAGATGCAGTGGCAAGTGGAAGAAATTCTCCCCAACTAAACTTTTCTGCAGCTTCAATGGCTTCTGCGGGGTCTAAAAAGTTTGCAAAAATGCTATTCCAGGGAACCCCTATAAACCCAATTAAGACAGAAGGAATTGCCAAGACTACCAAGGGAAATGTCATGGGCCATGCAGATTCATGAATCTTGCCAATTTCATGCTCTTCATCTTTTTCTTTGCCTGCTAAAGCAAGCAAAGAAAGCTGCATCTCTTGATTTTCTCCTCGGAAGTCTCCCTCAAAAGTTAGAAAATAAAGCCTAAACATATAGAAAGCTGTCATTCCTGCAGTTAAAAAACCAATAAACCAAAGTATTGGAAAAGTATTAAAGGCTTGACCAAGAATTTCATCTTTACTCCAAAAACCTGCTAGAGGGGGAATACCACTGATAGCAATACAACCAACGAAAAAAGTTATTGCCGTGATCGGCATCTTTTTACGTAGACCACCCATTAGTCGCATGTCTTGAGCAAGAATTGGTTCATGCCCAACCACCTCCTCCATGGCATGAATTACTGAACCTGAGCCAAGGAATAACATGGCCTTAAAACAGGCATGAGTAACAAGATGGAACATTCCTGCAACCGGTGCTCCACATCCCATTGCAAGCATCATGTATCCAAGTTGTGAAACTGTGCTGTAAGCCAATCCTTTTTTCAAATCCATTTGTGTCAAGGCGATTGATGCACCTAGAAAACAAGTGATAGTTCCAATAATTGCAATAAACAATCCAACAAAAGGGAACTGGCTAAATAACGGATCAAGCCTTGCTACTAAAAAAACCCCCGCTGCTACCATTGTTGCTGCATGAATAAGAGCAGATATAGGAGTTGGACCCTCCATTGCATCAGGCAACCAAACATGCAGAGGAAATTGTGCAGACTTTGCCATAGGTCCCATGAAGACAAGGATACAAAGAGTCAAAGCTGCCCATATTGGAACTGTCCCAGAACTAACTGACTCTGATAAACCTTCAGCGATTCCATGAAAATCAAAACTACCTGTTGCCCAAAAAAGACCCAAAATACCTAGCAGTAAGCCAAAGTCTCCAACTCTATTTACAATAAAAGCCTTTTGAGCCGCATGTGCAGCACCATCTCTGTCATACCAAAAGCCAACGAGTAAGTATGAACACATCCCAACCAATTCCCAAAAAACATATATTTCAAGCAAGTTTGGACTAACAATGAGCCCAAGCATTGAACTACTGAATAACGCTAAATAAGTAAAAAAACGAACATACCCAGGATCATGTGCCATATAACCATGGGAGTAAATCATTACCAAGAAAGCAATGGAAGTAACAAGAGCGAGCATGACTGCCGCTAGAGGATCAATCACATATCCCATTGGCAGCTCAAAAGATCCTGCACTTGCCCATATAAACAAGTGTTCAACTGGAGGCTTGCCTGAGAGTTGCTCAGCCAAAACTGCATAGCTAATAAATGCCGAAGCTCCTACGGAAGTTAAAAGGGTTATTGCGACGGGTTTCCTTGAACGATTAAAAAGATCGTTAAAGCTAATTAATCCCAAACCAATCAAAACTGCCCCGCAAAGAGGAAGCAGGGGAATTAACCAAGCAAAGTCTGCAGCCGAATGCATCCAGCAAAATCATATTGAATTAAGTTTAGGCAATTCTTGCTAGTAATTCAGTTAAATCAAAAGAGAGAAATCTCTGAGCTCCAACAGAAATAAATTTATGAGACCACCAGAAAAAAAACACTGCAATGATAATCCCCATTTGAGAGGGCCTAAGAAATTCTTTTATTTGTAATTTTTGTCGTCCATCCAACACAGCTAAAAATGGAACAACCGATGTTCTTTTCTTCACTTCCTCAAATTCTTTTCCAAATTTGAGAGAAAGTCTTCTATCACCATGCCAGATAGCAAATAAATGATGTGCAATCAATCCCAAGCAAGTGACCAGAGTAAAACTTGTGCCTATCCAAAGTAAATGCGCAAAACACCAAATAATTTGACCAATTGCTTGGGGATGGCGGGTGACTCTTATAATTCCTGACGTGTAAATTCTAACCTTGGGCTTACGGACAGCAGGTATTTCTAAAAGGTTATACGTAGCTGGATACAAAAAAAGAAAGCTAATTGCACTCAAAATCCAAATCATTGGAATTAGTGAGCTAACCCCTTGAAAATTCCAAAATCGAACTCCATCGTAACGATGAGCAATAAAATAACCAACCAAAATTACAGCTGAGGGAATACTTGCAAAAGCAAAAATCAATCTCCATGCTCTTGCACCAATTAGACTTTCTGCTTTAACCCTTAAAGCCGCTCCACCACTATGAATAACTGCAAAACAAAATAAAAGTAATATCATTACAAAACTGGAACTATGAGTATCTGAAAATGCCATTATTTCGGTAAAAAGGCTCTTAATAAATTATTAGATCCATACCGGATCAACAGTTGGGATTGTTTTTCCCTACATTTTATTTTAATAACGCCATGAAGGCCTGCCACCATGGCCGAGATCCCATTCACTCTTGATCAACTAAGAATCCTCAAAGCAATTGTTGATGAGGGGAGCTTTAAAAAAGCTGCTGACAGTCTCTTTGTTACTCAACCAGCTGTGAGCTTACAAGTGCAAAATATGGAAAAACAACTAGAAATTGCCATATTTGACAGAGGGGGTAGAAAAGCTCAACTAACTGAAGCAGGCAAGATTCTACTCAACTACTGTGAAAAAATTTTAGGAGAGTGCCAAGAGACTTGCAAAGCAATTGAAGATTTAAACAACCTCAAAGGGGGATCCATCATTATTGGAGCTAGTCAGACTACTGGTACTTACTTAATGCCAAGGATGATTGGTCTTTTCAGACAAAAGTATCCAGAAGTTTCAGTTCAACTTCAAATTCATAGCACTAGAAGAACAGGATGGAGTGTTGCAAATGGCCAAATAGATATTGCAATTATCGGAGGTCAACTTCCATTAGAATTAAATGAATCATTAAATGTAATTCCTTTTGCAACTGATGAGCTAGCTCTTGTTTTACCTACTAATCATGCATTAGCAAAGTCAAAAGAACTCACAAAAGAAGATTTATATAGTCTAAGGTTTATTACATTAGATAATCAATCAACCACAAGAAAAGTCCTAGATCAACTTTTATCTTCTTCCGGACTAGACGTCCAGAGATTGCATATAGAGATGGAATTAAATTCTCTTGAGGCTATAAAAAATGCTGTTCAATCTGATCTAGGAGCGGCTTTTCTCCCAGTAGTCTCGATAGAAAGGGAATTGTCAGGAGGAAGTATTCATAGACCAATTGTTGCAGATCTAGAAGTCAAAAGAGAACTAAAAGTAATCACTAATCCTGGCAGATATTCATCTAGAGCTGCCGAAGCATTCACACAAGATATCTTACCTTTATTTGCTAGTTCATTTTCACCACTATTTAAATCAAAAAATTAGAACTGTATAGCTTCTTTATTGATACCAACTGCATCCTCTTCAGCACCTTTAATTATAAATTTATTTTCGTTGACATCTGCTTGATAAACGCACCGCACAATTGGTTGGTCCCTAATTGAGCCTATATAAGCAAATGTATTCATTCGCTGCTTACACTCTCTAACATCTTCATTATTTATGGCGCCTTGCTTTTGCAAAACGGTCCAATTTTCTCTTCTAATTACACAACCTGGTTGAAGAGCAGGTTGTGTAACAAAGCTTGTAGATGGATTTAAGGTTGTATACATTTCAATATCAATAACAAATGCACTTGCACCGTACTGCCTACAAAAGTCAGGATCAGGAACTGCCATATCCAACTGTTGCTGACTTGCAATATTTCCCTGACCACCTGAAGTTGTGCTTGTGATCAAGCTGCCTATACCCACTCCAATCACCAATACTCCAGCCAAAATTGCAACTGAATTAGAGTTAATTTTTATACCCCCACCTCCTCCATCTGAGGGGCCTGAAGATTTATATCGATCTCCTCTGGGTTCATATTGGTCTCTAACATTTGATTCTTTTCTAGAATTAAACCTTCTCCCTTCTTGTCTTCTAGCCAGATCTGATCTTCTACGAGATGATGGTCGCCGATTATAAGAACCTTGATTCATAATAATTCTTGAGTCCTGGGTAATCCCATGGAATAGTTCATTACCCTGCCATTTGGGTTATAACTAAGTTCTCCGTCTTGCAGCAACTTTCGAATAAAATCTTCAAGCAACGATCCTATTTTTCTCAAGCTGTAATCGCTCAATTCTTTATCGACTTGAGAATCCACTAATTCACGAAAATAATCTTGCACCTTTTCTATAGATTGATCGTTCCAAAGAAATTCATTATCGGGATCAATATCTAAAGTCAAATGTCCATTATCAGAAATTAAATCATTATTTTCAACCACGGCAGTGAATATTCTTACGTGTCTTGTTGTGCACTTAAGGATAGTATCGCTCATGAATTTAAAACAACAAACCGCAATATATACTGCAAATTTAACGACCTTACCCCTTGTTGGGTGGTCTTAATCACTAAAGTTGTTAAATACTCTTTTATTTAAGAATGCGCGTAGCAATCGCTGGAGCCGGATTGGCAGGACTCTCATGTGCAAAGTACTTAGCCGATGCAGGTCATACTCCATTTGTTTACGAAGCAAGGAACGTACTTGGTGGAAAAGTTGCTGCGTGGAAAGATGAAGATGGAGACTGGTATGAGACTGGATTACATATATTTTTTGGAGCATATCCAAACATGCTCCAGCTTTTTAAAGAGCTAGATATCGAGGATCGTCTTCAATGGAAAAGTCATTCCATGATTTTCAATCAACCAGAAGAACCTGGAACATATAGCCGTTTTGACTTCCCTGATCTTCCTGCTCCAATAAACGGAGTAGCAGCAATTTTAGGCAACAATGACATGCTTAGCTGGCCAGAAAAAATTTCGTTTGGACTGGGACTAATACCAGCTATGTTGCGCGGCCAAAATTATGTAGAAGATTGTGATAAGTACTCTTGGACCGAATGGCTAAAGAAACAAAATATACCTGAAAGAGTCAATGATGAAGTTTTCATCGCGATGAGTAAGGCACTCAATTTCATAGGTCCTGATGAAATTTCCTCAACAGTATTGCTAACGGCATTAAACCGGTTCTTACAAGAAAAAAACGGATCAAAAATGGCATTTCTTGATGGAGCGCCACCAGAAAGACTTTGCCAACCAATTGTTGATCACATCAGAACTTTAGGAGGTGACGTATTTTTAAATAGCCCACTTAAAAAAATAAATTTAAAAGAAGATGGTTCTGTTGAAAATTTCTTAATCGGAAGTGCCAAAGAATCTCATGGGAAAGAAATTGAAGCCGACGCATATGTCAGCGCAATGCCAGTGGATATCTTTAAGACAATTTTGCCTAATGAATGGGCCTCTCAGGATGTTTTCAGAAAACTTGAAGGTCTGAAAGGAGTTCCAGTGATTAATATTCATCTTTGGTTCGATCGGAAACTAACAAATATTGATCACCTCTTATTCAGCAGATCCCCCCTTTTGAGTGTTTATGCAGACATGAGCATAACTTGTAAAGAATATGAAGATCCAAATCGTTCAATGCTTGAATTAGTTTTTGCTCCTGCAAAAGATTGGATCGGTCGTAAAGATGAAGAAATAATTGATGCAACAATGCAAGAATTGATGAAGCTTTTTCCCATTCATTTCTCAGGAGAAAATCAAGCTAAATTGCGAAAATATAAAGTAATAAAAACCCCAAAATCAGTCTATAAAGCAGTTCCTGGATGCCAAGATTTAAGGCCAGACCAAAAGACTCCAATAAGGAACTTTTTCTTAACTGGTGATTACACAATGCAAAAATACCTCGCGTCCATGGAAGGTGCGGTGCTAAGTGGAAAACTATGTGCAGAAAAAATCAAAATCTCGACTGACATAGGTTCTTCTTAGTCTTAATGTATCAACAGCAATTTATTTAAAATTGCAATTCAACAGCTAAATGCACACTAAAAAACTTACAAACTTCTAATTTTGGCGCAGCCTTCTTTGAATCTAGAGGATGCCTACGAGGCTTGCAGAAAAGAAACTGCACAATGGGCCAAGACCTTCTACCTTGGCACCATGCTACTGCCCCCTGCTAAACGCAGAGCGATCTGGGCTATATATGTTTGGTGCCGTAGGACTGATGAGCTTATGGACAGCATTGAAGCGCAAAGTAAATCTAGAAATGAATTATCAGATAGACTTAATAAATGGGAAGACAAAACAAAAAATGTTTTTGCGGGTAATACTGAAGATGATCTTGATGCAGTCTTAGCTGATACTCTTCAAAAATTCCCTCAGTCTATTCAGCCTTATATCGACATGATTGAAGGCCAGAGAATGGATTTAGATACAACAAGATATAAAACCTTTGAAGACCTTGAACTCTACTGTTATCGAGTCGCTGGAACGGTTGGGTTAATGACGCAAGGAGTAATAGGAATTGATTCTGCATATACTTCTAATCCAAACTTGCCATCTCCTGACACTTCAAAAGCCGCTATTGCCTTGGGAATTGCTAATCAATTAACCAATATTCTTAGGGATGTTGGAGAAGATAGAGGGAGAGGAAGAATTTATTTGCCATTGGAGGATCTAGAAAAATTTAATTACTCCGAAGAAGATCTCATGAACGGAAAAATCAATGAGAACTGGAAAGCTTTAATGTCTTTTCAATTAGCCAGAGCAAGAGATTGGTTCCTTAAATCAGAAGAAGGTATAAAATGGCTTTCAATAGATGCAAGATGGCCTATATGGACTTCATTAAGACTTTATAGCGGAATATTAAATTCAATTGAAAAACTTGATTATGACGTCTTCAACAACCGGGCATATGTAAAGGGATGGGTAAAAGCCATAAACCTACCCATCTCCTATCTAATTACTATCAACGATGAAAAATATAAACTTAGAACACTTATTAACTGAAGATTTATACAGGAGTTTTTTGATTAGCTAAGAGATCCTTTAATTTTGATAGCTCTCCTGCCCATCTTGGATCTGGTGCTTCTTTAATTGGCGCATCGCTATGTACAACTTTCTTAACATCTTTACGATTAGAACCTTTATTTCCATTATTTGCATTTGCCCCTCTTCTTGAGTTGCCGGAATTTGAATCTTTACGCTCAGAACGCTCAACCCTCAATTTATTTCCATTAAATTCATGGCCGTTTAATTTTTCAATAAGCTCGTTTGCAACATTTTCATCTTTGATATTAGCGAAACCAAATCCCCTACAAGCCTTGGTATCTCTATCGAAAACAGCTTTAAATTTGATGCCATCTCCAACAGATGTTAGAAGGGCTTCAAGTTCTTTAACATTGACATTCTGCGGCAAATTACCGATGTAAAGACGAACACTCATTTAGAAAAAAGGGGATAAGAAGACGACGGCATACGGCCGAGATAAATTTGATTTGTGTGTAGTTAATCACATAAAGGGGGAATTCTCTAGGGTCCATTTACGAGCAACCTCAAAAGCCTCTTTGTCAGTAAAAAATCTTCCATAGGCTTTTTCCTTTGAAAGATGCCTAATAAGTTCTCCCAATAAAGGGCCTGGAGGGATTCTGAACACTTTTTGGAGCAAATGGCCATTCAAAGGCGATGAAGGGTGAAAGAGGGCATCAGAGGGGTCTTTCCAGCGTTTTAACCAGGAATTTACATGATTGTCTTTCAAGAAAAGAATGAAAGAAGGCAAATCCTCCTCCAAATCAATGTGAAGTTGAAATCTGTCATCCTCGGAAAGATTATCTAACCCTAAATTATTAATTTTTTCTACCCAAAACCTAAGGTTCTTGCATCTTTTGATTTCATTTTTACTAAACGTCAATTTTGACAAGTTCTCATCACTAATTAAACATACTAATTTCGCTAAAATAATTCCAAGCAAAGGCTTATCTGAAGAAATTTCTTTTCTTTTCAGCTCAACAAATGAAAGACGACCCTCATTCCAATTATTTAATAATTGAAGTTCTAAATATGTCTGCCAAATTGAAGCATTCCACTTTGAATGAACTATTTTTAAGATCTCCATTTTTATCCTTTCTGGCGCAACATTACTTAATTTATCTACATTATTTTTTAGAAACCTTTTAGTTTTTTTCTCTAATTTAAAGTCTAATTCACACATTAATCGAAAACCTCTAAGAATCCTCAAAGGGTCATCAAGCAAGTTCTTCTCACTTATTGCAACAATTGTCTTACTTTTTAAATCATCCATTCCTCCAGTCGGATCAAAAATCTCTGGCTTTTCTTTAAGCCTTAAAGCAATTGCATTTATTCGAAAATCTCTTCTTAATAAATCTTCTGTAAGATTATCTCCAACTTGTCTAGCAAAATCTAGAGTCCATCCATTAATAACTAATCGAGCAATATCTCTCTTCTCATCAAGCTTTATAAAAGTGGCACTAATCTTTTTAGATAAATTTTCGCTGAACTCAATAGCATTTGTTGGTATCACAAAATCCAAATCAGGCTTTTGACTCAATTTGTTCAATAATCCATCTCTAACAGAACCACCCACTAAGGCACTTCCAGGAGGCAAATCATCAATGGATATTGGCCAATCTTTTGGGTTTAAATCTCCAAAAAGATCATTTGATAGTAATGTATCTTTACTTATCAAAATGACACCTAGATTTTTCTTGAATAGCTATGTGCATCTGTGTAGATTGTGCTTGGGTAGATAGATGTAAGACCTATTACACGGTTGAAGAAAATCATCAAGTCAAACACCTCTCCAAAAACCCAGATTTTCAAGGCACTAATCCAAAAATACATATCAATATTTCTGATCTGCCTGATAGCAAGACAGGGATAGAATGGGATGTAAGAGGATGCGATAGTTTTAAACTTGATCAAGGGAAATGGAGCAGGCTTCGTCCAGGAGAAGAAATTCCAAAATAACAATCATAATAAATTCGTTGCAAAATTTCCATAACTCAAACTCAAAATATTTATTGGCCTTACACAGCTGCTCAGAATCCTTTGGAATAGCTGTTAAAGATATTGAAAATCCAGAAAAAATAATAAAAAGCGAAATATTTAATACAGGTAGATCTTTATCAAACAAATTATTTAGCTGTATAGAAACAATTCTTCCCAGAAAATTATGGAAGAAAATTATTCGTATTTCAGTAGCCAAGGGTCCTGGGAGTTATACCAGTACGAGATTAACTCTCTCATTAGCTAGAACTATTTCTCAACAAATTGATTGTTCATTAGATTCGATTAGTTCCTTTCATTTAATGGCTTCAAGACTTTATAAAGATCTTTATAAAAACCAAATCTTGAATCCATTTTGGATAACAGATGTTTTGCCACGTAGAGGAATTGTTGCCGGGAAATATCAATTAGTTAAAATTCACCAAGAGTCAGATTTTCATGAATTTAATGAAATAATCTCTCCACAATTGATAAGTAATGAAAAACTTATCAAACCTCGAATTCAGGCCTCAAATAACATAGAAAAAGATATTATTTCGCTGATAAATTTTTCTCAATATTGTCATAATTCAAAAGTTCAATCTAATTGGGAAAAAACATTACCCATCTATCCAACTTCACCAGTCGAAAATCATAAATAAAAATGCTTTAGTTCTTATTTTTCTGATCTTATAGAGATATCTTGATTTCAAATATTCTGTATTAGACCTTCATCCAACATTGAATTTATAGATATTTGAATTTTTTTAGTTGTGGATGTTAAATCTTCTCTTTTCTTTGTTTTAGGGGGTTGAATTAATTCACCAACTCTTAAATGAATAGAGACAAATCGAGGAAGAAAAGATCCTTTTGGAAAAGCTCTGTGACTATTAACTATTGCCACAGGAAGGATAGGAGCACCTGTCCTCGCAGACAGAAGTGCAGCCCCTGCTTTAGGATCATTAACTCTTCCATTTTCTTGTCTGGTTCCATCCAAAAAAACACCCGTAGCCCAACCTTCACTTAATCGATTAGATGCATGTCTTATTGCCTCTCTATCTCCAGCTCCCCTCTTAACTGGATATGCGCCACAAGCAGAAATTATGGATGACAATATGGGCACCTTGAAAAGTTCAGATTTTGCCATGAAAGCTACCGGTCTACACAAAGCATGGCCCAAAATCGGGGGGTCCAGATGGGAACCATGATTAGAAACAACAACCACGCCTCCGGTCTTGGGTAAATTTGAAATCCCTATTGTTTGACCTCTAAACAAAAAACGAAAAATCGGAAAAACGAATAGATAACTTACGCAACCATAAACAAAACTTTGTCGAGGTAAATTATTATTGATTTTTTCAACTCCCATAACAACTCTAGATTGTTCCAAAATTAATAACCCAAATCACTAGCATTTGATATTTGACTGGCCAGGACACCTTTCATTGATCTTTTAGCAAGGCCGCTAAGCACATTTCCTGGCCCAATCTCGACCATTGTAGTGACTCCTTCATTTTGCATTGCATCCATAGTCTCTCTCCATCTAACTCCAGTAGTCATTTGTTTTTTTAGGCGATCCTTCAATATGTCACCACTTAAAGTTGGAGTTGGATCAACATTGCTAAGAATTGGAACTTGAGCATCTTGAAAAGTCACTTGATCAAGTTCTTCAGCAAAACTTTTAGATGCTTCAGTCATAAATACGGAGTGAAAAGCCCCTGAAACTTGTAAGGGAATTGCTCTTTTACATTTTAAATTATCAGCCACTTTCCTCACTGCTTCAGGGGAACCAGATAAAACAACTTGAGATTCACTATTGTCATTAGCTATTGCAGCACCCTCAGTTTCTCTAATCAAATCATCTAATTCATTTCTATCAAAGCCCAAAACTGCAATCATTGCTCCTCCTGCTGCTGCTGCCATCAATTCAGATCTTTTCTTTAACAACAATAACGCTGTCTTAGCATCTAAAACATCTGCAGAATAAAGGCCAACTATTTCTCCAAGACTGTGGCCTGCAATGATTTGGGCCTTCCTTTCTTGTCTTTTTAAATCATCAACCAATAGTGACTCAACAACAAAGAGTGCAGGTTGAGTGTTTCTCGTATCATTTAAATCATATATTTCATCGTTTGGGACCCCTTCACCACAACAGATTTTCCAAAGATCTCTTCCAAGAATTTGAGATGCTAAATCAAATCTATCTCTAGAACCAGGCAAATCTAGTAACGAATTTGCCATACCTAATTTTTGAGAGCCTTGTCCAGGAAAGACCCAGGCAATAGTCATAATTTTCTGTATTAATTATAAAACAGCTTAATAGGGACCATGCCAATAAAACAAAGCAGCCCCCCAGCTCAAGCCAGCACCAAATCCACTACAGGCTATTAAATCTCCTGATTTAATCCTCTGATCTCTAACTGCCTCATCAAGCATCAATGGGATCGTCGCTGCTGAGGTGTTTCCATAATGTTTCAAATTTGAAAGCACTTTTTCTGATGGTATTGAAAATCTTGCAGCTACAGCATCAAGAATTCTTTGATTCGCCTGGTGTAATAGTAGCCAATCAATACTCTCAGACTTGATTTGATATTTGTTTAAGATTTTACCAAGAATGATTGGTACTTCTTTAACCGCAAACTTATAAACCTCCTTTCCCTCCATTTTAATTGGCAAATATTCCCCTTTTTGGTGGTTAGCTCCTTGAACTAAATCTAAAAAAATATTTGATTGAGAAAGATTTAAGCACCCTCCTTTACTTCCATCAGACTTCAAATCATATCCAATTAAACCGCTTTTTTTACCAGAAGTCTCAACAGCTACTGATCCTGCTCCATCTCCAAACAAAACGCAGGTCTTTCTGTCATCCCAATCTACCCATTTTGATAATTGGTCTGCTCCAATCACAACAGCTCTTTTCATAGATCCAGAGGTTAAATATTGTGATGCAGTTACCAAAGCAAATAAAAAACCGCTACAAGCAGCAGTCAAATCAAAAGCGACTGCATTAGAAGCTCCCAAATTTGATTGAATTTTAGGCGCCGAGCCAAATAAATCTTCTGGAGTGGATGTTGCAAGAATTATCAAATCGATAGTTTTTACATCCCAATTAGCCATTTTGACAGCATTCAGTGCTGCATCAGTAGCTAAATCAATCAAAGATTCATTATCGCCAATCACCCTTCTTTCGCAAATTCCAGTTCTACTTTGAATCCATTCATCATTAGTATCCACTCTCTGACCAAGTTGATCATTATTGATTACCTTTTGAGGTATGGCGCTTCCGCATCCTACAAAAGATATTCCTGAGTCCCATTGAGAATTGCTAATCAAATCTAAAAAAAGCCCTCATTACATAAGTCAATCACATGGTAGGACAAGTTCCAATCAGACCTTTAAGAGGTCAGGTTTATTTAAATCCGCTAAATCATCCATTACTCCATGGCTTGCAGCGGAATGAACAACTCTTAAAGCACTTAAAACAGATAAAGCTTTACTTCCTCCGTGACCAATCACACAAATTCCATTAATTCCTAGAAGTAAAGCTCCACCATGTTCTGCATGATCTAGACGTTTTTTAATTCGTTTCAAATTATTTCTTAAAAAAGCAGAACCAACTTTGCCTCTTCTTCCTCTTGGCAACTCAGCTCTCAAAACTCCCAAAAGAACACTTCCTACTGACTCTAAAAATTTCAGTAAAACGTTTCCTGTAAATCCATCACAAACCACAACATCAAAATCACCTGATAAAACATCTCTTCCCTCACAATTTCCAGAAAAGCAAAAACGTTCTTCCTCTTTTAAAAGTTTGTAAGTTGCTAGAGAAAGATCATTACCTTTACAGGATTCTTCGCCGATATTCAATAACCCTATTCTTGGCTTATCTACCTGCAACACATCTCGACTATAAATATTTCCAAGAAGAGCAAATTGATGCAAATAGGTTGGTTTGCAATCCATATTTGCTCCAACATCTAAAACCAATACTGGTTGACCAGGATCTTTAGTGGGAAATAATGCTCCAATTGCTGGACGATCAATTCCTTTTAAACGTCCCAACTTAAAAATCGCTGAGGCCATCATTGCTCCTGAGTTTCCAGCTGAATAAACACCCATAGCTTTACCTTCTTTAACTAATTTCATTGCAATATTTATGCTTGCATCCTTTTTTTTGCGCACTGCAGTTGCTTCTTCATCCATACCAACAGAAAGGCCACTAGGAATTAATTCGAAATTTCCATCTTCTATTGATTTATCTAAAGATTCTTCTAAGCCAAGTTCGATCGCTGCTTTTTTTACTTTCTCAATTTCACCTACAAATTTAATTTTTAATGGAAGTAATGACAAAGATTTCAAACACCCATCAAGAATCGCTCCAGGTGCAAAATCTCCTCCCATTCCATCCACAGCAACCCAAATTCTGTCGGAATCTTCAATACCATTTTTATCGTCTATGCTTTCTCCACCTTGAAGTCTCCTAAGAGGATCAAAAACAAATGGTTCTAATGTACTTCTAGCTATTGATCCAGCACTAGTAACAACAGAACCAGCATTAGAAACTACTGTTCCAGCAACATTACTTGCTGCTGTAGCTGAGCTTGTTGCAGTATCAACAAGACTTGTAACAGCTGAGTTTCGTCGATACCAAATCACCAGTCGTCTAATTGCTTTAGACCGATTTGTTTTATTATTTAGATGATTTTTTTCCACTGATTTATGATCCTTCAGGAATCATAGAATCAACAATTCTTTGAAAAAGATAACCTGTTCCTCTTGCAGTAAGAATTAGCTCTGGATTTGCAGGATCATCCTCAAGTTTTGATCTCAGTCTAGAAATATGAACATCCACTACTCTTGTATCAACATGTCTTTCAGGAGTATATCCCCACACTTCTTTAAGAATCTCACCTCGACTAAAAGGTTCTCCTGAACGACTGACCAACAGTTCTAAAAGACTAAATTCCATACCAGTTAACCTAATTCGTTCATCATTTCTATAAACCTGACGTTTATTTGTATCAATCTTTAAATTCATAACAGCAATCACTCCTGAATTAGGTAGTCCTGCTATTTGTTCTTTTTCTACTCTTCTTAAAACACATCTAATTCTAGCTTCTAATTCTTTTGGACTAAATGGTTTAACAACATAATCATCAGCACCAAGCTCTAGACCAGTAATTCTGTCTGCAACATCTCCCAATGCTGTCAGCATGACTATGGGAACATCTGATTCTTTTCTTAATTCCTGGCAAACTCCATATCCATCCAATTTAGGCATCATGACATCTAGAACCACCAAATCAGGCTCACAATTTCTAAAAAGATCCAATGCCTCATTTCCATCACAAGCAGTAACGACCTGATAGCCAATCATGGATAGGCGAGTTTCTAGGATCCTCCTAATACTTGCCTCATCATCAGCTACGAGGATGGTTTCCTTTGAGGGACTTGTGGCCGTCATTTGTTCTTAGCTTTGGCGGCTGCGACAAGATCTTAAGTGAAGGTTCACCAACATTTAAAGATCACTATCTTTATTCAACTACAGCCAACTTCCTTTTTACAACTAAGTGTCTCGTTCTGTCTCTATTTATGTCTGTCAAAGTTGTGGTGCTCAAACCAGGCAATTCTTTGGCCGCTGCAACAATTGTGGAGAATGGAACTCAATAATAGAAGAAAAAATTAATCAAAAATCAGATAAATCTATTTACACAAAGATTAATTCTCCCAACGAGAAATCTCCCTATCGTTCAGAACTAATCAGCCGAACAAAAAACAAAATTATTGAACGAATTCCAAGTGGATATGAAGAATTAGACAGGGTACTTGGAGGTGGTTTAGTACCTGGATCACTTGTATTAATTGGGGGAGATCCAGGTATTGGGAAAAGCACTCTTATTTTGCAAAGTGCAACTGAAATGGCTCATCAAAGATCAGTACTTTATGTGGCTGCAGAAGAATCTGCTGAACAAGTAAAACTAAGATGGAATCGAATTGAAGACTCTGAGTCCAATCTTCATTTACTAGCAGAAACAGATCTAGAGCTAGTTATAAAAGAGCTGAATTATTTGAAACCTGACGTTGCAGTGATTGATAGCATTCAAGCTTTGCATGATCAAAATTTATCCAGTTCACCCGGTTCAGTAGCTCAAGTTAGAGAATGTTCAGCAGCTTTACAGCAAATTGCTAAACGAGAAAACATATCTCTTTTGATCATCGGGCACGTTACGAAGGATGGAATGCTAGCTGGACCAAAAGTTCTTGAGCATCTTGTAGATGCAGTACTTACTTTTGAGGGCGATAGATTTGCTTCTCACAGACTTCTAAGAGGGGTGAAAAATCGGTTTGGTGCTACTTGTGAGCTTGGAGTCTTTGAAATGCAAGCAGATGGATTATCGGAGGTATCTAATCCAAGCGAATTATTTTTAAGCAAAACCTCTGCACCAGGAATTTCAACAATTGTTACTTGTGAAGGAACAAGACCATTAGCCATAGACATACAAGCCCTTTTAAATCCCACTAGTTATGCAAGTCCAAGAAGAACTACCACTGGCGTTGAGATAAATAGGCTTCATCAAATCTTGGCAGTTCTAGAAAAAAACATGAATCTCTCACTCTCAAGATATGACTGTTATCTAGCTGTAGCTGGGGGGTTAGAAGTAGAAGAACCAGGAGCTGATCTGGGAATAGCTGCTGCAATAGTTTCGAGCTTTAAAAATATTGAACTTGAAGAAGGTGTTGTTTTTATAGGAGAAATAGGTCTAGCTGGTCAATTAAGGTTAGTCAGACAAATGCAGCAACGGATTAATGAAGTTATAAGACTTGGATATAAGAAATTAATAATCCCCGATGGAATAGATACAAGTGTTGTTGAAACAAATAAAAAATTAAAAATACTAAAAGCTACTAATATTAATCAAGCTTTAATTTATGCTTTAAGTAATATTTAATCAACCTATCAATTACTTACAAGTAAACATCAACATTTCCTCTACCTGTAGTCTTAAGCCAATTTTCTATATCTAGATATCCTCCTGGATATAAACGAACAGCTTTACTCCAAACTTCTGCTGCCTGATCGAACCATATATCACCCTCATCTTGCTTTCCATTTCTTTGAGCCATTCTGCCTCTTTTCTCATAAATTAATCCCATATTTTTCAAGCAAGATGGCTGCTTGGGATTTTGTCCTAATGCTTTTTTATATGTATTTAGTGCTCTCTCCTCATCTCCATTACTCATATAAATTATTGCCATATTTTTCAATGTCTCTCCTCTATCAACTTGATTGTCCTCAAGTTTTAAGCTCTCTTCGTAATACTCAAGAGCCTCTGAGTAATCCCCGTCATTTTGGGCTGCTAAACCTTTTCGGTAATAGAGATAGGCTTCTTTTTCTTTTGAAGCAATTGGCATCACTTTCACTATTCCCTCAGCCATCTTCGTAAAGGCCTTATCAAGAAAATTGTCCTTGTTTTGACTTCTAGGCACGATTAGACCACTATTAATAGATATAATTATATCCTGTATGGAAATAGAAAAAATGCATAGAAATAATAAAACTAATTTTCATGTATTAATAAATTATTAAATGAATGCAACATGCTTTTTATTTATTAAATTTAGAATAAGTATCCAAAATTTATATTCTCTTGAGCAACAAAAAAATTGCCCATAGCAAAAATTCAATTCTGCTTGATGTAGAAGGAATGAAATGCGGAAGTTGTGTACAGGCAGTTGAAAAAATACTTAAAAGCCACCCAAATATAAATAATGCAAGCGTGAATTTAGTTACAAAAACAGCTTTTATCGAAACTAAAGAGCCTCATAATTCCTTATCCGACGTAATACAAACTCTTACATCAAAGGGGTTTCCATCAAGAGAGAGACCTAATCAAATAATTTTAAACAATTCCAAATTAGAGACAGCCGAGAATCAGAACTTATGGATTAAGTGGCGACAACTAGTAATCGCCACTTCATTATTAATCCTCTCTGGGTTAGGACATTTAGTAGAGGGTCAACAAAGTACTTTTCCACTTATTGGTTCATTACCTTTTCATGCTGCACTCGCAACATTTGCTTTACTTGGCCCAGGCAAATCAATTCTAAAAGCAGGACTGAAGTCAGCAATCATGCTTACACCGACGATGGATACCTTAGTCAGCCTTGGTGTAATGAGTGCTTATGTAGCAAGCATAATTGCACTAATTTGGCCAACAGTTGGGTGGCCATGTTTTTTCAATGAACCAGTCATGCTTCTTGGATTTGTTTTATTGGGACGTTTTTTAGAAGAGAGAGCAAGAGTAAACACAGGAACAGCATTAAAAGAATTAGCCAAATTACAACCCGAAACTGCCAATCTAATTTTAGACAATAATGAAATTCGTGAAATCAGAATAGGTGCACTAAGACCAGGTGAAAAAATTCAACTATTAGCTGGGGATAGAATCCCAGTTGATGGTTTGGTTATTAATGGGAATTCGGCAATAGACGTCTCAAGTTTAACTGGTGAGTCTTTACCCATAGAAGCAACACCAGGCGTCGAGCTTCCCTCTGGCAGCCTCAATTTAGAGTCAACAATTATTTTAGAAGTTCAAAAAATAGGATCTGATACTGCAATAGCAAAAATAATAAGTTTGGTTGAAGAAGCCCAAGCTAGAAAAGCACCAATTCAGGGATTAGCAGACAAGGTAGCAGGCATTTTCTGCTATGGGGTCACAACTCTTGCATTAATGACTTTTCTCTTTTGGTGGAAAATAGGTACGAAAATATGGCCAGAAGTTTTAGAAGTTTCTAATACAGGTTTCATGCAAAGCCATCATTTGCATGATCATTTAATGAGTACACCTCAAACACCACTTGGTCTCTCATTTCAATTATCAATAGCTGTTTTAGTTGTGGCCTGTCCATGTGCTCTAGGACTTGCAACCCCAACAGTAATAACAGTTGCCTCTGGGGAAGCTGCTAAACGAGGATGGCTTTTCAAGGGTGGAGATGTCATAGAAATGGCATCAAAAATAAATCAAATTATTTTCGATAAAACAGGCACACTCACAATTGGAAGACCATTAGTTGTTGGCTCCTGGGAAAACGAAGAGACAGAAAGAAATGTCATGCTCAAATTGGCGGCAAGCATTGAACAAGATAGTCGGCATCCACTTGCCCAAGCAATTATTCAAGAAGCAAATAACAAAGAAATTAAATTAGAAAAAGTATCTAATTCAACTACATATCCAGGTAAAGGTTTATCTGGAAAAATTAATAATTTAGAAGGACTGATAAGAGTCGGTACTCCTGAATGGATAAAAAGTGAAGGGATTGAATGGAATGAAATGATTGAAAATAATTTCAAGCTTTCGAAAAGAAGAGCTCAATCAATAGTTGCAGTAACTTTGCAGAATAAATTATTAGGTTTTTTCTTGATTGACGACCAAGTTAGAAAAGATGCTTTCCTTTCAATTAATAAATTACGCGCAAGAGGTTTCTCATTAAGTTTATTTAGTGGCGATAGAGATTCAGCTGTTTTATCTTTAGGTGAAAAATTAGGATTTAGTGCCAAACAAATTGCATGGCAAATGTTACCTTCTGACAAGCTAAATAAGTTGAATTTATTAAAAAACAATGGTTTAGTTGCGATGATAGGTGATGGAATTAATGATGCCCCAGCCCTTGCAGCAGCAGACTTGGGAGTAGCGATAGGAACAGGAACTCAAATCGCACAAGATTCTGCTGATCTAGTTCTGCTTGGAGAAAACTTGGAAGCTCTTCCAAATGCTTTACAGCTTTCAAAACAAGCAATGCTCAAAATCAAACAAAACCTTGCATGGGCATTTGGATACAACTTAATTGCTTTACCAATAGCGGCAGGATTACTTTTACCATCCTCTGGCTTATTACTATCGCCTCCCTTAGCGGCTTTACTTATGGCTTTGAGCTCCATAAGTGTTGTATTTAATGCTTTATCTTTGAAGTCAAAATGAAAGGAAAATTTATTGTTTTTGAGGGTATTGATGGCTCTGGGAAAACAACTCAAATCAATCAATTATCAAAATGGCTTATTAGCACTGACCTCATTCCTGAAAATAATCAATTAGTTATTACTAGAGAGCCAGGAGGTACTGAATTAGGACAATCCATACGATCGCTTCTGCTAGATAACTCTAGAAAAAACAGCCCAGATGCTATCACTGAGCTTTTGCTTTATGCCGCAGACAGATCACAACATGTCAATGAGATTATTCGTCCAACTTTAAATGAGGGGGATTGGGTAATAAGCGATAGATTTTGTGGATCCACACTTGCTTATCAAGGTTATGGAAGAAAGTTAGATTTAAAGTTAATTAAAGCTCTAGAAACTATAGCTACACAGGGAATTGCTCCAGATATCACATTTCTACTAGACATACCCGTTGAAGAAAGTATAAAAAGAAGAATAAATAGAAAAGATGATCGAATAGAAAAAGAAGGTAGAGAATTTTTATCAAATGTTTCTATAGGCTTTCAAACATTATCCAAGAACAGTAAATGGAAAAAAATATCTGCTACTAAATCTAAAGAACAAATAATCATTGAGATTCAATCTGAAATAAAGAAGTTAATAAAAAATAAATAATATGGAAGATTTTGAAAATATATATGGGCAAGATTTAGCAATTAAAATATTAAAATCTGCTATTTTAAAAGAACATTTTTCACCAGCTTATTTATTCTCTGGACCAGATGGAGTTGGAAGAAAAAAAACTGCTAAAGTTTTTATTAACGCTATTCTCGATAAGAATAGAGACAAAGAAAGTACAAAAAGGAAAATTGAAAGTAATAATCATCCTGACTTATTATGGATAGAACCTTCTTATATAATCCAAGGTAAAACTATTTCTCAAAAAAAAGCAATTTCAGAAAATCTAAACATTAAATCACCTCCGCAAATAAGACTAAATAAAATCAAAGAAGTAATAGAGTTTTTAGGGAAAAAACCACTTGAGTCAGAAAGAAGCATAGTGATAATTGAAGATATTGAGAGGATAAATGAATCCGCATCAAATGCATTATTAAAAACCCTTGAAGATACAAATACAGGATTATTTATTCTAATTACTCAAAGACCAGAGAAACTATTATCTACTATTAAATCAAGATGTCAGATAGTCCCATTTATACGCTTAAATGATAATCAATTAAATAAAATTATTCACAAATCCAAAGTTGTTCAAGAAACAGATGATATCCCTAATGAAAAAGTTAGAGATTTGCTTGATTTTTCTTATGGATCTCCTGGAAGATATCTAATAAATCTACAATATTGGTTAGGCATCTCAAGCTCGTTAAGACAAAAGCTAGAACTCAAAGCAACTAACCAAATTGAGTCTCTTAAATTAGCCAAGGAAATCACCGATGAACTCAACATTGAGCAACAACTATGGTTTATAGATTTTCATCAAAATAGAATATGGAGAAAAGAAAAAAATTCTATTATTGTTAAACAACTTGAAGAACTTAGAAAACAATTATTGAATTATGTACAGCCTAGACTTGCGTGGGAAGTAACTTTATTAGATATAAACTTGATTGATTAAGCAATCACCTTTTCATCCGAATTATTTTTATAAGAATTAGTTTCTCTCGCTTGAGTTATTAATGCTTTAATTTCGCTTATTTTGTCCCCAGTAGGTAATTCCAGGCAATATCCTGCACCATATACAGTTTTAATGAATCTTGGTTTTCTTGGATCAGGCTCAAGCTTTGTTCTTAAATGCCTTACATGCACTCTTATAGTCTCTATATCATCATCAGGTTCATAACCCCAAACTTCTTTTAGAATTAATGAGGGAGCAACTGTCTGACCATGCCTCTGCATCAAACAATGAAGCAATTCAAATTCTAAATGAGTCAAACGCACTGCAGATTCGAACCATATCGCCTCAAATCTTTCAGGAACAAGTGTAAGAGGACCGTAACTCAGTATTTCTTGCTGATTGTTACTTCCTAATGGAGCGCGATTCGTTCTTCTTAACAAGGCCTTAATCCTGACTTGTAATTCCTCTAAGTCAAATGGTTTTGTAATGTAATCATCTGCACCAGAATTAAATCCCGTAACTTTATCTTTGATACCACCCAAAGCAGTGATCATAAGAATAGGTATGCCTGATGTTCTCTCATCTCTTCTTAAACGTTGACAAAGGGTTAAACCATCAACCTTAGGGAGCATTAAATCAAGAAGAATCAGATCAGGCACGTATTGCAGAGCTAGCGCTTGCCCCTTAATGCCATCCTCTGCTTTTTGGACATCAAAACCAGTGTGCTCAAGATGCCCTGCAACAAGATCTCTCATGTCCTGGTCGTCTTCAATGAGTAAAATGCAAGGCTTCATTAAAAATTGCCTAAGTTAAAAAGTACCCGCAACAGCGATTACTAAAGATTCATATGATTCTCTCAAAATTTTGTTTTTATTGCAGAATTCGGAAAATGTGGTCCCCCATGGACTAAAAGACAAGATCACTTGCTATCACTGACTTTTTATCCCTGAAATGACAAAAAGAGGCTGAACTGTCTTTAGAAAGTCTTCCAATTCCAATGCACTACTGTTAAGGAATTCTCAAAACTTTCATAAAAAACGGTAATAAAAAAATCAGCAAGATTTGTTTTTATCTTGCAAATCAAAAAATATTTAATGGCTTAAAAGTCAAAAAAATCTATTCTGACGAATAAATCAATTTGCATTTGGTTTTCAAAACTCCCCGGGCGGGATTCGAACCTGCGACCAATCGGTTAACAGCCGATCGCTCTACCGCTGAGCTACCGAGGATTACAACATTAAGAACTTACTCTTGCCAGCTACCTAAGGGCAAGTGATTTTAATTCTTGGAACACTTTTGAACCAGAATTCCAATCACTAATACCTCCATTTTTAACAATTGCCGCCCCATCACAAAAAGATAATTCTTCCAAACGATGAGTAACCCATATTGCTGTAATTGGATCTGAGGATGAACATGTCAATTTTTTCATAACTTTCAAAACTGAATTTTGACTTTGAGGATCCAATAGAGCTGTGGGCTCATCAAGTAAAAGTAAATTTGAATTGCTGACAATTGCTCCAGCAAGAGCTAACCGCTGCTTTTGACCACCACTTAGTGTATGAATAGGCCTGTCCAACATTTCGCCTAAGTCCACTTTTTCAAGAGCGGATTGAATCAAATCAAATATATTACTTTGAGGAATGGTTTTAGGGACGCTAAGCATCAACTCACTTTTACATGTTGGCATAAGCAATTGATGGTCTGGATTTTGATAAACCATTGATGGTTTAAGAGAACAGAAGATTTTTCCGCTTTTAGGAGTAATGACTCCAGTGATTAAACGAAACAAAGTGCTTTTACCACTTCCATTTTCACCCACCAGCATCCACAAACCTGGTTTTAAAATTGAAAAAGAGCATTTATCAATAACGTTGACTCCATTTGGCCAAGAAAAAGAAACTTGATCGAATTCCAAATAGCCAGACCCTGTTGGTTCCAAAATTGAATCTCTCCTATTTTTTCTTATTGCTGCAGTGAGAATCCAGGACGTTTACTAGTACTGCTACTTGTCTTTTCATAAATCTGTACAGCTGTAATTTCACTAACAAGAACAGTAATTCTTTTGTCTTCGACTTTCTCACAAGTCAATTCTAGAAGCCTTGGATTACCATTTTTCATAGAATCTATAACTTCAGAGTAAAGCCTTTTAGCATCTTCATGCTCTTTTCTCTGAACTACCAAAGGCATAGGACTTAATTTAATAGTAAGCTCGATGCAATACACTTTTTAGAAACCCTAATAACTAAATGATTCTTACAAATAAAAGGATAGTAAGTGAAAAATATTTTAATAATAATATTTTATTTAATCATTACATGTATAAAGATCCCAATCATTAGTTTTCTTAATTAGGTTGCAATTAGTTTGATTTTTGTCGTTAAAACTTTTTATTTGTTTTTGAGCATACCAATTTAAGCTTGGACGCTCGAAGCTATTTTGGATATATATTGGTTGATCAGGAACGCTAGATAAAAATTCAGCTACTGGTCTTACATCCCAATTCTCATTTATTTCCCATAACCAAAATTTAGAGCTCACAAAAAAGAATAAAGTAATAATACTTCCAAAAATTATTCCAACAAAACCAACTTTTCTAATATTTCTTCTTGAATTAGATAATAATAATCCTCCCGAACACCAACCTAAACTTATATAAAAAACTATATTGAAGTAACCCTCTCCAAAATTCAGAATATTTAATTTAATTAATAAAGAAAAAACAATTAAACATAATCCAATCAAAGATAATACATACGGAATCTTACTTAATAATTTTTCAGCAAAAAGATAATCATTACCTTTCCTTTGAATTAACCAAGAGACTGGAGGACCACATATTAAAGCGAAAGGCAACCAAAATGGATGGATATACCAAGGAAGTTGCATTTTCAAGGGTAAAATACTTCCTGCAATTATGATCTGAGTACTAAAAGCCCACACTCCCCAACGAGTATTGAGACTAAAGCATGCCCATAAAAAACCAATTGGCCATACAAGAATCCAAGGCCAACCCCCTTCAAGTATTTCAATTATTGGCACCAAAACTCCCAGATCACTCCCTGATCCTTTTTCAAACAAAACTCTTCCTGCTCCATCTCCCCACCAGAGCCAGAGAGCTCCTGACCCGTAGGAAAAGATATTCCATAAGTGCCAAGCAAAACCGGGAATTAGTCCATAAAAGAACCAGACCCATGAAAGATTATTAAAATATTTCTGTGATTTATATTCCCAGATTAAAGGTAATAAAGATGCAAATAGTGCAGGAATAATTACAGGAGCTTTAAGTAAAAGTATAAAACTACACGCAAACCCAGCCCCTAAAAAATTAAATTTAGTCGACTTATTGTTTTTTATAGATGATAAGCAAAACCATAAAAGTGCAATAGCACTAAGCTGCGTTCCATCCAACATTGCCATTCTCCCATATCTAATAATTGGCAATAAAGTCAATAAAATTGCTGAGGTAGTAATGCAAGCAATTCGATCTTTAGGACGCAAATTCCACTGAATCAGGCCTCCCAATGGAACAACAAATGTAGAAAAAAGTGCTGGGAAAAATCTTATACAAAATTCAGAGGGTAGCATTTTAAAATTATTTTGGAAATTTCGACTAATTCCAATCGCAAAAGATATGATCCAATGCAAGCCAGGGGGTTTATTCAAATAAGGCCGATCCCAGATAGAGGGAAGCAAACGTTCTAGTCCACTTTTTTGGTGTAATTCCAATGCAACTCTTGCAACAGTTGCTTCATCGAAATCTCTTAAAGGCAAATTTCCCAAAGAGACAAATGCTATTCCACAAGCTAAGGTCCAAAAAAGAAAAATCCATAAAATTGGAGGCCGATAGTTGTTGTATATGCTCTCGGTCAATATCAAAAAATTATTCCATCTATTTATATCTCTAAAAGACCAATAAAGCTTTTGAATAACAAATTTTCAAGCATTATTAAAAAAGACTTGAATTATTAAATAACTTTTGCCAAGAAACTGATCCCTGTTTTTAAAATCAGATCATGCCAATTGCAAATGACATAACTTCTTTAGTGGGCCAAACACCCTTGGTCAAATTGAATCGATTACCTAGTGAATTTAATTGTCGAGCTGAAATCGTAGCTAAATTAGAAAGTTTCAACCCGACAGCATCCGTAAAAGACCGCATAGCTGGCGCAATGGTCAAATCAGCTGAAGAAAAGGGCACCATCAAACCTGGTCATACTGTTCTTATTGAACCAACAAGCGGAAATACAGGAATTGCCTTGGCTATGGTTGCAGCAGCAAAGGGGTATCGTCTCATACTTACAATGCCTGACACAATGAGTACTGAGCGACGCTCAATGTTGAGAGCATTTGGAGCAGAACTTCAACTAACTCCTGGCGAAGAAGGAATTCAAGGAGCTATTCAGTTGGCAAAGGAATTAGTGGCTTCCAAACCTAATGCGTATTTGCTTCAGCAATTCGATAATTTGTCCAATCCTGATATTCATGAAAAAACTACCGCCGAAGAAATTTGGGAAGATTGCGAAGGCAAGCTTGATGGATTAATTGCTGGAGTGGGAACAGGAGGAACAATCACAGGTTGTGCCCGATTTTTAAAACAAAAAAATCCGAAAATTAAGGTTTTTGCTGTTGAACCTTCATCAAGCCCTGTTCTCTCAGGAGGAAAGCCTGGGTCTCATGCTATACAAGGCATTGGTGCTGGTTTCATCCCTAATGTGTTAGATATGAATCAAATTGATGAAGTCATAAAAATCAATGACACAGAGGCAATGGACATAGGAAGAAGACTTGCCAAGGAAGAAGGATTGCTTTGTGGTGTCAGCAGTGGTGCTGCAGTAGCCGCAGCTTTAAAACTAGGAAATCAACCTGAATTTACGAACAAGCGCTTAGTTGTTATCCTGCCTAGTTTTGGAGAAAGATATCTGTCAACCACTATGTTTACTTCCATCCCCGCAAACCCAGTAAAAGGGAATGAGTACCTCTAAAAAAGAAAGAAGCATTTAAGAATGAACAAAGACCCATATCAAATATTAAAAGTTCATCCCAGCGCAAAACTAGAAGAGATAAAAAAAGCATATAGAAAACTTGTAAAAATACATCATCCCGATAAAGGAGGTGATTCAGCAGTAATGCTCGAAGTCAACTCAGCATGGGAAATATTAAAGAGACAACACAAAGATCTTCATTTAAATAAAATTAATAATTCAAAAGTTTACAAGCAAAATGAACACAAAAGAGAAACTAATAATTACTCTAAATCTGAAGATATAAAAAAATGGTTTCAGAATATATACCTACCTATTGATAAATTATTAGGGCAAATAATTAATCCTTTAGGTTCAAAAATAAAAGATTTATCAGCTGATCCTTATGATCAGATATTAATGGATTCTTTCTGCCTTTATCTTGAAGAAAGTAAAAACAAAATAATTAAGATTAAAAAAATTTATACATCTTTAGCAAGCCCCTCAATCATAAGGGATTTCAGTTTAGATCTCTATCATTGCTTATCACATGTTGAGGATGGTCTAAATGAATTAGAACGCTATACCATGGGTTATGTAGACAATTACCTCCATGATGGAAAAGCAATGATTGCTATTGCTAAGAAAAAAAGGAAATTTTTACAAAGCAATAAAAAAGAATGGCTTATCTTATAGTTTCAATCTTTATTCGTTTATTTATATGAGATTATATGATCAGAATTTATCCAAACATCAGGGACTGGTCTTCTCCACCTAACTTGACAATAATTATCTTTAATCAATAATACTTCTCCAGGCCCTTGAAAAATATATTCAGGTAAAGTAGTATCACTTGATTCAGATTCTAAACTACTAGAATATTTTTCACGATCAACTTTTACGAGATCTCCTTTTCTGAGTTTCTTTTGTATCTTTGGAGGTGATTGTGAATCATCTACTTTTCCGGTTTGTTCAGACATGTTCAATAATTAATAAAAAAGACTAACGACTTAATTCAACTAATCAAATGAAGAATAGCAGTTAAAGCAAAATGATAAAAATCATGTCATTAATTAATTGCAAATTCCATAACGCAAATATTCTTTATCGATCAACGCCATAAGTTAATCAAAATCCTTCTAAGCTGATCAAATCTAATTAGAGAAATCATGAAATTACTACTTACTGGATGCACTGGTTTTATCGGAAGAGAATTAATTCCTTTACTAATTAGAGAAGGACACAACCTCACAGTCATATCTAGACAATCCAAAGCAAAGCTAAAAGCCATAGCTAATGACCAAAGCATCAATTTCTTACAAATGAATCCAGCTGAGTCTTCGTCTTGGGATAAAGAAGAAATTCAGACTTGCCTTAAAAGCTGCGAAGGGGTTATCAATCTCGCTGGCGAACCTATTGCTGAAAAAAGATGGACAACCGATCACTGTAAGGAAATTACTAATAGTCGCATAGAAACGACAAAGAATCTAATTAAAAACCTTCGAAATCTTAGAAAGCCCCCCAAAGTCCTTATTAATGCATCTGCAATTGGTTTTTATGGCTCACATCCTCAAACTGAATTCAATGAAGACAATATTCAAGGTAACGATTTTCTAGCAAAACTCTGTAAAGAATGGGAATCTAGTGCCATAAGCAAACCAAGAGCGACTCGCCTTCTAATTGTAAGAATTGGCATCGTATTAGCCAAAGATGGCGGAGCACTAGGGAAAATGCTTCCTATTTTTAGAGCAGGTCTTGGAGGTCCTATAGGAAATGGAAAACAATGGATGAGCTGGATACACAGAACAGATCTTTGTAATCTTATTAACGAAAGTGTAAACAATTCTGCTTGGTCTGGGGTTGTCAATGGGGTTGCACCAAATCCTGTACGAATGAATGAATTCTCTAATTCACTTGGTCAAGCACTTGGCAGACCAAGTCTTCTCGCAGTACCCGGACCGATATTGAAGTTAATTTTAGGAGATGGCGCTCGTGTGGTTTTAGAGGGGCAAAATGTCAAACCTCAAAGGTTGAAAAAACTTAAATTTAAATTCAGTTTCCCCACAATTAATGACGCTTTTAAAGGAATATTAGCTTAAAAATTATTTGATGAGATCTAATTAGAAATCAAAGATCTAACCAATTTTTGATTTTCAGTAATGTTGTCCAATTAGGTTTCCGTGAAAGACCATCTTCAAATGATTCTTTTAATTCTTTTTCTAATTCAGGAAGAACGAACATAGCCCTTTTCACATAATCAATATGATCTCTAACTCCTTTAGAATTAGTCTCTAACAATGCAAGACTTAAATTTATTCTTGACTGTGGATCTTGACCGTTAAGTTTCACGGCATATCGCGCAGACCGCAAGGCTTCCTGAGGCGAATCACATAACAACTGCAGCCAAGACAAGCATGTCCATGCAGCAGCATTATTTGGAGTAGTAGAAGTTATTTTCTGAAAATCTTCAATCAATTCATCTGCTGGTGAACCAGCTTTATAGCGATTTAGGGCCTCTTCAAAAAGACTTTCCTCTGATTGATCCATTGTTAATTTTTAAATTCTTTTAGTTAAAGTTAAACTGCAAAGGAACTTCCACAGCCGCAAGTTTGTGAAGCATTGGGATTAGTAAAGTTAAAGCCTCCACCAATTAAATCTGTACTGAAATCTAACTGCATACCATATATATACAAAAGACTCTTGGGATCACAAATCACTTTAAAAGAGCTGCCACCTACGGAATATTCATAAATTTCATCATCTTTTTGAATATCATCAGCGGACACAAAGTCCATTGTGTAACTCATACCACTGCATCCCCCTGAACGCACTCCAACTCTCAATAGTTTCCCTGAACCTTGTTCTTTGCAAAGTCTAGCCAACTGATCCAATGCAAGAGTTGTGATAAGTACTCCCTTGCCATCTTGAGCTTTATGAGTTTCGGGCGGTGCGTTTGATTCACTCATTGTTTTTTCTGAACTTTAATAACACTCTATTAATTATATTCGATTTTAAAAGTGCCAAAAACGAGTTTTTATTCATAGAGTTAGTGTATCCATCTAATTAAACGAGTGAAAATCGCAATAATAGGTGCAGGTTTAGCAGGATTGACTGCTGCAGTTGACCTTGTTGATGAAGGACATGAGGTCGACCTATATGAGGCCAAACCATTTATTGGAGGTAAAGTTGGAAGCTGGGAAGATTCCGATGGCAATCATATAGAGATGGGCTTGCATGTGTTCTTTTTCAACTATGCCAATCTGTTTGCCTTAATGAGAAAAGTAGGGGCATTTGAAAATCTTTTACCAAAAGACCACACTCACCTTTTTGTTAACAAGGGCGGTGACATTAAATCACTTGATTTTCGATTTTTTGCAGGAGCTCCTTTCAACGGTTTAAAAGCCTTCTTCACTACACCTCAATTAAATTGGATTGACAAGCTAAGGAATGCTCTTGCTCTTGGGACAAGTCCAATTGTGAGAGGGCTTATTGACTATGAGGGGGCGATGAAAACAATACGCTCACTAGATTCCATAAGCTTTAAACAATGGTTTCTAAACCATGGAGGAAGCCTAAATAGTATCGAAAGGATGTGGAATCCTATTGCATATGCTCTTGGATTCATTGATTGCGAAGCTATTTCAGCAAGATGCATGCTTACCATCTTTATGATGTTCGCTTCAAAAACAGAGGCATCCAAGCTAAACCTATTAAAGGGCTCACCACACAAATGGCTCACGAAGCCAATACTCGATTACATTGAACAAAGAGGTGGAAAACTGCACTTAGAGAATATTGTTAAAGAAATTCATTCAGAGGATTCCGACCAACCATCCGTGACTGGATTAACTCTTCAAACTCCAGATGGTGAAAAAAAAATTCAAGCAGACAAATATTTAGCTGCTTGCGATGTATCTGGTATTAAAAGAATAATTCCTAGATCCTGGAGACGTTTTAAAGAGTTTGACTCACTTTTCAATCTTGATGCTGTACCAGTCGCAACAGTACAACTTAGATACGATGGCTGGGTAACAGAGATTAATAATGAAAAAGCTCAAATAAATCTAAAAAGTCCATCTGGTTTAGACAATTTGCTATACACAGCCGATGCTGATTTTAGCTGTTTTGCTGATTTAGCCTTATCAAGCCCAGAAGACTATAAAAAAGATGGTCAGGGCTCACTACTTCAATGTGTTTTAACCCCTGGAGATCCCTGGATTACCAAGCCCTCAGATGAAATTGTAAAACATACTGATTTACAGGTAAGGACACTTTTCCCTTCTTCCAAAGGCTTGAAGCTTTTATGGAGCAATGTGGTCAAAGTTTCTCATTCTCTATACAGAGAGGCACCTGGAATGGAGCCATATAGACCAGATCAAAAAACCTCTTTTAGTAATTTCTTCTTAGCAGGCAGTTACACAAAACAGGATTACATTGACTCTATGGAAGGAGCAACAATGAGTGGTCATCTTGCTGCTTCAGCAATGCTCTCAAAGTCTGCGTCACTAGCAAAAAATTCTTCGGTTGCTTAAGAAATGGGAAAGTGGCTTGATCACACAGTGATAAGTGAAATTCATGCTCCAGTTGAACTTGTCTGGAAGTTTTGGAGTGATTTAGATTCGATGCCTTTGTGGATGACTTGGATTGAATCGGTTAAGACAGTCGATGAAAAAACCTCGACACTTCCTGATTTAACGGAGTGGACACTTGCAGCTAATGGCTTTCGTTTTAAATGGAAAGCTCAAATCACTAAAAGAGTAGAAGCAGAGAAATTGGAATGGAAATCAGTTGGTGGTTTACCTACCAAGGGTTCAGTACGCTTTTACAATGAAGAGAGCACTAAAACTGTTGTTAAATTAAAAATATCTTATGAATTACCGCAAGTTTTAGCAAATCTAATGAAAGCAAATATTCTTGGAGGAATGGTCACAAAAGAATTACAAAAAAATCTTGATGGTTTTAAAGATCTTGTCGAAAAATCTGCATAAATTTAATTAAATTGTAATTCCAAACAAGCTTTTAATAATCCATCTAGATCATGTGGTGATGCCTCGTTATCAGGTTTTCTAATAAGGTTTTTACAGCTAATAGTTGTTTGGGGTCCAATCGAAACAAGTTTGATCCTTTCGATTAATGTCAACCAATTTTCACCCAAGTATTTTTTAAATAAGCTGACAGTATTTTTGACTGTTTTACCACTAGTAAAAGCAATAATATCTATTTCCCCACTATTCAAAGCCTCTATAGTCTTTTGAGGCATATCTTTAGGACAAGAAGATTCATAAGCAGCTACTTCAGTAACCTCTGCTCCTTTTAATTTAAAAGAGTCAGATAATATTGATCTACCTCCGGTTTGTACTCTCGGGATGAATAGTTTTAAACCTTTTTGATTCTGAGGAAAATATTCAACCAAGCTATCTGCAACAAAACTAGGAGGAACAAAACTAATCTTTGCATCAATATCTGATAACAAAGAAGCTGTTTTTCTACCGACAGCAGCAATTTGAATAGTCTTGGAAATTTTCGATAAAGATAATCCTATTTCTTTCAGTCTATCTTCAACATTTCTAACACCATTTGCGCTAGAAAAAATGATCCAGTCAAAGGTAGCAATTTCCTTTAAGGCATCATCTAAAGGCGCCCAGTCATCTGGAGGTCCAATCACTAATGAAGGAAGATCGAATACCTCAGCTCCATTTTCTCGAAAGATCTTACGAGCCTCTGAAGTCTGTTCTTGGGCACGAGTAATAATTATCTTCTTGTCGGTTAAAGCCATTTCTATATGCTTCTTTCTAGGAAGTCTAAAGAATCACTATGCAATTATTTGAAAAATGATAAGGCTTTCTTTGAATACTAGATTCTCGATTAAACAATTTTCAATCAGTAAATTCTTTACTTGATTTTTCATCAACTTCCTTTTGAACTATTTTTGATTGCAAAATACGACTTAAAATTTGAGTTTGTGCTTCCTCTATTTGACTAGGACTATAAGCTAAAGGGATAGATTCATGAATAGTTTTCTTTATTTTATCATATAAATATGGACATCCATATATTATAATTCCTGATACTTTTTCCTCAATTTCTAAATTTTTTATAGCGTCTATCCAATGATCGTGATGATATTCTGATCCTATAAATGGTTTACCTCTTACAAAAAGCTGAAGAAGAATTTTACTATTACGAAATTGCCCTAATTCTAAAAACCTTTTATTACTATCTTGCCATGGACTGATGCCTAATGGATGTATAATTAAATTTCTAAAGCCTACTGCCTTAGGTAAATTTAATGCAGGGAAAAATTTATTAGAAACTTGATCAAAATTATCAACCTGTATAAGATTAATATCATTCACTTTAGCCTTTATAGTACTTTCACCTCTGACACAAATTGAATTTTTTATTATAGAATTACTAAATCTATAAGCATCAACTAAAAATTTATTCTTAACATCTTCATGCCTGAATTCTTCTTCTAAATCATTTTCATTACCAATTAAATCAAGTTGTTTTTTTCTTCTTTTTCTAGATATATGTAACCTTTCTAAAGAAATTTTTTCTGAATAAAAAGCATTAGTGAGAGAATCAATTGCCTCATCAATATCTTTTGGCATCATAATCAAATCAATTCCTGCTTCAAACGCCATAACTGCAGATCTACCACTACTATATTTATTAGATATTGCATTCATAACCAAGGCATCGCTGACAACTAAACCATCAAATTTTAATTTGATACGTAACAAATCAGTAACCAAACTTTTTGAGAGTGTTGCAGGATAAATAGGATCAATTTTTGACATAAGTAAATGGCCGATCATGATACTATTGACTCCTTGATTGATTAAAGATCTAAAGGGAATTAACTCAAATTTCTCTAATTCAGATAAGTCTTTCTGTATTTCTGGAAGATCCAAGTGAGAGTCAATTTCGGAATTACCATGCCCAGGAAAATGTTTTGCGCAAGTAAGCATTTGTGATCTAGAAACACCTCTATAAAAAGCACAAGTTAAACTTTTGACTGGTTCAGTTTCTTCTCCCCAAGCTCTTAGATTTATAACCGGGTTATTTGAATTGTTATTAATATCACAGACTGGTGCTAATAACCAATTTAAACCAATATATTTTGCTTCTTTACCAGTAAAATAGCCGATTTTCTCAGCAATAGAAATTGCTAAATTATGATCTTTTTTATAAATCTGAGCGATACCCATTGGAGGAATAAACTTTGTTCCTCCATAAAATCGTTGACCAACACCTTCCTCAATGTCAGCACATAAGAGAAGAGGTTTACCCGACCATTTTTTTAAGACATTGCAACGAATTTCTAATTCTTTTACAGTTCCTCCTAAAAAAATAACGCCACCAACACCTTCTTCTAAAAGTCTCTTAAGATTTGAATTAGATTCTTCTAAGTTAGGATATAAACGTTGCGAATCAAGGTTGAATCCACTTGCTCTAACTATAAATAATTCAGCAACTTGTCTTCTAAGATCAGCTTTATTCATCAAAAATATTGATTAATCTATAAGTCTTTCTTTACTTTTACGTTCAAGTTCTAATGAATTGAGAAGATCTAAAACTGCAGGACCTTTTGTCATACCTTGATCAATCTTAAAAACAAGCTCAGGAGATCGTCTCATTTGAAGCCTTCGAGCAAGCTCAGCACGAATAAATCCCTTTGCTTCCTCTAAACCAACTAGAACTTCAGCTTTTTTTTTCTCTTCGCCAAAAAGACTTACAAAAATTTTTGCATGCTGTAAGTCACCTGAGACCTCAACAGATGTAATGGTAATCATAGCCTGATGAATTCTTTCATCTCTTACCCCATTAACTAACAGTTCACTAACTTCTCTTTTGAGTAAGGCTGCTAATTTTTCTACTCTTCTAGAATTAGCCATATCTAAGTAATTGGTACAGGGAAAGCCATAGCCTTTAATAAGAAAATTATTGTCAGAAGTCCACTTAACAAAGCCCCAACAAGAGCAATCGCTGTGATCGGATTACTACCTCGTTTAATTAATGGAGAAATTGCAGCAGTGAAAACCCCCAAAACTATTGTGATGAGATATTTGGGATATCTAGAAACATTAGAAAAGAACTCACCCATTTTTCACCAACAAAAGACTGAATTCATAGCTACTCTGCTAACCATTTGAAGGAAAATAAAATGTTGGAACTTCATCAATTTAGGCACTCACCTTATTGCTTGAAAGTAAGAATGGCTTTGGCTGCAAAAAAGCTTGAATATCGAACCGTTGAGATAACTCCAGCCATAGGCCAAATAGATATCTTTCAAAAAACAGGACAAAAAAAATTACCCGTGCTTTTTGACAAGGAAACAACAATCCATGACTCAAGTTCAATAATACGACACTTAGAGAAAATTGAAATAGAACCAAAATTAATTCCAGAGGGTCTAAAGGCAGCTTCTCAGGCCCAAATAATTGAAAATTGGGCAGATACAACTTTGGCAAAATCTATCAAAATTGTCTTTTTGGAAGAGCTTGCGAAGAATCCAGTATTGATTTCCTCTTTATTCACAAACGAAATTTCTGATTCGATGCAAAAACTTCTTCTTAATATTCCTACAAAAATTGCTAGTCAGATTTCTGGATTAATAAACCAGAAAGAGAAAGAATCTCTAAAACAAAATCTAGGATATCTATCAAATTTAATTGATCAAGAAAACTACCTTATTGGAGACAAACTTTCTATTGCTGATATATCTGTAGCATCACACTTATCACTACTCAAATTCCCAAATTCATCTGGAGAAACTCTAAAAGGCAAAGGGTGTTCTTTATATATAAATAATCCAAGTCTAAAAAATCTTTTTAGCTGGAGAGACTTAATTGAAGATCAAGTAACAAAAACTAATCATAATTAGCCTTTCTAAGTATTAATTTAGATTTCTCTGTTTTAATCGGCAAAGAAATAAAATTTTGCCCAGGTTGATTGTAAATTGCCTGGAATTGTTCTCCACAAATATTAAACCCACTTAGATTTATCTCATTATTTTGGTTATAACCGCATTTTTTAAACTCAGTTAATGTTTCAACCTGGCTAACCCTACTCAATTCTGGTGTATGCAAAATTTGTAAAATTAATTCATCAGTAAGAAAAATATTATTATCTATTTTTTCTTGAAGTCTTCCTATGATTTTTGTCTCTATATACCTATCTTCAGTTAATTTCGCAAACTGACGATTAGGAGATTTAGGGTCATTCTTTACTAATAAAAAACCACCAGGTTTTGTGCTCAAAGCAAAAGACTGAGTGTTATATTCACGGTCAGCAATTAAATTACCAGAGGTATTGTGAATAAATTTAGCTGAGTGAATAATAGTTTCTTTATTCTGATCACTTTCTATCTCACTAGTAACATCCCATATGCCTTCAAACCAATCAGGGTAAATTAAATCATCTTTTAATCCTGGGCGCTTAATAGAAGAAGGAAAGTGCCAATCAGGCCAAATTAATTTGCGTTCATAAAGCTTAGATGTTTGAAAATCGTTTATTTCAAGAATAGTTTCAGCAAGGGCAGAACCTGTGTAAGTAAAAATAATTAAAATAGAAATCAAAGAAAAGAAAATTTTCTGTCTCATGTCTGATCCACTAATTAGAGAAATGGATAATTATGTTGTTTTGGTTCCTGGTGAAAGTGAACAATTCCTGGATAAAGAACAAACTCTTTTATGGATTCAATCTTGGTTAAATAAATTTGATTCATTACCATTAGATCTTGCATGTAAGTCTTCAATAGAAGAAGCTGCTCAACATTTACTTGATACAGCATGCGACCTAGAAATCAAAACAGGTTTTACAATTCAGTGGTATGCCGTTCGGCTTGAGTCTCCGGGTCAATAAGGATGCCTGGCAAACGTTCAGCAATCATAGTTGCGACCTCATATGGAGATTGATCTTCAACTTCTATTCTCAAATCTGACTCTAAATATATTGGTTTTCTACTTTCCAAAATCTGACTAAAATTCTCAGCCAAATCATCCCCAATTAGTAAAGGGCGTTTCTTTTTATCACTTTCTAATCGTTTAATTGAACGTTGCAAATCAAGATCTAACCAAATCACTATTCCTTGATGAAGGATGCCCCAGTTTTCAGGTAAGGTAACTAAACCACCTCCAGTAGCAATTACAAGAGAATGATGTTGACTAATTTCTTTTAAAACTTTTTTTTCAATATCCCTAAAAACTTTTTCTCCATCTTTTTTAAAAATAGATGAAATGGACTGCTTCGAAGCTTTTTCTATAACATCATCAGTATCAACAAAAGCATAATTGATCATTTTTGCTAGAACTGGTCCCGTTTGACTTTTGCCAGAAGCCATCATTCCTATCAAAAATATATTTCGACCACCTAACTTTTCTTTAAGAGTTTTAGGGGTTGATTGGACGTCCATAAAGACAGAAGTAACTAAAAGTTATTAAGATGTGTTTTGATGTGAAAAATTTATGGAAGGAATCACATCTAATTTCTCCCACGGAGAGGGGAGAAGCTGTGTAATTACAAGGAGAGCCTGCTTTAGCTCAAGCCACCTTTATCGGCTTCCTGAATTATCTGATGATGATAATTCAGCTTTGTTTGGCCCATGCTCAATAGCTCCTGGCCACGGTCATAATTACGAGTTAATCGTAACCATGGAAGGAGAACTTAATAAATATGGCATGGTCTTAAACCTTTCAGATGTAAAACATGCCATAAAAAACGAAGTAACAAGTCAGCTTGACTTTCGTTTTTTAAATGAAACATGGCCAGAGTTTGATCTTTCTAAACCCGAAGGCTGCCTTCCCACAACTGAAAGTTTAGTTCGTATTATATGGAAACGCCTTAAATCTCACTTACCCCTAAAATCTCTACGTCTTTACGAAAACCCAAAACTCTGGGCTGACTATCAAGGAAATGCTATGGATGCTTATTTAACAGTTCAAACACACTTTTCAGCTGCTCATCGCTTAGCAAGAGAAGACCTACCTCAAAGCGAAAACGAAAAAATATTCGGAAAATGTGCTCGACCTAATGGGCATGGTCATAATTACTTAGTAGATATAACTGTCAAAGGAAAGATTAATCCTAGAACTGGAATGATATGTGATTTATCTTCATTAAATAGTTTAATTAATGATTTAGTTGTAGAGCCTTTTGATCATACCTTTTTAAATAAAGATATTCCTTATTTTGCAAACTGTGTACCTACAGCTGAAAACATTGCATTACATATTTCAGATAAATTAACTAACCCAATTAATGCGATTGGGGCGAATTTATATAAAATTAAACTACAGGAAAGCCCAAATAATGCAGCTGAAGTTTATGCAAACGTACCTGAATCAAAGATCGATACTAAAGACTCAAAGAATCAGGTTGGTTTACTTAGATAATTGAAAAAAAAATGGGTTAAATTAGTTCTAGCTTCTAGTATTGATGGACGTATCGCATACCCAGAAGGAGGGAAAACACAATTAGGTCAATCAGGTGATCGTTTGGTTTTAGAAGAATCACTTGCCTGGTCAGATGGGATTTTAATGGGAGGGCAAACACTGAGAGATCATCAATCAATTTGTGTCATTAAAAATAAAAAATTATTAAAACAAAGAACTTTAGAAGGAAAGAATAAACAGCCAATTGCTCTTATAGCCAGTAATCAAATAGATTTTCCAGTTAATTGGATTTTTTTTAAACAACCTATTCAAAAATGGTTAATCCAACAGCAAGATAAGAAAAAGGAGATTATGCTTCCAAACGGATTCGATAAAAAAATCAATTTAAAAATCACTTGGCGTGATTCTCTTGATGATTTATATCAGAAAGGCATTGCAAGAATTGTATTACTAGGAGGCGCAAATCTTATTTCAGCTTTTCTTTTAGAGGATCTAATAGATGAATTACAAATCACCATTACGCCTCATCTATTAGGGGGAAATTATTGCTGGGTTTCATCTGAATTAATAAACTTAAATACAATCATGAAGAAAAAAAATAACTGGATCCTAAAAGAAAGTAAAAAGCTCGGTAATAATGAATTACTTATCAGATATTTTAGAAATAATTTATCCTGAATATAGATTTAGTATAAAAGAAATGACCAATATCAAAATTAAATGGCATGCATCAATCCAAGAAATTCCTAAAATTATTTGGAATAATTTCTTAAAAGAAAATTCAACTCCTTTTTATAAGTGGGATTGGTTAAATGCATTAGAAAAATCAAAAAGTGTTAGTCAAAAATATGGATGGCAACCATTATTTCTCTCTGCTTGGAGTGAAAATGATTTAATTGCATGTGCACCTCTCTATCTTAAATCTCATAGTTATGGAGAATTTATTTTTGATAATGCCTTTGTTCAACTAGCTGGAGATATGGGACTTCAATATTATCCAAAACTAATAGGGATGAGTCCATTAAGTCCTATAGAAGGCTATCGCTTCCTTTACGCAGAGGGAGCTAATGATATAGATCTCACACAAATATTAATCTCTGAAATTGATACTTTTGCCAAACAAAATGGCATTCTCAGTTGTAATTTTTTATATGTAGATCCTAAATGGATGAAAATAGCTGAATCTCTAAATTGCGCTAAGTGGGTCAACCAACACAGTTTATTGAAATTAAATGAAGAAAAAAGTTTTTCTGATTTTTTAAAAAAATTTAATTCCAATCAACGTAGAAATATCAAGAGAGAGAGAAAAAGCATAAGAAATTGTGGGGTAAAAGTTGAAACTCTTAGTGGGTCTCAAATAAATGTAATGAGTTTAAAAAAAATGCATTATTTTTATGAGCTTCATTGTTCAAGATGGGGAGTATGGGGAAGTAAATACCTCACCGAATCATTTTTCACTGAACTTGCATCAACAGAACTGAAAGAAAATATTGTTTTATTTGATGCAAAAGAAGAAGAAATTGACAAAACAATAGGAATGTCATTATGCGTAAAAAACAAAAATATGCTTTGGGGAAGGTATTGGGGTTCAGAAAAAAATATAGATAATTTACATTTTGAAGCTTGTTATTACTCCCCTATTGAGTGGGCGATAGCAAATAAAATAAAATATTTTGATCCTGGAGCGGGAGGAAGTCACAAAAAACGAAGAGGTTTTCTTGCTAAACCCAATGCAAGTCTTCATAGATGGTACAACTTACATATGGACTCATTAATAAGGAAATGGCTACCAAAAGCAAATAAGTTAATGCTTGATCAAATAAACGCTACAAATAATGAAGTACCTTTTAAGTTTGAAGAGCCAAAACTATCAAATACATAGTAACTTCAGAAAAATTAAAGACTTAACCTAAATGACAGACAACAATTTACTAGATTCTCCTGACACAGATAAATCGCTTTCCACTGAGAAAGATGAAGTTGATCCTAATGAAGAAAAACCTTTCTTTGCTAAAGGGATTTTTAATTATAAAGATAAAGGGACTCAAAGTGTTATTACTATTTTTGGCTATGAACTAACAGCACCAGCAGGACTAAAAAATCCAGGTGTTGTTTATTTATCTTTTATTTTTGTAAATCTACTTATATTTTTAATCTTAAAAAGCTTTATTTCAGGATAAATTTTTGAAGAAAAAGCTAAAAATTTACTCACACAAAAACAGATGACTTTTTTATCTTCTTTTAAATTTGTAAATTAAAGAAATGAAAAATCTAGATCCTAAAGAAGAATTAATTAACTCAATAAAGGTTTTAGACGATAAATTATCCAAGCGACAAATAAAGCTTGACCCCAAAGGTTATTTCTTAATAAAAATTGAACCAACAACAAATGAGTTAATAATTGAACATTATTTAAATGATATTGATCAAAAAGGTCGCGCTATTGATCCAGAGTCAGGGGAGACAATTGGTTGTAAAACAAAAAGTAGAAATCAACCAAGCAATATTTATAGAGGAAAGAGTGCCAAGCAATTAGGTATTCAAATCTCCGAAGGTCATGGTCCATTCCCCATCAGTCATTTAGATCATGCCATTTACATTGGTCGTGAATTACAACGAGCAGAAGAATGCCTGATAACTGGGAAACAATATATTCAAGATTAAAATTAATAAATTCAAAAGATAAAGCACTGATGTTCTATTATTGGTTGAGAAATTTAAATCGAATGGGAATTCTATTTTACTTAGTTTTTGTTGGCGCAGGCCTTTCTGCAGCATTCTTGATTCAAAAAGCCCTGAAAGCTATTAAATTAATCTGAAAAAATAAATCACTCTTATTAGTACTTGAATAGTTAAAGAAATTTGTATTTAATACACAGTAAAATATTTAAAGGTTCTTAAAATATAAAGAACATTGAAAATGAATTAGATTTTCAGCCTTTAAATGAATTATTCTTTAGAATAATTCAATAAATAAATCTATTTATAATACACCTACATGGGTTCTTCAAGACTAAAAAGTCGACGACGCCAAGATCTAGGTTCGAAGTGGGCGAGAGTTGGTATAGCTATATTATCAACCGTAGGGTTTATTGATACAGGATCAATAACATTAAACAAATGGGGGTTAATAGGAAATTTAAACTGTCCAGGTGGATTAGGGGGGTGCGATAAAGTTTTAAATAGCCCTTGGGGGACTTTGATTCAAACAAATAATTTTTCTATTCCTTTATCTTTAATAGGTTTAATCAGTTATTTTTTAATATTATTAATGGCAATATTCCCGTTAATACCTATTCTAAAAAATCAAAAAAATACTATCTCAAAAGTTGCATGGTGGGGATCTTTTTATATATCTGCAGCGACTTTTACTTTTAGCTTAATATTAATATCAATTATGATATTTAAAATTAAAGCTTTCTGTTTTTTCTGTCTGCTTTCTTGTCTTATATCTGTTTCACTTCTACTATTAAATGTATTTGGAGGCGGATGGGAAGATTATGGAAAGTTATTTTTCAGAGGTTTTATTTTGTCAGTAGCAGTTCTTTTAGCAGGACTAATTTGGTCATCATCAGTTGATCCATCTAGCAAGGAGGTTTCAAATAATATCCAAGGCATGCCACCTGCGGTAATCGAAATAAGTTCTCCCGAAAAAATAAAACTCGCTGAACATCTCACAAAAGAAGGAGCAGTTATGTATAACGCGTATTGGTGTCCACATTGCCATGACCAAAAAGAAATGTTCGGAAAAGAAGCTTCAGAAAAATTAAATTTAGTTGAATGTGCAAAAGATGGGTTTAATAACCAAAGAGAACTTTGCGAAGCCAAAGGTATAACAGGTTTCCCTTCTTGGGAAATTAATGGCTCAATTGATTCAGGAGTGAAAACCCTAAAAGAATTAGCAGAACTAAGTAATTACAAGAACACTAAAGATTTTTAGAGACAACAGTAATCTCGCTAACCGGTCTTGTATGAATATCCTTTCCTTTTATTTGACGGGTATGACATTGCCAAAAAGGAACTGCAGAAGGGTAATCATCTCTAAAATGACCTCCTCTACTCTCTTGACGAAATAAACAAGCCTCCAACATAAGCGCGCTAGACTTTTGTCGATTACTTAAATCGAGAAGCAAGTTAAGATCTCTCCTGGAAATTTCATCAAATACATTAATTTCATCTTTTGACTGAGAAAAAACTAAATTTAATAAAGGCTCATTTAAGAGATTTTCATGATCCCGTTTAACTTTTGAAAGAGCAGCACACATTCCTTTTTGCGATCGATCGACTCCAGCTTCTCGCCAACATAATTTTCTCAGTTTTTCGATTTCTTTGGTTAAATACTTAGTTCCATCATTTCTGGAAAAGCGAAGGTTTTCTTTCTTAAAACTTGCATCACTGATTGATATAAATGGTGTTTCAAAATCATTTAATTCAATATTTCTCATTTGATTTGCAAAAACCAAACATTCCATTAATGAATTGCTTGCAAGCCTATTTGCACCATGAAGTCCTGTACATGCCACCTCACCTATCGCAAAAAGTCCTTCAATATTTGTTTGTGCCTTCAAGTTTGTAGCAACACCACCCATCCAATAATGAGCAGATGGAGCAACGGGAATTACTTCTTTTAAAGGTTCTAGGCCAAGCTCTCTGCACCTTTGAAAAATTGACGGAAAGCGCGCTTCTATATCCTCAACTTCAATAGATTTGACATCAAGACCAATGTGATCAACTTTTTGCTTTTGCATAGCTTTAAACAATGCCCTGCTCACTTGATCCCTTGATGCAAGATCTTTCCCTTCAAGATGGTCGACAGGGCTCTCTCCGAATGAGTCCACTAAAACAGCACCCTCTCCCCTTAAAGCCTCAGAAATTAAAAACGAAGGCGCATCATCCAATTTCAGAGCGGTCGGATGAAACTGAAAAAATTCGAGATCTTCTATTAAAGCTCCCGCCCTCCACGCTAAAGCAATTCCCTCACCTGCTGCTTGAGTTGGATTTGTTGTATTAGCAAATAAATGACCACCGCCACCAGTAGCTAAAACAACTGCCTTGGATTTGATCCAACGTAAAGCTGGTCCATCTAGAACTTGTACCCCTAAACATCTTCCTCTCTCAACCCAAACTTGAGTAACTCTTATTCCTCTTTGATGCAAAACATTTTCTCTTTGTTCAACTTGCTCATTCAGAACATCAACCAATGCCTTTCCAGTTCTATCTTTGACATGAAGTACTCTTCTATGAGTATGAGCGGCTTCAAGCGTTGTAGATAATTTTCCAGAATTTCTATCAAATTCCATGCCTAGTTTCAAAAGTCTATCTACTAATCTCGGAGCACTCTCAACAAACATTTGAACTGCTTCAGGATCACAAAGACCAGCCCCCGCTTGCATTGTGTCCAATGCATGAATATCCACGCTATCTTCAATTCGAGTAACAGCAGCCATTCCTCCTTGTGCCCATCTGCTGGAAGAACGCTTACTGGTATTGCGATTTAACAATAAAACTTTGAGATTTGATGGTAATTCCAGAGAAGACATCAAACCCGCAGCTCCTGCTCCAATAACAATTACATCCCAATTAGTTGAGTAAACATTATTTGCATTAGATCCAGTATTTAAGTCCATAAATATTAGTTTTCAGATCAATCCGCTTAATTGAGGTTGAATCAATGTAGTCGCAAAAAATAAACCATCAACCCATAAGGTTGTTGTTAAAGCTGAACTTGCTACAAGCCAAGCATTAGAAAATAGTGGTTCACTTTTTGATTTTTGATTCATCCAATTTGCAATCAAAATTATTAATACTGCAGCAACAAAAATTGCAAATAAAGAAAATGGTTCCAATAATTGTCCCGCCGTAAAGCTCAACATTTTGGAGGCTTCTGAAAAAGGAGCATCAACCACTTCAGGCCAAGACTTCATAACACCTGTTAAAACAATCATCACGTCAGTAAAAGCAGTGCCGAGTAAAGATGCCAAATAGAAACTGGCTCCAATGTCCCACCGAGTCTTTAAAAGGCTTACTGCTATTGGCAAGGCTATTGACTCAACAGGTAAATGCCACACAGGATGAGCTCTTAACCATCCCCAGAAAAGACATCCTCCTAACCAGCTCCAACTTACACCAACCAATAGAGAGCCAACAGAGGTCCATCTATCACTACAAAATTTCAGTAAATAAAATCCAAGAAAAAATATGATGAAACTAAATAAAAAAGCTGAAAAAGGAAACACATGAACCCATGGAGCCTGAACAAAAACCGGCAGGACAACCAATGTGCTAGCCCAAAATTGTAGTGTCCTTGGCTTTGAAAGGTAGGACGTTTTTTGATTTATGGGCTTGGTAGGATTGTTTGAGTAAATCAGAATGAATAAAACTGAGTTGGTTTTCAGCTCAACCTTCTATAAATTTACATTCAAGTCGATACCCAAACCAAACAGTCTTCCGAATACAAATAATAAAGTTAAAAAAAAAATCTTAAAAACATCTTAAGTACAATGATTACAATGCTTTTCAAGACCGCGCTTTTAAAACCTTCAAAAAAAGAGATGATTCAAAAAATCTTCTTAAGTAGTTTTTGTTGGAAATTTACTTATATTGAAAAATAAAAGATCCCTCAAGGTCAATTGATTTTTTTTAAAACCACCCGAAAAGTATAAAAAATTTATTTTCTTGTTTATACGCATAAATGAGCACAGTAAATATAACTACAAACAAAATCAAGCCTGCTGTTGTTGCCTCTATCGAAGAAGGGTCGATAGGGGAGGAGCTTGGATTTGAAGTTGGAGATCAAGTAATTAGTATTAATGGAGTAAAACCAAGAGATCTTATTGACTACAAATTTCTTATTGCTGATGAGAATATTCAATTAATTGTATTAGATGAAAAAGGTAAAACACATACAATTGAAATTGAAAAAGATTATGAAGATGGGTTAGGACTTGCTTTTACTGAAGCTTTATTTGATGGATTAAAACAATGCAATAATCAATGTCCATTTTGTTTTATTGACCAACAGCCTTCAGGGAAAAGGAAAAGCTTGTATCTAAAAGATGACGATTATAGACTAAGTTTTTTATATGGTTCTTACTTAACACTTACAAATCTTTCCGAACAAGACTGGCTAAGAATTGATCAACAACGACTCACTCCTTTATTTGTATCAGTGCATGCAACAGACCCTTCATTAAGGTCCAAATTACTAAGGAATCCTAAAGCTATTGACCTTTTAAATCAGTTAGCTTGGTTCTCCAAAAAAAGAATACAAATTCATGCTCAAATTGTTGTTTGCCCGGAAATAAATGATGGGAAAGCTTTAGAAAGAACCATTCATGATCTATATAGTTTTGCGCAAGGAGATTTACCCGTGGTACTTTCAACAGCAGTAGTTCCCGTTGGGTTAACAAGGTTTCGTCCAAGTAATGATGGGCTAATACCCGTGGATTCTGATTGTGCGACAAAAGTCATCAATCAAGTTGAGCCAATGCAGAAAAAATTTTATAACTCCACGGGTTCCCGTTTTGCCTGGTTATCTGACGAATGGTATTTAATAGCGAAGAAGCCTTTACCCTCACTCAATTCTTATGAAGATTTACCGCAAAAAGAGAATGGAGTAGGAAGTATTCGCAGTTTTCTTAGAGCAATGGATGAAGCTACAAGAAATCTGCCTATCAAAATTGATCAAAAGAAAACCTGCAGCTGGGTTGTGGGCAAACTTGTTGAGAATGAATTACAGAAGCCATGCGAACGACTAAATCAAATAAATAATTTCACACTAAATTTGTATGGGCTTCCAAGTCCTTATTGGGGACAAGAACAAATAGTGACAGGTCTACTGACAGGCCAAGACCTGATAAAAGGGCTGCAAGGCAAAGAATTAGGCGATGAATTACTTATACCATCCGTAATGCTGAGGCAAGGTGAAAAAATTTTTCTTGATGACATGACTCTTCAAGAGCTCTCTTCGTCACTTAATGTGTCTGTAAGAATTGTCCATGATGCACAAGACATTGTGGACAAAGCACTTGGTAAAGCAGAATTGTTTTACTAAATCCATCTCAGTTTTTCTTATAACTATGGGTAGAGTGAAGAGAAAGTTTCTAATTGTCGCAGGTCTATTTATATCTGGACTAAATCCTTTATGGGCTACAAGTTCGCAAAAAATAACTTCCAATATAAAGATAAATGGAGAATCAAGTAAAAGCCAAAGTCAAAAAGAACAAGGATTCTTATATGAGTTAACTTCCCCTGAAGATCTTTTTTTACCCTCTAGATCGCGAGAGGTATTAGTAAAAACTTATAAAAAAGTTAATATTGATCAGTTAGAAAATATACTTATTAATAACAATCGAACAATCAAAATCTACTTAGAAAGAGTTGACCAGGCTAAATTACTATTAAAAAGTTCATTATCTTCATGGTACCCAACATTAAACCTAACAGCTAATGGCATTCCTCAATATTTTGAATCTAATAATTACAATGAATCAAGTGTAATAAAAGACACTTCAAGTAAACAATGGAGCTCAAATATCTCAGCTCAAATAAAGTGGGATTTAATTAATCCTGCAAGAGTCCCAGAGATAGCATCAGCTAGAGACAGTTTTGAAAAATCAAAATATTCATACTCAATAATTTTAAGAGATCTAAAATTAGAGGCAAAAAAACGTTACTTCAATTTGCAAAAAGCAAATGAAGAAATAGAAGTAGCAAAGAAATCAATTGAATCCTCGACTCTTGGATTAAAAGATGCAGAAATTAGATTTGAATCAGGTATTGGTACGAAATTAGAGGTTCTAGAAGCTAAAACACAATTAGCTAGAGATCAGCAGTTATTTAATATTAAATTAGGAGATCAAAAAATTGGTCAAAGATCTCTTGCTGAAATACTTAATTTCCCAGAGGATGTAACACCCTTAATTGGTTCAAAAACTCAAGTTACAGGTATATGGGATTTATCATTAGAAGAAAGCATCATAGCTGCTTATGATTCAAGAGAAGAACTTGAAAGTATCCTATTAGATATATCAATTAATAATAGTAATGCCAATGCTGCACTTGCTGCTAGCCAACCAAAATTAAGCTTAGTAAACACTTCTAGTTCTTCATTTGCAAAAGGTGAGTTAAATCAGATATCTCCAAACACTAGTAACACATCATCTAATTTCTCTAACACCATTGGGCTCAATGCAACATGGTTTATTTTTGATGGAGGCAACGCAAGATCTTTATATAATTACAATAAAAGTAAAGCAAAAGAAGCAAAACTGAATTTTGCTTCAAGAAGAGCTCAAATCAGAAAAGAAGTTGAAGAAGTATTCTTCAAACTAGAATCGGCCAAACTAAATATTTCTGCTTCTTATATAGAAGTTTTATCTGCACGAGAGTCTTTACGACTTGCCAAGCTAAGATATAAATCAGGTATTACTACACAACGAGAAGTTGTAAATAACCAAAGAGATTTAACTGATTCTGAGGTTCGTTATATTATTTCTGTCACTAGCTATAACACCTTATTAGCTGATTTAAGTAGACAAACTGGTTTAGATAACATCAAACCATGTGATATCAAAGTCAATCAGCATAATCAAAGCAACATGGACAGCGAATCAAATCTCTATGAATCGAATTTAATTCCTTTATGTCAGCTATAGCTTTTAACTGAATAAAAATGAATCAAAACCAAATATCTAAACCTCTAAGCAACTCACAACTAATTTCAATTCATCAATTAGTTGATGAGGTTGGAAAACGTCAACTTGAAGATTTTGGTCAAATCAACTCTGACATCAAGCCTGATGGAACACTTATTACAGAATGTGATCGGTGGAGTGATAAAAAAATAGTTCAAAGTTTATCCAAAATTGCTCCCGGAGAAGGAGTCCTAAGTGAAGAAGGTAACAAGACAATTCCTAGCTCTAGTGAATATTGGGTAGTTGACCCGCTCGATGGCACAACTAATTTTGCTGCCGGCATTCCATATTGGGCAATATCAATAGCACGTTTCACAAATGGGGAACCTGAAACAGCTTTTCTTGACATACCAGCGCTGAAAAAAAGGATTTTCGCAATAAAAGGAAAAGGGGTTTGGCTAAATGACAAGCCACTTAAGCCTGAATCTCGCTTTAAAAAAAATAGTGACTGTATTTCTCTGTGTAGCCGGTCAATTAAAGTTTTACAAATGAAGCCAGAGCAATCTTTCCCAGGGAAGATAAGACTACTTGGGGTCTCCAGTTTAAATATGACTAGTGTTGCCATAGGTCAAACTATTGCTGCTTTAGAGGCAACACCAAAAATCTGGGATATTGCAGCTGCCTGGTTAATACTTGAGGAACTTAATTGTCTTATCAATTGGTTGGAGACTAATCCAAAATATATTCGCTCTGGAACAGATCTTACCTCTGTGAATTTTCCATTACTCACAGCATCTTCTGAAGATCAATTGAATAACATGCTGCCCTGGTCAACCGCATTAATCCAAGACAGATAATTCTCTATGTGATTTTTGTTTGTCATTAAGTAATGAAATAAGCTTCACTAAAACAATTTAAGATTTTAAATCTACCGATTGAACTACGAAAAATCTTCTCCTTAGGAGCTAGCGTAATAGTACATACTTTAAAACCAAAGTGGGCTTGAACTGGAATAAAAAAGCACGGTGGTTTTTTAGTAGCCTTTGGAAAGCTTATGAAAGATGGTCAAAGTGTGATTGCGTCGATTTAAGCGCAGCATTTGCGTACTACACTCTTCAGTCCTTTTTTCCAATTTTGCTGATATCACTATCAGTTGCATCATGGTTTTTAGGAAAACAACAAGGCTTAGATCAACAAATTATTTCTCTCGCTGCTCAAGTTTTACCTCCATCTGTTGTTGGCCTTGTCGATTCAACTTTAATAAAATTAGTGAATCAAGGATTTGGAGCTGGAATACTGGGCGCAATGTTCTTGATGATCACAGCTGGCAATGCCTATCTAACATTACAAAGAGGAGCAGATAGATTATGGGAAGATGTTTTACCAGTTAAATCCAAACCTGATCCACTAAAAATCCAAGCATTTCGATTTATAAGAAACCGAATAGAAGCTTTTTTTGTTGTTCTATTAGTTGGATTTTTGATGGTTCTAGATCAAATAAGTGCCAATATTCGTATGATCCCTGGTGCCGTTTTAGAAGAATTAGCAAATACAACACCTTGGATTGAAAATACAATGTCAAAGATACCCGTCCTTGAAGTGGGCCAATTTATGCTTCCATTGATAGGTTTTTCAACTATGGCACTACTTTTACAAGGTTTACTCCCAAGTAGAAGAGTGCCTTTAAAACCACTGATTCCAGGGGCTTTTATGATTGGAACTTTGCTAACAATTCTAAATTTGGCAGTTAGTAGAAGTATCCTCTCTTTAGGATCAAGGTTTCAAGCTTATGGATTCATTGGTGGAGTCTTAGTGTTGACTCTTTGGGTTTGGATGGTAGGAGTGATTATTTATTTTGGTCAATGTTGGAGCGTTGTCATTGCAAGCATGCGTCGCAATCGATACGTTTAAACATCAATGAAACAATCAACAAAATTTAAATTAGAATATATAAATAAATCTCTTAAATAGTCATGAATAAACCATCTTCGTTGGTTTGGATGGTATTTATTTTACTTATTATTTTGCCTACACCAGCGGGAAAGTTTATTATTGATTTAGCAGGTGGAATATTCATTGTTATTACAATAACACCATTAATATTAGGCGGAATTGGATGGTTTGCTTGGAAAAGAATTCAATCAAAATTACAAACCTGTGAAGCGTGTGGTACAACCTTTCTAAATAGTCAGATGAATTGTCCTGTATGTGGAACAACTACAAAAAATAAAACGGATTTTATAGATAATATTCCAGCAAGTGCAGCTACGATTGATATAAAATCTGAGGATATAGATTTATAAAATTAATCTAAATTGAAAAATTCCGGATTAATTTCATTAATCTCTTGTTCAACAAATTTTAAAAGTTTCTCACAATGCTTAAGCAGTAGATGACCTTTTATATAATTAATCTGAATTTGATCCAGTGAAATATTTTCATCTTGTACATTTATTAAAATAGTTTCCAATTCAGATATAGACTCTTCGTAACTTAGTTTATTAATATCTTTTTTAAAAATTTCTATATTTTTTTTGTTATTAATTTTCTTATACATTGATAAATGATTTCCAGTAGCTTCATTTTCAAGTGACATAAAATAGGAAGATTTTATTGAATAAATTTATATTTTATCATAATCAAGGCTATTAACCTCTGCGGTTATTTTTCCATCCCAAAATTGAACTAATAACTTATCTTTTTCCTTAACATTTTTTACACTATAAACTGAATTACCCGACTCATCTGTAATTAGTGCAAAACCTCTTTTTAACAATTTTTCGGGAGAAAGTGAATTCAAAATCTGATACATATAATTTATTTTTATTCTTTTATTTTTTATTAATGTTCGTGGTGAAAAAGATTGAAAAAATGATTTCTTTGTAATTAAAAATTTCTTTTTGTTCTGAAAAAATAATTTCCAATAATCTTTGAGTGTTTTTTTATGTCGCAAGAAATTATTTTTTTCAATTTCTCTTGAGGGTAATAGATCAACAATTGCGGCAGTTGGAGTAGCAGATCTATGGTCTGAAACAAGATCACAGACTGTTAAATCATCTTCGTGCCCAATACCAGTAACTACTGGTATTGGGAATGTTGCGATCTCTCTAGCTATAAGTTCACTATCGAACAACATTAAATCTTCTCTACTTCCACCTCCTCTAGCTATAATTAAGGCTTCTAATTCTAACTTATTTATTTTTAATTTACTTAAAATAGATTTCAATGCATTTTCATTATTACCTTGAACGGGAATAGGGATTATTTGCAATTTTGTTAATGGCCATCTTTCCTTAGATGTTCTAAGCATATCAGCCAAGGCCGAGCTTGGAACACTTGTAAGAATTCCAATTGAATGAGGGTATTTGGGTAATTTTCTACGTAATGAATCATCTATCAAACCTTCTTTATAAAGTTTTGATTTAACTATTTCAAACTTCTTAATAACAGTAGAAATACTGGGTCGAATATCAAAAACTTGTACAGATAATCTTGCTTGTGATTCCCAGAAATTTAATTTACCAATAATAACAACACCATCATCTTGCTTTGGTAAAAACTTCAAAGACTTTATTGTTGATGACCATGCGACTCCATCTACACTTGCTTTACCATCAGTTAAAGTTAACCATAAATGACCTTTTTTTATTTGTGATTTAGAAACAGTCGCTTTCAGTATAAATTTTGGTGCAAATCCTCTTGATAGTAATAAGCCAATAGATTCATTTAATTCTTGAACACTATATTCAGTTAAAGATTGTTTAGCGTTTTTAAGATGAGTCAAGCTATTAAAAGTAAAAACTAAAGTTAGTTTTTCAACCGATTCCCATCTGAGTTAAAATTCCTTGCCCTGTTAACAGCTCTGTTGTTAAACCTATTAAAATACCCATCATTGCTAATCGTCCATTCCATATTTCAGCAAAATTGACAAATCCATAACGTGGCTCGAAGTTATCTTTCATTTGTAAATCGAAATCAGTTTAATAATACTAAAGAAATGCTCACAATGAAAAACATATAAATTGACCTTTGAAATTTATTTATTTTTAAATTTTAAAAAACTTATCTAACATGTCTGGCACCATCTACTGGATGATAGTCATCTCCAGTTAGTTCCTCGTAAATTATTGCTGGTAATCCAGTTTCAAACATTGTTTGAAGAGCTTCTTTTAAATAAGGATTCCATCCACCAGTACTCACTTCCCCATGTCGTACAGTCCAATCCCATGTTCCTTGCAAATCTCTGGGCATTCTTCCTTCTCTGTCTCGTCTAGCAACTAAATCAAGAGATTCGACTAACCCAACTTGAATAGGATTTTTTCCATAGGCTGGAGTAAGACTTAATTCAAGTCTGACTGGATCTTCCTTTAATAATCTGAGACGAAACCGTGGCGGTAACTTCATGTTTTTTAAAACTGCAGCGACTATGCGGGTTCTTTGTTCCAAAATTAAAACCTCTTTGAGAGCTATTTAATGTCAAACCAAAAAATCTAATGAAAATTATTCAGAAGGCTTTTCAGATGATTGTGGATGATCAGTGTCCTTTGAAAAACGAACTGTGAGCAAATCTTCATCAGTAATGCAGCCATCTTTGTTTAAAAGCTCAGGATGAACAGTTACTAAACCTGTTCGATCATCATTTTTTTTCTTTAAAAAAGAATTTTGATTCTTAAATGATGCTTGACCTGAGAAAAAACCATTCAGCATTATTCTGACAGCAAAAATCAACAAAACAAAAACTGAAAGGCCATAAACAAAAGGTAAAAGATTGCTCAACATTTGCAACATGATAAATCAAAAACTGAATGCCTTAATCAAAGAAAGTTTTGAAGTCGCTTTAGTTTCATCATCAATTACAGAATAAATCAGGATAATATTCTAGAGGAAAGAAAGTTCAAAGAATAGTTCTTTAGTAAAACTCTACGGTCATTATATTAGTGGGTCTTTCAATTTCTAAATTAGCTATGATTAGTTTTGATAATCAAAACTAATCCCTTTCAGAAGATCATGCATGGATTAGATGAAAAGAGTCTATTAATAGAATCCCTAAAAGTAAGTCGACAAAAATATTTGAAAATTTTTGTTTTAGTTCTTCTTATTTTTTTTAATTTCCGATATGAAACCCCACTTCATTCTAGTGAAGCTTTACTGATATCTCCACAAAATCGCAATCAACAATCTTTCGTATCAAAAGCATTAAATATTAGCGGAGATGCAGTGGTCACAATTGAAACGCAGCGTAAGGTTTTTTCTTCGATTGAAGGCGTAGTTCCTCCTGGGATCTTAAATGATGAATATTTTGAGAGATTCTTTGGTCTAAGAGGTCTCCAAGTACCACGATCTCGAATTGAAAAAGGCCAAGGTAGTGGAGTAATTTTTTCTAAAGAAGGTTTAGTTTTAACCAATGCTCATGTAATAGAAAGAACTGACCAACTTATAGTGGGTTTATCAGATGGAAGAAGAGTACTTGGAAATGTTATTGGGGAAGATTCTTTAACTGATCTTGCAGTTATTAAACTAAGATCGAAAGGTCCTTGGCCTACCGCACAATTAGGTGATTCCGATAATTTAAAAGTTGGTGATTGGGCAATAGCAGTTGGAAATCCTTTTGGCCTGGAAAATACAGTTACTCTGGGAATAATAAGCAATCTCAACAGAGATGTTGCCGAGTTAGGTATATCCGACAAAAGAGTAGATCTCATTCAAACTGATGCAGCAATTAATCCAGGTAATTCTGGAGGACCACTATTGAATTCTGTTGGAGAAGTGATTGGAATTAATACTCTTGTTCGCTCAGGACCAGGAGCAGGATTAGGTTTTGCAATACCAATAAATAGAGCTAGAAAAATTGCTAAAGATTTAATTAACAGCGGCAGAGGCAAACATCCAATGATCGGAGTAACGCTCTCAAGTAATATCAAACAAAAAAGTAATTTTCTTTCCCAAACCGAAAATGGTGCAATTATTAAATATTTGATGCCAAATGGTCCTGCCGAAAAAGGTGGATTAAAAGTTAATGATCTAATAATTTCAATCAACGATGAAGAAATTTCAACTCCAGCAGATGTGGTACAAAAAATTAATCAAAATAATCTACAATCGACTTTGAAAATTAAAATTCTTAGAGATAATATAGAGTATATAAAAATCATCAAACCTATTGATATTTATGATTTGCGACTATAAATTAAAAAGATATTATATAGTCATTATTTATTTTCTTTTCTTTTTTCGCTGTTTTTCTCGATTAGCCAACCTTTTTCTTTCACGTTCAGCCAATTTTAATTCTTTTTCTTTTTCTTGTTTTTCTTCAATTTTTTTCTCTTTATAGTATTTGTAGTCACCTTGATACTTAATTAATTGACCATCTTTTATTTCTACAATTTTATTTGCAACTTTTGAAATAAAATATCGATCATGAGAAACTATTAATGCAGTGCCATTATAATTAGACAATGCCTCCTCTAGCATTTGCTTTGAAGGTATGTCTAAATGGTTTGTCGGCTCATCGAGAATAAGCAAATTTGATGGCTTGATGATCATTAAAGCCAAAGCAAGCCTAGCTTTCTCCCCTCCACTTATCTGACTAACCTCCTTGAAAACTGAATCATTAGTTAAACCAAAGCTACCTAGTAAAGATCGGATTTTTGTTTGGTTCCAGTCTGGTACGGATTGAGAAATTGTCTCAATTACCGTTTTTTCTAATTCCAAGGCTTCTGCCTGATTTTGTTCAAAATAACTAGGGATAATATTATATTTTCCTATCAAAATAGATCCTTCATCAGGTTCTTCTAAACCCATAATTAGTCGAAGCAAAGTAGATTTTCCAGAACCATTAGGGCCTAAAAATGCTATTCTTTCTCCTGGTTCAAGCTCCAAAAATGCTCCTAAAAATAAAATATTGTCTTCATAGCTATGTGTTAAATCCTTAATACTTAAAATATCCTTACCAGCACGAGGTGCATCCATAAATTTAAAATTAGGTCCTTTTAAATTATTTTCAGGAGCATCTATTTTTTGAACTTTATCTAATAACTTTTCTCTGCTTTTAGCTTGTGTACTTCTTGTGGCACTTGCTCGAAATCTTTCTATGTATGCCTTTTGAACTTGCATATCCTTCTGCTGTTTCTCATATGCAACTCTTGTTGATTCCAATTCAAAATCTCTTTGTTGAAGATATGATGTATAATTTCCAAGATAACTTTTAGATTGACCTCGCTCTGTATTAACAATTCTTGTACAAATTTTATCTAAAAAAGATCTATCATGGCTAACAATTACCATTGCTACTTTCTGCTCAAGTAAATAGTTTTCTAACCATTCAATAGTTTCTAAATCTAAATGATTAGTTGGTTCATCTAATAACAATAAATCAGGACTTTGCAAGAGAATTTTTCCTAGAGCTATTCTCATCTGCCAGCCACCCGAAAAGTCTCCCACTAGTCTGTCTCCCTCATTTTGGTTAAAACCAATAGTGGGTAATAGCTTTTCAACTTTAGACTCTAAATCGTAGCCATTTATTGATTCAAATTTGCTTTGAATTACGCTTAATTCTTTGATTAATGAATCCAGATAATCTAAATCTTTAGAGGCTAATTCAGATTCCATATTTTCTTGAATTATTTTTTGGCTTTGAAGTAAATCAGATGCTTCTTTGAATGCCTCAAATAACTCTTCTCTAACAGTTCTTGAAAGATCAACATCAAATTCCTGTTTTAAATATGCAATAGATGGATCCCCTTCACTAATCAAAGATCCATCAGTTGCCTCTTCTAACCCAGCGATAATTTTTAATTGTGTTGATTTCCCCGCTCCATTAACTCCAACCAAACCAATTCTCTCTCCATTTCTTATTTCCCAACTAACATCTTTCAAGACTTCTCCAGTGGGATAAATCTTACTAATCTTCTCAAGTCGCAACACTACAACAAAACCTCCAGTGAATTACCTTCAATCATTTAGCTTTAAAAGATGTCAACTGATTTAAATTACATTACTTAAGTAAGCCATGTTAAGACTCGAACAAATTACTGCATTAGTGCTTGCCGCAGCTCTTGCAATTCCAAGTTATTGGTTTTTTTGGACAATGGCAGGCGGAGGTGGCTATGAAAGAAGAGGAATTCGAGAAAATGATCAAGAGGCATTAGAAACTCACTTTTTCTTGAAAAATTAATTACAACCCACCCCTAGCCTTTATCAACCATTGTTTAGTATCTAAATCATCAAGAGTCGTCAAATAATCTTTCACCTCTTCTGACGTAACTGGCAAATTCATTTCAATCCCAAATGCACATATTGATTGCATAGCACCTTTTGGGTTTTGAAGAGCTTGACGAAAAAGTTCTTGTTTTTTCTTAGGATCTGCATTGATAAGCTTATAAAGCTCCGCAGCGTTGCCACTCATAAAAAAAAATTTACTAATTAAAGAATATTCAATTATGCAGCTTTTGTCTCGAAACCGGTAGATTCATTGCACATATCTAAATCACTTTCCTTTAAACCTAAAGCAGATGCATCCTTCATGCTTCTAGCATCCATGCAAAGGACTTTACGCAATTGCGCAAAGTTTGCAGCATGAGAAGATCTTCCTTCTTTACTAGCCCCATATTCCGCTCTTTGCAAAACATGGTGTAAATGAGTCAATAAATAAGAACTCACAACAGCAGAAATTAGAACATCTCCATTCTTACCATTACTACGACTTTTCCTTCTTTGTCGTTTTACAGTTCCTTTACCAGCAACAACATTGTTAGAAAGAGGTTTAGATGCTTGCGGAAGAGATGGATTAGACATGAAATACTCCTTTTAAATCAAAAAATTTAAATAAAGTTTGATGAGGCAAACTGGTCAGATTGGTAAGTATCATACACAAGGATACTACCCTTGCTTATAAGTGTACACTATTTACTACTTGGTAGTTCTTTGTAGGCATGGCTACTCGTCAAAACTCCTCGAACGGGAAGCAAAAATCGCCTCGAATACAAGTTGTCCTGCCAGAAGATTTATGTGAAAGATTGTCAGAATTAGCCGAGACAGAATCTAGAACTGTTAGCAACATGGCCAAAGTTTTAATTCAAGAGGGACTTAAGAATCACGAATTAAAAGAAAAATCAGCATCTAAAGAATTAGATCAAAACAAAACCAAAACACAAAATTTTATAAACGCATTAGAAAAACAAAAAACACAACGATTAAAAGGCATTCCAAAAAGATTAAGATTTAAAAGAAATTAACAATTAGATTAATGAATATCAAGGATCAACTCTTACTCCATATAAAATAGATTTATTTGCTCCAGTAATGTACTTTGGATTAACTTTTTTCCCTAAAAAGTTCCACCAAGATAAAGTTGCGAAAGCTAGTGCCTCTCTAAATTGTGATGGAATACCAATTTCATTTATTGAACGTATATGAACACCACAACACTGTTTCTTTAGTTGCCTCATTAAAAATAAATTTCTAGTCCCCCCTCCAGCAACCAAAAGCTCAATTAAACGTATGTTTTTAAGCCTAGAAAGATTATCTAAATCTTGGGAGATTATTGATGCAGTAAATGTAGTGAGTGTTGATAATAAATCTTCTTTTGATATAGCACCCAATTCCTTTTTCCTTTTTTGTAAATCTGTAAAACCAAATTGCTCTCTACCTGTAGATCGTGGAGGTTCTAGATGAAAAAAAGGATCTCTCAACCACTTTTCGATAATTTCTAATTTAGGTTTTCCACAAGATGCTAATGATCCATTCTGATCACACTTTAAAGATGAATTAGTACTTTCTTTAATAGCTAAATCAATTAAAGAGTTAGCTGGTCCGCAATCCCAGCCTAAGCATTCAGAAGTTTTATCAATTCCAGTTTTAGGTGGAATAATAGTAAGATTAGCAATGCCACCAAGGTTAAGAACTCCTCGCCATCCATATTTCCTTCCAACCAAGGCTTCATCGACTAAGGCTACCAAGGGGGCACCATGCCCCTGTGAGGCAATATCCTTTGATCTAAAATCATAAATGACAATTTGATTTAAAATATTTGCAAGTAAAGGTCCTAAAAGAATTTGAAGACTTCCTCCTCTTTTAGATTGTTTTACACTTCTATGAAAAAATGTTTGGCCGTGACATCCAACAACCTCTGCAGTTGAATCAGGATCACAAATTCTTGCAGCAAAAGCATTGTGTTCCGTTATTTCCTCAGCCAACTCAAGCCAATCTTTGCTGTTAATTTTTAATCCTTGACCAACTTGTATTATTTTTTCTCTAGTTGAGGAAGGATATTCATAAGAACTTGTATTTAAAATTTTCCATTTTGGTTTTGAAGGATTACCTTTAAAATCAACTAATACTGAATCTATTCCATCAGCACTAGTGCCACTCATTAAACCCAATACCCGCATAGATTAAGTTTGGGGCAGTTTTTGAAGATCTTCCATGGAGCCCATAACTACAAGAACATGATCTTTTTCCAAAATATATTTCGCTGGAGGATTGACCGTTAGCAGTTGAGCAGGACCAGCAGCTAAAACGTTAACAAAATAATTTTTTCTAAGATTCAAGTCTCGTAAAGAACGGCCAACAAACACCTCAGGCACTTTAATCTCGTCAATGCCGGTTTTATCATCGAGTTCTAATCTTTCAATCAAATTAGGTCTGACCAATTCCAAACCCAATCTTTCTCCTTGCATTCTTGATGGGAATACAACCCGATCAGCGCCAACCCTTTTCAGCATTTTTTCATGCAGATCACTTGTTGCTCTGGCAATAACCTGCTTCACTAAACTTCCCTCTGTATCTTTTGCAATAAGAGTTGTAGTAATACTTGCCTCAATTGGCTCACTAATACCTACTACTACAGTCCCCATTTCAAGAACACCAGCCTCTTTCATAGACTCTTCATCCGTTGAGTCAACCACTCTCGCCTCAATTGTTGGCTCGAGTTGACGTAATTCCTCTATTGCCTTCTCTGATGAATCAACAGCTAAAACATCAGCACCATTCCTCATTAACTCTCTACAAACCGCGCTTCCAAAACGACCAATTCCAACCACAGCAAAGCCCAGTTTTTGGTTTGCTTTTATGGGAGACCATTGCCACCAATCACTCATGATTTGTCCTCCTTAAACATAGAGATCCTCCTTCGGATAGCCAATCCGATTGCGATGTTGAAGCTTGCTTTTATACAGAGCTTGCCATATAGCGCTTAAAAATAAAAGAATACCTAATCTGCCAACAAACATCCCAATAACAAGTATTAATTGACCTAAGTGTCCTAGTTCAGATGTCACACCAAGATCAAAACCTACAGTTGCAAAGGCAGAAATACATGTAAAAAGCATTTCTAAAAATGAAAAATTCTCTCCACTATTCAATCCATTACTCAAGCTTAATAATAAGGCCATAATTAATACAAATAAAAACGAACCAACTGTTATACCAACAGCTTTAAGAATTACTTTGTCCGATATTTGACGATTACGAATAATAATTTCATTTTGACCACGCAAGGTTGCTCTTGTAGCAGCCATTAATGCAGCAATAGTTGTGGTCTTAATTCCTCCTCCAGTACCCCCTGGACTTGCTCCAATAAACATAAGAAACATGATCAGTAGAAGACCTGAGTCAGAAACACTCTCAATTGATATCGGCAAACTCGTAAAGCCTGCAGTTCGAGCACTCACAGAGGTAAATAAAGCAGTTAAAATACGATCATCAAAATTAATAAATGAAAAGAAACTACCCCTAGCTAATGATTCAGTAAATATCAAGCCCAAAAAGCCTAGGGAAATTAATATGAAAGAGGATCTAATTACGAGACGTGTATGAAGACTTAAATTTCTTAATTTTAAAGATCTACGGTTTATCCAAATATCATTTGTCACTCTCCATCCAAAACCACCTAAAACAATTAAAATAATCAAAACTATGTTCACTACCCAATTGTTTCTGTAATCTTGTACACTATTTGTCCACAAACTGAATCCAGCATTGTTATAAGCAGAAATGCTATGAAAGACTGATGCCCAAATTCTCTCGCTAGAGTTAGTTATATTTTTGAAACCAAAAAAATATAAAATAATAGCACCTAAGCAAATAAGTATAGCTGCTGTTATTGCTATTCCCTTAAATGTTTTCCCAACGCCACCGACTCCAAATTCATCTAGGGTTTTTCCTCTATCCAGACGTGTTTTTAATTCTGTTCCACTAACAATAAAGCCCTGCAAAAATGTAGTAATTGCCATCAAACCTAGTCCACCAATTAATAACATAATTGCCAACACTAGTTGTCCAAAAAATGTCAAATCCATTCCTACATCAATAATTGATAATCCCGTAACTGTTACAGCAGAAGTTGCAGTAAATAATGCTTCCCATAAACCTACATTTGCATTAGAACAAAAAGGTGTCGCTAATAATATTGTTCCGCAAGTAATCACAAGTAAGCCCGTCACCACAGTAAACTGTGGAACCGTAAGCCTTCTGTAAGTTTCTTGCCTAATACTCACTTTCTTTGACAATAGATAGAGACTAATTCTGAAAAAGTTAAATACACAAACTCAAATATAAGCTCTAGCTAGAGTCTGACCTAAATCTATAATCATATTCGACAAATTTAAGAAATAGTATAATTTAATAAAATCAACCAAGGAACAAGAAACGTCATCAAGATTGTCAAACCAGCCCCGTACCTCGTGACATCTAAAAACTTATAACGCCCAGGAGCAAATACCATCAGATTTGTCTGGTATCCCATAGGAGTCAGAAAAGATTGACTAGCCCCAAAAAGTACTGTTATTAATAAAGCCAAAGGAGATAGGCCCATACTTGGCGCCAATTGAACAGCTATTGGCGCCAGAAGAGCTACAGACGCAGCGTTACTAACAAATTGAGTAAATATAGTAGTTGAAAGAAAAATAACTAGTAAGGCAGTGTAAGTAGATAGGTCTTGCAATATAAAAATTAAAATATTTGCAAAAGCATCTGCAAGGCCAGTGGTCTGCATTGCGACACTAAAGCTAGAAAGAGACCCAAGCAAAAGAATGACATCAAGGCGAATTGATCGTTGGACCTCTGCGGGCCTTAAACATCCACCCCACACCATGCCAATTACTGCCATTAGTACAGAAGCTACAAGAGGCAAGTCGGTGATTGAGGGGATGATCAACATAGCGATAGCAATACCAATTGCTATCGGTTTTCTAGTCACAGTCGGTAGATCATTCTCAAATTGATCTAAAACCAGAAGGTCGTTACTGTCTTGTAATCCTCGAATTGAATCTCTAGGAGCTTGTAGGAGCAATACGTCTCCTTCTCTCAAAATGGCTTGACCCAATCGTTCTTGAACAGTTTGCTGACCTCGTCTTAAGGCTAAAACAGTAGCGTTATGTCTTTGTCTAAATCGCAATTCACGCAAACTTGCACCAGCCAAGGTTGAACCAGCAGGCAAAAGGACCTCTACTGTTTGTTGGCTTTCATCAACATGGGGCAAAAAGAAATTTTTTGCAATATTTAAGTTTTTATTTAATTGAACAGTATGCTCTTGTTTTAATCGTAAAAGATCGGAGCGAGTAATTCTTATCAACAATCGATCACCAGACTGAATGATCCGATCAGCCAAGGGTGGTAAAAGTATTTCATTCTCTCGCTGTATTTCTAAAACATCAACATCAAATCTTCTTTGTAAGCGGCTATTCCTCAATGAATGTCCAACAAGTTCAGAATCAGACGGAATTGTGACTTCCGTAAAATAACCAGTTTGATCAGAACTCCCTCCATACTCTGAACTAATTCTCCCTCTATCTGGCAACAGAGATTGCGGAGCCAATAACATATACGCTGTTCCAAATAGCCATATAGGTACTCCTATTGCGGTAAAGGTAAATAGGTCAAAAGGACCGTAGCCTAGTTGATCACTAATATCACTGACCAACAAATTCACTGAACTACCTAAAAGAGTTAAAGTCCCTCCCAATACCGTCGCGAAAGATAAAGGAAGCAATACACGAGATGGAGATAATTTTCGCTTAATGCACCACGCTTCGATTACTGGTAGAAGTGATGCAACTACAGGAGTATTAGGAACAACACCTGAGACCGGAGCAACAACTAATCCAAGCAAAGCTATCAATCTACGTGGAGTTCGAATACTTTCAGAAGCAATTAACTCTCTTAGACGATCAAGTGCACCACTTTTAAAAAGTGCAGCAGAAACAGCGAATAAACCCATCAATGTAATCAAAGCAGGGCTTCCAAAACCTGCCAATGCTTTTTGAGGGGAAAGAACTCCTGTAGCCATCAATAATGCAACACTCAAAAGTCCAGTCAATTCAGGAGCTAGAGCACTACTGACAAACAAAAAAATTGCAATAATCAACACTGCCAAAGTTATGACAGCTTTGGGATTCTCGAAAACAGTTAATATCTCATTCATATTCTTTAATTAATAACCTGTTCAACTGACTCTGTCCAAAGTATTTATTTTAAGAATACTGTGAAAAGGAACTAAGGATATTGATAAAATAAACGATTAATTATTTTTTACTAAATAAACGTGAGCCTGCGGATTTGAAAGATAAAGAGAAGCCTGGCATTCTCATTAAATATGCCCAATACCTTATTTTAAAAGCAAGAGGTCCTGCCAAAGTAATTCCATATCCAGTAATAGAAGCATTCCCAATACCTAGACTCAACATTTCTCCAAGATCTTCAAACTGAAATGATTGAAGTTTATTTCCCTGTCTAAGAGAAATAATATTCTGAGCTGTTAAAAAGCCCTGCTGCATTGCAACTTGAGCTGAAGAAGGAAAAGGATAGTTCTCACAAAATACGATATCTCCAACAAAAAAAATATTCTGACAATCATCTATTTGCAAAAATTGATTTACTTTAATCTTCTTATTTTCATCTAAAAAATGATCTAATAATTTTAACCTACATGGCTTTAATCCAGCAGTCCATACTACGTTAGAATAATTAATTTTGAGAGAATTATATTTTTCATTATGGACAGTAGAAAGTTCTATAAAGTTTTCATTTATTGATTCAATATAATGCTCCAAGTAAATCTTTATATTTCTCTCAGCAATTGCATCTATTGCCTTTTCTCTATTAAAGGATTTAGATTTAGATAGAATCTGACTCCCTTTATCAACCAAGTATATTTCTAGTCTATTATCAACTAAATCAGATAATTTACATGCGAGCTCAACACCAGTTGGTCCTGCTCCAGAGATAACGACAGGCTTTGTGTAATTAGAAGAATTATTGATTGAAGTTATTAACTCTTTAATTCTTAAAAGGTCATTTAAATTAGAGAAACCATAGGCATATTCTCTCAAACCGCCTACTAGAGAATAATCAGTTGTTACTCCTGTACTTATGACAAGTTGAGAGTATTTCACTTCAGTGTCAGATGAAGTAATTATCTTTCTTTCGAGTTCATCAACTTCAAGAACACAATCTTGTAAAAAAATAAATCCTAATTCTGAGGCTAAAGCAGAATATTGAGGCGCAACCTCCCATAATTCAAGCTCACCACTTAATAATTCATAAAGCAATGGCTTAAAAAGAAATCTTGAGCTTTGATCTATCAAAATTATTGGTGTTCCATCTGAGCGAGCTAATAATGCTTGAACAGTAGATAGTCCTCCGAAGCCACCACCAACAACAACAATTGGATCAGATTTCAAATTGTTCAAGTCCATAGGGACTAGATCTAAGATGATTGCAAAGACCCTAAACAAACTTTGACTAATTCGGCATTCAAAACTCAAACATGAAGAAAGAATCTAAAGACAATTACACCAATGATTTGAGAAACGCCGCTCAAATTTCTAAACCTACACTGATGAAATCAATTGATGAGGCAAGTAAAGATCTAGAGAAACTCTCCTCTCAAGCTCAACTTCAATGGGCCTTTGATCAATTTAATGAGAGCTTTGTTTTAACAACTAGTTTTGGAATCCAATCTGCTGTTTTACTTCATATGACGGTAGAGTTAAAATCTGATCAGAAGCCAAAAGTTATTTGGATTGATACTGGCTATCTACCAAAAGAAACTTATAAGTACGCAGAAGAATTAACAAACCTATTCGAATTAAATTTAGTAGTTGCCCAAAGTCCCTTATCTCCGGCAAGAATGGAGGCCTTATATGGTCGTCTTTGGGAAACAGGACTATCAAAAGATCTTGAAAAATATCATCAGATTCGAAAGGTTGAACCTCTTGAAAAAGCTTTCTCAGGTCTAAATGTTCATTGTTGGGCAAGCGGAGTAAGAAAAGGCCAAACCAAAAATAGACAATCCATGTCTAATATCGATTGGATTAGAGAACGTTTAACGCTCCGACCACTTTTAAACTGGACTAAAAAAGATATTTTTTATTATATGCAGGAATATAACTTACCTCAACATCCATTATTTGAAAAAGGTTACTCCACTGTAGGAGATTGGCATTCTAGCGGAGCAGAAAATACTAATACCAAAGGCAGGTCAACCAGATTTGGAGGACTCAGCGAAGAATGTGGGATCCATTTAAATACGCAATAACAAGGAATAAACCTGTGTACTCAGAAGAAAATTACTTAATGATTGGGAATACAAGATGGCATTGGGCAAGCAAAATAAAAAAAGATTGGAAATATTTTCATACCTCGCCAAATCCAATCGAATTTAAAAATACGGATTATTCTCAATTAACTTGGGCCTCAGTAGGCCCCGTCCCCGAGAACATTAAATTATGCCCTTCAAAACAAATAATTTTAGATAATGTTCCCCTAAACAATCTTCCATCTAAATTAGGAATTGACAGAGCTCTTGCTTCATGGAGTGCTTTTAAAAAGCAATCATCTTTAAAAAGCAAAGAACAAGATTTAATTATTATAGATGCAGGTACAATTTTAAGCGTCACAAAAATAACAAAAAAAGGAGAATTTGCTGGTGGACAACTAATTCCTGGGTTCAGCCTTCAATTATCTTCGATGGCAAATCGTGCTTTTAATTTAGAAACTGCCATTGTTAAAATAATCCCAAATGAAATATTTCAATATGAGACTAATAATGCAATGATAAGAGGCTCAATGAACGCGATAATAGGATTAATCTTAAAACTTTTTGAGGAAACTAAATTACCAATATGGATGTGCGGAGGTGATGCACCAATAATATTAAATGAACTTAAAGATACAAATATTGATTTAAATCATTGTCCAAATCTAGTTCTAGAAGGAATGATTGACATAGACCAAAAAATTAAATCAATTTAAGATCCTGTAAAATCTGATTAGCCATATTTTCTGATTTTACTTTTAAGTATATTAATTCGATTTTCCCGTCTTTATTTATAACAAAAGTATGTCTCTTCATTCCATAATACTCTCTACCCATAAATTTCTTCAAGCCATAACTTTCATATGAGGTTGCGACATGGCAAGGTTCACTATCAGTTAAAAGTGTAAAAGGTAATTTATGTTTATCAATGAATTTTATATGCGATTTTGAAGCATCCTTACTAATGCCTAAAACTTGAATATTATTTGACTTAAAAATGTCCCAATTATCTCTAAAACTGCAAGCTTCCTTAGTACAGCCAGGAGTATCATCTTTTGGATAAAAATAAATTACTAATCTCGATCCCTTAAATGATGAGAGACTGATATCAACACCATCTTGATTAGGAAGAGTGAAATCTGGTGCAGAATCACCTATACAGAGAGTCATGATTACAACTCAAATAAACAATAAAAGAGTACTAGGTCTTTGGCTTTTTTTGATGCCATCAGAACTTTTACCAATAAGCACAGAAGAAAAAAAATGGGTTCAAAAGTTAACACCAAAGAGAGGGTTGATTTACCACTTTTCTAGAGGCTACCTGAGACATGTCATGTCCAATATGACTGGCGTAGACCCTCTTGATATACCCCTTAAAGCCGATCCAGGAGAACCACCATTATTGGCTGAAGGATGGGGGTATATCAGCATGAGTCACTGTACTGATGCTTTATTAATAGGGTGGTCATCAGCAAAAATTGGCGTAGATATAGAAAGAAAGGATAGACAGTTACAAGCTTATAAATTGTCAAAACGTTTTTTCACTCATTATGAGAATTGCGAAATAGAAAATTTAAGCTCAAGCCAAGCTAGAGAACTAGTTCTAAAAAGATGGGTAGTCAAAGAAGCGGCAGTCAAATGGCAGAGAGGAAAAATAGCCAGCAATATAAATCAATGGGTTTGGAAGAATAAATCATCATTTGCACATCACAAAAAACTTGGACACAAAGTAAAAGTTTATGAACAAAATCATGATCAATGGACTTATGCAATTGCAATAGATAAAGATTCATTAACACATAAACCGATAATTTGCCTTAATTAATTATTTTTTTTACCAAGCAATTTAGTATGTATAAGCTTCTGTTTTATAGTCCTGCCATCCAATCTTATAAATAATTTTTTCAATCGAGTTAATTTTTCTTCCTCAGTATTTTTAAGAATAATTTCTCTATACTCACTTCCTTCATCAAGCCACCTTTTAATTATAGTGCTATCAACTTTCTGATATACAAACTCAGTCCATTCTTCAAAAGCAATATTCCAGCCTAATTTTTCTAATTTTAGAATAAATTTCTTCTTATGATCTTGATTATTTAACCATTTATCTTCTTTACAAATTAAATCACTCAATAATGAAAAATCAGGATTTGTATTATTGCTATCAAATTCTAAGCTTTCCTTTAAAGAAAGGGCAGGGCCAGAACATGGGTTACTTATAATCAAACTTAATTCTGTTTTCGCTGTACACTTTTCAGTAAGAGTCGGCCATAGTTCAGAAAAATTTGTTTCAGAAAAAGCTTTCCAAGGAATCCTCCCTCCAATTACCTCAAATTTGAGATTGTCTTCTAATTTTTTAATTGATTCAACAGTTGAATCAATTAAAATAGGGCGCTGCATTGGAGCCAAAACTTCTAATTCAGCTAATAACCTTGGATGATTATCTTCTGATAAGGCCAAAACAACACCACCTTCAGAGGTCTCTCTTAAAGGCGTTAAAGACCAAAGCAAAGAACTAGGTGATAAAACTAAAACTCTATGATTTTTTTTCCAAGTAATACTCGACCATAATTTATTCATCAAGTTTTTTAATCGTTCCCCATCTTTCAAAGATTGGCGAGATAACCATTTCTCCCAATCATTATCAACTTTTTCAGATGTAATAGTTAAAGGATTTTGTTGCTCACCTTCAACTAATGAAGCTAACTGTTCAGATCTTCTCTCATTCAAAAGAGATCGTCTTTGCCCTTCCCATCCATGTTCAGTTGGCTCCCAAAAAATCTCGTTTCGCAAACTATCTGGCAAATATTGCTGTGGAACCCAATTTTTTAAAAATGAATGGGGATACCTATAGCCCATCCCATCTCCAAAAGCTTCTTGATCTCGATTTGCATCTTTAAGATGAGATGGAACATTTTGTTTGTAGGAATCTTTAACTGTCTGAACTGCCTTAAAAATAGCCTTCACACTATTGCTTTTATCAGTTGAAGCCAAGTACAAGGTTGCCTGCGCCAAGGGATAAATACCCTCTGGCAAACCTATTCGCTCAAAAGCCGAGGCGCATGACTCAACTACGACAATTGCATTCGGATCAGCGAGACCAATATCTTCTCCTGCAGCGATGAGCATACGTCTAAAAATGAATCGTGGACTTTCCCCAGCCTCCAACATTCGAGCCAGCCAAAACAATGACGCATCAGGATCGGAACCTCGTATTGACTTTATAAAAGCGCTGATCGTATCAAAATGAGCATCACCTTTTTTGTCGTATAAAACCGCTCGTTCTTGAATTGAATCCTCAGCAATCTTAAGATCAATAGTGATTGAACTATCTTGATTAGCAATAGTGCTCTCTACCGCAAGTTCAAGCGCATTAAGCAGAACGCGTGCATCGCCATTACACACATCAACCAAATGATCCTCAGCTTCGCTAGCTAAATTAATTAATTTCAACCCATAACCCCTTTCCTTATCGCTCAAGGCTCGTTGCAGCAATTTATGTAATGCTTTCGAATTCAGACTATTTAAACGAAATAATCTAGATCTGCTTACCAAAGCTTTATTTACTTCAAAATATGGATTTTCCGTAGTTGCACCAATCAGAGTCAAAGTCCCATTTTCAACCCAAGGTAATAAGGCATCTTGTTGAGCAGTGTTAAATCTATGAACCTCATCAATAAATAAAATCGTGCGTTTACCATATTTATTTAATCGATCTATTGCAGACTCAATCTCAGATCTCAAATCCTTGATGCCAGCCAAGGCAGCATTTACGACACTAAAGTGAGATAGGGTATTTGAAGCGATAATTCTAGCCAAAGTAGTCTTACCAACTCCCGGTGGTCCATAAAACAATAAATTGCCTACCTTATCAGCAACAATTGAACGTCTCAATAAACGCCCTTGAGCAAGAATGTGATCTTGACCAACAAATTCATCAAGTGTTTTAGGCCGTAAGCGATCAGCTAAAGGAGCAGTATTCTGTATTAGCTGTTCACCATTAAAAGCAAACAGATCTTTGGCCAAAGCTAATAAACAAACATTTTTGTTACTCTAAAAGCAAAAAAAAACTTATACAGTTGTTTTGATGATTTCCTATTAGAAAGTTTTTGATCTAAGTAATAACCGTAGGAGTGGACATGCCTGTTCGTTTTGAAATCTCTGCTAGAGAATCAATACTTTTAATCAAAGGATCCAAGGCTAATTGCGGATCTTGATTGATATCACCATCACTTGGAACAAAGCTTTCAAAATAAACTCTCAACGTAGCCCCTTGAGTGCCAGTACCAGAAAGTCTCAGCAATACTCGGCTACCATCCTCTAATAAAATTCTCAAACCCTGATTAAGCGTAATTGAACCATCAACTGGATCTGTGTAGCTAAAATCATCAGCATTTTTAATTGTCCTTCCAGCAAACAATTGATCTTTCAAAGTGGGAAGCATATTGCTCAATCTGGCATAAAGAGAACTTGCAACTTCAGATGGAATAGATTCATAGTCATGACGAGAATAATAATGACGACCAAAAAATAGCCAATGATCTCTCATTATCTCAGAAACAGACTTTTTCTTGGACGCTAATATCTGCAACCAAAAGAGTACAGCCCACAATCCATCTTTCTCTCTGACATGATCACTTCCAGTCCCAAAGCTCTCCTCTCCACACAGAGTAATTTGATTAGCATCCAACAGATTGCCAAAGAATTTCCACCCAGTAGGAGTTTCAAAGCAATTTATCCCTAAATGTTTTGCCACAACATCCACAGCTGAACTCGTCGGCATGGAACGAGCGACGCCAGATAAACCTTTAGCATAACCTGGAACACAATCGTAATTTGCAGCTAAAATTGCGAGACTATCACTAGGATTTACAAAGCAACCACGTCCTAAAATCATATTTCTGTCGCCATCTCCATCACATGCTGCTCCAAAGGAAAACAAATTCCCTTTTAAAAGCAAATCAGCAAGATCTTTTGCATAAGTCAAATTGGGATCAGGATGAAGACCTCCAAAATCTTCCAAAGGTACTCCATTTCTTACTGTTTCTGAATTACCTCCTAAATGATCAACAAAAAGACGCTTTGCATATGGTCCTGTAACAGCATTTAATGCATCAAAAACAATCGGAAAATCTTTGTTGATATAGGAACTAATCAAATCAAAATCAAATATTTTTTTCATTAAATCTAAGTAATCTTCTATTCCATCAATGATCTCGACAATCATTGAAGCTAATTTATATTTACCAAGTGAAAAAGAATTATTTGATTGACATTTTATAATCTTATATTCTTTAAGAGTTTTGGAGTACTTATAAATTTCATCAGTTAAAGATTCCGAGGCAGGTCCACCATTTGAGCCATTTAGCTTGACACCAAAATCGCCTTCAAGTCCACCTGGATTGTGACTAGCAGATAAAATAATTCCACCTATTGCTTTATTGGTTCGAATCAAATGAGAAGCCGCAGGGGTCGACAAAATCCCATCTACAGTTGTTATGACTTTTTGAATACCATGTGCAGCCGCCATCCGAATAATAATATCAATTGCTCTTTTGTTGCCGTATCTACCATCACCTCCAACAACCAAAACACCTCCTTGCACCCCAGGCAGAATACTCAAGATTGATTCAATAAAACTCTCAAGGTAATGAGCCTCTTCGAAATGCAAAGTACTTTTTCTTAATCCAGAAGTCCCTGGTTTCTGATCAGTAAAAGGTGTGTTTAACTGAACTGTAAGTTTGCTAAATTCTGTAGAAAACACTTTAAAAATTGATTAGTGAATGATATAAAAAATGAGTAGAAAATCAAAATGGAAAAACTTTGATTCAGTGAGGCATTTCAGATGTACGAAGCATTGCTATAAACCAAAGAGTACTTAAAATCAAGGCACTTAAAACACCCGGACCAAGTCCTAAGTGCTCAATCGTAGTAGGAATTAATAAAGGAAAAGCAATAGCTCCGACTAATGGAGTAAAAGCAACAATTAAGCGAACCATTAATTAAGTTAGATTAGTTTTAAAACCATTCTGATTCAGCTTTTGAATTTGGATTAGTATTATCAACTGGAGTAACTCTCTCGAATTTCATTGTTATGTTCCTTGAATCTAAGCCATCCTTATCGATCGCTTTAATTGAATAATTCTGTGTACCATCTCTAAATGGGACTTGCAATCTAAAAGTTCCATCATTTGCTAATGGAACCTCTTCATCTTCGATAAACAATTTAGCAGAGGGATCAGTAGCTCCATACACAATTAATTCAGCATCAGCGACCAACCAAAAAGAACGTGCTTGAGGAACCCCTCCAATACCAGATTCATTCAAGCCACTAGCCCAAAGCCCGCTACCCGATTCATTATTTGTATTTACATCTCCTGGAAAACCCTCTTGGAATTCTTCTGAACCCACTCTTCGAGTTCTAAATTTTGTGGTAGCTGATTGATACAAGCGCTCATGCAAACCACTATCTGGTTGTTCTGATACAAAGCTTTCTATCTTGGATTCAGGTGAAGTGACCGGGGCTTCTAAGCTAAAAGGAACAAATTGATCAAGAATTTGTTCACTTGGATGTAGTGAAGGTACTTTCGCTGAAGATGAATGAGCAAGTGACATCCATTTATGACCAATTCGATAACCGAGTTCAACCTTATAATCTCTTCCACCTAAAGGAATAGGTAAGTACCATTCGGTACTGTGACTATCAACAACAACTTCTTGAAGAGTTCCAGGATTAGCTTCTCCATCATTTGTATTAGTGACGTCAGCCAACCTCAAACACAGCCTAATAGCACCTACATTTTGAGCATTAGCACGATCAATATCTGATATCTCCCAAAATACATATGCCCACTCGGGATCACGAGGTAGAAAAACGACTTTAGTATCAGACGAACTTGAATATGTAGTTTCGTTAGAAAGTTCAGGTTTATTGTTTATCAATTGTTTCTCTAATTCCTTTTTTTCTTGGTACAGAAAAACACCTTTTACTAAATCAGCCTTTGATTTTCTACTATAAAGAGGAATACCTAATTCACTCGCTTTAATACGAAGCTGACGAAGTGTTAAACGTGACAGGGATTCTTGATCAAAAGTCACGTCCATAAACCTCCATTTTTTGTTTGGGATCAGTGCGATAAGTATGTGATGAAATGTGCTCTTCTCGTTGGTGTGGTCAGCATCTACTGACTCCAAGAAGCGATCAAAAAGTCCTATATAAAAACAAAAAGCCTTGCTATAACTAAAAAAAAGGAGTTCATTACGAATCTACGAATTTCAAAAAAGTGAAGTAAATTCAAAGTCAATCAAAAAAATAAATCGTGATTTCTATGAATTTCGAAGACTTTTTCTTTGGGATCAGCCTCGCCAAAAATATTTTTTCATCTATGGACAAAACTATTTCAAACCTCATAAGCGTCGATCAAATTTCTCAATGTCAAGTCCAATGGAGCAACTTTTAAATCTTTTGACAATCTCTCGAGTTGGATAGCTGCTCCAGCTAATTGCTCAAACATAACCTGCACAAACTCGTCATCTTTCACCATGATGGGATTCTTCAAGCACCATTCAAGCCATTCTTCCTTTACAGGGATCAAACCTCTTGGATTGTCCTTACTCATGGATTTAAAACATTGCAAGCAATGTGCAAGCATCCTTAAATGATGCTTTTCACTAGCTGAAAGGTTAGTTAAGCCGATCAAATTTATATCCTCTTTACTTAAGGGGCTATTTTTAGAATTATCGTTAAAAATAGATTCCATCATCGGGCAGTGGGAGCATCTCTTATGTATAAAGTTTAAAAGAATATTTATCTTTAAATAGGTTTTATCTTATTTTTTTCCACTTATACACAATGGAAAGATATTTATTCCTTAACTATTACAAGTTCAAAATAAGGAATAGATACATGAAATCAACTGTATTAATAGGGATTTACATAGCTATTTGTATATATTAGAAAATCTTTTCCGAATTCCAAAAAGATTAAGATTTTATTCCATCACAATTAGAATTGGAAGCGATTGCAAGCATTTTGGCTTATGCTGATAGGAGATTAAAACTACTTTTGTAACACTGGGTTTTCCCCCTTGATTTGACTTAGAATGACATTTGAGATCCAACTATCAAAACACTCTGATCCAATGATGAACCCCAGATGTCATAATTGAATATTATCTTGGGTCTTAAAAGCCAAACTTTTCATAAATAAAAAACTACAACGACTTGATTTAATCAAAATAAAATGACCCAATCTAATACTGTCGACGAAATTGTTTCCCAACCTTATAAATACGGTTTTATAACTGAAATTGAAACTGAAAAGATACCAAAAGGATTAAATGAAAATGTTATTAGATTAATTTCCGCCAAAAAAAACGAACCAGATTTTTTATTAAAATTTCGTTTGAGAGCTTATGAACAATGGTTGAAAATGAAAGAACCTGATTGGTCTGGCTTAATTTATTCCAAAGTAGATTATCAGGATCTAGTTTATTATGCAGCTCCAAAACAAGACATAAAAAAGAAGAGTTTAGATGAAGTTGATCCTAAATTACTTGAAACTTTTGAGAAACTTGGAATACCACTTAGTGAACAAAAAAGGTTATCTAATGTAGCCGTAGATGCTGTTTTCGATAGTGTTTCTATAGCAACTACATATAAGGAAAAACTAGCTGAGCATGGAGTAATTTTCTGCTCTATTAGTGAAGCAATTAGCGAATATCCAGATCTGATTGAGAAATATATGGGTACAGTTGTTCCTATAAATGATAACTTTTTTGCAGCCCTAAATTCTGCAGTTTTCAGTGATGGTTCTTTTGTTTACATACCCAAAGGTGTCGAATGTCCAATGGAATTATCATCTTATTTTAGAATAAATTCAGGCGACACTGGCCAATTCGAACGCACTTTAATTATCGCTGAAGAATCTTCCTCCGTTAGTTATCTAGAGGGCTGTACAGCTCCTATGTTTGATACCAATACACTTCATGCGGCTGTTGTTGAACTTATCGCACTCGATAATGCATCTATTAAATATTCCACCGTGCAAAATTGGTATGCAGGTAATGAGGAGGGCGTTGGAGGAATATATAACTTCGTCACAAAAAGAGGCGAATGTAGAGGGAAGAAAAGCAAAATAAGCTGGTCTCAAGTCGAAACAGGATCTGCAATTACATGGAAATACCCAAGTTGCGTATTACAAGGAGACAATTCCATTGGTGAGTTTTATTCAATTGCACTAACTAATAATTGTCAGAAAGCGGATACTGGGACAAAAATGATACACATAGGAAAAAATACAAAATCAAAAATCGTAAGTAAAGGTATCAGTGCTGGTCAATCTAAGAATAGCTATCGAGGTCTTGTATCCATAAGCCCAAATGCTGAGGGCTCTAGAAATTACAGTCAATGTGACTCTATGTTGATCGGTGACAAAGCCAGTGCAAATACATACCCATATATTCAATCCAAGCAACCTCAGGCCAATATTGAACATGAAGCTAGTACTTGTAGGATTTCAGAAGATCAACTTTTTTACTTACAAAGTAGAGGAATTGATTTTGAAGAATCAGTTTCAATGTTAGTCAGTGGATTTTGTAGTGATGTTTTCAATGAATTACCTATGGAGTTTGCATCTGAGGCAGACAAACTTTTAGCTTTAAAATTGGAGGGTTCGGTTGGATAACAATAAATTCAAACCATACTTTTGCTCTCTACAACTTTCTCCCTAATTTAGTGATTTCATCAACTTCGGAAACAATATTATCTATTGAAGACCTTCATGCAAGCGTTGAGGATCAAGAGATACTTCATGGAGTCAATCTGGTAGTAAAAGAAGGTGAAATTCATGCGATTATGGGCCGCAATGGAAGCGGAAAAAGTACACTTTCAAAAGTTATAGCTGGTCATCCATCTTACAAAGTTTTATCGGGATCTATCCAATTTAAAGGTATTGATATTCTTGAGCTAGAACCCGAGGAAAGAGCAAGAATTGGTATTTTCCTTGGTTTCCAATACCCAGTAGAAATTCCTGGTGTTAGTAATCTCGAGTTCTTAAGAGTTGCCACCAATTCAAGAAGAAAAGAATTACTTAAAAGTGAATTAGATACTTTTGAATTCGAAGATCTAGTAAAAGAAAGATTGAAAATAGTAGAAATGGATCCAGCCTTTCTAGAAAGAAGCGTAAATGAAGGTTTTTCTGGCGGAGAGAAAAAACGCAACGAAATTCTTCAAATGGCTCTTCTTGAACCGTTCATATCAATACTCGATGAAACTGACTCAGGACTCGATATTGATGCTCTTAGAATTGTTGCATCTGGGATCAATAGACTCTCGCAACCAAATTCAGCAACAATTTTAATCACCCATTATCAAAGACTGCTCAATGAAATTACTCCTGACTTTGTACACATAATGGCTGATGGAAAAATAATAAAAACTGGCAATAAAGAACTAGCCATTGACCTTGAGAAATCAGGATATGACTTTATTGACAAAAATAGCAAAGAAAAAGAAATGGCAAAATGAAATCATCAACTATTTATCAAGAGTGGCTAGACTCTCTTCCGCCAACTGAAGGTTATTTAAAAAATGAACAATCAATAGGACGAAAATTTCTCTTAGAGAAAGGAATGCCATCTAAGAAAGATGAAGCGTGGCGATTATCCAACTTCAGTAAGTTAAATAATTTTTTATCGTTACCAACAATTATCGATAAAGAGGATATTAAATCTATCTTTCCAGCAAAGGATGCAAACAGAGAAAGAATTATAATTCATCCTAATAAAAATCCATTGAATATTAATTTACCTAATGGAATTGAGCATCTAAACAAACGAGAAATTGAAGATAACCTCGGCAAAATAGTTAAGTCTACGAATATAAAAAATGACATTTCAGTATGTCTTAATCAAGCCTCAAGCTTAGAGCTTTTAGCTTTAAAAGTTAAACGTAATTTCAATCAATCACTAGAGATAGTAATTCCATCAATAGAGGGAAAATCAATCTCAACAAGAATCCTTCTCCTTATAGAGGAGGGGGCAAAATTAGATCTTTTACAAATTTTGACAGGTAATAATAATTCAGCACAAAATCATTTAATCGAAATAAAGCTAGAGTCTAAAGTAGAGTTAACTCATGGGTTAATTTCTTTGGGTGAAGAGAAAGACTCCTCCTCAATTTGCACTTTAGCGGTAGAACAATCAGAGAAAAGCAAATACTCTCTTCATTCAATTCATCATGGTTGGGATTATGCCCGATATGAACCAAGAATAATTCAAAGAGAAGGAGAAGCTTCAACAATTATCAAAGGACTTCAAGTCACTAAATCAAAAGAGCAAATAGCTACTCACTCTTTAATTAGATTTGAAGGTCCAAATGGAAAGCTTGATCAATTACAAAAAGCCGTAGCTTCTGAATATTCCCATTGCATTTTTAATGGTTCGATTGAAGTTCCTCAAAAAGCACAAAAAACAGAAGCTGCGCAGTTAAGTAGAAATTTATTACTTTCCAAGCGCGCCAGAATAGATACAAAGCCAGAGCTTGAAATAGTTGCTGATGATGTTAGGTGTACTCATGGAGCAACTGTTAGCCAACTTCAAGATGAGGAATTATTTTATTTACTTAGTAGAGGTATTGATAATAAACATGCTAATTCTTTGTTATTAAAAGGATATTATGATGAAGTGATTTCTCACTTACCTAAAAGTGCTGGGAAATGGAATTTTATTGAAAAATTAATGCAAGATATAAAAAAGTGAACCATTTAATAAAAAAGATTGCTAAGAAAAGTAGAAATGATTTTCCACTATTTAATGGCAATCATAATAATTTAATCTATTTAGATCATGCAGCGACTAGTCAAAAGCCACAAGAAGTTATAGATTCTTTAAGAAAATACTATAGCTTTCAAAACGCTAACGTTCATAGAGGTGCTCATCAGCTCAGCGCAATCGCAACAGAAAAATTCGAAAATTCAAGAAAGTTAACAGCAAATTTTATTAATAGTAATAATCAAAAAGAAATTATTTTTACTAGAAATGCTACCGAAGCTATCAACCTTGTAGCTTACACATGGGGCAATTATGAACTTCAGGAAAACGACGAAATCTTAATAAGTTTAATGGAACATCATAGCAATATAGTCCCTTGGCAATTAATAGCCAACTCAAAAAAGTGTAAGCTCATTTATATCAATATTGATAAAAATGGAGAATTAGATCTTAATGATTTCAAAAAAAAATTGAGTAATAAAACTAAAATAGTCAGTATTGTTCATGTAAGTAATACATTAGGTTGTTGTAATCCTATCGAGGAAATTTCAGACCTTGCACATAAAAAAGGTAGCTTAGTTCTTTTAGATGCTTGCCAAAGTCTTGCTCATAAGCCAGTAGATATTAAAAAACTTGGTATTGATTTTCTGGCAGGATCTTCTCATAAACTTTGCGGGCCTACTGGAATAGGTTTTTTATGGGGTAGAGAAGAAATTTTAAACAAAATACCTCCTTTCCTTGGTGGAGGAGAGATGATTAATGAAGTTTTTCAGGACAACAGTACTTGGGCAGACTTACCGCATAAATTCGAAGCGGGTACCCCAGCCATTGGGGAAGCAATCGCTATGGGAACAGCACTTAATTATTTACAATCAATTGGATTAAACGAAATCCATAATTACGAAAAAGAATTAACAAAATATCTTTTTGAAAAATTAGATGAGATAGATGATTTAAAGATTCTTGGTCCTAAGCCAGTAATTCAGCCCGATAGAGGACCCTTAGCAACCTTTTACATAAAAGGTATTCACTCTAATGATGTTGCTGAGTTACTGGATAACAGCAATATTTGCATAAGGAGTGGCCATCATTGCTGCCAACCACTTCATCGCTTCTATGGGATAAAAAGCACAGCTAGAGCAAGCTTGAGCTTTACAACTATTCCATCAGAAATTGATTCTCTTGCGGAAGAACTAAAATCAGTAATTTCTTTTTTAAAGAAAAATTCTTAAAGATTTAGATATTGTCTAAAAAAAGCCTCTGTTTTTTTTAATACATCAACTTTGATTTTACCGTCCTTAAATCCATGTCCTTCGTTCTCAAACAAATTTATTTGCACTGGAATTCCACGGTTTAATAATTCATCTTTGATTGCAAGAGATTGATCAGAGGGTATAACTTTATCTTTTAATCCATGAAATAAAATTAATGGCATATTGATAGAATTAACATGTTGAATTGGCGATCTTTTCAGATATTTTTCATAATCAGTTTCTATATTACCTATTAAATAATCTAAATAAAATTCTTCAAATCTATGGGTTGAATTAGCCATACCTATCAAATCAGTTACAGCATATTTACATGCTCCAATATTAAAAATATCAGTAGCTATCAAACAACCTAAAGCGGTAAAACCCGATGCACTACTACCTACAATTGCCATGCGGTCCTTATCAGCCTTACCAGATGCAATCAATGACTGAGCTGCCTTAGCGCAATCCAAAATATCAATTACTCCCCAATTACCTCTCAATCGATCTCTATATTCTCTACCAAAACCAGTAGAGCCTCCATAATTAACATCGACAACCGCCCAACCTCTTGACGTCCAAAATTGAACCTCTAGATCCAATCCACAACGAGCCATACCAGTAGGTCCGCTATGACTTTTCACCAATAAAGGAGGTAACAATATTTGTCTATTAAGAGGTGGATAATACCAAGCATGAACATTCTCTTCATTCGATCCAATAAACCAAAAAGATTCGCCAATACTTATTTCCGTTGGATCCAATCTAAATGACGAGGCAGGAGTATGTTTCCAACTGTTATCCAATAAATCTAGTTCAAAAATCCCTTCACTAATTTCTGAACTACTGGCAATTGCAACAAGTCGATTTTGATGCGAATGAAGACCTGAAAACTCAATAAAAGGCAGATCAAAAGTCTTGATAGATCCATTTGCTTTAAATAAAGCTAAAGTCCAAATTCCTTCCTGAGCAAAAGCCCCAACGACATCATCCCCCACGCATGAAAAGCTCGACATCCCGAGGACCCATTGTGGGCAAGCAATTTCAGCCTTAATAGTCCATTGATTCTGAAAGATAGTAATTGAAGTATTATTAATGTCAGTTTTAATCTGGGTTATATTCCACCAACCACTACTATCTTCAGCGACAAAAAGATCACCTGCATCTGACCAAATGGGATTAAAGAATGATATTTTTTCTGTACATTTTAAATATTCATTATTAAAATTTACTATATTTATGATATTTACATTCTCATCCAATTTAGCTAATTTTAATTCATTTAAATCCCAAGGCATTGAAGTATTTAGCCACTCAACCCATGCCAACTTTCTATCTTGAGAATTCAGCGCAAGATAACCTAATAATCCCTGTGATGAATAAATAACTTTTGGATATTGATCAGTTTTTTTTAGAGAATAAGAAACTATATGATCTCCTTCTTGATCTTCCATTAATCCAATCCAAATATTTTTTTCACAATCAATTACGCCACCTGCAAGAAAGTAATTATGTTTTTTTGTAAGGCAAATTGATTGTATTTTAGGTATGAATTTAAAAGAAGAAGAAGATTTTTTATTTTCTTCCTCATAAGACCAAGTTCTCATCCATAAACAGTTATCTTTATTGTCGACCCAAGTCAATATCAGATCTGATCCATCGAAAATAGCTGTTAAAGGATCACCACCATATCCATGCATTTTTGTCTTTAAATCACTTGGATAAGGTGTCAACTCCTGCGGTAATACGTCTTTTCGTCCCCAAGGTCTAATTAAAGCTGTAGTTCTTCCCTTTTCGTTTGGTCTTTGTTCTAACCATAAAATCCAATCACCTATTATCCGAGGCTCTTTAAATATGGGGGCTTCTCCATAAACTTTTTCAGCATCTAAGATTCTCATTGTTTTGTTCTTTATTGATGTTGAGAGTCAATTATTAATTCACTCATGGAACTTAAAACAAAGTAAAGTGTAAAAGTTGTTTTTTGAAGACTCCTTTGGCTGGCAGTTTTGCTCAACTTGCAAAAAATGCAGAAAAAAAGAAGCCCTCAATTTCAGTTTCGAAAGAACCTGTGAAGAATCCCCCTTTTGAGGTGTATCAACTAGGACACGAGGCTTTAAGGACTCCAGCTAATCGTATCGTCAAAGTTGATGATTCCATTCGAAAGTTAGTGAAAGATATGCTCATAACTATGTATGCATCAAAAGGTATTGGGTTAGCAGCACCTCAAGTAGGAATACAAAAGAGATTGTTAGTTATTGATTTAAATTTTGAAGATCCAAATGCTCCACCGATGGTATTTATAAATCCTGAGATAATTTCATCTAGTGCAAGCTTAGATACATATGAAGAAGGTTGTCTAAGTATCCCTGGTGTTTATCTTAATGTTTTACGACCCTCATCAATCAAATTAAGTTATCGAGATGAAATGGGTAGACCAAAAAAAATGAATGCAGATGGTCTCATGGCAAGATGCATTCAGCACGAAATAGATCACCTAAATGGTGTCTGTTTTGTTGATAAAGTAACTGATGGTGAAGAGCTGAAAAAACAATTAAATGAAAATAACTTCAATCCAAGCGATGTAATAAAAGAAACGAATTGAAAGAATCATGTCAATTCAAATTAAAACTAATCGCATTAGATTCTTTTTATTGGTCTCTCCTCAAATTCAATGACAACAATTTTCGATAAAATTCTTAGTGGCGAAATTCCTTGTGATGAGGTTTTTAGTGATAACAAATGCCTAGCTTTCAAAGATATTACCCCTCAAGCACCTACTCACATTTTAATAATTCCTAGAAAACCTATTCCAAGTCTTCAAGATATAAAAAAAGAAGATCAAGAATTACTGGGTCACTTACTGCTAAAAGGCACCGAAATTGCTAATGCTGCTGGTTTAGAAAGTTGGAGAACAATAATTAATACAGGAGAAGAAGCAGGTCAAACCGTATTTCATTTACATATTCATATCATTGGCGGAAGGAAATTAAGTTGGCCTCCAGGGTAAATCTTAGTTTTCCATGATTTTTTATCAATACACACGATTGCATTACTGGCTTAGTTACTGACTCAGCTTCACCCATCAATGCGCTATAAGGTATTTAATTAATAGCGTCCAATGGATTCCCAAACTGCTGCAAATCAAAACAGCATTATTAATAAAGTAAACACAAATTTACAAGATTTTTGGTCAAATCTTAGTGAGAACCAGCAATCTATTTTAAAAAAAATATGGTCAATTTTAACTTACAAATGGCAATGGCAGATAGTTCTGAATGCCCCTTTTTTGGTTATTTGGGTACTAGATCAAACTATTCCTGCAGTTCACTCTTTTGATATGCAGCTTATTTCTTCACTCCCAATACCATTGATAATAAAAACATATTTTGGTTTTAGCTAATATATAGAAATAAATGACTTTGATGAGTTTCTGCTCTGAAAAAACGTGAAATTAACTTAAAAAAAAGAAGCTATCCTTATCGTTAATCAATTATTTATTGACTTTGAAATAATCAAATTAATATGACCTCATCAATTTCGAAAGCTCAAAAAGGACTAATCAGTCAACTTATTAAATTAAGAAAGCTTACACAGCCATATTTTCTACCTTATACAAAAAACAACGGCTGGTTATTTGTCTATTTATTAATAGCTTTATTATTTTGTGTAGGCGGAACAGTTCTATTTTTACTAACAGGTTTAATGAGCCTGTTAACAAATGTAGCTCCAGAAATAACAAACCAATTTTTAGGAGGTGTTCAAAATTCCTTAAAGATCATATGGGATGGTCCATCAGGAATAATAATTTCAAGTTTATTTGCCTTAGGAATTTTTTCATTTATCACGGTTCGCGGTCAGTTAAGGCAAAGAAGATGGCTTCCTTGGCTTTTGCTAGGAGTAATTATTTTGATGTTATTATCTGTCAATGGAATTAACGCTGGAATTACTTTTCTCGTCAGAGATATAACTAATGCCTTAATACAAAAAGATGAAAATGAAAGTTATAAAAATTTGTGGATTCTTGGAATTTGTTTTATCGCAGCTCTTCCAATAAGAAGCTTTCAATTTTATTTTTCAGCAAAGCTTCAGCTTTTATGGAGAGAGTGGTTATCTAAAAGCCTAATAACCGACTATTTAGATGAAAGAACATATTATATATTAAATCCTAATGATGAATCTGAAACGAATGTCGACAATCCAGATCAAAGAATTACAGAAGATGCTAGAGACTTTACTGCGCAAACAATTGATCTCTCGCTAAATATTTTTGATTCTTTATTAGTATTTTCATTAAATATTTTTATTTTACTAAGTATAAGCAAAGAGCTAACACTTGCTCTAATAGTTTACGCCACATTAGTTTCATCTTTGCTACTTTTTGCTAGTAGAAAATTATTTAAGTTAAATTATGATCAATTACGATTTGAAGCTGATTTTCGTTATGGTCTTGTACATGTAAGAAATAACGCAGAATCAATTGCTTTCTATTCTGGAGAAAATCAAGAAGAGAAAGAAGTTAGTAGAAGACTTAAGTCTGTAGTTGATAACTTTAATCTTTTAATAATATGGGAAGCATTGTTAAGAGTGCTACAACGCTCTGGAATTTATGGAAGTGTTTTTATTCCTTTCATTATTCTCGCAGGACCAATTCTTAGCGGCCAAATGGACTATGGAAGTTTTCAACAAGCAAATTTGAACTATAACCTTCTTGAAGGATCATTATTTTTTATTATTTACAAAATAGAGGCTTTAGCTAGATTCTCAGCTTCGATAGGCAGACTTGAAGGTTTTCAATCAAACATGAATGAGATCAGAAATGACCAATTTGATGACTTTAAAGTTGAAATTAAAACGAACGATTCTATTATTCTTAAAAATGTAAGTATTAAAACTCCAGGGAAAGATAATTACCTAATTAATAACTTAAATCTTAGTATTGATTCTGGCCAAAGTTTACTTGTAGTAGGACCTTCTGGTTGCGGTAAAACGTCTTTACTTCGATCTATTAGCGGACTCTGGGCAATCCAATCTGGTGAAATAGAAACACCCGCAAATGGTGATTTACTCTTTATCCCTCAAAAACCATATATGACTCTTGGTTCTTTAAGAGAACAGCTTTGTTACCCATTAGATAAAAATAGATTCAGTGATGATCACTTAAAAGCCGTTTTAGAGGAAGTCAAGTTACCTCAAATCATCCAAAGATATCCGGACTTAGATATCAAACAAGATTGGCAAAGGCTATTGTCTCTTGGAGAGCAACAAAGGTTAGCTTTCGCAAGACTTTTACTAAATTCGCCCAAATATGTTGTTTTAGATGAAGCAACAAGTGCACTAGACGTTAATACAGAAAAACATCTTTATGAACTTCTTAACCAACGTGATATGGCATGTATTAGCGTTGGTCATAGACCAACGCTGAAGAACTATCATGAAACTGTGCTTGAAATCACGGAGAACAAAGGTTGGCGATTATTGCCTTCTGCAAGTTACAAATTTACTGAGAACTAGTTTATTTCTATGAACTCCAATACTGAAACAAACCAAAATAATCAGTCAATAGAGCAAGAACAAGCTGATTCAGAAATTACAAATCTTTCACCTAGCGCAACTACAAATGATATTCCCGAATTTGGGTGGAGTGGTTATGCAGAGAGAATAAATGGAAGATTTGCAATGGTTGGTCTAATGGCAGTTCTACTTGTTGAAGCAATTAGCAGGATATCTTTTTTGGAATGGGCTGGAATAATTAATCAATAATGATTATTTTGTTAATCATCAAATCTTGAGCTGTTATCTCTTGGTCTCGACTTTCTTGTGGACGACGAATAAGAATTTTTCGTAGATGCTCTTTGATTGACGGGATTTGCACCAGAATTCTTTGCAGGTCTTCTACTAGCTCTATTTACTCCTTTTTCAGAACTAGAAAACGCAGCATCTTCAATACTATTATTTGTTTTAGAAGGCATTCTAGAACCAGGAGAAGGTCTATTTGCATTATCAGAATTTAATCTTGAAGATGATGCTTGAGAGATATTAGGGGCTCCATTTCTTCTCCGACTTGATGTTTGACCACTTGCTGAAGGACGAGTGCCTCGCCTGCTTTCTTCACGACTAGTTCGCCTATCACCAAAGCTTGAGGCTCTATCTGAAGAAGATTCTGCATTTTTAAACCTTTCCATCCTCCTATTGCTTTCAGCTGCCCGAGAATTAATATCTGAAGAACTAACATTTCTTGGCCTTCTACTTACCGCCTGCTCAGGAATTGCCGCCATCGATGCACGTCTTCCATAATTTTGATCATCTAAATATTCTTCTTCATAATCTTCTCTACCAGAAAATCTTCTATTGATAGGTTGTGCTTCCTCAAATCGATCATAATTCCTATCAGAGCCTGCATCCGAAAAACTTCCTCTGGAAGATCTTGGCAATTCAGGTTCATCATCAAAATATGAAGATCTCCGTGCTTGATCGGTTGAAATACCTCTCAGTCGAACACTCTCATAAGCAAAGAAAACAGTTGTTCCGGCTAGCAAAAACTGTCCAAACTGAAGAATGGGATCTAATCGCCATCCTTGAAAAAAAAGTATTCCTCCACAGAGCAAACCTATGGCGGCAAAAAATACATCATAATCTCTAGCCAATGCTGGCTTAAAAGACCTAAGAAAATATAAGCCAGCTCCGCACACAGCAAGAACTATGCCAACAATGCTGGCCCAATTTAGACTGGCATTGACCAAGTTTGCCCTCTTAAATAAACATTTTCAGGTTGAAAACAACCTTCTTTTTATCAGTCTATGGCATAAATAGGTGTTTGCTAGGGCTATCTACTCAATGCATCTTTTTGACTAACCCAAATCAACGCAGCTGCTGCAGGTGCAACTACCAAAGCACCAGCTCCTAGAAAACTGCCTATCATCCCTACAGCAGAACTAGTTGCCGCTTCACTAGAAGCTCCAGCACTAAGGAACAAATTCAATAAATGAAAAGCCATTTCAGCTAATTCTTATACAAGACCGAGTAATCTTACGCAATAAAAGATGATTTATACCATCTATTCAATAATGCTTTGAGCTTTGTGATGCCTCTGTTAATTAAAAGCCTTCCAATCCTGCATTTTTTAATGGGTTTTCTTATAAGTGCGCTAACCCTTGCATTCCTTTTAAGAATTATTTTGACTTGGTACCCAAAAATAGATTTACGAACTGGTTTGTGGCCAATTATCTTCTTGCCAACTGAACCTATACTTGTAGCTACTAGAAAAATCTTTGCTCCAATAGGCGGGGTGGATGTTACTCCCATTATTTGGGTAGGTCTCTTAAGTCTTTTTCGCGAATTGTTTCTTGGACAACAAGGTTTACTAACTCAAATTATTTTTTAATCTTTAAAGCTCTTTACAACATTTCTTGTTCAACAAACTTTGTATGAACATCCCCTTTTTTAAATTCTTCTCTATTGAGTAATGTCAAATGAAAATCAATAGTAGTTGTAATTCCTGTGACTGCACATTCATTTAAGGCTCTTTCCATACGTTTAAGTGCGGCTTCTCTATCTCTTCCCCAAACAATTAATTTTCCTATTAGAGAATCATAAAAAGGAGGTATATCGTAACCTGTATATACATGGCTATCTACTCTGACACCTGGTCCACCAGGAGGCAACCAGCCTGTAATTTTACCTGGTGAAGGCCTAAAATTATGACTCGGATCCTCTGCATTAATTCTGCATTCAATTGCATGTCCTTCAAGCTTGATCTCTGATTGACTGAATTGTAATTTTTCTCCTCCTGCAATACGTAATTGTTCTGATATTAGATCCATACCAGTCACTAATTCCGTTACAGGATGTTCAACCTGTATTCGAGTATTCATTTCCATAAAGTAAAAGTTTCCTTGCCGATCAAGTAAGAATTCAACTGTCCCAGCGCCCTCATAATTGATACTTTTTGCAGCTGCAACTGCTGCTTCTCCCATCTTTAATCTCAAGTGATCATCTAAAGCTGGACTTGGTGATTCCTCTAATAGTTTCTGATGCCGTCTTTGAATCGAGCAATCTCTCTCTCCTAGATGTACAACATTTCCAAAACGATCAGCAAGAATCTGAACCTCTACATGCCTTGGGCGATCGATAAATTTCTCCATGTATAGCCCTGGATTACCAAATGCAGCTTCTGCTTCCCCCTGTGCAGCTTTAAAAAGGTTATCCAATTCATCAGCATGTCCAACTAAACGCATACCTCTTCCTCCACCTCCTGCTGTTGCTTTAATCATTACTGGATAGCCCATTTCAGAGGCAAGATAGGAAGCGTCTGAAACGCTCTCCAGTAAGCCCTCACTTCCAGGAACGGTAGGAACGCCAACTTTCTGCATAGTCGATTTAGCTGTCGACTTATCACCCATTGAACGTATTGCATGAGGAGATGGACCAACAAAAATCAGTCCATGGTCTCCGCACATCTCTGCAAAGCGATCATTCTCAGCTAAAAAGCCATAACCAGGATGAATAGCATCAACACCTCTTGATGTTGCTGCAGCGAGTATGTTCGGAATATTTAGATAACTTTTACTACTAGGAGAATCTCCAACACAAACAGCCTCATCAGCTAATTGAACATGAAGCGCATTTTTATCAACAGTGCTATAGACAGCGACAGTTGCAATCCCCATCTCACGACAACTACGGAGAATTCTTAAAGCTATTTCGCCACGATTAGCTATCAGCAATTTGCCTATGGGCATTCAAATTTTTTAAAGCCTCAGCCGGATCGTATCAGTATTAGTGCCCAAGTCAGAAACGCATTAAGTAGAACCTTAATAGGTTTAGCATTATGATTATGGTTACTTAGTGTTCAACTGAGTAAATTGCGGATGTGGCGGAATTGGTATACGCGCATGTCTAAGGAACATGTGGCTTCGGCCTTGCGAGTTCAAGTCTCGCCATCCGCATTTTTTCAAACTAATGCTCATCATTAAATGAGTAATGATCCTTTGGCCATTATCTTTGTCTCAAATGGACCAGGGGAACTAGCTACTTGGGTTAAGCCACTAGCGAAAGAGCTCCATAAACAAATTGCGTTAAGACCTAAAACACAGACATCTTCCATATCGTTAAATCTTGTTTTGGTTCCTTGCCCGAACGCAACTGGCAACGAAAATCTCGTTGCCCAAAAGTGGTTGCAATTTGAAAATATAATAAAATCAAAAAATTTCTGGGAACTACTTATAAAACCTAAAAAATTTGCTGCATGGCCATCAAAGGGACTAGTAATTTTTTTAGGCGGAGATCAATTTTGGAGCGTTCTGCTTTCAGCAAGATTGGGATATTTGCATATGACATATGCTGAATGGATCGCAAGATGGCCTTTTTGGAATAATCGTATCGTCGCGATGTCAGAAAGTATCGTTGAGAAACTACCAAGACGAATTCAAAATCGTTGTTCAGTAATAGGAGATATGACAGCTGACTTAACTGAAACCGCAAAAATCGATGATCCACTTCCACCTGGAAAGTGGATTGCTCTCATGCCAGGCTCAAAAAGCGCTAAACTAAAAATTGGAATCCCTTTTTTTCTTGATGTAGCTGATAAAATATCAAAATTAATGCCAGATTGTAAGTTTCTAATACCGATTGCTCCAACTACAAATATAGATGAAATTAAATACTTTGGTAGCAAAAATAATCCAATTTCAAAACAATATAAATCTGGAATAAAATCAATTATTAAAGCCAATAATCAAGAAGCTAGAGGAATATTAATAACCAACAATTTGACAAAGATTTTAGTACAAGAAAAGCACCCAGCATATAGTGATCTTAGCCAATGTGACATAGCACTAACGACAGTAGGTGCAAATACTGCTGAGCTGGGCTCATTAAATATTCCGATGATAGTTGTTATACCTACACAACACATTTTAGCTATGGAAGCATGGGATGGGTTGGCAGGTTTAATAGCTAGACTACCAATTTTAAAATGGTTCCTAAGTGTATTAATTAGCTATTTGAAACTGAGAAAAAGAGGATTTATGGCTTGGCCAAATATATCTGCAAAAAGAATGATTGTCCCAGAAAGAATTGGACATATCACCACTTCACAAATCGCTGAAGAAACGATTGATTGGCTAAATTCACCTTTAAGGCTTTCTGGTCAAAAAGAAGATCTTCAAGCACTTAGAGGCAATAAAGGAGCAACACAAAAATTTTGTCAAGAAATTATTAATCTTCTAGAAGAAAAAAATTTTCTAAGTTAATCACCATGGATCTTCTATATCTAAATTTTCTTTCTCTTTAGATATAGAATCCTGAGTTTTTTTGATAGATGATTTATCTAAAGGTTCGACATCTATAAGTTCTTCCTCTCTTGTTATTTTTGACCTATTCTTAATATTTGTCGAAGATATTTTTTCTTGAAAATTATCAGATCTAGTTTTGAATTTTGATTCACTATAATTTACTACATCTGCATCAATATCTGAATAGATTGAAGACTCGTTAGGTTCATCTAGGTATCTTAATTCTTGATTATATTGCTCTTCTTCTAAATCTTGTAATTCTACGTATTCCATCTCTTCTTCTTCAAATATTTCTTCTTGTGATTGTTCTAAAAGTCTTTGATCATCATTTGAACTTTCTCCAGAACTCAATTGATTCTCAACTGGGACGAGATTAACTCTATACCTTTCTCTCTCGCTTTCTTCCCATCCAGAATTACCTACACCAAGTTTTTCAAGAAAACCGCTATTTAATTGTTTTAATTTCTCTTCTGCTCCCTCGTAAACAATGATTCGATCTGGACCACTACTGACAATTTCATCAACAGGCATCTCCCAAGTACTTAAAACTCCTTCACCTAATAATGGAACGCCTAGTGCTCCCATAACTAAAGTAAGTAACTCTCCAGTTTCAATATCAAAAGAAAATCCAAGTACTCTCCCTAACTGATCTCCCGATTCAGTTATGACCTGGCAGTTAATAACTTTATTAAATCTTTCAGGAATAAAGTTTTCGCTCAAAGAATCTATTGTATCTACCAAAATAACATCACCTACTTGACGTATCTGATCAAGAGGAAGCCATCTGGGTAACCCTGGTAAAAAACGTGTTAGAGGATTATCTCTTAGTCCCAAAGCGACAACTTCTCTACGATCAATATCAACAACAACCTCTCCTACAAGACCCAATCTGCGCCCAGTATCACGAGTAATAACCTGAGTCCCCATTAACTCAGAGCGAAGCCATAATCTGTCGCTTGGAACAGCAGATGTTGATTCTTGTGGGGCTTGAGTATTGGTCAACTCAAATATGCAGTAATGAAATTTGTAGAACCATATTGGACCATATTAGTAAATTGAATCAAGCTGCGATAGGCAACCCAACAACTTGAGTATGATTGCCCCTTGCTTGGGTAACTCCAATAGTCCTCATTGAGGCCCCAATCATAGGTCTTCTATGACTTACGACAAGAAATTGTGCATGTAGAGCTTGTTGAGCAATTAAAGCAGCTAATCTTTCTACATTTACTCCATCCAAAAAACTATCTACTTCGTCAAGAGCGTAAAAAGGAGATGGTCTAAAACGTTGTAATGCAAAAAGAAAACTCAAAGCGGTTAAAGATTTCTCACCACCAGACATAGCTGCAAGCCTTCTAACTGGCTTACCTTTTGGATGCGCAACCAAAGTCAAGCCACCTTCTAAAGGTTCTTCAGGGTTTTCAAGTTGCAAATGTCCATCGCCCTCAGACAAACTTGCAAAAATATCACGAAAATGTACATCCACTGCCTGAAAAGCTTCCATAAAAGCCTCCTGACGCAAAGTTGAAACAGTCTCTATGCGAAGTAATAGCTCAGATCTTTCATCGGTTAGAACTTGAAGCCTATTTTCAAGTTCATTAAGTCTCTCTTCTAATTTGGCCAATTCTTCAAGTGCAAGCATGTTCACAGGTTCCAACTCTTCCATTCTTTTCTGCAAAGCATCCAAGTTAGACAGTAAAGCCTCTAAACCATTATTTCTTATTTCATCTGAGATGACTGGGATGGGGGTCGGAAGCTTCTTCTCTAATTCAATACATCGAATACTTTCCATTCGCATTGCTTCCTTCATATTTTTTTGATCTTCTCTTAAACGTTGGAGACTCCATTGAAGTTCTTGCAGATACAAACGTTTTTTAGCTACATCAGCTTCAACCATATCTCTTTCTCGTCGTTGCTCCCCAAAGCGAGTTTCTAGATCTTTTTGTTCATTAATCAAATCTTGCCGACTAGTTTTAAGTAGATCACTTTGCTCACGCCAACTCATATGAGCAGTAGCAAGAGTCTCTATAGAATCCTTAAGGCGTTTTTCTTCGCTTGTCAAAGAATTTTCTTGATCTTTTAATCGATCAATTGCAAGCTTATTTTGGGATTGCTTATTTGAAATCTCATCTCTTTTATTTCTTAAAGCAAGAAGGTTTTTATCAGCATCTTCTAGATCATTTTGTAATTTAGACCACACAGATGAGTCACTTGATTTATCTATTATTTTTTCTTCCTTCTCAATTTCTAATAAATCACACTCTAAAGGTTTAATACTTAAATCAATAGATTCTAATTGAAATAATTTTTCTTTTTTAGATTTTTGAAGATCATCTATCCTTTTTGAACGAAGACTTTGACGCTCTAATAAAGGTGAATTTGATCTTTTAGAAGTTATCCTTTCAGCATCAAGTGCTGCTTTCTTCTGTTCTAGTGTACTTAGCTGAGCTCGTAGATTGTCTAGCTTATGGATGAGTTCATTTTCGTTCTTTTGACAATTAGCTAAAGTCTCGGCAACTTCTAATAATCTATTCTTAAGAAGGTCACAATCATTATTATCTTTTACTCTTCCAAAACTCAAGCCTAAGGACCTATTATTTAAACTTCCACCAGTCATCGCTCCACTCTTCTCCAACAATTCGCCATCTAAAGTTACAGCTCTTTTAATGCCAATTTGTTCGCGAGCTGATAACAAGTCACTAAAAACAATTGTCTCTCCGAAAACATACAAAAAAACATTTTTATATGTTGAATCAAATTGAATCAAGTCAATAGCCTTTCCAATTAATCCAGTATTTTTATTTAGGTTAGTCTGAACGGATCTCTGAAAAACATCAGACCTATTCTGAGAGTTTTTTAAAATCTTATTAAGAGGTAAAAAAGTCAATCTTCCTGCTCTTTTTCTTTTTAAAAGATCAATTGACTTTGCAGCAATTCGATCGTTATCAACAACAACTTGCCCAAGTCTGGCGCCAGCAGCGACTTCCAGAGCAATCCTATAACGATCTTCAACCTCTCCTAAATTAGAAACTGGACCATGAATACCTTCTAAGCCAGATTCTAATAACAAAGTTATTGCATTAGTCCCTCGGCTTTCAGATATAATTTCTTTCCTGCTTTCTAAACGAGCAATATCCTTTTGAAGCTTTACTTGTTCTTTCTCTAATCTATATTTAGTGCGCTCTTGTATACCTTTCTCAGATATTAATACTTGAAATTCTTCTTTTTTAATAGATATTAAATCTAAAATACTGTCCCATTCTTTATTCAAATTTTTAATTTCGATATGTACCTTTTGATTAGACAATTCATCAGCTTTTTGATCAGTTTCTAATTCTTTTAAAATAACATTTAATTGCAATAAACTTTCTTCGATATTTTGTTTCTCTAGTCTTTTAGGATCTAATTTTAAACGAATGTTACTAAGATCATCTATAGCTTTCTGATGTTTTTGTATCCATGCACCAGAACGACCTGCTACATCTGAAAGCTTTCTTCTAGAAGATTCAACCCAAGCCACAGCTTCTTTACATTTCAAGTCAGCTTCCTCTAGCTCTTTAGGATTGATCTCATTTAATCTATTTTGTAAATCAGTTTGATAATCTTTCTTTCTCTGCATAAGATTATTTCTATGTTGCTGTAATTTTTCTCCTTCATTTTTGTGATTAAGTCCCTGTCTTTCTAACTCTCTATGCTGAGATTCAATACCTGCTAATTTAGCTTGAACTGCAAGCAATTGATCTTCACCAAGTTCTTTAACATTTTTTTGTAAAATATCTAATTTTTCTAAACACTTACTTAAATCATTTTCATTTTTAAGTAACTTTTCTGAATCTATTTTTTCTTTTTTAAGCAATTCTTGATGTTTTATATCTAATTTTTCCAAACCCCTTTTAGCATATTCATAGGATAAAACTAATTCTTGCTCTCTGCCAAGAGATAATTGATTTTTTAGATCTTTATATAAACTTGCTTTCTCACAATCTTTTTTCAAACGCTGTTTTGAAAGAAGCAATTCTTGTTCGACAATACGACAACGTTCCTGCCTCTCATAAACATCATTCAACTTTGTACGAGTTTGATCAATGCGAGTATCAAATAGTGCAACACCAGCAAGTTCGTCTATTAGACCTCTACGATCTTTATTACTCATAGAAACAATTCGAGTAACATCTCCCTGCATCACAACATTGCTACCTTCAGGATCAATCCTTAAACGCCTCAATTGGGTTTGTAATTGCTGCAAATTACAAGTCTCACCATCTGCGCTATAAGTAGAAGCATAGGAGCCGCCTGGCATAACTTTTAATCTTCTTGTTACTGTCCATTCTTTTTGATCAGACTTAATCCAAGGACCTTCCTCAGCAGGTTCGATACCATCTTCGGCCTCATCGGGCTGCCAGTCAGTTAAATCAAATTTTACAGTTACTTTGGTTTCCGAAGATTTTCCAGCTTTTAAGACACCACTATTAACTAAGTCAGGCAATCTATCTGCTCTCATGCCACGACTATTTGCAAGTCCTAAACAAAATAAAACTCCATCTAGAATATTACTTTTACCTGAACCATTTGGACCTGTTACAACTGTAAATCCCTCTTCAAGTGGGATCGACATCGATCCACCGAAGGACTTGAAATGAGACAAATCTACATGGTTGATATGGACCAACAGAATCATCCAATAAGAATGAGGTTAGCGAAATTCAAGAAAAACTCAAGCCTTTCTATTGCCAAGAAATAATTAATATTTATTGCTGCAAATCCTGCAACCATTTTCATCTATTACCAAATCACTTTTAACATGATCCATTTGTAGCGATAAATTGATAAAACCATGCTCAATTGATGGAAGAGATTCCCAAAAAATTCCTTTTTTAATTCTAGTTGCAACTCCTCTATTACCAGACACAACCTTTTCTTTAATCTCTAGCCAGTAAAGATTATGAGGAGCACTATATACGGAATCAACATAAGGCCCATCCAATAATGGAATATCACTAAGTCGCCAAGTTCTACAAAATTCTTTATCTTCTAAAAGAAAATCAAAATGAATACCCACCAAATCATTAGGAGCAGGAATATGTCTTAATAAAACCCACCTATAATATTTTTTTTTTCTAATAGTATTCAAATTAAAAAGAATTCAAACTAACAAATAAAATTGCATGAAAATGTTTCAGGAGGAAGTCTCCATATACAAATTGAAAAGGGTGAACACTTTAGCCTTTAGCTTTTAGCCTCAGGTACAAACCTTAAAGCAATTAAAAGAAGGCTTCCAGCACCTGCTATTGCGGCTAATACTAGGCCAAAATCAGTAGGGATTGTATTAGAAGCAAAAACCATTGATGAAATTCCGACGCCCATGGGTTGTTATGGAGATACCAATGACGTTTAGCACTATAAGTATTCGAATAGCAATATTTGTAAGCAAAGACGACGAAAAATCCTTATGAAATTTTGGACTGAAAACATTTAAAGCTCCAAAAAGCATTCTTGTAAGGCAAGTTTCAAAAATGAATTACTTTAAGGGGTTTCGATTAGGGCAATATCTCTCTATTCTTTGATAAACCTTTAGGTTTATGGAATCAGTGAATTCCTCACCCAATTCATCAAATTCAGTCGAAGCTGAAGAAGCTATTGCTGAAAAGTCTCCAGAGCAATGGTTCAATGAGCAATTTGATAATTTATTGCCAAAAATTCAAGAGCGTTGGCCAGATTTAGCTAAACAAACACTAGAAGCAACTAAAGGAAGTCTGGACGATCTAATCAATGTCATATCTGTACATTCAGGAAACAACAGTTTTGGAGTGAAAGAACAACTAGAAGAAATTTTTCATTCTGCAACTGACACAACTAGAGGGCTAGCAGAGTCTTTGGAGCCTCTCGAAAAACAGCTTGAAGACCTTCTAGATGAGTTAAACACTACCCTAAGGCCACGAATTGAGAAGCCAGTCAGAAGAAAGCCACTCTTAGCCATAGGCATTGCTGCTGGAATTGGAGTTTTATTTGGCATACTGCTTGGGGGAGGAAGAAGAAATTAATGACCAACTCAAAATCCAAAAAAGGAATAGGAGCTGCAGCAAGAGTTACTGCATTAGCAAGTTCAGTGATGGATCTTCATGTCCGCATTGCTCTGCAAGAAATGGACAGAGAAAAACGCCGCCTGATAAGTGGTGTGATTTTCTTAGCTACTGGAGGGGTATTGATGTTATTTGCCTTACTTGGGTCTGAATTAATTCTTGGATACTGGCTTAGAGACTTGCTTCAAATAGATAACAAATCAACAATTTTTATTTTAGTGTTCATAAATCTTGCATTCGCTGGGATGAGTCTCAGAATTGGGGGATATCTGGCAAAAGGTCCTTACCTTCCAGAAACATTGGAGGGAATTGCAAAAACTACAAAAGCTGTTTTAGGAAAAAATTAAATTATTTAATTTTATAATTCAACCATCGGCAATCAATTGAACCATTATTTACTTGAAAACGTCGACTTGCTTTCATCCCTAAATGCTTACTTAGTTTTGGATTACCATTCAGTAACCAAAGATCCCAGCCAGAGGCTTGTTTTTTGCAATATTCACCTAATTGTTTATAAAGATTAGGCAGTTCCTTTTCATCTCCTATTCTTTTACCATAAGGAGGATTACAAATTAAAAGTCCTAATCCAGTCGGTAATTGAAATTCTTGAAAAGGACAGTTGATTATTTCTATATAATTTTCTAAACCCGCTTCCCTAACGTTATCACTAGCAGAATTAGCAATCATTTCATCAACTTCACAACCGATTATTTTAGGTAACTTCTTATTTAAAGATTTCATTTCCTGTGCCATTTTTAATTCTTTATCCCAAATAGATCTCTCAAAATCAGGCCAATTTTTAAAGAGAAACTGTCTATCCATACCAGATGCAATTCCAAGCAGCATGCTGACTGCCTCAATCAAAAATGTTCCAGAACCACATAATGGATCTACCAAATTATTAGTTCCATCCCACTCAGTCATTCGTATTAAACCTGCAGCTAGTGTCTCCTTAATGGGCGCTATGCCAACAGCTGGTCTATATCCTCTTTTATGAAGACTCGAGTTGCTTCCAGAAACGCTCAAAACCGCTTGATGATTTGCTAAGTGCAAATGAAAACAAATATCTGGATTGTTCAAATCAATACTTGAACGGAAACCCCATCGCTCTCTTTGTAAATCAATAATTGCATTTTTTACCTGCAAAGCAGTGAAATGAGTATGTGATAACCCTTCTCCAAATCCAGTGACATCTACTCGAAAACTTTGTTTGGGCTGAAGCCAATTTTGACAATCAATTGACCTTTGAATACCGCTATAAAGTTCATAGGGACCATTGCAAGGAAATCTGAAAATCTCTCTTAAAAATCTAAAAGATAAGCGAGCCCTTAAATGTATTCTGTATAAACAGGCCAGATCAGCTTCAAATAAGATGTGCCTCTTTGAAGCTTTAACTGATTTAGCTCCAAGTTCTATCAACTCTTTTGCACCCTCTTTTTCAAGACCTTGTGAAATAGATGCAACAAGTTTCATTACTTTTAAGTTATTAAAAAAGGATAAAAAAGTTCTTTCAACACTAATCGATTAATTCCAAAAGATCTGTCAGAATGTATATGTCTATTTTCTAATGGACTAGGTGATTCACACCAGTATCTCGGACAGCGGTTCGATTCCGCTCAGCTCCATAAAATGGGGCTGCAATGGCTTCGACGGGGTATCAGGCGAGTGACTGAAGCCTGCTCGGTCAGAGCAAAACCATAACTGCTAACAACATCGTTAGTTTCTCCCGTCAAACAGCCCCTGTTGCTGCTTGATCTTTTAGGAGATGGGGTTAGATCAGCCTTATTACCCAATTGATCCACGAGGCCTGCGAGGGCCTCACTCTAATTCCAGCAGAACGAGTCTCATAATTAAGTAATTTCGAGAATATACAAGGTAGGACAAATTAAGGCTGACAAGGATTAGCTGACCCATAAAAAATGAAATTGGTTAAATCCTTCAAACCTCTGAAATTCTCCAATCTTTCAGAAGGATCCTCAACGTATCTCCCTAAGACCAACTCCATTACATCGGGTTGATTTAAAAAAGTATGAATCCGCTTTTTTTGATCTTTAATCCCTTCAGGGACTATCCATTCACGCACATCATATATAGGGTGCTTCCTCCAAAATTTTTACTCTCTCCGCACTCTCATCCCATTGAAGACAGTCCTCTTTTTTATCAAATCGAGTTCCATCCTTTGCCACAAAAATAGTTTGTTCTTTCATCTGAGAAATTTCTCTAATTGATATGGAGTCTAGAAATTCTTCGTCAACAAACCAACATTAAAAAAGGACTGACCTAAGTCAGCCCCACTGGTTCCGATAGCAATCGGCTGTCAACCAAACTAATTATCCTTCAACATTAGTGAGAGTAGGAACTCCTTCAGCGGCTGCAACAGTCACCCACATCACTGCTGGTACTTTTCCATTATTAGCCATGGTATGGGGAGGAGTATCAACTGATAAAACAAAAGAATCTCCCTCCCGGAAAGTGGTGCTCTTACCTTTTTTAGTCTTCAGTGTTAATTGACCTTCTTCGATATAACTAGTTAATGGTGCCTCATGGAAATGAAGAGGCACAATGCCTCCTGGTTGAACATCAACTTTATAAAGACGCATTTCCCCTTTGCCTTCAGGGTATGTGAAAGACTCTCCATAAATTGGTTTTGTGCTTGTGAAAAGTTCTTGTACATCTACAGGAGGCTTCTCATCAACTGCCATAGCAACCGGCGCATAGCTCATAAAGGCTAAAGCCATGCAGGCTAAAAGGCTGAAGATCTTTTGCAGCATTAATTTGAAACTGTATGAATCTCGATTGTATACACTGCAAAAAATTTGAGAAGTCTGAATTAATACAAGAGCCCTAGGGAGTGAATACATCAAGACAATGATAATGATGGTATCGCTTTTGGTTAGCCGAGATAAATCTTTCTAGTTAGGAATTAGCCTTATTACACAATTGATCCACGAGGCCTGCAAGGGCCTCACTCTCGTTCCGGGAACACAAGTCTTATAATCTCAAAAAAGCGTATAAATGGAGATGGGCGAAAAAGTGAGCAAAAATTTCAAGCGGAAATAGTGGGCTACAAATCAATGAATTCTCCTAAAAAGAAATTCTCAAGCATCTGAACGAATAACAAAACCAGCAAGAAAAACATCTTTATTACAAAATAACCGATCAAAGTTATAAAGATAAAATTAAAAAATTAGATATTTTATGTATTGAATCGAACTTACTAACAACGTAAAGCCAATTACAAGAAAAAAAATGTACAGTGTGTTACATCACTTCAAGACACCTTTGTAATTTCATGAAAGCGTCTCATTACATAGAAAGCTAAATTACATTTGACTTCGAATTATTTCAATGAACTCTCTAACATATAGAGGAAATAAATATACCTCTGCAAAGATTCAAATCTCAAAATTTAAAACATTCGATTTAGCAATGACACCAATGATATGGAGAGGTATAAAATATAGACAATAGTTTCATAGATATTTTATTCTCAAATTTGATATTTAACAAACTCAGACTCCGGAGCAATATCATCAGAAAAAATTTAAACTAATAAGAGGGGAAAAAAACTATCTATTAATAAAGAAAGTGAAATTACTTTTTAGAAGCTATACAAAGGGGTGAATTGGCTTTTATAAGCAATTAAATAAATTCAAATTTACAAATTTCTTATCCATTTTATAAATACAATAATTTTTAATAAGTAATTTTATATATAATTATACAATCTGATAATATTAGAATTAGATATAAATAATTTCATGAATTTATCTATTTTTGCTTTAACTTCTTCAGAATGGGGTATCGCTAGATTTACAACAGACTCTTTTGCTTTAATCGCATTGGGAATTCTTATTTACCTTCCTATTCAATTACTAAAAGATAAAGTGGACTTCAAAAATATATGGACAAGTGGAAATGCTCTCTCAAAAAGATAAATAATGTCTTTTAAACTTTAAACTCTATGTATAAATTTAAATCAAGTATCAAATAGCAAAAAAATTTTTTGAATATATCTAAGACATTTTTTCAAATAAGTCCTTGTGATAGTCGACAACATTTTGACAGCTTATTACTGGGGTAATTTCCATATCGATGCCAAACTGAGCTCTCCAAGGTGCAAAGTGTAGAAAGAGTTCCTTATCACTATTTGCATTGCAGAGAATTACAACACGACCTTCACCAGGGGCATGAACACGAAAAAGCATTTCAAACCCATCAAATTTATCTTGCTTAGACATCTCTCCATTTTCCCAAAATTCTACAAACTGCTTGTATGCAGCAATTTGATTATCAATATCAGGAAACTGACAATCAACTAAATAGAGTTGCATTAGTAGCACGATAAAAACAAATTTTAGCTAGAAACAAAAAATAAATGATTGATATATCGATCAATAAACAATTGATGTTATCAAAAGGGAACATAAAGAAAAAAGAGTGTTTAAGAACTGCGTTTTAGATTAGTAAATATGATATTTCGTATTCTAAAGATTGATCAAATTGTCAAGGAGCGTTGAAAAATCCATTTGAAAATAAAAATACACACATCAGTATTAGAGGTCCTACACCAAACACAAAAAGAACTATTTTCGCAGTTCTAGGTGTCGTCTTTTTCTCGTCATTTGCTTCAATTATTTTAGAAGTTAATCTTTTTTTTGACTTTTGACTAGGCATATCTAAAATAAATTAAAAAAATTATAATAGCAATTATAAATTATAATTGAAACTACATTAGAAAAAGTAATTCTAATTAATTACCTTATAAATATTATGAATCTAAATAATGCATAAAATTACTTTAAATATTTAATAATTTCAATATTTTGTATGGACTAAAATTGGATTACCAAAGATAGCTTCAAAAAGAAAGCTTAATCTATTTCTTGAATAATTTTTTCTATTGTTCTGGCAGTATCAAACCAATTAAAAGACTGAGCTCGTAATGGGCCATCTTGAAGAGCTTTTTCGAAGCATTTTTTATCATTTATAACTGCATTCATCGCAAAAGCTATTGATTGAATATTGAATGGATTAATAAAATAACCATAGTTACCCATAACCTCTGGAAGCGCTCCCCTTTCAGAAGCGATCACCGGAGTTCCACAAGCCATGGCCTCAAGAGCTGGAAGGCCAAATCCTTCCCAAAGACTTGCAATAATAAGTGCGTGACACTCGTTTAATAATAATAATTTTTCAGCATCATCAATCCAACCTTTCCACACACACAAATGTCTAATATTGAATTCATCAATTAGTTTTATAAGGCTTGGTGTATACCTTCTATCATAAGGACCTACAAAAATAAGCTTATAATCATTAATTTTGGCATAAGCAAACGCTTTGATAACCCTTCCCAAATTTTTATGTGGATTATGTCTACCAATAACAAGAAAGAATTTTTTTCTATTTTTTTTAATTGGATAATACTTTTTATTATTAAAACCTAATTTAATTGGAAATAATTTATGCCTAGGAACTTTATAAAACCTATTCAAATCATTAGCAGTAGAGATAGAATTACATAAAATTATCTTTGACTGTTTTAAAATTAGAGGGATATAGATTAGATGATATAAAGTTAAAAATGATATCGAAGGATACCTAATCGGTATTAAATCATGCGCCAAAACAATTGATTTAATATTAGTAAACAATGGTGCTTCCAATAAAGGTGATAAAAAATATTCAGCATTTAAGTTATTCATCAATTTTGGAACAGCATTTTGAAGCCAATACAATCGTCTGAGATGGCTTTTCAAGCCTAAACCTGGAGATAAGTTATTAGGGATATAAATATCACCGCGAATACCTATATCTTGTGGAATAAGTGTGGTTATTCTATCGGGAGATAAAGAATTTAGTAAATCCTTAGAAACGACTCCAATACCTGTATTTTTTTTCGTTATGTAGCTCCCATTAAAAACTATAGAAGTCATGGTTATAATATCTGCATAGAAATCTATTTTAGATAATAGTCAGTCAAATGTTGAGAGGAAACTTTTTATGTAAATTTTTTAAATATAAACAAAATAGTAGTCACAAAATTGTGCAATATACGTCAAATAAAAACTTTACCTTACAAGATCAAATCAATATTAAAATCATAGACATAGATCAAAAAATATCGGAGAATAGCAAAGCCCTAGTTGAAGCACAAATTGTAAAATTACGATCCACATTCTCAAGGTCAACTAATTTTATAGAACAAATTGGAAAGAATGTATACAAAACAAAATTAGAGGACTCAATTAATTGGCATCAAAAACAACTTAAAGAATTGTATCTGAAGCGTAGGGAGTTAGAAATCAAGCTAGATAAACTTCAAGGTATCTTTTGGCTTAATCAAATCAAAAGACTTATTAGAATTATATTAATAGGAATTTTTATCTTCTTAAGTCTATTTTTCTTTTTGTCTAGTATTATGATTATAATTTATTTATTGCCATTTATTATATTAATCTTTTTTGGATATTTATTATTCACTAAAAGATAGTAATCTAAGCTTGAATATAAATCAAACTTTAATAAGATTCAAATTCAAATAAATACAATCATCTCTCCAGAATACTTTTTCATCATGCTCTTGATGACTTTCATAGCATTTGCATAAACAACTCATAACCAAACACCCAAGGAACTGGCTGAATCAACATAAATAATTTCTCAAAAGTAAGTAATTTTATAAAATGATTGGCACCAGCAAAACATATCATCTATTAATGCGCCTGCTGAAGGCACTACCAATTAGAAGAAGAAGGTCTCTATTGAAATTAATTCCTGTAGCAGCCTTGACTGGTTTAGTTGATGTAATTGTAGTTGCAATTGTTTCTAGGTTATTTACTGTTTTCATAGGCCAACCTAATCAACCTCCCTTACCATTTCAAAATTTTATACCTGAAGACCCAAAAACAAAAGTTATCAGTCTAGTCGTCATATACATAGGAATGAATTGGCTAGCATCATTCTCAAAATTATTTCTTAAAGCAGCCCAAGAAAGACTTCGAGTAGCAGTTTGGAAAGACTTATCAGAACTAGCTCAGAAAAAATTATTATCTCAGTCATATGAATTCTTCTTAAACAAGAAAAAATCTGATTTATCTTCAAAAGTTTTGATCAATATTTCAAGAGTATCAGAATTCCTAGTAAGACCAATCCTTCAAATTTCTAGCGGGTTATGTGTGATTACTTTTATATGTATTGCTGTTCTTTTTATAGCAAAATCTATAGCTCTATATTTAATCATAAGTCTATTAATTTTTTATATATTTATTTCAATGTTTGTAACGCCTTTTATAAGGTATTCTTCTCGTCAAAGAATCAAATTAGAAAAAGAAACAAATAATATACTAACTGAATCAATGCGAACCATCATAGATGTTCACCTTACCAGCTCAGAATCCTACTTCGAAAAAAGATATAAATTAGCAAGTAAAAGCTCTTTCCCTTTCATTTGGAAAGCTGAAGTTTTACCTGAATTGCCTAGATCATTAATAGAGCCTTTTGGTATTACATTGATTTTTGCGATTGGTCTTTTCCCATACATAACTGGTCAAAACGATTCAATACTTATTGAGATAGTTCCATTCTTAGCAACAATTGCAGTAGCTGCATTAAAACTAACGCCTCCATTACAAGATTCATTTAGAGCATTAACTTCTATGCGTGCATCAATTCCTGATTTAGAAGAAATACTAAAGTTGATAGAACTTCCTTCTAGTAGGCTAACTAAAGGATCAATAGGCGTTCCAACAAAACAAGGAATTGAGCCTAGAAACAATATAAAACTTGAAAAGCTGAGTTACAAGTATCCAATGAGTAACGAATATACTCTAAAGGACATTACTCTAACCATCCCTATAGGTTCAAGAATTGCTTTTGTAGGAGAAACTGGAAGTGGAAAAACAACCACTGCTAATCAATTGCTATGTCTTCTTAGACCAACAGATGGGAATTTACTATTGGATGGAGTTGAGGTTACTGAAACAGAAGTGCCTGCTTGGCAGGATTGTTGCTCTTACGTTCCACAATCAATTACTTTATTGAATAGCAATATTATTGAAAATATTGCATATGGATTAGATGAAAAAAGCATAGATCATGAAAGAGTCTGGGATGCACTGAAGGCAGCTCAATTAGCAGAATTGGTATCAGAAATGCCAATGGGTTTATATACCTCAGTTGGTGATAATGGCATCAGATTATCTGGGGGGCAAAGACAACGACTAGCTATCGCAAGAGCTTTTTATAGGCAATCAAAATTTTTAGTTTTAGATGAAGCAACTAGTGCCTTAGATAACCGAACAGAAGCAGAGGTCATGGATGCAATTGAACTTATAGGTAGACGTTGCACAATTGTCACGATTGCTCATAGATTATCAACAATTGAAAGATCAGATTGCATATATGAATTTAAAGATGGAAAGATAGTATCCTTTGGCAATTTCCAACAACTACTCAAGCAATCAAAAACTTTTTTTAATATGGTAGAAATAGCAAAAAGAACTCACGAATCAAATATATAAATCTAAAAACATATCAAAATATAAACAAGTTTTAACTAGACTCAAACTTTAAAAAAGAAGTTTGAAATCTATCAATGCATTAGATGAAAGATAAAAAGTCAGAGCCGTTCCAATAATTGATCCAAATAGTCCTCCTACAAAACCAAAAAATAATGTACTCAAGTTTTTCCCATCCGTAGTTGGTGCTTGAGTAGATATAGGCAATTGATCAACTACTTTTAAGCGCTCATTGGCAGGTCTTCGACTGGTTTGTTGATGTCTAACAAGTGCTTCGAAATCTGGCATTGAATTTGTTTAGCAATGGAGCAATAGGCCGACCAACCTGACATTCGTCTGGGATCGGATCGACCTTTATCATCTACGGCATCAATTACGGCTTCTCCCTGGTTTTCTGCTTTATCAAAAGCAGATAGCAAAGGAATATCACCTTCTAAAACAGTTAAATCAAATTTTTCTAAAGCTTCTCTTGCTTCATTTGCAATTCGCCTTTGGCGGAAATCAACTTTAACTAATAAAACTGCATGAGGAATATTTAACTGTTTTAGTAAAGAAGCTAATTCGACGGTTAATTCAACAGATCTTGCTTTTGGCGCTGTAGGCAAAAGTACAAGGTCAGATCCAGCTGCTAAATGTTTCAATTCCTCTTCATCAGTACTTGCTTGTCCATCAGTAATGACAATTTCGGAGAATCTCGTTGCTTTAGCGGCTGCCTCCACAGGAACAATATTAAACTTAAGATTACCTCTTGAGCCATAGGCAAGAGCCGATCGATTTCTATCAGCATCAACTAGACAAACATTTTTCCCTTGAGAAGACCATACACTTGCTAGATGGATTGAGGTACAAGTTTTAGCTACTCCACCTTTCTGGCCACATACAGTTATGAACAAAGGAAGGTATTTACATCTAAAAATAATCTGTAGGATCTGATTACAAAGTCAAGTAGCAACAAGAAGATCAATCAACAAATGCTAATAAACATTTCAATAAACATAAGAAAAATATATATGAATGTGCATATTTTGTAACCATAAATACTTATTTATAGCATATTTTATAATTGAATCATCAAAAGAAAACAATTATAATTGCACGAAGTTTTCTAATGCATATTATTAATCTACATTAGAAAAGAAATGTTCATTATAAAATTTTTATTAAATACAAAAACCAGTCTTTCAAACATTTTAAGTATTTTGAATAAGCAAAGAAGAGAGTTTTCAGACAAGTGTGAAATCCTTACATCCATACCAGGCATTGAAAAAAACTGCAATAATCTCTATCAAGCTGAATATATAACACCAGAATCAATTATTTATGCATATGATCAAGAGCTTCTAACTATACCCGAAGTTGGTATTAGCTTTGTTAAAAAGTTAAGGGAAAGATTAGGTAGAGTATAACTTGAAGCAAAAAATAAATATAATCAATGAGAATCAAATGAAAGAATTTTTACCAAGGCAAAATTTTTCCATTTGAATGCCAAAAAGTTCCAGTATTCTCTAGTGTAAGTTCATCAATTCTTTGAATCAATCCTTTCACTGATTCTTTAGGTTGAATGCCATTGGAAGTAAATCCTGTCATTCGAGTACTGACTAAACCAGGATGTAAAATTGCTACCGAAATACCTCTAGGTTTTAAATCTACTGATAAAGATTTACCTGCCATACATAAGGCAACTTTTGACATCCTATACCCATAGGAACCACCAGAACTATTATCCCCTATTGAACCCATACGACTACTTATTAAAGCTATTTTTGCAGATTTACTGAGTTGACTTAGCATAGTTTGTACACAACACAGAGGACTTAAAGCATTAACCTCAAATTGATGAACGATACTTTGCGGATCTAAATTAGAAAGAGAGTTGAATTCTGCAATTCCAGCATTTTGAATCAAAACATCAATTTTAGTATCGTATAAATTCTCTCTAAGCTTAACAACCGATTCTCCAGAAGTAATATCAACATTCGTCTCAACTCTTACTGACAAGGAATTCAATTCTGGAGAAGCAGATCTACAAGTAGCAATTACATCTTCTCCTCTATCTTTCAATTGACGAACAAATTCTAAACCAATACCTCTATTGGCACCTGTAATTAAATAAGTAGACAAAAATAGATTTTGAGCTTTAACAAGCCTAAAACAAAACAATCAAAAAAACGAAAAATATTCAAATTGATACAAAATAAAAGTGTACAACTAAAAATTATTATTCAGTCAAAAAGTATCATCAATAATTTACATCTTCATATATAGAATCTGATAAATCTGCGGAAGGTCCTGAGAGAATATTTGGACCCGATAAAAAAATAAATCTTACTTTACCAAGCCACTCTCCAGATAATTTAATACAGCAAAAGCCTTTTTTAATAACAAGTAATCGCCAAAATTCGCTCCAATCTATACATTGATCAAGAATCTCATTGATATGAAAAGTCTCTTCTGACGAGTTAATATCGATTTTCAACTTTTCTCGTAAGAAAAAAAATTTTGCTAACCTTTCATTTTTTGAAATGATTTTACCAATATATCTGGTTTGATTTAGATCATAATCTAAAGTTTCTAAATAATTAAAAATTTGATCAATATCAATATTACTGAAACCTTTTAATTTTAAAGTTTTTAAAATTAATAAGTCCCGCTTCATACATTCTGTATATAGACTATTTATAGTTTAAATCTATAAATCCAAAAAAGTAAATTTTCCAAAAAGCTTAATAAAAAAAATTTAAATTTATAAGATTAAAAATTAAGTATTTTCATTTTCATAAGAAGTCTTTTCAGAACCACCAATAGGTGTATTTAATGAAAGTTGATAGGCTTCTTCATGAAAACTAAGATCATTATTTCTTATTTTAGAATCAAACCAGCTATCATTAGCAAAACTTTGAATTACTTTTATTATCCTATACCCCAAGTTTAGCTCTTGATTGGCAAGCGTTCTCCACTGACCATTTTTCTTTCGATAACCAAACTCAAAATAATATACGCCTTTATTTATAGGTATAGGAAATGTAATAGAGGACTGGAATTTACTTACCTGAATCTCTTTCATAATACACGTTGAATTACTTTTATTTCTATTATTACTCATATCAAATAATCTAATAGCAGAAAAACAGCTTTGACTAAACTTAATTCTAAAATTGTCAATAGGACTAATTTCCCAAAAGCATTTAATATATCCATTTCCAAGATTATTAACTCTTAAATTGCTAAATCTATTGTTTAATTTATTTAAACTATTCCAAACATGTTCTTTCCAGTATAAATGACGACCAATTTTCATTTTCGTTTAAATATATTTAGTAGTTTAATTGAAATTTTATAATTAACCGTAAATTTTATTATCATTAATATTTTTAGTTATTTTAAATGCATCTAGCTATAGATGATTAGTAAATAGAAAGTGTGGATTTTAAAAAATATAAAATTTACATGCCTTAAGCTACTTTAGTCCCTTGCCTATCAGCAAGGATTGCTTCGACTAGATCTGCGGTTGATCTTCTTGAAGAAATATTACTTGTCTTCCAGTGATTAATTAAAGTTTTCAATTCAATTATCCTTTGTTCTGCAATTTCAATTTTTTCTTCATTAGGCATCGAAATAAAAAATAATTTCTATGCTTTATAGCCTAACCTTTTTAAAATTTATATCAAGGGACAATTAGAAAAAAGTATATATACATAATCACAATACAAAAATAGATTTGAAAAAGAGTATGAGAAATAAAAAAGCCAGCTACTATGTAACTGGCTTAATAATTAATAGATATAAGGTAACTATATAAATCTATTAATTATAAAACCTTTCAAGGCAGGAGTAACAGAACCAAAAAGCTTTTTCATTTCCATTGACTCTTGACCGATTGGTAGATGCGACAATGGATCACCTCCTTAAATAAACATACACAAATATTAGCCAAAAATTAATCTACGTCGGTAAATTCGGTAACAATTTCAAAAAAAATAAAGATTGGATAATGTTTGTAAGGAAGAGTGATTTATGTAAAGAAGCAAAAACTAGCTAATTGGTCAATACGTATGAGGCTTATCAAGTAAATTTTCGCTCAAGCAAAACCTAATAATACTGATATGAATCACTTCATTTTTGGCGGTTTACTATCAACCTCCGAACCTACAGCTCCAATTGTAGGCATTGCTTTTATTGTTTTATTTGCGATGGTAGGAACAATAGTTGCTCCAGACTGTGATGGAATGAATGCAACGGCCTCGGATAACTTAAAAGAACCTAAGCAAGGTTAATTATCTTTCTAGAGAAACGCATTTATTGATTTTTAAAAATTAGTTAATAGAGGTAAATTGTCTATTAACTAATTTTTTTCAAATTTATATGATTACTAAACAACTCCAGGTATAATTGGTCCAGTTGTAGCATATGCTCCTACACTTCCAACTACACCTAACATCTACATCAAAGCATTAAGATGTTCAGCTCCAGAACTCATAGCTCTTTAATTAAATAAATACTACCTATCAAGATAAGATCATTTAGATTTGAATACAGAACGGATTGATTGGATCTATGAGTCCAACCTGAAAAGATTAAAAAAAATTTAATTATCAAGCTTCGCAGAAACAATACTTTGAGTAATCAAAAGAATACTTTGTAGACAAAAAAGAAGGGAGAGAATTTCCATCAAAAAAATTAGACTAATACTAGTGTACTATAATCCCAAGATCGCGCAATACTAATAGGTATTTCACTAAGAGCATATTGTTGAAATGTATTTCTTGGACGCCACTTAAAATTTAATAAATCACAGAAATAAAAGGTTGGGATAAAATGCCTTTTCATATTTTATCAAGAATTCTTATATCTTTTCTAAACAATATTTTGGAATATATAACAAAGCTTTCTCCCAAGACTTGGATGGATTTAACATCAATATAAAAGGTGAATTAAAAAGCTTTTAATTTTTTTCACTAATCAGAAGTGAGGCCTCGTAGAAAAAAAGTATAAGTTTTCTTATTATTTTCATTGGCAAAAGCATAAGTTAAATCTTATCGCACTGTCACAAATTTACCTAGTATTAATGGCGTTGTTATCTTCTTTTACCTTTAAGCAAAATCCTTTTTAAAGTCATACTATATCCATAGGCAATAGAAAAACCATGTCACAAAAAAACAATGTTTTAGGGACTGATCTTAAATCTTGCAGTTGCAATCCCATGACTGGATGGTATAGAGATGGATCATGTAGAACAGACATATCTGATCAAGGAATGCATACTGTTTGTGCTGTTATCACTGAACAGTTTCTTTCTTACAGCAAAGCCCAAGGGAATGATCTCTCTACACCTCAAATAGGATTTCCTGGATTAAAAAAAGGTGATCGCTGGTGTCTCTGTGCTCCTAGATGGAAAGAAGCATTTGATGACGGAATGGCACCTTTAATTGACCTTGAGGCAACAGAAGAAAGTACTTTGAAAATTATTGAAATAGAGACTTTAAAAAAATTTTCTCACAATAGATAATCAGTGGATATGAGATATCTTATTTAAAACAATTGTTTGTGAAAATTAATAAACCTAAAAAGTAATAAAGCCTACCAATGCATACTTAAAAGAAGAGTGAAGTCTAAACAACCAGCATGGTCAAAGGACCAGGAAAAAGCTGAAAAAAAAAGATTTCTAAAAAATTCGAATTAACTCTAATTTGAATCACATAAACTTGCACTTTATGTATTCCAAGCTAAAAAGAAAAAAATAGATAATTAATCATGCTAAGCACATCCTCTCGTATTCGAATACAAGAAATATTAACTAGACTATCTATGGGAAATAAAGTAACCCTTGAAGAAAGGATCTATATCAACAAATATGCGACGAAAAATCAAAACGTTTCTAGTTGGCTTCGAAAAGCCTCACGGATGCAACGAAACCAAGCTATTTCTAACCCAATAGATGAATTACTAGATGGACTTGATCTAAGTTCAGATGAGCCCCATTCAACATACAATCCAGATCAAGATGATCTAGGAGAATGGTTCTCTGGATCACCTTCATGGATTAGAAGAAGCTAGTAATTCAAATAAAATAAAAGTTAAACTTTACCAATAAAAACCTAAAGATTTAGCTCGAAAAATCAAGCCGCTTCTTCTTTCTTTTCTACCTTTAAGAGATCAATAACATTCGAACTGATAGGTTGAAAGTCCTCATCCTTAGCAGAAGCAATAGAATCCTTCATCAAAAGTTTTACAAGAGCCGTAATTGAAGAAGTTAGCAATTTTAAACTCTCAAAAATATTTCCTAGCTCTTGAGTAATTTCATCTTGATGCTTTCCTTTACTCATTAATGTTGAGAAAGTCCAACCAGCCAAACCTAAAGCAAGTAGAAAAACAACCGTAATCATAGTAAAAGTAAATACAAATCATGTATATCTACTCTTCATAAATAAAGCAAGTCAAAAAAATATATTCTTTGAGAATTTGATAAATCTAAAATATCTAATTTATCATCTATAATGTTTTTTCAATTAAGCCTATCATTGAAAAAACTTATATGACGTCAGTTCCAGTTCACCAATTTAGACAATCTGATTGAACTATTCATAGCCAACTCTACTCCAATAGAACTATTCAAATCAAACCAATCTCCACAAAACCAAATCTTGCTCAGAGATTATTTATAGTATAATTATATATAAATTAAAAAAGTGAATGAAAAAAATTTAAATCAGTCAACTATTAGTTTTTAAGAACGATCACATAAAAAACTCTTCTATTTTCATGAATTGAAATTAGCAGTAATTTGGAATGGTGATAATTTTACTGTTACTTGATTCAACTTGCTAATAGTTATGCATAATCTAACTCTGATATTTTCGCCTCCCAGATCAATCAAGGCCTATAAAGCAATTTCTTATAAAATTCTCGAAAAGTAGTTATATGCTTGCATTTAACTAAATAAGTACGATCGCAAATATTACTTCAGCATAGATTGTAGAGAAGCACCTCATTAAAACGTCTACTTGCTCCGCATAAATGAATTATTGGATTGGCAACTTTAGCTCTGGGAAAGATGATGAAAATGCTATTGACTGTACTTTCTTAGTCTCTGCCGAATCTAAACAGCCTTATGCAGAGGACTTCTCGGGTTCAACCTTTATCAATATTTCGATAAAAACATTCTAAGTAGGAATGCTGACGCGAGTGTCTTGAACCATTGGATATGTCAAATTAACAGCGGTATTTAAAAATTATGGGGTTCTTTTAGGTTGCTCTGAATCAGCTAAAAAATAAAGGGCTTATTTCTGCAATGACAAGTTTCGTATAAATCCATTATTAGCTACGTTATTGCTCTTAAAATCACCTAGACTTTTAAAAATATATGCTGATTTAAGCAAGTTGAGTATCCTTTCTTTATATACATGCAAATTCTAAAAAATGAATATCAATACCATTTTCCTTTTTCTTTTAGTAATAGCTGCTTATCTAAATTTATATTTAACGTTTAATACAAAAAAACGAAAGAAGACAACAAAACTACCCATATCATCTAAAGAGTGGAGCGAAAGAGTAGAACATGAAAGCTTTAAATCATGGATTTCCAATCGAGAAAAATTAAAAGCCAAAAGGAAAGAAGACATTAACCACTAATCTTTAGTGAAGTTAAAAATTTTCAAGAATAAAGTCTATTTAGAAGAGGCTAGAAATAATTGATTACTTATTTATATATACTGGTATTTATAAATACTATGTATTCTAACTACATACAATTAACTCTCCTATTAACAAGATGTTCCTGTAAAACAAAATCCATTCTTAATACAATAATCATAAGCAAATAACTTTAATGAGTCAGGCATTTCTTGCCATTGCATTTCTTCAAGTTGGTTTAATTGATCTGAACTTAAATTCTCTTTAACTTCATATGCCTCCATCATTTTGGCCCAGCTTGAAGAAAAACTATCAAGATAAAAGGCTTTCTGATTCTGATTAAAAAAATTAATTATATCTTCATTAGTAACTACTTCTCTAGAAAGTTTTTTATAGTGTTCAAATTCTGAGGACCAATCTGGAGTTAAGTTGTCAGACATCAAGAAAATAATTTAATTTATTATTATAATTTACAAGGTGAATAATTCTACATGGAATGACCAAATGAACATAATAATTTAAGATGTAACTTTTACCTAAAGCACTATATACTTCGGTAATCAAAGAAAAATATTTGATTACTTGTTCTAAGCTCCAACTATCTTCTAGAAAAGTGAGTCAAAACAAACATTTCTAACACCTATGTAATACATCTGATTAAGAAGAAATCAATTGCTAACTATCTCGTTATTATTCCTATGCTGCAAATAAGTAAGATTAGCTTTCGTGATCTTTGTTGAAATAATTAATTTCTAATACTATATGAAAAATGAGTTGTTGATTATCCTGTGCGACTAAAAAGTTTAGAAGGATGTCTCTTAAAAATTGGTAAATATCCACCATTTACCTACAATGCTTATGGCGGCGGAGGTAAAGCAACATTACTTCCAAATCAAGAAAATAAACTGCTGCATATAAGCTTTTCATCAAAAACATTTTCAATCCCTCCTCTTACTTCAAAAACAACAAGATTTTTATCTCTTCCCTTACCTCCGGGTTTCAAAATAGAAATGTCTATGGATGAATTGGAAGGAACTATTGATAAGAATTCTGGAGAAATATTATTGAAATTTGAATCCAAATTTCTTTTTAGCATTGGATCTATGCTTAAATTTCCTAAGTTAATAGTAAAAACCTTACTCACAACAGGAGAAGTAAAAGGTAAATTACATGAAGGAGAAGGTCTTGTTCTTCAAAAGAATGGCACAACAAAGCTGGTAGGTATTTCCATAATTCCGAAAACTGGTAATCAAATCTTAGATACATTTCTTGGCCTTCCTAATGAAGCGCTAGCAGAACTAAAGTGCGAAATTAAATAATCAATTTGATTTAATTGTTTCTCTATGAAACTTTAAAATTACCTTTTAATGAATTAATCCATATATAGATTCAATTTTATTTATCGTATCTTTCAAATAAGTAGCAACCGGCATCTGCAGAAATATTCTGCTACACTTAACTATCTTATATATGCATACTAAACCAGAGAGAAATTACTTATAAAAAGAAGCACAAATCTTTTCAGAAATACATATATTAAAGACAGTCTTGCTAATGAAGCGTGAAGAAAAACAAGAAAGCTAGTAAAATCTATTGGTGATTCATTTAGAAACATTTACAAACTTGATTGAATTTGTTAAAAATCATCTAGATAAAATTGAATCTCTGTGTCATTATCCAAAACTGTTAATCCGATATCACAAAAGTCCAAAGTTTGTAAGCTCTGCAAGTGCAATAGCAAAATATCTATCACGTAAAGCTGATTTGAAAACAAATATTTTTACAACAAATAAAAAATTACTGCATCCTCTAATCCAATACACCTACAACTCAATCATAATGACTCCTGATCTGCCAATCATTGCTTCTTCAAAATCAAAAAAGAAAAAGCCAGCAAATAATAGAATTCACAAATGGACTCTATTTTCTCTATGTTTTATTACTACTCTAGTAGTCGTGAGTTTAATTAAAGCGTATCTTCCTTTACTTGTATCTGCACTTGCGATGCTTTTTGTATGGAGTCAAATGACTAAACCAATCGCAGAGATAGAAGCTAAAACTACGAATAATGATGATGACAGTAATCAGTTAAATTTATTCCATAGGCAATACAAAGTTGGCCGGAAGTATTCCAAGATCAAGAAAGAATTGCATGAAAAAGAAGATCCAAAAGTTGCATAATATAAATTGTTTTAAAAAAAAATTGAAGTAATCTATTTCAATGAGTTTTATGCTTAGGATGCGAGAACTGACAATGGAATCGTACTGATTATCTTCACGCGTATGACTGTTGTTGTTTAATTCATAAATGGAATTGACAAGCGGTAGAGACATGTAAAAATCGACTCATCCAACCATAATATTTGAGGCTCTATGGTTACCCTTTGCTGTTTGCTATGCTTGCAAATCATCATCATCACGGCCACAAGTATTTAACAAAATGACAACTCTAGAAAAAGCACGTCTTGAACTCACTGAATCACAACTACTTACAATTAAGGATAGAATTAAAAGCTGGAATACCAAGGATCAAGTAATAGACATTATGAGATGTCGGTATGGTCGCCTCGAAGATCAAGCTGCATAAAAAGGTCCGAAACCAATAATCAACTAAGCACTCGGTATGAGTTCTGTTTCAAAAAACTTACCTACACAAATGGCTCACTATACAAGTCTATAAATCTTGAAATCACTTAAAACTATTAACGTATAAGGAAAGCAGCAAATTTCTAGCATTCCTATTGCAATCATTGACTACTTAAGTAAAGCTTAATTTATCATTACTAATTCAAATGTCTGTTGAGTTCTACATCTTAGTTATTCCATTCTGCGTTATTCCTGTATTTCTAGTCTCACTCGACTACTTAAATAAAAGTTCTGAACTGAATAGAGCAAATTATAATATAATTGATTTTGATAAATTCGTAAAACGTAAAGAAGAAGGAGATGTTGTAGATAGTGATATCGCTAAACTATTAGATTTTGATAAAATCGCGGCATAAATTTCTCCTACTAATTTTTGATAGTCACTAATTTCAAGACATCCTCAGACTTACACCATCGTTCAACCACTCTCTAAACTCTTCACTAATCACTAATTGATCGAATTCATTAAGTCTTTGAGCTCGGATCATAAGTAAGCACTTGTATCACATGCATAATTCTGGAAACTCTAACCAGAATTTTTCAAATCTATTCATCCACAAGTTGATATGCACACCCTGATCAATTATTTAAATGATAATTTCTTCTTGTCACTTCCATATTTTTAAGAATGATTGAGCTTCGAACAATTGAATAAAAAGGAATTAATCAAATTGACCAGTAGAGCTTTTATATTTTCTACAACCAAAGCACAAAGATGCATTTTTTAACCATGTCAAAATAAAAGGAAAGTGGAAATAAACAAGGTTCTTGCAAAGAATGAAAAGCAATTAAAAATAGCCCATATAAACAAAAAACCAATTCAGGCGAACCCGAGATATTGAAAAAAGCTGATCTCTAAGAAAGCTCTCTAACTATTAATTCGGTAAGATTAAAAGTAAAAAATGATCTTCTAGATAAAATATTTATCTGCGAGACCTAAAGAGAATCTATGGCAAATAAGTCCAAAATACTTAATGAAATTATGTTCTACATACTCGACAGAGCCAAGTGCGAAGAATACGCAGACAACTACCTCCAGCATATTCTCAGCAACTGGTAGAACGACTATAACAAACTTATAACAAACAGAATTGAATTGAACTTCCTATGGATGAGATTCAACAAAACTTACAAAGCATAGAAACAAGTGATTAGTCATTTCTAACTTTCTTTAGCCAGTATGGTATGAAAGTTTTTTTCATCTTTGCTGAATCATATAGATACTCAGATGTTCCCTCTAATAAAGTTGCTATAGTGATACGCACACTAGGAAAAGTAAGGCCTAAAACAATAGCAATCAAAAAGGTTATTTTCACGAATCCATCCCTATGAATGTGATTGGTTCATCACCAAAATCTACTTTTCCCAGTCCATTTTACAACAACCAAACTACAAATCCAACCATAAACAAAGGCATAAAACTATCCATCAAACATAAGCAGCATAAACAATAAATGAGAAAAAAATGAATGTTTAATATTGAGACGTCTACCCTGCGATGCTTTAGTCCATAGTGTTAAAAGAAGCGTATTTTCTACTTCTGTTTAAGGGATAATTTATCGATTTTAACTTGTTGAATCTTTAGTTTTTCTTTTTGTGCGGGTCCATAAGTGGTCCTAACGCTACAAGTTATAAAAATTGCATTAATAGCTCCCACTAAAATAATTGCAACAATAATTTTATTAATCCCCTCAGGTGAAGTTAGAAGTTCTACCAGAGCTTCTTGATAAAACATCTACTGCACAATCAGTGATTCAAATATCTGACCAACGAACACTCCTTTAAAAAAGACAAGCAAAAATAATTCATAATCAATGAAACCATTCTTATTTTGATACCAAGTAATTAGCCTCTAATGACTGCCTATAAGCTTCATTCTTCTACAGAAATAATCTCATAATAAGGACGGTCTCCATAATCAGCCTCGGAACAACAAACATCAGAATATATTTCTTCTAATAAATCGTATGCCTCGTCATAGGTGATAAATGATTTCTCAGTAATATCATCAGATTCTCGATCATGTCTAATAAATTTATAAATCATGAGAAAAATGATTAATTGGATAAAAGTATTCCAAACAATCCTGCGAAAGCAGAAAGGACAAAAATGACAACAATACTAATTGCTATAACTTTAGAAATATTTTTCATCTAATTTGTTAGTAGGTTTATAGTTTAAACACCAAAACTATAATGCTTCAGGACTGCTTTATGAACATCCCATCTACAGTCCATTCCAGCTGGGAAAACGACTAAGTCTCCTGCACCAAACTTCACAGGGTATCCTCCCTCAGGAGTGACCGTGACTTCACCCTAAAGTAATAAACAAGTCTCTTTATCGTCATAAGTCCAATTGAAAGAGCTTGCTTCACAATTGAAAACTGACCAATTTTTAATTTCTAGTTCTTTAACGATACTTTCATTACAAGGAGAAGTAACTGATATAGCAAAGAGATAAAACATTTAGAATTCTTTTTAATTCTAATGAAAACAGTTGTCTAATAGCTCCTCACATTTTTGACAAAAATTTTAGAAGACGTATTACCTTTAGAGCGAGTAGTTCGGACAGATACAAATTTTAGTGTTATATGTCATAATCAATTACAAATTTATAGAACCTCTTAAATGGGGAAAGGTCCTAACAAAGAACGAGACTTCGAACTTGTTCTTAGAGAACGAGGGGTGAGTGAAAAGGATATTGGATGGGTACTTTCTAAATTAGACAGTCAAGAATATGTTTTAGATAACTGCCATTACATGGCACGAATATTTAACAAAGAGTCTGAAACTAAGGCTAAGGAGATTTTAATTAATCGTTATTTCGCTCTAAATGTGAAAGGAGTTACTAGTAACCAAAAACTCAACGATGTTTTTCAAGAATGTATAGATAAAAAGAAAATGTGGACATTACTTGAAAAGAACTTCGGAGCTATTTGTATAAAGCTTCCAGATACAAGTGTTCATGGTGAAATTTATTTATTTGTATGTGGTCCTAATAAAAAATGTCCAGAGGTCACCAACACAGATATATCCCTATTCTTCTCTGCAACTGAGATAAAAGAACCAAAAAAGCAGAATCCTTTAGAAATGAGTTCACTTCGATTAGCTGGATAAAGAAGACCAATGAATCTAAGGATTAATACTAAATTTGAATACCAACCAACGAAATACAATGAAGATTCTTTAGATCATCAGGAGCAAGTGGACAGAACATAAATAAGACAGACACTCGCGCTGAAATCGTACTTAACGTATCTCAATCAAAAACTTTAACTCCAGACCAGAAGCATAGGATCTCAATTCAGAATGAAGTCAAGCTATTTAATGGTTCTATTTGTATAGCTGTTCAGAATAAGAGAACCCAATATCAGAGCCGTCAAATACTTTAAGACGACTTGCCTCAACCTTACAAGAGCTTTTACAGCCACCTACAAAGGAAAAAAAGAAAACCATTCCTACTCGCTCATACAGAGGAAGAGGGTTAAATCAAAGAAGAAACAAGGTGCAATAAAAAGGAACAGACAATCAAAAATAGATTCTTAACAGCTAACGACAAAGAGGTTTAAATTAGAAAAATCGAGCCCGCAGAAGAAAGACTTAATTGGATTGGTAATTTTAGCTCTGGCAAAGACGACTCAAGAGCCGTATCATCTTCTTTTCTTGCTTCTACTGAATTCAAACAAGCTTCTAGAGACAACATCTCTAATAAAACATATGTCAAAAATCTCTACCTTAATGTTTTAAATCGAGACCTTGATCAAGGTGAATATGATTACTGGGTAGGAAACTTAAATAACGATGTTGAACAACGGCTTGAAGTCCTTTTAGGCTTTGCTGAATATCCAGAAAACAAAGCTCTCTTTTCCGAAATGACTGGCGTCTTTTGATCTAGAAAAAGTCCCATTATAAATTGGCGTAACAATTCCAACAGTTGTCTAATGGCTCTTCAAACTTTTACGAAAATATTAGAACCCTTTTACGTTTAGATCGAGAATTCATCAGCAGCTCCCATCTAAAAAGCCATAGCCTGATATAAAGAGATGATAAGTTTTCTGGATCTATGCTTGTAGTCAAATGTCTCATTCGTTTAATTGGGATAGAACAATATATTAATTCATGGATTCTGCTAATCAAATCCAATCGCTCGTTGACCAAGTAGAAAAGAACCCAGAATATACAATTAGCGAGAAAGAGGCTAAAGGTTTTATATCAGAAATAAAGCGACTCACAAAAGAAGACAAGACAAATATGCCTCCATTGGTTGTGATAATAATGGCTTATATCAATATGCTTTTCCCAGAACTAGATGAAGTAAAAGTCTAAGACAAGAAAAAACTAATAAATGAAGTTTTTTGGCTTCTCTCAATCAACAGAATACAAAGCGCTCTTTAGTAAGGCAACCTTTGTTTATTAACTACTTAGATATCCAACACAAATTTCTTTATCCTAATTATCCATAAAACCACTACTCAAACCCTAGATGCCGATTCGATTTAACTATGCTGAGAAGAAATAAATCTTTCACTTTGTATAACTCATCTTTTTGTAAATTGAATTTTAGCAATAGATCATAAGGAGCTGTATTAGTGTCAATTGACAAAGCGTTTGCATCAACCTAGAACATCAAAAAAAGAATTTACACTGCTTAATCATTGATTATATACTCTATTGCTTAAGGAAGATGAATAGGCTTTGGTAGACATGTCAATTAAAGATGAACTCTTCATTCCCAACGGGTAGGAAGTGAACAATGAAAGTTGAAGTTTCTTGTTTCATTGGAGGGATGGTCATCAAAGAAATAGTTCATATAGATAAATTTGAGGATACTGATAAGGTAGCTAAATCAATAAATCCATTTTGCAGAGTGGTCAATAGAAAGGTTTTGATGAAATGAGTAGGTAGCATCATGAGTCTTCCTCCGCATTTCATAGATAGAAACAACAAAAAGGTTATCTTTGACATCAAAGGTGGGTATCCCCTCACAATTACATTCCCTACTTCGCTGAAATCTTTCCAAGGAGACTACAAGGGTTTTTCTTGTAACTATGAAGAAACCTTCTAGAAGTTGAGGGGAAGAGTCAACGAATGAAAAAACAAATTGGAAACAAGAACTTCTTGACTCGGCAACGTTCAATCAGAAGAAAGAGAGCCTATTGAAAAACGATACAAAATCATTAACTAATAGTTGGTTGGTTGGCGTTTTCTACACCAGATAGAAAAAGTTAGAAGGCATTAGAGAACAATCTTCACCCTATTGCAGTTCAAGTTTTCAGAAATGGAAGAAAAAAAATTGAGGGTGCAGTCAAATGCCAGTCCTCATAATTGGTTGGAGCATTTACGACAAACTGCCAGAAGAAGAGCAAACAAAGTTTGCATTAATAGAGCGATATAAACTAATTATTTTTATGAGTGGTATGAGTATGAAAATATGAAGGAGAACAAAAATTATGAATGGAGTGATAGATGTTTTAAGAATCAGGAGGAATTACTAGAGTTCTTCGGTTATGAAATGATTGAAGACTTAAATGCAGATGCTGTTTATGCAAGAAGAGTCGAAAATTTTACTTATAAAGATGAAACAATTGATCAAGGTAAATGTAATTTATAAGCATAATTTTGTTTCATTTTTTATAGACGTTTCGGTATAGAAAGAGCAAATATAGAATCTATATTTATTAATCTTGAAAAATCTATGTTCTTATCTTCAAAAAATATAGAATTCTTTTATGGTAATGCAGGTCTTTTCAGTAATTATAATTTACATGCTTTAGATGAATATTGGAGCAATCATAGATCTGATACCACACATCAAGAAATAAATGAGATCATTGATATTCACTTAATTAATAGAGGGGAAAAAATAATGAAGCAGAGAAGATTATATCAAATCAAGAAATTGGAGAGATCCTTTTTAATTTCAAATCCAATAGGACGATTTAGCGCTAATATTATTGGCGTAATAACTAAAATTTTAATTTCAAAGAAATTGATTAAAATCTACTAAATAATTTAAATGAATCAAGAGATAAAAAGGCTAACTGAAACTAAAAGACAGTGGGAAATGATATAAGAATGTATAAAGATTTTCTAACTAGTAAAAGTCAACTTATGAGGGTAAATATGGTGCAAAAGAATATATTACTATGGCTGAAAATAGAATCAATGATATTAATCAGAAATTAAAAGAGATTGAAAAAGAATCATAAACACTATTCAAGAAGGATGAAACTTCTTATATAACTGATTTTCTGATAATTCAATTCCAAAACATAAAATATTATCAAAGTCGCCATTTTTATGCATAATTGTCATATTATCTTTGATTTCTTGACTATTAAAGTTCAATCCAAAATCACTACAATATTTAAATAATATATTCATTGCAGCTTCATGATTGGTAAGGAATTCCTCGCAAAGTTCTGACAATTTTTCTTTATTCAAACTATTTATCATTTTTTGAAAATCATTAAAATTGCTCATTTAATTTTCTAGAAGTCTAAGTTAAATATTAAAACTTTTTTATATATTCTCGTCATGACAAATATTGCTATGAAAAGTAATAAAATACTCATCAGAGTGTAACTTAATCAAAAAGCCTAGTCACCAATACAACTCTTATCTAACACTTGAATACAAAATCAAGCTATAAAACTTTTAATTTATAAAGAGTTTTAAAAAGAAGTAAATTTATATTTTCTAGCAAGTATCAATTAAAACTAAGTTGTGTATATATGAATAGTATATATTTTTAGAAAAAGTAAATAAAATAGATTAATAGTAAAATTAAATATCAATATGAATAAAGATCAAAGTCGAATGGCAATTGAGAGTGATATTACCCAAGCTAATTATCCAACACTATTCAAAGGGATTTGGACAGGTATTTTAATCTCCTTAATAGTGCATCAGTTTATCAATCATTAAATTCTTTAATTCTATTAAGCGATAGGTATCAGGATTTAATCACCAAAACGATAATGCTTGCGGACTGCCTTATGAACATCCCATCTACAGTCCATTCCAGCTGGGAAAACAACTAAGTCCCCTGCACCAAACTTCACAGGGTCTCATCCCTCAGGAGTAACTATGACTTCACCCTAAAGCAATAAACAAGTCTCTTTATCGTCAAAAGTCCAATCAAAAGAGCTTGCTTCACAAGTCCAGATTGGCCAGGTTTTAATTCCTAGCTCCTCAACGGTACTCTCAGGACAAGGAGAAGTTACTGATGTCCCCCTTAATGGACATCCTGTGAGTACTTTCTTTTATATCTCCCTACTACCAATTAACTCTTCAATCATGATGATCTCTATAGTCTCTGAATGACGATCTGGGTCATCCCAATTGATACTTACCTAACAACTACTAATGAAAGAGAAGAAACAACAAACCACTACCTCAAAGAAATCAAGTCACAACACTCTTGATTGGGTAGAGAAGCAGCTAAGAGATGTTGTACCTTTTGATATGGAGATATCAATTCAGAATGAAGAGGAATTTATTAAGATATATTGTCTAGAAAAAGTATAACCCATGAACCTAAGCGTTACTGATATAGCGAATAAGGATTATTTAAATAAATTTAGTGAGATATATAGTGCTTATAAAAGTGTAGGAGGATTTGACGGTACAACTTTTAGCAAAACTATTAAGTATTATATTCATGATGAAAATAGTGATATTAAATATGAAACCTTTGATAGCACAGATTGCAACCAATATGCTTACTCAATACACGAAGATACGGAAAATTATATTGTTAACACTTTTAAATTAATTGACCCATTAATAGATCTTGATTTTGAAAGAACATATTCCAAAGATATTGCAACTCTAGATATATATAAAACAGATATAGTTGACAGTCAAACAACTGGAATATTTAGTGGAGTTTATGGGAAAACATCTAATTTTTGGGAGGCAACTAATAATAATGAATACTATCTTCGCTGCGAAATAATTTGGGAAGAAATTAGTAGGTCCAGGTATTTACAAAGTTATCCATCATTAAGAGGTGAAAGTGGAAATACAATCGTTCATGAAATAGGACATTTTTTAGGATTAAAACATGGCTCTGGCTATCTAGATCCTTGGGATCCACGGTATTCATCAAATGACACCCTAATGTCATATAATTATATTTACTCGGCAAGGCAAGAACCAGAATTTACTGCACTAGACATTGAAGCATTACAATTAATTTGGGGGGAAGAATTAGGTAATAAACCTACTTCAATAAAGCTATCATCGACAGACTTTAATGAAAATATAAATGCAAATTCCTCGATATCAATTATACAAACTATTGATAAAGATGCAGATGATAAGCATATTTATTCCTTAGTTAAAGGCAATGGAGATAAAGATAATAATTCATTTATTATTGATGGTAATAATCTAAAAATAAAATTTTCACCTGATTACGAAAATCAATCTTCTTATAATATTCTCCTAAAAACAACTGACCAAAGTGGATTTACGTTTATACAAGATTTTACTCTTTCAGTTAATGATATTTCTGAAACAATCACTGCGGTTAGCAATTCTAATGACAACGTTAGTGGTGGAATAGGGATTGATAAAATAAACACATTAAATGGCAATGACAAAATCAATGGAGGAAGAGGTAACGATATTATTGATGGTGGTTTGGGGTCCGATACAGCGATTTATTCGGGTAATTTTTCTGATTATCTTATAACGAGAGTGGTTGGTTATGAGAATTTGAATCTATTAAATAAAATAGAAATTAAAGATAATAGAAATGGAGTTAACGATGGAACAGATACACTCATAAATATTGAATATATCCAGTTCTCAGATCAAACTGTAGAAGAATCAAAAGTAGACGTAGTTAAAACCTATAGCGGTAATTTTAGTGATTACAAGTTCTACAACCAAGGTAATGGTGTCTATCAAATCAAAACTGATTCTGGATATGATGACATCACTGGAATTCCCTTATTAACCTTTATAGGAGAAGCAAAAACAAGCTCGTTCAGAGATGTCAGTGCGATCGTTGATATCCAAGGCACCTTTGATCAAGTCACTGGTTTAAATACAGATGATGCAAAAATGTTCCGTCTCTATAACGCTGCTTTTAAACGACTTCCTGATCCTGATGGACTGAAGTATTGGATTGGGAAATATACGTCTGGAGAGAATGATGAAAGAGCAGTCGCATCATCATTCCTTGCTTCTGATGAATTCAAATTACGTTATGGAAATAACATTACTGATTCAACCTATGTCAATACTCTCTATAAAAACGTTCTTGGTAGAGATGCTGATACTAGTGGTCTGAATTATTGGTTAGGTCAACTCAATAGTGGTACTGAAACTAGATATGAAGTTCTTCTTGGTTTCTCTGAGTCAGCAGAGAACAAAGGACTCTTTACAGACATGACAGGTTTTGGTTAACCACATAGATATCCAACACAAATTTTTTAACTCTCATTATTGATATACCCACCTCTCATTTACCCCCATACACCGCCTCAATTTATTTATCTAGAGAGAAAGCATATCTATCTCCCTAAACAGATCCAACTATGTGCGGATTATGTGTGAGTATTGCGTAGGCAGCTGAATTAGAAAGAACTAAATTCCTTTTATACCAATTAATTTGAGGTTACTTTGTATAATCGGCAGAGACCTCATCCTTAACCTCAACTTAATTTGAATAGTCGGTATTGCTCTAAACCGCAACTCTAACTTACTTCTCTTTACAGAAATTTTATTGCCTTTAGGAGACACAAAAATCTTCTCAATTATTTTTCCTTCTCTTACAATTATTCTAATTGTTTGTCCTGAAAATCTAGCCTGAAACCAATCTATAATATCTGGATAAAACATATCATTTTGTTTAGTAGACGTTCTTGAAAAAACAGGTATAAATTTTGTTGAATTAATTTTGCTTTCAATAGATTCTTTAGATTGAGTTATTAAATTATTAATTTTGCTGCGAATGAGCTCTGTTTCGGTTGGTTCTCTATGAAACCTTGATGTTAGCTTCCGATGAATTAACTCGTATTGGGACTCAAATCGTTGTGTAACTCGATGATATTTGGATTGAATTTTCTTTTGCTTACTCTTCAGATAAGTCAAAACAGGCATCTTTAATATCTTCGACTAAACTTATATATCGTATATTTGGATATAAAACCAGCTAATGAATGCTGATAAAAATACTTTAAAAAAACTACTAAAGAAAACATCTAAAATAACTTATCGACTTTGACAAATTTTGTCTGGCTTGAAATACCTAAAAAGAATCGATATAACTTGTACAACTTTTCTTTTCATAATGCTAAATCTTATTACAATATCGATAAGTTTATTTTTAATAATACTTACTGGATGGACTGTCACAACTTACTTTATAAAAAAAGATTCTCAAGAGGTAATCAAAGAAGAACTGACCAATTTATTTGATATTTGCAAAAAATTATTCTTGTCTCTAAAAAATCTAATAGGAATCTTAACAAGTAACTCTCTTTCATCTGAAGAAAGAGATATAACCTCTATGGAAGAAGCTGTATCAAAGAAAGATGAGCAGCTATTAAATGTAGTCCAACCAATTAATGAAATCAAAGAGAAATCAGAAGAGGTAAAATATGATGATGACCATGGTGATGACGCACTTTCTTCATTTAGTCCAGAAGTCGTAGAAGTGATTAACGAAGAAGAGGAAAAAGTTGCATAAGTAAATTCAATAGAATCTAAAAAAAACTTCTTCACTCTCATTATTCATACAACCACCACTCATTTACCCCCATACGCCGCTAATGTTTAGCTATGCTCAAAGGATTCAAATCTATCACTTTGTTTCAATACAACTATGTGCGGATTATGTGTGAGCAAAGCGTGAGCAGCTAAATCCGACACCCTTTAATCTCTTTTATAACAATAAATCTCACCTTACGTTGTATAATCGGCATTAATACGTACATAAGGATCAAAACCCAGTGATAGCAGTTGATTACAAGGATTAAGTTAGTGGTATTTTAGTGGTATATTTGCAGTTTTTCACCCGAAAACCCAGTTGTAGAAGACTTACCGGTATTTTTGTGGTATATAACTAACTCATGTAGATAATATAAAAAATAAAATTTTACTTATTTTCATTTACTTTAAATAAATTTCGGTACAAAAGGGTATATATCAATTTTATATAGATAATTTCCACCAATATATTAAAGAAATGAAAATGGTGATTAACTATTAAAAGTACTTATATTGTAGCGACTATCACTTGTCATGATATTCAAGAAAATTCATTATTCATATTATCAATTATTAGGCTTAAACAAATGTCTGATTCCTCTAGTGAAATGACTCCGCAGGAAAAAATTATTCAAGATAGAGTTAATCAGACTAGAAGTTTCCTCGGATTAAATGGTTTCAATCAATCATTAGGAGACCTTTGGAAAGAGATAAAGGAGGATTCAAAATATGATTTATTATAAAAATTTTTAGAAGTCTACTAAGATTTAAAATTTTAGCCATAAAAATAAATGAACTCGATTGCACAAAAACACAATTTTTATTGTTAATTTGCATACATTATTAATCATGCAATTTTGTAACTATTCTAACTGAAACAATCAAGGTTTAATCGTATTAGTTAATTACCTATCTAATGAATATCTCTCGTTAGATATGCCTCTCTTTTCGTTGTTAAATTTGTTTCTATGTCATTTCCTGAATCAACTCAATTATTATTAAAAGCAAAAAAAGAAAAAGGATTAACCTTTGCAGATATTGGAATTCTATTAGGATTAGATGAAGTCTGGGTTGCTAGTCTTTTTTATGGACAATCAACTGCCAGTGATGAAGAGGCTGATAAATTATTAACTACTTTAGGACTTGGTACGGAACTTAAAGAGATATTGACAACTCCACCAGTAAAAGGATCCCTAGATCCAGTAATTCCCACCGATCCATTGATATATCGTTTTTATGAAATCATGCAAGTTTATGGCATGCCAATGAAAGACGTGATTCAAGAAAAATTTGGTGATGGGATCATGAGTGCAATAGATTTTACAATCAATGTAGATAAAGTCGAAGATCCGAAAGGTGACAGAGTGAAGGTTTCAATGTGTGGGAAGTTTTTACCCTACAAGAAATGGTAAAGATTAATTCCTTTCTTTATGTTCAAGTGGTATAAAAGTGGTATATTTGAAAAAGTAATCCCTAAAATCCGTTCCAGTGGAATAGATCTCAGGTTAAGTGGTATAGTCGGCATTAATACGCATTAAAATTAAAAAGCACTTAAGTAGGCTATAAGTACATCATTTTAATCATGTCAATATCACTCTCTTCTATTGAACATTTAATTCGAGGTACTGAAGATATCAATTGGGGTGGAGAAATAATTCCCTATAGCTATTCCGATGAGATGAAATCAGTTTTAGGAGATTCAACTATCCTTAAAATATATATATCTCCGGGGGGAGGCACTGATTCAACGAAAGTTTTTCGAGAAGGTACAAGTGAAAAAATAGTGGTTAACTCTAGAGCACCTGAAGATTGGCAATATAAATATATAAGAGATGCAATCTCCAGAGTGAATGAAGAATTCGCTATCACAATTAAAGAAGTTAATCTATTATCAGAAGCTGATGTGCCAATTTATATCGTTGATGAACCAAATAATTATTCCGTGAATGGTTTATGGGGAGAAAAATTTTCTGATCAAATCTATATACTTATGTCACATAAAGAATGGAATCCTGAACATACCTGGACAAATTCAGTAAATGTTCAAAAAAGTTGGAATAAAATTTTTCTTCATGAATTAGGACATTTACTTGGTTTAGAACATCCTTGGAATAAAAATGATGGAGATTATGCCTTTAAAGGCCCAGAATTTGCAGATGGTTTAACTGCGATGGAATTACAAGATATCAATCTACCTACCGTTATGGGATTTCATGGTCAATTTAATGGGAAAACGATGGAATGGTATCAGCCTCTCGATAAACAAGCATTAGAAAATGTATGGGGTACAGAAATCCTAAAAACTTATGAAGGAAACAGTGATAACTATACTTTCTTTAATCTAGGTCAAGGTCAATATGGAGTTCGTGCTGACAAAACTACTATAATTGATCCTCTAAATGACTTCACCTCAATTAATTTTCTAAATCAAACATTAAATATAAAAAATGATATAAAAGCAACCTTTGATCAAGTCACAGGATTAAATACAGACTCTGGAGAAATGTTTCGTCTCTATAACGCTGCCTTCGCACGCTTTCCTGATGCTGATGGACTCAAGTATTGGATTGATCAGTTTAGTTCTGGGAAAAATACTAGACGTGTAGTTGCTCAATCATTTTTAGGTTCCGCAGAATTCACTGAGAAGTATGGAAGCAACGTAAGTGATGAGACATACGTCAATAATCTCTATAAGAATGTGCTTGGTAGAGACGCTGATACCGAAGGACTTAACTACTGGGTAGGAAACCTTAGCAGTGGACTTGAAACCCGCTACGAAGTGCTCCTAGGGTTTGCAGAGTCAGCTGAGAACAAAGCGCTCTTTACTGAAATGACTGGTTTTGGTTAACCACTTAGATATCAACCACAAATTTCTTCACTCTCATTATTCATACAACCACCACTCATTTACCCCCATACGCCGCTTGAATTTAGCTATGTTTAAAGGAATCAAATCTATCACTTTGTATCAATCCAACTATGTGCGTATTAAGTGGTAGCATTGCGGTAGCACCTAAAACCAGTAGCCTCAAATCCCTTTTATATCAATCACTCTCAGGTTACGTTGTATAATCGGCATTGATGCAAACATCTAGATAGGTTAGCAATAAACATTCATAAAAGTCATTAGTAAAACTAGAATTTTGAAGAAAAAATAAATCACACTCACATCACACTTGCACTACATTTAAATCACACTCATAAAATGAGTCGATAGAAAGTAGATGTCTACTAGATATCTATGATTCGAATAAAGCAGGTCATCACACTCTCCTTACACTTTCCATACAGGTTAATAATCGCATTTAAGACCAAAAACTATATTTCTAGATTGTATAGATGATGTTGTATGATTTGATTTTATAATTACGAGCATCAGATATTAATGACCTATAAGGGATATCAGACAAGAAATATCATCGAGAACTATGGCAATACAACTTTATATGCTGAAAATAGTGGAGAAATTTATGTCTTAGAAGATAATCGCAAAATATATTTTACATATGCCATTAATACAGGTCAAATAGGAGATTTCAAAACTAATAATGGAGGAACGCACGCAAATCAATATGATATCTTTGCTATTGAGAAAATATCTAATATTTATAAATTAATCCTCAGACGTCGATTAGACGGTATGGGTAACATTGATGGTTTTAATGATGAGAGCAATCCTCATAATACATATTTTTCAATCAGGTTATTTAATGATAGAGGAGTGGCACTAGGAGAAGAAGGAGAAGAGATTTTTCCATGGCACAAAGATATTGATAGTATTAATGGCCGAAAAACTTTAGAGGATTTGGTAGGTCCCAACCTACTATCCCCACTAGAAAAATGGGCTCTAACTAACACTGAATTGCGAGAGGAATACAATTCCAGCACTGAATCAAGAGTGTGGATGCCTGAAATCCCAAAGCTACGTCCTGGAAGTCTAAGTAGTTTCCCATATAAGAATCTTGGAAGATTAGAAGATTGGGCATATAAGAAATACATTGCGTTATATCCAAGTGAAAAAATACCAGCAACTTATGGAATAGAAGGTAACTACCCATCATCTAAGGATGCTTATATGGGCAAGAAAACCTTTACTGGAAATTTTAGAGACTATAAATTTTATAATAGAGGCAGTGGAAAATATGAGATTAAAACTGATAGTGGATTTGATGAAATCACAGGCATGTCCCTTGAATTTAGTGATAAGACCATTGATGCAGTAGACGATGTTAAAGGCGTCTTTGATCAGATCACAGGACTCAATACAGACTCTGGCAAGATGTTCAGATTGTATAACGCAGCATTTGCAAGATTCCCTGATGCTGACGGTTTGAAGTACTGGATCGGAAATTTTAGTTCTGGAAAGGATGATGAAAGAGCAGTGTCATCCTCATTTCTTGCATCATCAGAATTCAAGGAGAGATATGGAGATAATGTCTCTAACCCTAAGTATGTAGAGACTCTCTATACCAATGTCTTAGGTAGAGATTATGACCAATCTGGCTATAACTATTGGTTAGGCAACTTAAATAATGGGTTAGAGACAAGATATGAGTTGCTTTTAGGATTTGCAGAATCAACAGAAAACAAGGCTCTATTTAGTGAAATGACTGGGTTTGGTTGATCTTAAAAATATTAAAATAGCTGAAGATGTAATTTATATAAGACTCACAAGTAGCTATTAGAAAATATATTTAAATAATCTAGACATGAACCACGGTTCACCTCTAGAAGTTTAAAAAAGTAACATCACACTTTTAAAAAATCTACATCACACTTAGGTCACACTTTCAAAGGTGCGTATTAAACGCCCTCCAAATCGATTGATATAACTTATGTCTCTAACATCACACTTTAGGTCGTATAGTCGGCATTAGTGCGCACATAATATACAAATTCCAGTCATACCAATAGATTTTTCGATCCGCCCCGTTAAGGGGAAAAGATAGATTTTTAACCACCACCCTTAAAGGAGAAAGATAGAATTTTCGATCACTCATGTTAAGGGGGAAGGATAGATTTTTAACCCGTACGTTAAGGGGGGAAGGAAAGACAACTAAGACAACAATTACCTCTACTGATGTCCCCTTAATGGACATCCTGTGAGTACTTTCTTTTATCTCTCCCAACTAACTATTAACTCTTCAATCATGATGATCTCTATCGTCCCTGAATGACGATCTGGATCATCCCTATTGATACTTACCTAATACCTACAAATGAAAGAGAAGAAACAACAACCTACTACCGCAAAGAAATCAAGTCACAACACTCTTGATTGGGTAGAAAAAGAACTTAAAGACGTTGTAGCATTTGATATAGGGATATCACTTAAAGAATAAGAAAAAACAAAAACTGAACTAGCTCTTCTAGTGATTCTATAAATTGAAGAAAGTTTGAGATAGCTTATCTAAAGAAGGCAGTAGATATGGCAAATTTTTCTTGGTCTGGAGTATCTGAAGGTATTAAATACACAAATGATTATCATAAATATGATCCTGTAATCCAAGAATATGATGATGTTCTAAGACAAATAGAAAACGGGAACTTCTCATTACTATCTGAATCTCTAGAAAGAGATGGAAGGATGTCTGTACTCGTAGATTCGTATCAATTAGATTATCGATATGGAGATTTCAGACTATCTGGAACTACTTTTTCTTTTGGAGACAGTTCTGTCAAAGTTTACAGGTATGGTAGAGGTTACTCAGATGGAACACTATATGGCTTTGGTGCAACAACAGATACTGGAGACGTTATTGGTTATATAACTAAAATAGAATCAACAGATCTTGAAAAAGGTGGGAAATTAACGATTATTGGAAACTTTGATTATTCAAAAACAGGAGACAATATTTATGAAGGTTATAGATATCGTGTAAGTGGAGATGATACTTTTCAGCTAACAAAATACAATGATGAATTAGATGCAGGTATAGGAAATGACATTGTGTATGGAAATAATGGTGATGATACTTTAAACGGTGAAAGTGGCTCAGATATACTTTTTGGAGGAGATGGATCAGATAAACTTTACGGTGGTTCAGGTAATGACAGCCTTAATGGAGAAGATGGAAATGATGACATAGACGGTGGAACAGGCACAGACGTTGCTAATTATGATGGAAACTATAGTGATTACACTTTTGTAGAAGTCGGCTCAACTTTAAAAGTTGTCGATAATAGGATTGGTAAAAACAAATGGACAGATACACTCACTTCTATTGAGTTATTAGACTTTGCAGACAAGAAGACAGTGATTACAAGCAGTTTGTTAAAGACTACTTCTACTTCTACTTCTACTTCTACTTCTACTTCTACTTCTACTTCTAGTAATGATCAAATAACAACTGATAAACGCATTTATAATGAAGGTGATTCAATAATACTATCAATTAATAGTAATAAAACAGGAGCTTTTTATTACAGTATTAGTGATGGAAATAATACTAATAAGGATATTAAGCATGGAAGTATTTGGTTGAACTCTGGAGACAACAAAACAACTTTAAAAATACTCAATGATTATGAAACTGAAGGGACAGAAACACTTGAGATAAAATACTATACAAACGCTGGAAAGAGTCAACAATACGGTAATACTGTTTTCGTCCAAGCTAATGATACGTCAACTGAAAGTTCAGAAAGATATAAAATTTCAACCGACAAGACTTCTTATAACGAAGGTGAAACAGTCACAATTCATTTTGAAGATTTAAAGGGCATTAAAGTAGGAGATGGAAGTCTTTCAATGATCATTGTCGGAGGAGGAGAGACAAGCTCTCGTAATACACATCAAGATTTTGAATCATCACCGTATATTGGTACTTTTTCAAGTAATATAGGTAAAAACATCTTCAATATAAAATTAAAAAATGATAATTTGAGAGAAGGCAATGAAACTATAGATTTTATATTTAAACAATACAATAAAATTGATAATAAGTGGACTTATTTCCAAGTTGGTGACAAGAAATCAATTCAAGTAAATGATACATCTACATCACCAATAATTAATAGCGAATCACCAACAATTAATAGCGATATCGTTAATAAAATCACTCGAACAATATCAAACCCAACTCAGACTTATTTTGGAAGAAGCTCTAACTATAAATTCTACAATTTAGGAGAAGATCGTTATGCGCTTAAAACAGATAGTGGTTACGACGAAATTACAGGAGTAACAAACTTACAATTCTCTGACAAGAGTCTCAATTTAAAAAATGACATTGCAGATACTTTTGATCAAGTCACAGGTTTAAACACTGACTCAGGTGAAATGTTCCGTCTTTATAACGCTGCATTTGCGCGCTTCCCTGACGCTGATGGATTGAAGTACTGGATTGATCAATTTAGTTCTGGGAAAAATACTAGACGAGTTGTAGCTCAATCATTCTTAGGTTCTGCAGAATTCACTGAAAAATATGGAAGCAACGTAAGTGATGAGACGTACGTCAATAATCTCTATAAGAATGTGCTTGATAGAGACGCTGATACCGAAGGACTGAACTACTGGGTAGGTAACCTCAGCAGTGGACTTGAAACGCGCTATGAAGCGCTCCTAGGGTTTGCAGAGTCAGCAGAGAGCAAAGCGCTCTTTACTGAGATGACAGGTTTTGGGTAAGCACTTAGATATCCACCACAAATTTCTTCACTCTCATTATTCATACAACCAACACTCATTTACCCCCATACGGCGCTTGAATTTAGCTATGTTCAAAGGAATCAAATCTATCACTTTGTATCAATCCAACTATGTGCGGATTATGTGTGAGCAAAGCGTGAGCAGTTAAATATGACACCCTCTAATCTCTTTGATATCAATAGATCTCAGATTACGTTGTATAATCGGCATTAATACGAACATATTGATCAGACAAATCACACCCCCACGCAATAGCCGATCCTTTTCCTATCCCTATGCGTAATCTAATACTGATAATATCATCGATCAGATATTTCCCTTTTAATCTTGATTTCATAAAATCACTCACTTTTTGTCTATCAAAGTTAAGAGGTATTCCATTAGAAAATATTTCATAAGGTCCAATCCATAATTTGACATCATTGAAATTAAAAGGGGTCCCCGCACGACCAAGTGCAGCAATAATTCTTCCCCAATTAGGGTCGGAACCATGAATAGCTGTTTTAACCAAAGAGGATGAAGCAATTGTACGAGCTATTGCATGAGCATCTAAATCACTTGGAGCACCCTCAACTTTTATCTCAAGCAAACAATTAGCCCCCTCGCCATCCCTTGCAATTGCTTTGGCAAGATATTGAGCCGTTAAATGTAGCCCCTCTTCAAGGGTTGATAAATATCTTGGATCTAATTCTGCTCCAGAAGAAAAAGCTAAAAAAGTGTCATTTGTACTCGTATCTCCATCAACTGTAATGGAATTAAAAGATGAATCTGCAACCCGATTTATCATATCCGACCACAAAACATTGTCTATGCCTGCGTCACACGTAATATAGCTCAACATTGTTGCCATTGAAGGATGAATCATACCTGAACCTTTAGCCATCCCTCCAATAGTTATTCTTCTGCCTCCTAAAACTGCTTGATAAGCAATTTGCTTGACCTGAAGATCGGTTGTCAAAATTGCATTTGCTGCATCCAAGTAGGCCTCCTCCTTATCTAAACTATTTATAAGGTGATCCAAATGACTAATAACCTTTTCAACAGGTATTGGCTCACCAATCACACCAGTGGAACATATCAAAACTTCTTCGTTAGATAGTCCCAGTCGTTGAGCAAGCTCAAATGTAATGATTTCACTATCAATTTTGCCTCTGCTACCTGTACAAGCATTTGCGTGTCCAGAGTTGATAACTACAGCACGTATTTTTCCCTTAGATGCCTTAAGTCGATCAATACACAGATCTACGCAATAAGCACGCGTCACTGATTGAGTAAATGTCCCACTGCAACAAGCACCATCAGGTGCATATAGCAAAGCAAGATCTTTCTTCCCAGAAGGCTTCAATCCTGCGGAAATACCAGCTGCTAAAAAACCATCAGGGGTAGTAATACCACCAGATATTGGAGACCATACAGAAGATGTCAAACGACTCAAATTCAGAAGAGCATTTTTCACTTACTATCAATATTAATGATTGACCCAAAACAAACCAACAAACTTTGTCTTCGATGGAAAGGCAAGCAAAGAAGAATAGGTATCACTGGAGGTATTGCCAGTGGAAAAACAATTATTGGAGATTTTTTATTTAAAGCCAAGCAATGGCCTATTATAGATGCTGACTTATATGCTCATGAAGCATTAAGAGCTGAAAGTCAAATAGCTAAAAAAGTCTTAATGAGATATGGAAGTAAAATAATTCAAAATTCAAGTAAAAATGATCAAATTATTAATCGCAAAGCATTAGCCAAAATAGTTTTTCAAAATGATATTGAAAAACATTGGCTAGAAGGAATAATACATCCATTCGTAAACAAAAGAATCGAAAAAGAATTAGAAAAATTGAAATCAAATTCTATAGTAATTTTGATTATTCCACTCCTATTTGAAAAAAATTATACGGGTTTATGTAGTGAAATTTGTTACATAGATTGCTCTAGAAGCATGCAATTAAAACGACTGCAGTCAAGAGATCAATTAAGTCTTGAAGAAGCTAATCAAAGAATCAATGCGCAATGGGACAACGCTTTAAAAAAACAATTCGCAGATCATATAATTAATAATTCTAATAATGATGAGAAATGGAAAATGCAGTTAAAAAAATTATATAATTTCTAGCCTTGTAACTTTTTATTTAATATTTGATTAGCGAGTTTTGGATCTGCTTTCCCTTTTGTTTCCTTCATTAATTGACCCACAAAAAAACCAAGCAATTTCTTCTTCCCAGATCTAAAAGATTCAACCTCATTAGGATGATTAAGAATCAATTTATCAATAATTTCCTCGATAATTTTTGGATCACCAATCATACCTAAACCACGTTCTTTGACTAATTGCTTTGGAGAACCCCCTTGACTTAATAGTTCAGGCAAAATTTCTTTAGCAATTTTTCCACTTATTTCTCCTGCATCAATCATTTTCAACATTTCAGCTAATTCATTTGGCTTAAGAGATAATTGATCAAATGATAATCTATTGGATTTAATAAATGCTGCTATATCACCAGTTATCCAATTTGCTGAAGATTTTGGTCCTCCACCTTCATTAACAACTTTTTCAAAATATTTAGCCATTGAAGATTCGTCAGTCAAAACTCGTGCATCATAAATAGAAAGGCCAAGTTCTGCTGCGTATCTATTCCTTTTTGCGGCTGGCAATTCTGGTAATTCTGAGCGCCATTTTTCTTTTAAAGCATGACTTACTTCAATCGGACCTAAATCAGGATCAGGAAAATAACGGTAATCGCTACTACCTTCTTTTGATCTCATACTTTTAGTCAGTTGCTTTCCTTCATCCCATAACCTCGTTTCTTGTTTTACTTCTTCTCCAGATTCATAAGCTTTAATTTGCCGCTTAATTTCATATTCACAAGCTTTCTGAATAGCCGAAAATGAATTCATATTTTTGATTTCTACTTTTGTACCAAATGGATCATTAACAGTTGGTCTAACTGAAATATTCACATCACATCGCAAAGACCCCTCCTGCATATTTCCATCAGATACTCCCAAATAACGCATAATTCTTCTAATTTCAGCTGCATACTCCGCAGCCTCTCTACCTGTTCTTAAATCAGGTTTACTAACTATTTCAGCTAGTGCTACGCCTGCTCTGTTGTAATCAACCAAAGAATGGGTGGAGCCTGACAATTGATCACTACCTGCATGAACAAGTTTTCCAGCATCCTCCTCCATATGTAATCTTTCAATACCTATTTTTTTGACATAAGTTTCTTTGCCTTTTTCAGCTACTTCTACCTCTATCCAACCATCTTCTGCAATAGGTTCATCAAATTGAGAAATTTGATAATTTTTTGGTAAGTCTGGATAAAAATATTGCTTTCTATCAAATTTACTGTGAGAAGCAATATTTAAATTCAAAGCCATCGCTGCTTTTACTGCATATTCCAGAACCTTTTTATTTAGGACTGGCAAAGTGCCTGGTAAGCCACATACCACTGGGTCGATATGAGTATTTGGATCGTCACCAAAGTTGGTTGATGCACTAGTAAATATTTTGCTATTAGTTCCCAACTGCACATGCGTCTCCAAACCGATTACAACTTCCCAAGAAACATTTGATTCTGACATTAATTTGATCTAGATATATGAATCTTATGAAAGAAAAGCTCAGTCATGGAAGCTAACGTAATCTAAAACATTGAAAATAACATTTTCCAAATCCAAACAATGGGTATCTTAAATGAAAAACCATTGTTAATCCTCGGAGGAGGATTAATGGGTCTTGCAATAGCCCATGAACTTGCTCAAAAAGGCAAACGCGTAGAAATTTTAAGCAGAAGCAGAAGTGAAGCAGCAGGCTTTGTTGCTGCTGGAATGCTAGCCCCTCACGCTGAGGGACTCAAAGGTGAGCTTTTAAATCTTGGTCAAAGTAGTCTTCAAAGACAACCGAGATGGATAGAAAGCATTGAGACAAATAGCAAAATGTCATGTGGACTTAAAACTTGTGGGATTGTTGTCCCATTTGAAAACCTCAAAGACTGTGAATCCTACCCAACATATAAATTTGGTAAAAAGCTAAATAGGAATGAGCTCCTTCAAGAAGTTCCAGGACTCTCAGAAAAATGGAAATTAGGTTTACTTTTTAGACAGGACGGTCAAATCGACAATCGAAGACTTTTAATGAGAGCACTTGAAAAAGCTTGTGTTGAATTAGGTGTTCACTTTCAAGAAGGAGTTGAAGTGATTGAAATAATGAAAGATTCAAATAAATTTAATGGGGTCAAAATTAAAGACATTAATGGAAATATCAATCATTTGAAAAGCGAAGAGGCAGTTCTCTGTTGCGGAGCCTGGAGCAAACAAATATTTAAAACACTCCCTATTTTTCCTGTTAAAGGCCAGATGTTATCTATTCAGGGACCAAAACAAATTCTAAAAAGAATTATTTTTGGACCTGGAATTTACTTAGTTCCAAGAGATGACGGTCTAATAATCGTAGGGGCAACTAGTGAGCGTGAGGCAGGCTTCCAAAAAGGACTTACTCCAAAAGGACAACGCGATCTGCACAAAGGAATTCAATCTCTTATTCCACAACTTAATCAACTACCTCATATGGAGAGATGGTGGGGTTTCCGTCCATGTACACCGGACGAAGGACCTTTACTAGGAATGTCATCAATTAATGGACTCTGGCTTGCTACTGGGCATCATCGCAATGGAGTTCTGTTAGCGGCGATAACTGCAGAATTAATTGGAAAATCAATTTGCTCGAGCTCTTTAAGTAATGAGGAAAATAGTTTTTTGTCCCAATTCAGATGGGACAGATTTTACAAACACATCAAAAAAGAGTATGAAGTTCAACAATAATTTATTCAACTCTCCATGATTGATCTGATGGAGTCCAATCAACAAGTTCATTTTTCTGGAACCATAGATCAATTTCAAATACTGCTGTATCAGAACCATCAGACCCATGAATGACATTACGACCAATATTCACAGCTAAATCACCTCTAATAGTTCCAGGTTCAGCCTCAAGAGGCTTTGTTGATCCAATCAATTTTCTCGCACTTGCAATAACACCTTCACCCTCCCAAACCATTGCTACAACAGGTCCACTTGTTATGAAATCAACTAAACCGGAAAAAAAAGGACGATCTTTGTGAACACCATAGTGTTTTTCGGCAAGTTCTTTGCTTGGTATGAGTTGCTTTAGGCCGACTAATTTGAATCCTTTGGTTTCAAAACGACCAAGAATCTCAGCGATTAAACCTCTTTGCACACCATCTGGCTTGATAGCAACAAAAGTTCTTTCCAAAGTCATTGCGATATTCAATAATATGAAGCCATAGTCTTCCTAAAACTACCCTCTTGGCAAGTAAAACATGACACTTAATAAAACTGTTCTTAGATTTAATTGTATTAATCGTGAATGATCAAAACTTGGCAAATTTGTTATCACATAAATGGCTGTGAAAAATACTAATCAATCTCTCTCTTGGACTATCCAAAACAGCTCAGACCTCTATGGGATTGATCGATGGGGAAAGGGTTATTTCACAATCAATGAAAAAGGGAATATTGGTATTTGTCCGAACGGTTCCACAAACAAATCTCATGATTTGATGGAACTATTAAATGAACTCGAAAGTCGAAAACTAAAATTTCCGCTGTTAATAAGATTTGACGATATTCTCGAAGACTGCTTAAAAAACTTACATAAAGCTTTTGAAAAAGCAATTAATGACTATCAATATCAAGGAAAATACCAAGGTGTTTTTCCAATCAAATGTAATCAACAGCGTCACGTAGTTGAAGAATTAATCACCTGTGGCTCCAAATGGAATTTTGGCTTAGAAGCTGGGAGTAAACCAGAGTTACTAATTGCTTTATCAATACTAGAAGATCCTAAAGCTTTACTAATATGTAATGGCTACAAAGATCAACGTTATATTGAAACAGCTATTTTAGCACGTCAGCTTGGACGTCAACCTATAGTAGTTATAGAGCAAGCAAGTGATGTTGATCTTATAATTAAATCTAGTCATTTATTGGGAGCATCTCCACTAATAGGAATAAGAGCCAAGTTATCAAGTCAAAGCAGTGGAAGATGGAGTAGCTCAATTGGTGACAAGTCGAAATTTGGACTTTCAATTCCAGAAATATTGAAAGCAATCAAAAGGCTAAAAGAAGCAAATCTTCTCCATGAATTAAAACTTTTACATTTTCATCTAGGGAGTCAAATTAACGATATAGGTGTTTTAAAAGATGCCTTACAAGAAGCAGGACAAATTTATGCCGAATTAATTAATCTTGGAGCACCTATGGGATACTTAGATGTTGGAGGTGGTTTAGGAATTGATTACGATGGAAGTCAAACTGCCTCAATAGCATCTACTAACTACTCACTTCAAAATTATGCAAATGATGTAGTAGCAACAATTAAAGAGTGTTGTGAATCAAAAAAGATACCACTACCCACTTTGATTACTGAGAGTGGAAGAGCTATTGCTAGTCACTTTTCAATCTTAATCTTCAATATCTTAGGCAAAAATTCGTTACCTTCTGACATTCCTAAAGAAGACGAAAAAGAATGTCTCTCTGTTAGAAATTTACGTGAAACATTAGTCCATATAAATTCTCTAGAACTAAAGCAAGAAGAAGATTTAGCCAAACTACAAGAAGCATGGAATGATTCTCTTAAATTTAAAGCAGATGCACTAGCGGCTTTTCGTCTCGGTTATATAGATTTAGTTGAACGTGCAAAAGCTGAGCAGTTGACATGGGCCTGTGCAAAAACAATTGTTAATCAGTTACCAAAAAATATACTTCTACCTAGAGAACTGAAGAAATTAAGTGAAAGTTTAGCTGTAACGTATTACGCAAATCTTTCCGTATTTAGATCGGCTCCAGACACTTGGGCCATTGATCAAGTTTTTCCAATTATGCCAATCCATCGGCTTAGCAAAGAACCGAGCAAACTTGGTCACTTTGCAGATTTAACATGCGATTCAGATGGAAAGCTTGATCAATTTATTGATAATGGAAAAATTAAAAATTTACTACCTCTTCATGAATTTAATCAAGACGAAAAATATCTAATTGGTCTTTTCTTAGGTGGCGCATATCAAGAAGTAATGGGAAATCTACATAATTTATTTGGAAGTACTAATGCAGTCCATATAAGATTTCCAGAAAAAGGGAAATATAAAGTTGAGCATGTCATTCGTGGGAATACAAAATCAAATGTTCTTGAATATTTGGAACATGATCCAGAAATATTATTAGAGCGATTACGAAAATCAAGCGAATCAGCTATACAAGGCGGGCATCTAAAAATCCATGATGCACAAAAACTAATAGAACATGTAGAAGCAAGCCTACGTCAAAGTACTTACCTACAGAGCTAAATCAAGCAATTGTTGAGTCAAATCCTCATTAGCTTTTTCTAAAGCTAAATCCAACGATTGAGGTTGACTACCACCAGCTTGGGCAAGATTTGGACGACCACCTCCACCACCTCCACACATTTTCGCAACCGCACTTATAAATTTGCCTGCATGTAAACCTTCTGAGATTAAATCAGTAGAAAATGCAGCAACAAAAACTAATTTATTATCGATCTCCTGATTTGGAATGCCTCCAAAAACAACAGCAGAGTACTTGCCTAAATGATCTATCAAACTTGAAGCCGCAGTTTGCAATCCAGATCCGTCAACTCCATCTAAACGTCTGATCAATAATTTACTCTTACCAACAGATTTTGCATAACTCGCCAAACCCAATGCCTTCGCCAAAGCGAGTTCATTCTTTACCTTGATAAGTTCTTTTGTTTTATCTTTCAATTCCAGTTGAAGAGATGAAACTCTCTCAACAATTTCATATGCTTGAACCTTGAATGATTTACTTAGCTCCTTAACTACCAAATCACGTTCATTAAAATAATCTAAAACTGATGGACCAGCCATGGCCTCAATTCGTCTGATACCTGAAGCAATACCTGTCTCATTAATAATCTTAAACGTACCTAGTTGTGATGTGCGAGTTAAATGGGTTCCTCCACATAACTCCATAGAAACGCCTGGAACATCTACAACACGTACCACATCACCATATTTCTCACCAAACATTGCCAAAGCACCAGCAGCCATAGCCTCCTTGATTGGCATTGTTTTAATTTGAATTGGATGATCTTCGCTAATCCATTGATTGATTTGTACTTCCATATCTTCAAGTTCTTCTATTGTCAAAGGTTTTGGAGCATTAAAATCAAATCTCAATCGATCATTTGAAACTAACGAGCCTCTTTGACTTACACTTGAGTCAATCGATAACTTTAAAGCTGATTGCAATAGATGTGTAGCGGTGTGATTTGATGTAGTTCGTTGACGAAAAGATGGAGTAACATTCATCTGAACAGATGAGTTCACTTTTAGAACTCCAGTATTAACAATTCCAGAATGAATAAAAATATTCTTCTTTTTTCTAACATTTTCTATAGATACCTCTAAATTTTGAGACATTATTAAGCCTTTATCTCCAATTTGGCCACCTGACTCAGCATAAAAAGGCGTTCTGTTAACAATAATCTTGACTAAATCACCCTCAAAAGCTTGTTTCACTAATTCATTATTTTTAAAAATACCTATCACAGTTGAAGTGGTTTCTAATTTTTCATAGCCCTCAAATCTTGTTTCATCAAATAAAGAAATTTCTCTTTCAATTGAACCTTCTTCAGTTAAATCAATACTGACAGAAGCATCTTTTGCACGTTTACGTTGCTTTGCCATCTCGTTCTCAAAACCATGAATATCAATTGAAATACCTTTTTCATTCGCGATCTCTTCTGTTAATTCCAAAGGAAAACCATAAGTATCATAAAGCTCAAATGCCTGAGCACCAGAGATCAGATCACATTCATGAGCTGTTATCTCTGCCAAAAGTTTCTCTCCCCGTTCAAGAGTCTCAAGGAAACGAGATTCTTCTATTTTTAACTCATTAAGAATAATTTTCTTTTTCTCGAGTAATTGAGGATATGCATTTTTCATCAACTCAATAGCAACTTCAGCTAGCTGAGGTAAAAACGGCTGATTAATGCCTACCAGTCGACCATGTCGAATCATACGCCGTATGAGACGACGGAGAATATATCCTCGCCCTAGATTACTAGCAGTTACACCATCACAAATTAAATGAGTGACAGCTCTGCAATGATCTCCAATAATTTTTAATGATGTTTTATTTTTTTTATTTGTAGTTTCATAATTAATTTGAGCCAATAAAGCCGCTGACTCAATGAGAGGAAAAATAAGATCCGTTTCATAATTATTAGATTTCCCCTGCAAAATTTGAGCCATTCTTTCTAAGCCCATTCCTGTATCAATATGACAATTCGCCAATGGTTCAAGATTGCCCTTTAAGTCTCGGTTGTATTGCATAAAAACCAAATTATAAAATTCTATAAATCGACTATCGTCTTCAAGATCTATTCCATCACTTCCTAATTCAGGTTTAAAGTCAAAATAAAGTTCCGAACATGGACCACAAGGTCCTGTAGCTCCAGATGACCAAAAATTATCGGAAGCACCCATTCTGATAATTCTTTTTGCATCAACCCCTACAACTTCTTTCCAAATTTGCTCTGCTTCTAAGTCTTCTTCAAAAACACTAATGACTATATTCTTTGGATTTAATCGAAAAACCTCAGTAGTTAATTCCCATGCCCATTGAATTGCCTCTTTTTTAAAATAATCACCAAAAGAAAAATTACCGAGCATCTCAAAAAAAGTATGATGCCTCGCAGTTCTCCCCACATTTTCAATATCATTAGTTCTTATACATTTTTGACTGGATGTTGCTCTCGGAGTAAAAGACTCTTTTAATCCTAAGAAAATAGGCTTAAAAGGTAACATCCCCGCTATTGTCAATAAAACTGTTGGATCATCTGGAATCAAAGAAGAACTTTCAAGTTTCTTATGATTTTGTTGAGTAAAAAAATTTATAAAGGCTTCTCTTATCTCATCTCCCGAAAGGAATGGCGGATTCATTGAGGAGGAAGAATTTTTTTGCATACCTAAAAATTATTTCTAAAAAGGTTTTTGAAAACAATCACAAAAACGTCAAATTTACTCAACTCACCCTAAACAATAACAAAATGAAAACCCGTGAGACTTTGTAAGACAAAATATTCAAAAAAAATCATTCGAAAAGCTTTCTTATTGCAAACATATACTATTTACGGGAAGCAGTATAGCACTTACAAACCTCAATATCCTATTATGGTAGAAATAAACTAGGTATTTTCACTTAGCAACCTGATTTCTTGCAACCTTCAGGCTTCTTCTAATTAATGGCTTTAGGAAAATGATGTTTACTGAATCAACAGATTTAGAAAATCAGAAAAGTGATACTCCTAAGCTTTCACTGCAATATGAAAAAATTGCTGCAGACACACACACTTTAAGGTCATTGGATTGGGATCGAAGCAGGTTTGATATTGAATTTGGCCTTCGAAATGGAACTACTTACAATAGCTTTTTAATAAGAGGTAAAAAAACTGCACTTATAGATACAAGCCATTTAAAGTTTAAAGATATTTGGTTTGAAAAACTAAGACAAGAAATCAATCCAACAGAAATTGATTATTTAATAGTCAGTCACACAGAGCCAGATCATTCAGGACTCATTAAATACTTAATTGAATTAAACCCAAATATTGAAATCGTCGCATCTAAAGTAGCTATAAAATTCCTAGAAGATCAAATTCATGAACCTTTTAGGTCAAGAGCAGTTAAAAGTGGCGAGGAACTCAATTTAGAAATTAATTCAATCAGCGGAATCGAGCATAAAATTGAATTTATTAGTGCGCCAAATCTACACTGGCCCGATACTATTTTTTCTTTTGATCACGGTACAAAAGTTTTATATACTTGTGACGCATTTGGTTTGCATTACTGTTCAGAAAAATTGTATGACGAAAATCCAAGCTTATTAAATGAAGATTTTCGATTTTATTACGACTGCCTCATGGGTCCTAATGCCCGCAGCGTGGTTCAGGCATTAAAAAAAATTGATGCATTGCCAACTATCAAGACTATTTGTGTTGGACATGGACCAATCCTTAATTTTAATACGCAGTTATGGCTGAATCATTACAGAGAATGGAGTAAGCAAAGAAGTACAGGCGAAAATTACGCTGTTGTTTGCTATCTCAGCCAATATGGGTTTTGTGATCGGCTCAGTCAAGCAATTGCACATGGCATAAGCAAGGCAAATGCTCAAGTCCAAATAGTTGATCTTATTGCTTCAGACACTCAAGAGTTAAGTGCTCTAATTAGTGATGCAAGTGCAGTCGTTGTACCAACATGGCCTATCAAATCTGATTCAGAATTACAGAGCAATATTGGAACCCTACTTGCATCCTTAAAACAAAAGCAGTGGGTGGCTACTTATGATTCCTATGGCGGAAATGAAGAGCCTATTGACTTTATTACTAACCAATTAAGAAAGCTTGGACAAAAAGAAGCATTTAAACCACTTCGAGTTCATGACGAACCAAACAAAAGTGTTTACCAACAATTTGAAGAGGCTGGTACAGATTTAGGTCAAATTCTTACGAGAAAGAAAAATTTAGCTGCTACTAAAAGCCTTGATGGAAACTTAAATAAAGCCCTTGGTTGCTTAAGCGGTGGACTCTACATTGTTACAGCAAAAGACAGTGAAGGCTCAGACAGTCGAGACGGTGCGATGGTTGCAAGTTGGGTTAGTCAAGCAAGTTTTGAACCCCCTGGAATAACGGTGGCGGTAGCTAAAGACAGAGCCATTGAATCACTATTGCAAGTCAATGATCGTTTTGTTCTCAATATCCTTCAAGAAAATAACTATTTACACCTCTTCAGACACTTTTTAAAACGTTTTCCACCAGGTGCTAATCGATTCGAAGGAGTTGAATTAATGAATGATCTTGCAGCTGGGGGACCAGTTCTATCTGATGCGCTAGCGTTCCTTTCATGTAAAGTTATTCAAAGAATGGAAACAACAGATCATTGGATCATTTATTCATTGGTTGAAAAAGGTAATTTATCTAATACTCAAAGTAAAACAGCAGTTCATCACAGAAGAGTTGGTAGTAATTATTAACAATGACAGTAGAAAATATTTCTTCGCCAACTTTAAATAGTTTCATAAAAAAAACCATCCAGATTCCCATTGAGGAGGACTTCATTTGCTTAAGAAGCCTAAACCCAAAAAGAGCAAGATTTGAAGTTGAATATTCACTTGAAAAAGGTAGTTGCACTAATTCTTTTTTATTTAAGTCTTCTCAAGATGAACATTCTAACTCACATGATTATATTTTAATTCATCCGCCTGGTTTAACATTTGAAAAAGAATTTTTAGAAGAGTTTGAGACATTAATTAGCAGAGATTCAGCTTCAATAAAATTAGTCATGGGTCATATCAATCCCAATAAAGTAGCTTTTGTGAAAAGCATGAATGTGAAATATAAAAATTTAACAGTTATTTGTTCTAATCCAGGTGCAAAATTATTCAAGGAGATTTGGAACTTACGAAAACCCTCCAAAAATACAAATCCTAAAGAAGCCTTAGAGAAAGTTGAAGTTCTTCCAAATATACAAATCATTAAACAATTAGAAACTCTATCACTCGACGGTAATTTTGAGCTTACATTCATTCCTGCGCCAACAGCTCGTTGGCCTGGTGGACTAATTGTTTTTGAAAAGCAAACTGGTTTATTAATGAGTGATAAATTGTTTGGTGCGCATGTTTATGAAGAAAAATGGGCTGAATCAAACAGTATTAGCACTGAAGAAGAAAGAAGACATTACTTCGATTGTTTAATGGCACCAATGTCTAGTCAAGTGAATAGTATTATCGAAAAATTGGAAGACTTTGAGATTGATACGATAGTTCCTGGACATGGACCTGCAATCAGCGGTAGTTGGAGAAGTTTATTTAATAACTACCAAAGCTGGGGAGAAAGTCAAAAATACAGCAACTTAAGAGTTGCTTTATTATTTGCTAGTGCATATGGAAATACTGCCGCTATTGCTGATGCCATTGCTAGAGGAATTAGTAAAACAGGGGTCAAAGTTAAGATTATTAATTGTGAATTCACCGCATCAGATAGCTTAGTCAATGAAATTCGTAAAGCAGATGGATATTTAATTGGATCACCAACATTAGGAGGACATGCACCTACCCCGATTGTTTCAGCACTTGGCTCGCTTTTGTCTGAGGGAAATAGAAGCAAGCCAGCTGGAGTATTTGGAAGTTATGGATGGAGTGGGGAAGCTCTTGATTTACTTGAAAAAAAATTAAAAGATGGAGGCTTTAAATTTGGATTCGAACCTATAAAAATCAAATTCAGTCCTGACTCTTTAATGGTTAAAAAACTTGAAGAAACAGGTATCCAATTTGGTAAGCAATTAATTAATACGAAATTACGTCAACAAAGAAAGGCTAATGTTGGTTTAAATACAAGTAAAAATGATCCTACAATTAATGCACTAGGAAGGATCGTAGGATCACTATGTATATTAACTGCTCAAAAAGGAAATGAAGATAATCTAATTAGCGGAGCAATGGTTGCAAGTTGGGTTAGTCAAGCAAGCTTTTCTCCTCCTGGTATTACGATTGCAGTCGCTAAAGAAAGAGCTGTAGAAAACTTACTTCATACAGGCGATAACTTTGCTTTAAATATTTTAGAGCAAAACAATTACCAAAGCCTCCTTAAACAATTTCTTCAATCATTCAAACCTGGAGATAATAGATTTAACAATCTTCAGATCAAATTAAGTCCAAGCAATCAACCATTACTAAACGAAGCTTTAGCTTGGCTGGAGGGTACTGTTAGGCAACGAATGGAGTGTGGGGATCATTGGCTGATATATGCTGAGATTAAACATGGAAAAGTCATTAAAAAAGATGGAGTAACAGCAGTTCATCATCGAAAAACCGGAGCGAACTACTAGATCCAAGATAAAAACGACTTCATCCATTTATTCTTCCCTCCTGATTTACAATGTCTAAAAAAAAGCTTCTTGTTATAGCTGCTAGCAATGGTGAAAATCTCAAATTAGCCAAGAGATTTTTAGTCGCAGGCCAGGAACTAAATTACTTCTGCGAATTACTTGATTTAACAGAATCAAAAAATGATTTACCTATATTTAATCCACGTCATAATTCAAAAGATAAAGCACCAAGAAATCTGATGTCGATCAATGCTCAAATGAAAAGCCATTCACACTGGGTCATTTGTGCACCTGAATATAACGGTTCAATTCCTCCTATTCTTACAAATGCAATAGCTTGGCTTTCTGTGCAAGGCACCGATTTTCGAAGTTTATTTAACGAACGTCCAATTGCAATTGCAAGTTTTTCAGGAGGAGGGTGTATGGAGTTATTACTTTCGATGCGAATTCAATTAACCCATCTTGGGGCTTTAGTTTTAGGTCGTCAATTAGCTACGAATAAATCAAAGATTGCTGAGGATAAATCAATCAACGAAATTCTAAATCAACTACTACAACTCAATCACTCTAATTAGATCTATAACTCTTCTTTAACACTAATTAACTGATCATTAGAATTTAACTTATACCATTTTTTTAACATTTTTTTTGCCATTGGTAGAGCATGCACTGCACCACCACCAGGAGTATTCTGAGCAAATGCAACAATGACTATTTCTCCAGATTCATAAGGTGCAAAGCCAGCAAACCATGCATGATCAGAACCTCCACTACTATCTTCTGCCGTTCCCGTTTTACCAGCTACTGGAGGAAGAATTGAGGTATCTATATTTATTTCCATGCCAGTACCACTAGTTACTACTTTTCTAAGACCACGACGAATTGTATCCAGTGTCCTATCTTCAATGTCTACTTTTTGTAAATATTTTTCTGATCTCCAATTTATATTGGCATCAACTAAATGAGGGGTAATCAAATAACCACCATTTGCAAAAACTGAATATGCTCGTGCTAATTGCAATGGAGTAACTAGAACAACAGATTGACCAATAGAGGCACTAGCCATATCCTCTACAATCCAAGGGGTTTCTCCAGGGTTCCCCCACCCACGACCTGCATCCGCCCATTTCTTATTCCCTACTAAACCTTTATTTTCCTCAAGAAAAGTTTCTATACCAGTAAAATTGTCAAAGCCAAGTTTGATTGCCGCATCATATAAAGCCTTCGAACCAGACCCAACCCCAACTTGGTAAAAGAAAGTATTACTAGATACTCTCAATGCATCTTCATATCCAATCCAACCAAAACCTCTTTTATTATATTCTGGAAAACAATGACTCCCATATGTAATACAAGGAACCGTATTTAATTTTTGACTAGCAGGGAATTTACCACTTTCCATACCTGCTATAGCAGTTACAGGCTTCCATGTACTCCCTGGATCGTATGCATTAAATGCTCTACTCAAAAGAGGAAGATTCGATGACAAAAAAAGGTTGTCATATTGTTTATTTGTAAAGGGCTGAGAAAAAAAATTAAGATCAAAAGTTGGTTGACTAGCAATAGCTCGAATTGCACCTGTACGTGGATCAATAGCTACTATTGCTCCACCAATTTTATCGGACAAAGCTTTTTCTGCCGTACGTTGTAGCTCTAAATCAAGAGTTAATTTGATATCCTTACCTGCTTTTGGCAACTTTAATCCTAGGCTGCGTTGAACCGTACCCATTGAATCAATCTCAAGCATTTCACCTCCCCATGTACCTCTCAATTCAGTTTCAAAAGCAGCTTCTATACCTTTGCGTCCAATTCGATCAGATAATTTATAACCTCTTTCTACGAGCTTAGAAAACTCATTTTGAGTTATCAACTGTGTATAACCCAAAGCATGGGCAGCTAAAGACTTATAAGGATAATTTCTAACTAAACCAATATCGATTTGAGCACCATACAAGTTATGCTCTTGTTCTTTAAACTTAATAACTTGCTCAACAGATAAATTAGTTAACAATACTTTTTTATAAGGAGTGTCAAAATCACTTCTATTAAATGCGAGCTCTAATTGATCTATAGAAACATTTAACAAGTCAGACAAAGCTTGTCTAAGATCAATCCATTCACTATTAATTAACAGTCTAGGTTGAACAGACAATGAGTAAAAGAGTTTATTATCCGCAAGAACTACACCATTACGATCTAATAATCTCCCTCTTATTGGTGGATTAGCAATTAGCTTAATTCTATTATCTTCTGAAAGTTTTTTATAATAGGATCCATTAATTATTTGTATCCAAAAAAGACGCGCAACTGTTACTGAAAAAATTAAACAAATAAACAAAAAGAAAGCTAGGGGTTGATTGAAAGCACCTACATGCTTTTTAGAACTAAGATATAATTTTTCTTTTTTCTTCATTTCTAAAAGTCAAGAATAGTTATTGATCATCTATCTCTAATGAGTCATTACTAATCAAACGTCTCAATTGATCTAGTTCACTATCAATTCTATCTAAAGTTGAAACTAACGAATCTTGATCATTGCTTTCATAATCAGGATACTTCTCTTCAACAGATACATCAACTGAAACAACTGGATATCCTAAACCAGGAATCAATTTTTCTATCTTATCCCTCACTGACTTTGCAGAGGTTTGACCATCAACCTGGAATTCTGAAAATGGATCTTTTGATTTTAATACATCCATTATTTTTTGAAATCCACCAGTTTTAGCATTTTTAACAATTCCCATGCCAAAAGGCAAAGCAGACTCCATGGCAAATAAATGGAAATCTCTTAATTGATCTTTAGCCATGATGGCTTTGTAAATGCTACTTCAGAATACCTGTTTCTGACGTTGGAAAGTAAGGTGTACAACTATTATTTGAAATGCCTATAGACCAACCCGCAAAGATTGATATCACAATTATTGCTGCGAAGGGGAGAAAAGCTTGATGAGTAGTTTCAAGAGTTAACCATTCTCTCCAACCTCTTATAAAACGTTCTCGAGCAAACCTATTGCGCTCTTTTGAAGCTTGATTAATTTTTTTCCTAAAAGATTTTTCTACCCAACGCTCAAAAGACTTTTTTTTAGTTACTGCCATTTTTCTCTCTACTTCTAACAATTGTCCTGCAGTAAGATGAGGGTGAAAAGTACCTATTAATTCAAGCGTTTTTAAAAACATTTCAACTGCCGCGTCTTTAATAATACGCTCTTCATCTCTAAGAAAAGTCCAATCAACTTCCGGATAAAAACGAGCTCTATTAAGATTTATTTGCTCCTCTCCTAACTGGCCAGGCTCTCTCAACCATCTATCAGTATTGTTGTCGAAGCGTCGCCAATATAGAAAAGGATTAATATAAATAACCTTCCCTGAGATAGTTATACTATCTTTCTGAAGCCGTCGGCTTAACTGCAAATCAGTCTGTTGTGCAACTATCAAAAGTAATCAGCTATTATACTAAGTTATCTTTTTTTCTTGAAGTAGACCACCCCCTTAATAAGCTTACTCAACTAAGAAATATCCAAATTTTTCTAACTTTAAAAAATAGAGATAAATTCATTTTAATCATTTTCTTTTGAATTCTGTATTTTTTATTTCACTGGGGTACCCTTACCCTTCTCAATTGATATAACACTAATTTTTTCTACAAACGATACCCAAGTTTTCAAAAGAACCAGTGTTTTTTAATCAGTTCATGCAAAAAAACAATTTTTCAGTTATGTTCATTTTGAACATACTAAAAAAAGAAATGCTACGTAAGCAAGAAAAAAATGCTCTCACAAGAGGAGTGATCCTTGCTATTGGTTGGGGATGGGGTTTAGATAGATTTTATGAAGGTGACAAAAAAGGAGGAATTCTCTCAATCGTTGGATGGGGAATTGTCTTCACAAGTTTTCTATACTTGAAATGCTCAGGTATCGAATATATTGATGGTGTAAAAGATTATTCAAACTATAGTCCAAACCCTCTTATTATTCTTCCATTAATTGCTGGTTTATACGGAATATATTTAATTTTAAGAAAAGGTTTTAGATTAGCAAAACAGTTTGAAAACGCAGAAGGCTAAATTAATCTTGCTGGGTACAATCCAGAGTCATAATCTAAGACATTTTGTTTTTTAGTAGTGACAATAACTCCTACAGGAGTAAAAATAAATTAACAGGACAACTCCTCACACAATCGTTCTGTTAAAAAAGCACCCACTTCTTGTAAGCAGGGTGTTTTTTTAATGACTGATTTTACGAATTGTCACATGTGACAGTCAATAAACTAACCTTCTCATATTTGAATTTCTCATCAGATGCGTAAATATAATTTTGTGAGGAGTTGAGATCCTCCGCAGTGGAAACAAGGAAACACTTGCGCCTGATCTCCAAAAAACACCGTCTTGTTAAAAACTTGGCGGTTTTTTTGTGATTATTTTGATTTAGAAAAGGCAAAATCCTAAATAAGTAATCTGAACGGTCTTCTCTACAATTTTTGATACAATCTGTCCTAGGGCATGCCACCTACAAGCAGATCTACTCAAAAAACAACTGCTTCTCACTATGAAAAAAACTTTCCTAATTCTTTAAATTATCCAAAAGACTTATAGCTGAACTAAGCAAATACGAGAAAAACTATCAACTATTTAAGGTTGGTTAGGTCCTCCATCTAAAAATTTTTGCTTATTCTTTATCCCTAATCCAACATCATCCCTAAGTTGTACAAATATATTGAGTCCACTCTGATTCTCCATTGTTGCAGGAAGTCCATTCAAATAAAAAGAATAAATTTAGACCATTCAACAGTAATCTGGAGGAAACTAATTTGAGATGGTTAGGAATTTTTGAGCATCAAATTAATGAGTCTTAGACTTAAGTTAAGGCTCACTCATCTCAAGTGATGCCCTAGTTTCATCCACAAAATGGATTTCAAGTTCATTACTAAATATATCCGTGCCATTGGAGGGAACAACAAGTGGTAACCCTCTATAAGTAAGCAAACAATTTTCCATATTTAATTCCTTCGATGAATAATTACCCTCATAATGTCCAGCCTCAGTCTTAAACTCACCAGCCTCTGTTCTTGACCAAATAATAAACCAATCAAGCTTTTCCAATTTCTCAAGTTTTGCCTCATTCCAATCATGGTAGTCGTCAGAATCAAATAACTCCATTAAGGAAGTCTCTACAGCCTTTCCATCAATTTCTATTCCTCCTTCTTCCAAGTGGATTTTATATTCCTCTGCCCCGTCTTCTTCAAGAAGAACTTCATTATTAAAAGTCTTCTGTGCTAAGGCGAACATCGCCTCCTTTCTATCATCAATAATCTTGCTGATAATCATGTCTTCATCCCAGTGACGCTCATCAATAATGTATCTAAGTGAACCAAATCTTTCAGCAAGTGCCTTATTAGCTGCATCTTTAGCAATCTTCGCTGCCTTTTCACTATCTTCATCAAGTTCATTTTTCAAACGTTTTAAGTCACTAGCGAGTGAATCCATTTTTTTATAGAACTCGCCATAGTATTTTCCAGCTCTCGTTTTTTCAGTTGAGTAGAAAACCTTAATATATTGAATATCCCCGTTGTAAGTAACTTCAAATGACATTAGATACTATTTATCTCTTATTGAAATGATCACGCTTTTTTCGAACCCTGGCCATAATTCATTTGATAAGAGAAAAATCCATTCTTAACTGGTTAAATAAATTCTCAAAAAACACATTTTATTTATAGATGAATTGGGTGTTTTATCTCATAATCCAAATTTGATATATCTATGAAAAGTTCTAAATAAATTTTCATTAACTAACTCTAAGACATTCAAGTACTAATTTAAAAAAACCAACTAACTAAAATTTCTTCTAAATTCTAGTAGGAAACTTATGCGAAACGTGCAGGAGACAATTTTAACCTTGTATCTTTCCTTTTTAGACGTTGATTCATTGCATAAGTCAAGTCATATTATATCCTGTTTAAATTTGAGGATTTAGTCCTCTTCTCCTATATCTCTGTATAGAAAAATCCTACAAAAAACAAATTTTTATTCTCAATTGATGCGTTCAACCTCTATTCATTTTGACAAAATAAACAAAGATTAGAGCCAATATTTGCCTTTCCTTAACTCTGATCGATTTTTAGACCAAACCCTCAGGCATCTCATCATTGATATCTTTTAAATCCATCCATCTAATCTCGTCCTCTACAGTTAAGTTTTTGAATTTTCAGACATAGACATCTCCTGCTAAATCGGGGTCTTCAACTCCAAAGAAATCACATATTTCTTCTACTCTTGCCCAATGCTCAATTTCTTCGTTGCTCTTTTGAATTCAGTAATCTCAAATTTTCCTTGTTCTGCCTGACTTAATTTGTTTAAAACTGAGGACGAAACAGAAACGGTTGCACAATCCCTTTTCGAACTATCTTCTCCTGCCAACTCAAGATTTCTTTGATTGAGTTCTTTTAACCAAGTTTCATCCATAATCTTCTATTATTCTTCAATCCACTTAGAGAGTTTATTTGATTCAGGATCTAATTATTGATAAAACTCGTCAAAAGTCGCCACTTTTTATTCTTGGATCGTTTGTTCTTATTCCTATTTTGTAGGTTCTCATCATTTTGTCTTTTTAGTAGTGACAAAAGGTGCATACAGGAGTAGAAAAGAAATAACAGAACAACTCCTCACACAATAGTTCTGTTGTAAAAAGGCACTCGACTTCACGTAAGTAGGGTGCTTTTTTAATGGTTGATTTTAAAGAATTGGCACATGTGACAGTTGAAGAACTCAAATACTCAGCATTTCGCTTTTCGTGACTGTGATTAATTTGAATTTGTGAGGAGTTGAGATCCTCCGCAGTGGAAACAAGGAAACACTTGCGCCTGATCTTACAAAAAACCGCCCTAACAGAACTGGGCGGTTTTTTTTGCCTTTTCTAGAGTGGTCTAATGATATTTCCACCTCCACAAGTTATTTTTGGATTACTGCTTTTCAGCACAGCAGTAGTTTTACTTTTTGATATCAGATACAAACCATTCGGGAAAAGTGAGGACGATATCTAATTAGTAATTTTTTCGGATGCAGACCCTTTTGGAATTGATTAGAAAAATAAAAGCAGAACAACTCCTTACCAAAATTCGTTCTGTAAATGAAGAGAGGGACTCATGATCGCTGAAGCAGCAGGGGGTCCCTTTCTTAATACAATTTAAATGAATGAAATCAGTCTCCTGTATCGTGAATATCTCCTGAATAAGATTGAGGTCCTATCTCTGGTGGTGGATTTTTTCCGAAGTCATCAATTAAAGCATCTGCCTTACTAGTAAAAAGTTTGGTGAACCATTGTCTAATAGCAATGATTGATGTCCAAATCTTATCTCTTTTTCTAATCATAGAGATACCTCGAATAAAGTCAGGGAGCATCTGTTCCCCCCCCCTTCGATTCCATCACCCCAGCAATTGAAATAACTCCTCTTAAATGGAAGTTCATAGGGGTGAGAACACCAAAGTATTTCTACATTTGGGTTCTCTGCATAGATATTTTCTAATAAGGGGAGTAGACATAAATCAAGAGTCATCGCACTCTCGAAGATATTAAGAAAGGAAAATGTGCATTGACTCTAAGGAGGCATCTCACACCTCCTGATGTGAACAGAGTCACCTTTCGTGCGGTCTCTGCAACGGTCGGAACAACCCAAACCCCTGATTAGTTTCAGGGGTCTTTCTTTGTGCGGTAATCAGAGTTAATACTTTAGGGTTTTTGTCCTATAGATTTTTTGAATTAGGAGGAGTAGATATAAATCAAGGCACTATTAGGAGGTCAAACCATGTCATGCGGTAATCCTTTTAAACATGCAATCGAAGACGTAAAGGAAACATTCTCAAAATCTTGTGGAGTTCCTATGCAAGGGAACGATTGGTGCGATCTGGTTTCGAATTATGAAACTGATTTTGATGAGGTCGATTACGAGAATGAATGTTTGCAGTTTGGCAACTGCTCAATGGACTACTAAAAAACATTGAACTAACAGGAGATCTAATTATGCAAGCAACACGTAGTTTCAAATCCAATGGGTCGAATACTCTTTCATCGATCTTTCTTTGGTTTTCTGTCCTTTTAATCTCACTTGGAACACTTCCACACCTTGTTCCTTATTACTTTCAGTTGAAATATTGAGGTAAAAATGATGATTCTCGATCTTCTCAAACTCATTCTCAGAAAACACAAAGATTATTGGGTGGTTGGTTAAACAGGAGTTTTTTCTCATGTTAACCCGATCTGGATTTGTTATTAATGAATTAGGAGTCATAGCGCCTTCTGTGGGTCAAAGTTAAATAAAGGATGGAAATTTAGTTCAGTCAGTTGAGTGCTTGACTCAAAGGGAGCGACCAAAATCTCGCTCCCTTCTTTAATGGAAAAAATAGGTGACTTGACCTAATAGACAAATATAATACATTTGTATTAGTGTTATCCCCATCACTAAACCGACAAAAGAAGCACGAAGTGAGCATCGTGCTTTTTTTGCCTCTTCTCACAAGGAGAACCAAGATGGATCGAATTAAAACACCAAAAGTTGTTGCTCCAGTTGAAGCACTTGAGCATCCAGAAGAGTGGAGTTATTTCACTAATCTGGAACTGGTGAAGTCCAGAGGAAGTTCCGTTTGTCTTACATGTGAACACTTCACTTATACGTGCAATAAATCATGCTTCACTCTTTTGACTTGTCCACTTCACCAACGTCTTATCCCTCAAGGTGAACATCTCACAAAGCGTTGCCTGAATTGGCAAAAGAAGAGGGTATTACAAATTGGATGGTGTCCAGAAGTTGCATAACAAACCAAAAATTATTTCCTCAAAACCAATGAATTTAACTACCACTGCTGATTCTGTGATGATGTTTTGCATCATCGCTTCAATGGCAATTTTTGATGCCTTCTCAACTCTTCTTTCGATCCTAAAGAAAGGAATATTTGTTGATCAGAAATCGGTACTGATGCAAAAGACCAATAGCGAATTGAGGGCAATGCTGGTTGGCATAGACAAAATTTCCAAACTCAATAAAAAACAATTAGTCGATTTAGTAATAGAAAAAAATGAACTTTTTTGATACTAAGAATTTCTCATTGCGTAGAGAAGTCGTTCATAGATTCTTAACAACTAAATCAGAGACATTGAAACAACGAGTGTAGAGAAAATGAACTATCTACGATGCCTTTACAGAGAAGGGGACAAGTGGAACTAACGTGGAACACGTCTTCAAAAACCATTGAAACTAGGTTCATCAATTTTGACTTTGGACTCACGTGGAACTCACGTGGAACTTGTTTTGAAGCAAATATTTGGCATTAGCGAAAATGTACTCAATATTTTGCTTTTTTATACCCCAAGCACTTCTAATAGTGTCTTATTTTCTGGTAATTACCTTAGAAAAATCCTATGTTTCTATTAATGGTAAAGGTAAGCAATGAGAATCCGACCATTAGTTCTAACCGCAATGCTGTTGTCTCCAATGGCAGTAATGGCAGATGGATACCATCACCAGAGGGGATATACAACTCAACGAACTTGCTACAAAGAAATCTATAGAGAGGAATATGTTTCTGGGAATAGAAGATCAAAGGGTTACGTGAAGTCCTACTTGGACAAGGTCGAAGTACCTTGCTCTTCACTTAGTTGGAATCCACCAGTTCGTAAATATCGTCACCGTCATAATCACGCTTATTACCAGCACGATCATGCTCATTACTTCCCTCATACTCATCGCAGGTATAACAGACCAACCCATCAGCAAGTATTAGTTTCTCGTAGTTATCGAACTAGTGGAGGAAGTTGTAGTTCAGGCAATGCAACTACAGGTGGATTGATTGGAGGTGGTCTTGCTGCTGCAATCTCCAAGAAAGATGCCTATGCGTGGTCTATTCCTCTAGGTGCTGTTCTTGGAATGGGCATTGCTAATGCTGACTGCTAATGCGGATTTTTCTCAATATTTAAGAGATTATTTTTGTTATTGCCATGTTGGTCTTGGGTGTATGAAAATGAATGTACAGAACAACTCCTCACACATAGTTCTGTACTAAAAAGCACCCAACTCTAACGAGAAGGGTGCTTTTTTAATCGCAAATTATTTTGCTATCTAGTGATCATGACCATGATGATGTCCTTTATGATCATCTTTGTGATCATGCTCTTCTGTCTTTTCTTCCGAACCCATTTGGCAACCAGTTACAAGAAAAGGTGTAAATAGAGAAAAAGCAGCGAACAAAAAGATTGCGAACTTACGCATTAAATGATTCTGAAAATAGTATTCATTTTCAATTTATCTATTTCTCGCTTCCATGCTTTTAATTGTGCCAATCTTCAAACCC
>QCJG01000001.1 GCA_003216175.1 Prochlorococcus sp. AG-409-A10 | reverse complement strand
ATTAAACCTGATTTCGCAGAAGTATATTCTAATCTGGGAAATGTATTAAGAGATCTTGGCAACTTAAAAGAAGCAGAATTATCACATCGCAAAGCAATTGAACTGAATCCCAATTCAGCAGATGCTCATTTTAATCTGGGAAGCATATTGAGAGATCTTAGCAAATTAAAAGAAGCAGAATTATCATGCCGCAAAGCAATTCAAATAAACCCTAATCTTGCAATTACTCATTCCAATCTTGGAAGCATATTAAAAGATCTTGAAAACTTACAAGAAGCAGAAGTTTGCACTCGCAAAGCAATTCAACTCGATCCTGATTACGCAATAGCGCATTCCAATCTTGGAGGCATATTGATTAATATTGGTAAATTCAAAGATGCAGAGATCTCTCTCAAGAAAGCAATTGAACTAAATCCTGATTTTGCAACAGCATACTATTCACTATCGTTACTTAAATATTCTGATAAAAATAAGATATGGCAAAATCACCTCTTTTCTCAAAGTATCTTAAATAACAAATTTAAAAAAGAACAAATTGATATTTACTTCGCAAGAGCAAATATTCTTCATAAGGAGAAAAATTATAAAGAAAGTTCTAGATACCTTAAATTGGCAAATACATTAAAACTTGATATTAATCCATCTAACTATAGTTTATTAATCAAAAAATCTGAATTATTACTGATTGAATCTGATAAAAAAGAAATTAATAAAAAAGAACACGTAAATAATTCTGAAAGTATTTTTATTGTAGGAATGCCTAGAAGTGGTTCAACATTAATAGAGTCGATTTTAAGTATGAATAATGATCTATATGCTCTAGGCGAAATTGATATTCTACATGAATCATTCCTAGAGAATATGAAATCTAAACAAGAAATAAATCTTGCCGAATTGTATTGGGAAAAAGTAAATAATAAGACTGACATGAATATCACAACAAATAAAATGTTATATAACTATCAATATGCAGGCATCATTGCCAAGCAAATACCTAATGCAAAAATTATTCACTGTTTTAGAAATCCTTTAGATAATATTCTTTCAATGCACCGAACATATTTTGCTAGGGGAAATGAATATTCATCTTCCTTAATTGATTGTGCCAGAGTTTATTTAGATCAAGAAGAAGTAATGACTGAATATAAGAAGAGATTTAGAGCAAAAATCTATGATTTAAATTACGACTCATTAGTCAGTAATCCCAATCAAGAAATTAAATCTTTAATCACTTGGTTAGGTTGGAAGTGGGACGATGGATATCTATCACCTCATCTAAATCCACGCTCAGTTTCAACAGCAAGTAGTGTTCAAGTTCGTTCCCCTATCAATTCAAAATCAATTGGTGGATGGAAAAATTACAAAGATATGCTGCAACCCGCTATTAAAACCCTTACTAAGAACAAAAAATATCGAGACATAACCTCATAAAACCAACTTACAAAACTTGGAAAAATTTGAAGTGAAGCATCCCACAACCTTCGCAGGCATGTATCAGTTCTGGGTTTCTAAAAAGGAGAATTGACAACTTCCACAGAATAAAAATATTTAATCTTTAAGAGAAAATACCTTTCTACGATTTCTTCATGAAGACGCTGACAAGGTCACAAAACAAACCCGTGACAAACACAAGGGGTTAAACCCCTGTTGTTTCGTCAACTAATATCAGGATGTGAACTTGTGACAAACCCTGTTTTTTAGACTATATCTACCTTTTAGTAGACGAATCATTCCCACTCAATAGTCCCTGGGGGTTTGCTTGTTATATCCAAAACAACTCTATTAACTCCCTCAACTTCATTAACTATCCTGTTAGAAATTTTTTCTAGGACTTCATAGGGTAAACGAGACCAATCAGCAGTCATTCCATCTTCACTTGAGACACAACGAACAACAATGGGCCATGCATAGGTTCTTTGATCTCCCATTACCCCAACCGAATAAACAGGCAACAAGACAGCAAAAGCCTGCCAAATCTCGTTATACAAACCAGCATTATTCACCTCCTCTCTTACAATTAAATCTGCATCCCTTAAACAATTTAGTTTTTCATGAGTAACCTCTCCTAAAATTCTTATCGCCAGTCCTGGACCTGGAAATGGATGTCTTCTAACAATCTCATCTGGTAATCCCAATGATTTACCAACTTTTCTAACTTCATCTTTAAATAAACGTCTCAAAGGCTCTACCAATTTAAACTGTAAATCTTTAGGTAAACCTCCTACATTATGGTGACTTTTAATTTTAACCGCTATTCGATCACCAGTTTTTGGATCAATATTTGTTCCAGAACTTTCTATTACATCTGGATAAAGTGTACCTTGAGCCAAGTAATCAAAAGGGCCTAATCGAAGACTCTCCTCTTCAAACACCCTAATAAATTCTCTACCTATAATTTTACGTTTTTGCTCAGGATCAGTAACTCCTTTTAATTTAGAAATAAATCTCTCTCTAGCATTGATGTATTCAACATTAATTTTAAACTTTTCATCGAAAAAAGACATTAAAAATTCTGGCTCACCTTTTCTCATGAAACCTTGATCAATAAACATACACGTCAACTGAGGTCCTATTGCCTTGTTTAATAGAAATGCAAGAGTTGATGAATCAACACCACCTGATAGAGCTAATAAAACTTTTTTATCACCTACCTGTTCTTGTACTTGAGAAACAGCTTCATCTATGAATAGATTTGTTGTCCAATCTGGCTCACATGCACATATGTGATATACGAAATTTCTTATTAAAACCATGCCCTGCGTGGAATGAACAACTTCAGGATGAAACTGCACTCCATAAAAGCTCTTTTCATGCAAAGCAATAGCTGCTTCAGACGTATTAGAAGTATGCGCTAATCTGACAAATCCCTTAGGTAATTCTTGAACTGAATCCCCATGGCTCATCCACATTGTTGATCCACTCAAAACATTAGTTAATAAAGCTGTTGGATCATCAACTTCTAAAGGAGCCTTTCCATATTCTGCTTTCCCAGTAGCAGGTTTTACTGATCCTCCTAACTGATGAACCATTAATTGCATTCCATAACAAACACCTAGGACAGGAAGACCTAATTTAAAAATCTCTGGATCACAATAAGGAGCGCCTTCTTCATAAACAGACCCAGGTCCTCCGCTTAAAATTATCCCTTTAGGATTAAGAGAACGTAATTGATCTGCAGATGTTGTGTAACTCATAACTAATGAGTAAACCTCTGTCTCTCTAATCCTTCGAGCAATTAATTCTGAATATTGAGAACCAAAATCAAGAATTACGATTGCTGGATTACGTTTTTCCTCTGAAATCATTGAAGCCATATCAACCTGATGAATCCTTATAAAACATTCTTATCAAATAGACTAATAAAGAGCATAGGAATGTGCCTTTCACTTAAGAATTAACCCTAAAGAATTTATTTGGTTCACGCCATCAAAACCAGCCCAACGAATATGCCTTTTTCGATCAAATAAAACAGATCCTATTTCCATCGATGAAGACAAATATCGATTCACATAACTACAACTTTTAATTTCAATTTCTTTGGCCATCCTGCCCCAAATCAAAGATACCGCTTCTGGTTTGTGTGCTTCAAGAGTTAATAAAGCATTTTCCACCGACGTTGATTTACTTATTAACTGAATCAACTCAAAAGATATACCTTCTTTAACTGCAAGTGAAGTGAGAATTTCAATTCTTCCATCAGCGAGATGATGATGGGTATGAAAAATACCTCCAGAGAGTTTTACAAGTTTTCCATGATAACCAAATAATAAAAGTTTTTTCACACCATTTTCTGCAGCAGCAACAAGAAGAGGGCCTATCCAATTACCCGTTTTAATAATTTGATTAGCTGGTAGTCCAAATTTCAAGGCTAAATCCATTCCATTTTCACCAATAACAAAAGTCAAAAATCCATCAAATGTTGATTTAGAGCAAATGTCCTGCAAATTCTCCTTGCAGTTTTTTAATTGATTAGGAGAAGCACTAATTTGAACCTCAGCCTGCGTTCCAATGAGGGACAACCCATCTACAACTCCAAATGCTTCGTTGCTTGTCTTTAAAGCACGATCCTTCCCATCAGGTAAAACAATTTCTACTTTGATTGAACTGCCTTTCGGTATGAGGGGGTAAAGATTTGTACATAACAAATCACGCGCAAACCTAGATATACATGGCTGACCTGATGATTTGAATTTACCTACTCCATAACCGGCCTTGAAATCAAGCCAATTAGGAAAACCATTTTCAACAATCTTTTTAGTTTGCAAACTTGATTTACTAAATTGAACATAAGCCCAGATTTCTATTCCTCTTGTTATGTCAAGAGACAATCCGGACTGACAATGACTTACTGCCAAAGCTCTCTTACCATTATCAAGTAATGCAGAAGAGCAGACAGGGACCTGAATTGATTCTTTTTGATTTGTTAGATCAATTATCTCAGTATCTTTGAATTTATTACCAATAAGAATGTTTGTTGCAGACTTTGCAGCAGCAACTACCCAAACTGGAAGAGTAAATTCATTCAAATCATTCGAAGAGCTGACGATAGAGGAAATTCCCTAAATAATTTTTTAAAATAATAATAATCTAGATTTAAATAATTAAATGCAGGACAAACTCAATCTAATGATTCCTGGACCAACACCGGTACCAGAAAATGTTTTGAATTGTATGAGTAAACACCCTATCGGTCATAGGAGTGGAGATTTTCAAAAAATTGTTCAAAAAACAACTGAGCAGCTCAAATGGCTTCACCAAACAACTGCTGACGTCTTAACAATTACAGGTAGTGGGACAGCAGCAATGGAGGCAGGAATCATCAATACATTAAGCAAAGGTGATCAAGTCATCTGTGGGGATAATGGCAAATTTGGTGAAAGGTGGGTAAAAGTTGCAAAAGCATATGGGCTAGATGTGAAAGTCATAAAAGCTGATTGGGGTCAGCCTCTTGATCCAAATCAATTCAAGAGGATTCTTGAAGAGGACACTAATAAAAAAATTAAAGCGGTAATTTTAACTCACTCAGAAACTTCAACAGGAGTAATTAATGATCTAAAAACTATTAATAACGAAGTAAAAAACCATGGAAAAGCTATTACTATTGCTGATTGTGTAACCAGTCTTGGTGCATGTAATATTCCAATGGATGAATGGGGAATCGATGTCATAGCTTCCGGTTCTCAAAAAGGCTATATGATTCCTCCTGGGCTTAGTTTTATAGCTATGAGTAAAAGAGCATGGGAAGCAAATAATCAATCAAATTTACCAAAATTTTATTTAGATCTAAAACAATATTTAAATTCAGTTAATAAAAATAGCAATCCTTTTACACCTGCAATAAATTTATACTTTGCTCTAGAAGCATCACTAACAATGATGCAAAAAGAAGGATTAAATAATATATTCTCCCGTCACGCTCGTCATCAAAAAGCAACGCAAGAAGGCATAAAAGCAATGGGTTTAAAATTATTTACAAAAGAAAGTTTTGGGAGTCCAGCAATAACAGCTGTTGAGCCTGAGAATATAGATTCAGAAAAAATAAGAAAAGCAATAAAAAATGACTTCGATATACTTCTTGCAGGAGGGCAAGATCACTTAAAAGGAAAAATCTTTCGAATTGGTCATCTAGGATTTGTAAATGATAGAGACATTATTAGTGTTATATCGGCTCTAGAAAGCACTCTTGATAAAATGGGTAAACTAAATTTCCCAATTGGCAAGGGTATTGCAAAAACAATTTCCATCCTTAATAACGAATAATATTTAAGGAATCGATGAAAAACTATCTAGTTTTAATTAAATGAAGCACTTGAGGCCCAACTACACCAGCCCTTCTCTCTTTATCAAGTGCTTTCAAAATAAAACCAGCACATGATTGCAAATCGCCTTCATCAGCATGCACTGATGCATTCTTAAAGAAATAAACAGCCTCTTTCAAAAATGCTTGTTTTTTTACTTGTACTGCATTCATTATTAAATTTGTAAGTACAAACAATTTTGTTAAATCACTATATCAAAAGATAGTTAATTTAGTTAAATTAAAAAAAAAATGAGATCAAAGTTAAAAATTTTATTGGCAGATTTACAAACTGGATTTTTTTCAAGACATAGTCATAAAAAAATAAATAATAAAGCTAAAGCACTAATACAAACTAAAGCTAGACAGAAGAAAGAAAAATAGATAATTTAAATTTGATAATTCTCTTAAAATCATGCCAATTGGGATAAAACGAAACTTTTTACCAATTTCAATAATTTTTTTAGTCTGCAGTTCTACTTTAGAATTAAAAATTAATGCGGCCGTAACAAATGGGGCAGATATATATTGCTTTATGAGGAATGGAGGCAACACTCACGAACCCAGCTGGGAAGCAGCCTATCAATTTATAAAAAATAAAAAACAAGGTTTATTCAAAACTTCTCCAAAACAAGCTGCTTCATTAATTGTTGAAGAAGTAGTTCAAGATCCGATAAAATATGAAAATTGCATCAATTATTTAGGCGATCTATATACAGGTGACTCAAGCCCAATAAAAGTTAGTGACGAAAAAAAATCAGAAAGCGAAGTCAATTCATTAATCGAGAGTAAAGAAAAAAATCCTAAAGGCAAGTATATAGATCGTTATGATTATTGATTTAATTAAGTTTCATAAAGCCAAAAGCTTCGAGCTAATCTGAAATAAATTAAAAATAAATCTTATAAAATTTCAAAATGCAATTTTCGATACATTGACTTATTAGTCTACCAAGGCAAAATTCATTTAGCTAATCAAAACGTATGCACAATAGGGATGCGGTTTTCTTGGAAGATCTCTGCCCAAAGTTACGTGACCGAAGATGGCGCAAATCATTACATGAATTCACCGGTAAAAGTTGCATATATTGTGGGGAAAATTCAGAATCAATTGACCATGTATTACCACGAAGTAAAGGTGGATTAAGCATCACTGAAAATTGTGTCCCTGCCTGCCTGTCATGCAATGGCAGCAAAACAGACAAGGATGCGTTTGAATGGTATAGAAAGCAACGTTTTTACGACCCACGGCGTTCTATGGCTATACGAGCATGGACTGAAGGAGATATACGTTTGGCTCTAAGGCTTTTAAAATGGGCTCAGCCTAAACAGAGTAAAAATTTTGAAAGCTCAAAATCTCGATTGAATGAAGATTATTCGTGGCAAGCAGCTTAACTTTCTACCAAACTTGACAAGCAGTAGAAGAATTATATTTTTCACATATAGAAGCTAAATCAGAAGACTTTTCGGGCACAATAGTGATACAAAGAAGGAAGATAATTGAAGCCAGCAAAGGTTTTATCAGGTTTTGATTTTTCTTTTGTACAGATAATCTTTTATGGTTACTAAATTTACTAGCACCATTAATGGAATTCCAACTAGGCTTTAAATAAGAAGCAATCATTCCTAAATAATCAACTTAATACATTTGTACTAATGATTCAAGAGATTGTCAAGCGATTGGATCCTCTGCCACCTAAATCAAAATTCATCATATTTGGTGGCGGATTTAGTGGTCAAAGAATCGCAAGTTTAGGAAGACATCTAGGAACAAAGGTCTTGTGCAGCAGAAGAAAAGAAAATAGCAAAGGAGCTGATTTCATATTTAATACCGATAAAGAAGTCCCTAATGAAATTTTTGATGGAGCTACTCATGTCTTAAGTTGTATTCCTCCTTTATTAAGTGGAGAGGACCCTGTACTCCATAAACTGAAGACTCAATTACTAAATTCTAAAAATATAAAATGGGTTGGTTACTTATCGACTACTGGTGTATATGGAGATACAAATGGAGAATGGGTAAATGAAAATACATTTCCTAATCCTCAACAAGAAAGAAGTATTCGTAGATTTTCCTGTGAAAAACAATGGTTAGATACAAAGCTTCCTGTTCAAATACTTAGATTGCCAGGTATTTATGGACCTGGAAGATCTGTATTTGAAAGCCTATTGGCAGGAACAACAAAAATGATTGATAAGCCTGGTCAGGTTTTTTCAAGAGTTCATGTCGATGACATTGCTGGAGCTATCTTATTTTTGATTAATCTCTATTCACAAGGAAAGAATCCATCTGTAGTGAACATAGCTGATAACTTACCAACAAATAATCTTGAAGTTATTGCTTTTGCAGCAAAAATAGCTAAGAAATCTCTACCCTCAAATGTACCTTTTGAAATTGCAAAAGAAACAATGAGTCCAATGGCACTATCTTTTTGGCAAGAGAATCGAAAAGTTGATAACAAGTTATTATGCAAAACACTTGGCTATTCTCTAATTTATCCTAATTTTAAATCTGGCTTAAAAAATTGTTTCTCAAAATTAAAAATGAAGTAATAGACTATATTTTCTAGATTATCTTTATTCACTGTTCTTTTAAAAAACTCTAGCGAGTTTCATAGATAATTATAATCTGATGATATAAATTCAATATCATAAAAGAACTTACTCACATTTGTTAGGTCAAACCTTACTTAAGCCAAAAAAATCTAAATCACATCAAAAATGAAAGAATTGAAAATATCAAAATATAATAAAAATAAACTTATTATTTCATTAGGTGATCCGGCAGGAATAGGAACTGAAATAACATTAAAAGCTCTTGGTTCAAGTTACTTAAATAAAAATATACAACCTTTACTTGTTGGATGCAAAAATAATATTTATGAAACTTATTCAAAGTTAATCAAATCTGGTATAAATAATATTCCTAATCCAAACAAGCTTTCTATTATTGATATCCCTTTAGAGAAAAAAATTATTCCAGGAATTGTTGATGAATATGCTGGCTCAGCAAGTTTTAAATGGCTTGTGAATGGAACTAATATGGTTTTAGAAGGGAAAGCTAATGCTCTAGTAACAGCACCTATTTCAAAAATTGCCTGGCATAAAGCTGGTCATAAATTTGCCGGACAAACTGAATTATTAGGCAAGCTAACGAATAAGAAGACATCTATGCTTTTTACAGCAATATCACCAAATAATGGATGGAGATTTAATACTTTATTAGCTACAACACATATACCATTTAAGAAAATAAATAATACTTTAACAAAAGAATTGATTAGATATAAGTTAGATACATTATTGAATTTCTGTCAAAAGTTCAAAGAGAAACCAGTAATACAAATTGCCGGTTTAAATCCACATGCTGGAGAAGAAGGAAAAATTGGAAAAGAAGAACAAAACTTAATTATTCCTATTGTAAATGAATGGAAATCAGATAATCCAGCCATACAAATTAGAGGACCTATACCTCCAGACACTTGCTGGATTTCATCAGTTAATGCATGGAATGGCCTCTCAAGTAAAAATACTGCACCTGACGGAATACTTGCTTTGTATCACGATCAAGCTCTAATCCCTGTAAAATTAATTGCCTTTGATGAAGCTGTTAACACAACTCTAGGTCTACCTTTTATAAGAACATCACCTGATCATGGCACTGCATTTGATATTGCAGGTAAATTCCAGGCAAGAGAAAAAAGTATGATTGCAGCAATGAATAATGCTTGGCTTCTTTCTCAATAAATAAAAACTTTTAAACAGATTTTAATCTCATTAAAACTTGACCAAACTCAACTGGTGTTCCATTCTCAACAAGAATTTCTACTACTTCACCGCTTACCTCTGACTCTAATTCATTCATTAATTTCATTGCCTCAAGAATACAAACGGCTTGACCTACACTGATTCTTGATCCAATGTCCACAAAAGGGGGCTCATCTGGACCAGGTGCGCGGTAAAAGGTCCCAACCATAGGAGCAGTTACTTCAACCAAATCAGAGCGTGATCCTGGGACTGAAGGAGGAGGAGTGCTTGGTACTGGAGAAGCCTCAATTTTACGTTGAGGTGGTGCTGTATCAATCTCTTCTACAGAAATTTTCTTTTGAGAATCTATTGCATCTGAATAAGTTCCAAGATTTCGTTTAACTTCCAAGCAAAAGTCTTCTCCCTCAAGTCGAAACTCTTGAATATCGCTTTCAGCTAAAGTTGCCAACAAGCGATGAAGCTCTTCGTGATCAAGATTCATAGTCATTGTGTTTCTCGGCCTAGATAACTGTCATTTCGAGTGTCTACTCGAATTTTCTCACCAATTGAAATAAACAATGGGACCATTACCTGAGCTCCTGTTTCCAAGATTGCAGGCTTTGTCCCTCCCGAAGCAGTGTCACCTTTTACGCCAGGATCAGTTTCTTTTATTTCTAAAACAACTGAGTTAGGCAATTCAACTTCAAGAGGTTTTTCATTCCAAGACACTACATTAACCTCCATCCCTTCCTTTAGATATTTCCTGCTTTCACCAATTTGTTTAGCTGTTAGGCGTGTTTCTTCATAAGAAGTCATATCCATAAAGACAAAATCATCTCCATCCATGTAAGTATGTTGCAACTTTGATTTCTCCAAAAGAGCTTGTGGAACCATTTCCCCAGCTCTAAAGGTCTTTTCAACAACACTACCGCTCACAACAGCCTTTAATTTAGTTCTGACAAACGCAGAACCCTTGCCAGGCTTGACATGTAGAAATTCAATCACACGCCAAACTGCACCGTCTAACTCTATTGTAGTGCCAGTGCGAAAGTCGTTACTTGAAATCATTCACACAAAAGATACCAATCGATCATAAGTCTGTGCCAAAGTCATGCAAAACATAGAATTAACATGGCAAAAAAGATTTGCATTCTTGCCCTGATAACAATCCTATTTTCTTTAAGCTCTCCATGGATTGAACCTGCTGCTGCAAGCCTTCCAAATGGTAATCGACTAAAAGATCCATATGCGATATTAAGAAATTCTTTACCTATTGACCAAAAAGAATTACGTGAATTACAAAACAAACTAGAAGATACAAGCGATGATCTGCGAGGAAGCAGATGGTCATCTATCAGCAAAGCCATCTCAAGAAGTCAATTCTTAGTAACCAATAGAAAAAATCAAATCCTTGACTCAATGCCAAAGGAAAATAAAGAAAAAGCCTCTAATCTGCTATCTAATTTGAATGAAGAACTTGATGAATTAAGGCTAATAGCAAACGAAAAAAATAAAGTCTCATTTCTTGATGTCAGACGTCAAAGTTTGGAAACAATTGATGATTTAGAATCTCTTTTAATCTCTAATAATTTTCCATATAAAATACCCAGTGAATATGACAATTTACCAAGACTTTTAGGTAGAGCCAATGTAGAAATAAAAACATCAAAAGGAAATATGGAGGCAATTATTGATGGTTATAATGCTCCTCTAACATCTGGTGCATTTATAGATCTTTCATTGAAAGGTTTTTACGATGGTTTACCAATTAATAGAGCTGAAGAATTCTTTATTCTTCAAACTGGGGACCCTAAAGGAGAAGCGATTGGATATGTAGATCCTGATAGTAATGAGTTGAGAAAAATTCCATTAGAAATAAGAACACCTAATTTCGAAGATACACTTTATGGCGAAACTTTTGAAGAAGTTGGTCTTTATACGGAAACTCCTGTCCTTCCATTTGCAACTTTAGGAACACTTGGGTGGGCTCACTCCGATACAGATTTAAATGATGGTTCATCTCAGTTTTTCTTCTTCTTATATGAAGCTGAATTAAACCCAGCTGGACGTAATCTTATTGATGGAAGAAACGCAGCTTTTGGCTATGTAATAGAAGGATCTGAAATATTAAATACACTTGGAGTAGAAGATAAAATTATCTCAATTAAAGTATTAAATGGTTCAGAAAATCTAAAGCTCAAAGCTTAAATTTTAAATAAAGTGACAACTACAATTAAAGACTTAGGCGAAATAGAATTACTGAATCGTTTAAAACGATTTATGCGATCTGGGCAGATAGATGATGATCTTGCAGAAATAAATAAAATTAATAAAAGCTTATTAATTAATACTGATTTACTTGTAGAAAAAATTCATTTTTCTGACGAAATATCTAATGCTAAAGATATTGGCTGGAAATGTATTACCACAAATATTTCTGATCTGATTTGCAGTGGCTCAGAAAATATAATTTCTTTTACTGTTGGGCTTGTTTTACCACCAAACACACATTGGTCATGGGTTGAAAACCTATATGAAGGGATGATGGAAGCAATGCAAGAATTTGGAGGAGAAATAATTGGTGGAGATTGCTCTTGTGGAGAAACAAAAATGATATCAATTACAGCAATTGGAGAGATGAGCCCTCCAAGGCTGCATAGAGGAAATGCTTTGCCAGGGGATTATATTGTTAGCACCGGGTTTCATGGATTAAGTAGATTAGGTTTAGCACTTTTAACATCAGAGCAATTACCAACTGAAGTCCAAATAAGTCCTGAACTTATTAACAGAGCTATTAACGCTCATAAACGTCCTCATCCAGCTGTAAAGGCACTTCAAGCATTAATAAGATGCAAACCTGAATCAACGAGTTGGCGAGCAGCAGGAACTGATAGCAGCGATGGACTTGTTGAATCAATTAGAGGAATTTGCCAAAGCAGCAATTGCCAAGCAGTTTTGTCAAAAACTTCTATTCTGAAAGACCCTGATTGGCCAGAAGATTCGATTTGGGATGAATGGATACTAAATGGCGGAGAAGACTATGAATTGATACTCACTCTTCCAAAAGAGTGGGCAGAAGCATTATCAAAAAAATTTAAATCTGCCCAAATTATTGGGTTTATTAAAGAAGGTAAACCCAATATATTCTGGGACAACTTAGAACCGATTAATCTTGAAGACTCAAATCTATATCAACATTTTTAATGATAGAACTTAAATTTTATTTCCATTTTTGAGCAACAATTTCAGCCAAATCAACAACCCTTTGGCTATAACCCCACTCATTGTCATACCAAGCTAAAACTTTCACCATATTTTCATCTATACACATTGTTAAAGCTTCATCAACAATGGTTGATTCATTAGTTCCTGCATAATCAGTAGAAACCAAAGGTAAGTCACCATATTTGATGATTCCTTTCATTTCACCCTGTGAAGCAGTTTTCAATAATGAATTCACCTCTTCAGCACTGGTTTTACGACTTGATTCAAAAACTAAATCAACTGCAGAAACATTAGGAGTAGGAACTCGCATAGCAATACCAGTTAGTTTCCCTTTCATTTCTGGATAAACAAGAGCAACAGCTTTTGCCGCTCCAGTTGATGTAGGGACCAAATTCATTGCGGCCGCTCTTGCACGACGTAAATCACGATGAGCATTATCTAGGATTCTTTGATCTCCTGTATAACTATGAATCGTGGTCATTAGACCTTTATTAATTCCCAACTTTTGATCTAGAACTTTTACTATTGGTGCTAAACAATTTGTGGTGCAACTTGCATTGCTAAGGATATCAAAATCTTCATGAGAGTAAGAATCGGCATTAACACCAACCACATAAGTACCTACACCATCACCCTTACCAGGTGCTGTGAGAATGACCTTCTTAGCTCCAACTTGTAAATGCTTACTAGCTCCAACATCTGTATTAAATACACCTGTTGACTCAATTACTAAATCAATTCCCCACTCTTTCCACGGAAGATTTAATGGGTTTCTATCTGAATAACATTTTATAGTTTTGCCATTAATTTGAAATGTATCATCAGTATGTGAAATTTCGGCATCACTTATAGCCCCTAGAATAGAGTCATATTTGAGCAAATGAGCGCAAGTTTTTGGGTCAGAAGTGACGTTGATCCCAACCACCTCAATATTCGTATTTGCCCCCCTACTGAGCCAACAACGCATAAAATTGCGTCCAATTCTTCCGAATCCATTAATCGCTACACGCAAAGTCATTTCAAAAACGGTAAAACCGCATATGCTACTGGCCGCTGATCATACAGAACGATGATCATTTTCTGTGCATTTTGAAAAATAATTGAAGCGTTAAGGACATAAAAAGTACAAAAACTCTCTAATTCTTTAAAAAATGTGCCTTTCGATTAATGAAGAGTTATCTTTCATTCGACACTTAAGCGAAATTGAAGAAGACACACGCATTACCCCCTCATATTCACTTCATTGGAATCGGAGGTATTGGTATGTCTGCTCTGGCAATGATTCTGGCTAGAAATGGATATTCCATATCTGGTTCTGATCAAAAAAAAAGCCAAACTTTAAAAGAATTAGCAGCAGGTGACGTTCATATCTTTCAAACTCAAGAAGAATCAAATATTGACGAAATTTTTAAAGTTCATGGAAAGAATGTATTAGTTGTTAGAAGTTCAGCAGTACGTGAAAATAATTTAGAACTATCTAAAGCGAAAAAATATAATTTAACTATAAATCACCGTTCTGAAATACTAGCTTTTTTAATTGAACAAAAAAAATCGATAATCGTCTCAGGATCCCATGGTAAAACAACAACAAGCACTTTCATTACAACATTACTTTCTTATGCAAAAAGAAATCCAACCGCGATAATTGGCGGAATTGTACCTCTTTACAAAAAAAACTACAACTTTAGTGATGATGAATTATTAATCGCAGAAGCAGATGAATCCGATGGATCTTTAGTAAAGTTTAATCCCAATATTGGAGTAATAACAAATTTAGAGCTTGAACATGTAGACCATTATGTAAATCTAGAGGACTTAATAAAAACAATGAAGAAGTTTGCACAAAAGTGTAAATACTTAATTACCAATTATGACTGTAAAAATCTTAAAAATAATATACAAAATTCTAAACTATTTTCTATTCATAAAATTAGTAATATAGATTTTGCATTAATTCCAAAAGAATCTAACGGATGTGAAATTATTGCTGAGTATTATGAAAAAGAAAAATTTATTGAAACTATAAAGATACCTATTCCTGGAATACATAATTTAAGTAATACAGTAGCTGCTATAGCTGCATGTAGAATATCTGGAATTCCTTTTAAAGAAATAAAAAAAGGAATTAATTATTTACAGCTACCTTTACGAAGATTTGACTATAAAGGATTATGGAAAAACAGATTAATAGTTGAAGATTATGCTCATCACCCTAGTGAAATTGATGCCGCAATATCAATTGCTTCTACTATTATTAAGACAAAAAATAACCTTTCACAAATACCACCTAAGAGATTAGTTACAATATTTCAACCTCATCGCTTTAGTAGAACTAAAAAATTTCAAAAAGAATTTGCAAAAAGTCTAAGTAAATCTGATTTAGTATTCATATCTCCAATTTACTCTGCTGGAGAAGATGCAATTGAAGGAATAAATAATAAGAGTATTGGATATGAATTAAAGAAATTAAAACCAAATCTAGAAATATATACTCCAGGTAATAATCAAAATTTAATTAAGCTAATAAAAGAGCATACAATTGAAAAAGATTTGATTTTAATTATGGGTGCTGGAGATATTAATATAATATGTGCAAATCTATTTTTGGAATTAATAAATGATAAAGCAGTCAGAAGTAATTTAGCCGCTTAATTAATGAATTCAATTCAATTAGAACAAAATATTTCATTAGCAAATTTTACTACTTGGAGAATAGGAGGTCCTGCAGAATGGATTGCTCAGCCGAGAAATATTGAAGAAATTCAATATTTAATTAATTGGATAAATAAAAAAAAAATTAGTTGCAATATTATTGGTGCTGGCTCAAATCTTTTAATCAATGACAAAGGAATTAAAGGTTTAAGCCTATGTATGCGTAATTTCAAAGGAATTAAAATTGATAAAAGTAGTGGAATTATTGAAGTCCTGAGCGGTGAAATGCTTCCAACTTTGGCCAGAAAAGCAGCTGCAAGTGGACTTCATGGACTCGAATGGGCTGTAGGAATACCAGGGACGATAGGTGGAGCGGTAGTTATGAATGCAGGAGCGCAAAAACATTGCATAGCTAGCTATCTCGAAAGTATTACGACGCTATCTTTGAAAGGTGAATACAAAATTCTCAAAGGAAAAGATCTCAATTTTGGTTACCGATACAGTCTTCTTCAAAATGAAAAATTAATTGTCGTATCTGCTCGACTCAAGCTGGCATTAGGTCATGCAGAAAAAATTCGACAGATCACGAATGAAAATCTAAATAACCGCTTAAAAACTCAACCTTATACAGCTCAAACCTGCGGCAGTGTTTTTCGCAATCCAGAACCTTTGAAAGCCGCAAAATTAATTGAAGAACTTGGTTTAAAAGGATTTCGTTTTGGTGGAGCCGAAATATCCAAAATACATTCAAATTTTATAATTAACGCAAACAAAGCATCATCTTATGACGTCAGAGAATTAATTAAATATATTCAAAAAAAAGTTTTAGATGCTTATGGAATCTTGTTAGAAACAGAAGTCAAACAATGTGGCTTTTAAATTTAAACCCTAAGATCATTAACAATAGGAAATTCTCATGGCTGGATTCGGACTACCAAATTTTGGACAACTCACTGAAGCTTTTAAAAAAGCACAACAGATTCAGCAGAATGCTCAAAAACTTCAGGAAGAGCTCGAGGTTATGGAAATCGAAGGGTCAAATCATGACAATCGGGCAAAAATTTGGATGTCAGGTAATCAAAAGCCTTTACGCATAGAAATTGATCAAACTTTACTATCTGAAGAAAAAGCAATAATTGAAGATGCAATACTAGATGCTATGAAATCTGCTCACGAAGTTTCAACATCGACGATGAAAGAACGAATGGAAGATTTAACCGGTGGATTCAAGCTGAATCTGCCTGGCATGGGAGAGGAGGAGAATTAATCATTTCCTCAAGGTTCTTACGATAAAAAGAATATCTTTCAAGATCTTTATCAATTACACAGCCAGGCTCATCTCTATGCAAACAATTACGGAACTTGCATTGTGACTTAGCTAATTGCGTTCGAAACTCGGGGAACAAAGAAGCAAAACCAGATGGATCACATACTATTTCTGGACGATTAAAGCCTGGTGTATCAGCAAGAAGTGATCCTTCTCCAATTCCAAAAAGTTCGACGTGTCTGGTCGTATGTGTACCTCTCTTTAATTTTTTTGAAACTGATGATATAGGTAAAGAAGCGGTTGGGATTAAATGATTAATTAAACTTGTCTTTCCTACTCCAGAGGGACCTGCAAGTACAGTTAATTTTGTTTTTTTAAATCGCTCAATTAATAAATCTATGCCCTGAGAATTCTTTATAGATACTGGTATACAATCATAACCCCAACATTTTAATTTATCTACATATAAGATCAAATCATCCTTTGAAATTAAATCTATTTTAGTTAAAACTATCAAAGGTTTTATATTAGAACATTCAGCGGTTAATAAAAAACGACTTGCTTGTTCAATATCAAATAAAGGCTCATCAACTGAGATACAAATAGAAACTAATGTAACGTTTGCCACAGCTGGACGTTTTAAAAAACTTGTGCGCGGCTCCACCTCACAGATTACAGCTCGTTTATTTTTATAATCAATAGATTCAACACAAACTATATCACCTACATCTATAAATAAACCTTGATAATCTAACTTAGCTCTTCTTGTGCAAAGTAGTTTGATTTTTTCAGAAAATTGATCACATGACCATTCAGTAAAATCTACATAATTAATCTCTACAATTAAAAAATTGGCCTTAAGTGCAACAACGATACCTTTTAAATTCTTAAATTTATTTTTGTTCACTCGATATTATCAAAGTTACTTTTTTAAAATCTTTATAAAGTATATTTACTTTGTATCCCTTCTCTTGTAATCCATCTAAAACACTAGTTTCTGCTTCACCTATATCTATATCTACTTTCAAAATATCATTTGAAGATAAGTTTTCCAAAGCCAAGCAGCATTTAACAAAATTGATTGGACAAACAAGGCCCCGCAAATCTAAATAATGATCAGTTAATATATTTTCTGACACTATTTTTGTCCAAATAATTTACTAAATAAACCGCTTTTATGATAATGGTGTTGAGTTCCACGAGCAGAATAATGTCCAGCTAATTCCTCTAGTAAATTTCTTTCAGAGTCCGACAATTTTGTAGGTAATTTAATCTTTACTGAAACTTGATGATTGCCTCTTGCAACAGGATTACCGAGCTTTGGTACTCCCTTGTTTTCTAAGTTCAAAATAGAATTCGGTTGTGTTCCTACTGGAATTTTTAATTTAGTAGGACCATCTACAGTATCTATTTCAATAGTGTCTCCTAATATTGCCTGAAGATAGCTGATATTTACCTCAGATAAAATCGTCAATCCATCTCTCTTTAAATTAGAATGATTTCTAACTTTTAAGAAAACATATAGATCTCCAGAGGGACCACCCTTTAATCCAGCATTCCCCTCTCCTGAAACTCTTAATCGTGTCCCGCTATCAACTCCAGCAGGAATATTAATTTTTAATTTTTTTCTTACTTGTTTAACTCCTTTTCCACCACAAGAATTACAAGGATCCTTAATCATTTGTCCAGTACCGGCACAATTTGGGCATTCAGCGACTTGAGTAAAACTTCCAAAAGGTGTACGAGTAGCTCTTCTTACTTGACCTGCGCCGCCACATGTAGAGCAAGAAACAGGTCCAGTTCCTTTCTTAGCGCCACTCCCTCTGCAAACATCACAAGTTTCTAAATGAGGAACCGTAATCTCTTTTTCTTGCCCAAAAATTGCTTTATCAAAATCAATAGTAAGATCGTAACGTAAATCATCTCCCTGCTGAGGTCCTCGCCTTTGAGTACGAGAACCTCCAGGTGCACCAGAACCACCAAAGCCATTAAAAAACGTATCAAACAAATCTGCAAAACCGCCCATATCTCCCATATCTGGCATACCAGCAGCCCCACCTAATCCAGCTTCTCCAAATTGGTCGTAACGAGATCGCTTTTGAGAATCACTTAAAACTTCATATGCCTTACCTATTTCTTTAAACTTGTCTTCTGCACCTGGTTCCTTATTGACATCAGGATGATATTTCCGAGCTTGCTGTCTATAAGCTCTTTTTAAAGCGTCAGCATCAGCATCTCTGCTGACACCCAATAGTTCGTAAAAATCAGCCATAAGTCCATTTAAACAAATTCACTTCCGTTTCGTTCACCATTTCGTTAATTCTCATCTTTATTTGAACTCTCTGAAGACTCAGTTTGTTCTTGATTAGAGGCATTCTCATCAGAAATTTCATTATTAGCAGGTTTTGGTCCTGGTCCCATAGAAACTTTGACCAAAGCATGCCTTAAAACACGCCCATTCAAGTGATAACCCCTCTGTAATTCTTCAATCACAATATCCTCGGCCTTTTCATCGCTGGGCTCTCTCATAACCGCTTCATGCAAAGAGGGGTCAAAAGCTTGATCAACTACTCGCATTGGCGCAACACCTAAATTTTTAAGAACTTCAACTAATTGCTTATAAAGTCCTTGGTAACTTCTGTGCAAGGCTTGAGCTTCTTCGCCCTCAGGATTTAATTGCTGTCTTGCTCTTTCAAAATTATCTACAACCGGAAGTATTTCACTAAGTGTTGTGCAAGTAAGTTGAATTTTTAGATCGTCCTGATCACGCGTCTGACGCTTTCGGAAATTATCAAAGTCAGCAGCTATTCTCATATATTGACTGTTTAGAGTTTCATGCTCTTTTTCTAATTGCTGTAACCTTGCTTCAGTATCTGAATTTTTTGTATTTGAGTGTGATGCAGTTGAAGATTGATCGTTGGGTGTATCTATAGAATCATGGTTCGATTGGGATGCTACTTCAGGATTATTGGAACTCTCAGCTTGATTGGAAGATTCATCAGCTGTATGAGAACTTACAGAGTTTTCATTGGAATCATTTTTTGATGAACCATCCTGAGATAATTCATGTTCTGAGGAGGGAACGTCTGAATTCATTTACTTGAATTAGCTATTAGTACATGTTGATAGCAAAGGGTTTTTTGTACAAGCTACGGAAGCCCACACCTATTAAATAGTAAACAAATCATTTATTAGTCAGCTTCGAAAACAAGAGCGACACCATTATTGCAATACCTTTTACCAGTTGGCCTTGGACCATCATTAAATACATGCCCCTGATGCCCTCCGCAACGCCGGCAGTGATATTCAGTTCTAGGGACAATTAACTTAAAATCTGTTTTTGTCTCGATTGCATCAGGTAAATGATCGAAAAAACTTGGCCAGCCTGTTCCACTGTCAAACTTTGTTTTCGAGGAAAATAGAGCAAGCCCGCATCCTGCACAACTAAAAATTCCTTTCCTTTTTTCATCATTCAAAGGACTTGTAAAAGGCCTCTCTGTTCCTTCCTTTCTTAAAACGTAATAAGCATCTTTAGGTAAACGATTTTCCCATTCTGTATCCGTTAGAGTTTTATAGTTATCCATAGTTTTTGTTGTAGCAAAAGAACTTTTTGGTTTGATAATAAAACCAAAAAGAGTATTCAAGAATCCAATCATTAAAAATCTACGATTCAAAGGTAATTTTCAATTAGATCAATATTAATAAAATTTATTCCTTAAAAGTTGAAAAAAATTAATTGATAAAAAATGATTTCCAACTCTTTAAAAACAGATGAATTAGCTAATTACCGATTAAGTATTGCTCCAATGATGGATTGTACAGACAGACATTTTCGTGTCCTTATGCGTCAAATCACAAAAAAATCGCTTCTATACACAGAAATGATAGTGGCCCAAGCACTTCATTACAGCAATAACAGAAAGAAACTATTAGATTTTGATGAGATTGAACATCCTATTTCCATACAACTAGGAGGGGATAATCCAAATCTTTTAGCTGAAGCGGCTCAAATGGCTCAAGATTGGGGCTATGATGAAATTAATTTAAATATTGGGTGCCCAAGTCCAAAAGTAAAATCTGGCAATTTTGGAGCTTGTCTGATGGGAAAGCCAAAGATCGTGGCAAATTGTATAGAGAAAATGAAAAAATCATGCAATATCCCAATAACAATCAAACAGAGACTTGGTATTGATAATCTTGACAGTGATGATTACCTGATGGAATTTGTTGATAATTGTTCAGTTGCAGGAGCAGAGAGATTTATAATTCATGCAAGAAAAGCTTGGTTAGATGGCTTAAATCCAAAAGAAAATCGAACAATTCCCCCTCTTCAATATGAAAGAGTTCAAAAATTAAAAAATAACAGGCCTGGATTAATTATCGAACTTAACGGTGGAATACAGACAATATATGATTGCATTAAAGCTTTAAAAATATTCGATGGAGTAATGGTTGGTAGAGCTGCATATTCTCATCCATTTATTTGGAAAGAAATAGACTCATTGATTTATGGAGAACAAGAAGAATATCTATCTAGATCAAAAATAATTAAACAAGTGATTCCTTTTGCTCAAAAACATATTGAAAATGAAGGACGTCTTTGGCAAATTTCTAAACACATCTTAAATCTGATAGAAAATATACCTAATGCAAAAAAATTGAGACAAGAATTAAGTGAAAAATCTCAAACCCAGGGAGCTGAAGTTTCAATTCTAAAAAAAATTGCCCAGCAACTCGAAGATGCTGGGCATTAACAAAAAGGAGCAAAATCTTTAAGATTCTGCGCCACCATAATCTGCAGTAGAATCGTCTCCCCCTTCAGGCGAAGCACCTCTTCTTCTTCTACTACGTCCTTGATCAAAGCCATTTGCATCTTGAGAAGCATTACCATGACTACGATCTTCCCAACCCTTAGCTCCAGAAGGCCTATCTTGAGCTAATTGATCGCCACCTTGGCCGCCACCGCCATAGCCGCCACCGCCGTAACCGCCACCTTGGCCGCCACCGCCGTAACCGCCACCGCCTCTTCTCGGAGCACTGCCTCTAGGCTCAGCTTTGTTGATTCTTAAAGGACGACCCATAAGCTCAGCGCCTTGAAGAGATTCAATTGCTGAAGCTTCAACTGCTTCATCAGCCATCTCAACAAAAGCAAAACCTCTTTTGCGTCCTGTATCTCGTTCTAAAGGTAAAGAACAATTTGCCACCTCCCCAAAAGGAGAAAACAATTCAATGACATCTTCCTGCTCAGCGCGGAAGGGTAAGTTGCCGACAAAAATACTCACTTGAAAATTGGACTGAAAATAAAATGTAACTAATAGGCTACGAATAGCCAAAATTAATAACTCCAAATTGAGTTATCATCAAACACTTTAATACCGAAAGCCCTAAAAAAGATTTAAAACAATTTTTTTACTTAAATAATTTCTCTCGCCACAAAACAAGCTGTTCTTGAACTCTCTCAAATCCAGTACCACCAGCACTCAAACGCGACTCAACCACACTTGAAGGCAAAAGCTTTTCATAAATATCTTTTTCAAAAAATTTATGAAATGTTTTCCATCTTTCCAAAGGAATATCTTTTAATAAAATCCCTTCCTCTAAAGAGATCTTAACAAGTCGACCAACTAATTGATAGGCCTCTCGGAATGGTACATTCTTGGCCACTAAATAATCCGCAACATCAGTAGCGTTTGAAAAGTCCGATGAAACAGCTTGATTGAGTCTTTCTTTTCTAAAAATTAAGCCTTCCTCAAACAATATTGATACGGCAACTAACGAATTCTGAACTGTTTTCACACTATCAAAGATTGCTTCTTTATCTTCTTGAAAATCTTTATTATATGCCAAAGGTAATCCTTTTATCATAGTTAACATAGCTTGTAAATGTCCAAATACTCTTCCAGACTTACCTCTAACTAGTTCTGGAACATCAGGATTCTTTTTTTGAGGCATAAGACTACTTCCCGTAGCACATCTGTCCGTTAATTGAATAAATGCAAATTCTTCAGAAGCCCATAAGATAACTTCTTCTGATAATCTACTTAAATGAGCCATAATTAACGCTGAAGCGCCTAAAAATTCTACGACAAAATCTCTATCACTTACAGCATCTAAACTATTAGAATAAATATCTTGAAATTGTAATTCTGAAGATGTTATTTTTCTATTTATAGGAATAGAAGTACCTGCTAAAGCCGCTGCTCCAAGTGGGGAAATATTAACTCTTTTTCTTACATCTTTTAATCTATTTCTGTCTCTTTGTGCCATCTCAACATATGCCAATAAGTGATGCGCTAGAGACAAAGGTTGTGCTCTTTGCAAATGCGTATATCCAGGAATAAGCGTATGAAGATTGTTCTCCGCTAATAAAAAAAGAGATTTCTGAAAACGTTTCAAGTCCATATCAATTTCATCGATACGCTTTCTAAGCCATAATCTGAGATCTGTTCCAACTTGATCATTACGACTACGACCAGTATGTAGTTTTTTGCCTACCGGACCTATCAAGTCTATTAATTTCTTTTCTACTGCAAAATGCACATCTTCATCTGAAATAGCAGGCTGAAATAAACCATCTAAAGCCATTTTCCTGATTTGTTGAAGACCATTTTCTAATTTAATAGCCTCTTCTTTAGTAATAATCCCTTGCATTGCAAGCATACGTGCATGGGCAATAGATCCATCCAAATCTTCTTCTAATAAACAAATATCAAACTCGATTGAAGCATTAAATTTTTCTATAAAAGGATTCAAGCCTTTATCAAATCTATCGCTCCAAGTTTTACTCAATGCATTGTCCAAATTACTAATACAAATAAAGCAAGAGTCTTAGCACTTGTCAGGGGATTTACTAAGTTAATTGAGGAAGCGTTGATTCTTCATTAACTTTTAAAACCACCATTGAAGCATCATCTTCAAGATGATGGTCACTCACACCAACAAAACCATCTAATCTTTCAAAAAGTTTATTTAATATTTGTTTGGCTCCTAAACCTTCCCTAGCAAATTTATCTAAAAAAGTTATCAAACGATTTTCATCAAAACGTTCACCCGATATACCAGGTGCCTCAGTAACACCATCTGTGTAATAGAGAAGAACATCACCAGGTTGAAGAATTATCTCACCACATCCATAGTGAGCTTCAGGTTGAAGACCTATTAATAAACCTGGGGCATCTAATCTATTTATTGATTTTGAATTTGCGTTCCAAAGCAAAGGAGGGTTATGTGCTGCATTAGCAAACCGTAATTTTCTTGATTGCGGGTCAAAGTCAGAATAAAACAAAGTGACAAACCTATGAGATTGAGTCAAATCTTCAAGAGCTAATTGATTCAAGTCATGCAAAATAGAATCAGGGGGTAATCCTGTTAGAACTTCCGCTCTTAGCATTCCTCGTAACATTGTCATCAACAATCCAGCAGGAACACCTTTACCCATAACATCACCAATCACAAAAGCCCATCGGCTATTAGATTTTGCCGTTTCGTTCAAATCTGCACGAGTAGGCATAAAGTCATAATAATCACCACCTACTTGAAAAGCTGGCCTACAACAGGCAGCTAATTCAACTCCTTCAATTATTGGACATTGATCAGGCAATAATTGTGATTGAATTTCAGCGCCAATACTGATTTGTCTATCAACTTTTTCATGATTACGAATTACCTGAAATATAACATCATTTTCTATGGCTACTCCAGTGAGATCAGCAACTAATTGAATATGTTTTCGATGAACATTGCTTCCAAAAACAACCTCTTTTTTATCAAATGCATACAATCGACCTCGCTGTCTTCCTCGAGAAACTATAGATGTAGCAATTACATTAGAGGAATCAAAATATCGTTGAACCAAACGGTCCAACATCAAAATATTCTTTTCCAGCATGCCAAAACCCGTTTTCTTCCCTTCCTCAAAAAGAAATAATTGTCTAAAGAGTTCCTGATCTTCATTGATAGGAAACATTTGTAATTGTTCGCGCCAAAGACTCCCATTATCTTGAAATGGTATTAACAATGAGCCTTTAACTCCAACTAATTGAGTTACAAGAAGTGGAACAAGTTCAAGAAAACGCTGTAAATTAGTAAAACTTCGCAAAGCAAAACTTAATGAAAGCAATAAATCTTGATTAACAATTTGCTCTTGAGAAAGACTATGAACCAAATCTCTTAAAGACTTAGAAGCCTCACTTGATAAGGGGTTAATTAGATGTTGATTTTGTTGTTCTGGAATTGGAGAAATTTCTTTCATCATTCTCCAGCAATAAAGAAATTAAAACCTACCAACATATACAAAATTTTTATAAAAATCATCGACTAGTTAAAAGTGCCTCAATAAATTCAAAGCTATTAAATGGTCGCAAGTCCCTAATTGTCTCCCCAGCTCCGATAAATCTAACAGGCAGTTTTGCTTCTGATGCAACAGCCATCGCTACACCTCCTCTCGAAGATCCATCAAGTTTTGTAAGTATTACTCCTGTTAATTCTGCTGAATCAGCAAAGGCTAAAGCCTGCCTTAGCCCATTTTGACCTTGACTAGAATCAAGCACTAGTAAAGATTCAACGTTTGCTTGAGGAGCAAGCTTATCAATAATTTTTCTAATTTTTTTTAATTCCTCCATTAAATTATTTTTCGTTTGTAATCTTCCTGCAGTATCTACCAATAGTAAGTCTATATTTTTTGATTTACTTGCACCAATAGCATCAAATACTATCGATGCTGGATCAGCATTCTTAGATTCATTTGCAATAACTTCAACCCCTGTTCTGTCTCCCCAAACCTTGACTTGTTGAACTGCTGCAGCTCTAAAAGTATCTGCAGCAGCAATCATTGCAGAAAAACCACTTCTTTTTGCAACACTTGCTAGTTTGCCTAAAGTCGTCGTTTTACCAACTCCATTCACACCTACTAACAGCCAAATATTTAAGCAACCTTTTTTTGGAGTAAGTAAATCAATACCGCTATCTTTTATAGGCTTTTCTAAAATATTAACTAATTGTTCTTTTAAAAAACGCAAACCCTCTGAAGCTTCAACAACTTCCTCATTTAACCTAGTTCTTAGCGATTCTAAAATTTCATCAGTAGCAGAAACCCCTGCATCTGCTCTAAGCAAAAGAGTCTCTAAATCATCAAGAACTTCAGGCGTAAGTGGATCATCACCTAATTTATTTAATAAATCAGTAACAAAACCTTTACGAGTTTTTTCTAATCCTTGTTTTAGTCTGCTAAGCCAATCAATGTCATCTAATGAAAATTGATCAATTTTTTTACCTTGTGCAGCTAAAACTTCCGCTGACCATGTAAATGTATCATCAAAATCTCCTAGTTGAGGTTCATCTTCAACTTGTAACTCTTTACTAGCTTGCGGTGTATTTTCAATTGAAATATTTGATTTATAATCTTCGTTTACATTATTTTTAGTATTTAATATCTCTGTATCTTCAATTTCTTGTTGACGTATCTCTTTTTCCTCTTTTTGCTTTTGCTTTAGTTGAAAATAAACTTGTTTTGCCCAGTCTAAAGAATCCTCACTTTGCTTCGTATTTGAAGAAATGTTTTTATCCTGAGAAAAATTGTCTGTCATTTCAAATTTAGTATTAAAGAAGAATTTTGAAGTTTCCTTAAAACTCCGTTAATCATTCTGCGTCCTTGTTCATCGCTATAACGATTAGCCAGATTAACAGCTTCATTACAAGTTACAGCCATAGGAGTATTAAAATCGATCAAATCAACCGATGCCAATCTCAAAATATCTCTATCGATTCTAGGTAATCTTTTTAAACGCCAACCTTCCATAACGCTATCAAGATTCTTATCAATCTCTTCTTGCTTTTCAAGAACCAAATCAACACGCTTCAAAGCTAAATCACGAATTTGCTTTTGATCCACTAGTGCTAGTAATCTTGGTAGCTCAAGACTTTCAGACAAGCAATTAAGTATATTCTCAGAGTCAATCAAAGAAGTTTTTAAATGATTACGAGATTTTTTTAATAATCCAGCATCTTCTTGCAATTCACTATCTAATAATTCCTGATTGGCTTTTGCTACTATTGATGCACATAAATCTAATTGTTCACGCCAATGTTGAGTTAGAGATTCAATAGCTGTACTCAATAAACTTTCAACATTAACTTTATTAATATCTTTTACCTTGATTTGTCCTAAAAGTAAAAGAGCTAATTCTCTAGAAATTGATTTTAATTGCATAACTATAATTCAAAAATACTTTACGAAGATGATGCTCTTAACTGAGAAAATAAACTAGAAAAAGAAGTATTCGTAGAGTTAGTCCTATCATCAGGATTTACTATTCCAGCAGAAATAATAGTTCTAAATGCATCTTCAACAGATATATCTAAATCTTGAACAGATTCTTCTGGCACTAAGGTATACCAACCGGTTGTAGGATTAGGTGCAGTAGGTATAAAAACGCTTAACAAAGGTTGACCTGGTTGCGTTTGAAGTGATGGTCCAACAATACCAGTCACAAAACCAACACTAAACAAACCTTCACGAGGGTATTCAACTAAAACAACTCTACGAAATCTAGTTGAGTTATCTCTCAGAAAAGTTTCTAAAAGTTGTTTAAGTGTTTTATACACTGATCCCGCAAGAGGTATTCGTGATAGTGTTCCTTCCCCAAACTCAAGCAACCATCTCCCTACAAAATTTCTGGCCATAAGACCTATCAACAAGATACCAAGGAGTGGAACAAATAAACCCAACGCAAGATTAATCAGATCTTGCAGTAGAGGATTAAGAGTAATGAAGGGATTTAATTGTTTTGGTATTGAGGTTAAGATTGCCAGAACAAAGCGGCTGACAATTGTGGACAACCAAATAGTGGTAGCTAGGGGAATAACCACCAACAGACCAGCTATAAGGTCATTTTTAAGATCCTGCTGAAGCCTTGAGCCAAGAGTCAGGTCTTCCTTGGGAGAGGACTGCACCAAATAAAGAGAGTCCGAAAAATGTATATATACATAATCTAACCAAATTCAGTGCATTAATTGAATAATTTAAGCTATTAATAGAAATAAAACATTAAAAGACAGCATTTGAAGCATCCCATAAAGTCGCAATTGACTAAAAAACCTTTTAATTAAGGAAAAAAATTATTCATGAAAAGCCGCCTCTGAACTTGAAAAAATCTATTGATCTAACAAAAAAAATTAAAGAAAAAGCTTTTGGAGAAGGCTTTGATGCAGTAGGAATTGCAAAAGTTCCTGGATCTTCAAGAATTAAGCTTAGAACCGCTTCCTTAGAAAGATGGCTGCAAGCTGGGCATCAAGCAAAAATGGAATGGATGCAAAGCCCAAAAAGAAAAAAGATAGAGAATATGCTTGAAGGCGTCCAAAGTGTTCTTGCAGTTGGACTTAATTACTATGTAGATACAAAAAGAATGTCTAAAGATATATCAGTTGCAAGATATGGATGGGGAAAAGATTATCACAAAATAATTGAAAAAAAATTGAAAAAAATTGCTAAATTTTTAGAGACAGAAAGACCAGGCTCTAAATGGAAAATATGTGTCGATACAAGCGCATTTTTAGACAAAGCCTGGGCAGAAGAGGCTGGAATTGGATGGATCGGAAAACATAGCAATATAATTAATCCTAAAATCGGCTCGTGGATGTTTTTAGGTCATCTTTTGTCTACTGAAGCTTTGGAACCTGATGAACCTTCAAAACCTATATGTGGTGAATGTGAAAAATGTATTGATGCCTGCCCAACCAAAGCAATAGAAGAACCATTTATTATCAACTCAAATAAATGCTTGGCTTATCACACATTAGAGAATAGAGAAAAAGAATTACCCAAAAATATTATTAAGAACATGGGTAATTGGATTGCAGGTTGTGACATATGTCAAGAGGTCTGCCCGTGGAATCAAAAAAACATACCAACAACATCTGAACCCGATCTTCAACCATTGGAATGGATATTAAATATGAATAAACAAGATGTCTTATCATGGAATGACAAAAAATGGCAAGAAAATTTAAAAGGCTCAGCATTAAAAAGAATTAAACCGTGGATGTGGCGTAGAAATATTAATTCAATATCAAATAATCCTTAATATGAAAAAATTAACAAAGTTTTTTCATCAACTATTACTTGTAATATTCCTATTTGAATATGGATTACTAAATAAAAAATCATATAGTTTTATTCCAAAAATTAACGAGCCTAATCAACAAGAATTGAAACAAAAATCATTAATAATAGGTCGAACAGCAGTACAGCTTATGCAACTTAATCAAAATAATGAAGCAATTAAACTTTTAAAACTTGCCGTTACATTAAATCCTAAAGATGAAGATCTTTGGATGACACTTGGTGAGGCACAATTTATCTCTAAAAATATTGATGATGCACTGATATCTTTAGATAAAGCCTTAAAATTAAATCCAAAAAAAGCAAAAATATATTTTACAAAAGCTTCTATATATATGAATACAAAATATATTGATAAAGCTATCTTTATGCTTAAGCAAGGATTATTATTAGACAATAAAAATCAAAGAGCTTATTTTCAACTTGGAAACGCATATATTTTATTAAAAAATTATACATTAGCGTTAACAACTTATAGTAAGGTCAGAAAATTAAATCCAGATTTTTGGCAAGTAATTAATAATGAAGGTCTTATTCTTTATGAAATGAATAAAAAAGAAAAAGCTCTTTCAAAATTCAGATTAGCTGCTAAAATAAGCAATAATGCCGAGCCTAGGCTCGCATTGGCAATCGCGATTTATTCAACTCAAGGTAAATCTATTGAAGCATTAAATATAGCTAAAAATGCTTTAATAGATAATCCAAGCTATGCCCGTATTAAGTATCAATCTGAACAATTATGGGGGCAAAATTTACAAAAATCAGCACAAATTTTATTTAGAAACAAAGAAATGAAAAAAGCAGTTAAAGAAGCTAAAGAAAAAAGTCAATGAATTAATGGTTAACAAAAAACTGGTTTTTAACAGATTAGTTAGTAGCCTAAATAAAGAAATTTAGGCCTCTTACAAATTTAAAGATGGCCAAAGAACGCCTGAAACCAATATCGTTGCATCAAGAAATGCAGCGTTCTTATCTCGAGTACGCCATGAGCGTAATCGTTGGAAGAGCATTGCCAGACGCAAGAGATGGATTGAAACCTGTACAAAGAAGAATTCTTTTTGCAATGCACGAATTAGGGCTTACGCCCGATAGACCTTATAGAAAATGTGCTCGTGTGGTAGGAGATGTTCTTGGAAAATATCATCCACATGGAGATCAAGCTGTTTACGATGCACTCGTAAGACAAGTACAAATTTTTAGTTCTAGATACCCAATTCTTGATGGCCATGGAAACTTTGGATCTATTGACGATGATCCACCCGCTGCAATGAGATATACAGAAACTCGATTAGCACCAATCTCTAACGAAGCAATTTTAAGTGAAATAGATCAAGAAACTGTTGATTTCTCACCAAATTTTGATGGCTCACAACAGGAACCAGATGTCTTACCGGCTCAACTGCCTTTCCTCATATTAAATGGAAGTGCAGGGATTGCTGTTGGAATGGCAACAAGCATTCCTCCACATAATTTGAACGAAGTAGTAGAGGCATTAATAGCAATAGTCAAAAAACCCTCATTAAACGACGATAAATTATTAGAACTTATACCTGGACCAGATTTTCCAACGGGAGGAGAGATTTTAATAAGTAATGGAATAAAAGAAACTTACACAAAAGGGAGAGGAAGTATAACTATGAGAGGAATAGCTCATATTGAGGAAATCAATCCAGGTAAGGGAAAGCACAAAAGAAGTGGGATCATTATCACTGAACTGCCATATCAATTAAACAAAGCTAGTTGGATTGAAAAATTAGCTGACCTTGTAAATACTGGAAAAGTTGCAGGCATAGCTGATATTAGAGATGAAAGTGATAGAGATGGAATGCGCATTCTTGTAGAAGTCAAAAGAGATTCTGATCCAGAAAAGATTCTAGATTTTTTATATCAAAAAACTGCTTTACAAAGTAATTTTGGTGCGATTTTACTTGCATTGGTCAATGGCCAACCGATACAACTTACATTAAGAAAATTATTAGATAATTTCTTAGAATTCAGAGAAAAAACAATTTTATTAAGGAGTAATTATTTGCTAAAGAATATTAAAAATAGACAAGAGATAGTTGAGGCATTGATCCAAGCGATAAATAATCTTAGAGAAATAATTAATTTGATTGAAAGATCTAAAGATACAGCTGAAGCAAGAAATAATTTGATTGTTAACTTAAAGATAAATGAAAGACAAGCAGATGGAATTTTAGGTATGCCTTTGAAAAAAATTACTAGTCTTGAAAAAAATTCACTAAAAAATGAAATAAGCGATTTAAAAACTAAGAGAAATGAACTAGAAGAAATTATTAATGATAGAGAGAAGTTAATGAAAGTTATGATTAAAGAACTAAAAGAACTTAAAAAAAGATTTGGTAGTTCAAGAAAAACAAAATTAATAGAAGGTGGAGATGCTCTTATTGCTGAAAGAATGGCAAATCAAAGACCAAATAAAGAACTTCAAAGAATAAATGCTCTAAAACAATTATCCAAAGATTCTGAGATTATTATCCAATCAAATAATGAACTAAAAATAATTCCTTCAATAACAATAAAAAAATTAAAATTAAAAGAAAGTAATCAAGAAAGAATAGATATTCTACCTTCAAAACTAATATGGCCAATTAAAGATGAACCAAAAATATTAGCCATCAGTCAAGAAGGGAAAATAGGTCTTCTTAAATGGGAATTTGCAGGACAAAAACCTGGACCTCTTAAACAATTTTTACCAGCGGGTTTAGAAAAGGAGAAAATAATTAATTTTATTCCATTAACAGAAATCAAAGATATGAGTTTAGGATTATTAACTAGTGATGGAAAGTTTAAAAGAATTTCAATTAATGAAATTAGTGATATTTCAAATAGATCAACAACAATTTTAAAATTAAAAGAAAATATCAAGCTTCAGTCTTGCATCCTTTGTAAAGAAAATAGTGATTTATATATAGTCAGTGATATGGGCAGAATTATTAAAATTAAAATAACAGAAAATAATTTACCATTTATGGGAAAATTAGCTCAAGGAACCAGTATAATGAAGTTATTCCCAAGTGAGAATATAATTACAGCTTTAAGTATTCAGCAAGAGGAAGCTAAAGATTTAATTTTAATAACTAGAAAAGGTTCTTTCGTAAAACATACAACGAAAGAAATAAAAATATCAAAAAAAGGAGAGTTAGGAACAATGGGAATCGATTTTAAGGATAATCAAAATTTTAGCGATAAGGTAATTACATGTTTTATAAATAATAAATACGTTTATATTAAAACCGATAAAGAAAGATATGAAAAATTAAAAATTGACCAAATTGATAAGAGTTTATATAATAAAAAGAAAAAATTAAACATAAAATTAAACAATAATGAATTTATAAAGTCTGCTTTTTCAATGATAATTCCAGAAAAAGATTAAGACAAAGATGTTTTTTCAACCCAACTTAAATATTCTTCAGTGACTGTTCCAGTCACATATTTTCCTGTAAAGCAAGATAAATCCAATTCCTTAATTATAGATCCTTTAGTGATAGCTTTGGTAAGATCATCTACTTCTTGGTAAATCATTTTATCAATAAATAAATTATCTTCAATTTCATTTATATTTCTATTATAAGCGATCAATTCATTCCTACTTGGCATGTTAATACCATAAACATGTGGATATCTAATTGGTGGAGCAGCAGACGTAAAAGTAACTTTGTTAGCCCCTGCACTTCTTGCCATTTGTACTATTTGTTGAGATGTTGTTCCTCGAACAACTGAATCATCAACTATTAATACATTTTTATTTTTAAATTCAGTACTCATTGCATTTAATTTCTGACGTACAGAACGTTTTCTTAGAGATTGACCCGGCATTATAAATGTTCTACCAACATAGCGATTCTTGAAAAAGCCCTCCCTATATTCAATGCCTAACTGTCTTGCTACTTGCATTGCAGCTGGCCTAGATGAATCAGGTATTGGCATTACTACATCTATATCACCAAGTGAAATTTGTTTTTTTATGGTTTCTGCTAATAAATCTCCCATTCTTAATCTTGACTCATAAACAGAAATACCATTCATTATTGAATCTGGTCTAGCTAAATAAACATATTCAAATGAACAAGGGAATAATTGAGGATTATTTGAACATTGTTTAGAAAAAAACTCACCATCTGAAGTTATAAATATCGCCTCGCCTGGTTCAACATCTCTAACGATTTCATAGTCATTATTTTCAATAACTAGTGATTCACTTGCAATCACCCACTCAGGTTTATTATTTTCTATTATCCTTTTACCAATAACCAAAGGACGAATTCCAAAAGGATCTCTAAAAGCTAAAAGGCCATGACCTGCTATTAAAGCAATTGAAGCATAGGATCCCTCTACTCTTGCATGAAGTGTATTAACTGCATCAAAAAGATCGTTAGGAGTTATATCTTTTCCTTTGATTGCGCTATTTAATTCAGTTGCCAAAACATTTAATAACATTTCAGTGTCGCTTGAAGTATTTGTATGCCTTTTATCAACTTTAAAAAGTTCTTTTTCTAACTCTCTTGTATTAGTTAAATTTCCATTATGAACAAGAATAATGCCGTAAGGAGCATTTACATAAAAAGGTTGTGCTTCTTCTTCTCGATGAGCAGCTCCTTTAGTTGCATATCGTACATGTCCCAATCCTGTCTGACCGATCAAACCTCTCATGTCTCTAGTTCTATAAGCTTCTCGAACTTGACCTTTTGATTTATTAATATGAAAAACACTGCCATCCATTGTTGCTATACCAGTGGAATCTTGCCCTCTATGCTGTAGTAATAACAAACTATCGTAGATTTGTTGATTACATTGATCTGTTGAGACAACACCTACAATTCCACACATAATTATATTCCTAGGTTAAATAAACTAAATTTAATTTTAAAATTATAAATCATAATTGATTGATTTATTTAGTTATCTTTTTATAGATGGTATTTTTATATATATCTTTTAATTCTGGAATATTAACATCTATAATTAAATTATTAGATTGATAAACTGACAATTTTTTTTGATTATTTACACTACCTAAATGTGATATTGAAAAAAGATTAGGCTCTTCAGAAGAATTATCTTTATAATATTTTTTTAATTCTAGACTTTGATCAATTGAACAACTAACTAAAACTCTTGCGCCTCCTTCAGCAAAAAGGAGCCTATCTAATCTTGATTCGCTTGGGGGGAGTTTAATATTTGCACCATATCCAGAAGAAATACAACACTCAGCTATAGCTACTGCTAAACCACCATCACCTAAATCATGAGCTGAGTTAATAATACCTTTTTTTATTATTTTTCTTAGAAATGAATGAACTTGTTTTTCTAAATATAAATCTATTTCTGGTGGTCTTCCAGTTTTTAGATCATGAATATACTCTAAAAAAGATGAAGCAGCTAATGAAATTCTTTTATCATGATTTTTATTAGTTTCTAAAGGTAAACCAATCATCCATATTTGATCTCCACTTTTACGCCAAGATTTTTTACAAATTTTATTAATATCTTCTATTATTCCAACCATGCCAATTACTGGGGTCGGATGTATAGGTATAACTGTATTATTTGACAATTTTGTATCATTATATAAAGAGACATTTCCTCCTGTAACTGGAGTATTCAATACTTTACAAGCATTAGTTATACCTTCACAGGACATTGATAATTGCCAAAAACCTACTGGTTTATCCGGAGAAGAAAAATTTAAATTATTAGTAATTGCTATAGGTTCAGCTCCTACACAACTTAAGTTCCTAGCAGCTTCGGCAACTGCAGCAATACTTCCTCTTTGAGGGTCTAAATAAACCCATCTATCATTGCAATCCAAGACTGATGCTATTCCTCTATCCTGATTTGATGTAGCTGTGAAATCGTTTTGAGGACGAATTCTAATAACAGCTGCATCTGCTTCTCCAGGAGGAACAATTGTATTAGATTGTACTTGATAATCATATTGTTTATATACCCAATTTTTTGAAGCTAATGAAGGAGTACTTAACAAATTTAATAGAACATTATTCCAACTAATAAATAAATTATTTTTTATATTAATAATTCCATTGTGTAAATTTTTAGGCAGTAGTTCTTCATTCCATTTCCAATGTTCTTGTAAATATTCTGGCGTAGAATTTATTAATAAATGCTGCTCTATAGGTGTATCATCAGCAAGTGCAGTTGCTGGTAAATTCGCTACAATTTTTCCTTTATGTATCACTCTAACAAATTTTTCTTTTAAAACTTTTCCCACAACTTCAACATATAAGCCCCATCTCATAAATAATTGTCTCAATTCTGTTTCTGAACCAGGTTTCACAACAAATAACATTCGTTCTTGTGATTCAGACAACAAAAATTCATACGCAGTCATTCCCTTTTCTCTAGCTGGAACAAGATCAAGGTTCAATTCAATTCCTACCTCACCTTTTGAAGCCATTTCAGAACAACTACAAGTTAAACCTGCAGCTCCCATATCTTGGGCAGCAATTACATGTCCTGTTTTAAATGCCTCTAAACAAGCCTCTATCAATCCTTTTTCAAGAAAAGGATCACCTACCTGTACTGCAGGTCGATCATCTATTGAAGTTTTAGAGAGTTCAGAACTTGCAAAACTTGCTCCTCCCATACCATCTCTTCCAGTTGTATTACCTACGTAAAGAACTGGAAAATTGATTCCACTAGCACCTGAACAAACTATTTCTTCTGTTTCCATTAAACCCAGTGCCATTGCATTAACTAAAGGATTACCTGAATAACTACTATCAAAACCAACTTCTCCTCCAACAGTAGGAACGCCTACACAATTTCCATAATGAGAAATACCTGCAACAACACCTTCTAATAAACTAATATTTTTTTCATCATCTAATGGACCAAATCTTAAAGCATTTAATAAGGCTATTGGCCTTGCTCCCATGGTAAAAATATCCCTCAATATTCCTCCTACTCCAGTTGCTGCTCCTTGAAAAGGCTCCACAGCTGAAGGATGATTATGACTCTCAATTTTAAAAACTAATTTTTGACCTGAACCAATATCTACCACTCCTGCATTTTCACCAGGTCCTACAAGAATTCGACTACCAGTTGTAGGAAAGTTTTTTAATAAAGGACGAGAGTTTCGATAACAACAATGTTCAGACCACATAACACCAAACATTCCTAATTCATTTCTATTTGGAGCCCTATCGAGTCTTCTACAAATTTCTAAATAATCAGATTGTTTTAATCCTTCTTCTTTAAGAGAAGCTAAAACATCGTATTCAGCAAAAAATTTTGTTGAATTAATGAATTGATTAAAATCATTAGTCTCAGAAGAAAATGTCATTAATTAAATCCAGGGATCAAGATCTCTTGCATTCGTTGAAGTTCTATTTCTTTTACGTTTATTCATTCTATTAAATTCTTCGGAACTATCTATCCAATCATCATAAGAATCATGATTATTCGAAAAATCATAAGAATCTTTCGGAGATTGATTCTCACTATCTTTAATTTGATCATCAATCCACCCCTCAAGTCTATCAGATGCAATATTAGTAAAATCATCAAATTGACTTTTCCATTTTCTGCTCTTACTAAGAAATTCTTCTTTGAAACTTGCTTTATGTATTGTTAAATCCTCAAATGTATCAATATCACAAGAAATAGAACCCGGCTGCTTATCAATGATTTGAGATATAGATAAACACCATCGACTAGTTCCTGGAATTAATGGATTAGATCGACTAACTAAGTAATATTGTATGTTTCCTTTATTAGTCTCAAAAACAAAATCAGCTATTAAACCTAATTTCTGACCAATTCGATTAAAAACATTGGCGTACATTAAAGTTGGAAAACGCTGTAAAGTTTGTTCATCAGTAAGAGAACAGGAACCTTTTACATAAATTTCTTCTTGATTTATTCCTTTAAGTTGATCCAACCTCCAGACTTCTCTTTGAACTCTTAGATTAGAAGGACGACTTATCAATCCCAATATTCTGTGAACAGGAGGATGCATCCATGGACTAATAACTGGACCGTGATAAACCCCATTTTCACAACGTACGTTATGTTTTAATAAATCACTTAATAATAATTTAGTAGGAACAGCCAAATTAATTTCGTATTTGAATAGGCATCACTAAATAAGTGAAATCAACATCACTATTAACTGGTGAAAAAACTGCAGGTGTCGTCGGAGAATTACAACTTAATTTTATCAGATTTGAATCTATAACTTTAAGTCCATCTAATAAATACCTAACATTGAAAGCTATTTCAAACGATTCACCTTTAAAAGAAACAGGTAAAGACTCATAACCTGTTCCAATATCTTGGGCATCTGTACTAATTTTAATTAAATTTGCAGAACCATCCGTTCTTACCTTAATAACATTATTATGTTGATCAGCTAAAACAGCAATTCTTTCTAATGAAGCAATAAATTCTTTTCTATCAAATTCTAATATATTTTCAAATGTATCAGGTAATAATTGTGAATAATTTGGATAAGAACCTTCTAAAGCTCTAATGGTTATAATTTCATCAACAGATATAAAGACTACTTGTCCTTTATCAATAAAAAAGTTTATTGGTTGACTAATATCACAAGTACTTAAAAATTTTTCAACTTCTCTTAATGACTTAGAAGGTAATGTAATAGAAAAATTATCAAGATGAGTAGAAGTATCTATATCTTTTGAATTATATAAAATATTATTTAAATTTAAAACAGCTAATCTATGTCCATCAGTAGCTGCAGATTCAATTCCGTAACCGTCAAATGTTAGATTAACACCTGTAAGTAATTGTTTAGCATCATCAGAACTACTTGCAAATAAAGTTGATTTAATTGCATTAGATAATAATAATGGATTTAATTTTAAAGAAGTACCACTCTCAACTAAAGGTAAATCAGGAAAATCATCAGCAAGCATTCCTTTTACTTGATAAGTCCCACTTTTACTAGTTAATTCAATTTGTTGACTATTATCATCAGAAGTCAAAATCAAAGGAGAATCATTAGATAATTTAGAAACAATTTCACCAAACAACTTAGCAGGCAAAGTCATAGCACCACTACTTTCTATCGATGCAGATATTGAAGTTTGTATTCCTAAACTTAAATCAAAACCGGTTAAGCGTAGTTTTCCACTTACTTCATCAGCAGCTAGTAAAACATTAGCTAAAACAGGGTGAGTAGGTCGATTAGAAACGGCTCTGCTAACTAGTTGAAGAGCAGTATTTAATTCAGCTTGAGAACAATTTAACTTCATCCTGTTATTTCAAATAAAAATCCATTGTCATAAGAATTTCATAGTTATTTCTAAAAAGCAATACCGCTAAAAAAAAATAAACTTTTCACTTCTATTCTAGTTCTTTATTTCTTATTTGAAATTGAATTAGTAGTAGTAGTTATTGTGGTTTCTGTGGTTAATTCAATAATTAGAGCTCCCAACAGCAATTTTAGATAATTTTTATGTGGAAAAGTTTTTGTAAGTGTGGAGAAAAATATTTTTCTCCACCAACTTTATGGCCTGTGGAAAAAAGCCATGTAGATTTGGCATACTTTTTATATTTTTTCCACATTAAGAATAAGGAAAAACTCATGAAATTAACAGACAGTTTATTTTTTGGATTTTCCTATGTTTTAAAATCCCATTATTTTGGTTATTGAATTTATTTCTGGATCTATTCCTGTATGAAAAATTGAATCATTATTTTTTATTGCACAATCAGGATCTTTTAGACCATTACCAGTAAGAACACAAACAATAGTTGAATTTTTTGGTATATCGTTTTTAACTTTTAATAAACCTGCAACTGAAGCTGCACTAGCAGGTTCGCAAAAAATCCCTTCTTCTTTTCCAAGAATTTTATATGCTTCGATTATTTCTGAATCTGTTACGGAAGAAAATTTACCTTTACTTGATTCTCTTGCTAAAATTGCTTTTTCTTTATTAACAGGATTACCAATTCTTATTGCAGTAGCAATTGTTTCTGGATTATTTATGCTTTTACCTTCAACTAACGGTGCAGAACCACTTGCTTGAAATCCCATCATTCTAGGAAGATGTTTCGATTTTTTAGCATTAAAAAATTCTTGAAATCCCATCCAGTAAGCACTTATATTTCCTGCATTACCCATTGGAATGCATAACCAATCAGGAGCATTTCCAAGATATTCTATTATTTCAAAAGCTGCTGTTTTTTGTCCCTGCAATCTATAAGGATTAACCGAGTTAACTAATGTTATTGGATATTTATCAGATAATTCTCTAACAATATCTAATGCTTTATCAAAATTTCCTTTGATCGCTAATACTTCTGCTCCATAGACTAAAGCTTGAGCTAGTTTGCCTTGAGCTACATACCCATCTGGAATAATGACAAAAGATCTCATTCCTCCTTTACTTGCATAAGCAGCGGCAGATGCTGAAGTATTTCCTGTACTTGCGCAAATTACTGCTTCACAACCAACCTCTTTGGCTTTGCTTATTGCCATTGTCATTCCTCTATCTTTAAATGAGCCTGTTGGATTTAGACCGTCATATTTGATATATACTTTTACGCCTTTTCCAATTCGATTAGAGATGGATTGCACTTCTATAAGAGGAGTTGCTCCTTCTTTTAATGTAATAATTGGTGTTTTATTTGTTACTGGCAGCCAAGGTTTGTATGCTTCTATAAGCCCATCCCAATTGTTTTTTTTCTGGCTAGAAGAAAAAAGTTGTTTTAATCTTTTAGAGAATGCCACTGCTTAACTAATCAATTTTAAACAATCTAAGTGCTAGACCTTCCATCTTTCAGTTTTTTAAAAGGTGAATCTGAATAGAATTCTATTAATTCTTTTAAAGACTCTACTTTTTTAAGAGTTTTACTCAACGCGTTAAGATCTATAGCAATATTTTTATTTGGATATGCTTTTAAAAAATCTATTAGATTAATTTTCTGGTTGTTATTAAAGGAACTTAATAAAATACCAGATCTTATTGCTTTAGTGCTTAACTCTTTATTTAATATTTTATTAGGATAAATAATTTTGGATAACCGGCTTAAAAAAACTTCTCCTATTTTACTATTCATTAATTTGCTGCTAGTTTTTAATGGAACTTCTATTTTTATGGATAAAATTTTATGGAGTTCTTTTTCTTTTTGATTAGTTATTTTAAATATATTTTTTAGTTTATTATTAGGTGTTTTTGTTAATTTAAATTTAGATAAGTCTTCTATCTCTATGGTTCTACTAAATATTCCTTTATACAGGAAAAGATTTTCAGCGCTTTTGGCAACTGGATTTAAAAAAAGTAATAATAAAAAAAGATAGTTATATTTAAAGTTCATTTATTGTTCTACACCTGCAGCAACTTTAACTAATCTAATTATTCCCTTTTCAGATGTTTTTTTCATTAACCCAATACCCATTTTATAAGTATCTTTCGTAATTAGAATTTTTGGTAATTTTTTAAAGAATATTTTTCTTTTGAATCCAGGTTTTAATTTTGACATGCTAAACATTTTATTTAAGGAAGACGTATTAAAAATTTGTTTAGTATTGATTTTTGATGATTTTTCTATTGTTTTTGAACGTATTTTTGATGGAAGCTTATGATTTAATTTTATTATTGTTTTCCATCCAAAGGAGTCTATTTTTGAAGCTAAAATATTAATTAATTCATTTCTAAGAATTAGTCCTTTTTCTGAAAATAAAAAATCAATGGTTTGATCTAATATTTTTTCACTATCCAGTTGCTTTTCTTTTGTAGCGCTTGTGAGAAGATCATCTAATCTTTCCAATTTAAGATTATTCTCATCAAAAAGCATTTCTTTTAGACTATTTCTTAGTTCTGGATTTTCATCTTCCATTAGTCTTCTTGCGAAGTAAGGATATGCAGCTCCTAAAATCTTAAAATTGGGATCAACACTAAGTGCTATCCCTTCTAAAGTAATTAAGGATCTAATTATTAGTGCGTAATAGGGTGGCAATTTAAAAGGAAATTTATACATAATCCCAGACATATCATCTGTTACTGCTTTAAAATCCATTTTATTTACTCCTATTTCTAAAGCGCTAGTAAAAACACTTTCAAATGCTGGAGCAATTGACGTTAAATCAACTTCTTCAGAGAGAAATCCTAATTGCACAAAATCATCAGAAAGTTTATCAAATCGTTTATTTACAAGGTGTACAACGGCTCTAATTAATCCAACTCTTGATTGTTGAGTAACATTGCTCATCATCCCAAAATCTAAGTAACATAATCGACCATCTTCCATTGCTAAAATATTTCCTGGATGAGGATCGGCGTGAAAAAAACCGTGCTCAATTAGTTGCTGAAGACTACAACTTACTCCAATTTCTATCATTTCATTTGGATCAATTCCTAAATTTTTAACAGCTTCTATGTTTGTTAATTTTATGCCATCTATCCATTCCATTGTAAGTACTCTTCTACTTGTAGCTTCTCTATAAATTTTTGGAACTGCAATTTTTTTATTCTCGCTATGAAGTTGTTTAAATTTTTCCGCATTATTCGCTTCATTAATGTAATCCATTTCCTCAAATATTCTTTTGCCTAACTCGTCTATTAAGGCGACTAAATCACTTCTGATAATTCCAATATTATTTTTAAACCATATCGCTATATTTCTAACTATATATAGATCTAAAGTGATTTGTTCTCTTAATCCTGGCCTTTGAATTTTAACAGCAACTTTTTCTCCAGTTATGAGTGTTGCTTTATGCACTTGACCTAAAGATGCTGCAGAAATTGGTTCTTTATCTATCTTTAGAAAAATGTTTTCTACTTTATTTTCTAAATCTTGTTCAATGCAGGCCATCGCTAGTTTGCTTTCAAAACCCGGTAGTTGATCTTGAAGTTGAGCTAGTTCCTCTAAAACCGTTGGCGGAACAATGTCTGGTCTGGTGGATAATGCTTGTCCAGCCTTTATAAAGGCTGGTCCGAGATCTACGAGCAATTGTGTAAATTCTTTGGCTCTAAAAGTTTTCCTTTCGTTTTTTTCTAAGGAACCAATTAATTTTTCCCACCCAACGCCAAGTAAAAATAATCCAATCGGTAAAAGTGTCTGCCAAAGTCTGCGAAGTAGACGAATTGGATTTTTTTTGTAGATTAAGTCAATAGCCAATGGGTCATACTCAAGTAGACCTGAGGCTTCAATAAAATCATTTAGTTCTTCGGCCATTCTCTTATGGCGATGTACTACATCCCTTCTAATTCATTTTACGCCTAGTTTGCGTCTTTTTGATTCCTTTGAGTTATGCTAAACAGCCTTCGTTTTCAAAATATAGCTCTATTTGAAAACTTAGAGATCGACTTTGATAAGGGGTTTACTGTTTTTACAGGGCAAACTGGTTCAGGTAAGTCCATATTTATTGATACGTTGAATGCCTTATTGGCTAATAAAAAAACTTCTTTAGACAATCGATTGGTAGCGAAAGGATCTGCTTTTTCATCAATTGAGGGTGTTTTTTCTGTTTCGCAAAAAACAAAAGATTGGTTAATTGATAATGAATTTGATGTTAATGAAGAATTGATTGTGACTAGAGAATGGCGGTTGAAAGAAAAAAAATATAAATCTAGGTTTAGAATTAATGGTGTATTAGTTAATAGAGATCAAATATCAGAATTGAGATCACTTTTGTTTGATTTTACTCTCCAAGGAGACAATTATATTTTGAATAACTCTTTTTATCAATTAAGTCTATTAGATTCTTTAGGATTAAAAAAAATTCAAGAATCTATTACTAAAGTAAAGGAAGATTGGAAAATCTGGAATGAATCTAACTTAAGATTAGAGCATGTAAGAAATAAAATCTCTGATTCAAAAAAAGAGTTTGAGGAAATGCAGTATATATACCAAGATTTAGATAAATTACAATTAGAAGATCCAGATGAGCAAACCAAATTAGAAATCGATCAGAATCGTTTATCAAATCTATTAAGATTAAAAGAAGGAGTTAAATCTTTATTAATTCGTTTAAATGAAAGCCTAAATGAGTACCCATCAATTTTAGACCATACTACTTTTTGTATTAACGAATTAAAAGCATTGTCTAAAATTGATTCTTCTCTAGAACCGATTTTTGACAATTTTTATAGAATAACTAATAATATTAATGAATTGATTTATCAGATTAATGATTACGAAAAAACATTAGATATTGACCCATCTTTTTTAAATGATTTACAAGTTAGATTGTCTACATTAAAGTTTTATCAAAAAAAATATCATAGAAATATAGCAGATCTTATTAACTATAAAAATGAATTAATTAATTGTTTATCATCTCAGGATAGTTCTAATAATATCAATCAACTTTCTTCTTACGAATATAAAAAGAGAATTATTAGAGATAAGTCTAATAAAGAATTGTCGATTTTAAGAAAAACTATTGCTTTGCAACTTGAGGATAAATTGATTATGACTTTAAAAAACTTAGGTATTCCAAATGTTCGTTTTAAAGTTGTTTTTGAAGAATGTGAACCAACAGTTAATGGAATTGATAAAGTTAATTTTGTGTTTTCAGCAAATCCAGGACTACCCTTAGCGCCTCTTTCAGAAACAGCTTCGGGTGGAGAAAAATCTCGGGTTCTTCTTGCAATAAAGGCAATTTTTTCTACCTTTGATCAACCTAATCTATTGATTTTTGACGAAATTGACACAGGTGTTAGTGGATCAGTTAGTAGTTATGTAGCTAATCTGCTTTCTGATTTGTCAAAGGATCGGCAAGTATTTTGCGTGACTCATCAACCCTTAATTGCAGCATTTGCTGATAATCATTTTTCTTTAAAAAAGGCTGTTATTGCTGATAAGACAAAGTCTATCGTTATCAATTTAAAGGAAATCGCTGATAGGCAGAGAGAATTGGCTTTATTGGCTGGGGGTGAAATCGTAGAAGCTAGTGCTTATGCGGCGAGCTTGCTGGAACACAAAGCTGCATGATGAGCATATTTTTTTATACAATTAGCTATTAGTAATTTTCCCTAATGGGAAGTCCAAAACCTAATTCAAAAAAAAAGGCATTAAATATTGGTTCTTCGAGCGAAGAAGTCATAATAATTCGTGGTGCAAGGCAACATAATTTAAAAAACGTTGATTTATCTATTCCAAGAAATAAATTGGTGGTTTTTACAGGTGTTAGTGGTAGTGGTAAAAGTTCTTTAGCTTTTGATACTATTTTTGCTGAGGGACAAAGGCGCTATGTTGAGAGTTTGTCTGCTTATGCAAGACAATTTTTAGGTCAGGTTGATAAACCTGATGTTGATTCTATCGAAGGCTTATCACCAGCAATTTCTATTGATCAAAAATCAACTAGTCATAATCCTCGCTCAACAGTTGGAACAGTTACAGAAATACAAGATTACTTTCGTTTGCTTTTTGGAAGAGCAGGAGAACCTCATTGCCCTGAGTGTTCTAGGCCAATTAAGCCTCAGAGCATTGATGAGATGGTTGATCAAATTAAGACTCTTCCAGAAGGTACTCGATATCAATTACTTGCACCAGTAGTTAGAGGGAAAAAAGGAACACACTCAAAACTTTTGTCTGGACTTGCTGCAGAGGGGTTTGTTCGAGTAAGAATTAACAAAGAAGTTAGAGAATTGTCAGATAATATTGAATTAGATAAAAATCAAGTTCATTCTATTGAAGTAGTGGTTGATAGATTGATTGCGAGAGAGGGTATCGAAGAGAGATTAACTGATTCATTAAGCACTACTTTGAAAAGGGGAGATGGCTTAGCGATAGTTGAAGCAGTACCTAAAAAGAATGAACAACTTCCTAAAGGTATTGATAGAGAAAGATTATTTTCTGAAAATTTTGCTTGCCCAGTTCATGGGGCAGTGATTGAAGAATTATCTCCAAGATTATTCTCATTTAATAGTCCATATGGAGCATGTCCTGACTGTCATGGTCTGGGTCATTTGAAAAAATTCACTTGCGAGAGAGTTATACCTGATCCATCACTACCGGTTTACGCTGCTGTTGCACCATGGAGTGATAAAGATAATTCATATTATTTTTCATTATTATTTTCAGTTGGTGAAGCATTTGGTTTTGAAATAAAAACTCCTTGGAAAGATTTAAAAGAAGAGCAAAAAAATATTTTGTTAAATGGTAGTAAAGAACCAATTTTAATAAAGGTAGATAGTAGATATAAACAAGACTCTGGATTTAAAAGACCTTTTGAAGGTATTTTACCTATTTTAGAAAGACAGTTACAGGATGCAAACGGTGAAGCTGTTCGACAAAAGTTAGAAAAATATCTTGAATTAGTTCCTTGTGCAAGCTGTCATGGCAAGAGATTACGTCCTGAAGCTCTTGCTGTAAGACTTGGACCTTTTGCAATTACTGACCTTACTTCCTCAAGTGTTTCTACCACACTTGAGAATGTTGAGGAATTAATGGGTCTTCACATAACAAAAAACTCAAAGCAATTACTATCCAATAAACAAAAGAAAATTGGGGAATTAGTTTTAAAAGAAATTCGATTACGTCTTCAATTTTTGCTGGATGTTGGACTTGATTATTTAACTCTAGATAGACCCGCAATGACTTTGTCCGGGGGTGAAGCTCAAAGAATTAGACTTGCCACTCAAATAGGTGCAGGTTTAACAGGAGTTCTTTATGTTTTAGATGAACCTAGTATTGGACTACATCAAAGAGACAATGATAGATTATTGTCTACATTAAAAAAACTACGTGATCTAGGTAATACTTTAGTTGTTGTTGAACATGATGAAGATACGATAAGAGCGGCTGATCATTTAGTAGATATAGGTCCTGGTGCTGGTGTTCATGGGGGGGAGATTATCGCTGAGGGATCTTTAGATAGTTTGTTGACGGCAAAAAAATCATTAACTGGTGCTTATCTTAGCGGGCGTTCATCTATTCCTACTCCTCCTACTAGAAGAGACTCAGTACAAAGAAAATTACGTTTAATTGATTGTAATAAAAATAATCTAAAAAATGTTTCAGTTGATTTTCCGTTAGGCAGATTAGTTGCTGTGACTGGAGTTAGTGGTAGCGGAAAAAGTACGCTGATCAATGAATTACTTCATCCTGCTTTAAATCATTCTCTAGGGTTGAAAGTTCCTTTTCCAAAAGGATTAAAAGAATTGAAAGGTATTAAATCTATAGATAAAGTTATTGTTATTGATCAATCCCCAATTGGTAGGACCCCAAGATCTAATACAGCTACTTATACAGGTGCATTTGATCCTATACGCCAACTTTTTGCTACTTCTGTTGAAGCAAAGGCGAGAGGATATCAAGCAGGACAATTTAGTTTTAATGTTAAAGGTGGAAGATGCGAAGCTTGTCGTGGACAGGGTGTAAATGTTATTGAAATGAATTTTCTTCCTGATGTTTATGTTCAATGTGATGTATGTAAAGGAGCTCGATTTAATCGAGAGACATTACAAGTTAAATACAAAAATTATTCTATTTCCGATGTATTAGAAATGACTGTTGAGCAAGCAGTTGATGTTTTTTCCGCTATACCTCAAGCTGCGGATCGCTTAAGGACACTTTTAGATGTTGGTCTTGGATACATTAAGCTTGGCCAACCTGCACCAACATTATCTGGAGGAGAAGCGCAAAGAGTAAAACTTGCTACTGAGTTATCTAGAAGAGCTACAGGTAAAACTCTTTATTTAATTGACGAACCTACTACTGGTTTAAGTTTTTATGATGTTCATAAATTAATGGATGTTATCCAGAGATTGGTAGATAAAGGAAATTCAATTATTGTTATTGAGCATAATTTGGATGTTATTAGATGTTCAGATTGGATTATTGATATGGGTCCTGAAGGAGGTAATCGAGGAGGTGAAATTATTTCTATGGGAACTCCCGAAGAAGTAGCAACAAATTCAAATAGTCATACAGGTAATTATCTAAAAAAAGTTTTGGAATTACATCCTCCAAGAAAAGCATGATTCATTTTTGATTTTGTATATATTCCTTAATCTTTAAGATTCATATATTTGTTTTTCTTGCAAAAATCCTGTGATTGCAAGGGATTAAAAACCTTATTTTTATGTAAATAAAATATAATAATTTCTTTAGATTTAACTTACAGAAAATGAACTATTAATCTCAAATATTTAATAGGGTTTTGCTTGGGATTACGACTTTTACATTTAAATTTGCATGGTTTAATCCGTTCACATGATCTTGAGTTAGGTAGAGATTCAGACACAGGCGGGCAAACTTTATATGTTTTAGAATTAGTAAAAGGACTTGCTGCAAGACCAGAAGTTGAAAAAGTTGAACTTATTACCAGATTAGTTATTGATAGAAGAGTGTCTTCTGACTACTCAAATCCGGTTGAAAAGTTATCAAGTTGTGCGGAAATTATTCGATTACCTTTTGGTCCTAAGCGTTATATTAGGAAAGAATTATTGTGGCCTTATTTAGATGATTTAGCTGATCAAATAGTTGAAAGACTGCAAAAACAAAAATATTTGCCTGATTGGATTCATGCTCATTACGCTGATGCTGGTTATGTGGGAGCATTGGTGAGTAGAAGATTAGGTTTACCTTTAGTTTTTACGGGCCATTCATTAGGCCGTGAAAAACTTAGAAGATTATTGGCTGCTGGAATAGATCATGATCAAATAGAGCAAACTTATTCAATTAGCAAAAGAATTGATGCAGAAGAATTAGCTTTAGCACATTCAAATTTACTTATAACAAGCACTAAGCAGGAATCTGAAGAACAGTATGCTCGTTATGGACGATTTAGTTCAAAAAACGTAGAAATAATTCCACCTGGTGTCGATTTAAATCGTTTTCATTCGATAGATTCTAATTTAAATGAAGAAGAAAAAGAATTAAACAAACTTTTCAAACCTTTTTTGAGAGATATACATCTTTCTCCTCTTTTGGCTATATCCAGAGCAGTAAGAAGAAAAAACATTCCTGCTTTGATTGAGACTTATGGTCGTTCGTCAATTTTGCAGCAACGTCATAATCTTATTTTAATTTTAGGTTGTCGAGAAGATTCACGTCAGCTTGATAAACAGCAAAGAGAAGTATTTCAGCAAGTATTTGAATTGGTTGATAAATATAATTTATATGGAAAAGTTGCTTTTCCAAAAAAACATAAAAGAGAGCAAATTCCATCAATTTATCGTTGGGCAGCAAATAAAAAGGGATTATTTGTTAATCCTGCTTTAACTGAGCCATTTGGCTTGACATTATTGGAATCTGCTGCGTGTGGCTTGCCGACGGTGACGACTGATGATGGTGGCCCAAGGGATATTTTGTCTCGTTGTGAAAATGGTCTACTTGTAGATGTAACTGATTTACAAGCGTTTAGAGATGGTTTAGAGACTGCTGGCTCAAACTCTTCTTTATGGAAAACTTGGAGTAATAATGGAGTCGAGGGAGTAAGTAGGCATTTTAGTTGGGATGCTCATGTATGTAACTACATAGCATTGATGCAGCAGCGTCTCAAATTTCTTGCACCTCGAAATTGGACATTTGGAAATATTAAAGAAACCAGTCCTATTGGTCAAAAACTCATTTTTCTTGATTTAGATAACTATCTTGAGCAATCAAAAAGCTTATCAAAATTGAGAAGCAAGTTAAAACATCATTCATTGAATTACGATATTCAATTGGGAATTTTAACTGGGAGATCGATTAAAGCTGCTCGTTATCGATATGCAGAAACACAACTACTCAAGCCTGTAGTTTGGATATGCCAAGCTGGTACTGAAATTTATTATTCTGATGAAAATAAATCAGATATTTTTTGGCAAGACTCAATAACTGTTGATTGGAACCGTAAAGGTGTGGAAAAGGTTTTGTTCGATTTAAAAGATTATTTAGAGCTTCAATCAACTGAACACCAAGGTCTTTATAAGATTAGTTATTTATTAAAAGAACCTAGTGATGCAATTTTACCTTTAGTACGAAAAAGACTTAGACAAGCTGGGCTTGCGGCTTCTCCCCACCTGAAATGTCATTGGTATTTAGATGTTGTTCCTTTGCGAGCATCAAGAGCAGAAGCTATTAGATTTTTGACTTTACGTTGGGGCTTGCCTTTAGAAAAAATCCTTGTTGTAGCAAGTCAACAAGGTGATGCTGAGTTAATAACGGGATTGACCACTAGTGTTATTCCATTTGATCATGATTCATCATTAGATAGATTGAGATCTCAGCAAAGAGCTTTCTTTTCTGATGCTGAAGATGGTGTCCTAGAAGGTTTAAAACATTTTCGATTTTTTAAAAGTCATTAATTTTTAATATTCTTATAGCTTTTAAGTATTGATTTAAAAAATTAATAGATAAATTTTATTATATGTTTTCTTCAAGTATCAATGTCAGTTGTTGATATGGTGGCTCTTCACTCACGAAGCCCCAATCATTAAAAATGTTTGAATCAATATGAGTGATTATTTGTTGTTTATTTCTTTTTTCTACTTTAAAACCTTCAGCTGACATTTTTCTCATAAGTCTTGCAGATTCTTCAAACCGAGCGGCCATAGAATCTAGAGTTTCACAATCATTAGTTAGTCCTTCTTCTTTCCAGGTAAAATAGCTCATCTGTTTAATTTAGAGATTTAGGATTTAATGGAAAAAAATTAGATTTATTATGATTAACAATAATGTAATTAACCAAAAGGTACTTACAATTAGAATTTCATTGTTACCTTTAAGTTCAAAATGATGATGTAAAGGAGTCATTAAAAATAATTTATGACCTTTTCCTTTTATGCGCTTAGAAAGTTTAAAAATACTTACTTGAATCAGTACGGAAATAGACTCTGCGGCAAGTATTCCTCCCATAATGAAAAGAGACCAAAGATTGTTTGATATTAAAGCAATACCACTTAGAGATGCTCCTATAGCTAAGGAACCTGAATCTCCCATGAATAATTTTGCAGGATATTTGTTTAGAAAAAGAAATCCCATGCAAGCTCCAGCCATTACTATGCTGAGAGGAGCTAGTGTCAAATTATTACTTGGATTATCTATTAAAATAGTAATAGCTAGTCCTGTGAAGATTAATACACTACAGCCACTCAATAAACCATCTAAACCATCTGTTAAATTAGTTGAATTACTTTCAGCTAGTAATACAAATATTCCTAAAGGATAAATAAAGTTTCCTATATTAACAATTTTATTTGCAATTTGAACATTGTATGGGATTAAATTATTTGATGCACAAAAAATAATAAAAATAAGACTAATAAAAGATTGTAAAATAATTTTTTGTTTAGCTCTTAGTCCAGTATTCAATTGTTTTTTTAAACTAAGAAAATCATCTATAAAACCAATAAGCATAAAAAATAATACAAGGAAGCTTAAAGTTACAATAATTTCGTAATTCTCTTTATTAAAATATAAAATATTGCTTATTATTATTCCAATAGGTATAAAGAAAATCCCCCCCATTGTTGGAGTGCCTTGCTTAAGTAAATGATTTTTTGGCCCTTCTTCTCTAATGATTTGCTTAATTTTAAATTTTTTTAATTTAGGTATACCTATAAAGGTAATAATTGAGGATACAAGAGTTGTAATTATAAAAGGAATAGTTAAATTGCTACTTTTAAAATAACAATCAGAATAGATACAAGTAATTGTTATTAATCCAAAGAAAATTAATATTTGCTTATTAGCTTTATTAAAAAATGATATATTTTTGTTATTTGAAAGCTTGTGAGATTTTTCCAAAACTTAAGCTAGTAAATTATTCTTCCCATTCTTCATCAGTTGATTCTTCTTCAGCTTTATAGTCTTCTTTCTCGCCCATTAAGGCTGATAGCTCTTCTTCTTCAACTGTACTTATTTCTTGATCATTTGAATCTTCATCAGAAACTAATCTTCCACTTGTTTCTAACCAAGATAATAAATCGGGTTCTTCTCTTAGTGGGAGAACAGGAGCAGGTTCTTCTTTGCCATAACGAGTTAGAGCGGGGTTAATACCGTCTAAATCAGATAAATTGACTTTTTCTAGTTCGCTCATATCTAGATTATGATCGATGAATTAACATAATGCATTATGGATTAATTTTCTAATCTTTATGCTGACTTCAAAGCTGATATTGATTACTTTTACTTGGACTCTAGCGTTCTTGGTAAGCATTTTTCTTCGCGCAGCAGGCATTTTTCATCCTGATCCTTTTCACATAAACCACTTTCTAGTATGGTTTATGGTTTTTGCTCCATCTCTTTTTCTGTTAATTTATTTTTTGGTTAAGAAATCTTTTGCCTTAAACCCTTCAATTTAATTTTGAATTTCACGTGATTTTTAAGTTTTCACATCTTTATTTTATTTTTACTACTAATAATGATGTTCAAGATTTATTGATTTTTGGTCATAATATTGAAACTTGGTTAATTTATGTACTTATTTTTTTTGGGTTAACATCTTTGGCTTTTGTTTCGGTATGGTTTATCGGATTCTTATCTGAAAGCCAATCAGGAAAATCTATTAAGCAGCCATGGGAATGATTTTGAATCATTATCTTGAGTTTTCACTTTTGAAAATATTTGAATCAGCATTGATTCTCTAAATCAGAAATATTGTCCAATAGTTCTCTATATTTAATAAAGAAAATTGAATTTCCTTACAGGAGAGAACCATATGGGAAAGGCTAAAAAAGTTGTTTTGGCTTATTCAGGAGGGGTCGATACTAGTGTTTGTATCCCTTACTTGAAGAAGGAGTATGGAGTTGAGCATGTAATTGCGTTTGCAGCTGATCTTGGTCAAGGCGATGAGCTTGATGAAATCAAAAAAAAGGCTATTTCAGCAGGAGCCTCGCAATCACTAATTGGGAATTTAGTAAAACCTTTTATTGAAGATTATGCTTTTCCAGCAATTAGGTCTAATGCTTTGTATCAAGGTAGATATCCTCTTTCAACAGCATTAGCTAGACCATTAATTGCAAAAAAACTTGTTGAAATTGCAAGGGAATTAAATGCGGATGGAGTTGCTCACGGGTGTACAGGTAAAGGTAATGATCAAGTTCGATTTGACGTGACAATTGCATCTTTAGCTCCTGATTTACAATTGCTTACACCAGCACGGGAATGGGGTATGAGTCGTGAAGAAACGATTGCCTATGGAGAAAAATATGGAATAGTCCCTCCTGTAACTAAAAAAAATCCTTACTCGATTGATTTGAATCTTTTAGGTAGAAGTATAGAAGCCGGGCCGCTTGAAGATCCATTTGAGATGCCATCAGATGAAGTTTTTGGCATTACTTCTTCTATAGCTGATTCACCTAGTGAGCCTGAAATTGTGGACATTTTGTTTGACAATGGTTTTCCAGTTGCAATTGATGGAGAACCAATGGATCCAGTATCACTGATTAAAAAGGCTAATGCCCTTGCAGGCAAGCATGGTTTTGGACGTTTGGATATTATTGAAGACAGAGTCGTGGGAATTAAAAGTCGAGAGATTTATGAAACACCAGGATTGCTTTTATTAATTAAAGCTCATCAAGAAATGGAGAGTTTAACTTTACCAGCTGACTTATTAGATACTAAATCCAGATTGGAACGTCAATGGGCTGACTTGGTTTATAAAGGTTTTTGGTTTAGTCCTTTAAAAGAAGCTTTGGATGGATTTATTAATCATTCTCAAAAGCAAGTCAATGGAACAGTAAGGGTTAGGCTTTTTAAGGGTAACGCCGATGTTATTGGTCGCAAGTCACAAGAAAATAGTTTATATATTTCAGATATGTCTACTTATGGAAGTGAAGATAAGTTTAATCACAAATCAGCAGAAGGATTTATTTATATATGGGGATTGCCAAGTCGAATTTGGTCTTGGATAAACAAGTAAATTATTAAAATTTTTTTAGCTCTAAACTTTATTCTTTTACGTCTTCTTTCTTCTCGTCGTTGGAAGGTGATTCAGTTTTGTCTTCAGTAGGCTTTATCTCTTCTTTTTCTGTTTCAGATTTTTCAGGTTCATCCTCTTTGGAAGTGGATTTAGGAGTTGGTAAAGGACCATCTTGTTTAACCGTGAGGTATCGAATAACGTCTTCACTTAATCTCATAGCTTTCTCTAAGGTTGCAACTTGTTGTCCATTGCCTTTGTGACTTAGTTGCACATATATTCCTTCTTTATGTTTTGCAATGGGATAAGCAAGTCTTCTTTTACCTCTCATTTGACTATCTAATACTTCAGTTCCAGACTTTTCAAGAATTTCACTATATTTTTTTAGATGGCTATCAACTTCTTCTTCCGGTATGTCCGGACGAAGAATGTACATGGTCTCGTAATAAGGTTGTTCAGACATGGATGAGATTTCCGACTAGGACTTTATGGCTCATTAAGAGCGACGGACTTTTTATCTTAGTACCTAAGTGGTAATTTTTACAATTGCATTTTTGTTGCTTGGCTTATTCCTGGCAGATTAGGCTCATTTCCTTGTGTGCAAGACCAAACACAATAAACAATTACTGAAAAAAGACTGATTAAAAAAGTACTCGAGAAGGTTCTGATGATTAGTGAGTTTGAAAAAGGACTAAAAATAATTTCGAAAATAAAACTAACTATTATTATCCCAATATTGATTAGCAATGATTGAAGTGCATTAAAACGTAAAAAATAAGATATTTTACTATTTCTGACTAGTCCAAGAAAGATAGCTAAAAATAATAATAAACTTCCAAAAGGTATTGATCTTTCAATTAAGATTATTGGAATTGCAGGTAATTGAATAATCTGAGTAAAAGGATATTTTATAAATAAATGGTTACCAAATGTAAGTGAATCAGTCCATGGGATCATATATAGAATAATTCCTAATATTCTAGCTCCTTTTGAAGGCATAATTAAAGCTATTTCTTTAAGATTAAACCATTAAATGTTTTTTTGCAGATGATTTCATTGTCTGAACAGGTATGTCATTGAAACCACTCCAAAGTCTTATTGAAAAAGCTCCTTGCTCGACAAGCATATCTAAACCATCTATAGTAAAACAATTTTTTTGTTGTCCAAGTTTTAACCAATTTGTTGGTCTTGGCGTATAAATTAAATCGTACAAAATAGTTTTTTTTGATAGACAGTCCCATATTTCATGACCAAGAGGAATATTTTCTTGTTTAGTGTTTTTACTTTTCATCCCTAGTGGAGTTGTATTAATAATTAAATCGGCTTCTTTTATGTATGGTGAAACATTAAATTTTTTATGATTTATACCTTCAATTAATATCTCTTTCTTTGATAATAAATGATTCATACTCCTTACAAAAATATCTAAAGAACTGTTATTCCTACCAATTATTGTTACTTTTTTTATATTTAAACTACTTAATCCCATTATTACTGCCCTAGCGCTGCCTCCGCAACCTATTACAACCACACTTTTATCTTTTAAATCATAATCTTTCAATGGCATCAAGAATCCTTCTACGTCAGTATTTGCGCCTATCCATTGATTATTGTTTTCAGGTATGAGTGTATTAACTGCTTGAATATCATTTGCAATTTCAGTTAATTTATTACAAGCATTTAATATTTTTTGCTTATGGGGAATTGTTATATTTAACCCCTTGCAATCTAGATATCTTAATGCTTTTGCGACTTTCTCTAGATCTTTACTTTCGCAGGGCATTGCTAAATAACACCAGTCAAGTCCCATTTCTTCATATGCGGCATTGTGCATAATCGGGGAAAGGGAATGATTTACTGGTTGTCCAAGGAGCCCTACTAGATTAGTTTTTCCAGTGATAGTACTCATTTTGATGATGTTGATTCAAAATTGCTAAGAGACTGTTCGGGAACCACGCCTCGCCTCAAATAGGTTTCACTGACGAGGATGTTACCTAAAGATAGAAATTAAAGGAGCTACTCACTCATGGGGAAGGTTGTCGGAATCGATCTAGGAACTACAAATAGTTGTGTTGCTGTTATGGAAGGTGGTAAGCCTACAGTAATAGCAAATGCTGAGGGTTTTAGAACAACACCATCTGTCGTCGCTTATACAAAGAATCAAGATCAACTGGTTGGGCAAATTGCTAAGCGTCAAGCGGTGATGAATCCAGAAAATACTTTTTATTCCTCAAAGAGATTTGTTGGCCGTAGAGTTGATGAAGTAAATGATGAATCAAAGGAAGTTAGTTACGGAGTAGAAAAAGCAGGTTCCAACGTCAAATTAAAATGCCCAATACTTGATAAACAATTTTCTCCTGAAGAAGTAAGTGCTCAAGTTTTAAGAAAACTTTCTGATGACGCAGGCAAATACTTAGGTGAAACAGTTACTCAAGCAGTTATTACAGTCCCTGCTTACTTCAATGATTCACAAAGGCAAGCAACAAAAGACGCAGGAAAGATTGCAGGTTTAGAAGTTCTTAGGATTATCAATGAGCCCACTGCTGCGGCCTTAGCATATGGATTGGATAAAAAAAGTAATGAAAGAATATTAGTTTTTGATTTGGGGGGAGGTACTTTTGACGTATCTGTTTTAGAGGTGGGTGATGGGGTATTTGAAGTACTTTCTACTTCCGGCGATACTCATTTAGGTGGAGACGATTTTGATCGAGTTATTGTTGATCATTTGGCTTCCACATTTAAGGGAAATGAAGGTATTGATTTACGTCAGGATAAGCAAGCACTGCAACGTTTAACTGAAGCAGCAGAAAAAGCAAAAATTGAATTATCAAATGCTACTCAAAGTGAAATAAATCTTCCATTCATCACAGCTACTCCCGAAGGTCCTAAGCATCTTGATTTGACCCTCACACGAGGAAAGTTTGAGGAGCTAGCTTCGAACCTTATTGATCGTTGTAGGGTCCCTGTAGAACAAGCTTTGAAAGATGCAAAGTTATCTACTGGAGAGATAGATGAAATTGTTATGGTTGGTGGCTCTACCCGAATGCCAGCAGTTAAAGAGTTAGTCAAAAGAGTAACTACTAAGGATCCAAATCAAACAGTTAATCCAGATGAAGTAGTAGCTGTTGGAGCAGCTATCCAAGGAGGAGTTCTTGCCGGAGAAGTTAAAGATATTTTGCTACTTGATGTAACTCCTTTATCTCTTGGGGTTGAAACTTTGGGTGGGGTGATGACAAAAATGATTTCAAGAAATACTACCGTTCCCACTAAAAAAGCTGAAACTTATTCAACAGCAGTTGATGGCCAAACGAATGTTGAAATTCACGTTTTACAAGGTGAACGCGAGATGGCTTCTGACAATAAAAGTTTAGGAACATTTCGTTTAGATGGAATTCCTCCCGCTCCTCGTGGTGTACCGCAAATTGAAGTAACTTTTGATATTGATGCTAATGGAATTCTAAGTGTTAATGCAAAAGATAAAGGAAGTGGTAAAGAGCAAAGTATCTCTATTACCGGAGCATCCACTTTGTCTGATAATGAAGTTGATAAAATGGTTAAAGATGCAGAAATGAATGCTTCTGCTGATAAAGAAAAGCGTGAAAAAATTGATATTAAAAATCAAGCTGAAACACTTGTTTATCAGGCTGAAAAACAAATAAGTGAGCTAGGCGATAAAGTTGATGAAACAGCAAAAGCAAAAGTTGAAGAGAAACGTGTCAAGCTGAAAGAGGCTACTGAAAAAGATGATTATGAAAGCATGAAATCTTTAGTTGAGGAGCTTCAACAAGAGTTGTATTCCTTAGGCGCTTCTGTATATCAACAAGCAAATGCTGCTTCTCAAGCTGCTGAAGATTCAAATACTGATAGTAAAAATGATGGAGATGATGTTATTGATGCTGATTTCACTGAGACAAAATAAAAGTTACTATTAATTAATATTATTTTCCTCGATTTTAAGTTCAATCCACTCGGCACATGCTGGGGCTAATAAAACACCATTTCTGTAGTGACCAGTATTAATTAATAAACCTGGTTCTAAATGCTTTAATAAGGGAGCAGGTTCGTTTATTGGCTTAGCTCTGATTCCACTCCATTCATGGATTATTTTTGCTTTTGCTATCCATTTTGGAGCTGTGTTATTCATTTTTAACATTTCTTGTTTATACAGGAGACTTGGGTTAGTTCCTCTTTCGACAGTTGCACCAATAAGCATATGATTGTGGTGTTGGTGTATAAAGTTTATAGATTGATAATTTAATATTGCAGGCCATTTTTCCCAATTCTCATTTTTATTTTCTAATTCTAATTCAATTACTTGTCCTAATATTGGCTCTAAAAGTATTTCATGGCCTAAAGGCTTTAATAATTTTTGAGTATTTAATGCAGAACAAATGATTATGTAATCTTGATCAATAGATTGATTATTTTCTAAATTTATTCTCCAGCTTTTGTTTTGTGAACCACTATTTTTTTTTATTCTAATGACATTTTTTTCGATTTTATTGATCTTAATTTGGTCCAGACTATGCATTAATAATTTTATTAATTGTATCGGATTTAATCTGCCATCTTCATGAGATATTAAACCTCCTGTCAATTTTGTCTCAAATATAGAATTCCAGAAATCTAAAGAATCTTTATCTAAAAGTTCAATTCCATATTCTTTTTTGTTCTTACTTAATTCAATCATTGATTCATATTCTTTTTCAGAACTTGCTAATTTAATAAATGGTTTTTCAAATAAAAAATTTGAGCCAGGATAGTTGATTTGATTAATCCATTCTTTCCATAATTTCATACTTTTATTTCTTAGTGAAAAAGCTCTTCCTGTTGATCTTTTATAGATATTTCCCATGAGAACACCCAAACTAGACTGTGTTCCATTTTTTGGAGTTAAATTATTTATTTTTGAATTGACTGTTGGGTCGATTAAATTTACTTTATAACCTTTTTTCCCTAGATGAAAGGCAGTTGTAATTCCTGCTATTCCACTACCAATAACTGAGATTTCTGTTTGCTTCTTTTCTGCTTTTTGGCGATTCATTTGCACAGATGCTATGAAATTTGCTTGTTAATTTTGAATGAGTGGTCTAAAAAAGAGAATAGTTTAAGGATATAGCTGTAGTGAGCGTCAAAACAGTTATCTTGCAGTTCATTTGTCCTGATCAGCCTGGACTTGTAAGTGATTTGGCAACTTGGATAGCAAGTAAAAATGGGAATATTAGACATGCGGATCACCATACAGATGCAGATGCAAAATTGTTTTTAAGTCGAATTGAGTGGGATTTAGATGGATTTCTGTTGAATAAAAATGAAATGAAATCAGAAGTAATTTTACTTGAGCAGAGATTGAATGGAAAAGCTGTATTGAGTTTCTCAGATAATTTTCCTAATGTTGCAATTTTTGTCAGTAAGCAGAGTCACTGTTTAGTTGATCTTTTATGGAGAGTTAAGGCAGGTGAATTACGTATGAATGTTCCTTTAGTTATCTCAAATCATTCAGATTTAGAAGAAATTTGCTCAAGTTTTTCTATTCCTTTTAAGCTTATAAAAGTAGATAAAAATAATAAAGCGGATTCAGAAGCTAAAATTTTAGATTTGCTAAATGACTATAAAATTGATTTAGGCGTTTTGGCTAAATATATGCAGATTTTAAGTAGTTCATTTTTAGAGAAGTTTCCTGATTTCATTAATATTCATCATTCTTTTCTTCCTGCTTTTAAAGGTGCTCAACCATATCATCAGGCTTGGGAAAGAGGGGTAAAATTAATTGGTGCAACCGCGCATTATGTCACTAAGGATCTCGATGCTGGGCCGATAATTGAACAGACTATATCTAATGTAAGTCATCGTGATGAAGTATCAGATTTAATAAGAAAGGGTAGAGATTTAGAGCGAGTCGCTTTGGCAAGAGCTTTAAGATTACATTTAAGACGACAAGTTATTGTTTATAGAGGTAGAACAGCTGTATTTACATGATTAATAATGCTTATTGCTTGAATTTAAAAAATAATTTTTCAGACAATATTGGTTGGAATTGTTTTCAGTTAGGTGTACTTTGTTTGCCGTCTAGTGCCTTAATTTCTTATATATTTTTGCTTATAGCTCTTTTTGATGGAAGTCGTAAAAGAAGGGATCTTTATTGGAGGGAATATTGGAATTATCCTTTAGTGCTTGTAACTTTTTTGATGATAATTGGTTGTATTCGTTCTCATACCGGCTGGCTAGCCTGGCTTGGTCTTTTTAATTGGTTGCCATTCTTTTGGTGTTTTTGGGGTTTACAACCATATTTGTCAACTCCTGAAAAAAGAATCAAATGTGCTTCTTGGCTTGTATTAGGAAGTCTTTCTGTTTTAATCACCGGTTTTGGTCAGTTATGGCTTGGATGGGAGGGGCCTTGGGAGATTTTTGACGGTTTAATAATTTGGTTTGTTTCTCCAGGAGGAGAGCCTTTAGGCAGATTGTCTGGCTTGTTCGATTACGCGAATATCACTGCTGCGTGGTTATCGGGGGTATGGCCATTCTGTTTGGCTTCGGTTTTAAATCCTTTTATTTTTGGAAGAAACCGATTTCTTCCCTCTGCTCTTTTAGTTGCTTTTGTTTCAGCGATGATTTTGACTGACTCTCGAAACGCATGGGGTTCAATTTTTTTAGCATTACCTCTCGTGCTTGGTTCAGCATCATGGAATTGGTTAATACCTTTAATGCTTATTTGTTTTCTTCCTGTGCTTATTGCTGTTTTGCCATTTTTCGATTTTGGAATTCAACAATTTGCAAGGAGTATTGTTCCTGAATCTATTTGGATGAGACTAAATGATATGCAGTTTGTAGATACCAGACCTTTTGAAGCAACACGTATTGGTCAATGGAAAACAGCAGTTACTTTAATTTTTGAAAAACCATGGTTGGGGTGGGGAGCCGCAGCTTTCTCAATTATTTACCCTTTAAGGACGGGGTTGTCTCATGGCCACTCTCATAATTTGCCTTTAGAATTAGCAATTAGCCATGGCGTAGTAGTTTCTTTTTTGATTAATATATTTGTATTTAGCTTATTATTAATTTCCTCTTTTTATAAAATATTTAATAATTTAAATCTTAAAAAGAACATAATAGTTGATCGAGCTTGGTGGACCTCCACTTTAATTCTAATTTGCTTTCATGCGACAGATATTCCACTATTTGATAGCAGAATAAATATCTTAGGGTGGATCTTATTGATAGGTCTTAGATGTATGATTTATGAATCTAGAAGTAATAATATTTCATTAAAATTTTTTGAATAAGTTTTATGTTAATTCTTCTTCTTCAATTGTAATTTGTCTTTCATAAATTGAATGTTCATTAAGTATTCTAGCAGTTAAAAAGCTAGCTATACATGTAATCAAAAGTGGTTTAAGTATTAAAAGATTTTTAGTTAAGGCGAAGGCTAAAAACACGGCTGTTAAGGGGGTTCTTGAGCATCCAGCTACGAATCCACCCATCCCCGCAAAAATATAGGTTGTTGGCACATGGCCCGTCAATGTTTCTACTCCAATACCACTTGCTAATCCTATTGCTCCACCTAAGGTGAGCATTGGATAAAATAACCCACCAGGAGCTCCTGAGGCGGCTGCCAAACCAGAAGCAAAAAATAAAACAAGAAATATACTTATTGCGACCATAAAACTACTACTTTCATTAACAATAATCTTTTGCAATCCTTCGATATTGTGAAAACTTTCTGGAATTATTGAATACATTGAGCCAAGTAATAATCCAGATAAACTCATTCTTTGAATAGTTTTATTTTTAAACAACTTGTTTCCTAGGACTTGCATTTTTAAAACATATTTGCAATACATTTCTGCTAAGAATCCAAGTAAGATTCCTAAAGCTATTAGGTATAAAAAATCGATCGGAAAGAATTTGATGACCGGTGTATATGCTCTCTCTAATTGAAAACCTAAATTATTAACAAATCCACCAGCTTTTTGATCTAGTCCAATCGCTTGCAAAATATCAGCAAAACTATCAGCCCAGAATGTTGTAACAACTACTAATAAGAGAACTACTGGTCTAGCTGAATTAAGAAGTTCCTCAATTGCATAGATAAAGCCTCCAATAGGCGCACTAAAAATTGCTGCAATTCCAGCTCCTCCTCCTGCTGCAACTATGACTCTACGAAATGAAATAGGCGCTTTTAACCATTGTGCCATTTTCCAGGCAACAGATCCCCCCATTTGCACTGCGGGGCCTTCTGGCCCTAGTGGGAACCCACTGCCAATAGCAATTATTCCAGCAAATAATTTTACGATTCCAACTCTTAATCCCATAGGGACTGGTTTATGGCGGAGAAATGCAATGATGTGACTAACTCCAGCTCCTTTTGCTGTCGGTGCAAAATTTTGAATGAGTGATCCAGCAATTAATCCTCCTAATGCCCCTAAGATTGGTAAAACTATCCATCTAGGCATATACCTAAGTAGATTTGATCGATAATCTTCTAATGCATGAATTCCAGTTTTAAATAATATTCCCGTTAATGCTGCTCCTAATCCTGTAAGGATTAGAGCAAGAATTACATTTAGCCATTTCTTTTGAAGAAGTTTTTTTATGCTTTGACTTGATTTCTTTTGAACAGGATTGTGACTGTGACTTTTGCTCATTTAACTCAATTTAGGCTTGTAAAATAGAGGCTTCTTCTTCTTTTGTTATTACACGGCCATCTTCGATAAAGTTCGGTATTTCATCAAAGTTTAAATATCTGTATATTTCGTCAGTTAAAGGGGAAACTTTTTTGGAAGCGATTGAAAGATATTCATCAGTTGTAGGGATATGACCCAACAAAGCGCAAACAGCGGCCAGTTCTGCACTGCCTAAGAAAACCTGAGCTCCTTTCCCTAATCTGTTGTTGAAATTCCTTGTACTGGTTGAGAAAACAGTTGAATTGTCTTCTACACGAGCTTGATTGCCCATGCATAGAGAACAACCAGGCATTTCCATTCGGCTACCAGCTTTTTCAAAGATCTCGTAGTATCCTTCTTTTTTCAAAATTTCCTCATCCATTCGTGTTGGAGGACATACCCATAATCGTGCTGCTATCTTCCCTTCTTTTTCTAGAATTTTTGCAGCGGCTCGATAATGACCAATATTAGTCATACACGAACCAATAAAAACTTCTTGAATTGGAGTGCCTGCGACTTCGCTTAAAAGTTTGACGTTATCAGGATCATTAGGACAAGCTAAAACAGGTTCTTTAAGTTCATTTAAATCTATTTCGATGATTTCTGAGTATTGAGCATTTGAGTCGGCTGATAGTAAATTTGGTTTTTTTAACCAATCTTCCATTTCTTTAATTCTTCTACTTATTGTTCTTGCGTCTTTATATCCTCTAGCAATCATATTTTTAAGTAAAACAATATTGCTTGTTAAATATTCACTAATTGTTGATTCGGAGAGTTGAATCGAACACCCAGCACAAGATCTTTCTGCACTTGCATCAGTCAACTCAAAGGCTTGCTCTAATTTTAGGTTTGGTAGACCTTCAATTTCTAATATTTTTCCATTAAACACATTAACTTTGTTTTCTTTTGCGACGGTCAGAAGACCTTGTTGAATAGCCATCCACGGAATAGCATTAACTACATCTCTTAATGTGACGCCAGTTTGTAAAGACCCTTTAAAACGTACAAGAACTGACTCCGGCATATCTAAAGGCATGGAACCAATGGCTGCAGCAAATGCCACAACTCCCGAACCTCCTGGAAATGAGATACCCAATGGAAAACGAGTATGACTATCGCCACCTGTTCCGACTGTGTCTGGTAAAAGCATCCTATTGAGCCAACTGTGAATAATTCCATCACCGGGTTTTAATGCTATTCCTCCTCTTTCAGCAAAAAAATCAGGGAGTTCTTTTTGAGTTTTGATATCAACGGGCTTGGGATATGCTGCCGTATGACAGAAACTCTGCATAACTAAATCAGCAGAAAATCCTAAACAGGCTAATTCTTTCATTTCATCTCTAGTCATCGGACCAGTAGTATCTTGACTACCAACTGTTGTCATTATTGGCTCACAACTTGCACCAGGGAGAACGCCTTCTAAGCCACAAGCTTTTCCAACCATTTTTTGAGCTTGAGTAAACCCATGCTTTGATGCAGGTGGCTGTCCAGGACGAATAAAAAGAGTAGAGGGAGGTAGTTTTAATTTTGTTCTAACTTTGTCTGTTAAAGCTCGTCCAATCATTAAAGGAATTCGCCCACCTGCTCTGATTTCATCAGTAATAGTTTGTGGTTTTAAGTCAAATTTTGATAAAAGTTCTCCACTGTGTTTCTCCTTTTCATGTCTTCTAACTTCTCCTTTGTAAGGAAAAATAGTAATTACATCTCCTGTCTTTAGATTGCTGACATCGCATTCAATTGGAAGTGCACCTGAATCTTCAGCAGTATTAAAGAAAATAGGAGCAATTTTACCTCCTATTACAACCCCACTCCCTCTTTTGTTTGGCACGTAAGGGATGTCTTGTCCTGTATGCCAAAGGACAGAGTTTATTGCTGATTTTCTCGAGCTTCCTGTTCCAACGACATCGCCAACATATGCGATTGGATATCCTTTCTTTTTTAATTCTTCAATAGTGGCTAAGCCATTTGGGTCGCGAGTCTCTAGCATCGCTAGAGCATGTAAAGGAATATCTGGTCTTGTTGTGGCATGAGTTGCTGGAGAGAGGTCGTCTGTATTTGTTTCTCCTTCAACTTTGAATATTGTTAATGTTATTTCTTCAGCTAAGGGTTGTTTATTAGTAAACCATTCTCCATTGGACCAGCTATTTATAACTTTTTCTGCATATATGTTATTTTTTGCTAGTTCTAAAATGTCGTTTAAAGCGTCATAAACTAAAAGAGTATTACTTAATGCATTACAGGCTGAAGCTGCTAATTCTTTATTATTAGATTTTAGTATTTCAATTAATGCTGCTACATTATATCCGCCAATCATTGTACCCAAAAGTTCAGTTGCTTTTAAAGGACTTACTAATGGACTTTTTGATTCTTCTTGAGCAATTGAGCTAAGCCAAGTTGCTTTGACATAAGAGGCTTGATCAACTCCAGGAGGAATTCGATTGGTAAGAAGATCAAGTAAGAAGTTTTGATCTAGTTCTTTATCTGGCTTTTCTAATAACTCTGTTAGAGCTTGAGTCTGTTTTGCATCTAAAGGAAGGGGAGGGATCCCTAACGCTTCTCTTTCTGCAACATGTGATAAATAATTTTTAAGCATTTTTAAATCTCAATAAAGAATGTATTTGAGTGAGAGCCTTTTGTTTTCATTGTTTACAACTGCATGTTTTTTGAACAAACATTCAGATAATGCAACTTATTACCCCCCTATGACTGATACTTCTCTAATCTTATATCTATGATCACGCTTTAAATGTCCACCTCATCATATTTTTCAATGGTGGATAGCACCTCTGACCTTCATGTTGTCGAGACTCGTCCATTAATGTCACCAGCATTACTTCATAGAGATTTGCCTTTAGATAAGGCAGCCTCTGAAGTTGTCTCTATTACTCGCAAAAAGATTCAATCAATTCTTCATGGTAATGATCCAAGAGTTTTGGTGATTGTTGGACCATGTTCGGTTCATGATGTTGATGCCGCTATTGAATATGCAAATCGTTTAGCCCCATTGAGGGAGAAATATAGTCAAAAGTTAGAGATTGTCATGCGTGTTTATTTTGAGAAGCCACGTACAACTGTTGGTTGGAAAGGACTTATTAATGACCCTCATCTTGATAATTCTTACGATATTAATACTGGTTTAAGAAAGGCAAGAGGACTATTACTTGATTTAGCCAAAAAAGGGATGCCGGCAGCAACTGAATTGCTTGATCCAGTTGTTCCTCAATATATTGCTGATTTAATTAGTTGGACTGCTATTGGGGCAAGAACAACAGAGAGTCAGACTCATCGTGAAATGGCGTCTGGATTGTCAATGCCGGTTGGTTATAAGAATGGTACTGATGGGACAGCAACGATAGCGATTAATGCAATGCAAGCGGCTTCAAAACCTCATCATTTTTTAGGAATTAATAACGATGGTCACGCTTCAATAGTGAGTACGACAGGTAATCCAGATGGTCATCTCGTTCTAAGAGGTGGTAAGAATGGAACTAATTATCATCTTGATGCAATTAATTTAATTGCAGATGAACTGGCAAAATTTAAGATGCCTGGAAGAGTCATGGTTGATTGTAGCCATGGCAACTCAAATAAAGATTTTCGTAGACAATCAGAAGTTTTGCTGGATGTTGCATCACAGTTAAAAGGTGGATCAAAGAATGTAATGGGCGTAATGATTGAAAGTCATCTTGTTGAGGGTAATCAGAAATTAAATTCCGATTTATCAAAACTTACCTATGGGCAAAGTGTTACGGATGCATGCATAAACTTTTCTACAACTGAAGTTTTATTAGAGGAACTAGCTGAATCAGTCAAATAAATTTAGTGGGTTTTTATATTCCTACTAACCAGATCCCTATACAAGTTACTCCAATAGGTACAGTTAAATTGTCGATACCCCAAGGACTTATTTGTTCTAAAAAAGTTGCGATTAGCGAGATGATTAAAATTTCTAGAGGCTGTATGCTTAAATTATTAGTTGAAGAGATAATTGAAGTCGTTATAGCTACTACTGACCCCATTGTTAATGTTCCAATGGTTGATTTCGTTTGACCTAGTATTGACCATTTTGGAGAGTTAATAGACCTTCCAAGTAAACCTGCTAATCCATCGCCAAAAGCCATTGATAGAACTCCTATGGAAATTGATGATGCATAGCGAGGCCAGAATAGTAAAAGTAAAAGTGTGATACTGATACCATATGCAATTGTTCCAAAACTTTTTCTCTCGACATCTTCAATGGCAGGTAATAAACGATATTGATAATTAACACCTAAGGATATGGTGATCAATAATGCAGTTGAGAAAGCTATATTTTTTGGAATATCAAATAACCAGGCTAAAAGAATTACAGGCCCTGTTCCTATATGAATAATTTTTCTACTTAACTCTTCTTTTTTAGGAAAATATCTTTTACATAAAACTGCAATTAATAAAATTAAAACTATCCATAACGCAATAATAAAAATAGCGATTTGAATAGGCAATGTTTAAGCAGCGTTTTGATGAGTAGTCATTACCCTCAATTTTAAAATTGCTTTTGCTTCAAGTTGTCTTACACGTTCTCTCGAAACATTTATTTGTCTTCCGATTTCAGCAAGAGTAAGTGGTTCTTCTCCATCGAGGCCAAACCGAAGTCTCATGATTTTTTGCTCTCTCTCATTTAATTGAGATAACCACCCTCCAAGGTGTTCTTTTTGAATACTTCTATCCATCCCTTCCATGGGCTCATCGGAATTGGGGTCTGGAATGAGTTCTCCAAGAGTACTTCGATCTTCTTCGCCTCTTGCATGAGCATCAAGAGATGCACATGGCGCGCTTTGCGACACTAAATCTTCTAGATCTTGAGGTTCAATTCCCATTGCGTTTGCTAACTCTAGTCGATTTGGTTGCCTACCAAATCGATGAGATAATTCACGCGAAATACGGCGCATTTTTGAAAGTTTTTCGCTGATATGTATTGGCAGTCGAATTGTTCTAGCACTGTTATCAATGGCACGAGTCATACCTTGTCTTATCCACCAGTAGGCATAGGTTGAGAATTTATAACCCATTGCAGGATCAAATTTATCAACTGCTCTCTCTAATCCAATTGCACCTTCTTGAACTAAATCGAGTAATTCGAGACCTTGGTTTTGATATTTTTTTGCAACACTTACAACAAGTCTCAGGTTTGCAGCCATCATGCGATCTCTTGCTCGTTTACCCATTTTTATTTTGTGTTTCTGACGGGTAGACCGCTGTTCAAGAGGAAGGCTCAGCAAATCTTTCATTTGTTGGACATGATGAGCAAGCTCAATTTCTTCTGCAGGTGTCAAAAGTGGGACTCTTCCAATACTTGTGAGATAGAAACCTATCGCATCAGTAGCTAGACGATTACTTTGTCTTCTTGAACTTCGAGATTTTTGACTACTTACAGTTGATGCAGATAGTTTTTGACTTGTGCTTGCCGAATTGGACTTCCCTGATGAAACATCAGAAACTTCCTTGGCAGATTCCAGCGGGATCCCCATCACCCTGGCCTCTTGAAATTAGATTTATTAAGAAGTTAGCACTTATAAGGAGAAGTTGACTAATTGAAACGAAAAATTTATGACTTTTTACCTAATTAGGTATAAAGCGCATCAAAAAAACAGATTAAATATTTTGAAAAAAGTTTTGAAATTTTTTAATTTTCATCTTTTTTGTATAGCTTAATAATTTTTTCTTGAATATATTTTTTCTTATCATTCAAAATTGGATTTTTGGCGTAGCTACCATCACTTTGCATGTTCCAAGAGTCTTTATTTTCTTCTAAATAACAATCTAATAAATGTTTAATTTCTTTTTTAATTTTATTGTCTTCAATAGGTGTAACTGCTTCAACCCTTCGATCTAAATTACGCCTCATCCAATCTGCACTACCAATAAATACTTCTGCATCGCCATCATTATTAAACCAAAAGATTCTTGAATGTTCTAAAAACCTACCAATAATGCTTGTTACTTTTATATTTTCACTTAAGCCTTTTTTCTGAGGATATAGGCAGCACATTCCTCTAATTATAAGTTCAATTTTTACTCCTTCCTGTGATGCAATATAAAGTAGTTTTATAATTTCTGGATCTACTAGGGAATTCATTTTGGCTATTATCCTAGCCGGCAAGCCATTTTTTGAATAATTGATTTCTCTTTTTATTAGTTTTTCTATTCCACTTCTAAGAGTTACCGGTGCAACTAATAATTTTCTGTAGGTTTGTTGTTTAGCAAATCCAGTTAGATAATTAAATAGTTCAATAAGATCTTGACCAAGCTCAGGCTGACAAGACAATAAGCCAAAATCTGTATATGTTTTAGACGTTTTTGAATTATAATTACCAGTCCCAATATGAAAGTATGTTCTTAATCTGTTTTTTTCTTTTCTTATAATCAAAGCAATTTTTGTATGAGTTTTAAGTCCAATGACTCCATAAACAACATGTACACCAGCTTGCTCTAATTGTTTTGCCCATTGGATATTATTATCTTCATCAAATCTTGCTTTAAGCTCAACGAGAGCCATTACTTGTTTTCCTTTCTCAGCAGCTCTTATTAGTGCATCAATAATTAAAGAGTCTTTGGAGATTCTATACAAGGTCATTTTGATGCCCATGACTTGCTGATCTTCCGCAGCTTGATTAATAAACTCTTCGACTGAGGTCGAGAAAAGATTGTATGGGTGATGGACTAGTAAATCATTACGGCGAATAATGGAGAAAATACTTTTAAAATTACTTTTATTTCGAGTATCTAATTCTTCTTGTTCTCGCAATTGACTATTTTTGAGTGAATTATGAGTAATACCTTGATGCTCTTTAAACTTTAATTTTGGAAGATTGAAAGTTGTTAATTCTATTAATTCATCTAATGCTAATAACCCCTCAATTTGATATAAATTTTCTTTATCAATATTCATCCCTTCTTGTAACAGATCAAGAATTACTTTTGGCGTATTTATAGAGACTTCTAGCCTTACTACCTCACCTCCTTTGCGACGCTTGCGTAAACCTTCTTCTAGTGCGCTCATTAAATCATCAGCTTCAATGTCTCGAAGTTCTAGATCAGCATCTCTTGTAACTCGAAAGAACGAATATTCTTTAACACCCATTCCGGGGAAAAGCATGGATAGATTATTTGCAATGATTTGTTCGATGGCAATTCCTGTGTATTTTGTAGATTCATTATCATTAAGTTCAACTGGAATACTTATAAATCTAGAAATACTCTCCCCAGGAATTTTTATGCGGGTAAACTGTTCTTTATCTGATTCCTTATCGACGATAATTGCAGCTAAATTTAAACTAAGATTACTTATAAATGGAAATGGATGAGAGGGGTCAACTGCTAAGGGGGTTAGTATCGGAAAAATTGCAGTTGTAAAATAATTATCTATCCAAACCTTTTGTCTTTCATTTAATTCTTTATATTCAAGTATGAATATATTATCTTTTTTGAAGTCCTCTTCTATATATTTCCTAGTTTTATATTGTTGCGTTTTTAAAATAGGATCTAAATAATTTCGAATTTCAAAAAGTTGTTCTTCTGGAGATTTTCCATCTTGGCTTCTTTTTGAGATTCCACCTTCTACTTGTGATTTTAATGAAGCAACTCTAACCATAAAAAACTCGTCTAAATTATTGCTAAAGATTGAACTGAATTTAATTTTTTCTAGTAATGGTGTTTCTTCTTCTATAGCAAGTTCTAATACACGTTTATTAAAATCTATCCAACTCAGTTCACGATTTATATAAGTTTCATTATTGATTTTTGGATTAGTCATATCTATAATCAATTTATTCAATTTCTAATTATTATTTTAATATCTTGATCAACTATCAGTCTAGGTGATTACTTTTTGATTTCTAACTTTTCTACCTGAAATTAAAAACATAACAAATACCAGAAGAAAAATAGTGCCAAAAAATGGACTTCTTGGACCAAAAAGATCATATGAGCGTCCCGCTGCGATTGCTCCAAGAAAAGTCCCTAGACTTTGTAAACCCTGTAGATTTCCTAATACGGCTCCTTGACCAATAGAACTTAGTCTTCTTGAGATTAGTGCTCTTAAACTAGGAGTTACTAGTCCAGTTCCCATTGCAAGTATTGCGACGCCACTAAATACAAGTGGAACTGAAGTGTCAATATTTGCGAGCGTCAGAAGAATACACCCTGTCATTACAAAGCCAATACCAGTAAAAGTTAATCTTGATTCCCCAAATCTTTTAACCAGAGGACCAATTAGTCCTCCTTGAACAATCATAGCGATGACGCCAACGACAATAAAAGCAGCACTACATAATTCAGGACTCCATTCAAATTTTTCTTTTAAATACAGGACTAAAACAGCTGTAAAGCCATTAAAAGCCATAAAGAAAATAAAAAATGATAAGCAAAGTCTTCTAGCTAACGGGTTTTTGAATACAATTAATAACTGACTAATTGGATTTAAATCTCTTTTTCTTGGTAAAAAATTTCTTTTGTTTTTGGGCAGTGTTTCAGGCAAAAACCAAATGACAAAAATAAGATTAAATATTGCAAATCCGCTTGCGACCCATACCGGTAAAGTAACACTAAACTTGGCTAGGGCTGTTCCTAATCCTGGTCCAAGAATAAAACCTAAACCAAACGCTACTCCAATTAAGCCAAAAGTTTTTGCTCGATTTTCGGGAGTTGATATATCTGCAAGTACTGTAGTAGCAGTAGCTGCCGTACCTCCACTTATACCATCAATTATCCTGGCTAAAAATAGTAAACATAAAGGTATAGTTGAGGCCCATAAAGGTAAATAATTATCCCAATTTAGGCTTACAGTTAATGCAAATAGACATATTCCTATTACTGAACCTGACACACATGTGATCATGATCGGCTTACGACCGAAACGATCACTCATGGCTCCAATGAATGGGGCTGCCGCAAACTGGGATATTGCATAAGTTCCAGTAAGAAAACCAAGAGTAGTTGCGCTGGTGGTGAATTGCTCTAATAAAAAAGGTAAAAGAGGCAAAACAATAGTTTCACCTAATCGATCATCTAGAAGTGTTATGAAAGCTCCTAAAAGTGTAGGAATTTTTAGCCTTCTCAAAGCAAATAGCTCATAATTTATTCAGCCTCTCATACTGTCAGAGAACTTGGCTTCATTCAATAACAACAGTCTAAATAGATATTTGCGACCTTGTGAGAGTTCAGATGAAATGGCTCTAAGAGAAGTTTATGAAGATGCTATTCGAACTTGTGATGAATCCTTGTATAGCCAAGAACAGATTGAAGCTTGGTCAGCTTTGGCGTATCTTCCTGGGATTTTAGACAAACCTCTGAAGCAAGGGGTGGGCTGGGTGAGTTGTGTTGATAAAACTATTGAAGCATTTGCTTTAAAATATCCCCATAATCGCTTGGCATTGCTTTATTGCAGAGGGCGTTCGTCTCGACAGGGGCATGCTACGGCTCTATTACAGCAAATTGAAGAAGATACTCTCAAAGATAAACCCATCACTTTAAACACAGAGGCAAGTTTATGTAGTTATCAATTGCTTTTACGTCATGGATGGACAATTATTGCTCCCGAGCAAATCCAAATAGGTGGTGTGCATTTTTCTCGTTATTTAATGGAAAAAACTTTTTATTAAATGTATTTTTAAAAGCTCTTAGGAATCAATATTTTCGTCACTCCAATCAATTAATTTTTCTAAATGTTTGATAGCTGATCCTGAATTGATTATTTCTTTAGCTTTATTAATTCCTTCTTTAATATCAGAGCTTAAGCCTGCATAAAAAAAGTAAATACCAGCATTCCACTCTAACGCTTTCGTTAAAGGGCCTTCGCCATTAAGAGCTTGTAAAGCAAATCTCTTCCATTCTTTGATGTCGTTCCATTCAATATCTTTTCCAGAACATTCGTAGTCTTTGGGATGAAAAACAGTTCTAGTGCCATGTTGATTTTTGTACTGTCCAATTGTTGATGAACGACTTATTGAGAGATCTATTCCACCTTCCAGTCCTTTGATAGTAATCACATTTTGTTCTCCCATAAGCTCTAAGGTCTTCCAATGTCTTTCTTCAGTAGGAGAATGAACATAGCCACTTATATGTAGATGACTTCCTTGATGACATGTCCAAATTAATTCCATACTTGCTAGAGGTGGTCGCTTACCTATTTGATCTCTGTAAGGAATTAATTTTTCAGCTAGTGGAAAATGATCTGGCTGATGTATTAAGGCAAGATTGTTCTGATTGAAAAAACTTTGTAGTTGTTCTATGGATTGACCGGTTAAATTTATTCCTAGGGCTTGAAATAGTTCGTTATGGGTAACACCATATTTCACTGGCATACGAGACCCACCATGCAAAATAACAGGTTGTTTCTGAGTTAGTAATAGTAAAGTTGTTAGAGGATAAATAGGTGCTGTTTTTTTTCGACCATCAAAAGGCATCCCAAAAAATATAGGTTGACGTTGATTACTGGGTGATTGAATTTTAGGTCCTAGTTCTATATAGGCATCAATCATTCCTGCTAATTCTTCAGGGGTAGGACGTCTAATTCTATGTGCAATCATGAAGCCACCAATTTGTGCTGCACTGGCTTCTTCTTTCAGCATCAGTTTGATAGCTGCTTTAGCTTCTTCACGAGAGAGACTTTTGCCTGTAAATTCTCCACTACCTATTTTTTTTAAATAGGTTTTAAATTTTTCGTAATTATTCGACATAGGAGTTATTTCTCAATAGGAAGTATTGTTTTCTATTTTTTATTTCATATTTACGATTTCTTTTACGTATTTAACAAATCCTTTTTCATTGTTTTCAAGTGGTTGATTGACTGGATTCACTGGAGCCACAATTACAGCGCTTGCTTTTAGTTCAGGCTGTTTAGATATGGGACATGATTGTTCATGCATCAAGTTGTTTGTCTCACAATGATTAGTTTGAGTGAAGCCCCAGTGCATTGGGAGAAAAACTGTGCCTCGACGTATACGATCAGTTTCTTTTACACGTACTGTAAGATGTCCACGACGAGAATTAAGAGCAGATAACTCACCATCTTTAATATTCATATTTTTTGCATCCATAGGATGAATTTCAAGTAATGGTTCAGGGTGCATTTTATTAAGTCGATTTACTTTTCCAGTACGAGTCATGGTATGCCATTGTCCGAGGTAACGCCCAACAGTTAAGACTAACGGGTACATATCGCATGGAGGCTCAGCGATTCCCAGAGGTTGTTTAGTGTAAAACTGGGCTCGACCATTAGGTGTCTCAAACCTTTTATTTTCATAAAGTCGCTTGGCTTTTTTCGTAGGATTACTTCCTTTTGAAAATGGCCATTGTTGGGGACCAACACTTGTTAGTAATTCATGATTAAGACCCGAACTATCACAGAGACGACCACTTGTCAGAGCTGTAAACTCTGAATATACCTCAGCAGAAGAATCATAAGTAAACTGATCAATAAATCCAAGTTTTTGGCCTACTTCAGCAAATATCTCCCAATCGGGACGACTTTGACCAAAGCATGGACGAAAAGCTGGGCAATAAGTGATTCGCCTTTCTGAATTAGTCATCACACCGGCTTTCTCACTCCATTGTGCAGCCGGCAATAATAGATGGGCATAATGAGAGGTTTCAGTATCTTCATATGCTTCGGATAAAACAACTAGGGAACAGTTTTTTATTGCGGCTTTTACTCGATTTAGATCAGGCATGCTTACAAGTGGGTTAGTTGCAGCAACCCACCAAAGATCTATTTCTCCTTTTTCCATTGCTTCAATTTGTTGCCAGGCGTTTAAACCTGGTTCTTCAGAGATACTTCCAGCCGGAAAATCCCAGTGATTTTCGACGACTTGTCTATGTTTTTTATTGGCAACATTTCGATAACCAGGAAGTAGATGAGATAGGCCTCCTGCTTCACGTCCTCCCATAGCATTTGGTTGGCCAGTAAGCGAAAAAGGTCCAGCTCCCTCTTTCCCGATTTGTCCCGTGAGAAGATGTAGATTGATAAGTCCCCCAACAACTGCAGTACCTTCTCTGCGTTGATTTACACCCATTGACCAAAGACTTAGTACCCTTTCGCGATGATTAAACATATTAGCTACTTCTTCTAATTTTTTTTCTGGGATACCACAAAAGCGAGCAACTTTTCTAGGAGTCCAATTTTTTATAATCGCTAAGAATTCTGAATATTTATCTGTATGATTTTTAATAAATTCTGCATTTTGTCCATTATTTTTCAGAACTAAATTGGCAATACCATATAACAGGGCTAAGTCACTGCCTGGAGCAATAGGTAGATAAATGTCAGCAGCTTTTGCAGTGTCTGTTAATCTTGGATCTATAACAATAATTTTTACTTTATCTTGATGTTGTTTTTTCCTTTTGAGTAGACGTTGAAAAAGTACTGGATGGCATTCCGCTGTATTAGTGCCAATGAGGAATGCAACGGTGTAGTGATCAAGATCTTCATAACAACAGGGAGGACCATCTGATCCAAGACTTAAATTATATCCAGCGACAGCTGAGCTCATACATAGTCTTGAATTTGCATCAAAATTATTTGTACCTAAAGCTCCTTTGAGTAATTTTTGAGCAATATAGTAGTCTTCAGTATGAAATTGTCCAGAACCATACATCGCTATAGAGTTTGGACCTTTTTTGAGTAAACTTTTTTTGATTTGTGAAACTATCTTATCTGTAGCTTCATGCCAGCTAATCGGTTGATATTTATCATTTAAATCATCTCGATACAGAGGTTGCTTTAATCTCCCTGGAGACAAGCTTTCTCCTACGGTTGCACCTTTAATACATATTTGTCCAAGGTTGGATGGATGATTGCGATCGCCTCTAGACCTCCACATTGGATAACCATCTGCATCTCTACGTACTGCTTTTCCGATTTCAGCTGGTGGTTGCATTTCTAGACCACATCCAACGCCGCAATATGGACATTGAGTAGTTAAATTTTCAATTTTCTCTGTCATCTCAATTTAATGAGATAAGAAAATAAAACCTTGGGTAACTACCCAAGGTTTTGATTGGAAATTCATTAATATTTTAAGCAATTTCCCCTTCATGTAATTCATCGAAGGATCCTTTTGGTTCTTTAAGAAAGAAAAAGCACATGAATGCAACTATCAGCCCTGCTATTCCTAAGATTTGGAAAAAGGCACTATTGGAATTAGCAATTATCTCTGCTGTCGCTTCTCCACTTCCACTCATCCACATAGGTAGAAGACTAAAAATAGTTAGATAAGTTACTGCTCCTACGTTGCCATAGGCACCAACAAGACCAGCGACCTGTCCAGTAACTCTTCGTTTAACAAGTGGTACTAGAGCAAAAGTAGCGCCTTCCCCTGCTTGAACAAAGAAGGAAGCAAGCATTGTTATGAACAATGCGACGATAATTCCACTTATACCTGAAAAAGTACCAGGTTTGATCCAACTCATGACAAGGTATCCAATTCCAAGTCCTCCGGTTAGAAAACTCATAGTATTTTTTCTACTTCCGAGCTTGTCAGAAATTAGACCTCCAGCTGGACGTGCAACAAGGTTAACGAAAGCAAAGGAGGAGGCGAGAATACCTGCTGTTGCTTTTGGTAAATCAAATGTTGTCTCAAAAAAAGTAGGTAACATTGAAACAACTGCCAGCTCAGAACCAAAATTAACAATATATGTGAGTTCAAGAATGGCTACTTGTTTAAATTCATAACGGTCTTCTTTTGGATAAATTTTAGTTCCTGCAATTAACTCTGAGTTTGTACGAATAATCCCCCAGGTCTGAAAAGCGAACCAAATTAAAACAGCGAAAAGAGCTAATGGATATGTTCCCTCATCAAGGAAACCAACTTTCTTTAACCTCCAACATAAAACAGAAAGTATGGCTACAAACGGCACATTCATACCCAAAAGCCCCCAAAAATCTCGCATAGAAGTGACTTCTAGACCAGCTGTTTTAGTTGGACGCTGATAAATTTTTCCAGGAGGAGTATCTCTGACATTAAAGAAATAAAAGATGCCATACAATGCTGAAATCACACCACTGCCAGCGATAGCACCTCGCCAGTTAAGAACGGCACCTGTTGGTAATTCAAATCCACCTGAAAAAGAAAGTAACCCAGCAATGGCAACCATTGTCAGAGCCGAGAAAGCTGAGCCAAAATTACCCCAACCTCCATATATTCCTTCTGCTAGACCGATTTCTTTAGGTGGGAACCATTCAGCCACCATCCGAATACCAATTACAAATCCTGCACCTACAATTGAAAGTAATAAGCGAGCGATAACTAATTGATTAAAAGTTTCTGCTGAGGCGAAAAGTAAGCATGGAACTACCGAAAAAATGAGAAGGCTTGAGTATGTTTTACGTGGTCCAAATTTATCTAGAAGCATTCCAATGAGGACTCTCGCTGGAATTGTTAATGCAACATTACAGATAGCTACAGTTCGAATTTGACCCAAAGTGAGCCCCAAGTCTGCCTTAACAGTCGTAGCAAGGGGAGCCAAATTAAACCAAACAACAAAAGTTAGAAAGAACGCAAACCAAGTGAGATGAAGTGTTCGATATCTCCCTTGAAATGTCCAAAGATTGCCAAGCATTGAAATTAAAAAGTAAGAAAGAAGGCTTAAAAAGTTTGCCTATTAAAAACGGTAAAAAATCTAACCGTTTTGAAAAATTAAATCAGCCGACATACTCCGACTAAGTAGTAGTCGATACAAAAAATGAGAGTTTTATACCTATTTGTTTAATTAAGTAGTTATTGCTACTAAAACGAATTATTTGTCTGAGGATTTCAAGATCTTGAATACTATGTGGCAAAAAATACAAAATATTAGATATCGAATGTATTGATTTTCTTTAATTCAGTTTAAAATTTTTGCTGATAATCTAAATTCTCATTCATCATACTTGCATCAATCAATCAATCAATCAATTGAAGATGAGTAAAATCAATCAACAAAAAGAGGAGACCATAAAGTTGCCTCAGAGGTTATTACAGGTTCAATATTGATAGAACTTGAACTATTTGTATTTAATTTTGTATTTGATTGTTCAATAATAATGTTATCTCGTGTCCCCAGTTCAGACCAAAGAGTGGCAGGACTAGCAATTACTGGGTCAACAGTAGTTAATTTATTTTGAACAGCAGGGGAATAGCTTCTAAAAAGCTGAACAGCTAAAGAACTAATAATGAATGCTCCTAAAAATCCTGCTGAAACAGTAATGGCACTTTTTTCAGTGCTTCGTATGGAACTTGTAGGCATGTTTAATTTGGATCGTTTTAGCTTAAGTCCCCCGTTCCTTGGCTTAAGGCGGTTTGCGGCTCGCTGAAGCGAGTTGAACGTTTTTGTAGTAATGACTACATATTTATTATGATTATCTTTTAAGAGCAGTGTTGTTCAGCGTAATACAAAAGTATTTAAAAATTCTTCCAAAATATTTGACTGCTTAATCTTTTACCTTTCTGTATGTTTTGATTTTTTATAATTTATGCCTCTATAAGAAAATAGAGTCTCATTGATGGTCATTTTGGCTTTGATTTGCCTATCTAGATAACTCGTATTTGAGTAGTGAAGATTTTTAATGTCTTCAGGTAGATATTTTTGACCTCTGTATGTAAGGAGATCCATGAGAATAGAGTGATGAACTATGCAAAAGTTCTAAAGAAGACCCGAGCTGATCTAACAAGAAGAATTTTGTATTAGTTAATACATAATAATGCTTTAAGCTCTTAAAAGTGGTTCAGCTTGATACAAAAAAAATCAATGAACAGAAAAGTAAATTGTATTGACTGTAGTTACTTTTATAAATTTTACTTATTATAATTCTAAATTAAATCAATTAAAACTCAATCCTGTATTTTTAGATTTCAAAAAAGAGTAGGTGGGAAGTTGGTTAATCTCAGACTGAAAATAAGTATCATTATATTGGTTTGTAGATGCATAACCTTTACTTACATACCACCCATGAATCATACCCATTAACATTCCTAAACTAATAGCAAAGCGCACTTTTCTGAAACGACTATTGCGAATTTCATAGATTTTTAGTACTTCAGTTGTCTTTATTTATACGAAAATAAATTTTCAAAAGAATATTTTTTAATTTATGTACTAGTTAATACCATTTTCTTTGTTCATATGGATTTTAACCTCCTAAATACGACATTGAAGGATGAGGTTTTTGTGGTTTCGAGTTCTCAGATTTATTAAATCTATTTTCACTATATTTATCATCTCTTATTAGCCATATTGTCTCAAGAAATTCTTCTAAGCCTTTTTCATTAATTGATGGATTGAGCCATTTTTTTAAATCAGAACCATTGTTTGAAAAAAGGCAAGTATGTGCGAAACCATCACTAGTAATCCTTAATCTATTGCAGTCAGAACAAAAAGGATTAGATATCGAAGATATAGTACTTATGAAGCTATTACTATCTTTCATATACCATTTATGGGCTGTATTACCTTTTAATCTTCCAGCCTCATTAATTTTAAAATGTTGTTTTATTATATTTATCAACTCGTGAGATGTTAGAACTTCATTAGCTTGCCAATTATTCTTATTTCCTACATCCATATATTCTATGAATCTAATTTCAATAGATTTAGCTTTAGCAAAGCGAACAAGATTTATGATCTGATTATCATTTATGTTCTTTTTGATGACACAGTTTATTTTCAGCTGACCCTTTAATGGATCAAAGCCTGCTTGGATGGCATTATCAATGCCTTGGAGAACATGATTCAGCTTATTCTTAGCTGAAATCATATTATTATCTCCTGTCATTATTGAAAATATTTTTGGATCTAGGGCATCTAGGCTAACTGTGATCCTGTTGAGTCCATAAGCAAATAAATCTTGACATCTATCTTTTGTTAATAATGATCCATTTGTAGTTATAGCAATGTCTTTTAAATTATTAATAGGATGATTTCTTGTTTTCTTTAATGTATTAATTGCTTCCATCAGCTTATTCAACTGACTGCTTATTAATGGCTCTCCCCCAGTTAATCTGAGTGAGTTTACTCCTAATTTGCAAGCAACCTTAATTATTGATAGGAATTGCTTATTAGTTAATGTAGTCAAACAGCTATTATTTTCTGGCAAACAATATGGACATGAAAAATTACATTTATTAGTTAATGAAAGTCTTAAAACTTTTAACTCTCTATCATGAATATCTTTCATCATACTTTAATAATAATTTAGTGATTTTAGTTCCTTTAATGAGTTGACATTTATGAATTCTTTGTCTTTGGCAAAATAATAATGAAAAGGAATTGATTTTGTCCATCCCTGAAAGTTTATTTTACCTAATTGAAGTCTTTCATTTAATTTATTTAAGTTAGCTTGATTTAGAGGATAAATACCAAGTAGAGGTTGAGCCATTTTATTACTATGTGCGATAAGAGCTATATCTCTATTTTTTTGCCAATACTTTATAAAATCTTCAATATGCTTGCTATTAATGAAAGGCATATCTACTGGCATTAAGAGTATATAGTCATATTTTCCTAAAAATTGTGAATATAAAAACTCCATACAATTTAGTGGTCCATGGAAAGGTTTTTTATCAAATAATATATTTACTTTATGAAATTCACTAATTTCATTTATATGGGATTGATGATTAGTTAAGAGGATAGTTTCTAAGTCCAGTTTTTTCAGAATATTTAATTTATGTGATAACCAGCTATCGCCTTCATGATGTTTTAATAGTGCCTTATCTTTACCCATTCTGGTACTTTGCCCCCCAGAGAGAATACAAGCTTTGAGTTCTTTTTTAGTAGAACTATCTAAAATGATAATTTATTTTTCTCTAATTTAAAAACTAGCATAAAACATGAATAAATATTTATTTTGTTATCATGAAAACATAAACTATATATTAATTTAATTGATCTAATCTTCATTTTTCGAAATCTCTATAATTTCTAAGAATCATTATTGATTAATATTTCTTTAAAAGCTTTAATAAGATTTCGGTGTTCATGTCCAGGTCTTGCAAGTTTACATAGAGCGAACCTTTCAAGTTCGCTCAAATTAGACCATATTTTCTGAGAGATCTGAAATGTATATTTGCTTGCTTCAACATCAATAAAGTCTGGGACTGTACCCGATAACAACCAGGGCTCATCTTTTGCAATTAAAATTTCTTTTGCTTGACCTATACGACTACGACTAGTTTTACTAATCAAATAGGATTTCAATCCATCTAAGTCGTCAATCGAATCTGACCAATAAACTATTTTTCTTTTATCATCGTGATTTAACTCTTGCCAATGTTGAAGTTTTAGTTTTAAACCGATAAGATCAAGTTTCCTACGAACGCATAAAGGTATACATCTTAGATCACTAATAAATTCATTTTCAAATTCAAAACAGTGGCTTGATTGTTCCAAGTCAAAACCTACGGATTTAATTTAACCATAATAACTTATTTGTGAATTTTGCTATTCTCTAACATATAATAATTAATCATTATTTTTTATTTATCATTATAACTAATCATAAATAAGAAAATGGATTCAAACCTAACTCATTTAAATGAGAAGGGCGATATGTTTATAGTTGATATTTCTGAGAAAATAAGCACTCCTAGAGAAGCTCTCGCTGAAGGATATATTGATTTAAGTGTGGAAGCATTTGATAACGTTAAAGACGGCAATATAAAAAAAGGAGATTTATTTGCTGCTGCAAGATTTGCTGCAATTAATGCATCTAAAAAAACTTCGGAATTAATCCCACTTTGTCACTTATTAAGTTTAAGTAATATCAGGATTGATATAGATCTATGTAATAAAAAAAGAGCGATAAAAATCACTGCATTATGTAAAACTAATGCTCAAACTGGTGTAGAGATGGAAGCACTTACGGCGGTGTCTATAGGATTACTAACTATTTACGATATGCTTAAAGCCATCGATCCTTTTTTAACAATAAATTCAATTCGACTTTTAGAAAAAAAAGGAGGCAAAAAAGGTATCCTGAGGAGAGAAACTAATTAATTTTTTGATGACTCAAGAGCCTTTTTTAAGGGAGGGATTAAAAGTAGAAGAAGCTAGGAAAGAAATTTTAAAGGAAATCAAGAACGTTTTAGATAATTTTACTATTCCTTTCGTAAGTATTCCTTTAGAAGATTCCTTAGAAAAAATTTCTTCAACAGATATTTTTGTAAAACAGAATATTCCTGGCTTTAGAGCCTCCATCATGGATGGTTACGCGGTTAGTCATTCTGCCAAACCTCAGAAAGGACAATATTGGAAAGTTGTTGGAGATTCATCTGCTGGTAAACCTTACACTAAAAATCTTTATGAAGGTGAAGCCATTGCTATAAGCACTGGTTCATTAGTTCCTGATGAATGCTCTTGGGTTATTCCTTTAGAACAGATAAAGACAGAAATGATAAAAGATAGCTCTTTTGAGAAAATACATCTCATAGACGACTTAACGAATAGTACTTGGATTAGACCTGTTAATGATCAATTATCGGAAGGAGATATCGTATTAGCGAAGGGTCAAAAAATTACTCCTAGTATTATTGGATTACTTGCTAGTTGTGGAATAAGTTATATTAGTGTGTTTAAATCTTTCAAAATAGGATTACTTATTTCAGGCGATGAATTAATCAAACCTGGTATAGATAAATCAACTGGATTAATCTGGGAAAGTAATAGTTTTTTAATTAAAAGTATTATAAAAAATCTTGGATATGATATCAATGAAATATCAATTCAAGCAGACGATAAATTCAAATTAAAGAATTCTCTTATTCAACTTGCAAAAAATAATCAAATTGTAATTTCCATAGGTGGAATTTCCGTTGGGAAAAAAGACTATATTAAAAATATTATTAATGAAATTGGAGAAATAAAGTTCTGGAAGCTTTTTTTAAAGCCTGGTAGACCCTTTGCCTTTGGTTTTATTGGTCAAGATATTCCATTTTTTGGCTTACCTGGTAATCCTGTTTCTGCAGTAGTAATTTGTTTGCAAATTTTGTGGCCCGTATTTCAAGTTTTTAGTGGAGTGAAGAACATAGAAACACCCCTTAGATTTAAGATCAGAATTAACTCTGATCTTAAAAGAAGAAAAGGTAGACCTGAATTGATTAGATCTAAACTTAAAGTAGATCAGCAAGGTGAGTTATACGCGGATATTCCACCTGCGCAATCATCCTCACAAATTTCTTCTTTAATTGATTCTGATCTGTTAATAGAGATACCACCTGAGCAGGATTTACTTAAGAAAGGAACATATCTTTGGGCACAGCTTTTCAGAAAAACAATTTTATAGTTCACGTTGAAAGTACAGTATTATTTTTGACCCAGGAAGAACCTGTGTCAGTCCACTCCTTTTTCCAGAAAGGTACTTTGAATTTTGTTACCTCTAAAATTTCAGAGCAGTATTGATTAGCTATTCCTCTTTTATCAGCACGAACTGCTATGAGCACTATTGGCTCTAGTGGATCAATGAAGCCTACTCGATGGATAACTAACGCAGAAAAAGATTCGATTTTTTTAGTAATTTCTGATAAGTGCTTTTCGATTAACTTTTCAGTTAAACCACTGTAGTGATGGATTTCTAATTGTTTTAATTGACTTCCAAATTGATCTATCTCTCTAACTCGTCCAATAAAAATTGACATTGCAGCCATTTGATTATTAATTTCCCATTTTTCAATTTCTCGATATGGATCAAAAGGATCAGTTGCTATTTTGAATTTGTACTTAATTTTATCCACCTGTAAAAATCGGCATGAATGCTACCTCATCATTATCTTTAACAGTTGCTTCTAGACTAGAAATTTCTTTATTAATAGCCACAATTATTGATTGGTGAGCTACATTGATATTAATATGTTTTAGTATAGATTTTGCTTTTTTATCTTCTATTAGGTCTAAAGAAAGATATTTTTCATCCCATCCATATTTTTCACTTAATTCAGCAAACAATAATACTTTGATTTGGCTAGCATTATTTTTCATGTATAGTTAATTCATATATTTTAATTGTTTTATACTAAGTGGTTTCTATTGCATTGTTAACTGTATCTGATACTCGAGACATAAAAAATGATGATAGTGGTCAATTTTTAGTTGATTCAGTAAAAATAGATAAACATAATATAAGTAATAGAATAATATGCAAGGATAATGTTTATATTATTAGAAAGTATATAAGTGATTGGATAGCTGATGATGAGATTGATGTTATTATCACTACTGGAGGTACAGGGCTTACTTTTACTGATGTTACGCCGGAGGCAATAAAACCCTTATTAGATAAAGAAATAGAAGGTTTTGCGGAAATCTTTAGATATACATCATTTAAGAAAATTGGTACGAGCACCTTGCAAAGTAGATGTATTGCAGGTGTGGCAAATGGAACTTTTATCTTTAGTTTGCCAGGATCTTTAGATGCAGTAAATACTGCATGGAATCAAATAATAAAATATCAACTAAATAGTGATACTAAACCATGTAATTTGATAAATTTAATTAATAGATTAAAAAAATAGATGGAATAAAGATATGGATTAAAAGAGTGCTTTATTTTATTGGGATAGCATTAATTGCTTTTCTTTATTCGATTGTTGGTCATGCTGGTGCATCAGGTTATATAGCGTGTATGGTTATATTTGATAAGCCAGTTTCACTTATCAAGCCAACAGCTTTAATTTTGAATCTGGCAGCATCAACATTAAATTCAATAAGATTTTGTGGTGATGGCCATTTGAAAAAATATACATTATTTAATTTTTTAATACCAATTCTATTAGTTTCAATTCCCTCTACAATTGTTGGAGGTAACTTGAATATTACTGATACCTTACTTAGATATTTTTTATCTCTTATACTGTTTCTTTCCGGAATTAGATTTTTAATTACATCGTTAATCATAAAAAATAATACTATAACTGATTATAAGCTGCCCTCAAAAATTGTTATTTTTTTTACTGGTTCAATACTTGGCTTACTATCTGGAATTACTGGGACAGGAGGTGGTATATTTTTAACTCCTCTATCTATTTTACTTAAGTGGATGCCACTTAAAACTACAGCTGCAGCTTCATCCGTTTTTATTTTTTTTAATTCTTTAGTTGGAATAATTACATGGCAAACAATAAATAATTTTTCAAAAATTGATTTCACATCTAATATTTTTCTTCATTTAATTGTTGTATTGTTTTTTGCTTTTTGTGGCAGTTCTCTTGGTAGTAGAAAATTTGATGATAATTTTATTAAAAAAATTATTTCTTTTATCTTATTTTTAGCAAGCTTTAAATTAGCTTTTGCTTAAAATTTAGTTAATTTCAGTAAATCTTTATTTTGATAAATTTACTTATATTTAAATATATACTATTAATTCATAAAAAATATTATTCATATTTATTTTACATTGGAGTTTATATTTCTAAGTTCAGTTGTTTTTTTGCAAGTTCTTTGTGCTGAGAATTCTTCAAATTTTTAACTAAATCTAATAGGATATTTTTACTAATGTCAGTTCCGATTGAACCCAGAGCCATTAGTCCATAGTATGCAGATTTATCCGAGCCTTTTTGTATTACATCGCTTATAGCCATACAGATTTCTAAGCTTTCACGTCTTTGAATGATTGTCAGTGTTTTGATTACTATCTCTTCTCTGAAATCATTTAAAGGTGATTTTGCTATGTCAAGTAAATCAAAATCAGAAAGTAAATGAGCTTTAAATTTTAGTAATTCTAGACCCGCTATTTTCATTTTTTCACTTTTCTCTTCTAATATTTTTTTGATAAGCTCAATCGGTAATGTTCCTCCCCAACAAGCCAAAGCTTCTACGACTTTGATATTCATAGTGTCATCACTATAAAGATGTTTTAAAAGCCATGCTTTGGCTTCATCTTGATAAGTAAGTCCTGCAGCTAGGATTAGTTCATCTTGATTGCCATATTTATGAATTAGATCTTTGATTTTGATCCATCCTACTTTTGATAATTGTCCTAAGCGAATTGCGATTTCTTGCCTGAGTTCAATGTTAATATTTGGATTGTATGCATTTTTAAGCCACTCAGCGCTAGGCTTGGTTTTTTTTGCGTTATTAATGGTATCCCATATATTGCTTTCTTCAATAATCATAAAATTTAAATTGAATGGGATTTGAAAATAATTAATCAAAGTAGTTTTATAAGTTACTCTTTGTCTATTAATCAAGTCAAGTATATGATTTGTCTAGAGATTAATTGAAAGTCTTTTCAAATTCTATTTATAGCTATTAAATAGTAGATATATTAAGAAAGCCTAGAAAAATGTATTCTAGGCTTTCTTGATTTTGTTTGAGAGTTTTAATCTTTTAATTTTACCTTGCACCAAGTTGTGCTTCGAGCTCTCGTTCTAATTTTTCATCTTTTACTTCTGGTAACACATTAGAGATAGGAGTTTTGTGGGTGCTATAGAAAAGCATTCCAATAAATACCATTCCTCCAACAATATTTCCAATCGTCACTGGTAAGAAATTCCAAAAAATTACTTTTGTAAAAGGAATACCCGAACCAAGTAGAGGGCCAGTTGTATGCAAAAACATATTAACTACTATGTGTTCCATTCCCATTGTTTGGAATGCAGTTATAGGTAGCCAGCAAGCAAGTATCTTTCCTGGAACACTTTTACTTACAAGTGCCATTGTTACACCTAAACAAACAAGCCAGTTTGCAATTACCCCACGTAAAAATGCAAGGAAAAAACCAGTACTTCCAAGTGCTTCATATTTCACAACTGTGTTTGCTTTATGTATAGCTATTATTTTTGCTGCTACAACTGCCCATCCTTTTCCACCTTCAGCAGCAGCTAAAGGATCTACATTTCCTGCACTAGATAAACTAATTGAAAGTAGTACGGCAACAAATGCTGTACCTAGAAAATTACCGATCCAAACCCATAGCCAATTTCTTACAGTTGCAGTCCAAGAACTTTTACCTGCCCATACAGCCATAGGCAGTAAAGCAAAATTACCAGTAACAAGCTCCATTCCAAAAAGAACAATACTTGCAAAACCAAAAGGAAATATGAAAGAACCTAACCAAGGCATCCCAGATTGAATACCTATCGTAATGGCAAGACATGTAGCTAAACCTAAAATTGCTCCTGAATAGAAGCCTCGTATTAGTAAGTTTTTTACGCTTACAGATGATTTCTTTCCACCTGCAGCAATCATTCCATCTACCAATTCATTTGGTAAGACGTAATCCATTTGAGAGGCACTTGCAGTCATAAATTTACAAAGTAAGAAAAATAATTTTTTATAAAATCGAATTAATTACTAATTCGATTCATAAATTTGGAAAAGATGTCGGGGCTGCCATTAGCTCGATTAATCAGCGGTTTATCTTTGCCAAGGTTGTTAAACCAATTCATGAAACGAGAAATAGAATCTTTAGGTAAGACGTAGCTCATTTGAGAAGTACTTTGAGTCATAAATTTAAAAAGTAAGAAAAATAATTTTTTATAAAATCGAATTAATTACTAATTCGATTCATAAATTTGGAAAAGATGTCGGGGCTGCCATTAGCTCGATTAATCAGCGGTTTATCTTTGCCAAGAGGACTAAACCAATTCATAAATCGAGATAATGAACCAGATTTTTTACTTAAAAATATTTTTTCTTTTGCGTCAAAATTTGAAATAAGTAAATCTTTTAGTACATCTTTTAATTCATCTTGAGGGACAGATTTTTTTATTAATTCTCCTAATTTATAATTAGGCCCTTGTGATCCACCAATGCTTATGTCATAAGCTTCAACAGTTTTTCCTTCTTTGTCTTTAGCTTTTTTACCTGTTAAACCAATTCCTCCCATGTAGGCTTGCCCACAACTATTAGGACATCCGGTCCAATGAATCTTTAATTCGTCTTTCAAATCTAATTCTTTGTCTAATTCATGCGAGATTTTTAAAGCTTGATCTTTTGTATTTGTCAGAGCGAAACCACAATAGGTATTTCCAGTACAAGAAACAGTACCTGCGGCAATATTTTCTGGTTCTAATGGAAACTTTTGTAAGATAGATTGCTCCTTAAATTCTTCAATTAGATTTGTATCGATACCAGTAATAATAATATTTTGGTCTTCGGTAAGTCTTATTTCTTTATCACCAAAATTCTCGCATATATTTGCTAGATCTTGTAAATCTTCAGCCAAAAGACGACCTACTGGCACATGAATTCCTGCAAAATATTTACCTTCTTGTTTTTGAGAATGAATTCCAAAAAATGACCTTGGTTTATCTGAAAATATTGAACCTGGATCTTCTTTTAATGCTCCATATTGCTTTTCGATAAGATCTCTAAATTGTTCAATACCAATTTTATCTAAATAAAATCTAAACCTACCTTTAGGTCTTATATTACGTTCCCCATTATCTCTCCAGAGGGATAAAATAATTGATGTTAATTCATAAATTTTTTCTTCTTCAACCCAGGCATTCAATGGAACTGCATATTCATTCATTACTGATGAAAGTACACCTCCAATCCAAACACTAAAACCTAAAACCCCATTAATTTTAACTGGATGAAAAATTAAATCATTATGTAAAAGAAAATTATCTTTAGAGCCTGCTATGGCTGTATTCCATTTCCTTGGAAGATTTGAAAATTCTGAGTTTCCTTTACCTTCATTAGTTAAATGATCTTGCATTTTTGATGTATATATCCTTGTGTCTATAATCTCTTCTGGATCAACTCCAGCGATGGGATTTCCAGTAACATTTCTTGGATTATCAAATCCAGATTGAGTTGTTGATATGTTTACTTTTTTTAATCTATTTAATATCTCAGGCAAATCACTAATCAAAACACCTCTAAGTTGTATATTTTGCCTAGTTGTTATATCACAACTTCCATTCTCTCCATATCTCGCAACAATTGATGCAATTACTTTTAATTGTTCTGCATTGATTATTCCATTAGGTATTCTTAGCCTTAACATAAACTTTCCAGGGGTTTTGGGTCTCCAAAACATCCCATACCATTTCAATCTTAATTCTAAATCAGTTTTATCCATTTGCTCCCATCCCATTTCAGCAAATTTGTCTATATCCTTCCCGATTTCGAGTCCATCCTTAGCAGCTTTATTTTTTTCAACTTTATTTAGTTTTTTGCCTTCGAGATAGTATTGAACCATTAGTATTGAGAGTTGACATTTATAATTAACCTTCAAAATCTACACTTTAGGTGTATCAGTTTTTACCAAATTTTTTATTTATTTTGGTATCATTCAATACATCATGTATATCCATTTAATTGATTAATTGGTCTCAAAGTTTCTCATTTAGTATTGGCGTCCAATTTCTCCGAGGCTTCTAATCGCTCCACTTTTGAGCATTTCCCAAACCTCTTTCATAGCAAAGAGGTCTCTATGAAAAGTACTTTTGAATCTTCTTCTTCCTCTGTATTGAGTGTTTCTTCGATCAACGCCCTCTCCTCGTCTGAAATTATTTGTTCCCGAGTATCTAGAATTTCTCATCATCTTAATTTTAATAAATTAGTTGAAACTACTAATACATCTTCAGATGTCCATCAAAAGTTGTCTTTGTTACCAAATAGAATTAATTGTGAGCCTCCTCACCATTTACATTTACTAGTGCATGGTTCTCGAGGTGGTGAGATACATCCATCTCTTCTTTCTTTGGTTGACCAATTAAAACGGCTTAAAAATCGCTCTGTTTCAATAGAGGCTTTAACTGATGACAATCCAGAGCAAATTGACATCGGTAATAGATCAGTGTTTTTAGTTCCTCTTTTTTTGTTACCTGGAAGTCATGTTTGTAGTGATGTACCAAAAATATTTAAACGTTTGCAAGAAGAAGGACAAAATATAAAATTGTTTCCTTTCCTAGGTTCAGTTATACCATGGCTATCATTAATAGATGATCTGATAACTAGTCAGAGTCCTTGTGTTAAACCTGCGTTGATTCATCACCCTGTCTCTTCAGATACTTCAAGCTTTTTTCTTAAGTCCTTAGAAAAATTCCTAAATATTCCTCTTTATTCATGGCCTAGATGGAATCAAGATACTGTTAAAAAGGAGAAGAATTATCTTCCTATTCCCTATCTTTTGACTCCAAACAAAAATGTAGAAATTGATAGTAAAGGTGAGCAGCTTAGATCTTTGCTTGAGATTGATATTATTCATCGTGGTCTTGTTAATATTTTGGGTAACTTGCCATGAATACAAATCAGTTTGGCACTGTGCATCTTGTCGGAGCAGGTCCTGGTGATCCCGATTTATTAACAGTTAAAGCGCAAAAACTAATTAGTAAATGTGATGCGCTTGTATACGACTCTTTAGTTCCTGTAGAACTACTTGAACTAGTTTCTTCAAATTGTCAACTTCATTCAGTAGGTAAGAGGCGTGGTCATCACTCGGTTCCTCAGAGGACAACGAATGATATTTTGTTTGATTTAGCAAAGAGTTATTCTTGTATTGTTAGATTAAAAGGTGGTGATCCATTTTTGTTTGGTAGAGGTGCGGAAGAAGCTTCTTATCTTCATAAAAAAGGGGTTCCAGTACAAGTAGTACCTGGAGTTACATCAGGTATAGCTGCTCCTGCTTATGTTGGGATACCTATTACTCATAGACTTGCTGGATCTTCAGTCACTTTTGTGACTGGACATGAGGGGATTGATAAAAAACGCCCAGCTGTAAATTGGCGGTCTTTAGCGAAATCCAGTGATGGAATCGTTATATATATGGGTGTTCATAATTTAAAATTTATCTCAGCAGAGTTGATTGCTGGTGGTATGAATCCTGAGACTTCTGCGGCAGTTATTGAGCAGGGGACTGTCATTGGTCAACGTTATATTAAGAGCCCTTTGGTAAAGCTTTTTGAGCGAGTTCAAGAAGAAAATTTAAGGTCTCCTGCGATTGTTGTAATAGGTTCAGTTGTGGATTTTCAAGTAGAAGCTTGCTCTCCAAAGCCAGCTGAAGTGACATTTCCAATTCCTATATAGATAGTCTGTTCGATATTATTTTTTAGATTTTTAACAAACTCAGCCAAAATTCTTTGGGATTAGTTGATATTTTTAATTCTTTTTTGTTTATTTTTTGAATTGGACGACAACTTAAACTATTGATTAAAAACCATTCATCATTATCTTGTGGTGTCGCTTCAATGAGAGCTTCTTTTATTATGTTCAACTCAATTCCTCGTTGACGCATTATGCCAGGTAGACAACCACTATTAGATGGTGGAGTTAACCAATTATTTTCTCTTTTTACTAATATATTTGCTGTCGTGGCGCAACATACTTCACCTTGACTATTTAATAATAGTGCATCATTAAAGCCTAGATTTTTTGCTTCAATACGTGCTTGAATCCCTTGGTTATAGGAAAATGTTTTACAAGAACTCAATCGGCTAAAAGAATTTCTTCTTTCGGTTTGACTGATTATTGTAGATATAGATTCAAAATTTGGTTGATATGAATCTATCTCCAACCAAAAACTATGAAGGCTTGTCTTGCTGATATCTATTCCACGTTGTTCGGATTCTCCTCTGGCCCAATTAATACGAATGACTCCATTGATGTTCTTTAATTGTGCTCGATTAATGCCATCTTCAACCAGTGAAATCAACCATCCTTTTGATGGAGGAGGATTCATTTCTAAAATACTTGCACTTTTTTCCCATCTATTTAAATGTTCATTAAGTAGCTGTGGGATTCCATTCAAAATTAAAATCGTTTCAAAGATTCCATCCGCAAAGTTCAGACCTCGATTATTAATTGGGATTTTTAAATCTTTGAAGACTCCCCAGTGACCATTAATCCAGCCTAATTTTTCCTTCTTATTTTCAGTCATGTTAATGCGTTTAAAAGTGGCATCAATTTCCAATTCATTTCCTCAGCTTCCTTTTGACTATCTGAATCTGCAACAATTCCACATCCAGCATGAGCACTGATAGAGGATTCTTTAATCATTAAAGATCGAATGAGAATATTACTATCAAGGACTCCATCCCAATTTATATTTAATATTGATCCACAATATGGACCTCTCGCTGTTGGTTCAAGTTCATACAATCTTTTACATGCTCTAAGCTTCGGTGCTCCTGTTACTGAACCTCCTGGCCAGCATGCTTGAAGTAAGTCAACCCAGGTTTTATTTGTGTTGAGTCTACCTTTAACTACTGAAGTGAGATGATGAACTTGTGAATAGCTTTCTAAAACTAGTAGATGAGGGACTTTGATTGAACCAGGTTGGCATACTTTTCCAAAATCATTTCTTAGTAGATCTACAATCATTACATTCTCAGCATGATCTTTTGGACTACAAATAAGCTCAGCTGCCCAATCAGCATCTTTTTCTGGATCTCGATCTCTGGGTCTAGTTCCTTTGATTGGTCTCGTTTCCACCTCACCACTGGGTAACGCTTTTAAAAATCTTTCTGGTGATGTTGATATAATAGCTTCTCCTTTTGCCATCTGATCGCCGATAATTACTCCAGCAAATGGAGCAGGGGAGCATTTTTTAAGTTTTGAATATACGTCTATTGGACGCATGGATTCTGGTAATGGGGCTTGGCATGAGGTAGTTAGATTAGCCTGAAAAATATCACCTTTCGCAATCCATTCTTTGATCTCATCAACTCTTTCAGAATATTCTTGACTTGTTAACTTCCAGTCCCAAGATTCTAGGGGGATACATTGCCTGTGCTCTTCTTGTTTTGTCGTTTCAGAGTGAGCTTTGGAAAGTTTTTGATGAAAAGTACTTTTGAGAAAATTTTCCATAATTGAGATGCGCTTTTCATCTTTGCCTTCTAGCCATAGCTCTTTATTTTGAAGATCAAATTTTAATATAGGGTCATGAGAGGCTATCCATAAAGTTGCCATAGAACTTGTTTGCCATGGATTTTGTGGCTCTGTCCAAGATGCAGCTTCATAACTCAACCAACCAGTCCAGTGCCCTGGCGGTAATTCGCGTAAAATTTGAAAAGGATTAGATTCTCTTGTTGAAATTTCTAATTCTCTAACACAAAACTGCTCTAAAGGATTAATTCCTAAAGTTACCCATCGACCTATATCACTCCCATCGCCATCAAGCCATATAAATCCTGCCTCTCCCCATTCTTGAATTAATTTATGAGCTAGTAGCTCAGGTGATTCCCACTGACATCGTAGTCGTTTAATGTTATTCACTAGATATTTTGACTACATAGATCTTCCCGACCTATTTCTTTTAATGCTTTATCTCTAATACGACAACTATCACACATACCGCACGGTTTACTTTCACCTTGATAGCAACTCCATGTTTTTTTTATAGGAATTTTTAAGCGTAATGCCTCTTTAAAGATTTTTGTTTTTTCCCAATCTAGTAGTGGAGCCCAAAGTTTTATACCGTTCCCCTCGCGTCCAACTCTGCTGGACAAGTTAGCTAATTCTTGATATGCCTCTAAATAATCCGGTCTACAGTCTGGATATCCAGAATAATCCATTGCATTGATGCCTAAGGCTATTCGATTGGCTCCACGAGCTTCTGCAAGACTCAACCCAATAGCAATAAAGATAGTGTTTCTACCAGGAACGTAAGTGTTAGGAATAGAATTTTTTTGTATGCCTTTAGTGGGTATTATTTGTGATGTGTCGGTCAAGGAGGACCCACCCCAAGAAGATAAATCAATCTTGATTGTTATGTGATCCTCAAGATTTAAATCTTTTGCTAAATCTGCTGCTGCTTGTAACTCTTTAAGATGTCGTTGGCCATAATCAAAGGATAATCCAATGACTTTTTGCCCAGCTTCCATAGCGATACAAGCAGCTGTAGCTGAATCAATTCCTCCTGAAAATAATGCAATTGTTGTCTGTTCAATCATTATTTTTTTTAAATCTAATGAAGTAAAATCTCATTTATCTTGATGGTTAGAGTACATCTAGCCATTTGTGAGTTTGCATACTTAATCTCCACTCAGGATTGTTTTTTACAAACTTGATTGCGAGTTTTTTCCCTTCTTCATTTTCCCATCCTGCTTGCAAAAATAATTGAGGTTTATTCTTTTCATTTTTTTTTATTAAATCAGCCATTTTTTTCGCAAAAAGTAAATCTTCAGAGTTCTGAATAACAACTTTTAATTCTTGGCAAGATAAGAGATTATCAAGGCGAGGAGGAGAATGCCGTTTAGGAGATAATGTTATCCAATCCGGGTTGCCACTTAGCATATCTACGCCACTGGTTTCGAGATGAATTGGAATAGATGTTTCCCCTAGATTGAGTGTATATTTTCTAATTTCTTCGCAGAGACGATCTAAATTATGATGTAGTGGCTCTCCTCCTGTGATTACAACAAAAGCGGCACCTTTTTTTTGGGCTTTGGCTGTGCCAATCGATAAATCTATCAAACTTTGTTGTGGATGAACTTCTGAATTCCATGAATCTTTTGTATCACACCAAGGACATCCAACTTTACAACTAGCTAATCTAATGAAGTAAGCGCTTCTACCAGCATGTTCTCCTTCTCCTTGTAGAGAATGAAAACATTCCACTACTGGTAGAGATGATTCCATTTATTGCTGTTCGAGTGATTTTTTTTCAATAATTTTTGATTGTGGACTGAATGCTTCACTTGGAGAAGATGGTACACGCATTTGTGCAGCTTGAATCAACCCACTAAATAAAGGGTGTGGTTTTCCTGGTCTAGAAAGGAATTCTGGATGATATTGACATGCAATAAAAAATGGATGATTTTTTAATTCTATTAGTTCTACCAATCGACCATCAGGTGAAGTACCACTAATTACATACCCAGATTCCATTAGAAGAGTTCTATATGAATTATTGAACTCATAACGGTGTCTATGCCTTTCGTAAACAACTTCTTCGTTGTATAAACTTTGCCCGGTTGTGTTGGTTTGAAGTCTACAAGGATATACTCCTAATCTCATTGTTCCTCCTAGATCAACTACGTCTTGTTGTTCTGGCAGTAAGTGAATTACAGGGTGTTTTGAATTTGGATTTAGTTCGGCACTAGATGCATCTTCTAAACCAGCTAAATTGCGGGCCCATTCAATGACAGCACATTGCATACCTAAGCAAAGTCCAAGAAAAGGGACCCTTTGCTCCCTTGCCCATCTGATGGCAGCTATTTTCCCATTTACGCCGCGGTTACCAAAACCTCCAGGAACGACAATTGCGTCCATTCCCTGAAGTAGTTTTTCTGCTCCCTCTGATTCGATGTTCTCCGCATTGATCCAGCGAAGATCTAAAGATGCATCTTGCGATATACACGCATGACGTAATGCTTCAACTACTGATAAGTAGGCATCGTTTAATTGTACATATTTGCCAACTAATGCAACTTTGACAGAAGGACCTGGATTGCGCAATTTATGAACTAATTGTTCCCAGTCTTTTAAATCACTTTCATGATCATTTAGATCCAAGCAATCTAAGACTTCTTTACAAAGTCCTTCATCTTTGAGAGCTAATGGTACTGAGTAAATACTGTCAGCATCAAGGGATGCTATGACAGCATCAGAGTTAACTCCACAGAAACCCCCTATTTTATTTTTTAAATCATCATTAATGGGCCTATCACTGCGACAAACTAAAATATCTGGTTGTATACCTATAGAACGTAATTCTTTTACTGAGTGCTGTGTTGGCTTAGTTTTAATTTCTCCAGATGTACCTATGTAAGGCAATAATGTGACGTGAACATAAACAACATCATTCCTTTTGATATTGCCTTTAAATTCTCTTATTGCTTCAAGAAAAGGGAGAGATTCAATATCTCCAACTGTTCCTCCAATTTCTGATATCACTACATCTGCACCACTATTGTCTGCTACACGCTTAATTCTTTCGCGAATTTCACGAGTGATGTGGGGGATGACTTGAACTGTTCTTCCATCATAGTCACCTCGTCTTTCTTTATTAATAACAGCTTGATAAATTGAACCTGTCGTGACACTGTTTAGTCTTGACATTGCAGTATCCGTAAAGCGCTCATAATGCCCAAGGTCTAAATCAGTCTCAGCACCGTCTTCAGTTACAAAAACCTCTCCATGCTGAAAAGGGCTCATCGTCCCAGGATCAACATTTAAATATGGGTCAAGTTTCAAAATCGAAACACTGTAGCCTTTTGATTTCAGTAGTCTGCCAAGACTTGCGGCGACAATTCCTTTGCCAATGCTTGAAACTACACCACCAGTGACGAAAACAAATTTTGCCATTTACTTTTCAATCATTCTTTAAACTACCTTGATCCAGATAAACGCCAAGGAATTTACATATTTTCTCTTTAGGATACTGTTTTTGCCGCTAATTTCTATTAATTTAATCAGGTTCGATCCAAGTTGAGGTTATATGGAGGTCTTCTAATTGTTTATTTTCTACGGTTGCAGGGGCTTTAGCCATGGAACAACGAGCTTGTTGTGTTTTTGGAAAAGCAATAGTATCTCTAATTGAATCTTCATTGGCTAAAAGCATAACTATTCTGTCAAGTCCAAATGCAATCCCACCATGTGGAGGAGCACCCGTTGAAAGTGCATCAATTAAAAAACCGAATTGCTCTTCTGCTTCATTGCTAGATAGACCAATTACTTCAAGTACAGTTTTTTGAAGTTCCGAGTTGTGAATTCTTAAAGATCCTCCACCAATTTCTAGTCCATTTAGCACTAGATCATACGCTTGAGCATTTGAATTGGGTAATTTGTCTTTCCATAAGTTTTCTGATTCACCAATATCTTCAGGCTTTGGAGCGCAGAAGGGATGATGAATTGCTTCCAGACGATTTTCATCAGAATTGAATTCAAACATAGGAAAATCAGTGACCCAAAGAAAATTCCATTGTGTTTTTAGCCCGTTGTCGGAAATGATTTTTAGATCTTGAGCTATAAATTGACGAACTCTATCTAAGGTTCTATTAACAATATTTGTGGGTCCTGCACCAAAAAGGATTAGATCACCAGCTTTCGCTTGGGTTTTTGATAGGAGTTCTTTTATTTGTGAGGTAGTTAAATTATCTTTTATGGCTCCAATAGTATCGACTTCTTCATTATCTCGAACTCTAATAAATGCTAGTCCGCCTGCACCAGCTTTTTGAGCTTCGCTAAAAATATCTCCACCTGGTTTTATTCTGACATTACTAATTAAACTATTTCCATCCTCAATGGTGATGCATTTGACGCATCCACCAGAAGAAATAGCATTTGAAAAAACTTTAAATCCACTTTTGGAAAATAACTCACTGGTGTTAATAAGTTCCATTCCATATCGAGTATCAGGTCTGTCAGTTCCAAACCGATCCATAGCCTCTTGCCAAGTCATCCTTGGAAATGGAGTTGGGAGATCAATCCCTTTAATTGTTTTCCATATGTTTACAATTAACTTCTCATTTAACTCAATTATTTCTTTTTCCTCCATAAAACTCATTTCAATATCTAATTGAGTAAATTCTGGTTGCCTGTCTGCCCGTAAATCTTCATCACGAAAACAGCGTGCAATTTGGTAGTAACGTTCAATGCCACCAACCATCAATAATTGTTTGAATAATTGTGGTGATTGCGGTAATGCAAAAAATTCGCCACCGCATACACGCGATGGGACTAAGTAATCTCTGGCTCCTTCAGGAGTTGATCTAGTCAAAATAGGTGTTTCAACTTCTATAAATCCTTCGTTTTCAAGAAAACTTCTAGCCGCTTTGACTGTGTTATGTCTCAATCGAAGATTTTTATTCATTCTCTCTCTTCTTAAATCCAAATATCTATGCCTCAACCTGATTTCTTCTTTAACACTCTCTTCATCATGAATTGAAACTGAGAAGGGGAGTGTACTAGTAACAGCATTCAGAATTTTTATATTTTCAGCTAAGACTTCTACTTCACCGGTTGGGATTTTTTTATTAATAGCTTCTTCAGGTCTTGTTCTTACTAATCCATTGATTTGAAGAACAGTCTCATTTCTAAGACTTTCAGCAATGCTAAAAAGATCTTGCCCTTGATCCGGATCAACTGTGATTTGAATTGTTCCAGACCGGTCTCTTAGATCAATAAAGATCACTCCGCCATGATCCCTTCTGCGATCAACCCAACCACATAGGTGAACATTTGCGCCAATTGCGGAAGCTCGTAGTTCTCCACAAGTTTTATTGCGCATGAAATTTTCAATCATCATGAATACTGAGTTTCCCACAAAGACCGGCTTGTATGCACAACACAGTTTCTACTTGCTCAAAAACCTTTTCTATAGAAAGGTCTTTTTACGATTATTGCAGGATGTTTTTTCCCTCTAATTTCTACTTCTAATTGAGTATTTACTTTTGCAATTTCGCTAGGCACATAAGCAAGAGCTATAGGTTCTTTCAATGTTGGAGACCAAGTTCCGCTAGTTACTTTTCCAACAGTTTTGCAGTTGAATAAAACTGGATATCCTTTCCTTGCGATTCCTTTATCCAGAACTTTAATACCAACAAGTTTTTTTTGCGTTCCATCTTCGGCCTGTTTTTCTAGAGCTTTCCTACCTATAAAGTCATTAGGCATTTCTAAATGAACTAACCAACCCAAGCCAGCTTCAAAGGGAGTGGTATCTAAGTTGATATCGTTGCCATATAAATGCATAGAAGCCTCTAATCGCAGTGTATCTCTGGCTCCAAGCCCGCATGGGGTAACTCCCGATGCAATGAGATTCTTCCAGATGGACTTTGCTGTTTCTGGCGATGACAAAAATTCGAAACCTTCCTCTCCTGTATACCCAGTTCGTGCAATAAAAATTGATTCTTCTGAGTTGATTAGATTGGGATTAGAAGTAATAGTTTTGTGACCAAAACGTGGCAAATCGGATAAAGGCTCTTGAAGAATTTTCTCAAATGTACGAATTGATTCTGGACCTTGGATGGCAATTAATGCGCCTTCAGGCATGAATTCAGATATTGTGATTTCTTTTTTTGAAAGATTTAAATTTAACCATTCAATGTCTGATTCTTTTCTTGCGGCATTAATAACTAGAACTATGCTTTCTTCATTTGTGTCTAAAATTCCTTGATCATAGATGATTAGATCGTCTTGAATTCCTCCATTTTCTTTTAAAAAAACTGTATAACACGCTTCACCAGGTCCTATTCCAAATACGTCTGAAGGAACTAAATTTTGTAATGCGCTCTTGATATTTTTACCTTTTAACTGCAAAACACCCATATGAGATATGTCGAACATTCCAACATTTTTTCTTACTGCATTGTGTTCTTCTATTAACCCAGAAAAACTAACAGGCATTTCCCAATTTGCAAAAGGGACCATTTTACCCCCTAATCTTTGGCATTCTTCGTAAAGAGGAGTTTGCAGTAATTTCATTTTTTGCTGAACGTTAAAAGAAATTTACTAGTCAAAACTTGAAGCCATAAGAATTTCTAGAACTAAATTTAATGCTTTGTGGCTCGATCCGGAAAGTTTTACTACTCTATGAGTCTTGGGTTAAGACTTGATGACTCTCAAAAGATCTTGTATAAGCTGTAATCAGTGTGATTCAAGTTATTTTGATTCATTCTCATGGTGCAAACTTAGAAAGATAAAAATACATTCTGAGATATCTTCATTTGTTTCTTGTGGTCATTGGATAAAAAAAGAACCTTATTTCCCAAAGATTTCTGAAAGATCTGTTGATCAACAACTCGATTTTGGAAAGGTATTAGTTACAGATAAGAATTAAAGTCAAATTTTTTAGGATTATTTGTCCAATAACATAATTAATGAACGTATAACTTTTGCAGCCAGGGTACTACTAATACCAGAGTTATCTAATTTGGGAGATAATTCGACTACATCTGCACCAATTAAGTTATGGGACTTGATAACATCTATTATTGCTGCAAAATCTCCCCAAAAATAACCTCCGGGTTCAGGAGTGCCTGTACCTGGCATTATAGATGGATCAAACCAATCTAAATCAAAAGTTAAATAGATTGGCTTCCCTTTGAAATTTTTTAGAGCTTCTTCTAAATATTTTGCACTCTCTCCACAACTATGTTGAATTAATCTTTTAGTATTATTCATTTCAAGAAATTCTAATTTTGTTCCACTTCTTATTCCTATTTGAAAGATCTTTTTGCTAGGTAGTATTTCTAAACATCTTTTCATAGTACAAGCATGACTAAACTTACTACCTAACCATTCATCTCTAAGGTCTGCGTGAGCATCTAATTGAATCATAATTAATTCAGGATCATTTGTAATTATTGATTTAATAATCCCAGTTGTTATTGAATGTTCTCCACCAATAATAAGAGGCTTTAAATTATTTTTAAGTAAAATATCTACCGCGTCTTTTACGTAATCAATTGTTAATTTTGCATCTCCGAGGGGAACATCTAATGAACCTACATCAGCAAATTTTATATCTTCTAAATCTAAATTTAATTGTGGACAATATGTTTCAATTCCATAGCTATCTTCTCTAACAGCAGAAGGACCAAATCTCGCGCCAGGTCTAAAGCAACAAGTTCCATCATAAGGAACTCCTAACAGCGACACCTTGCATTGATTGATGCTTCTTTGTCCTCCCATGAATATTGCACCATCGTTATTAAATAGTGATAGATCTTTGAGGTTGGATTTACTCATTTTTTTGCTAGCTCCCTTTCTATGAATGCAGGAATAGTGTTAAATGCACCTTGTTGCCATCGCTCACTCCAAACCTGACAATTTTCAGAGATCTCATTCACGCGACTTTTTTGGGGATACATGTATGTGGGCTTCTCCATAGATGCAAATGTCCAGCTCCATAAACCGCTTGGGTATATGGATACAGATCCATACATTGGATCTGCGTAGTTAAAAATTTCACGCAGAACTTTGACAATATTTATATGAATCTGCCGGAAAGATTCTGGCGATTCACTTTGAGTTGCTAAAACTCCTCCTGGTTTCAGTATTCGTTTGCAATCTGTCAGAAAAGAATTGCTGAATAATTCTTTGGATGGTCCAATAGGATCTGCGCCATCAATAATAATTACATCATAAGAATTGTCTTTTGTATGTTTTACCCAATCAATTCCATTCTTGATTTGTAAATGCAATCTTGAGTCAAACCATGCATTTCCTCCGATAGTAGGTAAATACTTTTTACTTAATTCAATAACTCTTAGATCGATTTCAACTAAATCTATAGACTTAACCTCTTTATATTTTAAACATTCTCTTGCGCTACCTCCATCACCTCCTCCAATAATTAAAATATTATCTATTTGCGTAGAGCAACATAAGGCAGGATGAATAAGACATTCGTGATAACATTTTTCAGACTTTTCTGCTGTCATCCAACAATCATCAAGTAATAGTGCTTTGCCATACCTTTTACTTTCAAAGATAGTAATTTTTTGAAAAGGACTAGACTCTTCTAGTATTAACTTTCCAAGTAGTCCATATCTAACTCCTTGATGATACTCGTCAAGCCAATCTGACCTTGTCTTTTGTTTGTTGTTCATAATTATAACATTAATCCTTGAGATTAATCTTCGCTAATTCCCAGAATTTCTCTAAATTTTTTTTTGATTGGGAATGTAGTTCTCCCTCTATATTCTCTTCTATGTACTTTAATCGTTCTAGGAATTTTTTATTAGTTTTTGCTAATCCTTCTTCTATAGATATTTTATTCCATCTTGCAATATTGATCAATGTAAATAATACGTCTCCTATTTCAGCCTCTGCCTCGGAAGGCTGATCCGCTTTTAATGCATCTTTTAATTCTTCTAATTCTTCATACAATTTATCCCAAATCTGATCACTTTTTTCCCATTCTAAACCGTTTTTTGAAGCTTTTTTAGAGATAATAATTGCTGCTTTCATTGATGGTTGAGGTCGTATCTTTAATTTTAATCGGTCACTAATTGGAGTTTTTGAGTTATTTAATGGTCTTTCTTTATGCTTGATTTTTTCCCATAGGTATTCCACTTCTTTCATGCTTACTGTTGCTTTTTTTTCAAAAACATGAGGATGCCTGCGAATTAGCTTTTTAGTGATTATGTCAATGATATCTCTCATATCAAATAAGTTTTTTTCTTTTGCTATTTGAGCATGCAAAATTATTTGTAATAAGAGATCTCCAAGCTCTTCTTTTAATTCGTCAGGATTGTCTTCTCGTATTGCGTGAGCAACTTCATGGGCTTCCTCTAAAACATATGGGATCAACGAAAGATGAGTTTGTTTGAGATCCCAAGGACAACCATTGATTGGATCTCGTAGGTCTGAAACTACTTCAAGAAGTTTATTGATTTTTTTGTCTAAATTTATTTGGTTTGTGTTTGTCATTTCTAGTTGTCCTGAGAGAGCTGTAACAAAGCTCAGAAAACGATTTTTTTTGAATCGTTGATTTAATTATGATTAATTCTCAACAACAGAGCAGCTTGAGGTATAAAGTACATGAACTAGTCTAAGGACTAAAAGTTGTATGGGCGATTAGCTCAGCGGTAGAGCGCCTGCCTTACAAGCAGGATGTCCCTGGTTCGAACCCTGGATCGCCCATCTAGATTATTCTTTATTTATGCAAAATGGTCCTGGATTAAAAATTTCAGCAACAGCAGTAGCAGAGTTAAATAGGCAAGCTGCTTTTACTGGAACACCAGGAGTTATGCATATTGATCTACTGGATGATAAGTGTGGAGAGGGATGGAAATTTATAAGAATTAAGCCAGGAAAAAATGATGGTGTTCCTCTCGCTAGAGCTGATGGGATTACTTTGTATGCTCGCCAAGATCAAGTCCTATTTTTTCAAGGTCTTAAGTTGAATTATTTTGGTGATTTAAGTGGAGGTGGATTTTTGATTAGCACGCCAAAAGGGGCAGAAGCTTCTCCATGTGGATCAGGCTTTAGAAAACTTTCAAAAGCTCAATAATTTCTTAAAACAATTAGAGAATTGACTCTATTCATCTGGGAACAAGATTGAAGAGAGTTCATCAGAATCAACTTCATAGACGCGAGCTAAACTTGTCTCAATTGCGCTAGTTACTTCACCCGGTAAGAATCTCATAGCATTTAAAGCATCATCCGATATTTCTTCTGTAAGCAACTTTTCCTTACTATTTAATTTTTCATCGTTGATTACAGCAATTACCCAGCTTTGATATGCGTAGACAAGATCGGAGAACTCAAGTTCAGGGTCGTTCAGATCCATGACAAATAAACAGATAATGAACAATAAACACTAGTTTGGCTGTAGTTGGAGAAAATGTCTTCTATGGAACAAATATCTCGCACTTCTATTCAGGCAAAAGCATTTGAGTTCGCATTGATGGAATTAATTTATAGTAAGCGAGATAGCTTTCAGCCACTTTGGAGCGTGGATAGCTGGGTTAAATTTTTAATCTGGTTAAGTTTAAATTGTGGGCTTTCTGGAGACAAAGAAAGCTTGGAATTGTTTGCGAAAGCCATGGGTTCTCCTTTAACAAGTCGAATGAGAAAAATATTTTTTGAAAGAGCTTTAGAAGATTTGTCATTACATGTAATGGCTGATCCTGCAGAAGCGCAAGTTTTGATAATTCCAATGGATGGAGATAAGAGAATTTATGATAAGGAGGTATTTCAAGCCTTACAAACGATCGGTTTAAGTCACAAGGTTTCTTTATCTTCGGCTGCATGGGCTAGGCATGAAGCAATAGTTTCGATTCCTTGGAAGGTGAAAAGTGACATTTGAATTTAGGAAAAGCAAGAATGATGTAAAACTTTTGTCTGGAATGAGTAAATTAAATTAAACACATTTTTTTTCTGTGATAGAGCGGGCAAAAACTACAAAATTATCTGAAGCCTCAGGGCTCCCTAAAACATATGATCCAGTTGGTACTGAAAATCGCTGGCAGAAAGCTTGGGAAGAAAAAGGAGCTTTTAAACCTGATCCATCAGCACCAGGTGACCCATTCTCTGTAGTTATTCCTCCTCCAAATGTCACAGGTAGTCTGCATATGGGGCATGCGTTTAATACTGCATTAATCGATACAGTTGTCAGGTATAAGAGATTAAAAGGAAATAATGTTCTTTGTCTTCCAGGAACAGACCATGCTTCAATTGCGGTTCAAACTATTCTTGAGAGACAACTAAAGGAAGAAGGCAAAAATCGTCGGGATCTTGGTAGAGCTTCCTTTTTGGAAAAAGCTTGGGAATGGAAAGAAAAAAGTGGGGGAAGAATTGTTGATCAATTAAAACGTTTGGGATATTCCGTAGACTGGAGTAGAGAGAGATTTACATTGGATGAGGGCCTGAGTAAAGCTGTTTCCGAGGCATTTGTTCGTTTATATGAGAAGGGATTGATATACCGAGGAGAATATTTAGTCAATTGGTGCCCTGCCTCTGGTTCGGCTGTGAGTGATTTAGAAGTTGAAATGAAAGAAGTAGATGGACATTTATGGCATTTTCGATATCCGTTAGTCTCATCATCTGTCTCAAGCGCAAAACAAATTAGTTACTTAGAAGTAGCGACTACACGTCCTGAGACTATGCTTGGTGATGTCGCAGTTGCTGTGAACCCATCAGATGAAAGGTATAAAGATCTGATAGGGGAGAAACTTACTTTGCCTCTAGTTGGCAGAACCATTCCAATTATTGGAGACCCTCATGTAGATAAAGATTTTGGAACTGGATGTGTCAAAGTTACTCCAGCTCATGATCCTAATGATTTTGAGATAGGTCAGAGACATGACTTACCTCAAATAACGGTCATGACTAAAAAAGGAACAATGAATCACAATGCAGGTCAATTTGAAGGCTTGGATCGTTTTGAAGCTCGTGAAGCTGTTATTGATTCTTTAAAGGAGATTGGTCTTTTAACCAAAATAGAAGCTTATAAACATAGTGTGCCTTTCTCTGACAGAGGGAAAGTACCAGTAGAGCCATTGCTGTCAACTCAGTGGTTTGTCAAAATGGATCCCTTAGCAAATAGTTGTTCTGAATTTTTTGAGAAAGGACAACCTAAATTTATTCCTAATAGATGGTCAAAAGTTTATCGAGATTGGTTAACTGATATTAGAGATTGGTGTATTAGTAGACAATTATGGTGGGGACATCGCATCCCGGCTTGGTTTGTGATTAGTCAAACAGATAATAAAGTTGTTAATGAAACTCCGTATATTGTCGCTCGATCCGAAGTTGAGGCTAAGAAACTAGCACGAGAACAATATGGAGATTCAGTCGAAATTGAGCAAGATGAAGATGTTCTAGATACATGGTTCTCTAGTGGATTATGGCCTTTTTCCACATTAGGTTGGCCTGATGAAAGACATCCTGATTTGCAACGTTGGTATCCCACAAATACCTTAGTAACTGGCTTTGACATTATTTTCTTTTGGGTAGCAAGAATGACAATGATGGCTGGAGTCTTTACGGAGAAGATGCCGTTTTCTGACGTCTATATTCATGGACTTGTTAGAGATGAGCAAAATCGAAAGATGAGTAAAAGTGCAGGAAATGGTATTGATCCTTTATTACTAATAGAAAGGTATGGAACGGATGCTTTGAGATTTGCTCTTGTTCGTGAGGTTGCTGGCGCGGGCCAAGATATACGTCTTGACTTTGATCGTAAAAATCAAACATCAGCAACTGTTGAGGCCTCTAGAAATTTTGCTAACAAGCTTTGGAATGCAACTAGATTTGCTCTTATCAATCTTGAGGATCAAGATTATGAAAATTTGGAGAAATATGATTTATCGAAGTTGCAATTATCAGATAAGTGGATTTTATCAAGACTTGCTCGAGTCAATCGAGAGACTGCTAATCGATATGAAAATTATGCTTTAGGAGAGGCAGCTAAGGGATTGTATGAATTTGCTTGGAATGATTTTTGTGATTGGTATTTAGAACTAATTAAACCACGATTGAATAGTGCAGCAAATCTTTCTCCCGATGAATTAATAGATCAACAAATAGCGAAAAGCATCTTATACAAAGTTTTAAGTGATCTTTTGATTATGCTTCATCCTCTAATGCCTCATTTGACAGAGGAGCTTTGGCATGGATTAACAGGTTTAACTGAAGATCAATTTGTAGCTTTGCAGCCTTGGCCAAAATTAAATGCACAAGACTTGAATATTGATTTAGAAAGTTCTTTCTCTGATTTATTTGCATCTATCAGATTAATTCGCAATCTACGAGCAGTTGCTGGGTTGAAACCCTCTCAAAAAGTTCCTGTCATGTTGGTATCTGGTAAGGAAGTTTTGCAAAACACACTCAAAACATCAATTAATGATATTTCTGTTTTGACCAAGGCTAAGGAAGTCCAAATATTATCTCCAGAGCAAGCAAAATTATTACCTTCTATGAAAGCTTTAGCAGGAGTAAGTGGAGAGCTAGAGGTGGTTCTTCCTATTGAAGGATTGATAGATATAGCTTCTTTACGATCAAGGCTTGAAAAAGATTTAAATAAAGCACAAAAGGAAATAGAAAGTCTCTCTGGACGTCTAGCAAATAAGAATTTTGTTGATAGAGCTCCCAAAGAGGTTGTTGAGGAATGCAGAGCAAACTTAATAGAGTCAGAAGCGCAAGTTCGTCTAGTCAAAGAACGTCTAATGGGATTGGATTGAACTCTCTAAACTATCTATGTCTTTCAACTTAGAAACTCTGGTTAATAATTTCATTCCTTTTTTAAGTAGCCCTTTTGGAATTTTGGTTTTTGCTTTGGTGTATGTTTTTTGGGTGTCGTGTTTATTGCCAGGTTCATGGCTTTCCATGTTGTCTGGCTTTCTTTATGGCACCTGGCTTGGAAGTTCGGTTGTTTTTGTAGGAGCTTTTCTTGGAGCTCATCTAACTTTTTATTTAGGGAGAACTTTTTTAAAAGAATGGGCTCAAAAAAAGGTCTCAAATTTTCCAAAAGTTCAAATAATGGAGAAGGCTGTTAAACGCGAGGGTTTAAAAGTCATTCTTCTCACTAGACTTTCTCCTCTTTTTCCATTTGGCTTACTTAATTTTACATATGGCTTGAGTGAGGTAAAAGTTAGTGATTTTACTCTTGGAATGATTGGTATATTACCTGGCACAATTTTATATTGTAGCTTAGGTTCTTTAGCACTCAAAGTTTCAAATTTTGGTGAAGTACTATCAGGAAGATCTGATACTAGTTCATTTTTTTGGAGCTTAATTAGTATTTTGTCGACTATTTTAGTTATTATTTTAGTTTTACGTTCAACAAGAAAACTAAATCAGGATTCTCAATCACAAGATTAATCATCACCTTTTAAATTCCAATCTTTAATTGCTGCAAATACGATAAACCAATAAAGTCTTATACGATTAAATATACCTTTTTTAGAAGCAAGCATTTCATATTTTGCGCGCCCACATTCTGTTTTGATTAAAGAAAAGATTGGATTCTTATCCATTTTTAAAGTCTAATTATTTTTACAATAATAGCCTAAATTCATTTTCATTAATTATTTTTACTTCAAGCTCTTGTGCTTTTTTTAATTTACTCCCCGCTTTTTCGCCTGACAATAAGAAATCAGTTTTTTTACTAATTGAAGAGCTGACTTTACCTCCAGCACTTTCTATCAATTCTTTTGCCTCATCTCTTGTAAGCGAATCTAAAGTTCCTGTTAAGACAAAAACTTTGCCATGAAAAATATTTGATTGGTTTGAATTGTAGTTTGAATCTAAACTCTCTTTTAGAGAAAATCCAATTGCTTTTAATTCTTTAATTAAGCTTTGATTATTAGAATTATCAAACCACTTAATTATTGCATCTTTAATCTCATTTCCGAATCCATAAATATTGGATATATTTTCAGGTGCCTCCTTGGCAATAGTATTAAGTTCTTCGATACTATGAAAGTTTTTTGAAAGAGATTTAGCATTCGCTTCTCCTATGTGAGGTATCCCTAAACCGTAGAGCTGTTTGTGCCAATTTTTGTTTTTAGACTCGTTAATTTCTATTAGTAAATTGTTTGCAGATTTTTCCCCAAATCTTTCAAGTTTTAAAAGGGAATCAATTTTAAGTTTGTATAAATCTGCAATTGACTTTACATATCCTTCATTTACTAATTGATTAATAATCTTTTCACCTAATCCTTCTATGTTCATTGATCCTTTACTGACCCAATGGCGTAAAAGACCTTTTAATTTTGCTGGGCATTCAGAATTAATACATTTCGTTATTGCTTCGTTTTCTTCTTGAATTAACTTGGAATCACATGCTGGGCAGTTTTGAGGAAATTTTACTAATTTTGAACCAACTATTCTAAATTCTTTTATAACTCTAATAACTTCAGGAATAATTTCTCCAGCTTTTCGAACAATTATTGTGTCTTCAAAATGAAGATTTAAATAGGCAAGTCTTTTTGCATTATGAAGAGTTGCACGATTCACAGATGTTCCTGCAAGCTCTATCGATTCAAACTCTGCTACAGGTGTAACAGCACCAGAGCGACCTACTTGGAAAATTATTTTTCTTAACTTAGTCGCTTTCTCTTCTGCTGGATATTTGACAGCTATGGCCCATCTTGGAGCTTTATTTGTAGTTCCTAAGATTTTTTGTATATCAAATTTATCTATTTTTACTACTATTCCATCCGTGGCATAAGCTAAAGAATCTTTTTCAATTTCCCAATACTTGTAATAGGCATTTGCTTCATTTAAGTTTTTTTTTGTTTCATATGTAGTATTAACTTTAAAACCAATACTTTTTAAAAACTCAAGTGATTCAGATTGAGAATTTGGTTTTTTTAAATTGCTATCATCTATCTCCCAATCTTCTGGTAAATAGATACTATATGCGAAGAAGTCAAGTTTTCTAGATGCAACTATTTTGGAATCTAATTGTCTTAATGTTCCTGCGCATGAGTTTCTCGGATTTGCAAAGAGTGGTTGATCAGTATTTTTTCTTTCAATATTGAGTTTGTTAAATATATTATTGGGCATGAAAGCTTCTCCTCTGATTTCAATCCAAGAGGGAGGATTTTTTAATAATAAACGTAAAGGAATTGTAGAAATTGTTCTGATATTAGTAGTTATATCTTCTCCAGTTTTTCCATCTCCACGAGTTGCTGCTCTAGTTAAAATCCCATTTTCATATCTTAGTGAAATAGCATTTCCATCAATTTTTAATTCACATATTAGTTCTGGATTATCAACTTCTTTGATATTGTTATTTTCTGAACTTATTAATTTTCTGATCCTTGCGTACCATGCTTTTAATTCATTTACATTAAAAGCATTATCTAAGCTTAAAAGAGGAATATTATGCTCAACATTTTTGAATCCTTGAGAAGGGATACCTCCTAATCTTTGGGAGGGGCTATCGTCAGTAATTAAAGATGGGTGGATATTTTCAATTTCAATTAATTCTCGATATAGTTGATCATAAACAGAATCGTCTATTTCTGGTGCATCTAATACATAGTAGGAGTAATTTGCTTTGTTGAGTAAAGCTCTAAGCTCTTTTGCACGTTCAAAATGTTGATTCAAGTTTGAATTCACTTCTCACATTTGGCTTCATTAAGTATTGGCTTTCGCAATACGATCTATTTGCCAATTTTCGTTGATTTTAATAAAAGTGAAGTCCAGAGGCATTTCATTTTTTTTATCTTCTGATTTCAAGCTTAGTGTGAGCATGATTTGATTGTCTTCTATTCTTGGTCGCCCTGACTTCAAGTTTCTATATCGATTTAATTGCAAGCTTCCCAAAAATTTGATGAAGTCTTGTCTATTGACATGTGTTTTATAAGCTTTTGTAGTAAGTCTATAAGCTCCATCTATTCGACCAGCTGCAATCTGATCAAAAAACTTTTTCACAAGAGGATTAATGCCTCTCGCACTTATAACAAGTTTAATTGCGTTAAAAGTCCAAAAAAGAAGAAGTGCGCCAACTCCAACTAAGAGAGCTTTTAATCCAATTGCTTTAATAAGAGCACTATCCATTTTTTTAATTCCGTTTTGTTAAAGATTCTGACTTATTAGTCATGAGATTGGCTTGTTTGTTATTGATAGTTAGACAGAATGTTATCGGAATAATAATTCTAACGAGTTCTAGGCATCAATGTCTTTAATACCTGTTTTACCATTATTTCTTGAATTAAACAGACGATATTTTCAGAACTCTTTGTTCGAGAATGGAGTTCCCAGAGTCTCTGTTCGTTGGAGTGATGGCCGCATGCGCTCTACGGCTGGGATCTATAGAAGTAAAACGAATTTCTTCGGAGTTAAAGCTAGTGAAATAATTCTGTCAAGACCAGTATTAGAGAATCTGCCCCAAAAGGCATTGACGAGTACCTTATGCCACGAAATGATTCATGCCTGGATTGATCTTGTTCTGAAAGTTGAAGAGGCACATGGGCCTAATTTTCATAAACGTATGACAGAGATCAATTCCGCTCAAGCTGATTTCCAAGTAACAGTTCGACACTCGTTCCCAATATCAAAAAGAATCCCCAAATGGGTGGCCACTTGCCCTTCATGTAAAAGAAGTTTTAGTTATCGACGTATTGTTAAAGGCGCTGCCTGCCGCAGTTGTTGTAATAATTATTTTGGAGGTCGATGGGATCAAAAATGCTTACTTGAATTTCAACCTTTTTTTAGAACTAATAAATAATTTGTTTTATTTGAATTTTTGAATAATTTCATCTTTACGGAGTTTCACTTGTTGGTTTGAAAGAGTTAAATTTAAAAGATGAGCTCATATAAAAATCGTAATCAAATTCGTCAGCGATCTCGAGCATCTCTTGATCGCAGAATGGATAAATGGATACAAACTGGGAAACAGGTTGTAGATGGAGTCGCAGGTAATCGGCCTGGTCAAAGAAGGGGAGGAGGTTGGCAAGATAAAGAGACTTCAGCGAATTTCGAAAAAGTTGGTCGTTGGATGGAAGAAAAAATGGATTGGTTTTTTGAGGATGATGACGATTGGTTGGATAATGAAGACTTAGTTGATGAAGCGCTTCAAGAAAACACCAACAATACAAAAAGACCGTTAAGTGCTATTTCTTTAAGAGCTCCTAAAGCCTTACCTGCTCAGATTGAAGGAAGGAGAAACAATTCAGATGATCTTGATGAATGGCCAGATGAACAATCTTTTAAATTAAATAAGTGGGAAAGAAAAGATAATTTAATTAACCAAAATGCACCCGACTCAAACGATTCTTTTCTAGATGAACGAACTCCTCAAAGAAGAAAAAACATACCAAGATCTAGTAGAAGAAAGTACTAGTTTTCTCAAAAAGCCTTCCTTGGAACTGGTCCTAGCCATTTTTCTAACTTTGGGCTAAATACTTCTCTGATTACAGTTAATTCTTTTTGTTGACGAAAAAATCGGTAATGCCTGCTCCAAAAAGGACCCTCTTCATCGAATTCTAATTTCAGCCAATTTGCATTTACTAAACCCAATCCATCTACCTCTCTAAAAAGTTCTGAGCGTCCTTGGGTGAGGCTTTTCCAGATAGGTTGATCCTTATTGCGCAGATGTTTTTCTGCTTCTTGATAATTCCACCAGCTTTCAGCCCATGCCAGGGTTAAGTCGCCGCATGTTAGCCAAACTTGTCTTCGTATTAAAGGTGGTTCTAGCTCATTAACTTCTTCTGGTACACCAATTTCATTGGTATTTTCCGTTGCCATAGAAATAACCTTTATGGCAACTTCATGACCTGTTAATAGCTTGAGATGTCTCGTTGGGCTGCCGTCACCCAATAGCATTAACTGCCAAGCTCCAGAAAGCTTATGATTACCTCTCCCTGAAAGAACATTTTCTTTCGATGCTTTCCAAATCACTTCAGGAGAAGGTAATTGAGATTGACGTAAATTCACTGTTATCAACTTGTAATTTGAAGTGAATCTTTTCTTTCAACTTTTTTCATTTGCTCTATTTTTAACCATACGAGAAGTGCAGTGAGATCAGCTTTGCTAACGCCTGGAAGTTGAGCAGCTTGCCCGAGGCTTTTTGGCTGAGAAATTGTTAATTTCTCCCTGGCTTCTTTAGATAATGTTTCTATACTATTGTAATTTAAATTTTTTGGTAATAACTTTTTACTTTGCTGTTTTAATTGATTTATTTGCGCTTTTTGTCTTTCTAAATAACCACTATACTTAATATCTATCTCAACTCCTTCTTCAACATCTAAAGGAATACTTTGAGTTGTTAAATTATAAGCAACTAAGTCTTTATAGTGAATATTTGTTCTTCTCAGAAAATTTGCTAGGGTTAATGATCCTTTTATAGGTGTTCCAGTTTTGGAAAATATTTCCTTTGCACACTTATCATTCTCTTTAATTCGCTCTTTCTCTAGTCTTTCTTTCTCTTGATTGATTAATTGTTGCTTAGTATTAAATATTTTCCACCTTCTTTCATCAATTAACCCTAATTTATAACCCAGTGGAGTCAATCTTCTATCAGCATTATCACCCCTTAGGATTAATCGATACTCACTTCTGCTAGTTAATACTCTGTATGGTTCTTTTAAATCTTTTGTAACTAAATCGTCAATCATAGTTCCTATATAACTACTCTCTCTCTCAAAAATAATTCCTTCTTTATTGTTTACTAATCTTGCTGCATTTAAACCTGCTACTAAACCTTGAGCAGCAGCTTCTTCATATCCTGTTGTTCCATTTAATTGACCTGCACTATATAAGCCACTTATTCTTTTTGTTTCTAGTGTTGCTTCTAATTGTGTGGCTGGTATGTAGTCATATTCCACTGCATAAGCAGGTCTGAGCATTACGCATTTTTTTAAGCCTGGCAGCGTTCTTAAAAGTTCTAATTGTAAGTTTTCGGGTAGCCCAGTTGAGAAACCTTGCACATACATTTCTGGAGTATCTCTACCTTCGGGCTCCAAGAAAATCTGGTGTGAATCTTTATCAGCAAAACGTACAATTTTATCTTCAATAGATGGACAATATCTTGGACCTTTACTATTAATAAAACCTCCATAAATAGGAGTTAAATGAAGATTATCTTTAATAAGTTGGTGAGTTTCTTTTGTTGTTCGAGTGATATGACAACTCATTTGGTCTCCACTTTTCCACGAAAGGGGATCAAAAGAAAAGAATTTATCTGAAGCATCGCTCAATTGCTCATCTAAAGAGTCAAGATCAATAGTTCGTCTATCTACCCGAGCAGGGGTTCCTGTTTTTAAACGATCAGTAGTAAAGCCTAACTTTTTTAATTCTTCAGTTAACCCTTCAGAGGCTTGTTCTCCTGCTCGACCTGCACTCATAGATTGATTGCCAATCCAAATTCTTCCTCCTAAAAAGGTTCCGGTTGTAAGTACAACAGCTTTTGCATGAAAAACGCTTCCAAAATAGGTTTTAACTCCCTTTATAAAGCCAATTTTCTCTTGAATTTCTGGTGGTTTTTTTTCAAGCTGATTGGGATAATGTTCAATTTCTAGCCCAGTAACCATTGCCTCTCTAATCTTTAAATTTGGGGTATTTTGAAGGATTTTCAGCATTTCATGTGCATATAACCGCTTATCTGTTTGTGCTCTCAATGCTCTAACAGCAGGCCCTCTGCTTGCGTTAAGGACCCTTTTTTGAAGAGCTGTTAAATCGGCTAATTTCCCAATGGTCCCTCCTAGTGCATCAACTTCATGAACTAATTGGCTTTTGGCTGGTCCCCCTACTGCGGGATTACATGGTTGCCATGCGATTCGATCTAAATTGAGTGTAAATAAAGCTGTATTTAATCCTAATCTTGCTGAAGTCAGCGCAGCTTCGCATCCTGCATGACCACCTCCTACAACAATTACGTCAAAATTTTCATTTGAAGATTGTTTATTAATCATCAATTAGGTATTTAGGAATTTAATTTTTGAAGAATTAAGCAGCAAGATTTCTAAATCTAGTGAATTGGGGTTCAAAAAGTAATTTAACTGTTCCAACTGGTCCATTTCGGTGTTTTGTCACGATAACTTCTGTAATTCCTCTATCAGTAGTTTCTGGATTGTAATATTCATCCCTATAAATCATTAGAACTAAGTCCGCATCCTGTTCTATTGAGCCAGATTCACGCAGATCGCTAAGCATTGGTCTTTTATTAGTTCTTGATTCAACTCCCCTACTTAGTTGGGATAAAGCGATAACAGGGACTTTAAGTTCTCTTGCCATACCCTTAAGACCTCTAGTAATCCTTGAGATTTCTTGAACGCGATTATCGGGTGAAGTACCTTCCATTAGTTGTAGATAATCAATCACAATTAGTCCCAGTTCTTTGCCTTGTTCAGCAATTAAGCGACGACATAAGGACCTCATCTCAAGAACACTTGAATTTGGTTTGTCGTCAATGAAGATTGGTAATTGACCAAGTGTATTAATACCTTGACCAAGCAATGGCCATTCATCTTGTTGCAAACGTCCTGTTCTTAATCGACTGCTTTCAATACCTACCTCGCTTGATAGCAATCTATAAGTTAGTTGCTCTTTACTCATTTCAAGACTGAATACACACACAGGTAGGTCATGAAGTTGCGCTACGTTTTTAGCCAAATTCAAAACAATTGAAGTTTTCCCCATTGCTGGTCTTCCTGCAACAATTATTAGATCGCTCCTTTGAAGTCCTTGTGTCATTGCATCCAGATCGTAAAAATTAACTGGTATGCCTGCAACTGATGTACCAAGTGATCTACTTTCTATTTCATTGAAAGTACTTGTCAGAATTTCTGCAGTAGGTGTTAAACCTTTGGAAGGTTGCTCTTGGCTAATAGCAAAGATCTTTTGCTCGGCTTGATCAATGGCTTCTTCCATTGGCAGGCTTTGATCAAAGCCTAATTTGATTACATCATTTCCAGATTTAATTAATTGTCTGCGCAGAAATTTATCGCTAATTAATTTCGCAACTTGTTCGATTGAAGCTGTAGATGTAACCCTCTCAACTAGTTCAACTAATCGGTTGTTGCCTCCTACTTTTTCTAAAGAATTTGTATCGGCAAGCCAAGCACTCATTGCTGTTAAATCTGTAGGCTTCCCTTGGCTATGAAGCATTAATGCTGTTCTATATATTTCTCGGTGAGCAGATATGTAAAAAGCCTCGACTTGTAGCAAATCAGCTATTCGTCCTATTGCATCAGGATCCAATAAAATTCCACCAAGAACAGATTCTTCTGCTTCCAAATTTTGTGGTGGTATTTGGTCAGGTTGAGCTTCAAAACGAGGATTCTCAATTTTGGAATTATTAAAGGCTCCAAAATCTCTACCTTGCTTTGAAAAATCCCCGTTATTTGATGAGGGGGTGCTTATCATTTATTGCTTGTTGGACAAGGACACTTACTTTGACTTGTTCAGGCAAAGATGCAACTATTAGTAACTTGTCACTTCAAGGTTTATCTCAGCATTTACTTCGTTATGAAGTTTTATTTGCACTTTATATTTTCCAACACCATGTATCTCAGGGACAGATATGTCTCTACGATCTATATCCTTTTGGGTAGCTTCTTTAACAACTTCTGCTACATCTCCATTTGTGACTGTTCCAAATAAGACTCCATCTTCTCCAACTTGTTTTTTAACAGTAAATCTTCCAATTGTTGTCAATGCTGTTTGGAAATCAATAGCTTCTTGTTTTTTAGCAGCTTCTTTTTCTGCTTGTTTTGCTCTTCTGTGCTCAACTTGTTTTAAAACAGTTGGAGTAACTGGTAATGCTTTTTTGTTGGGTAATAAAAAGTTTCTTGCAAAACCAGGAGCAACCTCAACAAGGTCACCATCATTGCCAAGACTTTTTATGTCTTCATTTAGAACAACTTGAACTCGCTTAGCCATGGATCGAAAATGAATTAATGCTATTTAATTATTGTTAGTAATATTACGACGCGACAGGGAGTCTAATTTTTTTGGCTAAACCAATTGCTTTTAAAAACCGTATGTGTTGCCAAGTTATATCTATTTGATTTCGTTGAAGGCCATGCTTTGCTGAATTAGGAAAAGCATGATGATTATTGTGCCACCCTTCTCCAAATGTAAGCGCTGCCACCCATTTATTATTTTTTGAATTATCCCCACTCTCATATGCAATAGAACCCCAACAATGAGTTGCTGAATTAACTAGCCAAGTTATGTGATAGACAAAAACCAGTCTTAGAGGAATTCCCCATAGGACCATTGCCCATCCTCCAGTACCAGCTGATTGGCCAATTAAATAAAGCGTCGCGCCTAAAGGTATTTGCAAAAGTAAAAAGTTTTTATTTAAGAAGCGATAGTAAGGATCTTTGATTAAATCTCCAGAAAGTCTTGGAACGGCTTTCATGGCAGGTACATCTTCAAACATCCATCCCATGTGACTCCACCAAAATCCTTTGTTACTGTCATGATGATCAGCTTCAGTATCGGAAAAAGTATGATGATGCCTATGAAGACCAACCCAATCAATTGGTCCATGTTGGCAACTTAATGCTCCACAAGTTGCAAAAAATCGTTCAAGCCATTTTGGAACTTGAAAAGAACGATGTGAAAGAAGACGATGGTACCCTGTAGTTACTCCTAAGCAAGCAGTTACCCAATATAAGAAAATAAATCCAGAAAATGCTAACCAGCTCCAAAATTGAGCTTGCAAGGTAAATATTGTTAGCACATGTATTGTCAACATAAATATGACTGTTCCCCATCTTCTTCTTGCTCTTTGGTTATGAACCCGTCTTGGTACATGTCCTTGGAGCTTCTTCGATGCAGCCATCGCTTTATCGGCAGCAATTGGTTTTTTTAATGGAGCCGAAGCCTCGATTAAACTAGAAACCATCAGTGATCGCTCTACTTCGTGTATATAATATACGATAAGGATCCTAATCAGGCCTATCTATCAATCTTGAATGTGATTTGTGACCTCTAGTTTTCGAGACCAATTGACTGCAGGAAGACGTGCGATGGCTCATTTAGTGCATGTATGGCATGAGCGAAATGGCTGGTCTCATAAGGTTCTTCCTGCTTTGGCTGAATGTTTGGATTTAGGTAGAGTTCATAGTTCTCAAATCTCAAATCTACGAAATGGAAAACTTGTATCTCCTAGCCCTGAAGTCTTTTTTGCTTTGGGAAAAGTAAATCAAGTACTTTCTCGTGGGTTAGAAAATATAGAAAGTCAAATATTGAGCGTTCATCCTGAGTTGCATAGATCACTTCGAGAATCAGCTATTGCTGTTGAAGGAAATGACAATAATCCACTTTCCGCAGGTGATTTTTTTGAGATTTTTGTTGGTTTAGCCACTTTACCTTCCTCCTTTGATTGGTTTATTGAGGAAGCTGAGGCATCTGTTCTTAGCGCTGCTTTGGCTGACTATTTATGTAAAGGAAGGTCATGGAGAATGTGTAGAGAACAGGTTATGTCAGCATATCCAGTAAGTAAAAAACAGCGAAGAGACAGATTTGAGGCAGTGATGGCGGGTTTAAAAGATTACACAGCCGAGGAGCTTGATGGTGAATTGTTAGATTTACATGCAACTAATAAATTGTTAAATACAACTAATTTCCAAGGTGCAGATGACTTTTTGGAGAATCTTCGCCAAAGAGGATTATTACTTCAAGATCAAGAAAAATTAGAAATTATTTTTTCAGATTAATTTTCTAAAACTTCTTTAAGCCCTTATGTTTAAAAATCCTGCTAAAGATTTTGTTGATGATATAGAAAAAAAATTATATTTATCAATAAAAAAAAAGACTGATAGCGTAACATTTAAATTGGAGAAAGTACTAAAGGCTTTTTCTGATTCTCATCTAAATGTCCAACATTTTGCATCGTTAACAGGATATGGACATGGAGATTTAGGAAGAGATATAATTGATAAAATTTTTGCAGATGTTTTAGACGCTGAAAAAGCAGCGGTAAGGCTTCAGCTTGTGAGTGGAACGCATGCCATTACCTCTTCTTTGTTTGGAGTATTAAGACCAGGAGACAATTTATTATCAGTTACTGGCAGGCCATATGAATCATTAGAAGAAGTGATTGGATTGAGAGGAACTGACCAAGGTTCTTTGATTGATTTTGGTATAAATTATGAAGAAATATCATTGAAAAATGATGGAAGTATAGATTTTGTTGCATTAGAAAATGCTTTAAATACACCTAGAAAATTAATTTTTATACAACGAAGTTGTGGTTATACATGGCGTCCATCTCTGAGTATCGAGGTTATTAAGGAGATTTGCTATTTATGTCATAAAATTCAGCCTAATAGTATTTGTTTTGTTGATAACTGCTATGGAGAATTCGTCGAAACTAATGAACCAACGCAAGTAGGGGCAGATTTAATTGCAGGTTCTTTAATAAAAAATTTAGGGGGAACTATTGTCCCTACTGGTGGATATATTGCAGGGAAAGCAGATTTAGTTGATAAAGCATGTTGCCGCTTGACTGCTCCAGGTATTGGATCTGAGGGTGGTATTACTTTTGACTTAAATAGAACGATTTTACAAGGACTTTTTCTGGCGCCTCAAATGGTGGCCGAGGCCCTAATAGGTGCTGAGATTATTGCAACAACATTTAGCGAACTGGGCTTTCAAGTGTTGCCAACCCCAGGTTCTGTGCGGACTGATTTGATCCAAGTTGTAAGAATAGGTGAGCCAGATATTTTACAAATTATTTGTAGGTCTTTTCAGGAAAAATCACCTATTGGATCTTTTCTCGATCCAATACCTGCTCCAATGCCAGGGTATGAAAATAACTTAGTAATGGCTGGAGGAACTTTCGTAGATGGTAGTACGAGTGAATTTTCTGCTGATGCTCCTATGAAACCTCCATTTGATTTGTTTATTCAAGGAGGATCCCATCGCTCTCATGTCAAAATTGCTTTGATTCATGCATTATCTAATTTATTTCAGGCAGGATTGATCAAATTGCCCCAGAATGATTAAGCGTTTTTCGTTTTGACGCAATGGCCTTTTCCTTCCCGGATCATTTTCGTTTTGCTGACAGTCATGAATATGCTTTTGCTGATGATGCTTTAATTCGAATTGGTATTAGCGAATTTGCGGTAGACCAGTTAGGAGATATCGTTTTTGTTGATCTGCCTGAAGAAGGTACTTCAATAACTAGAGGAGAGAGCTTTGGTTCAGTAGAATCTGTAAAGGCTGTTGAGGATATGTATGCACCAATGAGTGGAGAAATTGTCCATAGGAACAATTCTGTTTTGGCAAGCCCAGAGGAACTGCAAAATGATCCTCATGGTGAAGGATGGTTATTAATAATTCGTCCTGAAAACCTTGATCAATTACAAGAACTTATGGATTCTGAAACTTACTCAAAGAAAATTTCGGCATAAAATTCTACTGAATAATTTTTTCTTACAACAAATTAGGAGATTTTTCTCTACAGTGGACTTCTTTACAATAACTTTATTTGCTTGTGCTTGAGAACAAGCTCATGTCAAAAGCAGAATTAAAGGATTTCACTTTTAAGTCTCGCCATATAGGCCCAACTAACGAAGATGAGGCTTTAATGCTTCAAAATCTTGGTTTTGAAAATTTGGAAGAATTTATATCTTCTGTAATTCCTAATGAAATTTTTGATTTAGAAAACCAAGTTGTTGCTATCCCAGATGGGTGTGATCAAAGTGAAGCGTTAAAAGAAATCAATATAATTTCAAAGAAAAATATTGAAAAGCGTTCGCTTATTGGGTTGGGTTATTATTCGACTATTATACCTCCAGTTGTACAAAGAAATGTTCTCGAAAATCCCAATTGGTATACAGCTTATACTCCTTATCAAGCAGAAATATCACAAGGTAGATTAGAAGCCTTATTTAATTTTCAGACATTAATATGTGAATTAACAGGTTTGCCCATATCAAATGCGTCTTTACTTGATGAAGCAACTGCAGCAGCTGAAGCAATAAGTTTAAGTTTTGCTGTTAAAAAAAATAAAAATGCTAATAAATTTTTAGTTGATCAAGAAATTTTGCCTCAAACATTTGATGTATTAAAAACTCGATGTGAGCCATTAGGAATTGTACTTGAGATCTTTGATAATAATAATTTTGAAATTGATAATAATGTTTTTGGAATACTTATTCAGTTACCAGGGAAAAATGGTCGTATATGGGACCCAACCTCGGTCATTGATCAAGTACACAAAGTTGATGCAATTGTAACTGTTGCGATCGATCCCTTGGCTCAAGTTCTGATTAAACCTATGGGAGAATTTGGCGCAGATATTGTCGTTGGAAGTGCGCAAAGACTCGGGGTCCCTATCGCTTTTGGCGGACCTCATGCAGCTTTTTTTGCAACTAAAGAAATATATAAAAGACAATTACCAGGAAGGATCGTTGGACAATCAGTTGACGTCGAAGGACGTCAGGCTTTGAGGCTTGCACTTCAAACAAGAGAGCAACATATTAGAAGAGATAAAGCAACCAGTAACATATGCACCGCGCAGGTTTTATTGGCTATTCTTTCCTCTTTTTATGCGGTACACCATGGCCCAAATGGTCTTAAGCAAATAGCAATAAAAATAGTCAAATATAGATCAAGTTTTGAATATATTTTAAGTGATCTAGACTATCCTTTAGATAGATATTCTAGGTTTGATAGTATTGATATTTATTGTCCAGAAGCATCACAAGTTATTCAGTTAGCTGCTGAAGAAGGATATAACCTGAGAGTACTTCCTATTGGATCAGCTATAGATAATGCTAAGGGTTTTGGTGTGACTTTTGATGAATTAACTTGTGATAAAGAAATTTATAAGTTGCATCAAATACTTGCAATAGTTAAAGACAAAAATGTTAACGATCTTTCTACATTTTTGAATAAGAATGAATTACTAATAGATATTCCGCTTCGAGAAAAACCTTGGCTTGAACAATCGGTATTTAATCAATATCAAAGTGAGACTGATTTAATGAGATACATACATTTTTTAGCGTCGAAAGATTTTTCTTTAGTTCAAGGAATGATTCCTCTAGGGAGTTGCACAATGAAATTAAATGCAGCTGCGGAACTTTTACCCATTGAATGGAGCGAGTTTTCTTCTATTCATCCTTTCGCTCCTCATGCTCAATTAGCTGGATTCCAGAAAATAATTAATGATCTTGAAAGTTGGCTGTCTGCATTAACTGGCTTTAAGGGAGTTTCTCTACAGCCAAATGCAGGTTCTCAAGGAGAATTTGCTGGTTTACTTGTAATACGTTCATGGCACCAGTCTCTTGGAGAGGGGCATAGAAATATTTGCTTGATTCCAACAAGTGCTCATGGGACCAATCCAGCTAGCGCTGTCATGTCTGGCTTTAAAGTTGTTTCTGTTCAATGTGATGAATACGGCAATGTTGATTTAGAAGACTTAAGAAATAAATCAAAGATTCATTCCAAAAATTTGGCTGCATTGATGGTTACCTATCCATCAACTCATGGAGTATTTGAGCCAAATATTCGTGAAATATGCGAAGTCATTCATCAAGATGGAGGTCAGGTCTATTTGGATGGTGCAAATCTGAATGCCCAAGTAGGTATTTGTAGGCCAGGGTCTTATGGCATAGATGTTTGCCATTTAAATCTTCATAAAACTTTTTCGATTCCACACGGAGGAGGAGGCCCAGGCGTAGGTCCCATAGCTGTTGCAGGCCATTTGCTTCCCTATCTGCCTGGACACTCAATTGTTAAGTGTGGAGGAGAAAAGGCTATTTCGGCAGTCTCTGCAGCTCCATTTGGCAGCGCTGGAATATTGCCCATCAGTTGGATGTACATTCGAATGATGGGTAGCGATGGGTTACGCAAAGCAAGTTCAATCGCAATTCTCTCTGCTAATTATCTAGCAAAACGACTTGATCCTTTTTTTCCAGTTTTATTTAAAGATCCCAATGGTTTGGTAGCTCATGAATGCATCTTAGATTTACGACCTTTAAAGAGTCAGTTAGGAATAGAAGTTGAGGATATTGCTAAGAGATTGATGGATTATGGATTTCATGCTCCAACAATAAGTTGGCCTGTCGCTGGAACTTTGATGGTTGAACCTACAGAGAGTGAAAGTTTGTCTGAATTAGATCGTTTTTGCGATGCGATGATTGGAATAAGAGAAGAAATTGAACAAATAAAATTAAGAAAGATTGATCCGATTAATAATCCTTTAAAACGATCTCCACACACTTTAACAACAGTTACATCCGATAATTGGGATAGACCTTATTCTCGTAAAGAAGCAGCTTATCCATTGCCTGACCAACAAAAATATAAATTTTGGCCATCAGTTTCACGTATTAATAACGCTTATGGAGACAGGAATTTGATATGTAGTTGTCCTTCAGTTCAAGATTTTGAAAATATTAATTAAATTTGAAGACTGGTTAAAACTTGTTTTCTTCGTTAAATTTCAAACGAAAACCAAATTATTGGTTTTTTGGGGCTGTTTTGCAATTTTTTCTATTAATCATTGCTGCAGCTTTAAATTATATGGGGACCAAATGAACAAAAAGACATCTTTCGATCTTGCAGATCAAATGAATAAAAAGGATGATTTATCCTTGCCTTCTTTTGCTAATTGTTTTGAATCTGTTTTAAATAAAGGCGAACTTTTACAAGTTTCTGGAACGAATGTAGTTAGAGTTCCATTTGGGGTTCGTCAGCCTAAGAAACAAAGGCCCGCAAAACAATCTAGATGGGCAACTTTGGTATTACCTTTGCAATCATTTGATTCTCCTACTCCACCTCCTCATGCTGCGTAAAAATTAAGCAGCAACATTTGAGTGATTTTTGTCTAGTACTTCTTCGTAATAACTTCTCAATTGTTGTGTAGCTCCTGGCCATCCCCATCTCTCAGCTTCTGATCGAGCTGATTTCCTCATTGCCGTTCGTTCTACTTCGTTGCCCAATAGTTTTTGTGTAGCCTCAATTAAACTTAAAGCCCCTTCATTTTCTCCGTCAGGATTGTACAAGCATCCATTTTCTCCATCTGAAATAATATCTGGGATTCCACCTTTATTTGCCCCTACAACTGGGCATCCAGCAGCCATCGCTTCTAGAAGAACTAATCCAAGTGTTTCTGTACTTGAGGGAAATAAGAAAGCATCACCAGATGCGTAAGCACTTGCTAAGTCATTCCCACTTAAATATCCCACAAAGGTAGTAGATGTTCCCTGGAAAATTTTTTCTAGTTGTTGTCTATATGGACCATCTCCAACAAGAGCTAGTCGAGTGCTTGGTAGAGCTTCAAGTACAGGTTTAATTCTTTCAATTTGTTTTTCTGCTGAGAGTCTTCCAACGTATATCAATAGAGATCCTTCATCGCTAAAGTTTCCTAAAAGACGCTTTCTCATTTGTTCGTCTCTTAACTCTGGTTTGAAAATATCTGTATCAACTCCTCTTTGCCATAACGCGGTATTTTGAATTCCTTTTTCTGAGAGTTCTTGCACCATTGCAGTAGAAGTGCACAGATTTAGAGTTGCTTGATTATGTGCAGCTTTTAACAGCTCCCATAAAAGCGGCTCTAACATCCCCATTCCGTAGTGCTCTAAATATTTAGGTAAATGAGTATGGTAACTGGCTACAAGTGGAATATTGTTTGTTTTAGCTAGCCAAATACCACCCAATCCGAGTACAGCAGGATTGACGACATGTATGAGATCAGGTTTAAAGTTTTCTAATTCATCTGAAACACCTGGACCAGGTAGCCCTAATTTGAGTTCTGGATATAAGGGTAATGGCATCGCAGGGACACCAACAACTTTTGCACCCATATAGCTCGTTGGACAGCCCTCTGGACAAAAAACGGTAACCTCATCACCCGATTGAACTAAATTTTGAATTGTTTTAGTTAGTCGCGTGACTATTCCATCAACTTTGGGTAGGAAAGTTTCTGTAAAGAAAGCTATTTTCACTGAGCGTGTCGTTTCAAGATTTTGTAAGAGTTAGGTTTAGGATTTATTGATTGCTTTTGCTTGGGTTGATGTCCAAGCAGATACGCAAGGTATCCGTTTTAAATCACACCGATTGGAGAACTTTTTCGCAACATCAACAACTTCTGCTAAAAGTCCGTTATCAAGGGTTGTGGGATCTAATCCAAGTTCAATAAAACATCGATTATCAACTATTAAATCATTTTCGACAGCTTCGTTTCTTGGATTTGGAAGATAATTAATTTTTGCTCCAGTTAGAGAAGCTACTTTTTTAGCTAATTCCCCAACTTGGTGACTTTCCGTCATTTGGTTGAAAATTTTCACCCTTTCTCCTTTTTCAGGAGGGTTCTCCAGTGCGAGCTGAACACATTTAACTGAATCTTGAATATGAATAAAAGCTCTTGTTTGTCCGCCAGTACCGTGGACTGTTAATGGATATCCAATGGCAGCTTGCATTAAAAATCTATTTAATACTGTTCCGTAATCACCGTCATAGTCAAATCGATTAGTCAGTCTTGGGTCACGGCTTGTGACATCAGTATTTGTTCCCCATACAATTCCTTGATGAAGATCAGTGATTCTAATCAGGTCATTTTTGTTGTAGTAAAGAAAGAGCAATTGATCAAGCGTTTTTGTCATGTGATAAACGCTTCCAGGGCTAGCTGGATGAAGGATCTCTTCTTCAAAACGACTGCCATCTGGTTGTGGTACTTCAACCTTTAAGTACCCTTCAGGAATGGTCGCGCCTCTATGGGACCCATAGCCATAAACCCCCATTGTCCCAAGATGAACAATATGAATATCTAATTGAGATTCAACAATTGCTGCAAGGAGATTATGAGTACCATTGACATTATTATCAACTGTATATCTCTTGGTTGCGCTGCTTTTCATCGAATATGGAGCAGCCCGCTGTTCAGCAAAATGAATAATTGAATCTGGCTTTTCCTCTATCAACAGATCTAAAAGCTTTTGATATTCTGAAGCAAGGTCTAAATGAATAAATTGAATAGGTCTTCCACCTATCTCAGACCAGGCTTCAATCCTTTCACCAATACTTGTAATTGGAGTTAAGGATTCAACTTCTAGGTCTATATCGATTTTTCGACGACTGAGGTTATCCACGATGAATACATCATGACCCTTGTCAGCAAGATTTACTGCACAAGGCCATCCGCAGAAGCCGTCACCACCAAGAACGAAAACTTTCACTCTAAACTCCAAAAGAAAGAGCAAATGCTCATATTATTCAAGCTACTACAAGGGTTTCACTTGATTGTTAAAGAATATGCGATAAGCCCAATTACAAGGATAACTCCAGCAAGGGTAAAAAGCCAAGAACCTTTGTTGCCACTGCTTTCTTTTGTAAGTATTTCAATTTTTGGTTCTTTTCCAAAAACGTTAAGCCTGCCTTGACTTTCTCTAGTGACTGTCATGGTTTTTTGTTTATTAGCCTATTACGTTACTAATTTTTAACGAAGTACTCTAATTATTTGAAATAACTCCATCTAATGGAGAACTTGGATTGGCAAGTACGTTTTCTTGGAGCCTTCCAGATAGATAAGCATCTCTCCCTGCTTCAGTCGCCTTAAAGAAGGCCTGAGCCATTGAAATTGGGTTTTTAGCTAGTGCTATAGCACTGTTTATTAGAACACCATCAGCGCCCATTTCCAATGCTTGAGCTGCTTCACTTGGAACTCCAATACCTGCATCAATAATTATTGGAATTCGAGATTCTTCGATAATCATGGCAATGTTTGCTGCATTTCTTATTCCTTGAGCAGATCCAATGGGGGAGCCAAGAGGCATAACAGTGGCACAACCAATTTCTTCAAGTTGTTTGGCAATTAATGGATCAGAATTTACATATGGAAGAACAGTAAATCCTTCTTTAACTAATTGTTCTGCTGCTTTTAAAGTTCCAATTGGGTCTGGCAATAAATATTTTTTGTCAGGAATAACCTCTAATTTGATGAAATTATTATTTTCTTGACCTGCTAACTTTGCTAATTCTCTGCCCAGTCTTGCTACTCGAATAGCTTCTTCAGCATTGGAACATCCTGCAGTGTTTGGGAGCATCCATAAACTTTTCCAGTCTATTGATTCCATTAATCCTTTATGTCCATGCTCTAGTCCTTGAATTCTTCTAACTGCGACGGTAACTATTTCACATTTTGTATTTACTAGGCTTTTTTGCATGACCTCTAAGGATGAGTATTTACCAGTTCCAACCAGCAGCCGACTTTTGAATTCTTTATTTCCTATTTTGAGGAATTGATTTGATTTTTGCATGGGTAAAAATATGATGAATTAAGATTGATTTAAAAACCTTTTTTATTCAATAATTGATCTTTATCTTTTCCAATTATACGTTCAAGTCTCTTGATTTGAGAGATCGCAGTTTTGTTATTAGGGTCTAGCTTTAAAACTTCTTGATAATTTTTATAAGCTTCATCCTCTTTTAGTAAACGTTGATAAGCAAAACCGAGATTATTGAGAGCCACTGGATAATCAGATTTTGCTGTCAATGCTTTTTTATAATGAATTACTGCAGATTTAAAGTCATTTTGTGCCGCAAGTGCAAAACCTAATGCATTTTCAATAAGTGCTTTAGCTTCTTGAGGTTCACCATCAATTTTCTTTAAGGCTTGTTTTAAAGTTGATGTGGCTTGAGGATATAATCTCTTCTTTAATTGTACAGATGCTAATTCATACATTTTAGCTGAATCTTCTCTCGTATTTGAGTCTTCCTTCTCTAATTTTATTAGCTTCATTTCATCTTTTCTTACTTTATATAGTTGTCTCCCTACTAAAATAGCAATAATTACTAAAAGCAAACACAGTCCTATTAAATAAGTTTGAGGAAGATTTACTATCATCGTCTAAAAACAAGTACTAATTTGTTTAGAATATAGTAATTATTTATTATTACCATATTCTTAATTTTTGGGATTTCTTCTGTATTCTTTTATTTTAATTAATCATTCATACATATTTTAAAATAAGAAACACATTAATCAAACATATTTAACCCTTTGAATTAACTGCAATATTTGTGAATGTTTGAGGATCTGTAACTGCTATTTGAGCCAACATTTTTCTGTTGATTCTTATATCTGCTTTCTTTAAGCTACCCATAAGCTTGCTATAGCTTAATCCATTTAATCTTGCTGCTGCATTGATTCTTGCAATCCAAAGTCTTCTGAAATCACGCTTTCTTCTTCTTCTATCTCTATAAGCGTTACAAAGAGCTTTCATTACTCTTTGATTTGCAGTTCGGAAAAGAGTTCCATTCCCTCCTCTAAATCCTCTGGCTAGACGAAGGATTTTGTTTCTACGTTTTCTTGCAACATTACCTCTTTTAACGCGTGCCATAATTAATAACCAGAAATCAATAAATTTAACTAATAAATGTTCTTATGAAGTCTTAAGCATAAGGAAGCATAAGGCTTACATTTTCTGCATCACGTTCGTCTACGACTGCTTTTGTTTTAAGGTGCCTTTTTAATTTAGGGCTCTTATGGTCGAGTAAATGATTGTGAAATGCACGACGTCTCATAAACTTGCCAGTGCCTGTTGCTTTGAACCGTTTTGCAGCAGCTTTGCGGGTCTTGAGCTTTGGCATTGATAAAGCATAGTTAGTCTATAAGAATACAAGAATACGTCCTTGAGCTCACTTAAGCCAACCCAAATTATTAAATTTTTGCTGGAAGGAGATTTTTGTTGTGATTAAAACCTACTTACAGGTTCAAAAGCGTTTTTTTGCTTTTGGTTTGTTTTTCTTAATTGGTGTGCACTATTTAAATCAAGTTTGTATTGCGAATACTCGCAAAGTTAAGCTTTTTGCAACTCATCAGGCACCTCCCGAAACACCTTTAATAAGTTTAGAAAAAAATGTGCTGCTTGTTGGGATTAAGCCATATTTAGGAAAAGAAATCATTAATGATGATAATTCGCCTCCTTTGAGGCTAGTCAGTAATGGCAGAAACTTGATTCTTACAGATGCTGATGGAGTCATTCGAAAGGCTAAAGAAATTAATATTGGTTGGCGAGCAAAAGAATTATTAAATCCAAAAGTATTTGTTAGAAAGATCGTTGGTCCCTTCGCAAGTTTCGAGTCTGCTGAACGATCGGCCAATGATTTAAAAGAGAAAGGTATTGAATCAACGATTGCTCATCCTTTGGATTGGGAGGTTTGGGTGTCAGGGGACATCGAGATTCCACCATCCATCAAGTCAACTTATAAAAAAATTAAGGTTTCAAAGACTGTTTTTCCTTATTTAGATGGAAATAATGGAAAGATTTTCCTAAAAGGTCCTATTTCATTGCAAGCTCCTGATGGGTTGCGCTGGGAGCAGGGAATATACTTGGGTCCGTTTTCGATTCAGTCAGATGCATATGGAAGTTGGACATTAGTTGAGCATGTTCCTATTGAGAGATATCTAAATGGAGTAGTTCCTTACGAAATTGGCGCAAGTTCTCCTGAAGCAGCACTAGCAGCGCAGGCTGTACTGGCAAGAACATGGGCTTTGGCCAATAGTCATAGATTTAATGTTGATGGGTACAATCTTTGCAGTGATACGCAATGTCAGGTTTATAAGGATCCATCTAAAGTTAATCAAAAAATTAAAACGGCTATAAAAAAAACTGCTGGCAAAATTCTGACTTGGAATAAAAGGCCAATAAATACTGTTTATCATGCGACAAATGGTGGGGTGATGGCCTCGGTTGATGAAGCATGGTCAATTAGTAAAGTTCCTTATTTGCAAATGCGCTTGGATGGACCAAAACAGTGGGCTCGTAAGGTTGATTTACCTCTATCAAATGAAAAATATTTGAAATCTTTTTTATTTTCTAAGTCTGAGGCTTTTGGTTCTGATCATCCACTTTTCAGATGGGAAAGAACGTTAGAGTCCTCTCAGATATCTAAACAGCTTAGTCAAGCAAAAAAAGTTAGCAGTTCTTTTTATCCAAATAAAATTAAGGTTGTAACGAGAGGAAGTAGTGGGAGAGTCACTTCGTTGAAAATTGACGGAAAGAGTGGTTCAGAAATTTTTCTTAAACTTGATGACATTCGACGTGTTCTCAGACAATTACCAAGCACATTATTTGTTGTTAAAGAAATTAAAGAAGGTAAATGGCTTTTTTCTGGCGGAGGCTTTGGGCATGGAGCAGGGATGTCTCAGTCTGGGGCTATAGAGTTAGCAAAAAATGGATGGACTACGAAACAAATTCTTTCTCATTATTATCCAAAAACTAAATATGGATTTTTGCCTTAGTGATGAAAGCCTCTTAGAGTCACTAATTGATAAAAGTACTACTCCATGGCTTTAGCCAAAATCAGTGGAGAAAACCGACGCATTAAATCAATATTGTTTTTGATTTGCTGTGCTTTAGCAGGAATTTTTCCTCATTTAATGGAGCCTACCAAGAATTTATTTCCTTCAATTACTTTGGCTTTGTTACTGGGGGGGTATGGGTTGAGCGTTGTATTAAGAGATCGTAGGGAAAATTATCAATTACAAAATGAGCATTTAATTAAGGATGAAAAATTTTTTGAAACTCTTCCCAAAGTTGATGTGTTGGTGGCAGCACGTGATGAAGAAAATGTAATAGAGCGATTAGTTTCAAGACTTTTATCAATTGAATATCCAGAGGAAAAACTTTCTCTATGGATAATTGATGATGGAAGCAAAGATAGAACACCTGAGTTATTAGAAAAATTACGTAAAAGTTTTCCTAAAATTAATGTTTTAAGTCGCCCATCTTTAAGTGGTGGTGGTAAATCAGGAGCTTTAAATTCTGTATTAGATAAAACTAATGGAGAATGGTTATTTATTCTTGATGCTGATGCACAATTACAGAGGAATGTATTACTTAGAGCTATAGCTATTGCTTTGCATGGTGGATGGTCTGGAGTGCAGTTAAGAAAATCAGTTGTGAATTGTGACTTGAATCAAATTGCTATCTATCAAGCAATGGAGATGGCAATGGATGCTGTTATACAAAGAGGCAGACTTGCTAGTGGAGGCGTTTCGGAGTTAAGAGGTAATGGTCAATTAATTAATAGACAAGTTCTTGAATCTTGTGGAGGATTTAATGAACAAACAATCACTGACGATTTAGATTTAAGTTTCCGGTTTTTATTAACCCGATCGCCAATATTAGTAATGTGGGATCCACCTATTCAAGAGGAAGCAGTGGAATCATTGTCAGCTTTATTTAGACAAAGAAAAAGGTGGGCTGAGGGAGGTTTGCAAAGGTTTTTCGATTACTGGCCTTTATTGATATCAAAACGCCTATCAAACTTTAAGAAAATAGATTTAACTTGCTTTTTCTTGTTGCAATATGCTTTACCAGTTGTATCATTTATAGATTTTATTGTGTCAATTATTTTATTTGATAGACCATTATATTGGCCTCTATCAATAGTTGCATTTGCTATTTCTAGCTTAGCTTTTTGGAAAGGATGTTCTCAGAATAGTGAAGGTCCAAGATTACCTTCGCCTAATTTTATTAATATACTTGGAGCAACAATTTACCTTGCACATTGGTTTATTGTTATTCCCTTTATAGTCTTAAAAATGTCATTATTTCGTAAGACTTTAATATGGGAAAAAACTGATCATATTGGTTCTTAATTAAGTTGATCTGATAATTAGAGATCTACAATTTCTCCATTAAAGAAGTCTGCAAATTGCTTAGCTTTCTGATCAATAGAGTTTGTCTCTAAATTATTTTTTGGTTCTATTTTTTTGATTTCTAAATGATTTTTATTTGGCTCTTTATCAACTTTAAATTCATTTTTTTGTTCATCTTTTCTTGGATTGGATAAGTTGTCTCTTTGTTGTATTAAAAAAACTTTAGTTGATGATCCTCTCGCTTTATAAAAAGCATCTTCAATTAGATTTTTTCGACTTTGAATCATATTTATCCATTTTTCTGAAATTGCTATTTCAGCAGAATCTGAGTTTAAATTTATTAATTTGGCTTGTTGTGAAAGTAGCATTTTTGTTGAAGGAAGCTCTAACATAGCTATGACTTTTTTCCAAATCTCATCAAGATTCAAAATTTGACTGGGTTTAGATTCTTCTTGAAAAACTGTTTTGTTAATTTGTTCTTTGTTGGTATTTGAGTCTATATTTTCTAATGAATGATTAGCTTGTTTAGGTTCAGACTCATCTGATTTTCTTGTTGATACCAAGGATTGTTTTATTCTATTATTTTCTTTGGGTCTTTCATTGGAAAGCATTCCAAGTAAATGAATTTCTAGCCATAATTTTGGTTGATTACTATTTCTGATATAGGTTTCTGAGCCTTTTAATTTAGATTGTAGGCTGAGTATTTGATCAAGATGAGCAGACGTTGCTATATCTTTTAAACTTTCACTATTCTCGTGAGAAATATTACATAGATCAGTTGGCTCATTTGTTACTTTTGTTATAACTAAATCTCTTAATATAGATGCAATTCCTTGTAAAATAGCAATTGGTTCTTTCCCCTTGTTAATTAGATGATTGCAAATATTTAGAATAGATTTGGGATCTTTATTTAATAAAGACTTAGCTAATATAAGTAGTTCTTCTTCTGGTACAGCTCCTATCAAATTAATGATGTTTAATTTAGTTATTGGTGGAGGAAGTAAACTAACTTGATCAAGTAAACTTTCAGCATCTCTTAATCCTCCTTGGGAATGTTTTGCAATTAATGCTATTGCATCTTCGTTGATGGAAATTTCTTCTTTTTGAGCAATACCAATTAAATGATTTTCTATATCCTGGAGGCCTATTCTTCTAAAATCAAAGCGCATGCATCTACTTAAAATTGTAGGTAAAACACGTTGAGGATCTGTTGTTGCAAGAATAAATACGACTTGACGCGGAGGTTCTTCTAGGGTTTTTAGAAGTGCATTAAAGGCTGCGGTTGAAAGCATATGGCATTCATCTATGACATAAACTTTCCAGCGAGCTTTTGCAGGAGCAAATCTAGATCTTTCTATCAATTCGCGAATATTTTCAACACCTGTATTGGAAGCTGCATCAATTTCAATTACATCCAATGCATTGCCCCAGTTAATTCCTTTACAGAGTTCACATTCACCGCAAGGTAAGGTTGTGGCTTTTTCACTTTTTAAACAATTTAAAGATTTTGCGAAAATTCTTGCACTTGATGTTTTACCTGTTCCTCGAGGCCCTGAGAAGATATATGCAGGGGCAATTCGATTACTTATTAATGCCTGCTTTAATGTTGATGTGATTGGATCCTGCCCAACAAGCTCGTCAAAGTTTGTTGGGCGATATTTATGATGTAACGGCTCATAAGTCTTTATCATTTGCAAGTAAAAATATGTACAAATTTAATCTTGTTTTATTTGATCATATTCAAAATCGATCATCATTCATTAAATATTTGACTAATTTAATTTTTGCAAATTTTATAATTTTTCTAATTAATTTTGAAAAGGTATAAAAAAATTTATTCGATCTAGGCAGATTCCTTAACTATTCTTTTGTCATTTGATAATAGAGGAACCACTTTCCCACCAGTAATTTCATCAACCATTGTCTTTGTTACGTTGAAATTTTTAATTTTCGTTTGAGATGGAAGGCTATACATTAGATCTAGCATGATTTCTTCAACAATTCCTCGCAAAGCTCTAGCTCCAGTTTTTCTTTTATAAGCTTCTTGTGCAATTGCCTCAACAGCATCTTCGTCAAATGAAAGTTCTACATTATCCATACTTAATAAGGTTCTAAACTGTTTTACTAAGGCATCTCTTGGTTCTGTGAGAATAGATTCAAGTGCTTTAGCATTTAATGGCTCTAAGATTGCGCTAACAGGCATTCTTCCAATGAATTCTGGAATTAGCCCATATTTCACTAGGTCGTCAGGCTCAAGATCATTAATTAGATCTGCACCAACACGATCTCGATTGGATTTGCTTCTTGCCCTATTTTCATTAGGTATGAAACCAATTGAATTTTTCCCAAGTCTTTTTTGCACTACCTCGTCTAAACCCACAAATGCTCCACCACATATAAAGAGTATTTGGCTTGTATCAATTTGAATAGAATCCCCGTAAGGATGCTTTCTCCCTCCTTGAGGAGGCACGTTGGCAACAGTACCCTCGAGCATTTTCAGAAGAGCTTGCTGAACGCCTTCTCCAGAAACATCTCTAGTAATGGATGGGTTTTCACTTTTTCTAGCAATTTTGTCAATCTCATCTATATAAATAATTCCTCTTTGTGCTAAATCCACATCCATATCTGCTTTTTGTAGCAGACGCAAAAGAATATTTTCTACATCCTCCCCTACATATCCAGCTTCAGTAAGGGTTGTTGCATCAGCGACAGCAAATGGAACATCAAGCATTTCAGCTAGTGTTTGGGCAAGTAATGTCTTTCCACATCCAGTTGGACCAATTAATAAAATATTAGATTTTTGTAATTTTGTTGCCGTTAAATCAGTCTCACCAGATCCATCACCTTTCCATGCAAGTCTCTTGTAGTGGTTATAAACAGCTACTGATAATATTTTTTTTGCTGGTTCTTGCCCTACTACTTGATCATCTAAAAACTTTTTTATTTCAATAGGTTTTGGTATGGAAGCCAAAGTTGGAGCAGGTTTAGTTGTTGTTGTGGCAGCCTTAGTTTTACGGCTTTGCTCCTGTCCACTCCTCTGCTGAGTGGGATTATCGATTAGTTCTTCATCTAAAATTTCGTTGCATAAGTCGATACATTCATCGCATATGTAAACTCCTGGACCAGCAATGAGTTTCCTCACCTGATCTTGGGCCTTGCCACAAAAGGAGCATTTAAGATGGGCCTCAAATTTTGCCATCGAGCTCTAAAAAAAAACAGGTTAGATAGACCGATAATTGATTTTATTCAGTCTCAATTAATAGGATCATTGAGGATTGGTGCCTTGTCAGCTTTCCTTAATGATTCATAGGGAGTTGAGATTGGAAACAACTTTGTCGATCAGGCCATATTCAACCGCTTCTTGGGGAGAAAGAAAGTGGTCTCGATCAGTGTCTTCTGAAATCTTTTTAATATCTTGTCCAGTATGTTCAGCTAAAAGTGAATTAAGAGTCTCTTTTAAATAGAGAATCTCTTTGGCTTGAATTTCAATTTCGACCGCTTGACCTTGAGCTCCCCCAAGAGGTTGATGAATCATTATTCTGGAATTGGGCAATGCAAGTCTTTTACCTTTTGTCCCTCCAGAGAGAAGAAAAGCCCCCATGCTTGCGGCAAGGCCGTAGCAAATTGTTATGACATCAGGACTAACTTGCTGAATTGTGTCATAGATAGCTAATCCCGCAGTTACAGATCCTCCAGGAGAGTTGATATACAACTGAATATCTTTTTCAGGATCATCAGCTTCTAAAAAGAGCAGTTGAGCAACCAATGCATCAGCAACTTGATCATTTACATCGGTTCCTAGAAAGATGATTCTTTCACGAAGTAATCGAGAGTAAATATCAAATGCCCGATCACCTTGACCTGATTGTTCGATTACTGTTGGTAGAACTCCTGGTCCTGAAAATAGACAAGGGTTTTGCCATAAACTATTAATGAGGTGAGTTTTTCTTGCTTCAATCAACTTGAACTTTAGATAGCTAATGCTTTTAATCTATGCGTAGAAACTAGGATTTGGGTGTTTTAGAACTTTTCTTTTCTTTATTTGTTTTTGTTGTTGTCTTTTTAGAACTTTTCTCCTTGCTTTGATCTTTAGTTTTCTCTGGGGCTTTTTCTATAACAGTATTATTCTCTTCAAGCCAAGCAAATAATTTTTCTTGCAACAAATCATCAGTAATAGCCTCTTTGAGACGATCCTCGTCGATATTTTTTTCGTTTGAAAGTTTGATATCTGCTTCTACTTCTTTCAATTTTGAATTGATTTCTTTTTGTGAAACTTCAATTTTTTCCGACTTAGCTAAAGCATTTAAAGCCAGTTTTTGACGAAGCTTTTTCTCTGCTTCTCCTTTTGAAGATTCCATTAGCGATTTTACAAGCTCTTGAGTAAACATTGATTTGACATCAATGCCTTGCTGAGCAAAATTTTGAGCTGTTTGTTCAACAATTACTCGAACTTCTTGGTCAATAAGACTTTTTGGTAGCTCAACTTCAAGCTCTTTGACCAAAGCGTCAAGAAGTGAGTCCTGACGATTTTTTGCTTGTTTTCTATCAGTATCTTCTTTGAGCCTCTTTTCCAGATCTGCGCGTAAGTCAGTCATATTTTCTTTATCACTTGCTTGTTTGGCAAACTCATCATTTAGTTCTGGTAATTCTTTGATTTTTAAATCTTCCAGACTGACTTTGAATTCAGCTTTTCTGCCTTTTGCATCTTCTTGATGATAATCCTTGGGAAATGAACATATTAATGTTTTTTCATCATTAATATTCATTCCAATTACACCTTCAATAAACCCAGGAATCATTCGACCTTCTTCAAGTTCTATTTCTATTGAATCTGCGCTTCCACCTTCAATTTCGCTTCCATCGTCTGCGAAAGTTCCTTGAAAGCTAACTAAAGCAATATCTCCTTTTTTTGCGGCACGATCATTAACTGGTACTTTAGTTGCTAGTTGATTTCTGGATTGTTCAATAAGTTCATCTACTTTTTTTGGATCAAAGATTAAATTTTCTACTTCAACAGTTAGGCCTGAAGATTTTTTTAAAGTAGGGATAGGGGCTATATCAGTTGCAAGTTTTAATGTAAGAGTTTTTTCAGGGTTGAAATTTTCCAAAATAGTTTCAAAGCCATCTTCGAGTTCAGGCTCACACAAAGGTTCAATTCCTTCCTGATCTAACGTTTCTGTCCAGATTTTTTGCAATAGTGACTCCAGTGCAGAAGCCTGTATCCTTTTAACTCCAAGTTGTTGGATTACTACTGCTTTTGGGACTTTGCCTTTGCGAAAACCAGGGATTGAGATAGATCTGCTGAGTTTGCTTAAAGTTTCGTCATAACTATTTTTGCATCGATCTGCGGACACCTCTACCTCTACAGCAATTCTGCTATTAGGTTTCGAACTGGTTTTTACTTTTAATTTGGCAGCACTCATTGAAACTAAATTCTCAAATTTGGTTAGCGTAAGAAAGCGTTAATTCACTTCCAAAGCTATTGTGGCCTAAAAAGTATCGAAAAATTTGTTATTTGTTGATTTTTCCAATAAGAAAAAATTTTTTGTTAAACCTTTTATTCCTCCTGATCAAGTTTGAACCCACAGTTTCTTCTTCCAAATAGACCTCTTGCAGTTGCGATCCTTGGATCGAGTGGAGCTGTTGGTAAGGAATTATTAGCTTTGCTTGAAGAGAGATCTTTTCCAATTAAAAAATTAAGTTTACTAGCCTCTCATCGTTCAGCAGGCGAGATACAGAGTTTTTGTGGAACTGAGTTGAAAGTTGAAGAGACAACTAAAAATAGTTTTGAAAATATAGATTTAATTTTGGCCTCAGCGGGTAGTTCAATATCTCGTAAGTGGAAAGATACAATTCAAAGTTCTGGAGCTTTGATGATTGATAACTCAAGTGCATTTCGAATGGACGAGAATGTTCCTTTGGTCGTTCCCGAAGTCAATCCTGCCGATGCGAGTAAGCACAAAGGTTTAATTTCTAATCCTAATTGCACGACTATTTTATTAGCGTTGGTTTTATCTCCATTGTCCAGGCATATCCCTATTAAGAGGATCGTTGTATCAACCTATCAATCTGCTAGCGGAGCAGGTGCAATGGCAATGGAAGAATTAGGCAAATTGAGTCAAGAAGTTTTAGATGGAAAATCTCCACAAAGTACAGTTCTTCCTTTTTCCTTGGCATTTAATCTTTTTTTGCATAATTCACCATTGCAATCGAACAATTATTGTGAGGAAGAGATGAAAATGGTTAATGAAACTCGAAAGATTCTTGGAGATCCTAAGCTTTCTTTGACTGCAACATGTGTAAGAGTTCCAGTTTTTAGGGCTCATTCTGAAGCGGTCAATATTGAATTTACAAAGCCTTTTCCAGTCAAAGAAGCTTATGAGATTTTGGAATCTGCACCAGGAGTTGAAATACTTGAGAACTTGGAAAACAATCGTTTCCCGATGCCACAAGATGTCGCTGGTAGAGACCCCATATCCGTTGGCCGAATCAGGCAAGATATCAGCAACCCCAATGCTTTGGAATTGTGGTTATGCGGAGATCAAATTCGTAAGGGAGCCGCACTTAACGCAGTGCAGATTGCTGAACTTCTATTGCCAAAAAAATCATGATTAAGTCAGCTTTATTATCACCTGCACCTTTTGGAAGGATGTTAACCGCAATGGTGACTCCATTTGATAAAGATGGGAAAGTTGATTACGGTCTTGCTGCTGATTTGGCAAAGTATTTAGTAGATCAAGGTTCAGATGGCATCGTTGTTTGTGGAACGACAGGAGAGTCACCGACTTTAACTTGGAAAGAACAACAAAAGATGCTGGAAACAGTGAAAAATGCAATAGGCTCTAAGGCTAAAGTTTTAGCTGGAACAGGAAGTAATTCGACCTCTGAGGCAATTGAAGCTACAAAGGAAGCAGCTAATTCAGGCGCTGATGGTGCATTAGTTGTCGTTCCTTATTACAACAAACCACCTCAAGAAGGATTAGAAGTTCATTTTCGCGCTATTGCTAATGCGGCTCCACAGTTACCTTTGATGCTCTATAACATACCTGGGAGGACAGGGTGTTCGATATCGCCTAGTATTGTAAGTAAGCTTATGGATTGCAGTAATGTAGTCAGTTTTAAAGCTGCAAGTGGAACAACTGAGGAAGTGACTCAATTAAGAAACTATTGTGGATCAGATTTAGCTGTTTATAGCGGTGATGATGCATTGGTTTTACCAATGCTTTCAGTTGGGGCAGTAGGTGTTGTTAGTGTCGCAAGTCATTTAGTTGGTCCTAATTTAAAAAAAATCATTGAGAGTTTTTTAGAAGGTAAATATGCAGATGCACTTTATTTGCATGAGAAATTACAACCTCTTTTTAAATCCCTTTTTGCATCCACAAATCCCATTCCTGTTAAAGCGGCACTTCAACTCATCGGTTGGTCTGTTGGACCTCCTCGAAGTCCTCTAGTCTCTTTAAACAGCGAAATGAAAGAAGAACTCGTGAAGATACTCTCTTCTATGAAGTTGATTTGATCTCTTCCCTCTTTTTCCAGAGGACAAGGCTTTCATTTAGGTAACAACCACGTTTTTTGCATAAATTTTTCCATGACATCAAGTTCAATGAATTCTCAAGGTTCAAAAAATAATCAATCAAAATCTCCTTGTTTAAGGATTATTCCTTTAGGCGGCCTCGGAGAAATTGGAAAAAATACCTGCGTCTTTGAATATGGTGATGACATCATGATTCTTGATGCTGGTCTAGCTTTCCCAACCGATGGGATGCATGGGGTAAATGTTGTCATGCCAGATACCACTTATTTACGTGAAAACCAAAGTCGAATCAGAGGTTTGGTTGTAACTCATGGACATGAAGATCATATTGGTGGAATTTCTCATCATTTGAAGAACTTTAATATTCCAATCGTTTATGGTCCGCCCCTTGCCATGTCAATGCTTAGAGGGAAAATGGAGGAAGCAGGAGTTGCTGATCGGACAACAATACAAGTATGTGGACCAAGAGAAGTTATCAAAGTAGGACAACATTTTTCAGTTGAATTTGTAAGAAATACACATTCAATTTCTGATAGTTATTCCTTCGCAGTAACAACTCCAGTTGGAGTAGTATTTTTCACTGGTGATTTTAAGTTCGACCATACGCCACCTGATGGACAACCTGCAGATTTAGCCAGAATGGCGCACTATGGCGATAAAGGTGTTCTTTGCCTTCTATCTGATTCAACCAACTCTGAAGTTTCAGGATTTACGCCTTCTGAATATTCTGTTTTTCCAAATCTGGATAGATACATTGCTACTGCTGAGGGGAGAGTTATGGTCACTACATTTGCCAGTTCAACTCATCGCGTAGCGATGCTTTTAGAGTTAGCGATGAAAAATGGTAGAAAAGTCGGCTTGCTAGGCCGTTCAATGCTGAATGTTGTTGGGAAAGCTAGAGAGCTTGGATATATGCGCTTCCCTGATGATTTATTCTTCCCAATTAAACAGATCAGAGATTTGCCTGATAGAGAGACTTTTTTATTGATGACAGGTAGTCAAGGAGAATCAATGGCTGCTTTGAGTCGTATCGCTAGAGGTGAGCATCAACATGTTCAGTTGAAAACAAGTGATACTGTCATTTTTTCTGCTAGTCCTATTCCTGGAAATACTATTTCCGTAATGCATACGATTGATAAATTAATAAAATTGGGTGCAAAAGTTATTTATGGAAAAGATAAGGGTATTCATGTTTCTGGCCATGGGTGTCAAGAAGATCAAAAATGGATGCTTGGATTAACTAGACCTAAATACTTCATTCCTGTACATGGGGAGTACAGAATGCAAGTTCTTCATGGAAAAACTGCTGTATCAATGGGGGTTCATCCAGAGAATGTATTGGTTATGGAAAATGGGGACGTTGCGGAATTAAGACCAGATTCTCTGGTTCAAGGGTCACCAGTTAAATCAGGAGTGGAATTACTCGATTCTTCTAGAACAGGGGTTGTGGATACTCGAGTATTAAAAGAACGTCAGCAACTTGCTGATGATGGAGTTATTACTGTTCTGACCCCAATTAGCACTGATGGCGTCATGGTTGCACCTCCAAGGGTCAATCTTCGTGGTGTCATAACCAATGTTGATGCTAAAACAATGGTCAATTGGACTGAAAGAGAAATTAATTGGGTCCTAGAAAATCGATGGAAACAGCTTGTTCTTAAGACAGGAGGTAAGTCAGTGGAGGTCGATTGGATTGGTTTACAAAGGGAGGTTGAATCAGGATTATCTCGTCGATTGAGAAGGGAGGTTCAAGCTGAGCCATTAATTCTTTGCCTTGTTCAACCAGCTCCTGGTGGAACTCGTGCATACAAACCTCAGCTTGATCAACAGCCAGATTCAAGACAAGTAGTTAAGAAAACTGCTGATAAAGCTTCTAGGGTAACCAATGCATCGGTAAATAAGGATCCGAGTGCATCAACGGAACAAAAAACTAATAGCGATAATAATTCTCAGGACATGCCATCAGGAAGAACCAGACGTCGCAGATCCGCAATTAGCTAATAACCGAATATTTGTAACTTTTAATTAGTCTTGTTTGAGATATAAATAGTTTCTTTATCCCATCGTATTATGAAGCCTCCATGAAGATGGATTGTTCCAGGTGGATTTCTTTGAGATATTTTGTTGTTTATTTCTTCGATTTGCAAAGCTGAAACTCTTGTTACTCCTATCATTTTTAACCAATTAAAAAGTATTATTTTTCTAATAGAGTTTGTAAAATTAATTAGTTTTGTTCTTGATAAAGAATTGATTTCTTGTCCTTGACAAAAATCGATTGCTATTTGTGCTAATGATTGTTGGTCTTTGCTATAACTTTCAAGTCTCTTAGCTACAGAGGCTATTCTTGAGTCTGCACCTTTATAAATTGAATTTAAGATTGGTAAAATTTCTTTTCTAATTTTATTTCTTGTCAAATTAATATTTTTATTAGAAGGGTCAATCCAAATTGGCAAATTAAATTCTTTGCAAATTACTAGTGTTTCTTTTCTATCGAAGACCAGTAAAGGCCTGACTAATTCTATATTATTCTCTAAAATTCTTTGTTCTTTAAGTGTACTAAGTCCAATGAGATCAGTTCCTCTAGCTAAGTTCATAATAATTGTTTCTGCTCGATCAGTAGCTGTATGACCAGTTAATATTCTTGTACATGGAAAATATATATTTTTTGATGATAATAATTTGGCTTTCATGAATAGGTTTTTATATCTCCAGTCTCTTGCTTTTTCTTCATTAGCGACTTCTTCTTTATTTGCTTTATTAGAGTGAAAAGATATTTGCTGATTTAGACACCAAAGTTTTAGTTCTTCTTCTATTTTCTTTGATTGAGTATGCCATTGGTGATCTCCATGCCAGACTTCGATTTGCCATTTATATAATCTTTTTAAATCAATAATTAATTTAAGAAGGGCCATCGAATCTTGACCACCAGATACAGCCAAAAGAAGTGTGGAATTAATGGGAAGCAGAGATTTATTTTGTTTCAGCTTTTTGTGTAAACGCATATGCCATTTACTCCAAGACCTGTCATTTTTAGTAGATTGTGACATTTGCTTTGGTTTCAGAGTTCTATTCACATTTTTTAAGTTCTTTTGCTGAGTCAGTGTCACAATCAGATTAATAGTTGATGTTTTTATGACACGCCTGCAGACATTGCCAGTGGCACTTCAAAAGCGTATTCAAAATAGATCTTTATTGAAAGTAATTTCTGGTTTAAATAATTTTAATCCAGAATCAGTTTTTCGAATTTCAAAAGCTGCAGGCCTTGGGGGTGCAGATTTATTGGACATTGCTTGTGAACCAAAATTAGTGGAGCTGGCGTTGGAGGCTTCAAATCTTCCTGTTTGTGTAAGTTCGGTGGAACCACAACTTTTCCCTCACGCTGTTAAGGCAGGAGCCTCAATTGTTGAGATTGGTAATTTTGACTCTTTTTACCCAGATGGACGTTTTTTCTCGGCTGATGAGGTGCTTTCATTAGCGATTGAATCTCGTCGCCTTTTACCTGAGGTTGTTTTGTCAGTTACTGTTCCCCATAAATTGCCTTTAGATAGTCAAGCTCAATTAGCGTTAAATCTTGCTCAGAATGGGGTCGACTTAATTCAGACCGAAGGAGGTACTAGCTCTCATCCCATTAGTCCTGGAAATTTAGGATTAATAGAAAAAGCGTCACCTACTTTGGCTGCAACTCTTGCTATAACGGCAGCTTTAAAGGAGGGTCATCATGATGTGCCTGTGATATGTGCTTCTGGACTTTCTGAGGTGACTATCCCAATGGCTATATCAGTAGGAGCTAATGGGGTTGGTATTGGTTCAGCTGTCAATAAATTGAATACGGAACTAGCTATGATTGCTACCGTCAAAGGTCTTCGTCAGGCTCTCGATTCGTTTAAATTGGTTGCCACGATTAATCAATGAATTTTATAAGGTAATTGAAATCTTTTTTGATTAAAATTTGCAGAATATGGAATTTATAAATTTGTCTGTTTTTACCATTTAATAAGAATATGCCTGAATATAAACTTAAAGCTCCTTATATTCCAAAAGGTGATCAACCTGCCGCTATTAAAGGACTTGTTGGTGGTGTAAATGATGGAGAAAAGTTTCAAACTTTATTAGGTGCAACTGGAACAGGAAAGACTTTTACGATAGCTAATCTGATCGCTCAAACTGGTAGGCCGGCCCTAGTCTTAGCTCATAACAAAACACTTGCAGCTCAATTATGTAATGAATTAAGGGAATTTTTTCCCGATAATGCTGTTGAATATTTTATCTCCTATTATGATTATTATCAGCCAGAAGCTTATGTTCCAGTTAGTGATACTTACATAGCCAAGACTTCATCAATTAATGAAGAAATTGATATGTTGCGCCACTCAGCAACTAGATCTTTATTTGAACGAGATGATGTCATAGTTGTTGCTTCAATTAGTTGTATATATGGGTTGGGAATACCAAGTGAATATTTAAAGGCTTCTGTAAAGTTTCAAGTTGGTCAAACTGTTGATTTAAGATCTTGCCTTAGATCTTTAGTATCCAATCAATATTCACGTAATGATATTGAAATCAATAGAGGTAGATTTAGAGTTAGAGGAGATGTATTAGAAATAGGACCAGCATATGATGACAGACTTGTAAGACTTGAATTGTTTGGAGATGAAATTGAAAGTATTAGCTATGTTGACCCTACTACTGGAGAAATATTAAATAAACTTGACTCAATTAACATATATCCAGCAAAACATTTTGTAACGCCAAAAGATCGTCTAGAATTAGCAATTAAAGCAATAAAAAAAGAATTAAAAGATAGATTAGAATTTTTGAATCAAGAGGGTAAATTACTCGAGGCTCAAAGATTAGAACAACGAACAATTTATGATTTAGAAATGTTAAAAGAAGTTGGATATTGTAATGGAGTTGAAAATTATGCTCGACATTTATCTGGAAGAGAACCTGGATCCGCCCCAGAATGCCTAATTGATTATTTTCCTAAAGACTGGTTATTACTTATTGACGAAAGTCATGTTACTTGTCCTCAATTAAGAGCTATGTATAATGGAGATCAAGCTAGAAAAAAAGTATTAATAGATCATGGATTTAGATTACCGAGTGCAGCTGATAATCGCCCTTTAAAGGATATAGAATTTTGGAATAAAGCAAAACAAACTGTTTTTATAAGTGCTACTCCTGGTGATTGGGAATTATCTCAAAGTACAGGGAATATAGTTGAGCAAGTTATTAGACCTACCGGTGTTTTAGACCCGTTAGTTGAAGTACGTCCAACACAAGGTCAAGTTGAGGATTTACTTCACGAAATTAGAAAAAGAGCATCGAAAAACCAAAGAATACTTGTCACAACTCTCACGAAAAGAATGGCTGAAGATCTTACAGATTATTTATCTGAAAATAAAATAAGAGTTCGCTATTTACATTCCGAGATTCATTCAATCGAGAGAATTGAAATTATTCAAGATTTGCGATTGGGAGAATATGATGTTTTGGTTGGAGTTAACTTGCTAAGAGAAGGTTTAGATTTGCCTGAAGTATCACTTGTTGTAATTCTGGATGCAGATAAAGAAGGATTTTTAAGAGCTCAAAGATCTTTGATACAAACAATTGGTCGAGCAGCAAGGCATGTTGAAGGTTTAGCTTTGCTTTATGCAGATAAAATGACAGATTCTATGGCAAAGGCTATTAGTGAGACGGAAAGACGCCGTGAAATACAAAATATTTATAATATTGAGAATGGTATCACTCCTAAGCCAGCGGGTAAGAAAGCAAATAATTCAATTCTTTCTTTTTTAGAGCTTTCAAGAAGATTAAATCAGGATGGAAATACCGATGATTTTGTTGATATTGCAGATAAGTTAATAGATCAAAGTTCTAAAGATTCTGATAGTGGTGTATCTTTAGAATCTCTACCTGAATTAATTGAAAAATTGGAATCTAAAATGAAAATAACAGCTAAAGATCTGGATTTTGAAAAAGCTGCAATTCTGAGGGATCGTATAAAAAAATTAAGACATAGGTTAATTGGCAAGTAATATATTTCTAGCTTTCATTTTTGCCTAACTTGAAGCAAGAATGAATTTCATTTAATGCTTTTTCACCATATTTTTCTGAGATAATACAAGTTGTTCTTATTTCACTCGTAGCGATCATTTCGATATTGATTTTTTGACTAGCTAGTGCTCTAAATATTTTACCGGCTGTTCCTTTTGTAAAAGGCATTCCAGAGCCTACTGCGCTAATTCGAACTATGGATTCTCCTTCTTCAAGTTTTGATCCCTTCCAATTTGCAATCAATTCTTCTAAAGCATATTTAGCATGGCTTCTATCATTTTTTTTTAACGTGAAACTAATATCTTTGGTTTGGTCCTTATGCTTTCTTTCAGATTGAACTATTGTGTCTAAGCTAATGTTTTGCTCAGCCAATGTGGAACATATCGTGGAAGCAGTACCTGGCTTATCTGGAACATTCTTGACGCTAATTTGGATTTGATCTTTATCTAAAGCTACTCCTCTTACTTCTGGTTCATGGTTATTTTCAATCGCAGGGTTCAGAGCAATTTGTTTCTCAGTGAGCTTGAAAACTTCTCCAACGCTACGTAATGCTTTTTTCCCTAATTCTGCATCAATAACACAACTTACCTTGACTTCACTAGTTGCTATCAGTCGTATATTAATACCAGAATCAGATAGTGTTTGGAATAGAGATGATGCTATTCCAGGTCTCCCCATTATCCCAGCCCCGTAAATACTTAGTTTAGTCAGTCCCTTTTGAGAAGATATTTCACCTCCAATAGTATTAATGAGTTTTTCACATTGAGTTAGTGCATTATGTAATTCATTTTCCGCAACAGTAAAAGTAATATCGTTGGAGTTGATTTGGTGTGTTGCTTGAATAATTAGATCGACATTTACTCCACCTACTGATAAAGATTCAAAAAGTTCTGCAGCAATTCCTGGACGATCTCGAATATTAGACAAAGCTATGACTGCTTGATTTTCTACAAGTTCTAATCCATCTACAGGGCTGCGATGTTCTATTCCCCCTTTAGACAAAACATGATTCTTTTTACTAGTTAGAGTCGTGCCTTCAAGGTTGTCCCAACTTGACTTCACTACAAGAGTTACACCGAAATTTCTTGCTATTTCAACTGCTCGAGGATGTAAAACAGCAGCTCCAAGGCTAGCTAGCTCTAACATTTCATCACAACTAATACTTTTCATTAATTTTGCATTTTTCACAATTCTTGGATCAGTTGTTAAAACGCCAGGGACATCGGTATAAATTTCACATTTAGCAGCTTCAAGAGATGCTGCTAAAGCGACTGCAGAAGTATCTGATCCTCCTCTTCCTAAAGTTGTGATTTCAGAAATTCCTCCCATGCCAAGACTGGTTCCTTGAAATCCAGCAATGACTATGGTTTTGCCTTGATCTAAGAGATTTTTGATTCGCTCTGTTCTTATCTCAAGTATTCTGGCCCGTCCATGAGCTGATTCTGTGATAATTCCAGCTTGAGTTCCAGTTAAGGAGATTGCTGGTGTGCCCAATTCATTCAGGGCCATAGTCAATAATGATATTGAAACTTGCTCCCCAGTTGATAGGAGCATGTCCATTTCTCGATGAGGAGGATCAACAGTTATTTCTGCGGCTAGCTGTGTTAACTCATCAGTTTTATGTCCCATTGCCGATACAACAACTACCAGATCATCTCCTTTTTCTTTACTTGATTTAATTCTTTGCGCGACAGCTTTTATTCGCTCAATGCTTCCTAGAGAGGTGCCGCCATATTTTTGAACCAGCAATGTCATTGAACTTTCGTTAACTTTTTGATTATTTCAGTTATTAGTAAAGATTTTACTTTCTGTTAGCAGATTATCTTTAAAAGAATCGATTGGATTGGTTCCTGATTTTATTGAGGCTTCGATTTTTAACAGTTTTTTCATCAAGTCAAGCAATGCTTCCAAAGATTTACCTTGAATTTGTTTTCGAATCACAAAAATACGTTTTGGATTGGCAATCCCAGCAAGTTTGGCTATTTCTTTAATGTTTTGATTGCCCTGCGAGTCTAATAGATGTACCCAAAGCCATCCTCTTGATTGACCAGTCAACGTTATAATTAGTCTTAAAGCTGGTTCTCCATTTTTAAGTAAGGATTGAATTTTATTTAGAGCTATAATTCTCTCTCCTTTAAGTAGTAAATTTGCAATTTCAAGAGCATTCGTGGAATTATTTGGAATTAGTTTTTTGACTAGTTCTTTTGAGATCTCTCGTGCTTCATTTGTATTTGATTTTTCATTAACTGCTTCTGATAATAATGAGAGTTTTTGAAGTTCAGTATTAATTAAAGAGCTATCATTACCTATACTTTCTACTATTAAATCAATTGTTTCATGATTCATTTTTAGGTTTAATTTGTATAAAATATTTTTGACTAAGTTCTGTTGTCCATTGATATCCCAAGGCAGTGGAAGAAGAAAACTTTTTTCCTTTGAAAAGTTATTTGATTGTATACTTTTTTCTATTAATTTTGTGGTCTTGAGTCTTTTATCTGGTTTGTTTGCATTATTTAAAATTAGATGAGTATTATCAGGAATTAATTTAATTGCTTGTTCAAGTTTATTCGCCAGCTCAATAGAACATCCGTTACAAAAAGGGCTACGTCTAACTAGTACAATTCTTCCTCCGCTGCCTAAAGGAGAGCTTTGAACCTCTTCAAGTGCTCTGAAATTTTGCTTTGGGTCATTTCCATCTATTTGACTATAGTTAAAACTTTTCCATGATGGATCTATAGTTTTTTGAATTATTTCTTCTATTTCCCTGTTACAGGCTTCATAATCATCCCCCCATATTAAATGTATTGGCATAACTTAGATATATGTTATTAAAAGATTCTGATCTTAAATTAGCTCGGGAAATTTAACAGTGAAAACACCAGAGCATCCCATTTTTCTTGAAAGTGTTAAATATATTAGATCTAAATTAGGCATTACAGGACTTGATAAGGTTCAGCAATCAATTTTAGAACGCATTATTCATTCAAGTGGTGACTTTAGCCTTCAGTCATGCATTAGGTTTAGTCCAAGTGCTTGTGAGAATGCTATTAATGCATTGAAGAATGGTGCGAAGATTTTAACCGATACTTATATGGCAGAGGCGGCAATATCTCCAATGGCTAAAAGGACGATAAATTCTGATGTTCAATGCATTTTAGGTATGGCACCCAACTCAATTGATTCAACTTTGACTACTAGAAGTGCAATTGGCATGAGAAATATATGGTTGGATTTGGAGGATCAAGAGAACTTATTAAATGCTCCTTTTGTTGTGATTGGGAGTTCGCCAACAGCTTTAATTTGTTTATTAGATCTTGTGGAATCTGGTTATGCAACACCAAGTTTGATTATTGGAATGCCAGTAGGATTTATAGGCGTTTCTGAGAGTAAAAGTCGATTATTAAATAGTGACTGTCCATATATTGTTTTGGAGGGTTCTAAAGGAGGAGCATCTTTAGCTGCAGCTGCGACTAATGCCTTATTGAGAGCTGCAGAACCTTGAATTGCATATAAATTTATTTGCAGTTTTTAATTGGTTGTTTAACTTGAATATTATTGGGGCTATTTTTCTCAAGATTATTTAAAATTTCCTTTGCATTTCTTACTACTTCTATGGGCACTCCAGCAAGTCGAGCTGCTTCAATCCCATAACTTTTATTTGCTCCTCCTTTTCCAACTTTGTGCAGAAATGAAAGTGAATTATTTTTATATTGAACTAGAATTTGATAATTTTCTACATTCTCAATATATTCAGAAATTTGATTCAATTCATGATAATGAGTTGCAAAGATTGAACGGCTTTTTATTTTTTTAGCTAAAAATTCGCTGACTGACCAGGCAATAGATAAGCCATCAAAAGTTGAAGTCCCTCGTCCAATTTCATCTAATAAAACCAATGATTTATCAGTGGCCTTATTAAGAATGAATGCTGTTTCAATCATTTCAACCATGAAAGTCGATTGACCTGCCGCTAAATCATCTACTGCTCCAACGCGAGTAAAAAGTTGATCTGCAATTCCTAAAGTACAAGATTTAGCTGGGATCCAACTACCGATTTGAGCCATAATTTGCAATAGACCTACTTGTCTTAAGTAACAACTTTTACCACTTGCATTTGGCCCTGAAAGGATTATTAGATCAGTTTTAGAGCCTAGTTCAACATCATTAGGAACGAAAACTTTATCAACTAAAATTTGCTCAACTACAGGGTGACGTCCACCTTTTATAGATAATTTCCTTGATTCATTTTTATTTTGCTCATCAACTATTTTGGGTTGAATATAGTCATTGATAGCGGCCAATTCGGCCAGACCAGATAGAACATCTAAGCAAGAAATTGCTTTTGCTGCTTTTCTAATCACTTTTGATTTATTTCCAACAAGAGTTCGAATTTTACAAAATAGTTCATATTCAAGTTGTGATATTCTCGCTTTAACCTGAAAAATCTTCCCTTCTCGTTCTTTTAATCCTGGTGTTACAAAACGTTCTTCATTAGTTAAAGTTTGCCTTCTGATCCAGTGATCTGGAACATTGATAGACTTTGCTTTACTTACTGATAAAAAGTATCCAAACGATCGATGATATTGCAGCTTTAAATTATTAATATTGCTTTTCTTTCTTTCTTCTATTTCTTGAGATTTTAACCATGAATTATGATCATCAAGTTGATTTCGAAGTCCATCTAATATTGGATCTACACCATCATGAATTAGTCCACCCTCTGTAAGACTAAGAGGAGGATTATCTATGATTTCATTATTTATTTTTGAAGCAACTTCTATTAAGTTGTGATCTAAATTAATAATAGATTCGAAATAATTTGTTTCTTCAAAGATTGGGTCATCAAGATATTTTTGAATTATAGGTAAACGTTTAATACCTTCCGCTATAGCAACTAAATCACGAGCTCCTGCTTGTTGTGCTCCTGCTCTCCCTGATAGGCGTTCTAAATCACCCATGGCTCTCAATATTTTTCGGATATTTTTTCTTAAGGGCGATGATTCAACTAATAATTTGATTATTTTTTGTCTATTCTGTATCGAATAAATATCTGTTAATGGTTCTTCTAACCATCTTCTAATACATCTACCGCCCATTGAGGTTAATGTTTTATCAATTGCCCAAAGTAATGAGCCATGAAATTTCCCATCTTTTTGAGTTGTAGTAATTTCTAAATTTCTTCTTGTTTGATTATCTATAATTAGTCCTACCTGATTATTTTTTATTTGAGGAAAATCAATACATATATTTGTCTTTATTCCATTTTTAAAGTTATCATTAATACTTGGATGAGTTTTATTTAAATATGCGATTAAGCCTCCAACTGTTCTAATTGATAGTGAATCGGGATGAATACCTAATCCATCAATATTATTGAGACAATAATGATCTTTAATAGTTGTCTGTGCTTCTAATTTAGAAAATGATGTTTGATTGAATTCGGTTATTTCTATTACACCTTCATGCCAGTTTTTATTTGAAATGGAATTTTTTTCTGATATGATTTCTGCTGCTTTTAGTTTAGTTAATTCTTGACGTAAATTATTACAGTCTTGACCTTCTTGAACAAGAAATTCTCCTGTGCTGACATCTAGCTTTGCCAAAGACCAGTTAAAAAACTCTGGCTTAGTTTTGGTTTCTAGTAGAACAGAAGCTAGCCAATTGTTTTGTTTAGCCCTTAGCATGCCCTCTTCTAGAATTGTTCCAGGGGTTATTAATCTAGTTATGCCTCTTTTTATTAACTTATTACCTTTTGATGGAGCGGCCTCAAGTTGATCACAAATAGCAATTGATAACCCTTTTTTAATTAGTTCTGTGCAATAACGATCAGATGCATGGTGAGGTATGCCAGCCATCGGTACTTTGCCAATTTTTTTACCACCCTCTTTACTTGTGAGTGTGATCTCTAGAAGCTGAGAAAGTGTTATTGCATCTTCAAAAAAACATTCGAAGAAGTCTCCAAGCCTATAAAGCAGAACTCTTTCAGGATTTTCTATTTTTAATTCGACATAATGTTTGAGTGCAGGGGTTAGATCATCAATGTTGGGCAAATTGTGATGTGACCACTTTGGGTCTTCAATTGCTGCATTAGCAAACTGATCTAAATCATTGATTTGATTTGGATTTTTATTCTTCTTTTTTATTCGAGGTCTGAGTGATGCGTCATCTTTAAGTTGTTGATTTGACAGATTTTCATTCGAAGTTCTTGAGGTATTAATTTGTTCATCTTCATTGATTTGACTCTCCTTATCAACCTCAAATAGACTGCCTTGTATGGGGTTTTGGCTGGCAGCCATTTCATTACTCACTTCTTAATCAATGCATCTTAGAAGAATTAATTTTTTTTGCATGTGAAGCCTCACTACAAATTTGAAGATGAATCAGTCAAAGAAACACTTACATGGGAGAATTATCGATATTGAGAAATTTTTCTGCAGCTTCAACCATGCTGGCTATTAATTCAATCGTTGCTAACGCACTTTTATTCTCTTCATTGCTTTTGGTGATTGGTGTTCCTGTTTTCTACATGACCCAAACCAATCCTGAAGACAATAGAAATCCCAACATTAAAAAGATCGAGATTCTTGCAGGAGTTTGGTTCCATTTGGTATTGCTTCAGGCTTTAGTTGGTGAATACATCACTCATCAAATGAGTGTTTAAGAAATTATTTAAATGGAAAGGTTTATATGCTGTGATTTTTAATTTAATGTTTTCAAGTACTCGATAGAGGTTACTGTAAGGTTGTATTAAATGCCTTAAAACATGGCGATAATAGAAGGTACCTTTGAGGATTCTTCATCTTTAAGAGTAGCTATTGTCATAGCTAGATTTAATGATCTAATTACAACTAAGTTATTAAGTGGCTGCCTCGATTGTCTTTCTAGGCATGGAATTGATGTAGCCGATACGAGTAAGCAATTAGATATAGCTTGGGTACCAGGTGCATTTGAATTGCCAATTGTTTCACAAAAACTTGCTAGAAAAGGTAATTATGATGTAGTCATTACGTTGGGAGCAGTTATACGTGGTGATACACCACACTTTGATGTTGTTGTAGCTGAAGCAAGTAAAGGAATTGCTGCTGTTTCTAGAGAGACTGGATTGCCGATTATCTTTGGAGTTTTAACAACTGACACTATGCAGCAGGCATTAGAAAGGGCAGGAATTAAGAATAATCTTGGATGGACTTATGCTTTGCAAGCACTTGAGATGGGATCATTAATGAAAGCAGTGGTTTAAGAATTTTTAATTGACAAAACCACTGAAAATCAGAATTAGTGTAGTCAGATCAATGTATTAAGGTATAAGATAACGAAATGCGGATGTAGCTCAGTGGTAGAGCATCTCCTTGCCAAGGAGAATGTCGAGAGTTCGAATCTCTTCATCCGCTTAAATGCTTTTAGCATTGATATTTTTTATTCGTATATTTTTTAATATAAACAAAAGATTTATTGCATTATGAACTAGTAATTTTTGTTTGTTTGTTGTATTATTTCATCAATTTTATTAATTTTTCGCCGATAACAATATAGGCGCAGATCAATCATGGCTAATCCATTAATTCAGGGTGCCTCTGGCATAGAGGGTGCAAAATTAACCTATGCTTCAGTAAATGAAAATGAAAGAAATATATATAGCTTTACTGCAAACGAATCAGTGTCTTGGTCAATTTCTGGAGGAGAGAAAAGTTTTTTTTCTATTGATAAGGATTCTGGTCAGCTGAGTTTTAAGGAATCTCCAGACTTTGAAAGTTTTTTTGCAGGAAATCAGACAATATTAAAGTTTGAAACGAATTTTGAAGCTATTCAAAGTAATATAAAAAATGTTTTTTATGTGGAATTATATGATAAAGATAGTGCAGATTATCAAACTACTAATATTACCGCTAATAATTTTTTAAAATATGTAAATGATGCATCTTATGCTAGAACTTTTATACATCGATTAGTTAAAGATTTTATTATTCAAAGTGGTTCATTTATACAACCTACTCAAGCATCAAATCAACAAAATCCTAATCCTACTTTTATTCAGTCAAAGGGAACTATAAAAAATGAACCTGGAAATAGTAATTTAATGGGTACAATTGCGATGGCTAAAGTTGCTGGTGATCCTGATAGTGCTACATCAGGTTGGTTTATAAATTTGGCAGATAACTTTAATTTAGATTCACAAAATGGAGGGTTTTCAGCTTTTGGACATGTTTTAGGAAATGGGATAAGGAATCCATTATTAGTCAATACAGCTGATATATATCAAGTTAATTATCCTGATATAGGTTTAAACTTAGATGAATTACCATTATTTGGAGTTAATAACAATGTTGTAGAAGTCAATAATTATTTTGCTTTTAATAGTATTACATCTATTGGGGAGAGACCTTCTGATATATCAAATACTTACAATGTTATTGTTACAGCAGAGGATATCGATGGTAATAAATCTAATCAATATGTAATCGTTGATATAAATGATATAAAAGGTGAGACTTTAACTGGAGATTCATTTAGTAATACACTGAAAGGTGGTTTAGGTAATGATATTTTTGAAGGGGGTACTGGTAACGATAATATAGATGGTGGAACGGATTTTGATCGAGCAATCTATTCTGGAAATTTCTCTGATTATGAATTTGCTATCGCCAATAAAATAGTGACTATTAAAGATAATCGATTAACGCTAAATGATGGCACCGATACATTGTCAAATATAGAAAGATTAACCTTTGCAGATAAGAATGCAGTAATTACTAGTAAAGGTGTTATGTCGATAAATTCATTGGGTTTTCAATCAGAAAAAATATACTCAGGAAATAGTGATATGTATGTATTCTATGACTTAGGTAATGATAAATATGGGGTCCAGACTTCTACAGGTATTGATGAGTTGACAGGTTATTCAAATTTAAAATTTAATGATAAAAATTTAAATCTTTTTAGTGATATTAAGGAAACTTTTGATCAGTTGACAGGGATGAATGATGCAACTGGCCAAATGTTCCGGCTTTATAACGCTGCTTTTGCTCGTTTCCCTGATGCTGATGGACTTAGATATTGGATAAACAATTTCAGCTCTGGAATTGATGATTCTAGAGCCGTTTCATCTTCTTTTCTCGTATCTGATGAATTCAAAACTCGTTATGGAGAAAATATTAGTAACGAGGTCTATGTCAAGAACCTTTATCTTAACGTTTTAGATAGAGAGCTTGATCAACCTGGTTACGATTACTGGGTAGGTAATTTGAATAATGGCATAGAGGAAAGGCATGAAGTCCTTTTAGGTTTTGCAGAATCTGCAGAAAATAAAGGCCTATTCTCTGAAATGACTAGAATATTTTAAAATTTTGATTATTAATAAAATACTTATTTTATTAATAATCTAGGTTTCTTTTAATAACATTAGTCTTTGATTGGATTCAAAACTGAAGCCAAGTTTTAGATAAAATTCCATGCAAAAAGTAGTCATTAAGTAGACCCTTTCAACATTTGAAATGGATGGATTATTTAATATGGTTTGCACAATCTGTTTTCCTAAGCCTAAATTTTGATAATTTTTGTCTACTACAACATCCCATAAGACTGCTCGAAAAGATTGGTCGCTAGTTGCTCTACCAAATCCTATAAGTTTTTCTCCTTTCCAAGCTGTGACTATGACGTCAGTATTTGCAAGCATTTTGGCAAGCTCTTTTGCGTTTCTATTATTTGTCCAAGGTGCATTTTGATTTAGTAGATCCTTTAGTTTTTTCAAACCTTGAACAGGTCTGCAATTAGGACCAATTCCAAAAATCCGGAGAGCTGGTGCTCCTTTTAGATGACTGATTAGCTTTAGATCATCCATGAAGTATTATTATTTGAAGAGCAGGAAAGCTTACTTAAGCTTTAACACGCACAATGATTAATTATCTATATCAAATCAACTTCTTTAAGCAAGTTAATTATCTAAGTCTCTTTAAGCATTTGAAACCATATTCTGAAATTGAGCTTGACTGAAATATATTAACGTTATGGAACCTAACCATTATTTAGAATTCGAAGATAAATTTCGTGGAGATCGTGATTCAATAATAAAACAATTTCACAATTATGATAAATTAATTAATTTAACAATAAAAAAATTCGAAGAACCGAAACTATTAGATATTGGTTGTGGTAGAGGTGAGTGGTTAGAACATTGGTGCAAGCTTGCTCCTAATTCATTGGGACTTGAAATCAATCGAAACATGGCTCAAACTTGTAAAAGTTATGGCTTAAATATTCTTGAAGGAGATGCTATTGAAACTATTAAGAAAATAGAGGATAATTCCATTTCTGTTATAACTATTTTTCATCTTATTGAACATTTAGAGTATAATATTTTGATGGAATTAATTAAAGAATGTAATAGAGTACTTAATGAGAAAGGTCTTTTAATTATAGAAACACCAAGCATAGATAATTTAGTTGTTAGTACAAAATCTTTTTACGTTGATCCTACACATATAAATCCAATACACCCTGATGGGATAACTTTTTCAATTGAAAAATGTGGCTTTTATAAGGTGAAATATTATTATATTCATGGTGGCCCACTTCAAAATGATGATCCATTAAAATTAACAAGAATATTGAATGGTGTTGGACAGGATTTATTGATTTTAGCTACAAAAACAGAAGAAGCTTTTCAAACAATTTTTTCTCAAAGCCAAGAATGGGAAAAAGATATTGACATTGGAATTTCCACTATAGATTCTGCGATTGATTATGATTTAGAATCAAATAAAAATGTTAAGAAACTGAATGAGATAAGTGAAACTACGAATGAGATAAGTGAAACTACACAGAAAAATTTATTGATTATTAATCAACATTATGCAGAGATAAAACCTGAGTTGATTCAATTGAATCATGAAATTTATGCTTTGAAGGAACAAAAAGATAATATCAATAAAGAAATTATTCTCTTAAAACAACAATTGAAATATGTTTTCCTTCTTTTATCTATCTTGAAGAAGATTTTTAGACCATCATTAAGATTGTTTCGCTCTCTCAAGAAAATAATATTGTATTTATCTAATAAGGCTTTTAATATTTTAGCTAGATATAAATATACAAGAAAGCTATTATCCAAAGATATATCTGTAAAATTCATAAATTTTTTACTTAAAAATTTACTTGGTAGTTCGTCGATTATTAATTCGAGTCAAATAGAAAGTAAAGCAATTTATGTTCACAAGAAATATAACAATTATTATCAAGAGGAATCTGATCTGTATAAATTAAATAATGAATTACTGATACATTATAAAAATTCTAAGAATTCGAATAAATATAAAGATCTATTCAAAAAAAATATTTAATATAAAATAATGAGAATTGCAATAGATATTCAGGGGGTTCAAAGTGAAGGTAGTAGATCCAGAGGTATCGGTAGATATTCCCTGTCTATTATTAAGGCAACAATTAATAATTTTCCTGAACATGAATATTTTTTAGTTGCTAATGCTGCTTTAAAAGATGCAAAGTTTGATTTTAAAGATGAATTAAAAACGGATCGGGTTCATTATGTTAGTTGGTATGCGCCATGTCCCCTTGATTTTATATCAAATAATAGTATTACATATCAGTTAGGTATTTATTTGAGGTCATATGCATTTAGTATTTTGAACGCTGATATAATTCTTATCACGAGTTATTTTGAAGGTTTTAAGGATAATTGTCTCACTGATATAGATACTAGTTTTTTATCTACACCTATTATATCAATATTTTATGATTTAATTCCTTTACTCAATTCAAATTTATATCTTGATAATAATCCTGATTTTTCAAAATTTTATAAATTAAAGCTTGAAGGTGTTAAAAAACTAAGAGCTTTATTATCTATTTCTAAATCATCTTCAGACGAACTAGTCAAATATTTAGAAATCGATCGGAAGAAAATATATAATATTTCTTCTGCGTGTGATAAGAATATATTTTCAGCTAAAGAAAATAATAAGTTTTTTTCTATAAAAGAATTTGATCTTTTGAAGCCCTTTATTTTATATTCTGGTGCAAGTGATCCAAGAAAAAATGTTAAACGTTTATTGGAAGCTTTTAGTCAGTTGCCTTCTCAATTTGATGAAGTAAAATTAGTTCTGGTTGGAAAGCTTTTGCCCCAAGAAGTTGACTTAATTGATACTTGGATTGAACTTTATAATATTAATATAGAGAAGATAATTCAACTTGGTTATGTCACAGATCAAGAGTTAGTTTATTTATATCAAAGTTGTGAACTATTTGTTTTCCCCTCTCTTCATGAGGGATTTGGTCTTCCGATACTTGAGGCGATGAGTTGTGGGGCTCCTGTGATCGGATCTGATCGGACAAGTATTCCAGAAGTAATATGCTATGACCCTGCGATGTTTGATCCGACTAATGTATTAGAAATTAAAAATCTTATTGTAAAAGCTTTATCTGATTATAATTTTAAAAGCGAGTTAATTCGAAATTCTGCTAAACAATGTACAAAGTTTTCATGGGTTAAAACATCTTCTTTGCTCATTAAAGCATGTATAGATATCTCACAAAATGAGAAGAAAATAGAGATTAAGAGTTGGGATAGTTTTAAACATACTAGAGATAGTCTATTAGATAAACTAGTAACAACTATAAATAAGAATAAAGCCTTATCATCTAAAATAGACGATCTATTAATTACACAAATCGCTGCATCAATAGATAAAATAAATTGTTCAATTGACTCAGTAGTTAGATTTATTTTTGATTCTGGCAATTTATCTTCTTGGCATATAGAAGGCCCATTTGACTCTAGTTATAGTCTTGCGATACTTAATAGATATTTTACTAGTGCATTAGAAGATAAGGTTGAGAAATTAACCTTAAAAATCACTGAAGGAAATGGTGATTATACACCTAATACAAATTTTTTAAAACTTTTTCCAAGTATTTATTCAATCTATAAATCTAGTTTAAAGATTAATATTCAACCAGATATTACAAGTAGAAATTTATATCCACCAAGAGTCAATGACTTAGAGTCTAGAATTAATCTTATCCATGCATATGGATGGGAAGAATCTGAATTTCCCTCTAATTGGATTAACGATTTTAATCAATACTTGCAAGGTATAACTGTTATGTCCGAGCAAGTAAAAAAGATACTTATTGATAATGGTCTGAGGATACCTGTTGAAGTCTCTGGTTTAGGTTTAGATCATCTAGATCAGTTTGATCACGATATAGGTTTAAATTTAGATACTAAAAAATTCACATTTTTGCATATTTCCTCCTGTTTTCCAAGAAAAGGTATTGATGTCTTACTTAAGGCATATGGCAACGCATTTCGAAGTTCTGATGATGTTAGCTTGGTCGTGAAAACTTTCAAAAACCCTCATAATGACTTTAAGTCTCAATTAGAGGAGATTAAAGCCACTGATGTTTCATATCCAGATGTAATATTAATTACTGAAGATTACACAGAGAGTCAGATCAAATCTTTATATCTAAGTTGTAATGCTCTTGTTGCTCCTAGTCGTGGCGAAGGATTTGGTTTACCAATAGGAGAAGCTATGTCACTCGGTTTGCCCGTTATTACAACTGGTTGGGGTGGGCAAACTGATTTTTGTAATGATCAAAATAGCTGGTTAATAAAATATAAATATGAACCTGCTGAAACTCATTTTAATTTAGGACTTTCATATTGGGCTGAACCTTCGTATGAACATCTAACTGATCTTTTGAGACAAATTTATGTCACTCCCAAAGACGAGTTAGAGAAACGTACTTCTATAGCCAAAGAAAATATTAAAAAGTTTACTTGGGATAATGTAGTAAAAAAGAATCTAATATTTACTGAGCATCTATCCTCTAGGGTACATAAGAAGTATTCAAAAATTGGTTGGGTCAGTACTTGGAATCAAAGGTGTGGTATCGCCTCATATTCAAAGCATCTCTTGGAATATATTTTTGATGATTATGTAGTATTTAGTCCAATTAGTGAGCCTAAGATTAATGATAATGATTTAAACTTAAACGCTTGTTGGAACTTAGAGGCAAATGGATTAGATAATCTTAATAAACTGTTTGATGAAGTTATCAAATCTAATATTTCAACTTTAGTATTACAATTTAATTTTGGTTTTTATAATTTTAATTTTCTTTCTGAATTTATAGAAAGAATTAATGAACAAGGAATTGTCATTATAGTTTTTCTTCACTCTACTATTAGTCCTAAAGATAACTCTAATAAACAATTAAAATTACTTTCTAAAAGCTTGAAACATTGTGATAGGTTATTGGTACATTCAATTGAAGATGTTAATCGATTAAAAGATATTGGCTTAATTGATAATGTGAGTTTATTCCCACATGGTATTTTAGATTTTCATACAGAGACTATCAAACCTGAATTAAAATCTAAATTTAAGATCAAAAAAAATATACGACGTATAGCTTCTTATGGCTTTTGCTTACCAAATAAAGGTTATTTTGAACTTATCAAAGCTATTAGTATTCTTAATTCAAAGGATTTTAAAGTCGAATTAAATATATTTTCTTCAATTTATAGTCAAAATTACTATTGGGTATATGAAGATTTAATCAAATTAGTAAGAGAATTAAATCTGACGGAACTTATTAAAATAAATAAAGATTATTTACCTGATGACGTAATTCTAAAAATGTTGTCCGAACATGATTTCTCTATCTTTCCTTATCAAGAATCTAATGAATCATCGAGTGCAGCAGTTCGTCATGGATTAGCAACTTGTTGTCCTGTAATAGTAACTCCAATTCAAATTTTTAATGATGTGTCTGATTTAGTTGATTATTTACCAGGTAGTACTCCTGATTTAATTGCAAAGGGTATTTTTGATTGGTATGAAAATAAGCAAGAAAATAATACTTATGAAAGCAAGAATAAGTTCCAAAGATATGAAAATATTAATTATCGTAGATTTTCAAATTTGGGTTTGAGGCTTTCTTCTATGATTAGGTGTTTAGAATTAAATAAGGATTAATATGCATTCTTTGCGATTAGAAGATCTTCAATTAATTGAGGTATTTTTTTCTTTGCTCTCCAATTCAATTCCTGTTCGATTTTACTTGCATTTCCTACACTAATATCAATATCATTTTTTCTGAAAAATGTTTTATCGGATATCACATGTTTTTTCCAATCTAAGTTCAATTTTGTGAATGCTAAATTGATGAACTCTTTTAATTTAGTAGGCTTTCCAGTACAAATTATATAGTCTTTGATTGTTTTTGAATTGGCTATCTTTTGCATCGCTTCAACATATTCTTCCGCGCATCCCCAATCTCGAATGATATTTATATTTCCTAGACGTAGCTTGTAGGATTTATTCTTTGTGGAGTTTATAGCACCAGAAATTATTTTTTGAGTTACAAAATTTGGTCCTCTTAATGGAGATTCATGGTTAAAAAGTACCCCTGTCATACATCTTAGATTATAAGTTTCTCTATAAAGCTTTACTAGTATCATACTTTGGTATTTGGCTGCAGCATATGGGCTTCTAATATCTATTTTTGAGTCTATTTCTGCTGGCTCCGTTGTATTACCATAAATTTCGCTACTACCTGCAAAGAAAATTTCACCCTGGTAGTTTAATTTCCTAGCAGTTTCTAAAAGATTAAATGTTGTATTTACAATGCTTGTTTGTGTTTCGAGAGGTTGGACAAAGGATTGTCCAACGGATGATTGTGCTGATAGGTTGTAAATTTTAGTTGGTTTATATTTATTAATTAGTTTCTCAATTGAATACGAATCAGAAAGATTTGCTTTGATAATCGGAAAATTATTTTCTATCCCAAGAGCTATATGGTTATTCCTTTTTGGATCGCTTGTTCGCGAGACTCCAATAACAGAAAGGTTTTTTTGCAGAAGTGATTTGCATAAATAGCTACCATCTTGTCCTGTACAACCTAAGACCAGAATTATGGAATTCATGTATTTATTTAAACTGCCTTACCCCTTTTGTAACCAATGAGTCCATACTTTTACGCTTTTTTTTGAATTTAGAGAAACTATTCCTTTTTTGCATGTGTGCCACTTTAGTGGCTGTTTTTTTTGAGTGTTATTTTGAATTTCTCTTTCGTCTTTAGTTATGTACGTATAAATAACTAATTTAACTAATTAACTCTTGTAAACCGTTCCACTGCAATAATTAATGAGAAATAATTTTATCTAAATTTTTGATATCAATATTCAAATTTCTCAGATATTAATGCTTTCGAGAGGAGATAAACTCGTCTTTTTTTGTGTTGATATCAGTACTGACATAAATAAAAGGCTTTGCTTCTGAGGCACTTACATATATATTTAGTCGGCCAACTACACAGGGTTTGTATACCTTTTGTAGATTTGCCAGGCCCAGACAGGGTTCTCGGCAGCCGCAAGAAAAGCGGAGTTCCCTATCTAAATAGTAATTCACAACCACTAATGTCGACTCTTACTGCAACCCAGCTCCAACAGCAATACATTGCATATTTTGGGCGTCCTGGCGATCCTGCTGGTATCAAATACTGGCTCTCTTCATCCAGCGGTATCACTACAGCTAGAGAGTTTGCCGACAAAATCTATGCTCAAGATGAATATAAAACAACAACTGTTGCATCAAAAACAACTGAAGAGCAGGTTAATTCTTTATACGTAAATCTATTTGGTCGTCAAGCTGACTCTGCTGGATTGCTTTATTGGACAGGTGAAATACAAAATGGCAACTTACAACTATCTAATATTGCAGTCAATTTAATAGCTGCAGCTACTAATCCTATTTCTGGTAATGAAACTCAAGGTGCTTTAGACGCACAAGCTTTAGCAAATAAAGTTGCTGCTGCCGAGTCATTTACCGCCGAACTAGAGAAATCAACCACAGCTATTCTTGCTTACCAGGCTGAGTCCATAACACCTTGGGTTTCAGGTGACGCATTTGCTTCAGGTGTAAGTTTTATTAAGACAGCAACAGATAGCAATGCACCTACCGCTACAGATGCAGCAAGTGCGGTAACAACAATGATTGCTGCTTCGACAGCATCCACAGTTCCTGATTCAAAAAATCTTAAACTGACAGCTAATACTGATGCTTTAGTTGGTGACGGTGGTACCGATACGATCTCTGCAGTGTTGCAAGATGCAGGTGCAACCGGTACAACAGTTGCTCCTGGCGATAGCGTAGATGGAAAAGCTGGTACAGATACTTTCACTATTTCAGTTGCCGGTAACATCGGAGATTCTGGTTATACAATTAGTGCCGTTACTCTTGACAATGTAGAGAAGCTTTTCCTTTCTAATTTCTCTACAAACGCGAATGGTGGTGTAACAACAGTTGAAACTGGTCTAATGACTGGTCTTACGACTGTTGGTTTGAGTTCATCTGGTCAGTATGGAGACACTAAACTGAACGGGATGAAAAATAATGTTGACGCAGAGATGCGCAACGGTTCAGGTAATTTAAATCTCGATTACAACGGTTCCTATGTCGTCACAGGAACAGCTGATACACAGAAACTTACTGTCAGTGCTTTAACAGGTGGAGCTTTTGCAGCTAATAAGATTGAAACGATCAATATCACTTCCGAGCTTGCTAAGTCAAAGCTTGATTCTGTTACTTCTGACAAACTAATTAACGTTAACGTTACTGGTTCTCAGGATTTAGAGATCGCAACTGCATTAGCGTTTGATGGAACTTTAGATACAACTACAATAGATGGAACGATAGATGCTTCTGCTTTCACAGGAAAGTTAACTGTTGGAACCAGTTCATCTTCTACCATTAATGTTAAAGGTGGTACTGGAGCTGATACGTTCAAGTTCGCTGGAACTTTGACAACGAATGATGTTGTTGCGGGTGGAGATGGCGACGATACTTTGACAATGACCGCTGCCACAGCAGCAGCCCCTCTTGATAAGCAATTTACTAACGTCTCCAGTATTGAGACTGTCGCTTTTGATGCGACTACAGATGCAGCAAGGATGGATGTATCTAAGTTGTCTGCTGGTGTTACTACAGTTCAATTAGACTTGGCTGATGGTAATGACGGTGGTTCGACAACAGATACTGAAATTACGAATCTTGGTTCTCAAGCTGTTGTTTTAAAGCGCACCGCTCAAGATGCTGCTGATACTGGCGGCGTTGATGGTGTAACACTTAAAATTACAGGTGCATCTGATACCTCAGCAGATACTGTCAACGTTACTCTTGATGCGATTAATACAGGGGTAAGAGACGGTCTTGTGGGACTTGATGTTGGTAATTACGAAACAGTAAATATCACTAGTAAGAAAGGGTCACGTGGGGCGACGGCTGTTACTGGAAACGAAGTCGCAACGTTGACAGCTTCTTCTGCAACATCTGTTGTGCTAACTGGAGATGCAGATACAACCTTGACATCTATTGTTGGGGATAAGATCACTTCATTTGATGCTTCTGCTTTAGTTGGAACACTTACAGCTACTTTTGCTGATAACAAGATCACTGCAAAAGCTGCAACTAAAAATACAACTTTTAATTTCACTGATAAGCTCGACAACAATGACACCATCATTGGTGGAGCTGGAACAGAAGATAAGGTAACAGCGACAGCTTGGACTGGTAAAACAGTTACTACAGGTAAGTTGAATATCTCTGATGTTGAGACATTAGATCTTGCAACGACAGGTGATAACAAGATTGATTTGTCAAATGTAACTGGTCTTAAGAATCTTGAGCTTGATGGCAGTGTTCAAACGATTACTGGTTTTGATCTAGGAACAACAATTGTTTCTAGTGATGCTGCAACATCTGTCAAAGTGACTGCTGCAGATTCGACCGGTACATCAGACATATTGAAGCTTCAATCAAATCTTGATACCGCAATTAGGACGAATACTGTTGAAGCGACAGGGATAGAAACACTTGCGATTACTACCAATGACTCAAGTAGTGGAAGTGTTCACGAAGTTACTTATGCTCTTGGCAAGTTTGAGGGTACTAAAGTTAGTGCAACTCAAAAGAGCACTGCTGGTAACTCCAATGTTCAATTAGGTACTCTGCATAAAAACGTCACTACTGTTGATACGACTGGTATTAAAGGTACTCAGAAGTTTAATCTTTCTGATGCCACAGCAGCGACCACTTCTGATCTTGCAGGTACAGGCAAAGTAACAGCGACTGGTTCAGCCAAGGCAGATACTTTTACCGTTGGCAAGACAGCTGGTGTTGCTCATAACATCAATGCTGGAGCTGGCACTGACACAATCACAGTCACTGTTGACACTGGATTCGTTAATCCATCTGATCTCCGCGCTGAGAATGTCACACTCGATCTTGTCGCTGGCAATGTTGATATTGTTTTAGCTGATAACGAGCCATTCAACTCGAATGCTGATGGTGGTACAACAGCGATCACAATTACTGGAGGTAATTCACTTACTAGCTTCTCGAATATTGGTTTCACAACTACTTATTTAGCAGACACAGTTAAGACCTTTAATGCTGGAACATTTGGTGGTCTACTCAAGGTAGGTGTTGCAGATAACAAGTTAGATGACACTCTCACAATTACTGGCGGATCAAACGCATTGGATGAGGTCACTTCAAAATATACAGCGACTGGTTCTTCTAGTTACAAGCCAAACACAAGTGGCGTCGAGATTTTAAAAATTGAAGCAGCTGGTTCAACGATTGCACCAGTTCTAGATCTTTCAAATACAACAGGCGTCACAACAATTGAGGCAAAAGTTGGTACTGGCGACACCTTGAAGATTGACAAAGCAGTTGATCACGGCGTCACCGTTACTGGAGCAGCAGATGCTGCTGGTGTTGTTGAGTACATCTTGTCTGATGCGACAGGATCATCTGATGCAGTGACCTTTGAATTGAAGGGAACAATTGCTGATGGAGCTCAACTTAAGACGACTGATATTGAGACTGTTACGGTCAAGAACGCTACGGCTGCCGAAGACATCAGTCTTGCAAACTTGAGCATGACAACTGCTGGTGAGACCATGAAATTGGTTGCAACCGGTAATCAAGCACTCACAGTTAGAGCGTTGAATGAAGATGTCACCACAATCGATGCATCTGGCATGGATGAAGGCGGTTCATTTGTTCAAACAGGTAGATCATCTACAGCGGCGTCAACATATACCGGTTCAGATGGAGATGATACTTTCATGATGAATCACGGTGATGATGCGATTGCTGCTGGAGCAGGTACTGGCGATAACTTGGTCGTAACAAAGAACTTGATTCTTGGTGGTATCAAAGTTGACCTAAGCAAAACTGGCGACCAAGTCACAACGTTTAACGGCAACTCCAACAGCGCTGTTCAAAGTGGATTTGAATCAGTTGATTTGTCAAACATCACTGGAAGTTTCGGTTCAGAGATTACAGCGATTAAAGGCGGATCAACTATCATTGGTACCGCGAATACAGACGTAATCACTGGTGGAGCAGGCGCCGATACCATTACAGGTGGTAACGGTATAGATGAAATAGCAGTTGGTGCAGGTGGAGACACTGTTTCATTGACTGGAATTTCAGCTGTTGCTAACCGTGATAACGTTACCGGATTTGTTAGTGGTACTGACGATATCGGTTTAAGCGCTGCTTTAACAGCTGATGGAACTCTTGCCAATGCTGCTGCTGAGGCATTCGTTGGTGCTGTAACCAAAGTGAACGATGGTGCTTTTAACCTTGATGGTTCTTACGCCAATACTGATGCTAAGGATATTTTCATCTTGACTGGAGGTAATGAAGGCGAAGCTGATCTATCTGCTGTGACCGACGGTGCTCAGTTGATGAAGTACTTAGCTAATGATTCCAACACAGTTACTGAACTAACTACTGGGTCAAATGAGAACTTCTACATTGCAGCCTTTGATGGCGGTAATACTTACATTTACCATGCAGCACCAGGTAACGCAGCAGCGGTTGCTTCAGAGATCTCTCTTGTTGCAACATTGACAGGTACAGCATCTGTTGTCGCAGGCGACTTCGTAATGGTTGCATAATTCATCCATCGCGTCGTTCAAGACCCCACCCTCTTAACTGAGGAGGGGTCTTCGGCTATCAGGGTTATTTTAATTTCCCTGAATTACTTTCAAAACCTCAACGAGGATTAGACAATGTCCTCTTTAACGCTTTAATAAGCGTAATTTCCTTAAAAGATTTTATTTACCGACAAAGATGTCTACTAACACTCTTACAAGAACTCAATTACAACAGCAGTACATTGCTTATTTTGGGCGACCTGGAGATCCAGCTGGTATTCAATATTGGTTGAAGACATCTACAATCTCATCAGCTAGAGAATTTGCAGATAAAATATATGCTCAAGACGAATACAAGACGTCTACTGTAGGATCTAAGTCGGTTGAGGAACAGGTAAATTCTTTATATAAAAATCTTTTTGGAAGAGAAGCCGATGTACCTGGCTTGCTTTATTGGACTAATGAAATTGAAAAAGGAAATTTAGTATTATCTAATGTTGCATATGACTTAATCTATGCTGCCTCTAATCCTATTGAGACTAATACTGCTCAAGGTGCTTTAGACGCACAAGCTTTAGCGAATAAAGTAGCTGCTGCCGACGCATTCACTACTAATCTTGAATCTGATACGAATGCAATTCTTGCTTATAAGCCTACAAGTACTTCACCTTGGGTAACTGGACCTGCCTTTGCTTCAGCCAAAAGTTTTGTAGAAACCGCAACTGCTACTAACGCACCAACAGCTAGTGATGTGACTAGTGCTGTTTCAACAATGACAGCTGCTACAGGTTCTGCTGCATTACCTGACTCCTCAACTTTAAAGCTAACTACAAATACAGATGCTTTAGTAGGAGATGCAAACGACGATATAGCTTCTGGTGTACTTCAAGATGCAGGTGCAACCGGTACAACAGTTGCTCCTGGCGATAGCATAGATGGAAAAGCTGGTACAGATACTTTCACTATTTCAGTTGCCGGTAACATCGGAGATTCTGGTTATACAATTAGTGCCGTTACTCTTGACAATGTAGAGAAGCTTTTCCTTTCTAATTTCTCTACAAACGCGAATGGTGGTGTAACAACAGTTGAAACTGGTCTAATGACTGGTCTTACGACTGTTGGTTTGAGTTCATCTGGTCAGTATGGAGACACTAAACTGAACGGGATGAAAAATAATGTTGACGCAGAGATGCGCAACGGTTCAGGTAATTTAAATCTCGATTACAACGGTTCCTATGTCGTCACAGGAACAGCTGATACACAGAAACTTACTGTCAGTGCTTTAACAGGTGGAGCTTTTGCAGCTAATAAGATTGAAACGATCAATATCACTTCCGAGCTTGCTAAGTCAAAGCTTGATTCTGTTACTTCTGACAAACTAATTAACGTTAACGTTACTGGTTCTCAGGATTTAGAGATCGCAACTGCATTAGCGTTTGATGGAACTTTAGATACAACTACAATAGATGGAACGATAGATGCTTCTGCTTTCACAGGAAAGTTAACTGTTGGAACCAGTTCATCTTCTACCATTAATGTTAAAGGTGGTACTGGAGCTGATACGTTCAAGTTCGCTGGAACTTTGACAACGAATGATGTTGTTGCGGGTGGAGATGGCGACGATACTTTGACAATGACCGCTGCCACAGCAGCAGCCCCTCTTGATAAGCAATTTACTAACGTCTCCAGTATTGAGACTGTCGCTTTTGATGCGACTACAGATGCAGCAAGGATGGATGTATCTAAGTTGTCTGCTGGTGTTACTACAGTTCAATTAGACTTGGCTGATGGTAATGACGGTGGTTCGACAACAGATACTGAAATTACGAATCTTGGTTCTCAAGCTGTTGTTTTAAAGCGCACCGCTCAAGATGCTGCTGATACTGGCGGCGTTGATGGTGTAACACTTAAAATTACAGGTGCATCTGATACCTCAGCAGATACTGTCAACGTTACTCTTGATGCGATTAATACAGGGGTAAGAGACGGTCTTGTGGGACTTGATGTTGGTAATTACGAAACAGTAAATATCACTAGTAAGAAAGGGTCACGTGGGGCGACGGCTGTTACTGGAAACGAAGTCGCAACGTTGACAGCTTCTTCTGCAACATCTGTTGTGCTAACTGGAGATGCAGATACAACCTTGACATCTATTGTTGGGGATAAGATCACTTCATTTGATGCTTCTGCTTTAGTTGGAACACTTACAGCTACTTTTGCTGATAACAAGATCACTGCAAAAGCTGCAACTAAAAATACAACTTTTAATTTCACTGATAAGCTCGACAACAATGACACCATCATTGGTGGAGCTGGAACAGAAGATAAGGTAACAGCGACAGCTTGGACTGGTAAAACAGTTACTACAGGTAAGTTGAATATCTCTGATGTTGAGACATTAGATCTTGCAACGACAGGTGATAACAAGATTGATTTGTCAAATGTAACTGGTCTTAAGAATCTTGAGCTTGATGGCAGTGTTCAAACGATTACTGGTTTTGATCTAGGAACAACAATTGTTTCTAGTGATGCTGCAACATCTGTCAAAGTGACTGCTGCAGATTCGACCGGTACATCAGACATATTGAAGCTTCAATCAAATCTTGATACCGCAATTAGGACGAATACTGTTGAAGCGACAGGGATAGAAACACTTGCGATTACTACCAATGACTCAAGTAGTGGAAGTGTTCACGAAGTTACTTATGCTCTTGGCAAGTTTGAGGGTACTAAAGTTAGTGCAACTCAAAAGAGCACTGCTGGTAACTCCAATGTTCAATTAGGTACTCTGCATAAAAACGTCACTACTGTTGATACGACTGGTATTAAAGGTACTCAGAAGTTTAATCTTTCTGATGCCACAGCAGCGACCACTTCTGATCTTGCAGGTACAGGCAAAGTAACAGCGACTGGTTCAGCCAAGGCAGATACTTTTACCGTTGGCAAGACAGCTGGTGTTGCTCATAACATCAATGCTGGAGCTGGCACTGACACAATCACAGTCACTGTTGACACTGGATTCGTTAATCCATCTGATCTCCGCGCTGAGAATGTCACACTCGATCTTGTCGCTGGCAATGTTGATATTGTTTTAGCTGATAACGAGCCATTCAACTCGAATGCTGATGGTGGTACAACAGCGATCACAATTACTGGAGGTAATTCACTTACTAGCTTCTCGAATATTGGTTTCACAACTACTTATTTAGCAGACACAGTTAAGACCTTTAATGCTGGAACATTTGGTGGTCTACTCAAGGTAGGTGTTGCAGATAACAAGTTAGATGACACTCTCACAATTACTGGCGGATCAAACGCATTGGATGAGGTCACTTCAAAATATACAGCGACTGGTTCTTCTAGTTACAAGCCAAACACAAGTGGCGTCGAGATTTTAAAAATTGAAGCAGCTGGTTCAACGATTGCACCAGTTCTAGATCTTTCAAATACAACAGGCGTCACAACAATTGAGGCAAAAGTTGGTACTGGCGACACCTTGAAGATTGACAAAGCAGTTGATCACGGCGTCACCGTTACTGGAGCAGCAGATGCTGCTGGTGTTGTTGAGTACATCTTGTCTGATGCGACAGGATCATCTGATGCAGTGACCTTTGAATTGAAGGGAACAATTGCTGATGGAGCTCAACTTAAGACGACTGATATTGAGACTGTTACGGTCAAGAACGCTACGGCTGCCGAAGACATCAGTCTTGCAAACTTGAGCATGACAACTGCTGGTGAGACCATGAAATTGGTTGCAACCGGTAATCAAGCACTCACAGTTAGAGCGTTGAATGAAGATGTCACCACAATCGATGCATCTGGCATGGATGAAGGCGGTTCATTTGTTCAAACAGGTAGATCATCTACAGCGGCGTCAACATATACCGGTTCAGATGGAGATGATACTTTCATGATGAATCACGGTGATGATGCGATTGCTGCTGGAGCAGGTACTGGCGATAACTTGGTCGTAACAAAGAACTTGATTCTTGGTGGTATCAAAGTTGACCTAAGCAAAACTGGCGACCAAGTCACAACGTTTAACGGCAACTCCAACAGCGCTGTTCAAAGTGGATTTGAATCAGTTGATTTGTCAAACATCACTGGAAGTTTCGGTTCAGAGGTTACAGCGATTAAAGGCGGATCAACTATTGTTGGTACACCAAATATTGACATACTTACTGGTGGTGCAGGTAAGGATAAATTTGTTTATTTAACTGCTGGAGCATTATTTAATGGCTCTAACAAACTTATTGATAATTTGACTGGTGGTGCAAACGACACAGATGCGATCGTCATTAATAATAATGGGGGATCTACTTTTACTATTGCAGCTGCAAATAGTTGGGCAGATAATATTTCTTCTGTAGAAAATATTGAGGCTTTTGGTAACAGTGATGCAGTTATCGCAGTTAATTTAAATGCAGATGCCCATAACAATGGCATACGTACAGTTGACCTTTCTGCTGATCAATTAGCAGGTCAAATTAACGTTATTAATGCAGGTAATGAGGATGAAAATCTTGCTTTCACTTTAAAAGGTGGTAAAGGTGTAGAGAAAATTACCGGTGGTGCAGGGGCAGACATCATTGAAGGTGGTGAAGGAGCAGATGAGATTGAAGGAAAAGCAGGTGCAGATAATATCAAGGGTGGTATAGGTGATGACAAAATCATTTATGCACTTGATTCACTGATGTTCACTGGAGGATTCGCTGGAATTGATACTGTTGATGGTGGTGATGGAAGCGCTGACTGTATAGTTATTACTGGTGGTGCAAGTGGTTTCACTATCGTTGCAGACGATTCTTGGGATAAATTCTCATCTGTTGAGAAAATCGCTTCTGCAGGAGCTACAGATCAGGTTCTTACAATCCAACTTAATAACAATGCTTATACCGCGGGTATAAGGACTATTGATCTAGCTGGCGATACTGACAATACTGCAACTAACGTCGTTAATTTAGCTAGCGTAACTAGTGGTGGAATGACAATCACTGGTAGTGCGGGTCCAGATAAGATTACTGGCGCTCCTATGCAAGCTGACGTCATTGCTGGTGGATCTGGTGATGATATTTTCTACTTCAGTGCTGATACAAATCTCTTTACTGATGGCAATGTCATAAGGGATACAAGCATTGCTGGTGGTGGTAATACTGACTCGATAACGATAGAAAATACACCTACTGCTGCTTTCAATATTGTTGCTGCTGATAGTTGGGCAAATATAACAGCTGTTGAAAAATTAGATGTTCAAGGTGCAACTGAAAGGCCAATCAGTATTGCATTGAATAATAATTCTTATGCTGCTGGTCTAAGAACAGTTGACTTATCTGCTGATACAAATGCAACTGGTGCCGGCACGATTAACGCTTCTAGTGTTACAGCTGGAGGATTTACACTCTTAAAAGGTGGTCACGGAGCTGATACCATCACTGGTGGTTCAGGAGTAGACGTCATTCATGGAGGTGGAGGTACAGCTAATAACACATTTATTTACTCCACTCAAGCACTTTTCCATGGTGGCACCTCTGCTGTTATTGATGAAATTAATGGTGGTGCAGGCACAGGCGATGCCATAGCCTTACCTGCAGGAGTTGCTACATTCACATCCAATAACGTTGATTGGGCAAGAATATCTAATACCGAGAAATTCATTGTTCAAGGTGATACCGACAATGATATCTCGATTACACTTCATGCTGATGCTTATGGAGACGGCTTTAGGCAAATAGATTTATCTGCAGATACGTCTACAGCAGGTAATCATACAATTAATGCTGCAGCTGCTACTGGTGGTGCTTGGACACTCAAGGGTGGTGCAGGTAATGATTTAATTACTAGTTTGGCAGATCAAGCTGATACTCTTGTTGGTGGTCTTGGTGATGACAAATTCTTCTATCCAACACTTGCAAGTTTAGAAAATGGTTCTAATGCTCTTGAAGATACGATTACAGCTGGCGGTGGTACCGATTCTCTTGTAATTAGTGGTGCATATACCATTCCAACAACAGTTATAATTCCTGACACTGCTTCAATTGAAAAGATCATCACTAGTGGTGACATAACAAATTCAATTGTTTTGAATTTGGCTAATGAAATGCGTGATAACGGTGTTACTCACGTTGACTTTTCTTCTGATACCAATGCCGATAATCCCAATACGATAAATGCATCTGCTGAGAATGCCGCTGACAAACCTTGGGATATCACAGGTAGTAGCGGAGTTGACAATATTACTGGTGGTGCCAGTGCTGACACACTAAAAGGTGGTCCAGGAGCTGACATTATTATTGGTGGTGCCGGTAACGCGATTATTGATAACCTCCAAGGTGGAGCTGATAACGACTCTTACGTCTACAGTTCAGTTGCTTTAGCCTTTAATAGTACTAACAATCTAATTGACGCAATTTCTGATTCTGGTGGTAGTGCTGATGCTTTCTCAATAGCAGCAGGCGTTGCTTTCCAGTTAGATGCAAACCATGATCTAGGAAATAGCTCTCGTCAATCTGGATTAGAAGCAATTACGATTCAAGGAAATACTGACTCAGCTATCAGCATTACTTCTCACACAGATTATTATGATGATGGAATTAGGACGATTTCATTAGCTGGTGATACTGGTTCTGCAGGAACTAACATTATTAATGTTTCTAATCATACTGATGGCGCAAAAGTCTTCACACTGACTGGAAGTAATCATATTGATAAAATTACAGGTAGTACCGGTAGAGACACCATTAGAGCTGGTGGCGGAAACGACGAACTTATCTACGGAAGTGACACCCTATTGGTTAACGGCAATGCCCTTAGAGACGATGTACGTGGAGAAGGTGGTAGCGCAGATAAAATTGTTATACCAGGAGGTACAACTGGTGGTTTCGTTATTGGAGACAACGTTGTATTTGGTGCGGACACCGATATCGAGCAAATCTACGCTGGAGGTGCAATCGCTGGAGTAGTTAATATTGCTTTGAATGCCAATGCACATAGCCATGATTTAGCCACTGTCGACCTATCTCAAGACAGTAATGCTTCAGATTCCAACATTATTGATGCTTCAGCAGTAACAGCAGCTGATGATCCTCTAACCCTTAAAGCTAGTGCTGGTGGTGACACGATTACAGGTGGAGGTGGACAAGACGATATTGATGGTGGAACCGGAGACGATACCTTGGTAGGTGGTGCTGGCAATGTCGTTGACACCATTGATGGTGGTGGTGGTGCCGATATTATTGAAGGTGGTGGTGGAGTTGATGTTATTGATGGAGGAACTGGAAATGACTTCTATCTATATGCTGCTGCCGCTGATGCATTTGCTACCGGTGGTGATGGAGCTTTGATCGACACTATTGCTGCTAGTGGTGTTGGAGAAACTGATACTCTCTTGATCAAAACTCGTACTGGAGATACCAATGCATTTGGTATTACTACTAACGAGGATTTCGGAACCAATAAAATCGATGCAATTAAAGCTCAAGGTGCTTACAAGGGAATTATCAGCTTAGTTCTTAAGGCGAATGCTTGGGAGAGCACAACTAGATCAATTGACCTTTCACTTGATACTGATACAGATGCAGCCAATGTAATCAACGTTTCAGCAGAAAATACTGCCGATAACGCATTTAGCATTAAAGGTAGTGCCGGTAATGATGTGATCACTGGTTCTGTATCTACAGGAGCAGATACCTTGAACGGTAGACAAGGTGATGATGACTATGTTTATGCCAGTGCAGCTGATTTACTGAATGGTGGTAGTAATGCAATGCAAGATACGATCACAGTTAGCGCTGCGGAAGACTATGCAGGTGAGGACAGCATTTCTATGAGTGCTGGTTTCACTATTCCAGATACATTGATTTTCGTAGATAATGCAATTGATAAGATTAAGACCACGGGTGCTATAAGTGGTGCTATTAGCATCTCTCTTGAAGCGACTGCCCATGATGCTGGAGTTGATACCATTGACCTTTCAATGGATAGCAACGGAACTCATACTGATCTCATTGATGTAAAATTAGAAACTGCAGATAAAGACTTCGTTCTTAAAGGTAGTGCTGGAGACAGTACGATTACTGGAGGAGCTGGAAATGACAATATCGATGGTGGTGCGGGTAATGACTTAATTATTGGTGGACTTGCCGCAAGTGCATCTCAAGCTGACACCTTAACTGGTGGCCTTGGTAATGACATATTCAGATATGTCAAAGATACAGAGCTACATACCACTGCTAATCCAGGTGTATTGATAGACACGATTCGAGGTGGTGATGGAACTGATGAAATTCAGATTAACAACAATGGTGATGCTGCTTTCACAATTGCTAACACTGATCAGTTCCCATCAGCTATTTCAGTTGAAAAAATCACTGCAGCCGGAGCAAGTGATCAAGTTATCAGTATTACCTTAATTGGAGATGCTCATGACAATGGTTTGAGAACAGTTGACTTGTCAGCTGACACAGGAACTGATGCGACAAACGTCATCAATGTTTCTGCTGAACTTGATGCTAGTCGAGGATTTACATTATATGGTGGTGGAAACGTAGATAACATTACTGGTGGTGCTGGACCTGACATCATCGATGGTGGAGGCGTAGTTGCTGAAACACTTATTGGTGGAGGCGGAGACGACACATTCATCTATACCAATAACCTGCATCTATTCACTAATGCCGGTACAGGTGTTCCAGTCGATGCCATCGCTGGTGGAGACGGAACAGGTGACTCGATAAGGATGGATTCAACGGGAGGTGTATTCGACATCGCCGCTACAGATGATTGGAATGGTCAAGCAACTAAGATCCTTACAGTTGAAAAATTGACTGCTGTAGCTAGTACTAATGAATATACAATTGCTCTCCATGACAATGCATATGATGCAGGACTGAGGTACGTTGACTTATCTGGAGATACGACTGCTGCTGGAGATAATGTTATTAATGCTGCCGCTGAAACTGTTAATAGCTACTCACTGTTTGGAGGCGCTGGTAAAGATACGATTACAGGTGGTGCTGGAGATGACAACATTGATGCAAATGAAGGTGTCGCTGTCATTACAGGTGGATTAGGTTTAGATACCATTGATATCCAAGAAAGTGGCTCAACAGCTGACATAGTTTCACTTTCTGTTGGTGATGCAACAGCTGTTAAAACTGTGGCAAATAGAGATGTTATTACTGGCTTTACTTCAACTGAAGATAAATTAGAATTAGATAGATCTGGAAGCACACTTACTACAGCTGATGGTGATGCAGCAATAGTTGCAGCGAGTGATGTTAGTGGTGCTTTAGCTGCAGGTGATGATGCAAACCCATATATCTTGACAGCTGTTGCCGCTACAAATTCTAAAGATGTTTTCCTATTAACTAATGGAAACGCAGGTAATTGCGATTTGTCTTCAGGTACAGATGGTACTGAGTTGCTTAAATACCTTGGTTCAGGTACTACTGCAAATGGAATTACTACTACAAATAATACTAACTTCTATGTTGCCGCAATAGATAATTCAAGTACATACATATTTAACGTTCAATCAGGTGATACTGCTGCAATTGCCTCCGAAATACATAAGGTTGCTACTTTGAATGGCGTAGTTCTTGTTGCTGGTGATTTTGGTTTTATGGATGCTTAATATCTTCTTTACTAAAAATAAAAAGAGCTTCCTATTTAGGAGGCTTTTTTTTTGATTTACTTCCTATTCCTTATGTTCAGTTAAATTACATTTTCCCCAAGAAAAATACAACTCTTAAATATGCTCTTGGGTGGTTTATTAACTTTCTGATTCTTTAATTAATGAACATGTTTGCTAAATGATTGTCTTCTATTTGATATGTGAAAATGTTTAGTGCAGGATAATTTTCTTGATTTGATTTGATTTGATTTGATTTGATTTGATTTGATTCTTGCCTTGCCTCCAATAGATACCCCTGATTGCGATAATCTGTTTTTTGGATTCTCCGTTTTTTATCTATTGTTAGTTCGATAATGAATATTCAGATCATTTAATTCTGTTCATGATTATTATTCAGTGAGAAAACTTGTCTATTCATAGCTTTGCTAAATGTGCATTTGTAGTTGATTGATATGATTTGCTTATTTCTTTAACTGCATTTACTCTATTAGTAGATTTTAGTATCTGCTTTTTTACATTTGATAAGAACTCATTTTTTATCCTAACTATAAATTATTTTTTAAAGTTAATACCTTATTATCTTCTCAATATGTTCTTGATTTTTTAATAAATGATTTGCCTTAGGAATACTTAGATTGATCTTAAGGAATCTGCTTTATCTTGAAATGTTCCTAGTAAGAGTTGTAAATAGCTTACTTTTCTCAGTTTAACGTTTGCTGTTAAGCTCATTCCCACTTGAAGAGGAAGTTTTGAACCATTTTTTAAAGTTAAATATTGTTTATCTAGTTTGATCTCTGCAGGGAATCGATAGCCTTTTCCTTCCGCTGGATTTGGTGGTAGGGCGTCAGATCCTATTTTAGTTACTTCCCCTTCTATGACACCAAAATCAGTAGAAGGGTATGAGTCGATACTAATTGCAGCTTTTTTGCCTGTTGTGACAAATCCAATTGTTCTACTATCAATTTCTATTTTGGCTATTAAATTATCAGCGGGCACTAGCTTCAGGAATGGTTGCCCTGTAGCACCAACAAACCCTGGTTTCTGTGGTTGAAGATCAAATACTAAGCCTGATATCGGAGCTTTTATCTGTTGATAACCCATCATGATTTTATTTTCTTCTAACTGTCTTTCAAGTTCTAATGTTTTATTTAATTGATCAAAATATTGCAGTTTTGAAATAGCACCTTCTTTCTGCAATATGTCTAAACTATCTAAAATAGTTTTATTTAATTCATATCTTTTTTTTAAAGTTTTTTGTCTTGCATTTGTGATGTCTTTGTCTAGATTCACTAGGATTTGCCCTTTCTGAACTAAATCACCTTCTTTGACAAGTATTTCTTGCGTAATACCCTCTATTGGCATCTGTACATCAATAACTCCACTAATTGGCTCTAATTTGCCTTGTACAATGACAATTTCTTCAGTTTTTGCAATAGCTAACCACCCGATACCAAATATAGTTCCACCTATGAGGCTACTTGTTATATATTTAGCCCATGCATTAGATCTTTTTAATAAGACACTTTTGTCGCTTCTATGAACTTTTTGCTCAATAAAATTTTGAGCTTGAATAAATATTTCTCCTGGTTTTCGTAAGATCTCATCAGTGATATAAGTTTTTAAAGTATTAATCTTATTTACTTTGGGTAGTTCTAATTTATCTACATAGTCTTTAAATTTATTTTTTACAGTTTTGATTTTCTCTTTGAAAATCTCTAGTTTTTTTGTATTTGTTTTCATTTTATGAGGACTCTTGTTGTCTATAAAGAGCATAATACATACCCTTTCTATCAATTAATTCTTCATGACTTCCAACTTCATGTATTTTGCCTTGATCCATCATAATTATTATATCTGCATTTTTGATCGTACTTAATCTATGGGTAATGAAAAAAACGGTTTTATTTTTACAGGCTTCTTTAAGGTTATTGCAAACTTTTCTTTCTGAATTGTAATCTAAAGCGCTAGTAGCTTCATCCATAATCAATAATTTAGGTTTATTTAAAATTGTTCTCGCAATAGCTATTCTTTGTTTCTGTCCACCAGATAGACCTGCACCGCGCTCTCCTACATTAGTGCTATAGCCTTCTGGTAATTCCATGATGAAATCATGAGCATTTGCAGCTTTTGCAGCTTCTACAATTTCATTTGAACTGGAATTGGGATTTGTGATGGCAATATTTTCACTTACTGAACCAGAGAATAAAAGTGGTTCTTGTGGAACGATACCAATTTGTTTTCTTAAAGAGTAAAGTTCTATTTTTTGAATATTATAATTATCAATTAATATTTTTCCATTATTAATTTCATAAAGTCTTGGTAATAATTTCATTAAAGTGCTTTTACCACTTCCACTTTGTCCTGCAATTCCAACGAATTTTCCCTTAGGTATAGTTATGTTGATATTTTTTAGTACATCTTGTGAAGTGTTAGGAAACCTAAAAGTAATGTTTTCGAATTTAACTTCTCCATCAATTTCAGGTAAAGGAATATTTGCTTTATCGGCTTCACTTGATTCTTCTCGGGTGTCAATAATATCGGCTAATCTCTCAAAAGATACTTTTAGCTCTTGAATACTTTGCCAAATACTACTCAATCTCAAAAGCGGTTGAGTCACGTATCCAGAAATGATTCTGAAAGCTATCAGTTGGCCTAAAGACATTTGGCCTTTTAAGACAAGCGATGCTCCTATCCATAACACAAGAAGCTGAGATAATTGTTGAAGAACATTACTAACCTGAGATAAAGCTGTCGTAGTTATTGTTTTTTCAAATGTTCTTGAAATATATCCACTATAAAGATCTTGCCATTTCCAGCGGCTAACAATTTCTACATTTTGTGCTTTAACTGTTTGAACACCAGTTAATACTTCAACAAGGTGACTTTGCGTTTTCGCATTTTGCTTTGCTATTTCTCTAATTTGTCTTCTTAGAAGTGGTGATCCTAATAGTGTTAATAAGATTTGAATAGGTACAACTCCAAGAGCAACAATTGTTAAAGTTAAACTATATAAAACCATGACAACAATATATATAACTGAAAATATTGCATCTAATATTGTTGTTAATGCTTGCCCAGTTAGAAAATCTCTTATTTTTTCTAATTCAGCTATTCGACTCCCCAGCTCACCTACTGGCCTTTTGTCGAAGTATCCCAATGGCAATCTAAGAAGATGATCTATAACCTCAGCGCCAAGTCTAGTATCGATTCTGTTAGTTGTTTCAGCAAATAAAAATGTTCTTAAACCGCCAAGAATGCCTCCTAATATAGTAACAACTACAAGCGCTATTCCAAGTATTTGCAAGGTATCTAAGCTTCTCTGTGAAATAACTTTGTCAATTATTACCTGAATTAAAAGTGGATTTGCAAGTCCAAATAACTGGACAATAAATGAAGCAATTAATACTAATATTAGAGAACCACGATATTTTTTTAATGAAGGTATAAACCATTCTAAATTAAATTTTTTGTTGGGAGTAATACTACTCTTTTCAACCAAAATAACTTTTATATCTTCAGGGAATACTGTTTTAAAATCTTCTGATTTGATTGTTATTAAACCTTCCCTAGGAGAAATAAGAACTAACTCATTAGCATTGCTTTGTTGAAGAAGAGCATAAGATTTTTTCCATTTAACTATTGCTGGTGTAGGTATTCTTGTTCCTAGTTCTGATGGAAGTGAAGCAGCAGATGCATTCAGTCCTAAAAGGCTGGTAATCCCCCCAATAACTTGTTCTGATATTGAACCTTGTTTCTTCAGCTCATCTCTAATAATTTTTTCAACTGTATCTTTTCTGAAAGGGATCTCTAATTCTTTGCACAGCATAGATAGACAAGCTATGGTTTCATTTGGCTCTCCTTTTGCTCTTTGTATTGTTTGTTCTTTCTGGTATCGACTTCCATAGTTCAAACTACTTTTATGAGGTATCTCTGGCGCAACCTCCTCGATAATTCCTTGCGAATAATCATCAGTTTTAACGACTTTGTTATTATTATTGTTCTGGGGAACTTTATAAAATTCTTCTTTGAGTTGAATGGGTATAGTGATTATTCTAGGAGTAAAATCGTCTAACCAATCTATGATTTGAGATTGAACAATAGGGTCTCCAATTTTTTTATCTTGAACATTTTTACTTAAGATAAAAACATATTCATCTTCTTTGATTATTAATTTACTTTGTTTCTTTAGGTATTTAAGTTGAGCAAATTTAGCAACAGTTGAAAAGGCCTTACGAAAATTTATATCTACCCTTGGAGATTTATTTATTAGTAATTGAGTAGCACTTGCAATCTCACTAGGGAGAAATGTTTTTTCGCAGTATGTTTTAAAAGCATTATTCTTTTTATAAAACTCGACAATTAATTCATCAGGAATGGATAATGCTTTGATTTTAGTAGAAGCAATAACACTTTCATTTCCATTCCCGCTAAGAATAGAACCTAATCCAATAATAGATCCAGGTCCAAGTTTTAAAATTGTAAATTTATCTCCTTCATTATTTCCTAGTAATCGAGATTCTCCTTCAAGAATTAATAAAATATTGCTGGCAATGTAATCTTTGGTAGATAAGGTTTGACCAATTTCATACTTTAAAATTTTAGCTTGATTATTTATTAACTTAATTTCTTCTATAGTGAGATTTTTAAATAATTCATGTTGATTAAGAATGGATTGAATCTCCTGTAAATAATTATTATTACTTTTCTTCTCATCATTTAATTTATTTTGGTCTACGTTTCCATTACTCTCCATTACTCTTGAGTAGACTGTATTATTTTAATATTTTAACATGTAGTTCACCTGCTTCTTCGGCGATATTTTCCTCAAAGATTTGTTGTGCTAGTGATTCTTTCATTTCATTATTAAGTTGCGCGCTTCTTATTTCTTTTAATCTTGATATAGACCAAAATTCATTTATCAGAACAGGTGGATTTACTTGATTAACTTTACTCGCTAGCAATTGATTTTTTAGTATTGGGTGAGCCTGATTTAAGGAAATAGGACCTATTAATCCATTTGTTTCTTTTTCAATGCCTTCAGAGAACTGAATTGCAAGAGCACTGAAACTTGCTTCTCCATCTTGTAATCTAAAAAAAAGTTCTTGACTTAAATTCCGGTCCTTTACTCTGAGGAAATTATATGTTACTAGATCAAGATCAGCTTTTTGTTTGATAAATCTAGATTCAACCATATGACCAAAATTATTTAGTGAGTATCTCTTAATTTTTATTGGAAATATTGCTTTATTTATTAATTCCTCTTCGTCTAATTTCTTTTCCTTTAAAAATACTTTAAACTCTTGTATATCTTTGAAGTTATTTCTTTTTATAAAAGTATTTTTTATGTTAGTTATATCTTCGTCAGTAATAGTTACTGTAGATAATTTACTTTCTATTAGCTCAGATTTAATTAATGGTAGAAGTAATTTGTGTTTTTCAAGTAAGGCAATGCTGTCATTATTTAGTATTTCTAATGACTTAATCATTTAGTTGGATTCACCATTATCAAGCTCATTTTTTAATTCTCTGACATAGCCAACCTCAGCTGTTTTGAATACTGCAACCTGGGCATCTAATCTTTTTAATTCACCTTGTACAAATTGTAGGCTAACTAGATTTGCTTTTGCTTTGTCTGAAAGGTCGTCGAATTCATATTCTTTTCCGTCGATATTTACTTTAGCCATGATTCAGATTAAACAATTAATTTTATGAGAAATATTATAGGCGTAAATACTCACGCTTTGAGCGGTTGTGTTTTTTTCTTCACAATAATCCAACTTGAGTTTTGAAAATTGTTTTGCTCTCGATTGATTCGGAAAAGTTGATGATGATGTCAACTCGAGAGTCAATACCTGAGGAAAGTTGATTCAGCCAATAGTTCAGGCCATCTGTATCGGGTAATCTTCCAAGAGCATTTGAATAGACCTCTGTCACGTAATCAATATCTTGTTGTTTAGACCCGTAAATGTTGATAAATTCGTCAGCAAGGATAAATGACGCTGCAGATTTTTTATATGTATCTATTTGGTTGTTATTATTATTTACCCAATATTCAAAACCACTCCTATCAGGGAATCGATTAAATGCTGATTGGTAAAGTCTAAATATTTTTCCAGTGATTGTATCTACTTCTGTTAATTGAGCAAATACACCTCTGATATCTTTCTCTACATCAATGATTTGATCTTGAAATATTAATGAATTAAGATTAGATATTATTTCTTCTCCATAGTCTGTGTTTATTTTTAGTGATTCATCTACGTCTCTTTTAAATGAATAATTAGAAAAGTTTTTATCAAAATTGATCAAGCTATTATCATTTTCTCGACCCCATATGTTTTTAAGTGCATTTAAATCTATTTCAGTAAACCAATTGTTCCAGCCATCTTTACCTTTGTTATATGACATGACAGTATCATCTGTTGTCCATTCAATATTAAAAGGATCATTTTTTGGATGGGAAAGTCCGAGCGTATGACCAATTTCATGTATTAATGTATTTTTACTGGAATCATTATCTATCCAAAAAATATCCCACCACGAACCATATTCTGATGTTTGAAATAAGGCTTGTCCTACTGTATTTTCGGTAAATGTTGAGTTAAACGTTATAGAATAAATATCTATATCTGATCCATCATTATCAGTTTTTTGCATGAAGTCTAGATCAATAATATTGTCAATTTTATTGTATGTATCTACAATAAAATCTTTCATTTCCTGCGAGTATTGTACTGTAAATGTTTGAATTTGATTTGTGATTCCTAGATTCTCCGTATGAATATCAATATTTTGAATTCCTCTCAAATCATGCATGAAATATGTTAGTTCTTCAGTATTATCATTTTGGAGAACTTTATTATTATTATTGACTAAAGATGTACTAATAAGATCTTTATATGTTAATTGCATAAGTTATTCTTTTTTTGCTAAAGCTAAATCAGACAAAATCATTTCTTCAGCGAGTGAATCTAAATTAGTAGAGGGTGACCAGCTCAATTGATTCAATGCTTTTAAGGGATTACCCAGCAAAGTTTCTACTTCGCAAGGTCTGTAGTAATTAGGATCAATTTTTATTACCACTTGGTTAGTGTCTATTCTTTTACCTATTTCATGTATATTTTCTCCTTCCCACTTGATTCCACCCCAGTTTAATTTTTTTGCGCATAGTTCAACAAATTCCCTTACGGAAGCTTGCTTCCCTGTCGCAATAATATAGTCATCTGGTTTTTCTTGTTGAAGCATTCTCCATTGCATTTCAACAAAGTCTTTGGCATGGCCCCAATCTCTTTTGGCTTCTAGGTTACCTAAATATAGAAAGTCTTGTTTTTTCAGATGAATTCTTGTGAGAGCCCGAGTGATTTTTCTAGTAACAAATTCTTCTCCTCTTCTTGGGGATTCGTGATTAAATAGAATTCCATTGCATGCAAATATTCCGTAGGACTCTCTATAGTTAATTGTTATCCAATATGCATATAATTTTGCTACTCCATAAGGACTTCTAGGATAAAAAGGTGTGGATTCAGTTTGTGGTATTTCTCTTACCTTTCCAAAAAGTTCTGAAGTACTGGCTTGATAAATTTTTGTTTTTTTACTCAAATCCAATATTCTGATTGATTCCAGTATTCTCAATGGTCCCAGTGCATCAGTTTGAGCTGTATATTCAGGATTCTCGAAGCTAATTCCAACATGACTTTGGGCTCCAAGATTATAAATTTCATCAGGTTGTACTTTTTCTATTATTCGTAAAATACTTAAACTGTCTGTCAAGTCGCCATAGTGTAGTTGTATATTTTTTTTCAAATTTAAAAGATCATCAATCTTTTCTGTATTTGGGATACTACATCTCCTAACTATTCCGTGAACCGTATAACCTTTTTGAACTAGAAGCTCTGCAAGATAACTTCCATCTTGGCCTGTTATCCCTGTTATTAGAGCAGTTTTTCCTTGACTCACACTTTCTCTCTGTTGGTGCTTTAATATTTTACTTCATAGGTGATTTATAATTAACTATAATCTTTATGCAGATAATAAAGAATACTTTATTAAAGCGATTGGAAGTTTATTGTTCAAAAAGAACAGACTATTATCTCGTTTCAATTATGTATAGTTAACATTTTTTGTGTTTGATGCTTTTATAATTATTTAGTTGAAAAGCAAACATAGCTTAAATTATCATATAATAAACAAATTAAGATTAATGTAGATGTTTGCAAAATTACTTGGTGATCCTAATACCCGCAAAATCAAACGTTATTATCCGCTTGTTTCAGATGTCAATATTTTAGAAGAGGACTTGCTCTCTTGCAGTGATGAAGAATTAAGAGCACGCACTATCGAATTTCGAACGAAGCTTGAGAAGACGTCCTCAAGTAAAGAAGAACTTGAGCTTCTTGATAATCTTCTTCCCGAAGCATTCGCAGTAGTTCGGGAGGCTTCAAAAAGAGTTCTAGGGTTAAGACATTTTGATGTCCAGTTGATTGGCGGAATGGTTCTTCATGAAAGTCAAATTGCGGAAATGAAAACTGGTGAAGGGAAGACTTTGGTGGCAACCTTGCCTAGTTATTTAAATGCTTTAACAGGAAAAGGTGTTCATGTAGTCACAGTAAATGACTATCTCGCCAGAAGAGATGCTGAATGGATGGGTCAAGTTCATCGATTTCTTGGACTTAGTGTGGGTTTAGTTCAACAAGATATGTCACCTTCTCAAAGAAAAAAAAATTATGATTGTGATATAACTTATGCGACTAATTCTGAGTTGGGATTTGATTATTTAAGGGACAATATGGCAGCAGATAAATCAGAAATAGTGCAAAGAGATTTTCAATTTTGTGTTATAGATGAAGTCGATTCCATACTTATAGATGAAGCAAGAACACCATTAATTATTTCTGGACAAGTAGAAAGACCTCAGGAAAAATATATGAAAGCTGCTGAAGCGGTTAATAAACTTTTAAAAGCCGCAGAAATGGGAAAAGATGGAATTGATCCTCAAGGTGATTATGAAGTCGATGAGAAGCAAAGGAGCTGTATCTTGACCGATGAGGGATTTGCCAAGATTGAGAAATTATTGAATGTTCAGGATTTATATGATCCCAAAGATCCTTGGGCTCATTATGTAACTAATGCTTTAAAAGCAAAAGAGCTTTTTACTAAAGATGTTAATTATATTGTCCGTAATAATGAGGCTGTAATTGTTGATGAATTTACTGGAAGAGTTATGCCAGGTAGAAGATGGAGTGATGGTCAGCATCAAGCTATAGAAGCAAAAGAAAGTCTTCCTATTCAACCTGAGACTCAAACTTTGGCATCAATTACTTATCAAAATTTCTTTCTACTTTATCCTCGCCTTTCAGGTATGACAGGCACAGCAAAAACCGAAGAAGTTGAATTTGAAAAAACATACAAATTACAAACTACTGTTGTTCCTACAAATCAAAAAATATCAAGACAGGATTGGGTTGATCAAGTATTCAAAACCGAAGCAGCAAAATGGCGCGCTGTCGCCAAGGAAACAGAATTCATTCACAAGAAAGGAAGACCAGTTTTGGTCGGTACAACAAGTGTTGAGAAAAGTGAGCTATTGAGTTCTCTTCTTTCAGAACAGGAAATACCTCATAATTTGTTAAATGCTAAACCTGAAAATGTTGAGAGAGAAGCGGAAATTGTTGCTCAAGCAGGCCGATCAGGAGCCGTGACAATCGCTACTAATATGGCTGGGAGAGGAACTGACATTATTCTTGGAGGTAACAGTGATTACATGGCCAGGTTGAAGATTAAGGAGATACTCCACCCTCGTTTAGTTAAGCCTGAAGACGGACATACACCTCCTTTGCCTTTGCAAAGAAACAATGAATCTAATTCAGTTGGGTTTGATTCTTCAGAAAAAACTTCTCAAAAAGTTCGCAATAATCAAATTCAATCTTTAAGAAAGATTTTTCCAGTTTTGTTAACTGAGGAAACAGAAAATGCAATTTTTTCACTTACATCAGCTTTAGTAAAATCATATGGCGATAGAGCTTTAACTTCGATTCAATTGGATGATCTTATTTCTATTGCAGCTGAAAAAACTCCTACCGATGATAAAAATATTGCGGAGCTTAGATCCGTAATACATTTAATAAAAACTGAATATGAATCTGTTTTAACAAATGAAGAAAAAATTGTTCGTGAAGTTGGTGGCCTTCATGTTATTGGCACAGAAAGACATGAATCTCGTAGGGTAGATAATCAGCTTAGAGGTAGAGCTGGAAGGCAAGGTGATGCTGGTAGTACTAGATTCTTTTTGTCTTTAGAAGATAATCTGCTTCGTATTTTTGGCGGAGATAGAGTCGCTGGACTAATGAATGCCTTTCGAGTTGAAGAAGATATGCCAATTGAATCAGGTATGCTCACTCGTTCATTAGAGGGAGCACAAAAAAAAGTAGAAACTTATTATTACGATATTAGAAAACAAATTTTTGAATATGATGAAGTGATGAATAACCAAAGGAAAGCTGTTTATAAGGAAAGAAGAAGAGTATTAGAAGGTACTGAATTAAAATTTCAGGTGATAGGTTATGGCGAAAGAACAATGGAAGAAATAGTTGAAGCTTATGTGAATGAAGATTTACCTCCGGAAGAATGGGATATGCAAAAATTAGTATCCAAAGTTCAGGAATTTATTTATTTGTTGAATGATCTTAAGGCTGAAGATTTATTGGGTCTCGACTCAAATGAATTAAAGGCTTTCTTACAAGAGCAATTAAGAAATGCTTATGATCTTAAGGAAGCTGAAGTTGAAAATACACATCCTGGAATAATGCGAGAAGCTGAAAGGTTTTTCATTCTTCAACAACTGGATACTCTTTGGAGAGAGCATTTACAGTCCATGGATTCTTTAAGAGAATCAGTTGGTTTAAGAGGTTATGGACAAAAAGATCCATTAATTGAATATAAGAATGAGGGTTATGATATGTTCTTAGAAATGATGATTAATATGAGAAGGAATGTAATTTATTCTATGTTTATGTTTCAACCAGCTCAGAGAAAAGTTGAGGCTTGATTTAATAATATTATTTAGATGATAAATATTAATGCCAATACTTTACAAAGACTTTATATTGCATATTTTGGGAGACCAGGAGATCCACAAGGGATAAATTACTGGCTTTCTGAAGCGAGAAAAGGAATAACAATAAAAGATATTTCAGATGAATTATCTAAGCAGAATGAATATACTAAAAATATCGTAGATGATAAATCTTCGGAATACCAGATTAATAAACTATATTTGAATTTGTTCGGTAGAGTAGCTGATTTTGAGAGTTTGAATTATTGGCTTTTAATGATTAAAGAAAAAAAATATACGATTTCTGATATTGCATATAATATTTTATATGAATTTCATGATTCAACTTCTGCAGAATCTGAGTATTTAGCAAAAGATATACAAGTTTTAGGAAATAAAATATTTGCTGCTGAATTATTTACAGAGCAAATTAGTACAAATATTCTTTTAATTAATTTATATCAGCCTGAGTCATTATCTCCTTGGATTTCGGGAACAGTATTTTCAAAAGTAGAGGCGTTTCTTGATCATGTGATTGAGCAAAAAATTTCTCGAGATGATATTAATTCCTTTATATGTTCATTATCTCAAAATAATATCCAATTTTTTAGCAAACCTGCTATTGAAATGAAAAATATATCTTTGCATATTCCTGTTTACTGTTCTGAGAGTAGATCACTTGCAAAGAGATTTACTAAGAGTTTTATTAATATAACAGGAGGAGAGTTATCTGAATCAAAAAGTGGAACAAGTATTATTGCACTAAATAAAATTAATTTAACCATTATGCATGGAGAGAGAATAGCTTTGATTGGGCATAACGGTTCTGGTAAAAGTAGTTTTTTGAGGCTAATTTCTGGTATTTATTTGCCTACTAAAGGGAAACTTAATATTTCTGTGAATGTTTACCCTATGCTTCAAAAAACTTTTCTTACAAGTCCGGAATTAACAGGAATTGATGCGTGTAAAGCTCATTATTTACTTTGGAAACATAGTCTAGATGGGTTTGATAATTTTTTAAATGAAATAACTGATTTTTCAGGATTAGGTAAATATATAGCTCTACCTATTAAAACTTATAGTGAGGGAATGAATGCTAGATTAATTTTTTCAATTCTTACATCTAGTCCCCATGATTGTCTTGCGATTGATGAGGGTTTTGGTACTGGAGATTCTGACTTTTTTGAGAGAGCTGAAAAGAGAATGAAGAAGTTTATGGACTCTGCTGCAACTATATTTCTTGCAAGTCATTCAGAAGAATTGTTACAGCAATTTTGTATGAGAGGAATCGTCTTTAGTCATGGATCAATTGTTTATGATGGACCTTTGGATTCTGCTTTGAATTATTATCATACTCATGATTATTATCATAAAAATGTTATTGGATAGTTTAAAATTTGCACTTAAAACTAGAAGAGCTTGGTGGTATACAGCTACGTCTCGATCAAGAGCAAGGTTCGCTAGAACAACACTTGGGAGCTTTTGGTTGGGTTTTTCTAATTTACTATCAATTCTAACTTTAGGGATTGTTTATGGAACTGTTTTTTCTGTTAAGGATTTCCGTGCTTATTTTATTTATTTAGGAATTGGTTTGGTTATTTGGAATACTTTAAGCTCTTCAATTTCTAATGCACCTCAACTTTTTGCACATAATTCTTCTAATATAAAAAATATGAGCTTGAAGCCAATTTTTTATACTTTAGAAGAGTGGTCTTTTCAGATACAAACATTTGGTCAATCTTTCATTTTGGTTTTTCTTGTTTTTATATTTTTGAAATTTTCTTTGCTTTTAAATTTATTATTTTATTCTTGGATACCGCTATTAAATTTAATTATTTTTATATATTGGTTTCCTATAATTATTTGCCTTGTAAGTATTCGCTACACTGACATCGCTCAATTAGTTCCAATAGTTCTTCAATTACTGTTTTTAACTTCTCCAATACTATATAGAAAAGAAAGCTTAGGTGAAATTGCATGGATTACTAATTTTAACTTTCTTTACCAGATATTAGATCCACTTAGGGTTAGCATAATCGATGGTTATTTAAATTATCAAAATTCTTTTTTGGTTTTATCTTTTAATTTTATTGGACTTTTAATAAGTATTTTACTACTTAATTCTGAGAGTAAAAGATTGCCTTTTCTACTCTAATTTTTTTTAGATAGATAATTCTAAATACTTGTTTCATTCATATCATTGCCAATGAACTCTATGATTTCTTTGTCTTTGAGGCTTTGTGACTCCCCAATAATTCTCTCTTCTTTTTCGCCATCAGAGCTATCTATTTGAAGATTACTAATGGTATTTTGTAAGTTTAAAATATCATTTTCTAATTGATCAATTCTTTCCATCAGATTCCTCAGTACGTTGGCTTCTGTATCTGGCAATGCAGAATGAGCTAGGGGATTTATTTTTACTCCACTTTGATGAACGATTCGACCAGGAATCCCGACAACAGTACTATTCGCGTCAACATTTTTTACGACAACTGAGCCTGCCCCAATTCTTGTATTAGTTCCTACGCAAATTCCTCCAAGGACTTTAGCTCCAGCACCCACAACTACATTAGATTCAAGAGTTGGGTGTCTTTTCCCGCTTTCTTTTCCAGTACCACCCAAAGTTACTCCCTGATATAGCAAGCATCTATCGCCTATTTCACTTGTTTCTCCAATTACTACGCCCATTCCATGATCTATAAAAACGCCTTTACCAATCCTGGCACCTGGATGGATCTCAACACCAGTCAAGAATCTAGTGAAGTGGCTGATTAACCTTGGGAAAATAGGAAGTTTGTATGACCAAAGTTTATGGCTAATTCTATGCATTACTAGGGCCTGAAAGCCTGGATAACAAAAGATGATTTCCCAAACACCTCTTGCAGCTGGATCCCTTTCTTTGATTATTGCGAAATCTGATTTTAGTGATCGAAACATTGATTAAATACGCAATGTTTATTCGAGAAGGCCAATCTCTTTGCTCAACTCTTCAATTGTAGAGTCGCTAAGATATTTTTGAGCACAATGAATTTGTGGCATTCTCATTAATTGAGATCTGTTTTGTCTCAAAGTATGTTCAATGACAGGCAGGCTAGGACTATCACAAATCACGTGACTAGCGGCTCTCAATAAGGCAATTAGACGACTTCCTACATCGGGATTTGCAGTCATCAAAAGCAGTTCATTGCCACGCATACTGTGCAAAATGACTTCCGCTGCTCTTAGTATTCCTGGACTAATACTGACTATCCCTACACAACTGCCTGAACGCAGCTTTTTTAGAATGTTTAGTTCTTTTTGAAAATCGCTTAAATCTACAGCAACGGCTCTTACTTTATGACGCTTGGCCAATTCCTCTAAAGGTTGTAAAAAATATCTACTAGTCACGACTGTTCCTTTACTTGAACTTTCTAATACGCTTTCTAGCTCTTCCATTGGTACAACCTCTACTGGAACATCCAGATGAGGTGCCAATTCTTCTGCAATTAGCAATGATGCCCCTATATCTTCTCTTGGAGTGCTAACAAGTAAGCGGGCTCCACATCTGAGTCTCCAATCAATTTCACGAGTAAACAATTCTCTCGTTTGCTGCAAGGTGCATCCAGCATTTAAAAGTTCATCAATGCTTTTTCGTACCTCATGGTCTACATCTTGGATACCTTTCTTTCGTATTGAATGAGAGGTGCTTCTTAAATCTTTTTGTTTTTGCTGGTTCCGAACATAAATACCAGAACCTGCAATAGCTTCAACAACTCCATCGGTCTCTAGCTGTCTATAAACTTTGCTTATTGTGTTTCGATGTAAACCTGTTTGCATTGCAAGTTGCCTAGTACTGGGCAACCTGTGTCCAGGGGGGTAATGCCTTGCTGCAATCGCAAAACATATTTGATTATATAACTGACTTGATGCAGGTATTTCACTTTCCTGTTGAATGTGGAATCTCACGCGTTATATATGACAGGTGTGAATGCGGCTACATTAATAAATAGAATGGCCAGTGACAATTAATTGTTTGTCCATTGACAAGTTTGTTTAATTTAATTGATTGTTCTCAAAGCTTTTTTTTGCTCAGTAGTTTCTGTCTCTTTCTTTATAAGAGGACTTTTACGAGGAGTTAAAAACATGATCATATTTCTTCCTTCTCGTTTAGGTGATTGTTGTACCTCAGCTTTTTCTTCCAAATCCTTGGCCATTCTCTTTAGCAGAGTTTCTGCTAAAGCAGTATGTTGAATTTCACGGCCTCTAAATATAACCGTGCATTTGACTTTATCTCCAGCCTTTAAGAATCTAGTTGCCTGACTAATACGGACTTGATAATCATGTTGATCGATTTTATACCTCATTTTTACTTCTTTAACTTCTGTTTGATGTGATTTTTTCTTAGCTTCTTTTGCTTTTTTTTCTTGCTCAAACTTAAATTTCCCATAATTCATTATTCGGCATACTGGAGGAGTAGCCTTTTCACTTACTAAAACAAGATCCAGTTCTCTTTCTTTAGCGACTTCTAGCGCTTCCTCTCGGCTGATGACACCAAGCTGTGTGCCATCTGAATCAACAACTCGCAATTCGGAATAGCTGATTCTCTCATTAATGTTGGGGAGCTCTCTTTCCGGAGCGCGACGGTCAAAACGGGGACGAGGTGGCATTCAGTGATTAATTGATGTGGGGGGAGTAATTTTCAAGCTAATTCTAAGTATATTTAAAATAATCAACTTAGAAACTTATAGATAGAAGATAAAGCTTCGGTTAATGCATTTTCATCATCTAGCCATTTAGAATTATGCTTATTTCTAAACCAAGTTTTTTGTCTTTTGGCTAATTGGCAAGTTCGTTTTATTGTTATTTCTAAAGCCTCCTCATAGTTAATCTTTCCATTAATAATATACCTTGCTTCACTATATCCAATAGTTTTAAGCAACTGTAAATCATTTCCGTATTTATTTATCAAATCCTCTGTTTCTTCTATTAACCCTTTTTTATACATTTCTTCAGTTCTGCGTTGGATTCTAGTGATTAAATTTCCAGGATTTAATCCAAGTTCCAAAACTCTCCAAGGATTAGGACTCATGTTTTTTTGTTTCGAAAACATTTTTCCTGTTGCATAAAAAACTTCAAGAGCACGAATTGTTCTTATTGAGTCTTCTGGATGTATTCTCTCCGCTGCAACAGGATCACAACACTTTAATAATTTGTGCCTTTCGGTTTTATCGATTTTGTCAAGTTGATCTCTTAAAAATTTTTGAGGAGGTACCGCTGGAGGATTAAGTCCTCCAATTAAGGCTTGAAGATATAAGCCACTTCCTCCTACAAGTAAAGTTAAGCCTTGTGTTTTTAAGTCTCTCTCCATGGATGTTTTGGCTATGGATTGAAAATCATGAAGATTGATCGGTTTAGATGGCAAGCAAACATCAATTAGGAAATGCTTTGCTTGTTTTTGTTGGGCTGCTGTTGGCTTTGCAGTACCAATATTCATATCAATGTAAATTTGGCGAGAATCGACATTATGAATATTCGAATTGATTTTTTTTGCAATATCAATTGCAAGTTCAGTTTTACCGCCTGCAGTTGGGCCCATAATGGCTATGACAAGAGGTTTATTGGGTTGCATGATTGTCTTTCAGGGGGTTTATTAGCAGTAATTGCATGAAATTAAATTTTTTGATTTGGTTTTGAAATTTTTCCTAAGACTTTCCTTAATACCGATGTTAAATTGAAATTTCAGGAAAGGTTTTGGCTAATGCTCGTATCAAAGACAACCTTGCCTGTTTGCATTTATCCGAATGAGTAAAGATTCAAAAGTCCAAGCGGCTTATGGTGCTGAGCAGATCCAAGTATTGGAAGGCTTGGAACCTGTAAGAAAGCGGCCTGGGATGTATATAGGCTCTACAGGGTCTAAAGGGCTTCATCATCTTGTTTATGAAGTCGTTGATAATGCTGTAGACGAGGCTCTGGCTGGACACTGTGATCAAATCACAATTTTACTTTGTGAGGATGGTTCAGCATCAGTCACAGATAATGGTCGTGGAATTCCAACTGACATACATCCTCGTACTGGTAAAAGTGCACTTGAGACAGTTTTAACTGTTTTGCATGCTGGTGGGAAATTTGGAAGCGGTGGCTATAAGGTTTCTGGAGGTTTGCATGGTGTTGGTATATCTGTAGTAAATGCTTTAAGTGAATGGGTGGAAGTGACAGTTAGGAGGCAGCAAAAAGTTCATTTCCAAAGGTTTGAAAGAGGTTCATCAATTGGAAGTCTAAAGTCTGAGAATCTTTCGAAATCAGATCAAAATTTAACTGGCACTACTGTTTGTTTTAAACCTGATGATCAAATTTTTACTGATGGAATATCCTTTGAATATGGAATTTTATCATCGAGACTAAGAGAGCTAGCTTATTTGAATGGGGGAGTACGTATCGTATTTCGAGATGAAAGAAAGAAGTCTCTAGATACTGATCAAAAACCCTATGAGGAAGTCTATTTTTACGAAGGTGGTATTAAAGAATACGTCGAATATATGACTAAAGAAAAAGACTCATTACACCCCGAAATTATTTATGTAAATTCTGAAAAAGATGGTGTTCAAGTAGAAGCAGCATTACAGTGGTGTGTTGATGCTTACTCGGATAGTATTTTAGGTTTTGCTAATAACATTCGAACAATAGATGGTGGAACTCATATTGAAGGATTAAAAACAGTATTAACTAGGACTTTAAATTCTTTCGCAAAGAAAAGAGGTAAAAGGAAAGAGGGTGACTCGAACTTAGCAGGTGAAAATATTAGGGAAGGATTAACAGCTGTTCTATCTGTAAAAGTTCCAGATCCAGAATTTGAAGGTCAAACTAAAACTAAATTAGGAAACACTGAAGTGCGAGGAATTGTTGATAGCTTGGTTGGTGAGTCTCTGAGTCAATATTTAGAATTCAATCCAAGTGTTATTGACTTAATTTTAGAAAAAGCAATTCAAGCTTTTAATGCTGCTGAGGCAGCAAGAAGAGCTAGAGAACTTGTCCGAAGAAAAAGTGTTTTAGAAAGTTCTACATTGCCAGGTAAATTGGCAGACTGTAGTTCCAGAGATCCATCAGAATCAGAAATTTATATAGTTGAGGGGGATTCTGCTGGAGGATCTGCGAAGCAAGGAAGAGATAGAAAATTCCAGGCAATTTTACCTTTGAGAGGAAAAATTTTAAATATTGAAAAAACCGATGATGCGAAGATTTATAAAAATACCGAGATTCAATCTTTAATAACCGCTCTTGGTTTAGGTATTAAAGGAGAAGATTTTGAAGTAAAGAACCTTAGATATCACAGAGTAGTTATCATGACAGATGCTGATGTTGATGGTGCCCATATTAGAACTTTGCTTTTGACTTTCTTTTATCGATATCAAAAAGCCCTTGTAGAAGGTGGGTATATTTATATTGCATGTCCTCCCTTGTACAAGGTTGAACGAGGAAAAAATCATACGTATTGCTATAACGAATCTGACTTGCAAAAAACTCTCTCAAAGTTTGGAGAAAAGGCTAACTATACAATCCAAAGATTTAAAGGTTTAGGAGAAATGATGCCAAAACAATTATGGGAAACAACTATGGACCCAACAACCAGAATGATGAAACGAGTTGAGATAGAAGATGCTCTTGAAGCTGATCGTATATTTACAATTTTAATGGGTGATAAAGTCGCACCAAGAAGGGAGTTTATTGAAACTCATAGTGTTGAACTTGATCTTGCTACTTTAGATATTTGATGAATTTAATTAGTACTTTTTTAGTTTGGTCATGGCTTTTATGTATTGGTTTGATAGCCCCTACTACTTTGCCTGCAGGAGGTGCTCAAGAATCAATTATTCAGCATAGAAGAAATAATATGGGATCACCAATAATTGCATTGAAAGAATTTAATTTACTTTCTTCAGCCTCTAAGAATTCCTCTATTTTGACTAGGGTTAAACTAGGAACTCCTGTGAATGTTTTAAAAGTTTGGGATGATGATAGTGGTAAATGGCTATTAGTTAATGTTGTATGCCAGAACTTCTTTCAGCTCTTTTATAGAAGAGGATGGGTTAATATTCGAGAAACATAATAAATGACTGAAATTGCCTTGGTTTCTTTTGGTGCAATTTTAGGAGCCAATACTAGATTTAAAATTTCTAATAAATTAGATAAATCTAACTTAAGTAAGGATTTATTTATTCTAATAATTAATATCTTTGCTTCTTTTTGTTTTGGTTTATTCCTCTCTTTGATTCAGCGATTTAGTTCTTTTATCTATTCTGACCAACTAGTATTATTCTTTTCAATTGGTTTTTTCGGAAGCTTGAGTAGTTTTTCTTCGTTTGTTTATGATTTGTTTTATTTATGTTTGCAATTGAAATTCTCTAGAGCATTAAAGTTGTTTATAATCTCTTGGTTTTTAGGAATAATTGCTTTTACATTTGGATTTTTATTAGGTAATTAATAAGATGGGTATAACTATTAAACAAAATACATTTTTTTTAATATCAATTGGAGCAATACCAGGAGCTTTACTTCGATGGCAAATTGATGAAATTTTCCTAGTAAATATAATTGGTTGTTTTTTATTAGGATTCTTTAATTCGTTGAATATTTCAAGGAGATATAAATTAACTCTTGGGGTTGGACTTTGTGGCTCAATGACTACCTTCAGTGGGTGGTCTTTTCATTTATATAAGTTACTAAGTCAAGGTCTGTATAAATTGTTTTTACTTGACTCAATATCTATTGCAATAATGGGAGTTTTTGCAATCGGTTTAGGGCATATGTTTGCTATGAAACTGAATTCTTAATCGAGTAATTTTTCTATTGCCTTTGTAATTTCAATACTGTCCGGCTCTATTGAACTTTTAAATCTTGCTATTGCGTCACCGGTTCTGTTGATAAGAAATTTTTCGAAGTTCCATTCAACGTCGCCAGCTGGGCTTACCTGATTCAAGGTAGTAAATGGCTCGGTTGTATTGCCTTTTGCATGAACTTTTTGAAAAAGTTGGAACTTAGCTCCATATGAGATGGAACAGAATTTTTTGATTTCTTCTAAATCGCCAGGTTCTTGGTTCCCAAAGTCATTACAAGGAAAACCTAAAACTCTGAATCCTTGTGACCCATACTTATCTTGAAGATTTTGAAGAGATTTGTACTGCTTGGTAAATCCGCACTGGCTGGCGACATTAACAATCAATAAAACATCTCCTTTGAAATGATCGAAAGTTATTTTTTCATTATCGAAAGACAGGACTTTAACTTTGCTGATATTTACGGACATAGATATTGAAGTAAAAAAATGATGGTTAGTCATAAAATAATAGTTGGTTGTTGCTCCGAATATGAACGAACAATTTGGGGCATCTAGTGAAACACAATCTTTAGCGAATGGCAGTTTGGTTGCTGATGCAGTTGCACAGCAATTAGAGGCAATGCTTTCTGCAGGGAATTACGACGGTGTTAAATCGCTTCTTGGCCCGGTGCAGCCTGTAGACATTGCACAGGCTATTGGAACATTGCCAATGATTTTACAAGCTTTGGCATTTAGGTTGCTAAACAAAAATGAGGCAATTGAAGTTTATGAATATTTAGATCCTTCGGTTCAACAGAATCTTTTAGATCGCTTGAGATCAAATGAAGTTCTGGATTTAGTGGAGGAGATGTCACCTGACGATAGGGTAAGACTTTTTGATGAGTTGCCTGCGAAAGTTGTAAGGCGTTTACTTGCAGAACTAAGTCCTGAAGAAAGAAGAGTAACTGCTCAGCTTTTGGGTTATGAGTCGGAAACGGCAGGCAGATTAATGACTACAGAATTTATAGACCTTAAAGAATTTCTTAGCGTTTCCCAAGCTTTGAAGTTAGTAAGGCAAAGAGCTACTTTTTCAGAAACAATTTACAGCCTTTATGTCACAGACAAAGAGAGACATCTAACTGGAATTTTATCTTTAAGGGACTTGGTTGTTGCTGACCCTGAATCACTGATTGGTGAGGTTATGACCAGAGATGTTGTTAATGTAAGAACAGATACTGATCAAGAAGAAGTTGCTAGAGCAATTCAAAGATATGATTTTTTAGCTTTACCAGTTGTGGATCTTGAAAAGAGATTAGTTGGTATTGTTACTGTTGATGATGTAATCGATGTTATTGAACAAGAGGCAACCAGAGATATATATGCGGCAGGAGCTGTTCAAGCTGGAGATGAAGATGATTATTTCCAAAGTAATTTATTCGTAGTAGCTAGACGTCGCATAGTCTGGCTTGCTGTTTTGGTATTGGCTAATGGATTAACAACCCAAGTTATAGCAATGAATGATGAGGTCCTCAAGCAAGTAGTTCTTCTTGCGGCTTTTATTCCGCTGCTTATTGGTGCGGGAGGGAATGTAGGAGCCCAAAGCTCTACAGTTGTTATTCGAGGTTTGAGCACTCAAAGAATTCAAAGACTTGGTCTTTTTCGAGCTATTGCAAAAGAGGCACTAGCAGGAGCTTTGCTTGGAATTTTGATGGCTTTATTTGTTGTCCCTTTTGCTTGGTGGCAAGGACAAGGACCTTTGGTCGCAACAGCTGTGGGAATAAGCTTGGTGGCAATAACAACTCTTGCTGCGACTGCAGGAGCCTCTTTACCCTTACTTTTTGATCGTATGGGTCTCGACCCTGCGTTGATGTCAGCTCCTTTTATAACTACTGCTACAGACGTTGCAGGGGTGTTGATTTATTTGAAAACAGCTTCTTGGCTCTTAGGAAGACTAACCTAACCATTAAGAGAGTATTTATACTTAATGTGCGGTAAGCCGTGCAGGCTTTGAGTTGCTCTTTACATTTCTTAGTAGTAAGCTTTACAAAACTAAACAAACTCATGGCACAGGCGGCTGAAGTTCTACAAATTAAAAACTCACCTTCTGCTGCAAAGCCTGTAACAGACATTGATTTGGTACGTTCATATTTAAGAGATATTGGAAGAGTCCCTTTGTTGTCACATGAGCAAGAAATAACCTTAGGAAGACAAGTTCAAGAACTTATGGAGCTAGAAAATATTGAGTCGGAACTTGAAAGTGATTTAGGAGAAAAGCCTGATATTAATGCATTTGCTGAAAGAGCTGGAATATCTGCTGTTCAGTTAAAAAAGAAGTTGAAAATTGGCACAAGAGCCAAAGAGAGAATGGTTGCGGCAAATCTTCGTTTGGTTGTAAGCGTTGCAAAGAAGTATACAAAGAGAAATATGGAATTATTAGATCTAATACAAGAGGGAACAATTGGCCTTGTTAGAGGTGTTGAAAAATTTGATCCAACTCGCGGTTATAAATTTTCTACTTACGCTTATTGGTGGATTCGACAAGGCATCACACGTGCTATAGCTGAAAAAAGTAGATCAATAAGATTGCCAATTCACATAACAGAAATGTTAAATAAGCTTAAAAAGGGACAAAGAGAATTAAGCCAAGAACTCTCAAGAACACCAACAATTAAAGAGCTTTCTGAATATGTTGAGCTTCCTGAAAGTGATGTAAAAGATTTAATGAGTAAAGCTGGCCAGCCTGTTAGCTTGGAAACAAAAATTGGTGATGGTGAAGATACTATTTTATTGGACTTATTATCTAACGAAATTGATATGCCTTCTGAGCAAATAGAAAGTGATTGCATGAAAGGTGACTTGGAAACATTATTAGAACAACTACCTGAATTACAAAATCGTGTTTTAAGAATGAGATATGGCATGGATGGTGATGATCCGATGAGTCTTACTGGTATTGGAAGAGTATTGGGTATCAGTAGAGATAGAGTAAGAAATCTAGAAAGAGATGGTCTGCGTGGTTTGAGAAAAACTGGTGATTCAGTTCAAGCTTATATGGCTTCTTGAATTATCTTTTCAAGAATAGGATTAACTTTTTCAGGCATCTCATCATGGGGACAATGACCTGCGTCATGAATGATATCTAAAGATTTTATACATTTAAAAGTTTCAAACCATTTTTGAGCAACTTTTACAGGTTCCCAAGGATCTTTTTCCCCCCAAATTAAATGTACAGGTTTATTTAAATGCTTTAATAAATCTGGAGCAAGATAATCATCAAATAGATTTATAAATCCTCTAAAAGCTTCAGAAGCTCCTTTCCCTTGTGTTGGTTTGAAGAGCATATCAATTAACTCTTTATCAACATTATTTCCACTTGGATAAGCAACTTTCAAAATTTTTTCAATAAAAGCTGGATTCGCTGCGTTTTTAAAAAGATTTGAACTTAAAATTCTTTGTCTTACTAAAGTTTTAATCACTGGTCTAAGAAATCTCATCAATAATGATTGTTCCGATAAGCGCTTATCATCCATTGTTCTTTGCGCACAATCAATTAGTATTACTCCTAAACATTTTTGAGATAATTGTTTTGATGTATTTAATGCAATAACTCCGCCAATTGAATTCCCTATTAATAAGACAGGCTTTTTAATTATTTCCTCACAGAAATCATTGATTTGTTGACTCCAATTATCGAAACAATATTTGAAATTTTCAGAGTTTTTCTTTTCATATGAAATCTGTGAATTTGGCTGACTACTTTCTCCAAAACCTATTAAATCTAATGCATAGCATGGTGCAATGGAGCTGATGTATTTTTGATTAAATCTCCAATGATCTTTGCATGCTCCAAAGCCATGAATTAACAATATTGCAATTTCAGAAGTATTATCTTTCTCTTCTACTTGCCATGCAATTTGATAATTTCTCCAATTCCAGAATTGCTTCATAACTTTATAGATGAATAAAAATTATTTTTACTTAAAGGTATATCTTTAGTAAAGTAAATAACTTGTTTGTTCATATTCTTCTAAGTATTAGCAATTTTAAAAGTATTAATTTGAGTCAATAAAATTTTCAAAATAATGATATTATTTAAAAACATTTTTGTAGATTTTGATATTTTGATAGACATGATTCTTTCTTCTCAAAATATCCAAAATTTACTTCTGGAATGGTTTAGTGACAATGGTAGGCACTGGATACCCTGGAAATTGAAGAAAGATGGTTCCATTCCTCAACCCGGTGAAAGTCTATCTCCTTATGAAATTTGGATTGCCGAGGTAATGCTTCAACAGACTCAGCTCATGGTTGTTATTCCGTACTGGGAAAAATGGATGAAGGCTTTTCCCACTTTGACTTCTTTAAAAGATGCTGATTTAGAAAATGTTCTTATGTTATGGCAAGGTCTTGGTTATTATTCACGTGCCAATCGAATATATCAATCCTCTAAAATATTAATTGAATTTATTGGAAAAAATACTGATCAAGATCCACATTCTTGGCCAAATAAAATAGATCAGTGGATGTCTCTTCCTGGTATTGGTAGAAGCACTGCAGGTAGTATCGTCTCTTCTGCTTTTGACCTGCCTACACCAATCCTAGATGGAAATGTAAAAAGAATTTTTTCTAGATTGCTTGCGACTGATAGAAAATCTATTAGATATGAGAAAAAATTATGGGAATTGAGCTCTTTATTGATTTCTACGACTAGCCCGAGAAATTTTAATCAGGCTTTGATGGACTTGGGGGCAAATATTTGTACTCCAAACAAACCAAGTTGTTCTTCTTGCCCACTACAAAAATTTTGTGTTGCTTATGCAGACTACGATCCTAATAATTTTCCTCAAAAAGAAATGACCAAAATAAAACCTATTCAAGAAATTGGAATTGGACTTGTTTTTAATGAAAATGGCGAATTGCTTATAGACCAGCGGTTGGAAAGTGCAAGCATGGGTGGGATGTGGGAATTCCCAGGAGGGAAAAAAACTCCCAGTGAATCTATTGAAAACACTATTGAGCGAGAATTAAAAGAAGAACTTGGGATTGCTATCAAAGTTGGGGAAAAGCTTTTATCTTTTGAACACTCTTATACCCATAAGAAGCTTTCTTTTACTGTTCATATTTGTGAATGGATATCAGGTGAGCCGAAACCTTTAGCTAGTCAAAAATTCCTTTGGGTTTCTCCGGATCAACTTTTTGAGTTTCCTTTTCCTGCTGCTAACAAAAAAATTATTTCTGAATTACATAAACATCTCTGTATTGAAAATAAAAAACTATAAATCGCTAATAATACCTTTTTGGACAATTGATCAGGCATGAAAACTGGAAATGTAATTGCGATCGGAGAAGCTTTGATAGATCGACTAGGCCCTCTAGGCGGTGATCCATCTTTTGATTCGCCAGTGACAGATTGTTTTGGTGGCGCGCCAGCTAATGTTGCTTGTGCATTAAGTCGTCTAGGAGTGAACGTTTCTTTTATTGGTTGTTTAGGAAATGATGCTTTTGGTAAAAATTTGAATAATTTATTGATTCAAAGAGGAATTAATACCTCTGGATTACAGCAAGATACTCTTCGGCCTACAAGAGTTGTATTGGTTCGCAGAGACAATGATGGAGAAAGATCTTTTGAAGGATTTGAAGGTGATAAAGGCTTTGGATTTGCTGATCAAGCCATATCGCGGGAGAAGATTATTCAAGACTGGCCATTGGTTGAAGAAGAGGTGCAATGGTTAATTGCGGGAACAATTCCTTTGGCTTCAGAAATATCATCTAAAGCCTTATTGTGGTGTATAGAAAATGCTTTGAATGCAGGAATAAAAATTGCATTGGATCTGAATTGGCGTCCAACTTTTTGGCGAAACCAATCTTCAACCGATTTAGAGCCATCTACGAAAGAAAAAAATCAAATACTCTCAATTTTAAAAAACGTTTCATTAATAAAACTTGCAAAAGAGGAGGCCAAATGGTTTTTTAATACTTCCAATCCGACTCAAATTTCTTCATCTTTTTCTCATAAACCATCTGTTGTTGTGACTGATGGATCAAATCCCATCTCATGGCAACTTAATAATCACACTGGCAAATCATTTGCGATAACACCTTCTTCTGTAGTTGATACGACAGGAGCTGGTGATGCATTTACAGCAGGACTGATTTATAAACTCCTGTCTGTTGAATTAGATCAAATCGGTCAACAAGCTGCTGAAGATATTATTCAATTTGGAATTGCATGCGGTTCTCATGTGTGCACTGGACTAGGAGCGATAAACCCACAGCCTTACCTGGAAGATATTGATAATTTATTGTCTAAATCTATAGGTGGAATTAGCTGAAAAAGGCGGGATTGCTTGTCTGAGGAATATTCTAATTTTCCTCTCCAAGCGTCAGGCATTGGTAGAGATAACCTCTCTGGCCATTCAACGACCATCAATGCCCCTATGGCTTTTGATTCCTCTTCTTCTTGTAAAAAAAATTCGTTTGCAGCATTTGTTTCTTCAATTCTATAGAGGTCAAGATGTATTAATGGAGTGGTTCCAAAAGGATAATGTTGGGATAAAGGAAAAGTTGGAGAAGTTATGGGCTCTTGAATTCTTAGACTTTTTGCAATTCCTTTAACTAATGTGGTTTTCCCCGCTCCAAGAGGCCCATTTAAAAGGAGAATGCTTAGATCTGGAAATTTTTTTGTTAATGTTGAACCTAACCACATAGTTGATTCAGGTTTGTCAAGAGTCCAGCAGAAATTATTAGTTTGCTGAGCAAATGAATTAAAAACCTCGAATTGTTTTTCAGTATCTTTTTCCACAATCTCCCACAGAGAGCTCTTTTTATGTTCGCAGCAACTAAGTCAAATCTCAACAGTATTGAGAAGAATACTGATTACGTAGTTAACGATATATCCCAAGCTGAATTTGGGCGAAAAGAACTCTTGATAGCTGAAACAGAAATGCCTGGTTTAATGGCACTCAGGAAAAAATATGGATCTCAAAAACCATTAAAAGGGGCATATATAGCTGGTAGTCTTCACATGACTATCCAAACAGGAGTTCTCATTGAGACTCTTGTTGAACTAGGTGCAAAAGTTAGATGGGCCTCATGTAATATTTTCTCTACACAAGATCATGCTGCCGCCGCCATTGCAAGTTCAGGAGTTCCTGTATTTGCTAAGAAGGGTGAAACCTTAGATGAATACTGGGAATATACTCATAAGATTTTTGAATGGAGTGATGGACAAGCTGCAAATATGATTCTTGATGATGGTGGTGATGCGACAGGATTGATTATTTTAGGGAGCAAAGCGGAAGAGGATAGTTCAGTTCTTGATAATCCTTCAAACGAAGAGGAAATTGCATTATTTGCTTCTATCAAGAAAAAACTTTCTCAAGATCCAAATTTTTATTCAAAAGCTAAATCTCTTATAAGAGGAGTTACTGAGGAAACCACAACTGGTGTAGCTCGTCTTTATCAAATGGAAAAAAGTGGAGAACTTGTATTTCCAGCAATTAACGTCAATGATTCGGTGACTAAAAGTAAGTTTGACAATCTTTATGGTTGCCGAGAATCTTTGGTTGATGGCATAAAAAGAGCTACAGATGTAATGGTGGCTGGCAAGGTGGCTCTTGTTATGGGCTATGGAGATGTTGGAAAAGGTTCCGCTCAGTCTTTAAGGGGTTTAGGAGCCACAGTAATGATTTCTGAGATAGATCCAATATGTGCTCTACAGGCCGCAATGGAGGGTTTCAGGGTTGTCAGACTAGATGAGGTGGTTGAAGATGTAGATATTTTTGTTACTGCTACTGGAAATTTTCAGGTTATTCGTCATGAGCATTTGATCCAGATGAAGAATGAATCGATTGTTTGTAATATTGGCCATTTTGATAATGAAATAGAGGTTTCCTCTTTAAAGTCCTATCAATGGGAAAATATTAAACCTCAAGTTGATCACATAACTTTACCCAGTGGTAATAAAATAATCCTTTTGGCAGAGGGCAGATTAGTTAATCTTGGATGTGCTACTGGTCATCCAAGTTTTGTTATGAGTAATTCTTTTACTAATCAAGTATTAGCTCAAATTGAATTATTCAAATATGGAGTTAAATATTTGAATAAAGTTTATGTTTTACCAAAACATTTAGATGAAATGGTGGCTGTTCTTCATTTAGATAAGATTGGTGCAAGGTTAACTAAGTTAACTGAAGAACAAGCTAAATATATTAATGTTCCAATTGAAGGCCCCTATAAGTCTGATCAATATCGTTATTAATTTTATTTAAAAAATTCAAACTAAATGGAAATATCTGAATTTATATCTTCTTTACCAGTATTAATAGGTAAAGCAGTTGAGACTAATCAATGGATCGGTTATGGGGCGATATTATTAGCAATGTTTTTGGAAAACCTAATTCCACCAATTCCTTCGGAGTTAATCATGCCTCTTGGTGGCTTTTATGTTTCTCAAGGTCAATTAGATTTTTTACCAGTCGTTTTCGCGGGTTTAATAGGGACTGTTGTTGGAGCTTTGCCTTGGTATGGAATTGGCAGATTAGTGAATGAAGAAAGACTTGAGCAATGGCTTGAGAATAATGGACGTTGGATTGGAATTAATCCTCAGGAACTTGCTCGCAGTCGTAAATGGTTCAACAGGTATGGGATATCTTTAGTATTTTGGGGTAGATTAGTTCCCGGAATTCGTACTTTGATTTCAGTACCCGCAGGGGTTGAGTTGATGCCAATTACACCTTTTCTGATTTGGACAACTGCAGGAAGCTTGATTTGGACTTTATTTTTAACAATTGCAGGATTTTATTTAGGTGATAATTATGAAAACATAGAAACGTGGATTAGCCCTTTCTCAACTAGCTTTAAGACAATAATTATTCTAATTTTCTCTGGTGCTTTTATAACTTTAATTTATAGAACTCTGCGTAAGCTAATTAACAATTAAAAGATTTTTTTAAAATGGAATTTCGTCGTTATTTGGTTGCTGATTAAATGAACTGTTTTGGAAATTACTATTTTCTGAATCTCTTTTGGACCCTAATAATTCAAGACGATCAACTCTAACAACTGGCTTATTTCTATCCTCTCCAGTATTGCGATCCTTCCAGCTATCCAATTTGAAGCTACCAGTTATACCGATCAAAGAGCCTTTTTTTACATAATCAGCTGCGACTTGGGCTTGTTTACCCCATATTTCTAGATTGAACCAATCTGGTTCATCGTTTCGATTCCTCCTATTTACAGCCATTGTTAGGTTTGCCACTACAGTTCCAGACTCAAAATATCTAACTTCAGGATCTCTTCCTGCTCTACCAACAAGAGTGACTGAATTTATTGCCATCATTACCTCCTCTGTTTACTGGTTGCTAAATAATATATTTATCTTAGTTCAACTCTCTTTATGATGGCTCAAATGATTGAAATCCGTGTTTTTTAACCGTTTCAAATTTTCCCGAGATATTGGGATTGATTTAGGTACAGCAAATACCTTGATTTATGTATCTGGTAAGGGAATTGTGTTGCAAGAACCTTCAGTTGTTGCAATGGATTTAGAGGAGGGAGTTCCTCTGGCCGTAGGCGATGATGCGAAGTTAATGTTAGGGCGAACGCCAGGAAATATTCGAGCAGTTAGACCTCTTAGGGATGGAGTAATAGCCGATTTTGATGCAGCTGAGCAAATGCTTAAGACATTTATTCAAAAATGCAATGAGGGCCGTGGAATCATTGCGCCCCGACTAGTTGTTGGTATCCCTAGTGGCGTGACTGGTGTAGAGAGAAGAGCAGTTCGTGAAGCTGGTCTTGCTGGTGCAAGAGAGGTTCATCTCATTGATGAGCCTGTTGCTGCTGCTATTGGAGCTTCTTTGCCTGTGACAGAGCCTATAGGAACAATGATTGTTGATATTGGAGGTGGTACTACTGAAGTAGCTGTCTTAAGCCTTGGAGGAACAGTTTTAAGCGAATCTGTAAGGGTTGCGGGTGATGAAATTAATGATTCTATCGCGACCTATTTAAAAAAAGTACATAACTTAGTAGTCGGTGAAAGAACAGCTGAAGAGATAAAAATTAAAATTGGATCAGCTTTTCCATCTAATGAATTTGATTTGCAATCAATAGATGTAAGGGGCTTGCATTTACTTTCGGGTTTGCCTCGTTCAATCAATTTAAAAGCAGGCGATTTACGTGAAGCCATGTCAGAGCCTTTGAATAAGATTGTTGATGCTGTAAAAAGGACTTTAGAGAGAACCCCACCCGAACTGGCGGCAGATATTGTGGATAGGGGGATAATGCTGGCAGGAGGGGGCGCATTAGTTAGAGGAATTAGCGATCTGTTAAGTCATGAAACAGGAATTTTTACTCATGTAGCTGAGGATCCATTGTTATGTGTTGTCAATGGATGTGGTCTTGTATTAGATGATTTTAAATCAATGCGAAGAGTATTAGATACGCCTGATTTTGCTAGAAATTTAATTAGAGATTGAATAATGATCAAAGCCCGAGGGAAAATAGGGTTTCATTTACTTTTGCAAAGTAGGTTTTGGGTAATATTTTTCTTGGGATCTTTATTGTTTTGTATTCGTTGGACAAAGGGAGCAGGATATCTAGATTTGTACTCTGTGTTATTAAAACCCATACTTCCAGGAACTGCTCAACGAGAATGGATTAAGGAAGGAGAAAATATTGAAAGAAATATTCGATTAAAATTGCTTGAGGATGATAATACTCGTTTAAGAAGAGCGCTTTCTTTGAAGGAGTTCAGCGCTGATAAAAGAATTTCAGCTGCTGTTATATCTCGATCTTCCAGAAATTGGTGGCAACAGCTAGAAATTAATAAGGGCACAAAAGATGGTGTTTGGAAAGGACAAACGGTTATAGGACCAGGGGGCTTAATTGGCCTAGTTGATAGCGTAACTCCGCTGACTGCAAGAGTTAGATTATTGACTGACCCTGGTAATCAGGTAGGAGCTTGGATTGAGAGAACTAAGCGCCATGGGATTTTGACTGGGATGGGTACAAATAGACCAAAACTAACTTTCTTAAATAAAAATAGTTTGGCTAAAATTGGTGATGCTGTAACTACATCTCCAGCAAGTACTTTATTGCCTCCAAATTTAACAATTGGAATTGTTCAGTTTGTTAACGAAAAAGCATTACCATCTCCATATGCAATAGTTCAATTAACTGCATCACCTGAGGCAATAGATTGGGTTCAAATCTTGAAAAATAATGGCCAAAAATAATAAGAACTTATTAATCTTTTTGGCTATAATGTGCTTGCAATTTTGTGTAATCACATCTCCTAATTGGCTTAAAATCAATGGAATATCACCATGCTGGCCTGTTATTTTATTGTTGCCATTTTCACTTAATAATCCTCCTTGGAAGGCAGCCTTTGTCTCATTTTTATTAGGAATTTTTATAGATTCTTTTACCCTTAGTGATGTTTCTTATATTCCATCTTTGCTCCTTTTGTCTGTATTTTGGAGTATATATGGATTGCATAATAAAAAAATCGAATCATTTCTCAATATTGGTTTGATGGCTATCTTTGGAACCGCGTTTGTTGGCCTTTCTGTTTGGATTCAAAAAATCATTATATATAGTTTTTTAAGAAATAATTGGTTTCATTCTTGGTCAATTTATGTGTTAATTTCCGAAGTCATAATTACTGGATTAGTTGCTCCATTGTTCTCCTCATGGCTTCTTCTTGCTTATAAAAAAAACTAATGCAAAAAATTTTATCGCTTGAAAAATAGAATAAATACGTATTTATTAGTAGTGACTCTGTCTTTTAGATTAGGCAAATGGCTTTGAATACCTGACTTGAAGATGATATCGTCATATAACAAGAAGCCATTTCGATAAAAAATTTCGATGGTCCTGTCACTAAGCAACAGCTAATCTCATGACCTGCATTTTGGTTGTAGATGATGAACCAGCAGTATTGAAGGTCTTGGTCACAAGGCTTAATCTTGCTGGTTATCAAGTTTTATCTGCACAGGATGGAGAGCAAGCACTTGAAGTTTTTCACAAAGAATCACCAGACCTAGTAGTTCTAGATGTCATGCTCCCTAAGATGGATGGCTTTGCAGTATGTCGAAGAATAAGAGCAGAGTCTTGTGTTCCAATAATATTCTTAACTGCTCTTGAAGCGATTTCAGAGAGAGTTGCAGGTTTGGATCTAGGCGCCGATGATTACTTGGCTAAACCATTTAGCCCAAAGGAGTTAGAAGCACGGATTGCGACGATTTTAAGAAGAGTTGGACCTGCTCCGACTGTTGATGAGCCTAGAGAGGTTCCATCAGGGCAAGGAGTTATGAAGCTTGGTGATCTTGTCGTAGACACTAATAGAAGGCAAGTCAGTCGAGGTGGAGAAAGAATAGGCCTTACATATACAGAATTTAGTTTGCTGGAATTATTATTTCGTGATCCTGGCCGTGTTGTACCTCGAGCAGAAATTTTGGAACAGCTTTGGGGGTACCCTCCTCGAAGAGCGGCAGATTTAAGAGTTGTGGATGTATATGTAGCTCGTTTAAGAGGCAAGCTCGAACCAGATCCAAGGAATCCAGAGTTAATTTTAACTGTAAGAGGTATTGGCTACGCTTCTCAAAGAATGGGAGAATTTCCTACTGCTATTGCCAGTTAAAGATTAATAGCTCAAAATTGATAGGTTTTTCATTTGATTTTGTTTATCCCTGCCGTATGTATGAAATGTCTTGTCTGAATTAAGAGATACCCGCCTCGAGAAGGCAAAAGCACTAGAAAACCTTGGACAAGGTCCATATGGGTTGAATTTTCGAGCTACTGACTCTGCTGATATTTTGCAGAAAAAATATGCAGACTTGCCAAATGGCGAAGAAAAAAAAGACGAAGTATCCATTGCAGGGCGTGTAATTTCTCGAAGAGTGATGGGCAAACTTGCTTTTTTTACTCTTGCTGATGAAACAGGCACAGTTCAACTCTTTTTGGAAAAGGCGACCTTAAATCGGAATGAGAATAGCGAAAATTCAAAGAATAATTTTCAGAATATTACCTCTCTTGTTGACTCTGGTGATTGGATAGGAGTTAGCGGAATATTAAGGAGAACTGATAGAGGTGAACTTTCGATCAAGGTTTTCGAATGGTCAATGCTTTCAAAATCTTTACAACCTTTACCAGATAAATGGCATGGACTTGCCGATGTGGAAAAGCGCTATAGACAAAGATATTTAGATTTAATTGTGAATCCGCAGTCAAGAAAAACTTTTCGAACAAGGGCATTATTAGTTAGTTCAATTAGACGTTGGTTAGATGAAAAAGACTTTCTTGAAATTGAGACGCCGGTTTTACAATCAGAAGCCGGCGGAGCGGACGCAAGGCCTTTTATAACTCATCACAACACTTTGGATTTGCCTTTGTATTTGAGAATTGCAACAGAATTGCATCTTAAAAGACTTGTAGTGGGTGGATTTCAAAGGGTTTATGAACTTGGCAGAATTTTTAGAAATGAAGGAATTAGCACTAGGCATAATCCTGAATTTACTTCTGTGGAAATTTATGAGGCCTTTGCAGATTATTTTGACATGATGGAGTTAACAGAAAAATTACTTTCTTCAGTTTGCGAAAAGATTTGTGGATCGACCAAGATTAATTATCAAGAGCAAGAAATAGATATGAAACCTCCTTGGAGAAGAGCCACGATGCATCAATTAGTTAAGGAATTTACTGGAATTGATTTTGAATTGTTTGAAGATAATTTTGATGATGCCAGAGCTGAAATGCTTCGAGAGGGGCTTCAAGTTCCCGATAAGGTTGACAGTGTTGGAAGGCTATTAAATGAGGCTTTTGAACAAGTGGTAGAGCCTAAGCTTGTTCAACCTACATTTGTTATGGATTATCCAATTGAGATCTCTCCATTGGCTAGAAAACACAGAACAAAGAAAGGTTTAGTTGAAAGGTTTGAACTTTTTATCGTTGGTAGAGAGACTGCTAATGCTTTTAGTGAATTAATTGATCCTATTGATCAAAAAGAACGTTTACTTTTACAGCAGGCGAAAAAAGAAGCAGGTGACCTTGAAGCTCAAAGTTTGGATGAAGATTTTATTAATGCTCTTGAAGTCGGAATGCCTCCAACTGGAGGTCTAGGAATAGGAATTGATAGGTTTGTAATGCTATTAACTGATAGTCCTTCAATAAGAGATGTAATAGCTTTTCCACTTTTGCGACCAGAATCAAATTTAAAACAAACTGGAAAATGACCCATCAGAGTGGATAATAGGCGAGTAAGGATTTTGTTCAGATGAGTGGCGAGAGAGTTGGTTTCCGTTTCAAACACGCAGATGCTGTTGTGAAAAGGAATCCCCAGGGGCGTTCAAGACGCGGCTGGGTTATGGAACCTGTTGAGCAAACGACAAGCAGGGGTACAAAAATGCCTGCTTATCGCATTAGATGGAGAGATAGTGAGCGTCCTGAAATCGTTTTACAACATATGCTCATTGCTGACCCTGACCCAACACCTCCCCCTGAAGATGTCAGTTTGGATGCCACGTAATAATGGATAATTAAAGTATTTTTTTATAAAAAAATTTATTAAAAACTAATAATTTTATCTTTTAAAAACGTTTTAGCGCATTTTCTACATCTCTTTTTGAGTCATTAATTTTCTCTCTATCTCTTTTGTCGTGAAGCTTTCTGCCTTTCCCGACACCTATTTTTAACTTAATCCATGAGCCTTTAAGATAAAGAGTTAAAGGTATTAAGGCTAAACCTTTTCTATCTAAATTTATTTTTAATTTTTCGATTTCTTTTCGATGTGCAAGAAGTTTTTTGATTCTTAGAGGTTCATGATTGAAAAATTTACCGGCATGATTATGAGGGGATATATGTACATTATGAAGTTGAATTTGATCTTTTTTAATTAGGCAAAATCCATCTTTTAAGTTTACTTTTCCAGCTCTAATCGATTTAACTTCTGTTCCAAGAAGCTCTAAGCCAGTTTCAAGTGTTTCTAGAATTTCATATTCAAACCTTGCTTGTCGATTCTCAGCTAAGTGACGATTTCCATCAACTGAGGGGTTGTTTTTGGATTTTTTCTTTCCTTTTTTACTCATTCTTCGATTTACCTCCATTTTTGTTGAGATGCCACTACCCTTCGGTCATGGCAATTGTGTCTTCAATTACTAATCATTCGTTTCTTCCTAATGATAAAGGAGAGGAAAGATTGGTTGGTTCTACTCTTTTAAAGGAGGAGCTTAAACTATCTCAACAAGATTCACTCAGGCCTAAATCTTTTGATGATTTTTTAGGTCAATCTGAATTAAAGAAAGTTATTCAAATCTCAGTTAAAGCATCATTGAAAAGAGGAGAAGCACTTGATCATTTAATGCTTTATGGACCGCCAGGATTGGGAAAAACTACTATGGCTCTTGTTATCGCTGAGGAATTGGGGGTTAAAGCTAGGGTTACAAGCGCTCCTGCTCTTGAACGACCAAGGGATATTGTTGGATTATTGATCAATATGCAGCCACGTGAATTGATTTTTGTTGATGAGATTCACAGGTTAAATCGCATTTCACAGGAACTTTTATATCCAGCTATGGAAGATAGAAGGTTGGATTTAACTGTGGGCAAGGGTACTTCCTCGAGAATGCGATCCATCGAAATCCCTCCTTTTACCTTAGTAGGTGCTACGACAAAACCCGCAGCATTAAGCTCCCCAATGCGAGATCGTTTTGGAATAACTCAGCGACTAAATTTCTATAATTATTTGGACCTTGAAAATATAATTAAAAGATCTGCAAAACTTATCAATTTATTAATTTCAGAGGAAGCATCTCATCAATTAGCGAAAAGAAGTCGAGGAACTCCGCGTATTGCAAATAGGCTCATAAGAAGAGTAAGAGATTATGCAGAAGTGCATTCTTCTTCAAAAGTTATTGATGTTGAAGTTGTTAACGATGCGCTTAATTTATATCGAGTGGATCAAAGAGGTTTAGATGCAACAGATAGAAGTTATTTAGGCTTATTAGTTAATCAATATCAAGGTGGCCCAGTAGGACTTGAAACTTTAGCTGCTGCACTTGGAGAGGATTCAACCACTCTTGAAACTGTAGTTGAGCCTTATCTAATGCAAATTGGTTTTTTACAGAGGACGTCTAGGGGAAGGGTTGTTACTCCAGCAGCTAAAAAACATTGTTTGCTAACTTCTGCAAATAACATAGATACATGATTTCTGGAAGAGTTGTAAAAGTTCTACTTTTACTTTCTATTATTTTTATTCTCGTACCATTCTCGACCCAAGCCAAGGTGCTTCCTAAAGTTTTATTCGAGAAGGCTCTTCAAGAAAGTAAAGAAGGAGATTTCATGCTAGCTGAAAAAGATTGGAGTTCTTACTTAAATGAGAATCCAGATGATGCGGCTGCCTTAAGTAATAGAGGTAATATTCTTCTCGCGCTTGGTGATCCTAAAGGAGCCATTAGAGATCAAACTAAGGCAATTGAAATTTCACCTGAAGATTTAGACCCTTATCTGAATAGAGGAATTGCTGAAGAAGCTTTGCAGCGGTGGGAGGACGCGAGTAAAGATTACAGCTATGTTTTAAAGAAAAATCCTAAAGATGTTTCAGCTTTATATAACTTAGGTAATGTGATGGGCTCCATGGATAATTGGATTGAAGCGAAGCAATTGTTTGCTCAAGCAGCTTCATCAAATAATGCTATTGCTATGGCCAGGTCAAGTGAGGCGCTTGCGATTTATCAATTGGGTGATTTTGAACTCGCTGAAAAGAAAATCAGAATATTAATCCGTAAATATCCTTTATTCGCAGATGCTAGAGCAGCATTAAGTGCACTTCTATGGAGTAAAGGTTTCATAGGTGAAGCTGAAAGCAATTGGGCTGCGGTTGCAGGATTAGATATTCGATATCGTGAGAAAGATTGGTTGTTGAATATTCGTCGTTGGCCTCCAAGACCTACAAATGATTTGATTGCGTTTCTTGCTTTGGAGGATAGATGAAAGATTTAGGAAAAAAAATTGTAATTTTAACCAAGGAAATACTGCCTGATTTAATTCAATTACGTCGTCATCTCCATGCTCACCCGGAGCTAAGCGGTCAGGAATATCAAACTGCTGCTCTTGTTGCCGGGGAGCTTAGAAAATCAGGTTGGGAAGTAAAAGAAGCAGTTGGCAAAACAGGAGTGGTTGCTGAAATGGGTAACAAAAGCGGACCTGTTGTTGGCTTACGAGTTGATATGGATGCTTTGCCAATCGAGGAAAGAACAGGTTTAGATTATTCTTCTTCAATTCAAGGTCTGATGCATGCATGTGGCCATGATCTACATACCTGTATCGGTTTGGGCGTTGCTCAAGTATTAGCAAAAAACAAATTTACAAATTCTCGAATCCGAATTATTTTTCAACCTGCTGAAGAGATTGCTCAAGGGGCAAAGTGGATGAAATCTGAAAAGGTTCTTGATGGAGTCAAAGCTCTCTTTGGTGTGCATGTTTATCCAGATTTGTCAGTTGGTAAGATTGGAATAAGAAGTGGTACTTTTACGGCTGCCGCTGCTGAATTGGAAATAGATATTATTGGTAATGGAGGGCATGGAGCTAGACCCCATGAAGGCATAGATTCAATTTGGATTTCTGCAAAAGTTATTAGTGGACTTCAAGAGGCTATTAGTAGACGTTTAGATTCTCTTAAGCCAGTGGTTATTAGCTTTGGGAAAATTTCAGGAGGAAATGCATTTAATGTTATTGCTGAGAGGGTTAAGCTTCTTGGCACAGTAAGGTGTCTTGATAACAACCTTTATGAAAAATTGCCTCTATGGATTGAGAAAATAGTAAAAAATATAGCCTCTAATTACGGAGCTAAGGCTAATATATGTTTTAAGTCGATTGCGCCTCCTGTTTATAACGATCCAGAGTTGACTAGTTTGTTATCTATCTGTGCGAAGAATTTTATGGATGAAGAAAATATTGTTAATTTAGAAAATCCGTCATTAGGTGCTGAAGATTTTGCTTTCTTCTTGCAAGATGTTCCAGGGACGATGTTTCGATTAGGAGTTGCTGGAGATCAAGGTTGTGCTCCATTGCATAGTGGAAATTTCTCTTTGGATGAAAGAAGCCTGGAATTAGGAATAAATATTTTGTCTCAAACATTAGTTATGGCAACGAAAACTCTTTAAAACATCTAGCCGCTTAATCTTATGAACAGATTGGGTAACCCATTGATTTCAATTTCAGCACCTTTGCTAATTTTATTAGCAATTATAGGTTTTTTACATAGAGAGGGCAAAGATAAAATTCAAGTGATACCTGCTTTATTTGTTGGAAGTGGATTGGTTTTGAATGGAGCGGTTAGAAGATTTAGGCGACGAAGAATGTTATTTCTAGAGATAAAAAAAGACATGAATGATCAAAATTTTTAATTCCAAAATTTTTATCTATAAAAACTTTAGGGTTTAGATGCGGATTTCGAGCTAATTTGTACTTATCACTAGGGGTGCCATATCGCTTTGCTATATGGCTGAGATCACACCCTCTGAACTTGACTGGTTTGAACCAGTGTAAGGAAGGTGAAATCTTGTGATCTTTATGCATATTGCTCCTCTTTTATTCAATAGCTTTTTAGTTCATGCGGAATTCATGGGTGGCTTCCAGAAAAGGTAAAACCAATGTTTCTCAGATGCATTTTGCCCGCAAAGGCGAAATTACTGAAGAAATGGTTTTCGTCGCAAAGCGTGAGAACCTTCCTGAGTCTCTAGTTATGGAGGAGGTTGCGCGAGGTCGAATGGTTATTCCTGCAAATATTAACCATATGAACTTAGAGCCAATGGCAATAGGTATTGCCTCAAAATGTAAAGTCAATGCAAATATTGGCGCTTCACCTAATGCAAGCGACATTAGTGAAGAATTAAAGAAGCTTGACTTGGCAGTGAAATATGGCGCAGATACTCTTATGGATCTCTCTACTGGAGGAGTTAATTTAGATGAGGTTCGAACTGCAATTATTAATGCTTCTCCTATCCCGATTGGGACAGTTCCTGTTTATCAAGCTTTAGAAAGTGTTCACGGTTCTATTTCAAGGCTAACTGAAGATGATTTTTTACACATAATTGAAAAGCACTGTCAGCAAGGTGTTGATTATCAAACTATTCATGCAGGCTTATTGATTGAGCATTTACCCAAGGTTAAAGGTCGTATTACTGGAATCGTTAGTCGTGGCGGAGGAATTCTTGCTCAATGGATGCTCTATCACTATAAGCAAAATCCTTTGTTTACTCGTTTTGATGATATTTGCGAAATATTTAAACGCTATGACTGCACTTTTTCTTTAGGTGATTCACTCAGACCTGGATGCCTTCATGATGCATCAGATGAAGCTCAACTTGCTGAGTTGAAAACACTTGGTGAATTGACTAGACGTGCTTGGAAACATGATGTTCAAGTCATGGTTGAAGGTCCTGGTCATGTACCTATGGATCAAATTGAATTCAATGTTAGGAAGCAAATGGAGGAGTGTTCAGAAGCTCCTTTCTATGTCCTAGGTCCATTGGTAACAGATATATCTCCTGGTTATGATCACATTTCAAGTGCCATTGGCGCAGCTATGGCTGGTTGGTATGGGACCGCGATGCTTTGTTATGTAACACCTAAGGAACATCTAGGGCTGCCAAATCCTGAAGATGTCAGAGATGGTTTGATTGCTTATAAAATTGCTGCTCATGCTGCAGATGTCGCAAGACATAGATCAGGAGCTCGTGATCGTGATGATGAATTAAGTAAGGCTCGGAAAGAATTTGACTGGAATAAACAGTTTGAATTGTCCTTGGATCCAGAGAGAGCTAAGCAATATCATGACGAAACTTTACCTGAAGAAATTTTCAAAAAAGCAGAGTTTTGTTCAATGTGTGGACCTAATCATTGTCCAATGAATACAAAAATCACAGATGAAGATCTTGATAAATTAAACGATCAAATAAAATCAAAAGGTGCATCTGAATTAACCTCAGTAAAGTTAAACAAAGAAAATTAGTTCTTTGTTTAACTTTTTGCTTGGATTAATAACTATTTGGTAATTAAATGTTTACTTTTATTTGTTGAGAAGATTTCTAGATTTATCTAGTACGTTTTCAACTGTAAATCCAAATTTTTCCATACATAATCCACCTGGAGCAGATGCTCCAAAGCTATTCATAGTTACGCTGTCACCATCAAGACCAATATATTTATGCCAACCAAAGCTTTCTGCAGCTTCAACTACTATGCGTTTTCTGATGTTAGATGGTAAGACTTCTTCTTTATAACTTTCGCTTTGTTCTTCAAAAAGTTCAACGCATGGCATAGAAACCACACGCACTTTTCTCCCCTCTGTAGTTAGCTTTTTCGCTGCTTGAACACATAAATCAAGTTCAGTTCCAGTTCCAATAAGTATTAGTTCAGGAGTGCCATCGCAATCTTCAAGTACGTATCCACCTAAAGCAACTTTATCTACGGATGAATTTTGTTGATTGGCCATACCCTGCCTACTTAGGCATAAGGAACTTGGTCTCTTGCGATTTTTAATGGCAACCTTATAAGCACCACTGGTTTCATTGCCATCGCCTGGACGGAATACCATCATATTTGGCATTGCTCTCAATGATGGAATGGTTTCTATTGGTTGATGTGTTGGACCATCTTCACCAACACCTATGGAATCATGGGTTAAAACATAAATAACCCCCAGCTCACTAAGAGCGGAAAGACGCATCGATCCTCTCATGTAGTCTGCGAAGACTAAGAAGGTTCCACCATAAGGAATTAAACCACTATCGTGATAAGCAATACCATTCAATATGGCTGCCATAGCATGCTCTCTGACACCAAAATGTAAATAACGTTTTTCAGGACTGTCATATTGAAAAGATCCAGTTTCACCTTTTATATCTGTGTAATTTGAATGCGTTAAATCAGCAGAACCGCCAATTAGTTCAGGAATGTTTGGACCAAGAGCACCTAGACATATTTGAGAATGTTTTCTAGTAGCGACTCCTTTATCATCGGATGTATAGGTAGGTAAATCTTTATCCCATCCTTCAGGGAGTTCACCTCTCAACATGCGCTCAAATTCAGATGCTTCATTAGGATATTTAGCTTTGTATGAGGCGAGGGTTTGATTCCATTCTTCTTCTAGTTGTGCACCTTTTTGAATGGCTTGACGATATTGATCGTAAACATCTTGGGGAACCTCGAAAGGTTTGTATGGCCAATCTAATTGCTTTCTTGTAAGTTCGGCCTCTTCTTCTCCCAATGGGGCACCGTGAATACCTGCAGTATCACTTTTATTAGGTGACCCGTAGCCGATAGTTGTTGTTACTTTGATAATTGATGGCTTATCAGTGACGGATTTGGCCTTTTCGATTGCTTGAGATATACCCTCAACATCTGTATTACCCTCAGGAATTTCTTGTACGTCCCATCCGTATGCCTCATATCTTTTTAAGACATCCTCCGTAAATGAGACATCTGTTCTTCCATCAATAGTGATGTGATTATCGTCATAGAGAGCGATTAATTTTCCAAGTTTTAAATGCCCAGCAAGAGAACAGGCTTCTGAAGAAATACCCTCTTGATTACATCCATCCCCCATGATCACATAGGTGTAATGGTCTACAACTGTTGAATCAGGCTTGTTGAATTTTGCGGCAAGGTGAGCTTCCGCAATGGCTAATCCAACTGCATTTGATATTCCTGCTCCCAAAGGTCCTGCAGTTACTTCAACTCCAGGAGTTTCGAAGGTCTCTGGATGTCCTGGAGTCTTAGCGCCCCACTGTCTAAATTCTTTTATATCTTCAATGGTGACAGAGTCATAGCCAGTCAAATGCAAAAGAGCATACAAAAGCATGCATCCATGACCTGCTGAAAGAACAAATCTGTCTCGATTAAACCATTTTGGGTTTTTTGGATTGTGATGTAAGTGTTTGTCCCACAATGCATAACCCATAGGTGCGCAACCCATAGGCAAACCTGGGTGACCACTTTTGGATTTATTAATTGCATCAACAGCGAGCATTCTGATGCTGTTGATGCAAAGTGTGTCTAAGGAAGTAGTCAAGGCAACCATTTTGAATTAGTGAGTGGGTGAGAAGAAATTTAAGTTGAAAGAGAAAATGAAATTGATTTAGATCATTTGTCGAAAAGCTAGACAGACATTGTGACCGCCAAACCCGAATGAGTTAGATAGTACGACACCTAATTTTTTTTCTCTTGCTTTGTTGGGTACATAATCAAGATCACAATTTGGGTCTGGATTGGAATAATTAATTGTTGGCGGAATTATTTCATGTTTTATTGCCAGAGCACAAGCAACAGCCTCGATTCCACCAGACCCTCCTAGTAGGTGACCAGTCATAGATTTGGTTGAGCTTGTAGGGACTTGATACGCATGATTTCCCAAAGCAGTTTTAATAGCAGATGTTTCATTACTGTCATTGGCCGGGGTGCTAGTTCCGTGAGCATTAATGTAATCGACTTCTTCTGGATTAATTTTTCCATCAATTAATGCAAGTTTCATAGCTTCTGCACCTCCTACTCCTCCTGGAGTAGGAGAGGTAATGTGATGAGCATCACAAGTGGTTCCATAACCAATGATTTCTGCATGGATTGTTGCGTCTCTCTTTCGTGCATGATCAAGAGTTTCTAAAATTAGTACTCCAGCCCCTTCTCCAATTACAAATCCATCTCGTTGAGAATCAAATGGTCTACTTGCGGTAGATGGATCATCATTTCTGAAAGATAGAGCCTTCGCGCTAGCAAATCCTGCTACTCCTAAAGGAGTGATACTTGCTTCTGCTCCTCCGCAAACCATTGCATCTGCTTTGCCTAATTGAAGCAATCTGAATGCATCACCTATTGCATTTGATCCAGCGGCACATGCAGTTGAAACAGCGGAACTTGGACCTTTAGCGCCAAGTGCAATAGCCGCTAGCCCTGTAGCCATGTTGGGAATCATCATGGGGACAGTAAATGGACTAACGCGACTAGCTCCTTTGTTATTTAAAACATGAGCTTGGGTTTCCATAGTTAGCAATCCGCCAACTCCAGAACCAATAATTACACCAATTCTTCCAGAATTTGAGTCGTCAATTATAAGCCCTGAATGATTCAAGGCTTCTTTTGCTGCGATGACTCCAAATTTTGAAAAGCGATCCCATCTTTTGGATTCTTTTGGCTCTAATTTTCCAGTCGGGTCAAAACTTTTTACCTCTGCTGCAAATCTGCAAGCATGGGATGAGGCGTCAAAGAGTGTTATTTGATCTACCCCGTTTTGCCCGGATTGAAGCCCTTGGAGGTAACTTTCGATGTTGTTGCCAATAGGTGTAATGGCGCCAAGACCTGTAATAACAACTCGATGGAGTTTCTCCATCATTTGAACCTCAAGACTGTTTTTCTTCAATGTATTTGACTGCATCCCCAACAGTGGCAATGCCTTCTGCAGCCTCGTCGGGGATCTCTATGTCAAATGCCTCTTCAAGAGCCATCACTAATTCGACAGTGTCGAGAGAGTCAGCTCCGAGGTCGTTTTGGAAATTTGAATCCGGTTTTACTTCACCGGCTTCAACACTTAGTTGTTCTGCGACAATAGAACGAACTTTTTCAAGGATTGCTTCCTGGGACATAACCTTCTTAGACCTGACTTCCAATACTACGGGTTAGAGTGTCGAGTTAACAAAAGTGACGGCATTGCAACTATTTTTTTTTATGTAGCGAAATGTAGGTATAGTTTTATACATCAAGGAAATATGGGTTGGTAATTTGTCACACGCCGTCAAAATCTATGACACCTGTATTGGCTGCACCCAATGCGTAAGGGCTTGTCCACTAGATGTTCTTGAAATGGTTCCCTGGGATGGCTGCAAAGCTTCTCAGATAGCTTCATCTCCAAGAACAGAAGATTGTGTTGGATGTAAGCGGTGTGAAACTGCTTGTCCAACTGATTTCCTCAGTATCAGGGTTTATTTGGGAGATGAAACAACTAGAAGCATGGGTTTGGCTTACTAAAAATTAGTATTTTCTTAACGAAGGTTTATTTTATATAAGTAATTTGTGATGTTAATTTAAATATATGTGTGGCATTTTTGCTGTTATTGGTTCTAGAGAAGTTTCTCCTTTACTTATTGATGGATTAAGAAAACTTGAATACCGTGGCTATGACTCAGCAGGGATAGCAACAATTGATAAATTAAATAACGATCAATATGGACAACTAAATGTCACAAAAACAAAAGGAAAGCTGATTAACTTATCTAATTTAATTAAAAAAAAACCACCCAAAGGTCAAGTAGGTATTGCTCATACCAGATGGGCTACACATGGTAAACCTAACGAAAGAAATGCTCATCCTCATCTTGATTCCTCAGGACAAATTGCAGTTGTGCAAAATGGAATTATCGAAAATCACAGAGAATTATCTGCAAGCCTGAAACTTAAAGGAATAAAATTGACCTCGGAAACTGACACTGAGATAATTCCACATTTAATTGGGCTAGAGATAGAACACTGTTTAGCAAATGGACTTACCCCTAATGAACAAACATTATTAATAGCTGTTCAAAAAGTTTTGACTTTATTAGAGGGGACATATGCAATAGCAGTGATTTGGTCTAAGGCACCCAATGCTTTAGTAGTCGCTAGGGGGCAAGCGCCATTAGTTCTTGGCTTTGGTGAAGGTGAGTTCTTTTGTGCAAGTGATACCCCAGCATTAGTAGGATTTACCCGTACATTTTTACCTTTAAGGGATAATGAAATCGCTCTTTTAACTCCTTTAGGAATTGAACTTTATGATGATCATGGAAATAGGCAGCAAAGAGCAACATCGATTTTAAAGGGCACAGAACTTTTTGCGGATAAAAAAAATTTCCGTCATTTCATGCTTAAAGAAATTTATGAGCAGCCAGAGACAGCACAACTATGGATAGATAGATTTTTGCCTATGGATTTGCCCTCTGAAAAATCAGTGGCTTTACCAATATCTAAATCTATTCTTGAGAAGATAGAACAAATACAAATACTTGCTTGTGGTACAAGCAGACATGCAGGTATGGTTGGTGCTTATTTGTTAGAACAGTTTGCAGGAGTTCCTACAAAGGTATATTTCGCGAGTGAATTTAGATATGCTCCCCCTCCACTTTCCCCAAATACTTTGACAATAGGAGTAAGTCAATCGGGAGAAACAGCAGATACCTTGGCTGCATTAAGAATGGAAAAGGAGAGACGAGATGCGACTAAAGATCCTAATTTTTCCTTTCATCAGTTGGCAATTACTAATAGAGTTGATAGTTCATTAGGTCGCGAATTAGATAATGTTATTGATATTGGAGCAGGCATTGAAATAGGTGTTGCAGCAACTAAAACCTTTCTTGGCCAAATGTTGTCCTTTTATGGTTTGACACTTTTATTTGCCTCTCAAAGGCAACAAAGAACCTCTCAAGAAATTTTAGATCTATCTAATGATTTGAGATTAATTCCTAAACAATTAACAGGTCTTATCAAAAAACATGATTCACTTTCTCAGGGGATAGCACATTTGTTTGTTGAAACAAAGGATGTAATTTTCTTAGGTAGAGGAATAAATTATCCAATTGCACTTGAAGGTGCTCTTAAGCTAAAGGAAATAAGCTACATCCATGCTCAGGGCTATCCAGCTGGAGAACTAAAACATGGACCAATAGCACTGTTAGATCAACATGTTCCAGTGGTATCACTAGCTGTACCTGGAGTCGTTTATGAAAAGGTTCTCAGTAACTCTCAAGAAGCCAAAGCAAGAGATGCACGTTTAATTGGGGTATCTACATGTGGATCGGAATCAGAAATGTTTGATGAATTATTTACTATTCCAAAAGTTAGTGAATGGGTGAGTCCTCTATTGACCGTTGTACCTTTACAGTTATTTAGTTACCATATAGCAGCTCATAAAGGTTTAGATGTTGATCAGCCTAGAAATTTAGCAAAAAGTGTAACTGTGGAATAGAAATTTTTAACTTTAAATGTTTTTATCTAATTAATTTCTAGTTTTATTAAATAAGATTTTTTATTCTTCCATAAGAATCTTCAAAACGAATAATATCTTCTTCATCTAAATACGTTCCACTTTGAACTTCAATAAGCTCAAGTTTCATTTTCCCTGGATTGCTTAATCTATGCTTGCAACCCAAAGGAATAAATGTACTTTCATTTTCACTTAAAAGTTGTTTCTCTCCATTTTTTTCTATTAAGGCTGTTCCGTTAACTACAACCCAATGTTCAGCTCTATGATGATGCATTTGTAAAGAAAGAGAAGCGTTTGGCTTTACTTCTATAAGCTTCACTAGCCACCTATTCCCTTCAACTATTGTAGTGTAATTACCCCATGGTCTATAAATTTTTCTGTGCATTTTACCTTCTGGAAAGGTTTCTGAGTTGAGACTTTTTACTATATTTCCAATATTTTGAGATTGATCTTTATTAGCAACTAAAAGAGCGTCTTTTGTATCTACAACTATTATATTTTCTATTCCTATACCCACAACTAAACGTTGTTCACTGCTTAAATAACAGTTTTTACTTTTTTCAGTTATTACTCTACCATTTATATAGTTTCCATCATTATTTTTTTGACTAATATCCCACAGAGATTTCCAACTGCCTATATCACTCCATCCTACATTTAAAGGAAGAACGGTTCCTAATTTTGTTTTTTCCATTACTGCAATATCTAAAGATATTTTTGGACATTTCTTGAATGATTCTGCTTCTAATCGTAGGAAATCAAGATCTTCTACATCTTTTTCAATAGCAATTTTACAATAATTGATTATTTCTGGAGAGAATTTTTTTAATTCACTTAGTATTGAACTCGCTTTAAAAAGAAACATCCCACTATTCCAAGTGTAGCGAGAATCTTTGATTAATTTCTCTGCTATATCTTTATTAGGTTTTTCTATAAATTTGTTTATTTCTAAACCAGTTATTTGATCTTCTTTACGAGGCAATTCTTTCGCTTCAATGTAACCGTAACCAGTTTCTGCGCATGTTGGGACAATCCCAAAAGTCACTAGCCTCCCTTGATTTGCATATGTTTTTGCTGATTGGATTACTCTTTGAAACTCAAAGATATCTTCTATCAAGTGATCGGCTGCCAAAATCAAAAGCATAGGATCTTTACCTAAAGACATTGCTTGAAGAGCGGCAACCGCAATTGCTGGGGCAGTGTTACGTCCTACGGGCTCCAGAATAATTGCTTCAGGCTCAGTATTGATCTCTCTAAATTGCTCTGCAACGATAAATCTATGATCCTCATTGCATATCAATATTGGATTTTCCAGTCCCTCTAAACCAAGAAGCCTTTCATAAGTTTTCTGCAAAAGAGTTTTTTTTGTTCGTGAATCTAATGCTAGAAATTGTTTAGGATAACTTTCTCTAGAAAGTGGCCAAAGTCTTGTTCCTGATCCACCACTAAGAATGACAGGGATTATTGAGTTATCAGTTATTTCCATAAATAACTTTGTGCTCCATGTCTAAAGTTCTGATTCAAAACCTGAATGATTATTAGAGTTCCAATAAGCCAGGGGGTGGATCGATTAGGAGCCATTTTTCTTTGATTTCTATTTCTGGGACAATTTCTTTAACAAAAGGTATCAAAACTTTTTTACCTTCTACTAACTCTATCTCTAGAAGGTCGTTCCCTCCCTTGATTAAGTCAGTTACATAACCAATTAGAGTCTTTGTTTGACCTCTCCTAACTTCTAAACCAATTAAATCAAAGTAATGGTACTCATCTTTACTCAACATTGGTCTGCTATCAACTGGAATAACTAATTTCCAACCAATCATCTCCTCTGCAGAACTCCTATTAGATACTCCCTCGATAGAAAGTATATAGATTGATTTACCTGGAATAAGAGTGCCTTTCTTTAATTTGATTTCAGTTGGCAATTCATTAGTTTTTTGAATCCATCGTCTTCCTGGTTGTGTAAATCTTTCAGGAAAGTCGCTGTTAGGTTTAATCCGAATATCTCCTTTTAATCCCTGCGGAGCAACAATTTCACCTATTGACATCCATTTATCTTTTTCGATCATTTTTATGAGTAGACTTGTTTTAATAGTTTATTTGAATATGTTTAATTATGACTGATGCAAAAGCTCCTATTCTCCCTGGGACAACAGTTACTGTTAATAACCAAGAGTCAATTTACAATGGTTATGAAGGTTTTGTGCAAAGAATAAGTGGTAATAAAGCCGCAGTTCTTTTTGAAGGAGGGAATTGGGATAAATTATTAACACTGCCTTTGACAGATCTGATGAAAAGCTAATTAATCTTTTTCCGAAAGGTACTAATTATTAATCAATTACATTGTTTTCCAAATATTTTAATGCTTTACATGCAGTATCTTTTTCGGCTTGTTTCATTGATTTTCCCCAACCTTCAGCTATCGATTGATTTTTGATATAAACAGTACAAAAAAATCTTTTTAGATTGTCATGCTTTTTATCAATTTCAACTGTTTTGTATATGGGAATTGATAAGCCTTTGCTTTGAGTCAATTCCTGAAGTGCTGATTTATAATTTTTCTTATGAGGATCCGCCAGAACTTCTTTGCTTTTTTCATCCCAGAATGGAATAAGCCAATTTTTTATAGGCTCTAAAATACTGAGACTTTCATACAAGGCTCCTATTAATGCTTCAGTTGCCTCTGCTTGAATAGTGGCCTTTGCTGATTTATCTCTAAGTGCTTTGTTGCCAATTACTAGTACACTTTTGATTTCTATTTTTTTGCCAACTTCTTCTAGCCATTGATCACTTACAAGATGTGACCGAAGTTCAGATCTTTCTCCTACTTGCATATATGGATATTTATTTTTTATGAAATCTGATGCAATGAGTCTTAGAACTGCATCTCCAAGAAATTCAAGATTTTCATAATTAATTTCATTATTTGCTGAACTGTGAGTTAGTGATTCATTAACAAATAAAATATTTTTTATTTTTTCATTAGTAAATTCCTTTTGAGATTCTTGATCTAAATTTAGACCTTTAATAAAATTAATTATTTCGTCTATTCGTTGATTTGAGATTTTCATAATGATTTAAAAGAGATAACTCAAGTGATCAAAAAATAGGATTTTAATTGTAATATTTTTAAGTAAAATGAATAAAGTGAAAGCAGGTCATAAGCCGGGTTCTGTTCATTTTTCTTTCTTTAGAAAGGTAATGGGCAATCATCTATCTGGGACTATCGTTACCGATAGCCTCAAGCGGCTCTCCTTAGGGACTAGGTCTATGGCCATCCAGTGCCCCTCGCCTTGCTCCTGGCCGGGGTTTACCTAGCCAGCACCTCTCGATGCTGCTGGTGCGCTCTTACCGCACCTTTGCACCCTTGCCGCGCTTGTTGGGATTTCCCCATTAAGCATTAGGCGGTGTGTTTCTGTGGCACTATCCTCACGGTCACCCGCACTGGGAATTACCCAGCAAGCCTGGCCAAATAGGAGCCCGGACTTTCCTCAATAGAATTGTTCAGCTTTTTGCTGAAGTTCAATTGCGATCACCTCCCCTGCTTTCAACTCCATCATGCCTCAAGGCATAATTAATTTCAGGGGGCTGTAGCTCAGTTGGATAGAGCGACGGTTTCCTAAACCGTAGGTCGTGGGTTCGAGTCCCGCCAGCCCCGTTTGAAAAACGAATTAAAACTAAAAATATGTAGTCCTATATGTGGTGGGTGTGCACAATCATAACTCTCTCGCTAGCGTTGGTGTAGTGAATCAGTCAACATGGCCCAGCTTCACGATCTTCGCTTGCGATTGCTTGTTCAACAAGAGAGTGAGAACATATCTAACTCTCAACCGAGTGATTTAGATTTATCAATTGTTCAAGCTCGATGCTTATGTTGGTTAACACTTTTAGCTGAAGCTCATGAAGATCAGTCCAATGATGCTGAAGGAAGAGGTGATACAGAACAAGCGATGGGTTGGTTTGCCGACTCAATGAGGTTACGTGATGTTATTCAAGTGGTTACTAGCATTGAAATACCTTTACCTGAAAGCTCTGATTTGGATAACAATGAAGGAGAAGGAGACTTATTTAACGGTGAGCCCCCTATGACGGCATAAGAAATGTAATGATGGTTCCTAAGCTGCCTCGATGAGGGTGTCTGAAGAACCATGCCAATGTCCAGATTGTCTCAGATTTTATAGGGAACATGATCGTTTGATTAGAGAGTTTCCTACTTTGCGTAAACAACAAGAGATTAATTGGGCTGCGCTTCAATCTTTTAGAACTTTGTGTGGAAGAGTTTTAGAAGATTTGCAAAAGAAATTGGCTTCAAATTCATCCAATCAATTTGAAGAGAATTATCAACATGGAACGATTGAGAAAAAAGAAAAATCTATTACACAAGTAATCTCTGAGCTTGAAAATATTAATGCTCATTTATATTCTATTGAAGCGCTGATGGAAAGAATTTTTGATGTAAAAGTTTCTAATGAAGTTGAAGATACATTTCGAGAGGTCGCTGGTGAACTTGCTCCGGATCCATTAAATATTGATCGCTTAAGGTTGAACAGATTATTACATCAAACTCCAGACTTGCCTGATAAGTAGCTATTTATTTTTCACAACTTATTTCTACAGGCAATGGTTTAACTTTCCATATTGATTGACAATATTCTCTTATTGATCTGTCTGAGGAGAAAAATCCAGATCTTGCCGTATTTAATAATGCCATGCGGTTCCATTTCTTACTTTTTTTCCAAGCTTTACTAACCTCATCTTGTGCACGAAGATAATCATCAAAATCTGCCATAACAAAGAAAGGATCGTTCCCTGTCAAAATATTTATTATTGGTCTAAACAGCTCACTATCTCCGTTACTAAAATGCCCAACTTCTATTAACTTAAGAGTTTCTTGTAATTCATTTGATTGTGAAATAAAACCATTTGGTCTGTACCCTTGATCTCTTAATTCCATGATTTCTGATTCTGTCTTACCGAACAAAAAGAAATTTTCTGCGCCAACCCTCTCTCTGATTTCTACATTAGCTCCATCAAGTGTCCCAATTGTTAATGCACCATTCATTGCAAATTTCATATTCCCAGTTCCTGAAGCTTCTTTACCAGCAGTTGAAATTTGCTCAGAGAGATCAGTAGCTGGATAGACTTGCTCACCTAGTTTCACGTTGTAGTCAGGAAGAAAAACTACTCTTAGTAATCCATCCATATCAGGATCTGCATTAACTACATCTGCTATTCCATTGATAAATCTAATCATTAACTTCGCCATGAAATAACCTGGAGCCGCTTTACCACCAAAAATGATTGTTCGTGGCGCAATGTTTTTGGTTATTCCATTTTTAATTCTTAAATATTGTGCAATGACTTGTAATGCATTTAGATGTTGTCTTTTATATTGATGAATTCTTTTAACTTGAACATCAAATAAACTTGAGGGATCTACAAGAACACCAGTTTGTCTATGTATGTAACCAGCTAGTTTCCTTTTGCCAGAAAGCTTAGCTGATGCAAAAAAATCTAAAAAATTAGAGTCATTTTCTTTTTTTTCTAACTCTAGTAATAGATCCATATTAGTAATCCAATTGGGACCAATTTCTTTGTCTAGAAGTTTAGAAAGTTCAGGATTTGCTAAAGCTACCCATCTACGTGGAGTAACTCCATTAGTTACGTTAGTAAATTTTTCAGGCCAAAGTTCTGCAAATTCAGGTAGTAATTGTCTTTTGATTAAATCTGAATGAAGTGCAGCTACTCCATTTACATGATGTGCTCCAATTGTCGCTAAATGTGCCATGCGAATAGCTTTTCCACCTTCTTCATCAATGATTGAAAGCTTCCTCAAAATTGAGTCATTACCTGGATACTTGAGTCTTAATTGTTGCAAGAATCGTCTATTTATTTCATAGATAAGTTCTAAATGCCTAGGTAACAAGTCTTTAAATAGGCTAAGGTCCCATTTTTCAAGAGCTTCGGGCAATAAAGTGTGATTTGTATATGCCACAGATCTGTTGGTAATTTCCCAGGCTTTATCCCAATCCAATTTATGTTGATCGATTAAGAGTCTCATTAACTCTGCAACTGCAATAGCTGGATGTGTGTCATTCAGTTGAACCGTCCAGTGATTTGGAAATTCTTCAACAGCTATTGATCTCTTTTCTAAACTTCGAAGCATATCCTGCAAGGAACAACTTACAAAAAAGTGTTGCTGCTTTAGACGTAATCTTCTTCCTTCGTCTGTTCCATCATTGGGATATAGAACTTTTGAGAGAGTTTCTGATGCTACTTTTTCTTCAACAGCACCGTAATAATCGCCAATATTGAAAGCGTAGAAATCAAAACTTTCGGTAGCATCAGCTCTCCATAATCTCAAGCGATCACAGCTATTTACTCTATAACCAAGAACAGGCACATCATGAGGGACACCTATTGCGTGTTCGCTTGGAATCCATCGAGAGCGATAGTTCCCATTGTCATCTGTATAGCTCTCGGTTTTGCCTCCAAAACCGACTAGGCAAGCTTCATCTGGTTGCGGCAATTCCCAGGGCCATCCACCTTTGAGCCATTTATCAGTAACTTCGACTTGCCAACCATCTCTGATTAATTGATTGAAAATACCAAATTCGTACCTTATTCCATATCCCACTGCAGGGACTTGAAGACTTGCAAGTGATTCCATATAGCAAGCTGCCAGTCTCCCTAATCCTCCATTCCCAAGCCCAGGCTCTTCCTCTACTTCCAATATCTCATTTAGAGATTCAATTCCAAATCTTTTAAGAGCTTCTTCTGCTTCTTTTTTGATGCCTAGATTTAGTAAATTATTATTGAGTTGAGGTCCTATTAGGAATTCAGCTGAAAGATATGCAACAGTTTTTTGAGGTCTTGCTCGGATTGTCTCTTGACTTGTTAAATATCTACTCATCAATCTGTCTCTAACAGCAAAGCTCAAAGCCATATAGAGATCTCTAAGACTTGCCGATGTGGCAAGTTTGCCAAGAGTAAAAAAGAGATGCTCAGTCATTCCATCGAAGACTGCATCAGCATCCATGCCAGCCCGAACAGGATCCGCGTAGCATCCTGGGGTCGGCAGACGCAGATCTAGTGACTGGGAGCTGCTCATAAAGGCATCAAATTTTCTGGACGCTAGCTAATAAAGCCTTAGTAATCAGTTAGTAACTTCAGATCCACACCATATTGATTAAGTCACCTTTGATATTTAAGCCAAATATGCCCTGTGATTAGGTAATTTATATCTTAAAGAAAAGGCTTTTCTAGAAAACCTGATGGTACTCACCCCTTTAGTCTCAGCACTAAACACGCATGATGTCGAGGTTGCGGAAACTCTTATAGGCGTCATTAATTTTTTAATGATCTTTGTTGCGGCAAGGACTTTGGCTGAAATATTAGTTCGACTAAGTTTGCCTACAATTGTAGGTGAACTTCTCGCAGGAGTTTTAATTGGTGCCTCAGGCTTGCATCTTTTATTGCCGCCCAGTGCTCATGCGGAATTAAATCAAGGGTTTGTATCCCTCATTAGTACTCTTGCTTCAATTCCTAAAGAAGCTGTTCCGGATATCTATTTTGAAACTTTTCCTTCATTACAGGCAGTAGCAACATTAGGGCTTTATGCATTGCTATTTCTTACTGGCCTGGAGAGTGAATTAGAAGAACTTGTGGCAGTGGGAGCACAAGCATTCACAGTTGCAATGGCAGGAGTGATTTTGCCATTCGCCTTTGGAACTTTTGGCTTAATGTTTATTTTCCAAGTAGATATCATTCCTGCAATATTTGCTGGTGCATCCATGACCGCGACGAGTATAGGTATAACAGCAAGTGTTTTTGGTGAGCTTGGGTATTTAAAAACTCGTGAGGGTCAGATTGTTATTGGTGCAGCTGTGCTAGATGACATTCTTGGAATTGTGATTCTTGCCGTTGTAGTTGCGCTCGCAACCGGTGGATCTCTTCAAATTGCCCCTATTGTCAAGTTGGTATTGGCTGCAACTGTTTTTGTTATTGCTGCAATTGCCTTAAGTAGAACAGCTGCTCCAGCTTTTGATTGGCTGCTAGAAAGGCTAAAAGCACCTGGTGCGGTTGTAGTTGCATCCTTCGTGATATTAGTTTTAAGTTGTTTTATCGCTACTGCAATTGGTTTGGAAGCAGCATTGGGAGCTTTCGCGGCAGGGTTGATTCTTAGTAGCTCAAAAAATAATCACGCGATACAACAATCTGTTTTGCCTTTGGTTTCATTATTCGCAACAATTTTCTTTGTATTAGTTGGCGCTGGAATGGATCTTTCAGTAATCAACCCTTTAGATCCAGAGAGTCGATCTGCCTTGGTTGTGGCAGGTTTTCTTTTTCTTGTTGCCATCGTTGGAAAGATTGCAGCTGGATGGTCATTCATTATTGATAAACCAACAAATAGATTAGTTGTTGGTTTGGGAATGATGCCCAGAGGAGAAGTTGGTTTGATTTTCCTTGGGTTGGGAACAAGTGCCGGGTTGCTTACTCCCTCTCTCGAGGCTGCAATTTTGTTAATGGTTATTGGCACGACATTTTTAGCTCCTGTTTTGCTTAGGGTTGTACTGAAAGATAAGCCACCTTCAGGAGGTAATTCCATTCCTGATGAGGTTGCAGCTGATCCAGTTGGATTAGTCTAGAAATTAATTACTTTTCTAATTTTTAATAGGTGAGGTAATTCCGAAAAAAAGAAATAAAATTATTAATCTATTCTTATCAATGATTTACTAAGATCTGTTCGTGTAAGTTTATTCTTAAATGGTTTCCTCAGTTGTAGAAAAAAATCTTTCTGATTGGAAATTCTTAGGTCATTCTGTTCACAGTTTGAGCGTTATACCTGAATCACATAAAACCAAGACTGATGAAGAAAAAGGGCCAGCGATTCTTTTAATCCATGGCTTTGGTGCATCTACAACGCACTGGAGATATAACTTACCAGTACTTGGAAAGCAGTATGAAGTTCATGCTTTAGATCTTCTTGGATTTGGTAAAAGCTCTAAGCCTGGTGGTTTGGCTTATGGAGGTCCACTTTGGAAAGATCAAATAGTTTCGTACGTAAAAGAAAATATACGGAGGCCAACAATACTTGTTGGTAACTCTCTTGGAGGATATGCAGCGCTTGCAAGTGGTGCTGCATTGGGAACTGAGGCAGCAGGTGTTGTTTTATTAAATGCAGCTGGTTATTTCAGTGAAGACAAAAAGCCTACCAAAGGATTTTGGGCTACTGCTAGAAAAACTGTTGCCGGGATCTTTCTCAAAAATGCTTTATTGCAAAGGATAATTTTTGAAAACCTTCGACAGCCTTCGACGATTAAACGTACCTTGAAACAAGTTTATATAGACACAACAAATGTTGATGATGAATTGGTAGAAGCTATACGAAAACCATCTTTGGATGCTGGTGCTTTTAACGTCTTCAAAAGTGTTTTTGATCCTGCAGGGCCTCAGGGAAGACCACTTGATGAATTGTTTGCTCAGTTGCAGGCACCATTGTTATTACTTTGGGGTAATCGAGACCCTTGGATGAATGCACCTGGTAAACGAGCAACCTACAAAAAACACACACCAGAAAATACTAAGGAAGTTGTTTTAGATGCTGGTCATTGTCCTCATGATGAAGTTCCTGATCAGGTTAATTCCGCTCTTTTAGAATGGATTGATCAGCTTTAACCCATGTCCGTCAGTTTTTCGAAGAAGACAAGTCCTTATTCTCATTGGGAATATTTAAATACTGAATACGATTCATTAATAAGAATTGTCCCTGAAAGAGGAGGATTGATTACTGAATGGCGAAGTAAAGGTAAAGACCTTTTGTATTTTGATTTAGAGCGTTTCCTGGATGAAGATAAAAGTGTCAGAGGTGGAATACCTATACTTTTTCCCATATGCGGTGATTTATCTGAGAGTTATTTAATTGGTGGTAATAAGCATTGTTTGAAACAGCACGGTTTCGCAAGAGATTTGCCTTGGTCAATTGATTTATTAGAAGATAAATTAGGAATTAGGCTAAAGCTAGTTGACACAAAAGATTCGCTTTCTTGTTTTCCTTTCTTTTTTACCCTATTGATGGATGTTTACTTGAAAGAAAAAAGTCTTCATATTACCATTAAGATTTTTAATCATGGTCAAGAATCTATGCCCTTTAGTTTTGGCCTGCATCCATATTTTCAGGTTTCAAATTTACAAAAAATAAAGATAGAGGGCTTGCCTGAAAAATGTATTGATCAAACAAATATGAAAGTTACTAATGCCTCTGACCAAATAAGAATTTTAGATAAAGGAGTTGATTTCCTTTCTTATCCTTCTAGTTCGGTTAAACTTTTCGATTGTTTATCTAGAACTGTAATCGAATTAATTCATCAAGAGCCAATGGAGACAACTGTAATATGGACTGATCCACCCAGACAAATGGTTTGTCTTGAGCCTTGGACTAGCCCTAGGAATTCATTGGTGACTGGAGATAGAAAACTTGAAATTGAACCAGAAGAATATATAGAATTATTTACTACTTTTAAGCATGATTCTTTTTAGTTATTGAAGTTTTTGACGCATATAATTTGTAACTAATTAATTTATAATTTATAATTTTTTTGTATGACAAATATTTCAATATTTTGTTCGTTTTTGCATCTATGATCAATATATTATATATTCATTATTCATGAATTTGTGATGAATAATGTTAGGAGCAGATGTTTCCTCTCCAGGCGTACTTAATATAGAGGACCTAAGGTCTAGAGCTAAAAATCGTCTACCAGCAATGGTTTTTAACTATATAGATAGTGGTGCAGATAGAGAACAAACACTTTCACAAAATTGCAACGCATATAATGAAATTTTATTTAGACCTAGATGTGCAGTTTCTGTTCCATCGTGTGATCTTGGAATATCTGTTTTAGATCAGCAATTTCAACTTCCTTTCTTGTTGGGACCAGTAGGGAGTAGCAGAATGTTCTATCCTCAAGGAGAAGTAGTTGCGGCTAGAGAAGCAGGAAAAGCTGGAACTGGATATACTTTGTCGACTCTCTCAGGTTGTTTATTAGAAGATGTTAAAGCGGCTACAAACGGGCCCGCTTGGTATCAGCTTTATTTACTAGGTGGTAAAGAAGTCGCGTTGAAAACAATTGCTAGAGCTAAAGAAGCTGGATTCTCAGCAATAGTTGTAACTATTGATACACCCGTATCTGGATTAAGGGAAAGAGATATGCGATCAGGAACCCAACAGCTTTTATCGATGAATCCTTTTGAAATGCTTCCTTATATTCCTCAAATATTAGTTAAACCATGCTGGATGACTCAATGGTTAAGTGATGGAGGCTTAATGAGTTTTCCAAATGTGCAACTTGATGATGGCCCTATGGGATACACGGCAATTGGTCCTGCTTTAGAACAATCAGTTGTTACTTGGGAGGATCTTCAATGGATTCGCGAAGCTTGGGGTGGAAAAATTATTGTTAAGGGTATACATATTGGTGATGACGCAAAAAAAGCGGCAGAGCTTGGTGCTGATGCGATCGTTATTTCTAATCATGGAGCTAGGCAACTTGATAGCGTTGCTCCTACTATCCGTGTTTTGCCCGAAATTTTAGCTGCAGTTGATGGAAAAATAGATGTGTTGCTAGATGGAGGTATTCGCAGGGGTAGTGATGTCGTTAAAGCATTATGTCTTGGCGCTAAAGGAGTTTTGATAGGTAGAGCCTATGCTTATGGACTTGCTGCTGCAGGAGGGAAAGGCGTTGCCAGAGCCATAGAAATTCTTCAAACAGATATAGTGAGAACTATGAAACTATTAGGTTGTGGTTCTGTTTCCGATTTAAATAAGTCTTATATTCAAGTTCCTGAAAGTTGGGAGAGATTCGAATAAATAGTTGATTAAATAATATATTAATTTTTTATGAAAATAATTATTTTTGATGATGATCCAACTGGATCTCAAACTGTTTATGGATGTCCATTATTATTAAATTGGGATGAACAAACTCTAGAGAAAGCATTTGCAAAATCTTCGCCTTTAATATTTATACTTGCGAACACAAGATCTTTATCTTCTGTTTTAGCTGTTAAGAAAACTAGAGAAATATGCTCATCTATTAAGAAGTTTTTTTTAAGAAAAGGATATTCCAAAGATAACTTTTTTTATATTAGTAGAGGTGATTCAACATTACGTGGTCATGGTGTTTTGGAACCTGCAATTCTTGCGGAAGAATTAGGACCATTTCATGCAACATTTCACATTCCAGCATTTTTGGAAGGTGGAAGAACAACAGAAAATGGTATTCATTATTTAAATGGAATACCAGTTCATAAGACTGATTTTGCTAATGATAATATTTTTGGATTTTCTACTAGTGATTTGGCTAAATGGATTGAAGAAAAAAGTTATGGGAAGATAAAGGCGGAAAATATCTTGCACGTTGAAATCAAACAATTAGACATGGCTTTTAATAATGAAGATGCCTTTAAATCTCTTTTAAGCTTTTTGTCTAAATTAGAAAATAATATTTCAGTAGTTGTGGATGCTAAATCACCTCATCATTTAGAAACCCTAGCTAGGGCGATTAAAATAGTTTCTAAAGAAAAAAGATTTCTTTTCAGAACAGCAGCAAGCTTTATAAACTCTTTATCTGAATTACCACCCAACCCTCAAAATACTATAGATTTAGTATCTTTAAAATCGAAAAATAATGAGTTTGAATATAAGCCAGGTTTGATAATTGTTGGCTCCCATGTGAAATTAGCGACAGATCAATTAGAAGTTATATTGAAAGATAATTCCTGTGAAGGTTTGGAAATTCCAGTCAGTAAATTAGCTGATATTTTTGCTTTAGAACATTTTCAAAATGAAATCATAGAGCTGGAGCAAATTTTATTATCGAAAATAGATGATATTTTGGATATAAAAAAAGTCCCTGTTTTATATACTTCTCGAGAAGAAATGAAGTTTGCTTCTTACTCTGAAAGAATGAATTTTGGACTGGAACTTGCAGAGTTTATGGCAATTCTAGTTGGAAAAATTTATAATAAGTTTGGTTATATTATTAGTAAAGGAGGTATTACAACACAACTTTTGCTCCAAAAGGGGTTGAATTTTAATCAAGTAGATTTAAAAGGCCAAATCTTACCAGGGTTGTCAATAATAATAAGTAATTCGGATCAATATGATTTACCAGTAGTTACTTTCCCAGGTAATCTCGGCAATGAGAAAACACTTCTCGAATCATTTAGATTGATGGAGTCAAATTCTTAATTATTGAAAGACTCTAAACAAAATTTAATTAAAATCTTTCAATAATTGATTTCGCAAAATCACTACAACTAAGAGGCGCTACGCGTGGTTCCATTAATCGTGCCAGATCGTAAGTAACTTGCTTATCTGAAATAGATTTGCTCAATCCATTTGTAATTAATTTTGCTGCCTCATTCCAACCTAAATATTCCAGCATCATTACTCCACTAAGTATTACTGAACCTGGATTGATTCTGTCCAAACCTGCATGCTTTGGAGCTGTTCCATGGGTGGCTTCGAAAATAGCCGCCTTATCTCCAATGTTTGCTCCTGGTGCCATCCCCAGACCACCAACAATGGCTGCGGCCGCATCTGATATGTAATCACCATTTAGATTGAGAGTTGCAAGTATGGAATACTCTTGAGGACGAGTTTGAATTTGTTGAAAAATACTATCTGCTATTCGGTCATCAACCATCACCATATCTTTCCATTTACCATTGCCATGACTACTTCCAATGCCTTTAAGAACTGAGCAAACTTCATCACAAATAGCTTTCTTTTTCTCTTCTGTTAAAGATGAATAACCTGGATCAATTAACTCAGCATTCTCCTCGTAGGAGATGTGAGGATTTTTTTCTAAGTTATCTAAAATCCAACTTTCTCTCTCGGTCACGCATTCATTCCTAAATTCTGTGGTTGCTAATTCGTATCCCCAATCTCTGAAAGCTCCTTCAGTAAATTTCATGATATTTCCCTTATGAACTAAGGTCACATGTCTTTTGCTCCCCTCAAGGTTGAGTGCATGTTTAATCGCTCGCCTGATATGTCTTTGACTACCACTTTTGCTAACGGGTTTAATTCCGATTCCTGCTCCGGTAGGAATTTTCCTGTTTTTTAGTTTTTGGCTGGCTGGAATGATTTTATTATTGAGTTGATCAATCAATTTGACGCATTCGGGATCATCAGACTCCCATTCAATGCCCATATAAATATCTTCAGTATTTTCTCGATAAACAATTACATCTAAATCTTGCGGCTTTTTATGAGGGCTTGGAGTCCCTTTGTAATATTTGCAAGGTCTAACGCATGAATATAAATCAAAAATCTGTCTTAGAGATACGTTTAAAGATCTAATCCCTCCGCCTACAGGCGTTGTTAATGGTCCTTTGATTGCTATCCCGTAAGTTCTTATCGCTTCAAGAGTGTCGTTTGGTAAGTATTGATAAGTTCCATACAAGTCGCAAGCTTCATCACCTGCATATATTTTGAACCATTCTATGGATCTATTCCTTCCATAAGCTTTTTCAATAGCTTTATCGAGTACTAATTGTGTCGCAGGCCAAATATCTATTCCTGTTCCATCACCTCTGATAAATGGAATAATTGGATTGTCTGGGACTACTGGGTTTCCATCAATGAAAGTAATTTTTTGGCCTTCTGATGGAGCAATGAGCTTTTCAAAATTTGCCATAATTTTTATTCAGCGATTGATAGATCTAATGTTGAGCTTATGTCTAAGTGGTAAGTTTTGATTAAATGATTTTGAACTCATGGCAGTAGCCTTGGCTAGGCAACTTCGTGAAGGGACTAAAAAGTCTCATACGATGGCTGAAAATACAGGTTTTATAAGTTGTTTTCTCAAGGGAGTAGTTGATAAGTCCTCATACAGGAATTTATTAGCTGATTTATATTTTGTTTACTCTGCGATGGAGGAAGAGATAGAAAAACTTTGTGAAAATTCTCATCCGATAATTTCTCCAATTGGATTTAAAGAGCTTTTTCGTAAGGAAAAATTGGAACAAGATCTTTCGTTCTACTTTGGTAGTAAGTGGCCTGAATTGGTAAAACCTTCTAAGCCAGCTGTTGAATATGAAGCAAGAATTAGAGAAATTGCTAAAGAAAATCCTGAACTTTTAATTGGGCATCATTACAGCAGATATATAGGTGACTTGTCTGGGGGACAGCTTTTGAAAACTATCACTAAAAAAGCCATGAATCTATCTGGTGATGAGGGACTTAGCTTTTATATTTTTGAGGAAATTAGAGATGAAAAAGAATTTAAAATCAAGTATCGAAATACCTTAGATAATCTTCCGATTGATCAAAAGATAGCAGATTCAATTATTCAGGAAGCTAATAGATCTTTTAAATACAATATGGATATTTTTAATGAGTTGGAAGGAAATTTAATTGCTGCTATAGGAAAAGTTTTATTTAGATTTTTTGCAAATAAAAAGCGAAAAGGTAGTACTGAGTAATGAAATTAATATTTTTTCAAGACTATTCTTTTTTTTGTATTCAGTATCTATTAAGATCTCTATTATAATAGTATAAAAAGTTTGTATTTATTCGTTTTAACTGATTCAATCACTTTAATGGAGAGAAAATTATTAAATCCTCTAAGGAGATAACTGTATATGTTTGACGATCTTTTAAGCGAGTTAACTAAAAATATTCTTGATCATGGCGGTAAGAAGTTGATTGTTCCGGATGAATTTTGTGAACGCGTTTCTACAAAAGGCAATTATAAACTGAATAGCTGGTTATGGGATGTCCCTGGATTTCGAAGATGGAGAGTGACTAGATTGGATGCAGGAGATCGTCTTCAAGTATTAAATTCAGTTGCTTATCCTCATGATCAAAATGATATGCCAATTATGGGTATTGATCTTCTGTGGTTTGAGAAAAAAGAAAAGCTAGTTGCTATTCTTGATTTCCAGCCTCTTGTCCAAGATAAAGAATATTTTGATAGATACTTTGATGGCTTAAAAAGCCTAAAACAATGTTTTAAGGAGTTTAATTCTGATATGAAAAGTAATATATATGATCCAAGCAAGTACTTTTCTCCATGGGCTCTATTTTGCAAAGGTGGTAATTTGGAAGCGGAAAATATTTTACCCAAGGTTTTTAGCTCTTTTCTTAAATGTTATTGGGTAAATCTTGATTTATCTAAAGTTAATGAAAATTATATTAAATGTCCAGAGGTCAGTTTATTGCATATGGATTATAATAAATATAGTGCTGAAAAAGATCCTGCTCATGGTTTATTTTCTGGCTTTTTTGGCAAAGAATGGTCAGAGAAATATATGAATGAGTTTTTATTTCCTTTAAGCTTATAAACATTAATTCTTTTTCAGTTGTTAAATGAAAAGTAAGCGAAATAGTAGTCTTGATCCTATTTTTATAAGTAAGTGGCGTTGGACTTATTTCTTAGATCAAACTATTAAAAAGGTTTCTATTTTTGAACCTATCCCTTATCCGATCAAGAATGATTTTCTTTTTAGAGAATCATTCTTTGGCTCAAGTTCTAATCCTAAAAAAGTTATTTTGGAAACATGGGCTCTAAAGACGGAAAAAATACGGCAGGCTAGATGTGCTTGTCTGCAAGCTGGTGAAACAACTTCAGTCATGAATTTAGTAATCTCACCTTTCAATAATTATGATTTACCTTTTTTTGGAGCCGATTTCGTTACACTCCCAAATGGACATCTTATTGCTTTAGATCTTCAACCTGTATTAAAAGATGATATAGTTCACACTAAATATTTTTCAGAAAAGTTCAAATCTATACACGCTAATTGGCAATCTAAACTTCCTTCAGGAGGAGATATCCCATTGGAGGCTAGACAATATTTTTCTCCAGGTTTTCTTTGGTCTAGAATTCCCCTGGGAGCAGAAGGTGATCAATTAATTCGTGAGATAATTAAACCAGCTTTTGATGATTATTTAAATTTTTTCTTGGATTTAATTGCTAATGCAAAAAGAATTTCACTAGAAAGATCTTCAAAGCTTCTAATTGGTCAGAAGAAATATATGCGATATCGAGCTGAAAAAGATCCTGCAAGAGGAATGTTACGAGGCTTCTTTGGGAATGAATGGACTGAACATTATATAAATAATATTCTTTTTGACTTACAATAAAGTTGAGATTTGAAGACTATGGTAAAAAAAATTCTCTTTGTTTGTTTAGGAAATATTTGCCGTTCTCCTGCAGCCGAAGGCGTCTTTAAGCAAAAAATTAAAGAGAGAGATTTAGACAAACTTTATGTGGTTGATTCTGCAGGAACCGGTGGTTGGCATGTTGGGAATCTTGCAGATCCACGTATGCGTGAAACAGCATTATCAAGAGGTATAGAAATCACCAGTAGATCGAGAAAGATTGAAGCAAGTGATTTGTATGAATTTGATCATATCTTGGTTATGGATAATGATAATCTTGCCGCTGTAAAATCATTAATTAAAGATCACAAGAATCCTGTAAATTCTAAAATAAAACTTATTTTAAGTTACTCAAAAAACTCTCAACTAGAAGAAGTCCCTGATCCTTATTATGGGGGACAAAATGGCTTCGATAAGGTTTTAGATTTACTTGATGATGCTATCGATGGATTAATAGATAGTCTCATAGATTAGGCGATGGCCAGACTTCTTCGGGAATCTTTGATCTGAAAATATAAATCATTTCTTTTAATACATCTTCAATATTCATTCCATCTGTTACTAGTTCTATTGCATCTTGAGCTTTTTTTAAAGGAGCTATTTTTCTTTCACTATCTTTTTTATCTCTTTCTTTAATTTCTTGTTCAAGATCTTCAATGCTGGAGAATTCATAGCCTCTTGTCTCTAAGTCAAGAGCTCTTCTTTTTGCTCTTTCTGTGGGAGAAGCAGTCAGAAAAATTTTTACATCTGCATCTGGAAAGACAGCTGTTCCAATATCTCTTCCCTCTGCAACTAAACCTCCATCCTCTCCAATTACTTGTTGTTGCTTTGTGAGTAAATCTCTTACATATTGTTGTTTTGCAATTTCAGAAACCATTGAAGTCACTTGTGGTGATCGTATCTTCTCTGTTACGTCAATATTATTTATGAATATTTTTTGCTCAACAATGCTTGGGTTTTTAAATTCTAATTTTGAATCTTTCAAGATATTTTTGATTTCCGATCGAGCACTTGGATCAATCGAATTGCTTATTATTAACCAAGTCACCGCTCGATACATTGCGCCGGTATCTAAATAAATAAAACCAAGTTTCTTGGCAAATGCTTTAGTTAATGTGCTTTTTCCAGCACCAGCGGGTCCATCAATCGCAATTATTGGTTTTCGTTGCATAAGAAATGTGTGATCAATTAGCCTCGTAGAACCACATTTTACTGCTGCTGCCAAAAGGCACATTTTATTTATATTTTCTGTTTCTTTTAATGAAAATGGATCGACGACTTTTAGATATTCAATTTTTAAATTGTTTCTTTTAAGTTTAGAAGCTATTTTTGTGAGATTGATTACTTTTTCTTTATCAAATTCTTTTTTTGCTTCTTTGAGTGCAAGAGGTAATGATTGAGCATTTACTCTTTCAGAATCGCTCAGATAGGAATTCCTTGAACTATAAGCAAATCCATTTTGGTCTCTTTGTGTGGAATAGGATTCAATTTTTATAGGTATGGATAGTTCTTGAAATAGTTTTCTAATAATAATCAATTGTTGCCAATCTTTTTCTCCAAGGATTAGTTTCTCTGGTCTGATAATTCTTATGAGATGAATAATGACTGTTGCTACTCCATCAAAATGCCCTGCTCTTTGTGCACCGCATAATGCATTGTGCAATGTTTGAGGGACTTGAATTTTAAAATGTGAATTTTCTCCCCCAGGAAAAACGTCAAAATATACTGGAGCCCAAATTGCATCTGCGCCAGCATCAAAAGCTAATTCAGCATCTTTGCTGATATTTCTGGGATATTTTTTGAAGTCTTCATCCTTTCCAAATTGCAATGGATTTACAAAAACACTTACAAGAATAATTTGGTTTTTTTTGTTTTTTCTTTGTGTTGCTTTTTCAATTAAATATTGATGGCCAGCGTGAAGTCCTCCCATTGTAGGGATGAAAATTATTGCTGAATTTTGTTCACTAAGCCAATCTTTTAATTCAGCATTAGTTTGGAAGATTTTTTGTACCACTATGTTGGTAAATAAATTAATTTGATCAACTTATGATTGAAATGAAATAAGTTGATTGCATACTGATCCCATATGGATTTCATATTAGGGTTCATATCTTTTGAATAAGAAAGCTTTTTACTGATGGATTACAAAACTGCGGGAGTTGATGTTACTGCTGGAAGAGCCTTCGTGGAGAGAATTAAATCATGCGTTGAAAAAACTCATAAAAGTGAGGTCATCGGTGGATTAGGAGGTTTTGGCGGATGTATAAAAATTCCAAAAGGCTATGAAAGTCCTGTATTGGTATCTGGGACGGATGGTGTTGGTACAAAATTAGAATTAGCTCAGCAATATGGTTGCCATTTTGGAGTTGGAATAGACCTGGTTGCAATGTGCGTTAATGATGTAATAACTAATGGGGCTCGACCTTTATTTTTTCTTGATTACATAGCAAGCGGAACTTTGACTCCTGATGCTTTGGCTGAAGTGATAGAGGGAATTGCAGCAGGCTGCGGTCAATCGGATTGTTCTCTCTTGGGAGGCGAAACTGCTGAAATGCCAGGTTTTTATCCCAGTGGAAGATATGATCTGGCAGGCTTTTGTGTTGGGATAGTTGAAAATCATCAGATAATAGACGGCACACAAATTAATTTTGATGATCAGATTATTGGCATAAAAAGTAATGGTGTTCATAGCAATGGCTTTAGTCTTGTTCGTAAAGTCCTTTCCATGGCGAATGTGGACGAAAATACTCTTTATGGGAAAAATCAAAGGAATTTGATTCAATCTTTGCTAGAACCAACCGCAATTTATGTTCAACTTGTTGATCAATTGTTGAGAGAAAATTTACCAATTCATGGAATGACGCACATAACAGGTGGAGGTTTGCCAGAGAATCTTCCTAGGATTTTCCCCTCTGGATTGATACCACATATAAATATTGCTAGTTGGGAAACATCTGAAATCTTTATTTGGTTACAAAACGCAGGTGATATCCCTGAGATAGATCTTTGGAATACTTTCAATATGGGGATAGGTTTTTGTCTAATTGTCCCAAAAAATGCAGTGAATTTTGCTTTAGAAATATGTTTTAAAAATGATTTTGAGGCTTGGAATATAGGACAAGTTGTTGCAACTCAGAAAAATTTAAAGCATAGCGATATTTTAGGAATACCTAGGTGAGGTTTGAAGCGTAGTTTGATAACAACCTGTTGTTCAGTTTTTTCAACAAATTAAATGAAGGTTAAAAAAGATTTTCTATAACGGAAAAAAAACAGTAAGATGTAAAAAAAACGCAAGCCGGATATTAGTTCGGGTAATGCGAAGTTAGATCTTAATTAGTTCTATGCCTTTTGAAAATCAACAGCGTCTAACGCGCAGGAGAAGTTCTGCAGGTCCAACACCTCCTAAAAGGCCTTTAGGTGGCCAAGCGGATTCTGGTATGCGACAAAATGGTGGTCCAAGGCCAACTTTTTTAACCCTTAGAGATCATGGCAAAGTTTATGTAGCTGATTTACCAAATTTGTCTGATGGACAACTTTCTCATATTGGGAAAGAAGCTGATGAAGTGCTTACTAGTTTGGAGGGTAGAATTAATGACCTAGAACAAGAAGCAACTAATGGGCAAAGAGATAATGATACTTTGATTAAAGCGTCGACTAAGCATGAAGTCACTCTCAGATTTATTCGAGCCATTCAGGACGAACAAGAGCATAGAAAAAATAATCCTGCATTAAAAGATGCAGCATCAGAGTCTTTACCACTCACATTCCTTGAGGTTGCCAGGCACAGGTTGCCAGGTGCTACCTTTGACTCGTTGTTAAGAGAAGCATTAGAAGCTTGTGCTAAAGATGATAAAGAGCCTGAAAAAGAAATAATTGAAAAAAGCGCAAATTCTCAGCCCATTCCACCTGCAAAAGTAATTAGTCTTCCAACTTCCTCTGAGTCAATGAAGGTTATTGTCAGCCCTGATACTTGAATTTGTATTAGGGACTAGTGAAAGGGTTTTGAGGCATATTTGCAATACACTTTTTCCTGTAAAAATCCAGACTTTCTTTTTCACTTTTAGTTAAAGACCAATTAAGTGCAGAACTTGCATCTTTAGCTTGAAATGGAGTACGAATTCCGACTATTGGCTTAGCCCCATGAGACCTTACCCAATTCAAGGCAACTTGTGCCTGGGAGGCCGAGTACTTTTTACTAATATTAGCTATCAATGTTCTCAACTCTATAGTTTTTGGAAGTATTCTTTGGAATAACTTTTGTCGTAAGAATGTTTTAGGCTTGGGATATTTATTTGGTGGAATTGTTAGGATTCCCAGTCCTAATGGACTATAAGCTAAATATTCAATTTCATTTTCATCACATATATTTTTGATATTTTCATCCTCTAAGGATGGTTTCGTTAATAACGAAAGTTGCACTTGTATGCTATTAATTTTAATTCCTCTATCTTTCATTTTTTGATATAAAAAATTTAGTCTTTTTGGACCAGTATTAGAGAGACCGATTTCTTTAATTAAACCTTTTTCGTATAAATCTCCTAGGCCATTTAGTAACTGCTCCTCTTGCCAAGGTGCATAACGAAAAGTACTCCAATGAAGCTGTACTCTTGTCATCTTTCCTTGTAGGCGCTGATTGCTTTCTTGAAAAGCTTTATTTAGACCATTGCGACCAATTCTCCATGGAAAGGGCGCGAGCTTTGTAGCAATAGTAATTTTTTTTAGCTTTCTCTTGGGTAACTCTTCCAGGAAATCGCCAATTAGCTTTTCGCCTTGTCCAAACAAACTTCCAGTGCCATAAGAATCTGCACTGTCCACAAGATCTAATCCCCTATCTATTGCATCAAAAAAAGTTTTTTTAAGTAAAATATCATCTGTTTCAGCTTCGTAGCCCCAAACAAGCTTATTTCCCCAGGCCCAAGTTCCAAAACCAATCCCGATTTTCCTCTTTTTCATGATTTCATTTATGTTATTTCAAGTAAAGAAAACTAATATCATTATCTTACATGAATAAATTAAATAGTTTTAAAGATTCTTCTTTTGAAAAAAAACACAATAATGAAGAAAATCACAAAGACAATCTAAGTAAAGATCAACAAGAAAAAGTTCTATGTACTCATTGTGGAAGAACTTCTAGTAACGGAATAAGATGTCTAGGTATTTGTGTAGCAGATAATGATTATTAACATAAACTATTAATCTGTATTTAATTCTATTCAATTACATCAATAATCCCTTCAGTTATATATCTTGCCATTTTAGTTATATGCTTTCTTATTTCACCCTCTTTAATATTCCACTTATTGGACATTTCCTTTACCTTTTTATTTTCTTTAATGTACGCAATCATTTTATTTGCTAGGTATACAGGTAATTCTTGTTGATTTGTAGAAGATAAAGTTTCCCATCCTTCTTTATCGATGTTTCCAATTTCTTGGAGATCTTTTGTATTCGTAAAATTATATAATTCTGTAATACCTATAGAGAGATAAAGAGATCCTAATTCATCAAGAAAACTTTTCGAGTTATTACCATTTTTAAACTCATTGATTTTTTCATCGAGTAAAGATATTTGTTTAGATTCACCTTCCTTAATTGAATTTAATAATCTATAAAAAGAACTGAATTCAATTTGATCAGACACTGTTCTTCTTGGTCAAGATGATTAATATTAATCTATGAATAATGTTTCTATGTGAATTCTTCTATTTAATTGTAATGAAAAAAAACTTTCATAACATGGACAGAAAATATTCAATCAAGTAGTGAAAATAAGATGTAAATAGTACTCGTCCTGATTGCCTACAAGCTTTTCGCTAGTGGTTCTTTTAGAGGCTAACTGTAAGAATGGATATATGATCAATATTTAGATCTACTAACAAAATCAATTTATTAAGTTCTGAACCTTCTTGAAACTTGCTACTCGCTACAAATGGAGCATCGTGCTGGAAGGCTTCCTCAGAAAAATTAAACGAATAATAATTAAGGCGGCACCCAGATTCGAACTGGGGATAAAGGATTTGCAATCCTCTGCCTTACCGCTTGGCCATGCCGCCGAAAATGAAATTTTCATTTCCAATTCAAATCGTATCAGTCAAACCGAACAAAATCTTTTGTTTCTTTGTAATGGACATGGAGAAGACACGATTGCTTGCAGGGTTATGGAAGCTCTCCATGAAATTAATCCAGATATATCTCATGAAGTTCTACCGATGGTTGGAGATGGGAAAGCATTTTCAAGGCTTGTAAAAGATGGTTGGCTTGCCAAGATTGGTCCTTCAACATTGTTGCCAAGCGGGGGGTTTAGTAATCAGAGCTTTAGTGGCTTGGTTTTAGATTTACAAGCTGGATTATTAGGAAATCTTTGGAGGCAATGGACTTTGATTCATAGATCAGCTAAAAAAGGAAGAATTATCGTTGCAGTTGGAGATTTATTACCTCTTCTTTTTGCATGGACTAGTGGTGCAAATTATTTTTTTATTGGTACCCCAAAAAGTGATTACACATGGGCAAGTGGACCAAGATTCGCTTTGAGTGATTGTTACCATCGATTGAAAGGAACTGAGTGGGATCCATGGGAATATTGGTTGATGCGATCGAGCCGTTGCAGGATGGTTGCAGTAAGAGACAAAATCACCGCTCGAGGTTTGAGAAATCATGGTGTAAAGGCACTATCGCCGGGTAATCCAATGATGGATGGAATCTCTAAGAGAGAATGTCCTAATGGTTTTAAAAAATATAGACGTTTGATTTTGTTATGTGGAAGTCGTTTGCCTGAGGCGTATCAGAATTTTAAAAAACTTTTAATTGCAATCCAGTTAATTCAAATTACATCTTCCATTGCTGTATTTGTGCCTTTAAGTTCTTCTGCAATGAGAAAAAAAATAGAATTAATATTGACGGACTTAGGTTTTAAACCTACGTATCAGTCAACAGGAGAACATGGGATTTCCGAAATATGGAAAAAAAACTCATTACTTATATTGATTGGTTTTAACCAATTCTCTTGTTGGGCTAAGTGGGGAGAAGTAGGAGTAGCTAATGCAGGTACAGCTACAGAGCAATTAGTAGGTTTAGGCATCCCATGCGTGTCTTTACCAGGGAAAGGACACCAATTTAATTTCAATTTTGCCAAGCGTCAAAGTCGTTTATTAGGAGGTGCAGTAGCTATTGCTAAGGGTTACGAAACTCTCGCAAAGAAAGTGGCCTTTTTACTGAATTCTGATTTTGATAGAGAGATTATTGGCCAAAGAGGTTCTAAAAGAATGGGTCCCGAGGGTGGAAGTCATTCTATAGCTCTTAGTATTTCGGCTCACTTGTCTAAGGGTTTATAGTGAAGTGTATTCTAGTAGAAGATTTCTTATGAAGATTTTCTATTCAAGCTTCTGGATATGCCACTAATTGAAGATCATCATTATCTTAAAATTTGCGCTCAGTTAGCATCTTCTTTAAGTATTAGTATTTCAGCTGCCCGACGTAAAGTAGAGGTCGAGGCAGCAAAAGAAGGGAAAAAAGATTTGCAATCGAGAAAGGAGATTGCTCAACAGATTCTTGAGCAAACTTTGAATGAAGATAAACAACAAACTGTATCAGCCTCTGCATCATTTGATCAATTATTAAAAGCCTTAAAAGAAGAGGAGAATTTTATGCTTGAGGATTAATAGATTTTTATGTTGAAGAAATTAATGATCAAAAATATTGGTAAATCTTCTTCTATCAAGCTCGGACAATATAGGGACGCATTGGAAACATTTTTTGGCTAATTCCCATCTTTCTTCACGTCTCAACATCTCTTCAAGTTTGTGTTTTGCTCCTAGTAAATATCTAACGTCATTTGCTGCATAGATAAGTTGTTTTTGAGTTAATCCATCAACTTTTCCCCAGTCACTGCTTTGAGCTTGTTTATCTAATTCCACTCCAACAGTTTCCATAACTACTTCTTTCAATCCATGTCTTGGACTGTAAGTTCTACCTATTTTACTTGCGATTTTTGTACAAAAAATTGGATTAACATCAATATTTAGATTATTTGCTAAGGCAGCAACATCGAATCTTGCAAAATGAAAGACTTTTTCAATTGTTTTTTTCTCAAGAATAGATTTTAAATGAGGTGCTGAATGTTGATTTCGTTCTATACGAACACAAATAACATTATCAAATTCATCACATATTTGTATTAAACATAGCCTGTCTCTACCATGAATTAATCCCATGGCTTCGGTGTCAACTGCTAAAGCCATAGATAAGCTTAAAGCAATTTCAGTTTCATTATCTATATCTTTATCAAAGATCTTGAAAGTCGAGGGTTCATCAGGTTTTTTTTGCATAACAAATTTAATGGGAATTTAATTCATCGGTTATTTCTTTGATTCTCTAATTGTAATACCTCAAATGATGAAAAGTATTTATTAAATTGAACGATTTTATCTTTTCTAATATCTTATAATCTTTTTAGCTCACTTTTGTAGCTATGTTTTCCAGAACAATTAAAATAAAAGATATCGTATTTTTGAGATGCAATCTGCATTCTCCTCAACTTTATTTCTCACTATCCTATTGGCGATAGGTTTGGGGTTTTTCCTGCGAGCTGCAAGTAAAGACCGCACAACCGTTGTAGATGTTCAGTCTCCTTTGCCTCCTTTGGAAGTTTTGAAAGGTATTAGTTTTTGGTTAGAAGAACGTGGTTGGAAAAAAAATGGGGGCAATGCTGAAGAGAAATTGTTGATATTTAATGGCAATGTTGCTTCTAGTACTTTTTTGGTGATTTTTTTATCTTGCCTCGGAGGACTGGGCTCAGCCTGTCTGGGTTTGGTTTTAATTCAGCTTTATCCTTCTTTGAGTTGGTGGCCTTTGCTACTTGCAGCCATTGGTGCCCCTTTAGCTGGAATTCTTTATCGTATCAAATCCAAACGAGAGGAATCACTACAAGTTAAGTTGTTAAGCTCAGATACATCCAGTAACTGTATTTTACGAATCAAAGCTCATCGTGACGAGCTGATAGCAATTCAGTTGGAATTATCTGAAAGTCTTGAGCTTAGTAGTGAAAACTCTCTACTTTCTTCACCAATTTAATTAGTATTTATGGTGAAAAAAAAAGTATTAAATAATTTGAAATTAATAGTATTTTTAATTACTTTTTTTGCTTTTTCTCAACATTATTTTAATAGGAATTTGAATGTCATTGAAGATTTTGAAATAATCATTGGTGAAGCTTCGAATATTCCTTCAAGCTGGGTTGGCATTAGAGATGTAGATAAAAATATCCCTATTTTAATATTAGCTGGCCACGCAGATTCTCAGGGATTTGCTGGTGCTGGGACACCTGGCGAAGCTGTTGATAAGTTTGGTTTGAATCCAATGCATCCTGAAATTAGTGACGAACTTTTTTGGAATTTAAAATTACAAGAATCAATTGTTAAACTTGGCAAAAAAAAAGGTTTAAATATCAGATCTTATGACCCAGGAATAAGAAATATAGATGATGCTAATGATCCAAGAACGAATTGGTCAGTAGGGAAGAGATTTGCCAAACGTGGTGGGTATGCCATTGAGATTCATTTTGATGCATATGGTAAGTATGGAGTTGGTTCAGGATTGATCCCTCCTTTTTCTGAGACGCCAAATAAAATAGATGAGTCAATTGCAAGAACATTTGGACGGTTCCCTGTCTTGTTTAGAGGAGGCTTAGGTGCTCCAAGAAGGCAAATCAGGATTCTTGAAATTGGGAAATTAGAGGGTTTGCTAGAAAAAAATCTTAGAAATTTAAAAACTAGGCAAAAAACAATAAAGCTCCTTGCAAATGAAATAGTTCAGGCTTTTTTAAATGGAACTACCTAGAAATGCAGTATCTAATCCAATGCTTGATGAGTTAAACACCTTTCTTCAAGAGATTTATCTGTAAACCAATCTTGAGGTTTAGTAAATAAATCTGTTAATAGCGCTTCACGTGAATTTTCTTTTGGCTTATATCCATACTCCCATCTTGCTAAGGGTGGTAATGACATCAATATTGACTCAGTTCTTCCATTGGTTTGTAATCCAAAAATGGTGCCTCTATCCCATACCAAATTGAACTCAGCATATCTACCTCGCCTATAAAGTTGAAAGTCTCTTTCTTTGGTTGAAAAGCTTTGATTTTTTCGCTTGTTTATTATTGGCTCATAAGAGGGCAGAAATGCTTGCCCGCATGCTTTGGCAAGTGAAAAAAGATTTTCCCAACTCAAAGTATATTTCCCTAGCTCTTTTGAGATGTGAGAGGCCTTCCCATTGGCATTTTGTCCTTTATAAAGCAAGCCAGATCCATCTTGATAGTCATAAAAAATACCTCCAACTCCTCTTGTTTCATTCCGATGTTTTAGGAAAAAATATTCGTCACACCAAGGTTTGAAAACCTTATGAAGATCTTTATTAATTTTGTCACATGCAGCTTTATGACATGAGTGAAAGTGACGTGTATCAGAAAGATATGGGTAGTAAGGGGTTAAGTCAGCCCCTCCCCCAAACCACCAAACAGGACCTGCTTCGAAATATCTGTAATTAAGATGAACAGTTGGTATATAGGGACTTCTGGGGTGAAGAACCATTGAGGTTCCTGTCGCAAACCAAGAGTGACCTTTTGCTTCCGGCCTTTGGTTAATGATTGAGGGTGGAAGTTCACTTCCATGTACTTCAGAAAAATTTACTCCTCCCTGTTCAAAGATTTTGCCATCTTTCATGACTCTTGAGCGTCCCCCCCCACCTTCTGGTCGCTCCCAAGATTCTTCTAGGAATTTGCCTTCTCCATCAATAGTCTCCAAGCCAGCACAAATTTCATCTTGAAGACCTTGAACAAGATTTTTGGCTCGATCGCGTGAGTTTTTTGCCGGTAAATTGGCTTGATCTTGTGAGGATGACAAAATTGATTGTATTTGGCTTTCTTTAAAAAAATACTTTCAAATGATGCAAATTTCACATCAATATTGGAAAAGTTTGTATAGCGAATATTTTTTACTTATTACTAAAGGCAATATCATCGGATAATGAGGTGGAAAATTTGTCGATTTTTTTACTATTATCGGTTGTAATAGAAATTAAGAATGAAAACCAACGAGAAGGTTTTAAAAGCGTTTAATTCAGTCAAAGATGTCGGTAGTGAACGATCTATTGTTGAACTTGGATGGCTGGAAATAGTTTCAGTAAAGCCGCCGAAAATTGTTGTAAGACTGACTCTCCCAAATTTTGCGATATCTCAAAGAGGTCAAATAGCAAATGATATTAGGGAAAGTATTAAGACATTAGAAGATATAGAAGAAGTTCAAATTGAGATAGGAGATTCAGCTCCATCTGAGGAGTCTCCTATTGGTCAAGCTGGACATGGTGGTCAATCTCAGGGATTAACTTCAATACCAAAAGTGAAAAATGTTATCGCCATAAGTAGCGGTAAAGGTGGTGTCGGCAAAAGTACTGTTGCTGTAAATTTGGCTTGTGCTCTTAGTCAAAAGGGTTTAAAGGTTGGTTTGCTTGATGCTGATATCTATGGTCCAAATACGCCTTATATGCTTGGTGTTAGCGAAATAACGCCTGAAGTAAGTGGCTCGGGTGCAGAGCAAAAGATTATTCCCATTGAAACATGCGGTATCGGAATGGTTTCAATGGGATTATTAATTGATCAAAATCAACCAGTGATTTGGCGTGGCCCAATGCTGAATGGAATTATTCGACAATTTTTATATCAAGCTTCTTGGGGTGAACGTGATTTTTTAATAGTAGATCTTCCTCCCGGGACCGGAGATGCTCAGCTTTCTTTGGCTCAGGCAGTTCCCATGGCAGGTGTGATAATAGTCACAACTCCACAAAATGTATCTCTTCAAGACTCAAGAAGGGGGTTGGCTATGTTTAAACAAATGAATATTCCTGTACTAGGAGTGATTGAAAATATGACTTATTTTATTCCTCCAGATCAGCCGAAAAAATCATATCAAATTTTTGGTTCAGGAGGAGGTCATCAATTAGCTAAAGAAAATAATGTCCCTTTACTTTCTCAGATACCAATTGAGTCCGATATTTATTCGGGTACAGGAAAAGATCTACCAGTCGTTCATACATCTCGAGATTCAATAACAGCAAAAGTATTTTTAGAACTTGCAGAATCTCTATGTAATGAATTATCTGTTAAACAGTGATTTAAAGTAATGGTGGGTTTTGGTCGCAATAAAATATCTACTTTAAAAATAATTAGAAACAAGAATTTTTGGAAAGATGTTGATTATATAATTTGGATTGTACCTTTGATTTTAGTACATTTATCTTGTTTCTTAATTGCAAGTACTCAAAGAAATCTTGGAATTACAGATTGGTATCAACATGCAATTATTGCTTATATAGGATCTTTAACTGCTTATTTTTTAGCTCAATTACCTTTGCAAGATTTACGAAAATATATTAAACCAATATATTTTTTGACTATTTTAATACTTTTATATGTAAATTTCAGTGGTACTTCTGCGCTAGGAGCTCAAAGATGGTTGAGCTTTGCTGGCTTGTATGTTCAACCATCGGAGTTTGCAAAATTAGCTTTAATATTTGTATTGGCTTCTATTTTAGATCGAACAAGATTTTCTGATTTATCTCATTTAATTAAACCTTTATTAGTTTCTTTTTTTCCTTGGATTTTGGTTTTCATACAACCTGATCTTGGAACTTCTCTTGTTTTTGGAGCCATACTTCTAGGAATGTTGTATTGGTCAGGGATGCCATATGAGTGGGCATTTATTATTTTGGCTACTTTCGTTACGGGTGTATTGTCATATTTATATCAATTTGGACTTTTTATATGGATTCCAATAATTGGTTTTTTGTCTTATAAGTCTCTGCCAAATCAAAAAAAATTATTAACATTATTTGTTGTCTTTTTCCATTCATTAATAGCAAAAATTTCTCCTTGGTTTTGGGAAACAGTTTTAAGAGATTACCAAAGAGATCGACTCATTCTTTTCATTAATCCTAGCAAAGATCCTTTAGGTGGTGGATATCATATGCTTCAAAGTAAAATAGGCATTGGATCTGGAGGATTGATTGGATCAGGTCTAATGCAAGGCCAATTAACCAAATTAAAATTCATCCCAGAGCAACATACTGATTTTATTTTTAGTGCTCTTGGTGAAGAGTCAGGTTTTTTAGGAACTTTGTTAGTCTTATTTTTATTTTTTATTTTTATTTTTCGATTAATAAAGATAGCTATTCAAGCACGTAGTGATTTTGAATCTTTAATTGTTATTGGAATAACTTCAATGTTTATCTTTCAAATTATGGTGAATATATTTATGACTATTGGCCTAGGACCTGTTACAGGTATCCCATTACCTTTTATGAGCTATGGAAGAACAGCGTTATTTGTTAATTTTATAAGTCTGGGTTTTTGTTTATCTGCCTCTAGAAGGGGTCAGTCAATAAGAAAAAATCTTTGATTAGACACTTTTACTTAATTTGAATTTGTAAAGGTATTAATTGACTCGCAAAAGAGCTTTGTATATCGGTATGGTCTCTATGTACCATCTTGTGGTTAAGTTTGGATGCCTATGTAAAGGAAGGAATCCTCACTCTTAGATTAAACATTAGTTTCATTGAATTAGTTATTCTTAAGTTCTTAGTTTCTATACGCATTCTTCCAGCTTACTAATCCTGACTCATAGACGAATTAGTTTTTATGATCTTAACTTGTCTATTGAATAGATTGATTGAAATTGATTTTGGAATTATCAATCAGTCTGTTTGAAAATAGTCAGTTTCAAGGTGTCTTCACGAGTTGCAATTCTACTTTTTATGATTTTTCATCCTTTAAAATCTAATCAATCATATGGATTTAAAGGTTTGTACGAAGTTTGGAGGTTTTTGTGAGCACGCCTCTAGTAACTATTCAAGATTTACAAAAAAGAATGGCTCAAGGTGTGCCTCATTCCACAGGCAGTGAATCTGCAGTAAGAAGAATGTGGTGGGCAGCTTTAGATACTCTTCAATCAGACATTTTACTACCCATGAACCTTACAAGAGGTTTATGGCTGTCTTCCCCTTTACCAGCACTGTACGAACCTAAATTACTCAAGAAATTTCAAGGATGGGTTTGGGCCCCAAAGGATTTATTAAATCTTACAAATCCTTCTATTGGGATGTTGCCTCCCAGTCAATCAATTTCAATTGATTCCCAAAATGATTCTTCAGACTATGAGCGTTTGACTCTTTTGGAGGAAGATGGAAATGATCCATTGCTAATAGTTATTACTCCTGAAATTCAAATTGCTTTGGCTCTGGAAGGCAAATGTCGGGAAAGAAAACTTTTAATGCGAAGCGATCCTGAAACTTTGAGTGATCTTTTGACATTACTTGACAATAGATTGAATACAGAAAATGTTGAACAAGCAAATAATCTTCGAAACGCTCTCAGTGAGATGGGTCAGCTGAAAACAAATGATGATTTATCTAAAGTATTTTGGCCTCTACTATCTCAACGACTTGCAGATATTGCACCAAGTTTAAATATTCAAACTTTGCCAGATAATTTAATTGATGATCATAAATCAAGTTCCAAAAATAGTGAAATTTCCTTGCTAGAGGCTTTAACACATGAAATTAGAACTCCATTGGCGACAATAAGAACCTTAATAAGATCTCTTCTAAGAAAGCAGGATTTATCTAAAGTAGTTGAAACCCGTTTGAAGCAAATAGATATTGAATGTACAGAACAAATTGATCGTTTTGGTTTGATTTTTAATGCAGTAGAGCTCGAGAGAAGCAAGCCTGAACAAACAAATTTAGCTTTAACTGACTTAGGTAAAATGCTCACAATGCTCTCTCCAGCTTGGAACAATCAATTGGAGAGAAAAGGTTTGAAACTTATTCTTGATATCACACCGGATTTACCAAAAGTTTTGAGTGACTCAGAGGGGCTTGAATTAATGTTGACAGGTCTTATTGACAGGAACAGTCGTGGATTGCAAGCGGGCGGGGAATTAACGTTGAAATTAAGGCCAGCTGGGCAGAGACTAAAGCTTCAAATTTTAACTCAGCTCTCCACCTCTACTGAGTCTGAAGTATCAGAAAGTGTTTCTAATGAAGAAATTGGACCAGTTCTTAGTTGGAATCCAACTACAGGTAATTTGCAGCTTAGTCAGGCTGCAACCCAAAGGCTTTTGAAAAGTCTTGGAGGCCGTCTGACTAATAGGCGAGATAGTGGAATTACGATATTTTTCCCTATTTCTGAATTAAAATAATTTGATGTTCAAGGTTAATGTTGACGCGTGTGAAGTTGACGTCAAATGAGTCAAAAGGCAGAAAATAAAGTGCTAATTTAAAAATATAAAGAATGAGTTGATTTAATTAAAAGCATGACCGAAGTATTACCTGGAACACTTCCAAAGCACATTGGTAGCACTGGTGGCTTATTGAACTCGGCTGAAACCGAAGAAAAATATGCAATTACGTGGACAAGTAAAACTGCTGAGGTTTTTGAACTTCCAACTGGAGGAGCAGCAGTAATGAATGAGGGTGATAACCTCATGTACTTTGCTAGAAAAGAGCAGTGTTTTGCTTTGAATACTCAACTTAGGGGATTTAAGCCAAGAATTGAAACAAGTAAAATTTATAGAATTTATCCTGGAGGAGATAGAGAATTACTTTTCCCTAAGGATGGGGTTTTCTCTGAGAAGCCTAATGAAGGTCGCCTGAAAGAGGGATACAATAATAGACGGATTGGAGAAAATCCTAATCCAGCAAGTTTGAAATTTAGCGGTAAAAATACTTACGATGCATAAGTCATTCAATTTAAACTTTTGCCCCTTTTAAATCTATATATTGGGCTGCCATTATGCAGTCATGTTTAGTTTAGATAAAGAAGAATTTCTTTTATCAGCGTCCAGGGGGGCTAATTATATCCCCTTGGCGAAAAGTTGGCCTGCAGATTTAGAAACTCCTCTTACAACGTGGCTTAAAGTTGGTAATGATTGCCCTCCAGGAGTATTACTTGAATCAGTAGAAGGAGGAGAAACTATAGGTAGGTGGAGTGTGGTTGCATCAGATCCTCTTTGGAAGGTGATAGTAAGAGGTGATGAATTGACTAGATGCTGGAGGAATGGAAAACAAGAAAAGTTTTATGGAAATCCAATTGAAATACTCAGAAAAATGCTTAAGCCTTATAAATCTGTTTCTTTGTCTGGCTTGCCACAACTGGGACAACTTTTTGGAATGTGGGGATATGAACTAATTCAATGGATTGAGTCCTCAGTACCTACCTATGAATTTTCCGATCAAGACTTACCTGATGGTATTTGGATGTTTATGGATAAAATTTTGATTTTTGACCAAGTTAAACGTCTAATAACAGCTGTTGCATATGGAAATTTAAGTGATGGAGTTTCTTCTCAAAAGGCTTATGAAATTGCCTGTGATCAAATCAATGAACTTCAAGATTTAATGGCCTCTCCTTTAAAGCCAATAAAGTCTTTAAAGTGGAATGAAAAAGGGAATAGAAGTCTTGATATGACTTATAATACCTCAAAAAGTGAATTTGAACATAGTGTTGAAGTGGCTAAAGAATTTATTAAAAAAGGAGATGTTTTTCAGTTGGTTCTTAGTCAAAAATTGGAGTCGACTGTTATGCAAAAACCTTTTGAACTATATCGAAGCCTGAGGATGGTTAATCCCTCTCCATTTATGGCATTTTTTGACTTTGGAGACTGGCAACTTATTGGTTCGAGTCCAGAGGTAATGGTTAAGGCCCAACAAACAGAAAAGGGTATTCAAACAAGTTTGAGACCAATTGCTGGTACACGTCCTAGAGGTAAAAACGATTTAGAAGATGCAGCTCTAGAGAAAGATCTTTTAAAAGATCCCAAAGAAAGAGCCGAGCATGTGATGTTAGTAGATTTAGGTCGAAATGATTTAGGTCGAGTTTGTAATCCTGGGAGTGTTTTTGTAAAAGAATTAATGGCTATTGAAAAATATTCGCATGTAATGCACATAGTTAGTGAGGTTGAGGGTACCTTAAGAAAAGAAAAGGACATATGGGACTTATTAATTGCTTCTTTCCCCGCTGGGACGGTTAGTGGGGCTCCAAAGATAAGAGCAATGCAACTAATTAATCAATTAGAAAAACAACGAAGAGGACCTTATTCAGGCGTTTATGGGTCTATAGATTTGAATGGGGCATTGAATACAGCTATTACTATCAGAACAATGGTTGTTCGTAAGAAAAATAAAAATGATTTTACTGTTCAAGTACAAGCCGGGGCAGGGGTCGTGGCAGATTCAATTCCTTCTAATGAGTATCAAGAAACTTTAAATAAAGCGAAAGGGATGTTTACTGCTCTAGCTTGCTTAGACCCCCAGGATTTATGAGTGACTTTATGCTGTTAAAGGGGTTTGAAGTTGAGCTTTTTACTGGCACAGTTGCAGGTGAAAATGTAGGTGTTGCATCTGCTATTACTGAAGATCTATCAGATTTTGTCAAAGAACCGGATCAAAGAAATCTGGAGTACATAACTGATCCAGATCAAAGATACGCTGTCTTAAAACATTCTTTGTTACTGCCAAGACAAAAACTAAGGAAATGGCTTGATGGCCAAAAACTTACAATTCTGCCAGGAAGTACACTTAGTCTTGGTAATACAAAAATTTTTGAAAGGTCAGATTTAGAAAATTCTTATCATTCATTTATAGAAAAAAATTATGGAACAAATGTTGTAACAGCAAGTATTCATATAAATTTAGGCATTGAAAACTTATCCTTACTTTTTGCGGCCCTTCGCTTGGTTAGATGTGAGGCATCATTATTTCTTGCTTTAAGTGCTAGTTCTCCTTTCTTGGATGGACATGCAACGGGTGCACATTCTCAAAGATGGGTTCAATTCCCTAAGACACCCTCCAATGTGCCTATGTTTGTGGATCATGCTCACTATGTGGCATGGGTTGAAGAGCAATTAAGTCAGGGCACTATGCAAAATGAAAGGCATTTATGGACATCAGTTAGGCCAAATGGTCCACAAAGGCCTCATATCTTAAATCGATTAGAGCTTAGGATTTGTGATTTGGTTGCTGATGTTGATTTGCTTTTAGCAATTACTGCGTTACTTGAACTCAGAATTATTAATCTTCAAAAAAATATGAAAAAATTTGATCCAATTGAAGCAAGCTCTAAAACAGCAGAAGAATTGGCTCTACTGGCAGATGAAAATGATTTGATTGCGGCCAAAGTTAGCCTTGATGCAAATTTATCTCATTGGAAAAATGGGAGAAAAATCAACTGCCGTGATTGGATAAAGGAACTTGTGTTAGATGTAACTCCTTTGGCTAAGGAGCTTAATATGTTTGATTTACTTCAACCTATTCAATCTGTTTTGACAAATGGAAATCAATCAATGATATGGCTTAATTCTTATTCCAAGGGAGTATCAATTCAGTCCTTGCTTCAGCAAGGTATTGGTGAAATGGAACGAGAGGAGACCAATTTCATTCAAATGAATTCAACCTTTTAGTGACTAAGTCGGTCGAACTGCTTCATAATACATTTATGTTGAAACATCCTCCTAACGAAAACATCTCTAATCACTCGACAGTATGTGTTGAGGATCAAGATCCTGGATATTTATTGCAACAAAGGCTTGAACTAGTTGAGGATCTATGGAAGACAGTTCTCAAAAGCGAATGTCCTCCAGATCAAACAGAGAGATTATTGCGTTTAAAACAATTAAGTGACCCTAGCAAGTCAAATCAAGACAATTCCTCAGATGCAATAGTTCAATTGATTACAGAAATGGATTTAGCTGAGGCAATATCTGCTGCTAGGGCGTTCTCTCTTTATTTTCAGCTGGTAAATATTCTGGAGCAACGTATAGAAGAAGATAGTTATTTAGATAGTCTAGAAAAAGGGAAATTAGACAATAGTAATTATAAAATAGACCCATTTGCCCCAGCTTTAGCTAGTCAGACTGCCCCAGCAACTTTTACACAATTATTTGAGCGATTACGCCGTTTGAATGTCCCTCCAGCGCAGCTTGATGCCTTGATGAGAGAAATGGACATACGTCTGGTCTTTACGGCTCATCCAACTGAAATAGTTAGACATACTGTTCGTCATAAGCAACGCAGGGTAGCCACTCTTTTGCAGCAACTTCAATCTAATAACTTAATTTCCGAATCGGAAAAGGAAATATTTAGATTACAATTAGAGGAGGAGATAAGACTTTGGTGGAGAACTGATGAGCTTCATCAATTTAAACCGACTGTTCTTGATGAGGTTGACTATGCCCTTCATTATTTTCAGCAGGTTTTGTTTGATGCCATGCCTCAATTAAGAAGGAGACTGACTACGGCACTCGCTTCAAGTTATCCAGATGTAGAAATTCCTAATGAAGCATTTTGTACATTTGGTTCTTGGGTAGGTTCGGATCGTGATGGAAATCCCTCTGTTACTCCTGAAATCACATGGAGAACAGCGTGTTATCAAAGACAATTAATGTTGGATAGGTATATTGCATCAGTTCAAGAGTTACGAGATCAGCTGAGTATATCTATGCAATGGAGTCACGTCAGTTCCCCTTTGTTAGAGTCATTAGAAATGGATAGAGTTCGTTTCCCTGAGGTCTATGAGGAAAGGGCTGCTAGATATCGATTAGAACCTTATCGTTTGAAACTTAGCTATACATTAGAGAGGTTGCGACTTACTCAATTACGTAATAAGCAGTTGGCTGATGCTGGATGGCAATTCTCACCAGAAGGAAAGCCTTTAACGTCTACTAATAATAGTTTTGATGATTTTTTTTACTATCGATCTGTAGATGAATTAAAGAATGAATTAGAGCTTATTAGAAATAGTTTGGTTAGTACAGATCTTACTTGTGAACCTCTAGATACTTTATTAAATCAAGTTCATATCTTTGGTTTCTCTTTGGCTAGTTTAGACATTAGGCAAGAAAGTACCCGACATAGTGATGCATTGGATGAGCTCACTCGTTATTTAGACATCCCTGAGCCATATGGAGTAATGGACGAGGAAACTCGAGTCAAATGGTTGATGAAGGAATTAAAAACTCGGAGACCACTTATTCCACCTGCTTTTGAGTGGTCTAAAAGTACTCAAGAAACTATCTCAGTTTTTCATATGCTTCATAGGCTTCAGAAAGAATTTGGTACTCGCATATGTCGCTCGTATGTAATTTCAATGAGTCATACTGCATCAGATTTGTTAGAAGTTCTTCTTTTAGCCAAAGAGTCAGGTTTAATTGATCCAACTTTAGGGGCTTCTGATTTTCTCGTTGTTCCATTATTTGAAACGGTTGAGGATTTACAACATGCTCCTTCGGTAATGGAGTCGTTGCTCCAGAAAGATATTTATCGCGAATTGCTTTCACGAGTAGGAGAGAGAAAACAACCGCTTCAGGAACTTATGCTTGGATATTCTGATAGCAATAAGGATTCTGGTTTCCTCTCAAGTAATTGGGAAATTCATAAGGCCCAAATAGCACTCCAAGACCTTGCTAGTCGACAAGGAATAGCATTGCGCATTTTTCATGGAAGAGGAGGGTCTGTAGGAAGAGGAGGTGGACCAGCTTATCAAGCTATTTTGGCTCAACCTAGTGGTACGCTTCAGGGACGTATAAAGATCACAGAGCAAGGAGAGGTTCTTGCCTCAAAATATAGTCTTCCAGAATTAGCTCTATATAATCTAGAGACTGTAACTACAGCTGTTATCCAAAATAGTTTAGTAACTAATAAATTAGATGCTACGCCAAATTGGAATGAATTGATGACCAGACTTGCAGCTCGTTCAAGGGAGCATTACCGAGCTTTAGTGCATGATAATCCCGATTTGGTTCAATTTTTTCAAGTGGTGACTCCTATAGAAGAAATCAGTAAGTTACAAATTTCTAGTCGCCCTGCTCGAAGAAAAAGTGGTGCAAAAGATTTATCAAGTCTTCGTGCTATTCCATGGGTCTTTGGTTGGACTCAAAGTCGCTTCCTCTTGCCAAGTTGGTTTGGTGTTGGTACAGCTTTAGCTACTGAATTAAAGACTGACCCCGACCAAATGGAGATGTTGAGAATGTTGAACCAGAGATGGCCATTCTTTAGAATGTTGATATCTAAAGTAGAGATGACGCTTTCAAAAGTTGATTTAGATGTTGCCCACCACTACATGGTTAGTTTAGGTGGCAATGAAAATCGTGATGCTTTTGCTGATATTTTCGAGATTATCTCAAGCGAATATAGTTTGACTAAGAAATTAATTTTAGAAATTACTGATAAGTCAAAATTATTAAGTGCCGACCCCGCATTGCAATTGTCTGTAAATCTAAGAAATAGGACTATTGTTCCTTTAGGTTTTTTACAAGTTGCGCTTCTTAAGCGATTAAGAGATCAGAATCGTCAACCACCAATAAGTGAAGATTTGAATAATGACTCTACTCACCGTTCACGTACATATAGCCGTAGTGAATTATTGCGTGGTGCACTATTGACCATCAATGGCATTGCTGCAGGGATGAGAAATACAGGATGACATGCTTGGATTAAATTCAGCTAATAAATGTCCTCAAATTCCTGAGGGCTTTCTTCTACTACGAAGTGAACTCATTTCTGTGCGTAAAATAAATAGGCTCTTATCAAGATGCAATCAAGATACTCATCAACCACGTAAATTGGAACTGGCTTTGAAAAATAGTGATTTTTATCTGACTCTTCTTCAAAAGACTTCCGAAAATCTTGTAGCTTTTGTTCGAGTGACTAGTGATAAAGGTTTAAATGCAAACTTGTGGGATTTAGTTGCTGAGCCTGGCGATCAACAAGAAAAATACATGTCTATTGTAGTTTTTAAGGCAATTGAAATAATTAGACGGGAGTTGCCAGGCTGTAGCATTTCTGTTGCTGCTCCATTAATTGCACTCAACCCACTTAAGGCCAATGGGTTTTTATTAGATCCAAACGGTATCAAAACAATGGGATTTAGACTTTGAAAAATTAAATTTACGAGCATGGAGGGACTCGAACCCCCGACTCTCAGAACCGGAATCTGATGCTCTATCCAACTGAGCTACATGCCCAACGCAGGGGTTGTTATTAAAAAAGGCCAAATGCCGAGACCTTATTAAAATTAGCTTACATACAAATGCCATAAAGAAACATTCAACTTCACCAGTTAGAACTCAATAATTTTCGAAATTATCGACGTTTTCAGTTTGAGTTAACTGAAAATCGGTTGATAGTAATAGGTCAAAATGGAGTTGGTAAATCTAATCTTCTTGAATCCGTAGAACTCTTGTCTAGTTTACGCTCTCATCGATCCAATCGAAACCAGGATTTGATCTATTGGGATAAAGATCAGGCATGCTTATCTGCAATGATTGAAGATGATCAAAAACTTTCTTTAGAATTAAATAGAAAAGGCGGAAGAAAAGCCTACAAAAATGAAAAACTTTTAACTCGTCAAATTGATTTGATTGGACCGATGAGAAGCGTAGGTTTTAGTGCCCTTGACCTAGGATTAATTAGAGGAGAACCTTCTCTTAGAAGAAATTGGTTGGATAGAATTGTCCAGCAGCTTGAGCCTATTTATTGCGACTTGATGGGAAGGTTTAGTAGATTGCTTAGACAAAGAAGTCAGCTTTGGCGTAATTTGCGTGTTGACTCGAGCAAGGATCAAAATATTCTACTAGATTCTTATGATATGCAAATGGCTTTGGTGAGTACAAGAATTCATCGAAGACGTAAGCGCGTTTTAGATCGTCTACTTCCTATAGCATCAAACTGGCAACAACATTTAAGTAACAATAAAGAGAAATTGGATATTACATATTTGCCAGGTAGTAGACTTGAGGGTGAGGAGAGTGAAAGGCTTTGGAGGGAGAGTATTGAACGGCAACTTTTAGAAATGAGATCTGAGGAAGAAATAACGAGTAATTGTCGAGTAGGTCCACATCGTGATGATGTACAGTTTTTAGTAAATGAAGTAGATGCTAGACGGTTTGGTTCTGCTGGTCAGCAGAGGACTATTGTGTTGGCTTTAAAATTGGCTGAATTAGAATTAATTAAAACACTGTATGGACAATCTCCAATTTTGCTCTTAGATGATGTGTTGGCGGAGCTAGATCCCAAACGGCAATTATTGCTTTTAGAGGCTGTCGGTCAAAAACATCAGTGTTTGATCAGTGCCACACATGTGGATTCTTTTGAAGGTGAATGGGTACGAAACTCACAATTAATGCAATTAGATTCTTTTGGTTGAAACTATTGGTCAGTTATTGTGGAAATGATTTTTGGATAATATGGAACCTTTTTTCCCCGAATTACATCCAAATCCTGGATGGGGTGACTCTTGTAAGTTAAATGATGTAGAAACCATAATCACTAAGTCTACTGAGAATATTGGAAGGCACTGCATACTTGAACTTTACCAATGTGATAAAGCGAAGCTTAACGATGAAGCTTTTATAAGAACAACCATCACATCCTCGGCCAAAGTTGCTGGTGCAACACTCATAAATTTGGTAACACATAGCTTTAAACCCCAGGGAGTTACGGGACTAGCTTTATTGGCTGAATCTCATATTTCAATACATACATGGCCTGAGCTTGGATATGCAGCAATTGATGTTTTCACTTGCGGTGACCATACAATGCCTGAAAAAGCGTGTAAGTTACTTTTTAAAGATTTTTTGGCTCAGCACTTTTCATTTAAAAATATCGAAAGAGAGATCCCCTCTGGGATCCAAACCTTGAATCGTAAACTTTGATCAAAATGAACAGTTAAAACATATCAAAGATCTTTGCGATATCAGAGCTTATTTTTCAAGTAGTCATTATTTAGGTCTCTAGTGAGTTTTCCACTAATCAAACCTTCAAGATCTAAGCTTATGGAATGAAATCCTAAATAAAAAAAATATTTAATTAATTTATCTCTTTTAATAATTTTAAGAAAATTATCTATTTCATTTGCAGGTAATTCGATTCTGGCAGATAGCCCTTGACTTCTTACACGCACTTTTGAAAAACCTTGATTAATAATCCATTCTTCTGCTAAACCAATCTGCTCAAGCCTTTTCGAACTTATTTCCTCTCCAAACGGAATACGAGAGGCTAAACATGGCTGTGCAGGTTTATCCCACCAGGGTAAACCCAATGATTTAGATATTGAGCGAATTGATTTTTTATCTATTGCTAGTTCAGCAAGAGGTGATATCACTCCCGCCTGATTAGAGGCCTTTATGCCAGGTCGAAAGTCATGAAGATCGTCAAAATTCACTCCATCAAGGACCTGAGCATTATGGAATCTTTTTGAAATTTGCTTTAAATGTTTATGTAATTCCTGTTTGCATGCAAAGCATCTATTTTCAGGATTTTGAAAGTAATTTGGTTCATTGATTTCATTTGTTAGGCATTCTTCATGATGAATGCCTATCCAAGCTGCTTGGAGACGCGCTTGCTTAAGTAAATATGGCGCTAAGGAAGGGGAGACACCAGTAACCGCGAAGGCTTTTGAACCTAGTTGTTCTTGCGCAATTGTTGCTACTAAAGAACTATCAACGCCTCCAGAAAAAGCAACACAGGCATGATCTATATCTTTAATAAACTCCCTTAACAATTTTAATTGCTTGAGTTCGGAGTTAGTTAAAGAATCAAGTTGACTAAAAAACACTTTTTTAAAAGATCATTAATTTGATTAAATTGAGACTCTTCCTCTCTTGCCTCTTTGTATGCATTTTGCATATTCTATGACGTCTAATGTAGAAGAAGTTAAGTTGCATGCATAAGAAGCAGAATTTTCGATCGTGGTATCAAACGGTATAGGGATTACGACAGCATCAGAAAGCCAGGAACGTAGTCACGGGCAATTACATATTTATGACGGAGAGGGAAAAGGGAAAAGCCAAGCAGCTTTGGGGGTTGTTCTTAGGACGATAGGTCTAGGTATATGTGAGAAAAGACAAACAAGAGTCTTGCTTCTTAGATTCTTAAAAGGACCTGGACGCTCGTATGACGAAGATGCAGCAATAGATGCTTTGCAGCAAGGCTTTCCTCACCTTATTGATCAAGTTAGAACTGGCAGGGGCGAATTTTTTAGCGCCGACCAATCCACCAAATTTGATTATCAGGAAGCTCAAAGAGGATGGGATATAGCAAAGGGGGCAATTGCTAGTGCCTTATATTCAGTTGTTGTCCTAGACGAATTGAATCCTGTTCTGGATTTGGGACTATTGACTGTAGAAGAAGTTGTTAAAACACTGACTGCAAGACCAAGCGGTATGGAAATTATCGTCACTGGAAGAGCTGCGCCAAGCCCTTTGATTAAAGTTGCGGAACTTCATTCTGAGATGAGAGCTCACAGACGACCTGAGATTAATAACGATGAAATTCTTTTTAAGAATAATGTTGGTGGGATTGAAATATATACCGGTGAAGGAAAAGGTAAATCAACCAGTGCGTTGGGAAAAGCTCTGCAAGCTATCGGTAGAGGAATTAGTCAGGATAAAAGTCATCGTGTATTAATTTTGCAATGGCTTAAGGGTGGTAGCGGTTATACAGAGGATGCCGCTATCGCAGCTCTTAGGGAAAGTTATCCTCATTTAGTTGACCATCTAAGATCTGGTAGAGATGCGATAGTTTGGAGGGGGCAGCAAAAGCCTATTGATTATATAGAGGCTGAAAGAGCATGGGAAATTGCAAGGGCAGCGATTTCAAGTGGTCTTTATAAGACTGTGATTTTGGATGAGTTGAATCCAACCGTTGATTTGGAACTCCTACCAGTTGAGCCTATTGTTCAAACATTGTTACGTAAACCTTCAGAGACTGAGGTAATTATTACAGGAAGATGTAAAAACCAACCTATATATTTTGATTTAGCAAGTGTTCATTCTGAGATGGTGTGCCACAAGCATTATGCAGAAAAAGGAGTTGATTTAAAAAGAGGAGTTGATTATTAGTTTTAATTAATACTTTCATTATTCCAGGCTTCAATACCTCCTTCAATATTAATACCCCTAATTCCAAATTTGTTTAAATGCTTCAATGCTCGCAATGACCTTGTCCCACTTTTACAAAATACATAGAGCTTTTTTTTTGCCGTAAGAGTTTTAACTTCATTCATGGCTTCTCCGCTTTCAATAGTGCTAAGGGGTATCAGTTTTGAACCTAAGATTGAATATTGATTGTGTTCGTTTGGGTTGCGAACATCTACTAATTGTATTTCATTCGACGATTGGCTCAAAAGTATTTTTAATTCCTTAATTGAGATACTCTTTATATCACAATCGACTTCATTTTTAACTTTAACATCTGAACAGAAACTTTTATAATCTATTAGCTTTTGGATATTTCTATTTTCTGTATTGGATTTCAATTTTAGCTCTTTAAAGCGCATCTTTAATGCATTGAAAATCAGTAGCCTACCGTTTAGAGGATCACCAATATTTGTTATTATCTTTATGGTTTCTGTTGCTTGAATTGTACCAATAATTCCTGGAAGAATTCCCATGACTCCAGCTTCAGAACATGATGGAATTAATTCTTGTGGAGGTGGTGTAGGAATAAGATCTCGATAGTTAGGACTATCTTCCTTCAAATTAAACACACTTACTTGACCTTCGAATCTTGCGATTGAACCATATATATTAGGCTTATTAAGTATTAGACAAGCATCATTAATTAGGTAGCGAGTTGGGAAATTGTCTGAACAATCACATATAACATCATAAGTTTCAAGTATTTCCAAAGCATTACTACTTGTTAGCTTTTGATTGAATAAATCAACTCTACAAGAAGGATTTATTTTAAGTATTTGTTGTTTAGCAGAATCTGTTTTTAATTGGCCTATTGAATTTGTTGTATGAATGATTTGCCTTTGTAAGTTTGAGTATTCAACTACATCAAAATCAACTATTCCTATTCGCCCAATTCCAGCTGCTGCAAGATAAATTAAAAGAGGAGATCCTAGTCCTCCTGTTCCAATACAAGCAACTGAGCTTTGCTTCAATTTTTCTTGGCCTTTAAAACCTATTTCAGGAAGACTTATGTGTCTTGCATACCTAGCAATTTCTTCAGAATTTAAATTAGCTTTACTCTGACTTTTCTCCATTAATCAAACCGTTCATTATTAGTTTACGTTAAAGAAAAAATTTCAATTTTCACGCTATGAAAGTTTAATTTATTTTTGATCCACCATGCTTTTAAATCTCCATCCTTATTTGAAATAATCATAAGACCAGGAGATTGGTGTAAGAATAAATCCATTTCAGACGGTTTGTTTTCACCTGTAGGATGAGAGTGTGCAAAGCATAAAACTTCTAGATTATTTTCTCTTGCCCATTTGTGAGATGCAATTTGATCAATGGCGTTTATTTCAAAGCGATTTTTTTTGGACAATTGCATATTTTTTTGATTAGAAAACTCTCTTATATTTTGATCAATTAATTTTGATTCCGGTTCCCCCCAAATATTTCGACAATTCCTTATGTGAGTTACCTCCCAAATATTTCTTTTGTGATCTTTGGCTGAGCTGTTTGTTTTGCCAATTAACATACAGCAGCCTTCTTCTGGCTCTGCCGCCTTTAAAAATCTTAAGAGGGCATAATTAGTTTCGTTATGGAATTCAATAGATTTTGGAATTTTCATGAAAAAAAATGATTTGATTCGGCATCCTCTCTATTTTGGTTCGGACTTATCTCTATTCAGCCTATGGCATTTATTAGATTAATTCGATACGCTCAGTCCATATTTGCTTAGTAGCTTGTGTTCATGTCTGATGTCAATCCTGATTCTAAAGATGAATCAAAGGCAGGGAAAACTGAAGGTGTTAATTTTTCAGAACGTTACAGTGATGTAATGGGAAAAGTTAATGAATCTTTGAGCAAAATTGATTGGACTCAAATGGGTAAGTATGGCAAGGCGGCAGGTATCATTGCCGTTGTTGTTTTAGCTCAAGTTTTAATCAAGGTTGTTATTGACACAGTTAATTTTTTCCCAATTCTTCCTGGTTTGCTAGAACTTCTTGGAATTGTTGTTTTAGGCCAATGGAGTTGGCAGAACTTGACAACAAGTGAAAAAAGAACTGCTGTATTTGATAAAGTTCAAAATCTAAAAAAAGAGTACTTAGGATAAACTCATAAGAGAGAAAATAAAAGATCTGAGTTTTCGTTACACACGAGATCTCAGATCTTTTAGTATTTTTAATGAATTTTCTTTGTAGGATCCACCAAACATATTTGCGTGATTAAGCAAATGGTAAAGATTATAAATATCAGTTCTATCTTTTGAAAATTTATCTAGTGCCCAAATCTCTTCGTAACCTTTATAAAATTCTTTATTAAAACCACCAAATAATTTAGTCATTGAGATATCAACTTCTCTGTCAGCCCAATAACTGGCAGGGTCATATAGAGTTCCCAAACCATTTTTAGTACTTCCACAATTACCCGACCATAGATCACCATGAACGATTGAGACCCTTGGCTGATGATCATTCAGATATGAGCTCAAATATATTAAAACATCCTCATAATCATCAACTATAACCCCCCATGCTTTTGCTTTTATGAGTTGTGGCCTAAGACGATAATTTACAAAGAATTTGCCCCAATTACTTTCCCACCCTCTTATTTGGGTGTTAGAACCTATAAAACCTTCTTCTTCCCATCCAAAATTTTTTTGGCTCAATTCACTCGAGAATTTATGCAACAGTGCTAAGCCTTTCCCAAGGAGATTTTGTTGGGATTGATTGATATCTACCCATTCTAAAAAAAGTATAGATATATTTTGATAAATTATGAGATCAAGTGGTTCAGGAATACAGATATAAGATTTATTAGCAAATCTTTTTAGAACTGAAAGACACTCACGTTCGAACTTAAACATATTAATATTGTCAATGTGATTTGATTTGGCAAAAACTCTCTTGCCATTTTGGAAATGAATGCACCAAGCTTTATGGATACAACCTCCGCCTACCGGAATTATTTTTTCTATTAACGAGTTTTTGCTTACTTTATTTGAACTTGAAAGAGCCTTTTGGATTAATTCCTCCATTCACTGTAATCTCTATTGATAATTTTTTATGTCTGAAGAATCTATCATTGTTGTTGGGGGAGGCATAGCTGGCTTAACAGGTGCTGCTCTTCTCGCTAAAGAGGGGTATAAGGTAACTTTGGTCGAAGCACATAGTCAATTAGGTGGCTGTGCAGGAACTTTTAAAAGGGGTTCTTATACCTTCGATGTAGGAGCTACCCAAGTTGCAGGTCTTGAGAAGGGAGGAATTCATCATCGTTTATTTAATTATTTAGATATTGCGATACCTGATGCAAAAATTTTAGATCCTGGATGTTCAGTCGTTCTTGGTGATGGTAGTGGCCCAATCAATCTTTGGTATGATCCATTGAGATGGCAGAAAGAAAGACAAGAACAGTTCCCTGGGAGTGAAATCTTCTGGTCATTATGTTCTAAAATTCACGAAAGTAACTGGGCATTTGTTGAAAGAGATCCAATACTTCCGGTAAGAAATTTCTGGGATTTTAGTCAATTAATTAGAGCCATACGTCCTTCAAATCTTTTAACAGGTTTGTTGAGTAAGTTGACTATTGCAGACTTGCTTACAATAACTGGTTGCCATAAAGATAGACGTCTACGAAGCTTTCTAGACCTTCAATTAAAACTTTACTCTCAAGAGCCAGCAACTAGAACGGCAGCTTTATATGGTGCAACTGTTCTTCAAATGGCCCAATCTCCTAGAGGACTATGGCATCTTCATGGATCAATGCAAACCCTTAGCGATAGGATAAAAGATAGTTTTTTAAGGGATGGTGGAAGCCTTTTGATTGGGCATAAAGTGACCAAAATATTAAGTAAAAGAAATCCAAATATTTTTAATGTCAATGTAATAGATAGAAGAAAGAATTTGATACAGCTGAAAGCATCAGATATCGTTTTTAGCTTGCCGCCCCAATCACTTTTAGATTTAATTCCTATTGATGGTGGTTTATCCTCAACATACCGTGAAATTATAAAAAAATTACCCAAACCTAGTGGTGCTCTTGTATTTTATGGAGCTCTTCGTCGTTCTGATTTACCAGTTGATTGCCAAGGACATATTCAAATTTTTGATGAGAATTTTGGCTCTTTATTTATTTCTATCAGCATGGAAGATGATCAACGTGCACCAGCTGGAATGGCTACTTTAATTGCAAGTATTTTTGTTGATATTGAGCAATGGTCTAATCTAGATAGTCAATCGTATGCCAGAAAAAAAACTTTTTATTTAAAACAGATCATAACTATTTTAAATAAAAAGTTTAATTTGCTAGAGACGAGTTGGGATCATCAAGAACTTTCAACTCCAAGAAGCTTTGAAAGGTGGACTGGACGTCCTGGAGGGATAGTCGGAGGGCTTGGTCAACATACAGATCAATTTGGCCCTTTTGGCTTGTCAAGTAGAACCCCTCTTAGAGGTTTATGGCTTTGTGGAGATTCAATATATCCCGGCGAAGGTACAGCTGGTGTAAGCCAATCAGCTATGATGGCTGTCAGACAACTAATGGAATGTAAAGGTAGACATTTGAATATCCCTGTCTTTAATTAGTAGGTTTTAAATGAAATTCTGTCTTTCTTCCTGTGTATTGACTAGTATTTTTTTGAGTTCACTCCAGTCCTCTTCATGTAAACATTTTTCAAAAAGATCTAGAGAATGTCTATAAGATGCCAAATGCCTCTTTATATTTTCTTTGTTAAATTTTGCCATAGAGACTCCTAGATCTGGGTTGCCACCTCCGACCCTAGAGGTGTCAGCAAACCCACTGGATGAAATACTTTTTGCAAGTGCATATAAGGAAGGCTTTACCTCAGTACGGATAGTATCGAGTAATGCTGCGCTAATTAGAACTGGTAAATGTGAAATCAATCCAACCGCTTCATCATGTGTTTGAGGTTCAGAGCTTATCCATTGACTTCCAAGTGATAAAGAAATTTGGTGAACTATTTCGAGGGCTTTTTGATCAGTTTCTTTATTTGGAGTAACGACCCATGGCTTATTTTTAAATAAATTATGTTGACCTGCGCTAACACCAGATTCTTCCGTTCCTGTCATTGGATGACTGGCTACAAAACGCGGATGTAGCTTGTTCCAAGTATTTAAAATAGGGACTTTTACAGATCCAACATCAGTAACAACAGCATCCCTAGGTATGGCATTGATTAAAGCGGATGAAGGATTTAGAATCTGTTCAAGTGGTAAAGCAATATAAATAAGAGAACAATTTTTTAATACACTTGGATTAGTACTAACAATTTGGGCTAGTTTTCTTTCTCTGGCTTTTTGAGCAGTTTTTTCTCGATGAGTAATCCCATATATTGTATATCCAAGCTTTTGGAGATCTAAGCCTAAGGAGCCTCCAATTAGACCTAATCCGACAATTCCAATATTTTTAGATGGTTTTGCTTTAAGCTCCATAAATAGTATTGTTCTATATCTTTATTGATAGGGCAACATGATTAAAAGAATTTATTGATAAAAGGTCCTACTAATGCTTGAGGCGAATTCACATAAACATCTAAAAAAATACTATCAAAACAATCTTGCTCTATGGCCTCATAATTTGACTCTAACTAGATTGATCTCCAGAAGCTTAAGTCGTAAAGATAATACTTTTATTCAATTATCAAGTGACAGTAAAAATTTTTGGTGGCCTGGCCTTTTGATTCCACTTTGCTTGCATACCAAGAATATTGCGCTGATTCTTTCAGAGAGACAATATCTACTCTTGTTTGAAGTGGAATTGCCAAAGTTAAGATCTAGTCGATTAGGTTTTGATTATGTAGAAGGAATTGAATTAATTCCTTCAGATAAAAAAATTTGGGTTCTAAGATACCAAGATCTTATTTCTGCTAATGAAAAAGATTTGTTAAAAAATCGTCAATTAATTTTTCCTGAATCTGAGTTTATTTCTAGTGAGCTCAGAGAATCTATGTCTGTTAAAATTACTCCAAAAGATTGGGAGAATTTAATTGCTTCTTACTCACGTTTTGAAGCTTCAATTATTGAAGTTCATGAGCGTCTAAGTCGAAGTCTTTTTAGTCATTCAGTAAGTTCTGATGCAGTCATAAGAATTGATTATACGGAACTTTTAGCATTAAAAGAAATTTTCAAAGATGACTTGCCTTCAGCAATGCCTTGGAAACGAGCTCTTAATGTCGTCAACAATGAATGGGTGACATGGGCGAAACTAGATAATCGAAAACTTAGTTGGGATTGGTATATTCAACCTTTATTTCCTTTGCAAACTCTCTCAGATCTACTATCGAAAAATACTTTTTTGATGTTGACTCACTCAGGTCAAAGTGATTCTCTCTTTTTAGATTTAAATAGAAAAAAATTTAATTTCAATGTGAAGGTGAATTTAGGAAATAAATTTGATCAAGAACCTACTCCTTTATTTGTTCCTAAAAGACAACCTTTGCCAAATACGGCTCATTTTTATCGTCATATTATAAGACAGTGTCAAAGATTAATTCTTGGTCGTACGCATCCAACTATTATTTTGGTAGATGATTTGCAAATGCGACTCCAGATAACTAGTGAATTGGCTGGAGAATTTGGATTGAGAGTCGTTCATGAAACTACTACTATTGAGACTAATGGGATTATTTGTTGTAGCTGTAATTGGTGGATTATTAATCAGTACAATTTGTCAACTCCAGATCAATTGATTTTCCCAGTTATTCCATTACCAGCTTTAGGATCACCTTGGATTGCCGCTAAAGTTGAAATGCTTAAGCATCAAGGTCGTGACTGGTTTCGAGAATTCCTTTTGCCAGAAACCATTACTACTCTTCTGAAATCGCTTGCAATTATTAGGGGTAAACATGTTCGAGTCGCTATACTTGACGGCCGTATGCACTATAGAAGTTGGGGAAAACTAATATTCGAAGCTCTTGAACCGTGGGTCGCTTTAGAGCGTTTATTGCCTTATTAAAATGAATCTCTTAGATTAAAAAATATTCTTTTTTTATAATGGGAGAAGCACGCCGAAGATCTGAGCAAGGTGTAAAACCTCGTAGTAAGAAAAATCCTAGAAATGAGTCACCTCGTATTGTCTCTTGGTTCCCTGTTACGCAAGCGCAAAGAGATCAATTTATACAATTAAGTATTAGTGCAGGATGGGTAGGTATTGCTGTTTTAGTTGTTCTTTGGATCATTGTCCGCTTTGTTGGACCTGCTGCAGGGTGGTGGATTCCTGCTGATATCAGATAAAGACAAGTATGTTTTTACCTTTAACCGTTCGCTGAAACTTGGGTTAGGATTGGTCGTGATGAAGCCTGTCGTGCAGCTGCTGCTAATGGTCTCATTGAATTAGCACTTACTTCTGAGCCTTCAGTTAATTTTTCTTTAACTAACTTTTCAATTATTTCTTTTGATTCAGGATTTTGTTCAAGCCAAGTAATGGTATTGTCTCTCCCTTGTCCAATATTGTCACCTTCATAGCTATACCAAGCTCCTTTCCGAGTAACGACATTAGTCTCATCTGCTAAATCGAGAAGACAACCAAGAGTACTAATTCCTTTCCCAAAAAGAATATCAAATTCGGCTATTCGGAATGGAGGTGCAACTTTGTTTTTTGCCACTTTCACTTTTGCACGAATTCCATATTCTTCAGTTCCTCTCTTTAACGTTTGAATACGACGAATATCTAATCTTACAGAGGCGTAAAATTTAAGAGCATTTCCACCAGTTGTCGTTTCTGGATTCCCGTATGTAATACCAATTTTTAGACGTAATTGATTTAAGAAAATTACTGTGCAACCAGACTTGCCAATATTTCCAGTGATTTTTCTCATTGCTTGACTCATTAGACGAGCTTGAGCGCCAACAGAATGATCACCCATTTCGCCTTCTATCTCTGAACGGGGCGTAAGTGCAGCGACTGAATCAACAACAACTAGATCGACTGCAGCAGATCTAATAAGTTGGTCAACGATTTCCAATGCCATCTCGCCTGTATCCGGTTGAGATACGAGAAGATTCTCTACATCAACACCAAGAGAAGCTGCATAAACTGGGTCAAGAGCATGTTCTGCATCTACAAATGCAGCAACTCCACCGTTACGTTGAATCTCAGCTATCGCATGTAATGTCAGCGTTGTTTTTCCAGAACTTTCGGGACCATAAACTTCTATGACACGTCCTTTGGGATAGCCGCCACCAAGAGCTAAATCAAGAGTTAAAGCACCCGTAGATATTGTTTCTACCCGCATCTTTGACGCGTCCCCAAGACGCATGATCGAACCCTTCCCGAAATTGCGTTCTATTTGCCCAACCACTAAGCTCAATGCTTTTTCTTTCTCTCCAGATTTTGCATCTATTTTCTTAGGTTCAGTTGATTGGAGTGACTTACCTTCATTTGACATGATAAATAACGTTAATTCAGAGGGATAACAACAGACGTTGGGATTGATGATGAAATACTCAGTTCCTCAACGAATAGCAATTAAACCGATAGTACAGACGTACGCTATTAAGTCAAGACCACTTTGAAATAGGTTCTCGTAAAGTATCTGAATTTAATAATTTAATACCGGAAGGAAGATTATTTTTATCCTGAGGTTTTAAGTATCCCCAGCTTGCTAAGAAACACGGGATAGATTTCAGCTTTGGATCTTTCAAGACTTTTTCTAAAGTAGTTCTTCGATCTTCAATAAATCCTTGAATTATGTTTGTCTGTAAGAGTTGATTCAAGACATCGACTTTACTCCCTGATTCGTGACCGAAAACAAGCTTTGGCTGAAGATCGAAACAATCCAAAAGTTTTTTTGTGAACTCAATACTTTTTGTTGTTAAAACAGCAAATTCAATGCCTTCCTTCTCAAGTGTCTTGAGACGTTGAGTGACTAAAGAAAAAGGCTGATGAAAATTTAACCACTGATTGAAATTATTTGATATTGCCTCTCTTCTTGTTTGATTTAAAGCTTCTTGTAATTGAAAAGGGGTCCAACCCCATTTTTCAAGAGCTAATGAGCATTCTATTTGATAATTCCTTGAGAAATTTTGTAAACCTTTTAAGTTTAATCGACTAGTTTGATCTGAACATTCAGCAGCCAGGACAACCATTTCCCACCCATAATGAACCCATGGCCTCATGGCCTTAAAATCTTGGGGAATCTCACTAGGCAAAGAAATAATTTCTTTTTCTTTGGGAGAAATTATGTTTAGACAAGTTTGTTGAGAACTTGACCAATACTCCTCAATGCCGTCAACGATGACGCCATCAAAATCAAGAACAAGTAGAGGTTGCTCTATCACTAACTGTTGAAAACTGGGCCGCTAGGATTCGAACCTAGGAATGTCGAGACCAAAACCCGATGCCTTACCACTTGGCGACGGCCCATTGTTCCAGATCTATGTTTGCAATTGAAAGACATAGATTTGGATTCTTTCTATTTGATAATTGCATATTTGATTCAATCCTGTCATGTCTTTATCCAGTTTTTTTTAGTTAATCGGAAGATTTCTTCATTAATACATCTCAACTTGGGCTTTTCAATGATTGATTTAGCTAGGGGAAATCCAATTATAAAGATTTCCTTACAAGCCAAGGATTTATAAGCCGTTTTGCCTCTGCAAGAGCTGCCTCCCAACCTTCAGGCCACTCCCTAAGACTAATTCTTTTTCGTTGAGCCTCTTCTAACCATGGTTGGATTATCTTTCTTGCTTTCCCTCCAAAAGCAACTCCTTCAGGCCCCTTAATCTCTGGTAGGAACTTAATGGTCGATTCATTAGTCCCTCCAGCAAGTTGTAAGGGGCCTGGTGGAGCTATTGGGCGTATTCTTTCCCAGAGTTTGACTGCAATTTTGGCCGCACCTGCTCCGAGATCTCCACTCATTCGACGTCCATCAATTTGCCAAAGAGGTTTTTGATTATGAATTCTCAGGAATTTATGACGCAGCCAAAGTTCTTCTGCTAATTTTTCATGGTTTATTCCATGCCCCTGTAATCCGCAGCTAACAGATAATCGTTGTAGCTCCAGATTGACTTTAAAAATTTCATTGATTGTTTTTTCAAATTCTTGGCCTCTTCCTGGAGCAGTATGAATTTCTAGTGCATCTGGTTTGACAGTTGTTAACAACGGACCAAAATCTTTCAGAGTTAATCTTCGATCCTTTTCTTGAATGATTCCTAATGGGCATGTATCAATACATCGGCCACATCCATAGCATTTATTAGCCTTTACACCACCTTCGTTCTCAATCGCGTGAGCCGGACAAATGCTTTGACAGGGTCGTAAGCAATTCGAAGGACACAGGTCTTGATTAAACCAAGCTTTGCGAAAATGCGCATCTTTCCCATCACTTAAGCTGATCATCAGCCATGGTTTTTTTCCATAAGTTTCGAAAACCCAATCAATAGCATTGCGAGCTGCATGGATAACAGCTTCGTCGGCAGCGAGGTCAATGCAATGCACCCCTGCAGCCCCATAAATTGAGCAAAGATCATTTATTGCAGGTAAGTCTTGATTACTTGCGCCACAAATTAATTTTACCCAGTTACCTGTTTTGAGAGCTTCAGAATTGCAAATCGAATTTTGACTAATCACCTTGATGAAGTTCTAATTTCTATTGATGAATTCATTTAATGGTTGCCATCTAATACTTCGAGCCCCTCCCATCTCAATAACAATTTTGATTCGAGGTTCCTTTTGGCAAAGATTATTTATTGCTGATAGTTCTGACTTGGATAAGACTTGACCCTCTAATAACCATAGAACCAAGGGTTTATCTTCAACTAATAATTCATTTAATTGAGGAATAACTTGTTGAACTTCCCCTAATGCACCATTTCTCCCAACATTTTGATGTCCCAAATGTGGTGGCCTGATTCCATGTAATTGGGTAAGAAAGACAACTGGATCTCCTAATCCTCTGGCGGAAGTTATCTGTGTTTGATATCCGCTAGCTCTAAGTCTTCGAAGTAAACGAGTCTCTGCTCCACCTTCTAATGGACTAAGGATGGCAAGGCAGCCGAAGGATTCAAGATCAGTGCGAAATTTCTGACCAGAGAGTAATAAAGGCATCCTTAAATCAAATTCTTTATCTTATTCAAGTGAAGCATCACACAAAATGGGTGTTAATAGTGTAATCTTTTAAGTTGCTAAAGCTTTTCTATGCCCGCTCGCTAGCCGGGCCTCTAGACGCTTGAGCAGACTAAGCGTTTGCGTTTAGTCTTTTTGGCCAGTGCAGAAGAATTTATTTTCTTTTGTCGAGATACTCTTTGAACTTTTTGAAAAGTTTAAAAAAGTCTCAGCCAGCTGATTGTCGCTAGCATTTTTCCAAATAAATTGAACTTCTATTAACTTCAACTTTTTTGGCTAGATAGGCGATTTGATTCAGATTCCAAGTCTCTCTCTTTACAGATTGATGACCTTATAGCTGGCGTTTATTTAACTCATGTCTTTAGGAATCTTAGGTAAGAAGTTGGGCATGTCCCAACTCTTCGATGATCAAGGCAGAGCCGTTCCAGTCACTTTGATCGAAGCGGGTCCCTGTCGAATCACTCAATTGAAATCTGCTGATACGGATGGCTATGCTGCTGTTCAGATTGGCTTTCAATTAATTCGTGAAAAACTTATTAACAAGCCTTCAAAAGGTCATCTTGAAAAATCAGGTGATGGTCTTTTGCGCCATCTTCGAGAGTACCGAGTAGAAAATTCTGGTGAATTTCAACTTGGAGCTTCAATAACTGTTGATGATTTCGAAAAAGGTCAAAAAGTTGATGTTAGTGGCGACACTATGGGTAGAGGATTTGCAGGTTATCAAAAGCGACATGGTTTTAGCCGAGGTCCTATGAGCCACGGTTCAAAGAATCATCGATTGCCTGGTTCGACAGGAGCTGGAACAACTCCTGGTCGTGTTTATCCTGGGAAAAGGATGGCTGGTCGTATGGGCGGTAAAAAAGTCACTACCAGAGGCCTTGAAATTTTAAAGATAGATACAACTCACAATTTATTAGTAGTAAAAGGATCTGTGCCAGGTAAGCCTGGATCTCTTTTAAACATAAGACCTGCCAAAAGAGTTGGCGTCTCTACCCAAGAAGGAGGTAAATGATGGCTAACTTTACTGTTCTTGATTGGCAAGGAAAAGAGGCTGGAGAATCATCAATTGATTTAAAAATTGCCAAAGAATCCTCGACAGCAGATTTATTACATCGTGCTGTTTTGCGTCAACAGGCTCACAGCCGTCAAGGTACTGCAAGTACCTTGACTAGATCTGAAGTTCGAGGCGGTGGCCGAAAACCCTACAAGCAAAAGGGTACTGGTAGAGCAAGGCAAGGCTCAATTAGAACTCCTCTTCGACCAGGAGGTGGAATTATATTTGGCCCTAAGCCTCGCCAATATAACTTGGCAATGAATAGGAAGGAACGAAGGTTAGCTCTTCGTACCGCTCTAATGAGTAGAATTTCAGATGCAAAAATAATTAAAGACTTCGGGTCAAAGCTTGAAGTTCCTAAAACAAGTGAAATTGTTGCTTTACTCAAGCGAGTAGGAATTGATTCTGATGGGAAAATTCTTATTATTCTGAATAAACCATCTGAAATTATAAAGCGCTCAATTAGAAACCTAGAAAAAATAAAGCTTATCTCTGCTGATCAATTAAATGTGTTTGACCTTCTCAATGCCAATTCTTTGGTAATAGGCGAAGACGCATTATCAACCATTAAGGAGGTCTATGGTAATGACTAAATTTTTTGATAAACGGCTAACTGATGTGATTAAGCGTCCTTTGATAACTGAGAAGGCTACAAAAGCTTTGGATTTAAATCAGTACACTTTTGAAGTCGATCCAAGAGCAGCTAAGCCTGACATAAAAGCTGCTGTAGAAAAAATGTTTGATGTCAAGGTTCTTGGGATTAGTACTATGAATCCCCCAAGAAAAAGCAGGAGGGTTGGTAGGTTTTCTGGAAAGAGACCTCAAGTGAAGAAGGCTGTGGTCCGCCTAGCAGAAGGCAACTCCATACAGTTGTTCCCAGAATCAGAGGAGGCTTAAAACAATGGCAATAAGAAGTTTCAAACCTTACACACCTGGTACTCGTACAAGAGTAGTAACTGACTTTAGTGAAGTTACAGCTAATAAACCTGAACGCTCACTGGTAGTATCTAAACATCGAAAGAAAGGGCGCAACAATAGAGGGGTAATTACTTGTCGTCATAGAGGAGGAGGCCACAAAAGGTTATATAGGATTGTTGATTTTCGTAGAAACAAACATGGTGTTGCGGCCAAAGTTGCGGCAATACATTATGACCCACATCGCAATGCGAGACTTGCGCTACTCTTTTACTCCGATGGTGAAAAGAGATACATACTTGCACCTGCAGACATAGCAGTGGGGCAAGAAGTTATTTCAGGACCAGATGCTCCAATTGAAACTGGTAATGCCTTACCACTTTCTTCAATGCCTTTAGGTTCGAGCGTTCATTGTGTTGAACTTTATCCAGGTCGAGGTGGTCAGATGGTTCGCACAGCTGGAGCTAGTGCGCAAGTTATGGCTAAAGAAGGAGATTATGTTGCATTGAAATTACCTTCAACTGAGGTTCGTTTGGTTAGAAAAGAATGCTACGCCACGCTTGGAGAGGTTGGTAATTCTGAAATTAGAAATACAAGCCTAGGAAAAGCTGGAAGAAGAAGATGGCTTGGCAGACGACCTCAAGTTAGAGGAAGTGTTATGAATCCATGTGATCACCCTCATGGAGGAGGAGAGGGTAAAGCACCCGTTGGACGTGCTGGCCCTGTGACCCCTTGGGGTAAAGCAGCTCTTGGTTTGAAAACCAGGAAGAAAAATAAGCCCAGTAATAAATACGTTCTTCGAAAACGACGCAAAGTATCTAAACGGAGTAGAGGAGGTCGCGATTCATGATTTCTATCTTTCTTTACCAATTCTTTTAAACCGTTATGGGACGTTCACTAAAAAAAGGGCCATTTATTTCAGACAGTTTGCTTCGTAAAATCGAGAAGCAAAATTCTAATGACGATAAAACTGTCATCAAAACATGGTCAAGAGCTTCAACAATTTTGCCAATGATGATTGGCCATACAATTGCTGTTCACAATGGAAAGAGCCATATACCTGTTTTCATAACTGAGCAAATGGTTGGGCACAAGTTAGGTGAGTTTGCACCAACCCGAACCTATAGAGGTCACATCAGAGATAAAAAAGGAGCACGCTAATCATGACTACTTCATCTACTAAAACTACGGCCCAAGCTCATGGTCGTTACATTCGCGGATCTGCTTCAAAAGTACGTCGTGTCCTTGATCAAATAAGAGGAAGAACTTACAGGGATGCATTAATCATGCTTGAATTCATGCCTTATCGATCAACTGAGCCAATAACAAAGGTATTGCGATCAGCTGTTGCTAATGCAGAAAACAATCTTGGACTTGATCCTTCTTCTTTGATGATTAGTACTGCTACGGCTGATATGGGCCCACCAATGAAACGTTATAGGCCTAGGGCTCAAGGTAGAGCATTTGCTATAAAAAAACAGACATGCCACATCAGCATTTCTGTTTCGACTACTCAATTAACCAATTCTGAGGACTCAGACTGATGGGACATAAAATTCACCCCACTGGAATTAGGCTTGGCATCACCCAGGAGCATCGTTCTAAATGGTACGCACCACCTAAAACCTACCCTTTACTACTCCAAGAAGATGATCGGATCCGTACTTTCATTAAGAAAAAGTATGGAGCAGCAGGTATTAGTGATGTATTGATTGCTCGAAAAGCAGATCAACTTGAGGTCGAATTAAAAACTGCTCGACCTGGAGTAATTGTTGGTAGGCAAGGAAGCGGGATTGAAGAACTTAGATCTGGTATTCAAAAAACAATCGGAGATAGAAATCGACAAGTACGTATAAATGTAGTTGAAGTAGAAAAAGTCGATGCAGATGCTTATCTTCTTGCAGAATATATTGCTCAGCAATTAGAAAAGCGTGTTGCGTTTAGACGAACAATTCGAATGGCGGTGCAAAGAGCACAAAGAGCTGGTGTTTTAGGTTTGAAAATACAAGTTGGTGGAAGGTTGAATGGTGCTGAAATTGCTCGTTCCGAATGGACCCGTGAAGGTAGAGTCCCTCTCCACACTTTGAGAGCAGAAATCGATTATGCCACCAAAGTAGCTAGTACAACCTATGGCGTTTTAGGAATCAAAGTATGGGTTTTTAAAGGGGAAGTTCTTCCGAAAGAGGAACAGCCCTTACCTGTTGGTTCGTCTCCCAGGCGCACTAGGGGGAATCGAAGACCTCAACAATTTGAGGATCGTTCCAATGAAGGTAAATAAGGAGTTTTAATCATGCTTAGTCCAAAAAGAACCAAATTTCGTAAACAACAAAGAGGCCGTATGCGCGGTGTTGCGACAAGAGGCAACAAAATCTCTTTTGGTCAGTTTGCTTTGCAAGCTCAAGACTGTGGATGGGTTACCTCAAGGCAAATTGAGGCAAGTCGTCGAGCTATGACTCGTTATGTAAAAAGGGGAGGACAAATTTGGATTCGTATTTTCCCCGACAAGCCAGTAACGATGAGGCCTGCTGAAACAAGAATGGGATCTGGTAAAGGTAACCCAGAATTTTGGGTTGCAGTTGTCAAGCCTGGTCGAATCTTGTTTGAAATGGGTGGCGAAGAAATTACAGAGGAAATTGCAAAAGAGGCAATGCGTCTTGCTCAATACAAGCTGCCAGTAAAAACAAAATTTATTTCCCTAGAGAAAGATCTCAATGAGGGAAATTATAAACCTGCTAAAACGTCAGTTACAGCAGATGATTCGGAGTCATCATCATGAGCAAAACAACTACGAAAGATGTAAGGAATCTCTCTGATTCCGAGATATCAGAAAAAATTGAAAATCTTCGTAAAGAACTTTTTGATCTTCGTTTTAAGCAAGCCACTAGACAGCTAGCGAAAACTCACCGTTTCAAAGAGGCACGAACCGAATTGGCTCAGCTTTTAACGGTTTCTAACGAGCGAAGCCGCTCCAACACATCATCTTGATTTTTTAGTTATGGCACTTAAGGAAATGGTTGGCACTGTTGTCAGTGACAAAATGCAAAAAACAGTAGTTGTGGCTGTGGAAAATAGATTTCCACATCCTATCTACCAAAAAATTATTAGTCGTACGACTAGATATAAAGCCCATGATGCAGAAAACCATTGCAAAGTTGGAGACAGAGTTCGGATTAAAGAGTCTCCTCCAATGAGCGCTCACAAACGATGGACGGTTACAGATGTTCTCGTTCAGGGCATGAAATCTAAGGAGGCTGCAAAATGATTCAGCAAGAAACATTCTTAACCGTTGCAGATAACAGTGGTGCCAAGCGTTTACAATGCATTAGGGTCTTGGGCTCCAATCGTAGGTATGCCCATGTAGGCGATGTGATTGTTGCTTCTGTTAAAGATGCGATGCCAAATATGGGAGTCAAAAAATCAGATGTCGTTAAAGCGGTTGTAGTTCGTACTAGAGCAACAATGCGTAGAGAGACTGGAAATTCCATTCGGTTTGATGACAACGCAGCTGTTCTTATCAATGATGATCAAAACCCAAGAGGTACTAGGGTGTTTGGTCCCGTCGCACGAGAATTAAGAGAGCGCAATTTCACTAAAATTGTCTCTTTAGCTCCGGAGGTTATTTAGTCATGCCAGCAATTAACAAATCCAAAGCTCCTGCTGATCGGATCAAAATGAAAATCCGTAAAGGAGATACAGTTCAGATTATTTCTGGAAAGGACAAGGGTAAAACTGGTGAAGTCCTTAAAACACTTCCCTATGAAAATAGAGTGTTAGTACAAGGAATTAACCAAAGAACAAAGCATGTAAAACCTTCACAGGAAGGAGAAACTGGTCGAATAGAGACCAAAGAATTTTCCTTGCATGCCTCAAATGTAATGATCTACTCAACTAAAGAGAAAGTTGCTAGTAAGGTTGAAATTTTTGTAGATAAAGACGGATCAAAGAAACGACGATTAAAAAAGACTGGGGAATTAATTGATTAATTCATCACTATTCCTTTGTCTGAATTAACTAAAGCAGACTTTCTTCTCCCAATGAAATTCTGACCAAGACCAGAATTAATTTTTTTCCAGCCATGTCACTTAAAACCCGTTATCGAGAGACAATTAGACCAAAGCTTTTAAAAGATCTTGGTCTGAAAAATGTTCATCAAGTCCCTAAGGTGCAGAAAGTTACCTTAAATAGAGGACTTGGTGAAGCTGCATCAAATTCAAAAGCTTTAGAAGCTTCTCTGGCTGAAATGGCAACAATTTCTGGGCAAAAAGCCCTTGTGACAAGGGCTAAGAAAGCAATCGCTACTTTTAAGATCAGACAAGGAATGCCTATAGGTTGTGCAGTCACACTTAGAGGTGATCGCATGTATGCATTCTTGGAAAGGTTCATTAACTTGGCACTTCCAAGAATTAGAGATTTTCGTGGTGTCAGTCCAAAAAGCTTTGATGGCCGAGGAAATTACACCATTGGAGTCAAAGAGCAACTGATCTTCCCTGAGATTACTTTTGACAAAGTCGACGCCATTCGAGGCATGGATATCACAATCGTGACAAGTGCTTCCTCTGATGAACAAGGCAAGGCTCTTCTGAGTGAAATGGGAATGCCCTTCCGTAAAAAATGAGTTTGATTAGCTAAATACTATGGCCAACCACGATCCAATTTCAGACATGCTCACTCGCATACGAAATGCAAGTGAAAAACGTCATGAAAAAACCAAAGTCCCTGCCTCAAGAATGTCTCTTAGTATTGCTAAGGTTCTTCAACGTGAGGGATTTATTGCAGAAATCAATGAAGAGGGAGAAGGCTTTCGAAAGCAGCTCATTCTTGGATTGAAATACACTGGTAAGCATCGCTCACCCATTATTCGTTCAATGCAGCGAGTAAGTAAACCAGGATTGAGGATTTATAAAAATACTCGAGGATTACCAAAAGTTTTAGGAGGCCTTGGAGTTGCAATAATTTCTACCTCTAAGGGAGTCATGAGTGATCGTGATGCTCGCAAACAAGGTGTTGGAGGAGAAGTCCTCTGCTACGTCTGTTGATTGATTAGGTATTTATTATGTCTCGTACTGGCAAAAAACCAATCTCCCTTCCTGAAAAGGTAGATGTAAAACTCGAAGGACTTTCCATCATTGTAAAAGGTCCCAAAGGGGAACTCCAACGTACTCTTCCTGATGGAGTAAGCCTAAGTAAAAATGACAACACCATTGTTGTTAAACCAATAAATGAAAAGCGACAATCCAGAGAAATGCATGGGCTATGTAGATCTCTTGTTGCCAATATGGTCGAAGGAGTTAGTAGTGGTTTTACAAAAAAACTTGAGATTGTTGGTGTTGGATCAAGAGCCCAAGTAAAAGGAAAAACTCTTGTTGTTAGTGCCGGTTATAGTCATCCAGTCGAGGTTGTTCCTCCAGAAGGTATAACTTTTAAAGTTGAAAATAATACAAATGTGATTGTAACTGGACCTGATAAAGAATTAGTTGGCAATGAAGCTGCCAAAATAAGAGCAATTAGGCCCCCAGAACCTTATAAAGGTAAAGGTATCAAGTATGAAGGAGAACAGATAATTAGAAAAGCTGGTAAGTCTGGCAAATCTTAATTTTGCTTATTCGCCTTTTAAAATTTTTTAGCCATGTCAAAACTTTCTAGAAAACAACAGACCCAAAAACGACATAAACGCTTAAGGAGAAACTTAAGCGGAACAGAAGCTCGACCAAGACTTGCTGTATTTCGTTCTAACAACCATATCTATGCTCAAATAATTGATGATGATGCTCAAAGCACTATATGTGCTGCATCAACCCTTGATAAAGATTTGAAAGCTTCTTTAAAAGTTAATGCTGGCAGCTGTGACGCTTCTACAGCAGTAGGAGAGCTTGTTGCAAAAAAAGCTTTATCAAAAGGCATCAAACAAGTTATCTTTGACAGAGGTGGGAACATCTATCATGGCAGGGTTAAAGCTCTAGCCGAAGCTGCCAGAGTGGCAGGCTTGAATTTTTAATCATTGCTTGAATAATGACAGACTCTAAAAACCAGTCCCAAAATAAAAGAGCTTCTGGATCATCAGATACTCCTCCTGCTGCAGATGGTAAGCAGGAAAATCGTCGCAGCCGTGGTGAAAAACGCGGAGGAAGACGAGATAGAAGAGGTCAAGAAAGAGATTCTGAATGGCAAGAAAGAGTTGTACAAATTAGAAGGGTTTCGAAAACAGTCAAAGGTGGAAAGAAAATGAGCTTTAGGGCAATAGTTGTAGTAGGCAATGAAAAAGGACAAGTTGGCGTTGGTGTAGGCAAAGCTGGAGATGTTATTGGTGCAGTTCGTAAAGGAGTTGCTGATGGAAAAAAACATCTAGTGCGTGTTCCTTTAACTCGAAATAGCTCGATCCCAACTCTTTCTAACGGTAGAGATGGAGCAGCAAGTGTATTAATTCGTCCTGCAGCTCCTGGAACAGGAGTAATTGCCGGGGGCTCAATTCGAACTGTTTTAGAGTTGGCTGGAATTAAAAATGTACTTGCGAAGCGATTAGGTAGTAAGACCCCTCTTAACAATGCTCGTGCTGCAATGGTTGCTTTAAGCGAGTTAAGAACTCATAAAGCCACAGCAAAAGAGCGTGGTATTTCACTTGAGCAGATTTATTCTTAAAAACCATGACTATTAAATTAGAATCTCTTCAATCAAATAAAGGATCTAGACGCAAAAAAACGCGTAAAGGTCGAGGTATAGCTGCTGGCCAGGGAGCTAGTTGTGGCTTTGGAATGAGGGGGCAAAAATCTCGATCAGGTAGACCTACTCGTCCAGGCTTTGAGGGTGGTCAGATGCCTTTATATAGAAGAGTTCCAAAACTAAAGCATTTCCCAATAGTTAATCAGAAAAATTTTACTGTCCTCAATGTTTCTAGCTTGAATGAATTGAAAGATGGGACTGTTGTTAATATGGATTCATTGGTCAAGGAGGGTATTTTGACTAAACCAAAACATCCTTTAAAAATTCTTGGTAACGGTAAATTAGAGGTAAAATTGACTGTTCAAGCAGCCGCTTTTACAACATCTGCCAAAAAGAAAATTGAAGAAGCCGGGGGTGTCTGTGAGCTATATAACTAATTTGTTTAACACAAAAATTTGATTTTTCACATTAGCCTCTAATAAATTATTCTTATTAAATGTTAATTAGTCGTGGTAGAAATCCAAGTGCAGGGGAAGTGATTACCCAGCTTTTCAGTAATGAGGAGCTAAGGGGAAGAGTCTTTACGACTCTGGGTTTATTGTTAATTGTTCGATTAGGAATTTATATTCCTATGCCTGGAATAGATAGAGAGGCTTTTAAAACTTTTATTGACCAGGGAGGGCAATTGATTGGTTTCCTTGATATTTTTACAGGTGGTGGAATTTCAACTTTAGGTATTTTTGCATTAGGTATTCTTCCATTTATTAATGCGTCAATAATTATTCAATTGCTTACTGCCTCTTTACCTCAATTGGAAGATCTACAGAAAAATGAGGGGGAGGCAGGGAGAAGGAAGATTGCTCAAATCACTAGATACGTTGCTTTGGGCTGGGGATTGGTTCAAAGCACGGTTTTTGCTTTGATTCTTAGAAAGTATGCCGTCGAAGGTCTTGGCGAAACTGAATTTGTTATTCAAACATCACTTGCATTAGTCACTGGATCGATGATAGTTATGTGGCTTAGTGAAATTATTACTGAAAAAGGGATAGGACAAGGTGCTTCATTAGTTATTTTCTTGAATATTGTTGCTACTTTACCCAAGGCACTTAGCTCTACTGTTGAAAAAGCTCAAACAGGAGATCGAGCCGATGTACTTGGGATAATAATTCTTTTGATAGTTTTTTTAATTACTATTGTGGGGATTATTTTTGTTCAAGAAGGTGCTAGACGAATTCCCATAGTAAGCGCAAAAAGCCAAATGGGCGGTACAGCGCTTTTGCCTAGTAGGCAAAGTTATCTACCTCTTAAGTTAAATGCTGGTGGCGTCATGCCAATAATTTTTGCCTCTGCATTAATTTTCCTCCCCATAACAATCGCAAATTTCACCCAAAACCCTTTACTTATTAAGGCTGCTAGTTCACTTAATCCAGGTTCATCCAATCCCTGGCCATATGCAATTACCTTTTTTGCATTGATTTTGGGGTTTGCTTATTTTTATGCTTCCTTAACAATTAATCCAATAGATATTGCTTCTAATTTAAAAAAGGGTGGTGTTGCAATTCCAGGAGTGAGGCCTGGAGGGTCGACTTCTAATTACCTTTCTGGTGTTCAAAACCGCCTCACTTTACTTGGTGGTTTATTCCTTGGTTCAGTTGCTATTGTTCCTGCGGCAGTCGAGAGAGCAACTAATGTTCAAACTTTTCAAGGTCTTGGGGCGACTTCATTGTTAATCTTGGTAGGAGTTGCAATTGATACATCTAAGCAGATTCAGACTTATGTAATTTCTCAAAGATATGAAGGATTAGTAAGTCAATAAAATCTTTAACTATGATTTTTATTTAAATGAAAAAGAAATTATTATTCCTAGGCCCCCCTGGTGCGGGTAAAGGTACGCAAGCAAATCTTTTTTGCAAGAAGTACGGATTAGATCATCTTTCAACTGGAGATTTACTTAGAGATGAGGTCTCTTCTGGATCAGTTTTAGGTCTTAAAGCTGCGGACGTTATGAATAAAGGAGAATTAGTAAGTGATGAATTAGTTCTCTCAATTGTTGAAAGAAGATTGGCAAATATTAATGATGGGTGGTTGCTTGATGGTTTCCCCCGAAATGTCAATCAAGCTAATTCTCTAAAAAGTCTTTTAGAAAAAATCAATCAACCTTTAGAGGGTGTATTATTTATAAAAATTGCCGATGAGTATTTAATCAAAAGGCTTTTAGGAAGAGGAAGACAGGATGATAATGAACAAGTAATAATAAATAGACTCAAAATTTATAGAGAACAAACATCTCCCCTTATTGATTTGTATGCTAAGCAAGGAATTCTTGAAGAGATAGAAGGTAATGCTGACATAGATGTTGTTTTTTCATGTATCGAGAAAGCTTTGGCGGATGATGTAGTAAAGTTGTAGTTTGGAAATAGGAGAGTCTCACCAAATGAAGGTTAGATCCTCAGTCAAAAAAATTAGTCCTGACGATCAGATCGTCAGGCGCAGAGGTCGGATCTATGTGATCAACAAGAAAAGGCCTCGAAATAAACAGCGTCAGGGTTGATTCCTGGCTTTCATAAGAAGCATTGAACGATTAATTTTCTTTTCGTTTGCTTCTTACAACAAGGTCATCATTAAATTATGATGATTTTTATTGTCCTCTTCGATTAATCCTTACGTGGCACGGATCTCAGGCATCGACATACCTCGCGAAAAGCGGGTAGAAGTTGCCCTTACTTACATCTACGGTATCGGCTTAACCAGAGCTCAGACTATCCTCGAAAAATCGGGCGTTAATCCTGATATTCGTGTAAAGGATTTAGACGACAGTGATGTTCAGAAGCTCAGAGCGGTTACTGAAGAATTCACACTTGAAGGAGATTTGAGGCGCCAAGAAGGAATGGCCCTGAAACGTCTTCAAGATATCGGATGTGTTCGAGGAAGAAGGCATAGAATGAGTCTTCCTGTTCGTGGACAACGAACTAGAACTAACGCTCGTACACGGAGAGGAGCGAGGAAAACTGTTGCAGGAAGAAAGAAATAATTTCTTAAGTCTCCTGTTACCATCTGGTAATTTACTAAATCTTTTTTTTAATAAGGCACAGCCTAATGGCTACAACCTCAAAGAAATCCGGTTCTAAGAAGTCAAAGCGCAACGTTCCTAATGGAGTTGTGCATATTCAAAGTACCTTCAATAACACCATAGTCTCAATTACTGACACTTCTGGTGAAGTCATTTCCTGGTCATCAGCAGGAGCAAGCGGTTTTAAAGGAGCTCGAAAGGGCACTCCTTTTGCTGCTCAAACCGCTGCTGAAGTTGCTGCCCGAAGGGCTCTAGAGCAAGGAATGCGTCAAATAGAAGTTCTAGTAAGAGGACCAGGCTCAGGTCGTGAAACCGCAATAAGGGCGTTGCAAGTAGCTGGTCTAGAAATTACTTTGATTAGAGATGTAACTCCTCTCCCTCATAACGGTTGTAGGAGGCCTAAACGCAGACGCGTTTAAAAATCTATTCACTTAAGTGAAATTTTCTTTTTTTCCACATCGCATTAGACCGTGTTGCAATACCAGATAGACAGGATCGATCATCAAGTTTCTAAGGATCGTTCCCAAACCGGCGTTTTCCTAATCGGACCTCTTGAAAGAGGCCAAGCAACAACTTTGGGTAATTCTTTACGCAGAGTATTGATGGGAGGCCTTGAAGGCAGCGCAGTTACTGCTGTAAGGATTGCAGGAGTTAATCATGAATATGCAACAATCCCTGGAGTAAGAGAGGACGTTTTAGACATTCTTCTTAATTGCAAACAAATTTCAGTTGATAGTCGTAGTCAAGAGCTTGAGATAGGAAGAATTGTGGTTACTGGTCCAGCTGAAGTAAAAGCAAAGGATATTCAGTTCTCTTCTCAAGTTGAAGTTGTTGATGGTGATCGCCCAATAGCAACAGTGCACGAGGGACACAACCTAGAACTAGAGTTGCATGTAGAAAGAGGTGTTGGATATCGACCAGTTGATAGAAGGAACGAAGAGACAAGCGCAATTGATTTGCTTCAAATTGATGCAGTATTTATGCCCATAAATAGAGTTAATTTTACTATTGATGAAACAGCAGTGGCAGAGGGGGGTTCTACTAGAGAAAGATTGAAAATGGAGTTAGTAACTGATGGATCTACCTCTCCAGATGATGCATTGGCGGAAGCTGCAAATCAATTAATCGAACTTTTTCAGCCTCTTGCCACTGTTTCAATGGTAGAAGAGATTCCTGAAGAGCCTGAGCCTGCAGCAGAGGCGCAAATACCCCTTGAGGAGTTAAACTTATCCGTAAGAGCTTATAACTGCCTAAAACGAGCCCAAGTGAACTCTGTTTCAGACTTGATGGGTTTCAGTTATGAGGATTTGTTGGAAATTAAGAACTTCGGTTCTAAATCTGCTGATGAAGTTATTGAAGCTCTAGAGAGAATTGGAATTTCTATTCCGCAAAGTAGAACTTCTGCATGACTTTCAGTTTTATTCCTACTACATTCCAAAGCTAAGCCAATGCGTCATCAACGTCGAATTCCACAATTGAGTCGCCCTGCTGATCAAAGGAAGGCACTTTTAAGAGGATTAACCACTCAACTAATTCGTGAAGGTAGGGTTACAACTACTAAAGCAAGAGCCAAAGCTTTGAGAGACGAGACTGAAAGAATGATTACTTTAGCTAAAGATGGAAGCCTTTCTTCCAGAAGAAGAGCTATTGGTTATGTTTATGATAAGCAGTTAGTTCATGCGCTTTTTGAAAAGGCCCAAGAGCGATATGGTGATCGTCAAGGAGGTTATACCAGGATCGTTAGAACTACTCCAAGACGCGGTGATAATTCAGAAATGGCAATTGTTGAGCTTGTATAGGATATAAATTTTCTAAAAATATAAATCAATATTGTTTCTTTTTTAGTTCAATTTGACAAATAGAATTGCTCTTGTTATTCAGTATGATGGATCAGGTTTTAGAGGCTGGCAAAATCAAAAAGATTCAATAACCGTTCAAGGAACTTTAGAAGAAAAAATTTCAGAGCTTGATCCAATCAGACCAGTCAAGGTAGTAGCAGCAGGCAGAACTGATGCTGGAGTTCATGCTTCAGGACAAGTTGTTCATTTTGATTGTTCTGGCCCAATTCCTATACATAAATGGGCACCAGCCCTGAATGGCCGACTTCCAATATCAATTAATGTTCTTGAGGCAGTAAGTGTTCCCAGTGATTGGCATGCATGCTATTCGGCAAAATATAGAAGGTATAGATATTCTATTTTTAATGGTTCTTGTCCAAATCTTTTTCTTCAAAACATAAGTTGGCATAAATATAGATTTAGATTGGATATCAATTTAATGAGGCATGCTCTGAATGATTTGTTAGGTTTACATGATTTTGCAGCGTTTCAAAAAGCAGGAAGTAAAAGGAGTAATTCATTGACCACAGTGCAAGAGGTTTCTATTTTTCGTCATGGGGATATAGTTACAGTTGAAATTCAGGCCAGTGGCTTTTTGTATGGGATGGTAAGGCTTTTGATGGGCCAATTAGTTGCTGTTGGAGAAAAACGACTTTCTCTTGAAAAATTTAGATATAGATGGAGAAAGGGTTTGCGCTCTGAGGTGAAAGAGTCTGCTCCATCCCATGGTCTGTGTTTGATAAGAGTTGGTTATGAGGAAAAAATCTTTTCAAAAGAGAAAAGTTTTGACACTTTTCCTAGTTTTTCTTTACCAATATTTGAATCTTAAAAATATACAAACCACATAAAAGATGAGTGAATTAAAAATTGGCAATTTTGTTAAATCAGTAATTTAAATTTTATGCGAAAAAAAAGGTCAGTTTTAAGCCATGAAAGTGTAGAATCATTTTTCTGAAGAATCAGATCAATTTTTTGACTTGATAACTTCCACAAACAGCATTGTCAAACCGATAATGCTTATTCAGTGTTAAAGGTGTTCAGGAGAAATGAACAAGACATCCGTTCCATCGTCGGATTCAATAGATCGCCAGTGGTTTCTGGTGGATGCAGAGAATCAGACTCTAGGGAGATTAGCAACCGAAGTTGCTAGTGTTCTTAGGGGTAAAACCAAGCCAAATTTCACTCCTCATTTAGATACCGGTGATTTTGTCATTGTGGTGAATGCAGAAAAGATCAAAGTCACCGGCAAAAAATCTGATCAAAAACTTTATCGCAGACACTCTGGACGTCCTGGAGGAATGAAAGTTGAAAACTTCAAGGCTCTTCAATCTAGAATTCCAGAGAGAATAGTTGAAAAGGCAATTAAAGGAATGTTGCCTCACACAAGGCTAGGAAGGCAATTATTTACTAAACTAAAAGTCTATAAAGGCTCTGATCACCCTCATTCAGCTCAAGAACCTAAAATTCTCAATCTAAATTCTGAATCTGTATCGAAATGACTAGTTCCACAAACAAAGTAGTTTACTGGGGGACTGGTAGACGTAAGACATCAGTAGCTAGAGTAAGGTTAACCCCTGGGAAAGGTGAAATAATCATCAATGGTCGTCCAGGTGAACATTATTTGAATTTTAATCCTGCTTATATATCTGCTGTCAAAGCTCCATTAAAAACCTTAGGCCTGAGTGAATCATATGATGTTTTAGTAAATGTATATGGAGGAGGTTTGACTGGTCAGTCTGATGCGATAAAGCAAGGAGCTGCTAGGGCTTTATGTGATTTGTCACTTGATAACCGTAAGCCTCTGAAAATAGAGGGTCATCTTAGTCGTGATCCTAGAGCAAAAGAGAGACGTAAATATGGTCTTAAAAAAGCTCGTAAAGCTCCACAATTCTCGAAGAGATAATTGTACTTTTCAACTTAAATCTTGTTATTTTCTTATCATGCCTAAATCAAATATACATCCAACTTGGTACCCAGATGCAAAAGTTATTTGTAATGGAGAAGTTGTTATGACTACAGGATCAACGCAACCTGAAATTCAAGTTGATGTTTGGAGTGGCAATCATCCTTTCTTTACAGGGACTCAAAAGATTTTAGATACGGAAGGAAGAGTGGATAGATTCATGAGAAAATATGGAATGGCGTCATCTGACTCAAGTGAAGAAAAAAATAAATCTCAAAAAGAGGAAAAAAAAGAAACTTCATAGCACTTGAGCTAAAGATTTAGGGAATAAAAAGAATGGATTCTTCAACCCTAATAAAACGATTAGAAACAGCTAAAAGTAGTTTTCAAAACTTGGAGGTGCAACTAGCTGATCCAGACGTTGCATCCGATCCTAAACAATTAGAGAAAATTGCTAGAGAAAGATCACGTTTAGAGCCATTGGTTAATGATTATGTCAAACTCCAAACCATTGAGAGAGAGTGCATAGAAGCTAAAGGTTTAGTAAAAGAAAGTAGAGATGATAAAGAGATGGAACTTTTGGCTAGAGAAGAACTTGAGAATCTCGAACTTGCAAAAAATGAATTAATTCAAAAATTGACTTTGGCTCTCTTACCCAAAGATCCAAGAGATGAAAAAAGTGTGATGCTTGAAATAAGAGCTGGAGCAGGAGGTAATGAAGCTTGTTTATGGGCTGGTGATTTAGCAAGAATGTATGAGAGATATGGACAAAAGCTAGGTTGGAATGTAAAACCCATAAGTTCAACAGAAGCAGATATGGGTGGTTTTCGAGAAATGATCATTTCAGTCAAAGGAGAGTCTGTTTATAGCCAATTAAAATTTGAAGCAGGTGTTCATAGAGTTCAAAGAGTTCCTTCAACTGAATCTCAAGGACGAGTTCATACCTCTACCGCAACTGTTGCGGTAATGCCAGAAGCTGATCCGGTGGAGGTAAAAATAGAATCTACTGACTTAGAAATTAGTACGGCACGATCTGGTGGTGCTGGTGGACAAAATGTAAATAAAGTAGAAACAGCTATTGATTTATTTCATAAGCCCTCAGGCATAAGAGTTTTTTGTACACAGGAACGTTCTCAATTGCAAAATAGAGAAAGAGCAATGGAAATTTTAAGAGCTAAATTATTAGAATTAGAAATCGCAGAAGCTAATGCAAAAGAGAGATCAGCTCGGCTATCTCAGGTTGGGACAGGTGATAGAAGCGAAAAGATACGGACTTATAACTACAAAGATAATCGAACCACTGATCATAGATTAGGAATTAATTTTCCCCTTGAACAAGTTTTAGCAGGTCAATTAGAAGATGTGATTGGCGCATGTATTGCAGAAGAACAAAAAAGGCAAATGGAAGAGCTTAGTAATCAATCTGAGGAGTAAATGAAATTAAGCTACCCATCCTATTACGTATTTACTCCATTCTTTATGACGACCAGAATGAATTTGTTTTGTGGTTTCAAAACTCATGTTATTTAAAGGTTTATAAGGTTTTGTTTTTAAAGGCATCTTTGCCTCTTCAGGAGTTCTATTACCCTTCATTACGTTGCATTGAAGACATGCAGTAATCACATTTTCCCAATTGTCGGTTCCTCCTCTACTGCGGGGTAAAACATGATCAATTGAAAGTTTTTTATTTTTCTGGCCACAATATTGACAACAGTTATCATCTCTTTGAAATATATTTTTTCTAGAGAGTGGAATATCACGATATGGAACTCTAATAAATTGTCTTAATCTTATTACCGTAGGGGCTTTGACATCTTGCCTAATATTGTGTGAAGCATCTTCTTCAAGACTTTCAGCCTTGCCTTTAAGCATTAAAACAGTCGCGCGACGCCACGAAGTGATGTTCAATGGCTCATAGGACGCATTCAAAACAAGAACTTGACCCATGCAAGCAAGCTATTTAAGCGGCATGCTAGTGGTATTACAACTTTTTCGCAGTTTCCCTTATTACATTGATTGCATGAGGAAGTATGTCAAAGATGAATAAAAGTGAAAGATCTTTCACTTTGAGTGAGACTACTGAAAATGTAATGAACCCTGATCCACGCAGTCGTGCATGGGTTGAGGTCGATTCGAAAGTTATTGAAAAGAATTCAAGAGTTTTGAAAAACTTTATTGGCGAAGATTGTTTACTAATGGCGGTTGTAAAAGCTGATGGATATGGGCATGGTGCAGAGACGGTTGCTAAGTTTGCTTTGGCTGGAGGTGCTGATAGTCTTGGAGTAGCAACTTTAGAAGAGGGTATTCAATTAAGGAATGCTGGCTTGAATTGTCAGATATTAATTCTTGGAAATTTAATTAATGCAGAAGAACTTTATTCTTCCTTTTGCTGGGATTTGATCCCTACGATTAGTGGGATACGTGAAGCAATAATTTGCAATAACATCGCTGAAAATAATCATAAAAAATTTGATATTCACTTAAAAGTTGATACGGGTATGACGAGACTTGGCTGTGATTGCGATGAGGTAAACGAATTGATTTCTAAAATTGATTATTTAGAGAACATATCCTTAAAAGGCATATATAGTCATTTGGCTATTGCTGACAAAGATCTAGGAAACAAGACTCAACTAAATTTTACACAGATTCAGTTAAGTAGATTTGAGAAGGTATTAAAGGATTTGGGCCCAAGAAATAGGCTTCTATGTAGACACCTAGCAAATTCTGCGGGGACACTTTCAGATAGTCGTCTTCATTTTGATATGGTTCGTGTAGGTCTTAGCTTGTATGGTTACTTACCTGCAACTGATTTTGAGTCTGATTTGAGTCTTCAACCAGCTTTAAAAGTTCAGGCTCGAGTTACTTTGGTTAGGGAGGTAGAGAAAGGTATAGGAGTTGGGTATGGACATTTTTTTAAAACTCAAAGGAAAAGTAAGCTTGCTGTAGTTGCTATTGGCTATGCAGATGGAGTTAGCAGAAATCTTTCTGGGAAAATATCAGCCTTAATAGATGGGGTTTTGGTGCCTCAAGTAGGCGCAATTGCAATGGATCAAATGGTTTTTGACATAACTGATAAACCAGATATTAAAACAGGTCAAGTTTTAACCCTTCTTGGAAAGGATGGTGAAGTTAGTATTTCACCCCAGAATTGGTGCGATTTGTCTGGATCAATTCCATGGGAAGTTCTTTGTAGTTTTAGAAATCGTCTTCCTCGAGTTGTCACTTAAAAATTTGTAGAGGAGCACAATCTAAAAAAATTGAGCTTTGACTTGATAAGGTATTTACAATGGAGAGGTGGCTGAGTGGTTGAAAGCGGCTCCCTGCTAAGGAGTTACAGGAGGTAACTTCTGTCGAGGGTTCGAATCCCTCCCTCTCCGTTCTTTATTGGTTCAGGTAAGTTCGTATAAGTTCAGAAAACAGAAATAACGCAGTAGCAGTAAGGGATTAGAAGAATGAAGAGTTCGCACCTGTTCGTAGTGTGCCACAGATTCCGAGTTCTGTGTGGGGGAAAATGTGGGGGGAAACTTTTTTGAGGATGTGGGGGTTTCTTTTCTCCTCCCTCTCCTTCAAAGAAGGCACAAAAAAAGAGCACCCGTTTGGATAGATTGAACTTTTCTGAATACTCCTCAATCATTTCAGGTAAATCATCATTTCTGCGTGAAATATTTATGTAAATGCCTTTTGTTCTCATTTGATCTTCTTGTTTTTAGAATAATTATTTATTCACTTTTAGAAACCCAGAATTGATACATTGCTCTGAAAGTGTTGGGATATTTCTCTTCAAACTTTGCCCAGTTTTGTAAGTTGGTTTGTGTTTTATCTTCTGGGAAATATTTCGTGTAGAGAGATTTAATTGATTGGGGAAGTAGGAATCCAAGAAACTCTAATTCATTAGATTTAAGGGTTTCTTGTAGTTGGTTAATTGTGAATCTATATTCTTGTGCGTGAAAGCATAGATCACGGCATTCAGACATCGTATAAAAATTACCCCAATTCCTAAGATTACTTATTTGTTCAATTTTGTTAGAAAAAACATCCTCTCTAAAATCTTTGATGTCTTCATCATTTGGTTGAAGATTCTTAGTGGTTATATACTCTTTTGCTTTAACAATATCTTTTCTTGCTAGTTCGCTATATAAACCCAATTTAAGAAAACCATTATTGTTTAAAATATCCAATAATGCTCTCAAACCCTTTGAAGGATTATTCATATGGTGTAGAACACCTCCACATTCAATAATGTCAAATTGTTCTTTTAATAAACTCACTTCTAAGATATCCATCTCAATCAGTTCAACATTATCAATCCCAAGCTCATTTAGCTTCCTTTGAGCATAAGCAAGACTAGATAAACTTAAATCAATAGCAGTTACTTGAGCATTCTTATATCTCTGTGATTGTAAGATTTGATTACCTGTGCCACATCCAGCAATGAGGACTTTTAATTGATGCTCATCTTCATTTGTTTTGATGTAGTTAGGTTTTATTTCAAGATTAATTGCTTGGTTAATAGATAAATTTTGGCTTTCTTGATGACTTCCATATCTCCATCTAGGATATGGATTGTCTTCATATTGAGATTTTACTTTTTGAGAGATGTCATCATTAATTGACCCTAATTTTTTGATATTTTTGGATAATTCAATTTCTTTTAGAGGTTCTGTTATTTGTAACTCTATTAGTTCTTTGAAACTTTGATTAGAAGAATTAAAAGATGTTAACGATGGTATTTTATCAAGAAGTTTATTTAGTGGAAAATAACAAGATAAAATTGAAATATTTGATTCGTTTAATTCATTATTTTGACATCTTTTGATGATGGTTTCTAGAGATACTTTTTCTTCTTCAGTGAGAGAATAAACATATTCATTCAGGAAGCATTGTTCTCCTAAAGCAATAATAAATTGTAATTGAGAGAAACTTATTTTTTCTTTACTTTTGGTAATTCTATCGCATATATATTTTCTTGCATTGGTTAGCACTTTCTCTAATCTAATATCCTTAAAAGTTATTTTTTTAAGTGCATTAATTATAACTTTTTCATTTGCAAGTAATTCTATTTTAGAAAAGTCTGAATCTAATTTTTCTAGACTAATGATTATTTCATTGCTATAAATAAAGTTAAATACTCTTGTTAATTCTTTATGGGAAATATCATTTCTTTCTACCAGAATATTTATTATATATTTTAATTTTGATTTATTTAATTGGGATGGATCTGAATCTTGTAGAAATCTAGTTATTGAGGCATAAATATTAGAAAATGTTGGATTGATATCAATTACTTTCAGATAAGAAGCAAATGCTTCTTGTAATTTGCCTAGATCACTTAATATGCCTCCCAAATTGGAATGCGCCTCTGCGAAATCAGGTTTGATTTCAATTGCATTGCGGTATGAAAACTCTGCTTCTTTTAGATTGCCAAAATTATTCATTATGTTTCCTAGATTGTAATGCGCTTGCGCAAAATTAGGATTCAGTTCAATTGCTCTGCGAGTTGATATTTCTGCTTCTTGTAATTGTCCTAGGTCTTTTAAAACTGCTCCAAGGTTTAGATGAGCCTGAAAGAAATCAGATTTGAGTTCAATTGCTTTGCGTAAGGGTTGTTCTGCTTCTTGAAGTTTCTTTTGTCCAATGAGAATTGTTGAGAGAAGGAAATGAGCATTAAAGAGATTGGGATTCAGTTCAATAGTTTTTCTTAGGGATTGCTCTGCCTCTTTTAATCTCTTTTGCCCAAGTAGGATGGTTCCAAGAAGGAAATGAGAGTTAAAGAGATTGGGGTTAAGTTCTATTGATTTGCGGCAAGCAATTTCAGCTTCTTGCGTCTTTCCTAGTTGAACATAACCATTAGCAAGGTTCCCCCAAGCAGGAGCTAATTGTGGATCTGATTCAGTCGCTTTGATTAATAAAGATAATCCGTCTTGTTTGTTTCCTGTAGTGAGTTCAATGCTCCCTAGATTTGTTAATGCTGGAGCATAAGAACTATTAATGGCTATCGCTTTTTGATAATAGTTTTTAGCAGTATTAGCATCGCCAATAGCTTGATAGGTATTACCTAGGTCTTTAATTACTTCACAATCATCAGGCTTAATATTAAGAGCTTTATTTAAATATAAACGGGCATCATCTATCTTTCTTGTTGCTACAAAAGATTTTGCGATTAATTTTGTAGCTTCTAATGAATTGCTATCCGTAGTTAATATTTGATTACAAGTTTCAATTGTTTCTTGATATTTATTTTGTTTAAAGAGCGTTTGGGCTAATTCTATATTCGCTTCCAAGTCTTAAATCCTAATATAGGGTTAATATATCAGGTTTTATTTAATTGCTCAGTGCTTGTTTGATAAAAAGAACTTTTTTCCCAATCAACTACTTGATTGAATTCATCCAATTTGGTTATGTCCTTTAACCCAGAGTCAAAGGTTTGTTCAAACTCTTCTATTGGAACTTTCTGAAGTTTTGGTGAGTTTGGGCGCTTCCCAATCCACCTTGCTTCTCTAAGAGACAATTCCAATAAAAGAAGTTTTAACCCTCTCATTCCTACCTCTTTGATATTTATCGGAATCCCTGATTGATCTGATTTACCTAAGAGTCCCAAGAGGGCATCAGAAGGCGTTGTGATTGTTTCGTTTGGTATTTTACCTATGTAGTAGATCGGAATGAAAAGAACCCTTCTTACAGTTGCCCCCAATACCCTCATAATCATTGTGCCTATTACTAAACCAAAATAAAGGAATATCACCAAAACATTTTCTAACTCTATTGCTAATAAAGTTATGAGTCTTAATAACTTCGTTTCTATCCCATCTTTTTCTATATTCTTCAGGTTTTAATAATCTGCCAGAAGAAGATTTACCATAATAACAAACAGCATAATAAGAAGGTAGGAACTCAATGCCTTTGTAATCGATACTTTCTTTATCTTCTCTACTTGCCTACTTTCTTCAACTCTCTCAGAATAATTAATAGAATTACCTAACATCACTTAATTGATCTCTATTGAAAAACTTATCTCACCTTATTGTTTTTTATTCTTATGAATACTTACAATAAGATCATACTAATGATTAAGAAGAATAGGGAGCACCACACGCATAAAATTCCTATCATTCCCAAAATTATTATATATATTTTTTAGATTTTTACTTGGGTTGAAAATATTTTTTCGTCCTCCCTCTCCGTTCTTAATTTCTTCCATTAAAGAAGGGGGCAAGATTTTGGTTGCCCCCTTTAAGTTCAGCACTTGTGTATCCGTGTAAACAATCCGATTCCCTTTAACTAACCACTTCCCTGACCTACGGGAAGACAAGTGCTAGAACTCCAACCCATTTCTAATCAAACAAAATCATTGGGACATGAGAGAAAACACCTGTTTCCATTTGTGTAATTGGTTCATCAGACCAAAGTGAGTTAAAACAAAGTTAGTCAGCACAAACTGATGATGGATAGCAAAGAATATGATTGGATTTTTGTTTACAAGATTCGTGATTCAGGTGATGTGATTTATAAAGTCACTATTCCATCAGAACGAAAAGAAGATGCAGTTGAAATATTCAAGAGAGAACATCCAGATGGATTGATCTGTAGTGGTATCAGGAGAGGTGATTTTAAATTGATACCATTTAAGGAACTGTCTTCACGTGATCCTTGGGAAGAGATTGCTTCGTAAGTGATATTCAAATCAAATCAAGGTAAATCCTTTACCAAAGAAGAAGCAATAGACCTAATGGTTTCATTGAGTGCAACTGACGCAAATTCCGAAAAGAAGTGGAGAGGTTTCTACAACTCTTTATCGCAGACACAACTTCAGGATGAATGGGATGAGTATTGGAAACCTTAATTTTTGCATTAAGAAAGGGACCCTGCTGCTTCAGCGACCTTGAGACCCTCACTTCATTTTGAAGGTCTATTTTAGACAGTAATTGTACTCCTTAAATAACATTTGAATTGTGTTGGGTGGGATGTTGGGTGGAATAACCACAAAATCCCATCACCTTGCGTCATGCTGCTTCACCACAGTCCACTTGTTGTCATTGAAAAGTCCACCCTCTCCGTGCTTGTTTAGTGTGAGAGGTCATTATGCATTTAAAAGAAAAGAAAATCTATTGCATTACTTCATTGCAACTAGCCAATATTTTTAAAATCATTGTGATTTGGGTGCTTGAATGGGTCAAAATTTTTTGATTTAAAGTGCAAGCGAAAACAGCTCAGGCAGAAAAGAAAGCTTTAGCAGAAAAGAAAGCTGCGGCAGAGAAGAAGGCTTTAGCAGAGAAGAAAGCTGCGGCAGAGAAGAAAGCTTTAGCAGAAAAGAAAGCTTTGGCAGAGAAGAAATCTCGAGCCAGCAAGAAAGTTAATTCTCGAACTCAAATTGATTCACAACAGAAAAGAGACTCAAGAACTGAATTGTTAACGGTATCAGTCTCCTTTAATACTGGGAAGATCATAACGATAGCTTCTATAGGGATTTTGGCTTCAGCTATTCTTGTTTCTGCGATGGTATTTATTGCTGGGTAATTCAATTTGACGAATATCTATACGAAAGCAACTCTTTTATTCTGACTTTCTGCTATGTTTTCTTTCTTATAGTTTTAGATAAACCTAAGCTGTGCTTAAAGAAAGAATCCAGGAGATTTTTGAGTTCACTAAAAGTGAGTCTCCTTATAGGAAAGCTAATAAAGGTTGGATTAATCAAGATATATTTTTAGATTTAAGTCCCTCAGATGATACATATAAACAAACAAATGAAGCTGCAAAAGTAACACTATTTTGGCCTCCAATAAGTAGTTTATTATCGAATATATTTATTATTATTATTCTAGGGTCGCTACTTGTATTTACCTCAGTATCTTTTGCAAAAGGTAGATTAGATTTTAATTTATTTAATAATTTTGGAATTAACGAGATTGTAAATGTTGATGGAAAGAAGGCTCTAAATATAATTAGCATAAAGAATATGGATTCTAAGAATTCAAAAAATCAAAAAAATCTTGAGACAAAAAACTTAGGTAAAGTAAACAAAATAAATTCGTTAGATGATGATTTAAAGAAAGAAGATGAAAAAATAATAAATAAAAATATAGATAAAAAAGATAATTTAATAATAGAAAGTGAAGGTAATAAAGATATTAAAATTTTACAAAGTAAGAAACCAAAATCAAATTTTATTTGAAGTATTTTATTGATATCAATAAAAATTCTTTGGTTTTTTAAAAATTGTTTTATCAGTTAAACTTTTTTTGTTTTATGGCAGAGTTAGATGCTTTAATCAAAGTGATTTTTATGAGTTTTAAAGGTGTCTGAAGCAAAGGGTAATCAACTCGCAACTATATCTGTTTACTTAAATACACCAATAATAGCCGTCCTTTTGGCTGTTGGATTTCTTTTGGGATCTATTTTATTCGCTGGAATTTTACTTATTGCAAAATAGCTAATTTGTTTAACTCATAGCTAATTGCAGGAAGTAAAAATTGATCTTTGACTAATTCTTTGCCAGTTGTAAAGACGACTGCAAGCATAGGATTCTTGTTAGGCGCTTCCCACCATGCGACATCATGGCGAACTTCACTCATTAGACCTGCTTTGCTCCAAAGTTTAGAAGCTAAAGGGATTCCTGCGCCTAAAAAACCATCTACTTGATTTTCCAAATCTTGCTTGCGAGCAACCGGATCGAGTGAGCGTTGAAAAACTTTGATTAAATGCTCGCTTGCTAATCTTGGAAGCATTTCAAGAGTCATTAATGATTCAAAGATTCTGGCACTCCCATCGGTTGTCATACTGTTTCGATTTTCATTTTTTTTTCCATAAAAATCTTTTTCCCTTCCAAAAGGTCCTTCATTCCATGTCTTTTGACTGCAGTTCCAATTTTTTATTTCAGGCCATCTAAGATCATTTAGCCAGTTGTTAATTAATTGTCTTTGGATTTTCCATGCTTGATAGTTTGACTCATTAAGAGATGGACCACTTGTTGTACCTGTTAAAAGATCTAAAATATAACTTGTGGCGTCATTATTGGAGTTTGCGATCATTTCATGTAATGCTCTTTTAAGCTCTTTTGAGTCAACAATTAAGTCTTGTTGAAGCCATACCTGAGTTGCCAATGCATAAACTATTTTTACTACGCTAGCAGGATAAAAAGTCTTGTTTGAATTCCACCCTGTCCCATATCCACTAGATGTCGATGGACTTTGATTGTCGTAACGTATGCATGTTATTGCAATATTTTCTTGAAGGTTGGGACGACCCTCTTTTTCAAATCTATCGAGGAGACCTTTTAGGCAATATGCCATCTCTGGGTCTTGTCGGTAGAACGCCATAGCGCTCGAGAAGAATTCAATATGACCTTAGAGGTTTTGCTAACTAAAGCTTCATTTGTTTTGGGAAGTTTATGGAAACTGCGAATAAATATTGATGGATTTAAAAGTGAAAATAGTGATGAATTAGTTACGCAAGTAAGGAGTGGTAGGAGTTTTCAATTGATTGATTGTTTGAAATCAAATTTTAAAAATAAGGAAATTATCGATAGAGTTAAAGTTCGTCTTTTGGAAGATGATTATATTTGTTGGTTTAGATTTCCTGAATTAATTCATCAAGCTTCAAAAATAGAATCATGGGAATCTGCTTTTTTTACTGAAGAGAAAATTATTTCTAGGATTCCTGAGGTGTTGTCTTGGACTAAGGCTGCGAAAAAACTAAGTAATGAATATTTGTGGGGTGGAACTATAGGTCCAAATTTTGATTGCTCTGGCTTGGTTCAATCTGCTTTTGCTAGTTCAGGCATTTGGATACCAAGAGATGCTTATCAGCAGGAAAAATTCTGTAAAAATATTGCATTGGATATTGAAGCTTTAGGCGAAGAATTAAAACCTGGCGATTTACTTTTCTTTGGATCATCTGAAAAATGTACCCACGTTGGATTGCATCTTGAGAATGGTTTTTATATTCATAGTTCAGGGGTAACTCATGGGCATAATGGAATAGAGATTGATAATTTATTTCAACCGAACCTTGGAAAAATTGCTTCTTTTTACAGATCTAAATTTAGATCTGCTGGAAGAGTGATCTCTTGTTATCAGAGTGAAAAACTCTAAAGAAGATGAATTGACCCTTATGAGGAGTTTTGAATGAATTCTAATGTCGCACTATCAATAGTTGTTCCTATCTATAACGAAGAGGAAAGTCTTCCTTTCTTAGTGAATCAGTTATTAGAAGTCTTACAGCCTATGGAGGAAACTTTTGAATTGGTTTTAGTTAATGATGGTTCATCAGATAACAGTGCAGAAGTAATTAGAAAACTAAGCTTTGAGATGCCAGAAATAGTAGGAGTTCTTCTACGTAAAAACTACGGACAGACTGCAGCGATGGCAGCAGGATTTGATATTTCTTCTGGAGAGATAGTTGTCACACTTGATGGTGATTTGCAAAACGATCCTGCAGATATTCCGTTATTAGTTAATAAGATTAGGGATGGATTTGATCTTGTAAGTGGATGGAGATATCGAAGGCAAGATGCTGAGATAAGTAGAAAACTACCATCAAAAATTGCTAACCGATTGATTGGGAAGGTTACTGGTGTGCGACTTCATGATTATGGATGTTCTTTAAAGGCTTATAGGAAAGAAGTGCTGACAGACATGAGATTATATGGAGAATTACATAGATTCTTGCCTGTTCTTGCAAATATTGAAGGAGCAAGAATTACGGAAGTTAAAGTAAATCATAGAGCCCGTCAATTTGGATCTAGTAAGTATGGAATAGATAGAACTTTTAGAGTCTTGATGGACTTGTTGACTGTTTGGTTTATGAATAGATTTTTAACTAGACCTATGTATGTTTTTGGTTTTGGTGGAATTCTTGCAATTATTGGCAGCTTCATAACAAGCTTTTACCTTTTAACAATAAAACTTTTAGGAGAAGATATAGGTAATAGACCTTTACTTATTTTTGCTTTACTTCTTGCAGTAACTGGAGTTCAACTTTTTGGGTTTGGATTGCTTGGAGAATTGCAAATCCGCACTTACCATGAAAGTCAAAATAGACCAATTTATCGCATTAGAGATACATTTCGAGGCGGACGAGAAGCGTGAGGTTTTTTATGTAAATCAATAGTTTTCCCTTTGTAAGATGAAATGCCAGCAGCAGCAGCAATAACAACTCTACTGTCAGAATCTTTCAATCCTCTTCTTAAAAAAGGCAATGCTTTAGTGTTGTCCCATTGATTAGCAAGTTGAATAGCTAATAGACGATCATTGGGATTGCTAGAGATTAATTTAGTTAATTGTTTTTTTGTTTCTATTGAGGTCAGTGAAGGGTTATATGAAAAAGTCTTGGATTTTTTATTATTCAGTTTTGTTGATTTTTGATTTTGTAAATTCTTGTCGATTATTAATGCGGATGATGTCACCTGAGCCTTTGATAAGGAATCGTTTTGAGATTTGAAAAAAGCTGATGTCTTGTATTGTTTTTTTGAACTCCAAAAGATTAAAGCAATAATTAGAGCTAAACCACCAGCAAAAACTTGATTCATGATTAGAAAATCTGTTTAGTAATGCATCTTCGATAAAGAAGATATACGGATTGAACTTTTATGTCATCAATGGGTTGTATTTGGTCTGATTAGATCATAATTCTATAAAATAAATGTGGATTTATTGAAATAAGTAATGACTAGTGAACTAGCTACAGGTTTGCTTCCCGCTATTCTGATTCCATTAGTTGGAATAATGGGTCCAGCCGTTTTCATTGTTTTAATTGGTAGGTACATAACCGCTACTGAGTAATTTCAAAAATTTAATTTTCTACCAATTCTTTTAGCTCATGACTAAATCTCAAGAAACACTTATGCAAAAGTGGGCTGTGAAAACAGTCTCAGACCCGACTGTTGGTAATCTTCAAACCCCAGTTAATAGTGGTTGGTTTACAAAGATGGTTATAAATAATCTTCCTGTCTATAGAGAGGGCCTATCTCCGAACTTCAGAGGTCTAGAAACAGGCGCAATTTTTGGTTATTTACTTTTTGGTCCTTTTTCTATGACAGGGCCTCTTAGGAATACGGATTTTGCCTTAACGGCAGGTTTGCTTGGCGGTGTGGGAGCTATTCAAATATTGACTGCTCTTTTTATTCTTTACAACGCTGCTGGTAAGTCTCCTAATGTTCAACCGCCTGATGCAACAGTAGCTAATCCTCCTTCTGATTTATTCACTAGAGCAGGATGGAGTGATTTTACAAATGGTTTTTGGTTAGGAGGCACAGGAGGTGTTGTTTTTGCTTGGTTGCTAATTGGTACTTTGCATCTAGATACTGTTCTCCCTTTGATTAAGGAATATCATTTACTTGGAGCTTAAAATCTTTTTTAGAAGAATTTTAATTAAAAAGCCCCTTCATTAAGGGGCTTTTTAATTCTCTAAATATTATTTACTTTAATTGGCTGATATTTTTTCAAAAGTTTTAACTGAGATTAATTTATTTGGTTTTTATATTGTTCTAGACCTAATTTATTGATCTTAAATGGATCTAATTTGCTTATGAATATCAATAGATAATCTGATAAATATAAGTATTATTTCCCATAAAAAAAGAACACTGCTTATGAAGACAGTGTTCTTTGATTGGACGCTTTTGTTAGGGATTTATCCGAACTTACCTGAAGTAGATGCGATAACAAAGGCTCCAAAGGTTACAAAGTTTCCTACTGTGAAATGGGTTAAACCAACTAATCTTGCTTGGACAATTGATAATGCAACAGGCTTATCTCTCCAACCAACTAAATTAGCTATTGGAGTTCTTTGATGAGCCCAAACAAGAGTTTCTATTAGTTCTTGCCAATAACCTCTCCAAGAGATTAGGAACATAAATCCAGTCGCCCAAATGAGATGACCAAATAAGAACATCCAAGCCCATGGAGATAAAGCATTTACACCAAATGGGTTATATCCATTAATTAGCTGAGAACTATTTAGCCACAGATAATCTCTAAACCAACCCATTAAATAGGTACCAGATTCATTGAATTGAGCAGTATTACCCATCCAAATTGCTAGATGTTTCCAATGCCAATAAAAGGTAATCCAAGCAATAGTATTTAAGGCCCAGAACATTGCTAAATAAGTAGCGTCCCAAGAAGAACTATCACAAGTACCACCACGGCCTGGTCCATCACAAGGGAAAGCAAAACCTAAATCCTTTTTATCTGGAATTAGTTTTGTTCCTCTAGCATCAAGAGCACCCTTTATAAGAATCAAAGCAGTTGTATGTAGTCCTAGTGCAATAGCATGATGAACCAAGAAATCTGCAGGTCCAATAGGTAAGAAATTGGTTAGTGCATCTGGTCTATTGATCATATCCATCCAGTAGTGATTACCTGGCATGGAATTCGCAGCTATAGATGCAGAACTTGATGCATTCGCTAGCAAAGCATTAAATCCATACATCATTTTTCCACTAGCAGCCTGCGCGAACTGTGCAAATACTGGTTCAATAAGAATTTGCTTTTCAGGCGTGCCAAAGGCTACAACTACATCATTGTGAACATAAATCCCAAGAGTATGGAAGCCTAGAAGCATTGTTACCCAGCTTAAGTGGCTAATTAAAGCTTCTTTTGTACTAAGGATTCTTGCTAATACATTATCTTTATTCAGTTCTGGATCATAATCTCTGACAAAGAAAATTGCTCCGTGAGAGAACGCACCAACCATCAAGAACATTGCTATGTATTGATGATGGGTATATAGAGCTGACTGAGTTGTGTAATCCCTTGCGATAAATGCATATGATGGAAGTGCACCCATATGCTGGGCGACCAAACTACAAGCTACACCTAAAGAAGCTAATGCAAGTCCAAGTTGAAAATGGAGTGAATTGTTAACTGTCTCGAATAGTCCATTGTGCTTGATACCGAAATAACCCTTATGTGGATCTTTTGGATGACTTGTATTATGAGATTCAACAATTTCTTTAAGGCTATGGCCAATACCAAAGTTAGTCCTATACATATGGCCTGCAATTATAAATACAACTCCTATAGCTAAATGATGGTGAGCAATATCTGTTAGCCAAAGTGATTCACTTTGAGGGTGAAGTCCACCTAAGAATGTAAATATAGCTGTACCAGCTCCTTGAGTAGTTCCAAAAACCGCATCAAGTGAATCAGGGTTTTGAGCATAAGCTCCCCAGTTCCCTGAGAAAAATGGAGTTAGACCTTCTGGATGAGGCATAACAGTTAACCAGTTATCCCAGCCAACATGTATTCCTCTTGATTCAGGAATAGCTACGTGAATTAAGTGACCAGTCCAAGCAATACTGCTGAATCCAAAAAGAACAGCTAAGTGATGGTTTAACTGAGATTCTGCATTTTTAAACCATGCTAATGAAGGTCGGTATTTAGGCTGAAGATGAAGCCATCCAGCAAACAATAACCAGCAGACAAGGATGTTAATAAAGATTGCACCCTGGAAAAGCTGCTCATTAGTTCTCATGCCAATTGTGTACCACCAGTGGTATAAGCCTGAGTAAGCAATATTGACCGGAGAAGTTGCTCCTGCCTGAGTCAGCGCATCAGTAAGACCTTGTCCAAAATGGGGATCCCAAATTGCATGAGCAATTGGACGAGTATGAGTAGGATCTAGAACCCATTGCTCAAAGTTTCCTTGCCAAGCAATGTGAAAAAGGTTTCCTGCCACCCAAAGACCAATGATGGCTAAGTGACCAAAATGAGTAGAGAAGAGTTTTTGATATAACTGTTCCTCTGTCATACCGTCATGACTTTCGAAGTCATGAGCGGTAGCTATGCCGTACCAGATTCTTCTGGTTGTAGGGTCTTGAGCAAGACCCTGACTAAAAGATGGAAATTTAGTTGCCATTTTATAAAAGATCAGAGAGGGTCAGCCGAGACCGATTAAGCGAGCATGGAAGAAGGCCCAAGTTGTAGCAATTCCTCCTAGAAGGAAATGAGCTGCGCCTACTGCACGACCTTGAGTGATAGATAGAGCTCTTGGTTGAATAGTTGGTGCCAACTTAAGTTTATTGTGAGCCCAAATAATTGACTCAAATAATTCTTGCCAGTAACCACGGCCACTGAATAGGAACATAAGACTAAATGCCCAAACGAAATGAGCTCCTAAGAACATCAAACCATACATACTTATGGGTTGACCATAACTTGTAAGGACCTGCGATGACTGCGCCCAGAGGAAATCTCTAAGCCATCCATTAATGGTTATGGAGCTTTGAGCAAAGTTGCCTCCGGTAAGTCCCCATACATCACTTTGCATTTTCCATGAGAAGTGGAAGATAACTACTGATAAGCCGTTATACATCCAGAACAATCCAAGGAAAACATGATCCCAAGATGAAACTTGGCATGTACCTCCTCTTCCTGGTCCATCACATGGGAACCTAAATCCAAGATTCGCTTTATCAGGAATTAGTCTGGAGCTCCTTGCAAATAAAACTCCCTTGAGAAGAATAAGAAGGGTTACATGGATAGTAAAAGCATGGATATGGTGAATCATGAAATCAGCAGTTCCTAGAGGTATAGGAGCAATTCCAATTTTTCCGCCAACTTGACTTACAGAACCATTGAAAACTTCACTTACTAAACCAGGTTGAAGATTTACATTGAAACCATTAAGAGTGGTTTGTCCTGCTGCGGAATGATGGATATTTTGAATCCATTGAGCAAAAACAGGTTGAAGTTGGATTCCTTTATCACTGAACATGTCTGCAGGTCTTCCTAAGGCTCGCATTACATCGTTATGGATATAAAGACCAAAACTATGGAAACCTAAGAACATGCAAGCCCAATTAAGATGACTAATTAATGCATCTCTTGCTTTCAAAATTCTATCTAGGACATTATCTATATGCATTGCTGGGTCATAGTCTCTAATCATTGCAATGCCAGCATGTGCTGCCGCACCAACAATAAACAAACCTCCAATCCACATATGATGAGTAAATAAACCTAGTACTGTTGGATAATCAACAGATAAGTATGGATAAGGAGGCATCGCATACATGTGATGCGAAATGATAATGCTCAAAGAACCAACCATTGCCAGGTTGATTGCTAATTGTGCATGCCAACTATCTGCAAGGAATTCGTAAATTCCTTTATGTCCATTTGGAGCAGGGAAAAGTATTGGGTCTCCTGCATGGTTATCAACTATTTCTTTAAGGCTATGACCAATACCAAACATAGTTCTATATATATGTCCTCCAAATACAGCTAGCACCCCAAAAGCCAAATGATGGTGAGATATGTCTGTCATCCATAGACTTCCAGTAACAGGGTTTAATCCTCCTTTAAAGGTAAGGAAATCTGTAAATGCCCACCAATTTCCACTGAAGAAGTTTTCAACAGTTCTTCCTGCAAGACCTGGGAAGATCTGACTAGCTATTTGTGGATTGCAAAATTCATGAGGAAGAGGCATATCTGCAATGCTTGCAATTGATACTCCATCAATTACAAGTGGTTTGCCTGCATCTATTGCATCCATTAATGCTGCAGTAGGAGCACCAATATGAATACAGTGCCCTGCCCATGCAATGGAACCTAAACCAATTAGTCCAGCTTGATGATGGTTGAGCATCGATTCAAGATTTCTGAACCAGTCAAGTTTAGGAGCTGCTTTGTGATAGTGATAAATACCACCATGAAGCATTATTGCTGCCATGAGAAGAGCGCCAATAGCAAGAGCCATTAACTCAGTCTCATTTGTAATTCCCCAGCCTCTCCACATCTGGAAAATTCCTGATGTGATCTGAATGCCGTGATAGTTTGCACCTAAATCAGCGTTAAGCATTTCTTGGCCAACTATTGGCCAAACAACTTGAGCGCCAGGTTTGACATGGGTAGGATCAGCTAGCCAGCCAGAATAATTCGAAAAGCGTGCCCCGTGAAAGAAGGCAGCGCTCATCCAAATGAAGATGACTGCTAAATGTCCAAAGTGAGCAGAAAAGATTTTTCTACTGGTTTCTTGTAGATCTCCAACATGGGTATCAAAATCATGCGCATCAGCATGAAGATTCCATATCCAAGTTGTGGTCTTTGGACCCTTTGCAAGGGTCTTGGACCAAAAACCAGGCTTATCAAGCTTGGAAAAATCTACAGGGATTGCATCAGTTTCGATAGGTTTATCGAGAACTGGTTCTTTTTTTTGTTCTCTTTCTGGTGGGCTAATGGTCATCGAGTGATTCCTTCAGGAATGTGATCGAGGTTTTTTGGGGCCTAATCTTGTAAAGATCAGGGTTAAATCTTTAGTAAGTAATTCTACTTATGCAGTGGGATTACTTTGTGAAAGATTTTAGGAATTCAAGACCTACCTTTGAAGTTACTTGAAAACCTATATAAGGGTTATGACATAAGCATAAAGTAGACAGTCAGTTACTACGGAAGCATGTAACAAATGTTCTACACTTTTATTCCTAACAGGCCATTGAATCAATGGTTTTTCTTAATTAGTAAATCTTTGCCTTTAGTGGAACGAAGGGAAAAAATTTATTTAGGTCTAGAGGCTTTACTTCTTGTGAATATTAATTCGTGCAAACACAAGTTATACAATGCTTTCTTGACTTTGAAAAGTTTAATTAGACAATAATTGATAGGTAGAAATACTATAGGATTTCTTGATAAGAGTTTTTTATTGATTTCAAGAAATTTATTTAAAGACTATTTCACGGTTTTTGATGTTTGATTTTTACTAAAGCTTTCTTTTAGAGGCTAGCTTGTGTAGACAAATAAAAAATTTATTTTATTTCTCGTTCTGGAAAAAACATTAATAAAAACTCCAAAAAGGATTGCATTTGGATTTTCTTTAAGCGCTTTGCCTTTGCTTGAGAGATTGCAAGCAAGCAATCATGTAGATCAAATCTTTATATCTAATGGTTCAACTCTTTCTTTAGAAAAAAAAATTGAAGGTTTAGTTGAATCCTCACCAATTGATTTTTTAAAAGATCATTGGAAGAAAAATAATAAATTAATTTTTTTAGGTTCAATCGGAGCTGTAGTAAGGCTCATATCTCCTTTTGTTAGATCGAAACATAATGATCCAGCAATACTGGTAATGGATTCAAAAGCTAAAAATGTTATTACTCTTTTAGGAGGCCATAAACAAGGAGGAGACGCATTTGCTAATGAGTTGGCAGCTGCTTTAGAGGCAGAAGTAATTTGCACCTCAGATTCATTTACTGAAAGAAGAATTCCTTTGGATTGTTTTGGTAAAGGATGGGGTTGGGAGAGAGGTGGTTCAGATTTAGATTGGCGAAAATTAATGATTAGACAGTCTAAGGAGCAAAAAAATATAGTTTTTCAATCAAAAGGTTCAAAATTGTGGCAAAAATTAAAAGGTTGTTCCAATTTTTCTTTTTTAGAGAAAAACGATCCAATCTCTGTTGAAAATATCAACTTATATATAGGTCAAGAAAATCCCAATATATGTTCATGGCATCCACCGTCATTAATCATTGGAATTGGCTGTGAGAGAAATACAGATGAAATGGTCATTCAAAGAGCAATTGATAAGTCTTTGAATGAAAATGGCTTATCACTTCTTTCAATCTGTGGCTTAGCAACGATTGATAAAAAAAATGATGAAATAGGATTATTGAATTTGTCAAAAAAAAATAAATGGCCAATTTATTTTTTTAGTGCCCCTGAACTTTCACAAGTTAATGTGCCAACTCCTTCAAATGTAGTTTTGAATGAAATGGGAACTGCCTCAGTCGCTGAAGCTGCGGCAATTTTGTTAGGAGGTCAGTCTGGAAGATTAATACAAGAAAAAAAAATCTATTATTCCAACGAGGATGAGTGTGGTGCCGTAACAATTGCATTGGTCGAGTTATCAATTCCCTTTGCACCTCATAAAGGAGAATTGCATTTAATTGGCAGTGGACCTGGAGACTTGGAAATGCTTACCTCTGACTCACGTCGAGCTTTAACTAGATGCTCTGCTTGGATTGGTTATACCCCTTACTTAAATTATTTGGATTCAATTCGCCGTCCTGATCAGGTTCGTATTGATTCTGAATTAACTTTTGAAAAAGATCGATGTAAATACGCTCTTGATCTTGCAAAAGAGGGAGTAAGAGTTGCGCTTATTTCATCTGGCGATAGTGGAATTTATGGAATGGCAGGGTTGGCTCTTGAACTTTGGCTACATGAAAAGATTTATTCAAGGCCTTTATTTCAAGTGCATCCAGGGATTAGCTCCTTTCAGATGGCTGCAGCAAAACTAGGAGCTCCTTTAATGCATGATTTTTGTTCTATTTCCTTAAGTGATCTTTTGACTCCGTGGGATCAAATTGAGAGGAGAATTAAAAGTGCAGCGATAGGTGACTTTGTTATTGCAATCTTTAATCCAAAATCAAAAAAACGTGATTGGCAGTTAAAAAATACAGTTGATTTGCTAATCGAATTTCGCAAACCTTCCACACCTGTTGCTATAGCTAGAGAGCTTGGGAGGCCAGAAGAAAGTATTGAAATTTATACACTCGAAACCTTGCCATTTGATCAGGTCGATATGCTTACTATTTTGGTCATTGGTAATAGTCAAAGTGTTATTAAAAACAATAAATTTTTAACTCCGAGAGGCTATTTTTCTAATTAATTGTTTTTGATTACTACGAACCAGAAAATCGAATATTTAGTTGTAATCTTATTTTTAGTTATCAAATTTAGAAGAAGTTAAAAAATCAAGTCAATCTGGAAATTCTTTCTAAAGTTAGTTTGTTATTAAAAGAGCTTTGCTTAAACCCCACTGGTTACGTGTTAAGGCACCACAGCAAGAGAGGATTGGCAATGTTGCTGATCTATTAGTTGATTTAAAACTCAATACAGTTTGTCAGGAAGCAAGTTGTCCAAATATTGGAGAATGTTTTGCAGGAGGTACTGCTACTTTTTTAATAATGGGTCCAGCATGCACTAGGAAATGCCCTTATTGCGATATCTCATTTGATAATTCGAAAAGGCTCTTAGACCCATCAGAACCTGATCGTTTAGGTGAGGCTGTTTCAAGGATGGGCTTAACTCATGTCGTTATAACGTCAGTCAATCGTGATGACTTAGAAGATGGTGGCGCTAGTCAATTTTTGAAATGTATTAAGGCTGTTCAAAGCAGATCACCTTTTACCTCTATTGAAGTTTTAATTCCTGATCTTTGTGGAAATTGGGATGCTTTGAAAGTTATTTTGGATGCCTCTCCAAATGTACTAAATCACAATATCGAGACAGTTCCAAGGCTATATCCAAGAGTTAGACCTCAAGGAAAATATCAAAGGTCTTTGGAGTTATTAAAAAGAGTTCGTGAAGGTTGGCCAAGAGTATATACAAAATCTGGATTAATGGCTGGATTAGGGGAAACAGATGAAGAGATTTTGAGTGTTCTTTATGATTTGCATCTAAATAAAGTTGATATAGTAACTATTGGCCAATATTTATCTCCAGGACCAAAACATTTACCTGTTAATAGATTTGTATCTCCCTCTCAATTTGATAGTTATCGTTTTGAGGGAGAAAATAAATTAGGATTTTTGCAGGTCATTAGTTCCCCATTAACTAGAAGTAGTTATCACGCAGGAGAAGTTAAAAAATTAATGATGTCTCATCCAAGATGATTTGAAAACTTTGGTTGACTTCCATCAATTGACTTCCACTCTTGAAGATCCCAAATAACTAATTCATGTTTAATCATTGGATCATTTTCTATGATTTGTTTTGCGTTTAAATAATCCTTCGCTTCAAAAATTAATAAACCCCCTCCACCTGGCTGTTTTTTTTCATTTATTAAATATCCGCTATGGATGTAATGGCCGGATTTACTAATATCTTGCACCCATTCTTTATGCATTAATAAGAATTTTTTTCTTTCACTATTAGATAATTCTAGGGTTTTATCTTTAAATTTCTCTGTCTTGATAAATATTGGCATTCTTGTTTGTCTATATTTTTGCTTTTTTCAGAGGTTCTTCAATTGCTAATTTATTTTTTTCGCTTGGAGGGACTACTACTTTAAATAATTTTTTCCACGAAGACCAGTCTGAGAGAATCTTTTGTGCCAAAGGACTGTTAGTTTTCTGATGATATTCAATAATTAAGTCATTTAAGAATTTTTCTTGGTTAGTTGCAGTTAGTTGATATACCTCAACAATTTCTTTATTCATTCTTAAGTCAAGTTCATTGTTTTGATCAAGAATAAAAGCTATGCCTCCAGTCATTCCTGCTCCTATGTTTCTTCCAGTTTTTCCAAGCACAACAACTACTCCTCCAGTCATATATTCGCAACAATGGTCGCCTGCTCCTTCGATAACAGCATGAGCCCCACTATTTCGAACACCAAAACGTTCCCCTGCTATGCCTAATGCGAATAATTTTCCACCAGTTGCTCCATATAAACATGTGTTGCCAAGTATTACCTGAGTGTTAGATGAGTCATTAATAATTTTGGGAACAATTGTAATAGAACCTCCGTTAATGCCTTTCCCTACATAATCATTAGCCTCTCCTATCAAAGAAATATTCATTCCTTTTAAAATAAATGCACCAAAACTTTGTCCAGCTGAACCTTTAAATATCAAATTTAAATTCCCATTAAAACCTTTATTTCCATATTTTTTAGCTATTTGTCCAGAGATTCGTGCGCAAACACTTCTATCGGTATTAACAATTGGAATTTCTTTAGTGATGCTTCGCTGAGTTTGAATTGCATTAGAAATTTCTTGATCTTTGAGTAGGGCATTTTCAAGTACTTCTCCATTACTATGAGCTTGTATTTCGTGGCTCAACCATGAACGGTCTGTTGAGTTTTCTAATGGTTTGAGCAGGCTAGATAGGTCAACTTCTTTTGTTTTTGTTAAGTCTAGATTTCTTGGGATTAATAGATCTGTTCTTCCAATAAGATCCTCAACTTTTGATATTCCAATTTGACTCATCAATTGCCTGACTTCCTCAGCAACGAAGATAAAAAAGTTAACCACATGCTCTGGTAATCCAGGGAATCTTTTTCTTAAGCCTTCCTGTTGAGTTGCTATGCCGACTGGACATTTATTTGTATGGCAAATCCTCGCCATGATGCAACCTTCGGCAATCATTGCGATTGTTCCAAAGCCATATTCTTCTGCTCCAAGTAAAGCTGCAATAAGCACATCCCAGCCTGTCTTTAGGCCTCCATCTGCTCTTAATAAAACCCTTTTGCGAAGACCATTTTCTAATAAAGAGCGATGAACTTCCGTTAATCCAAGTTCCCATGGCAAACCAGCATGTTTAATTGAACTAAGTGGAGATGCACCCGTCCCACCATCATGCCCGGAAATTTGGATGACATCAGCATTGGCTTTTGCTACTCCTCCTGCAATTGTGCCAATTCCTATCTCAGCAACTAATTTCACACTGACTTTTGCTGTTGGATTGATTTGATGTAGGTCATGAATAAGTTGGGCAAGATCCTCTATGGAATAGATATCATGATGAGGAGGAGGAGAAATAAGGGATACTCCTGGCTTGCTATTACGAAGTTTTGCTATATATTCATCAACCTTTGGCCCAGGCAATTGTCCTCCTTCTCCAGGTTTTGCACCTTGAGCTACTTTGATTTCTAATTGCTTGCCGCTAGTTAAATATTCAGGGGTTACACCAAATCGGCCAGATGCTATTTGTTTAATTGCAGAACATGCTGTATCTCCATTTAAAAGTCCTTTGAGATTAGGCAATGTTTTTGATTGATTATTTTCATCAACATCCTCGAGGACATTGAATCTCGCAGGATCCTCTCCTCCTTCACCACTATTACTTTTGCCTCCAATTCTATTCATTGCTATCGCAAGAACTTCATGCGCTTCCCTTGATAGGGCACCGAGGCTCATTCCACCGGTACAAAATCTTTGACAAATACTCTCAACACTCTCTATTTGATCAAGAGGTAAAGGCTGTGGAGCTTTTTTAAACGTAAGTAGATCTCTGAGGGTTGTAGCTGGACGACTTTCTAGAAGTTGTTGATAAGTTTTGAAATGGTCATACCCAGGCCCAGCTTTGACTGCAGCATGAAGAATCTTTGACATTTCTGGATTATTTAAATGAAATTCGCCACTATTTCGATATTGAACAAATCCATTAAAATCAAGTTTTTTTTGCTCAAGCTCTGGAAATGCTTTTTTATGAAATGAAATTGTCTCGATTGATAATTCGCTAAGAGTTAGTCCAGCTATACGACTCGTCGTTCCCTTGAAAGCTAAATCAATTAGATCTGCACCAATACCTATGGCTTCAAAAATTTGTGCTCCATGATAACTTGCTAATACTGAGATTCCTATCTTCGAAAGTATTTTTCTTAAGCCATCTTCCATTGCTTTTTTAACATTTTCTTGAGCAATCTCTATCGATAAATTGGATAACTTTCCATCGGTAATAAGTTTTTGAGTTTTAGGTGATTGCCACCAATGACGAGTAGTTTCCCATGTCAACCAAGGACAAATTGCACTTGCTCCAAATCCGATCAGACAGGCTATATGATGAGTACTCCAGCATTGAGCTGTATCTATAATTATTGAGGTTTTTAGTCTTAGTCCTTTTCTAAGTAAGTGATGATGAACTGCACCAACAGCAAGAAGAGGGGGAATATAGGAGTTCTCTCGATTAATATCTCTATCCGAGAGGATTAATATCTCTTTACCATTAATTACACTATCTTCTGCTTCTTGACATAGATTTTTGAGACCTTTTTCGAGATTAATTTTATCATCATTAATAGAAATTAAAGTCGATATCTGCTTGCATGAAAGCTCTGAATTTATGATTGAAGTTAATTCTTTTTCATTAAGTATTGGTGATTTAATATGAATTAGTCTTGCAGAATCTGCTTTAGGCCTTAAAGGTGCTTGCCTAACCCCAAGATTCATTTCTAAGCTAGTTACTAGCTTTTCTCTGAGAGGATCAATTGGCGGATTGGTAACTTGTGCAAATCTCTGTTTGAAATAGTCGTAAAGAATATGTGATTTATTAGAAAGGATTGCTAGTGGTATATCATCTCCCATGCAATAAGTTGGTTCTTTTGCACTTGCTGCCATGCTATTAATTATGTAATCAAAATCTTCTGCGCTAAAGCCAAATGCAATTTGTTGCTGAAGCAATTTTTGCTTATCAAATTTATTATTTATTTCCCAACTTTGGTTATTAAGGTTTATACGATTTGCTTTTAACCAATCTAAGTATGGGTATCTATTTGCTGACTCTTCTTTAACTTCCCAGTTTCGTAAAATCCTCTTATTCTCTAAATCTACTGCAAGCATTTGACCAGGACCTAGGCGACCTTTTTCTTGAATTAGATCTTCTTCTAATTCAACAACACCTGTTTCAGAGCCCATAACAACATATCCATTTCTAGTGATGCAATAGCGAGCTGGTCTTAAACCATTTCTATCAAGAGTTGCGCCTATATTTCTTCCGTCAGTAAAGACTATTAAAGCTGGACCATCCCATGGCTCTTGCGTTCCTGCAGTATATTCATAAAAAGCAGTTATTTCAGGCTTGTTTATTAATTCTGGTTGGTCTCTAAAAGCTTCAGGAATAAGTGTTAATAAACTATCAGTGATTGGCCTTCCACTTCGAACTAATAGTTCAAGGTTTAAATCTAGATTTGCTGAATCACTATATAAATTATTAACTATAGGTTTTAGATCATTTGAATTCTCTTTCCAAACTGAACTTATATCTGTTTCTGTTGCTTTCGCCCAATTTATATTTCCGAGTAATGTATTTATTTCTCCATTATGCCCTAAAAGTCTCATTGGTTGAGCTAAAGGCCATTTAGGCAATGTATTTGTACTAAATCTTCTATGGTAAACTGCATATGAAACTTCAAATCTATCGTCCTTTAAATCATTATAAAAAGGAGCCAATATTTCAGATCTAACCATTCCTTTATAAACAATAGTTTTGTTACTTAATGAGCAGATATAGAGCCCTAATTTATCTTCCTTTAATTCTATATATGCTCGATTTGAAATCCTTTGCCTTAATCTAAAAAGTAAAGCCTCAAGATTAATTTTTTTATCTTTAATATTAACTATCCATTGTGTAATAAAGGGTTCATTTTCTTTTGCAAGTTTTCCTAAAACTTCATCATTAACAGGAACATCTCTCCACCCTTTGGAGGTTAACCCTAACAACTCAGCTTCCTGCTCACATATCTTCTTCGCTATTTCTCTTTTCTTTAAGTCTTTAGGCATGAATATCATACCTATTCCTGACAATTGGGGTTCGCACTGTTTAGCGGTTTCCCAAACTTGCTTTAGATATGACCATGGAATTTCACATAAAATCCCTGCACCATCACCTGAATCGCTATCTCCTCCGCATCCTCCTCTGTGCTCCATACAGCTCAGACCACGTAATGCCTGAGACAAGACCCAATGGTTTTGTTTCCCTTCGACGCTAGCTATGAAGCCAACTCCGCAAGAATCTTTTTCTCCCGAAAAGGCATCTGGATAGGTGCTATCGCAGTAAGGCCAATTTGATCTTGAGAGTCTTTGATGCATGTTTTTTAAATTACTATTTTTTTCTTTTCTTGCAAAAGTGCTATTGGTAAACTTTGAAATAAATGATTAGATTGATTTGATAGTTCCTAGGGTTACATCTTAAACATTTTTGTCGACCATCAAGTTTTTTATTCAATACTTTCTTTAAAATATTTCTTTCTTATGCTTAAACCGGAATAAAAATAAAATATTAATTGAAAAAAAATACTAATTTGGGTGCTTGACCAAGTAATCTTGAGAATTGTTGAATCTGGTCGAACCTAGACCAAATATAAAATTAATGCCAACCATTCAACAGTTGATAAGAACAGAGCGAAAGACTCTAAAAACAAAGACAAAATCGCCTGCTTTGCGAGGGTGCCCTGAAAGGAGAGGAGTTTGTACAAGGGTATACACTTCGACTCCCAAAAAACCTAACTCTGCTCTCAGAAAAGTAGCTCGTGTCAGATTAACTTCTGGTTTCGAAGTTACTGCTTATATCGGCGGTATCGGTCATAACCTGCAAGAGCACTCTGTAGTTTTGCTGAGAGGCGGAAGAGTTAAGGATCTACCAGGAGTCAGATATCACATCGTCAGAGGAACTCTTGATACCGCTGGGGTTAAAGACCGTAGACAGTCAAGATCAAAATATGGAGCTAAATCTCCTAAGGAATAGAAACTTATTTAGATTCATTGATTTTTCCCATTATACAAATTTAATTTCATGTCAAGAAGAAACGCAGCAGAAAAAAGACCTGTTCTCCCTGATCCACAGTTCAATAATCGTTTGGCAAGTATGATGGTTCATCGATTGATGAAGCACGGTAAAAAATCAACAGCTCAAAAAATTCTTTCTGATGCCTTTGGTTTGATTAACGAACGAACTGGATCAGACCCGATTGAATTATTTGAAACAGCAGTGAAAAATGTCACACCTCTTGTTGAAGTAAGAGCAAGAAGAGTTGGTGGAGCAACATATCAGGTTCCAATGGAGGTCCGTCAAGAAAGAGGGACTGCAATGGCACTTAGATGGTTGGTTAATTTCTCAAGATCAAGAAATGGTAGAAGCATGGCTCAAAAACTTGCTGGCGAGCTCATGGATGCAGCAAATGAGGCTGGAAATGCAGTGAGGAAGAGAGAAGAGACCCATAAGATGGCCGAAGCAAATAAAGCTTTTGCTCATTATCGCTATTGATTTAGGTCAAATTTTTCTATTTAAATCCTCAAAATATTTCTTTTTTAGCATGCTTAGTTGTAGAGTCCATGCGCATTTTAAAGCCCTTTAGTCGGAGTATTTTCTGTGGCACGCGCCTTTCCTTTGGAACGAGTAAGAAATATCGGTATTGCTGCACATATTGATGCTGGTAAAACCACTTGTACTGAAAGAATTTTGTTCTATTCAGGTGTGGTTCATAAGATGGGTGAGGTCCATGATGGTGCAGCTGTCACTGATTGGATGGCCCAAGAAAGAGAGAGAGGAATCACAATTACCGCTGCGGCGATTTCAACCACATGGGACGATCATCGTATAAACATCATCGATACTCCTGGACACGTTGACTTCACTATTGAAGTTGAGCGCTCGATGAGAGTTCTTGATGGTGTGATTGCTGTCTTTTGTGCGGTTGGTGGAGTCCAGCCTCAATCTGAAACGGTTTGGCGTCAAGCAGATAGGTATTCAGTACCTAGGATGGTATTTGTCAATAAAATGGATAGAACTGGAGCAGATTTCCTTAAAGTCCATGGCCAAATTAAAGATAGATTAAAGGCTAATGCAGTTCCAATTCAGTTGCCTATTGGAGCCGAAAATGACTTGAAGGGCATTATTGATCTAGTAGAAAATAAAGCATATATTTATAAAGATGATCTGGGAAAAGATATTGAGCAGACTGATGTTCCATCAGACATGGTTGATTTAGTATCTGATTGGCGATTAAAATTAATGGAGTCAATAGCAGAAACTGAGGAAGAATTACTTGAAGCGTTTCTAGAAAATGGTGAGTTGACAATTGAAGAACTCAAAACTGGTATTAGAGAAGGAGTTCTTAAGCATGGCTTGGTTCCAATGTTATGTGGTTCAGCTTTTAAAAACAAAGGAGTTCAGTTATTACTTGATGCAGTAGTTAATTATCTTCCTGCTCCTGTTGATGTACCTCCTATTCAGGGCTTACTTCCTAATGGAAAAGAAGCTGTGAGGCCTTCCGATGATGGCGCTCCATTTAGCGCGCTTGCATTCAAGGTAATGGCTGATCCATACGGCAAATTGACTTTTGTTCGTATGTATTCTGGTGTCCTTGAAAAAGGAAGTTATGTTCTCAACTCTACTAAGGATGCAAAAGAGAGAATATCTAGGTTGATAATTTTGAAAGCTGATGACCGTGAGGAAGTCGATGAATTGAGAGCTGGTGACCTTGGTGCTGTGCTTGGCCTGAAAAATACAACAACGGGAGATACTTTATGTGCTTCCGAAGAGGCAATTGTTCTTGAAACCCTTTATATCCCTGAGCCAGTAATTTCAGTTGCGGTAGAGCCCAAGACTAAAAGTGATATGGAAAAGTTAGGGAAAGCGCTGACATCTCTTTCGGAGGAAGATCCAACATTCAGAGTCAGTACTGATCAAGAGACAAATCAAACAGTAATTGCAGGTATGGGTGAACTTCACCTAGAGATTTTGGTTGATCGTATGTTGAGAGAATTTAAGGTAGAGGCCAATATTGGAGCACCTCAAGTTTCATATAGAGAAACGATTAGAGCCAGCTCTTCAGGTGAAGGTAAGTTTGCAAGACAAACTGGCGGTAAAGGTCAGTATGGTCATGTTGTTATTGAAGTTGAGCCAGGTGAACCAGGAACTGGTTTTGAGTTTGTCAATAAAATTGTCGGTGGGTCTGTTCCAAAAGAATATATAAAACCTGCTGAATCAGGAATGAAAGAAACATGTGAGTCTGGTGTAATTGCTGGCTATCCTTTAATTGATGTAAAAGTTACATTGGTTGATGGCTCTTATCATGATGTTGACTCATCAGAGATGGCTTTCAAGATTGCTGGCTCAATGGCTTTCAAAGATGGGATCAAGAAGTGCAATCCTGTCCTTCTAGAACCTATGATGAAAGTTGAGGTAGAAGTGCCTGAGGACTTCCTAGGTTCTATAATTGGAGATCTGTCCTCTAGACGAGGCCAGGTTGAAGGTCAATCCATCGATGATGGACAATCCAAAGTCCAGGCAAAAGTGCCATTAGCCGAAATGTTTGGCTATGCCACTCAACTCCGATCAATGACTCAAGGTCGGGGTATTTTCTCAATGGAGTTCAGCACCTACGAGGAAGTTCCTCGTAATGTTGCCGAAGCAATTATCTCCAAGAATCAGGGCAATTCCTGATCTCTAAAATTTACTAACCAACCCCCGATTCTTTAAAAAAAATGGCTCGCGAGAAGTTTGAGAGGAACAAACCTCATGTCAACATAGGTACTATTGGCCACGTTGACCATGGCAAAACAACACTTACTGCTGCAATTACAAAGGTTTTAGCCAAAAAAGGTCAAGCCAAAGCGCAAGATTACGCTGAAATTGATGGAGCTCCAGAAGAGCGTGAACGCGGTATAACAATCAACACTGCTCACGTTGAATATGAAACTGATGGCAGGCATTACGCTCATGTTGATTGCCCAGGTCACGCTGATTATGTGAAAAACATGATCACAGGTGCTGCTCAGATGGATGGTGCAATTCTTGTTGTAGCAGCTACCGATGGAGCAATGGCACAAACAAAAGAACATATTCTTTTGGCCAAGCAGGTTGGTGTGCCTGCATTAGTTGTCGCATTAAATAAATGTGACATGGTTGATGATGAAGAAATGATAGAACTTGTAGAGATGGAGATTCGCGAACTTCTCACAAGTTATGACTTCCCTGGCGATGATATACCTGTTGTTCAAGTTTCAGGATTAAAAGCTATTGAAGGAGAAGCAGATTGGGAAACAAAAATAGATGAATTGATGACAGCTGTTGATTCCTCAATTCCAGAGCCAGAGCGTGAAGTTGATAAGCCATTCTTAATGGCTGTTGAGGACGTCTTCTCAATTACTGGTCGTGGAACAGTTGCTACTGGACGAATTGAAAGAGGAAAAGTCACAGTTGGAGAAGAGGTTGAAATTGTAGGAATTAGAGATACAAGACTTACAACCGTTACTGGTGTTGAGATGTTTAGAAAGCTTCTTGATGAAGGTATGGCTGGGGATAACGTGGGACTTCTTTTGCGTGGTATCCAGAAGGAAGATATTGAAAGAGGAATGGTTCTTGTTAAAAAAGGATCCATTACACCTCATACGAAATTTGAGGGTGAGGTTTATGTCTTGAAAAAAGAAGAGGGTGGCCGCCATACTCCGTTCTTTGCTGGTTATCGCCCTCAGTTTTATATTCGTACTACAGATGTAACAGGTCAAATTACTGCCTTCACATCTGATGATGGAAGTAATGTTGAAATGGTTATGCCTGGGGACAGAATAAAAATGACAGGAGAATTGATAGCCCCTGTCGCTATTGAACAAGGTATGAGATTTGCTATTCGCGAAGGTGGACGTACCATTGGAGCGGGAGTGGTTTCAAAAATTATTGAATAATTGATTCTTAGGATGACTTGTAATTTATTCAGGTCATCCTCTAAATTAAATAAACATATGAACTAGTTAGTTCATGCTCAAAAGAACCTAGAAAATCTAATTAGCTTTTGGTGATCCCATTATGTCAACCGCAATTGCACAGCAAAAAATACGCATACGCCTAAAGGCTTTTGATAGAAGAATGCTTGATTTATCTTGCGATAAAATAATTGAGACTGCAGACACAACGGCTGCTTCAGCAATAGGTCCTATTCCTCTCCCAACTAAAAGAAAAATTTACTGTGTTCTTCGTTCGCCTCATGTTGATAAAGATTCAAGAGAGCATTTTGAGACAAGAACACATAGACGAATTATTGATATTTATAGCCCTTCCGCCAAGACTATAGATGCTTTAATGAAGTTGGATCTTCCTAGCGGAGTCGATATAGAAGTTAAGCTCTAGATCTTTTTCTCTCAAACCAGAGATTGTTTATCTAGGATATGTTTAATTAGGAATACCCATTTGAGCGAACTTTCAGTTAGGGAGCTGCCTCTTTTCCCATTGCCTGAGGTTGTGCTTTTTCCTCAGGAGTACTTGCCACTTCATATCTTTGAGACTCGTTACAGGTTGATGCTTCAATCTGTTTTGAAATCTGATAGCCGTTTTGGAGTTGTTAGATGGGATCCAATTGCAAAACAAATGGCAGATGTTGGTTGTTGTGCTGAGATCATTAAGCATCAAACTTCGCAAGATGGTAGAAGCAATATTGTTACTATTGGCCAACAGAGATTTAGGATTCTAGAAATTCTTAGTGAAAATCCTTTTATTAACGCGCTGGTTAGCTGGGTAGATGATGAACAAATTTCAGATCAAACCAAACTATTGGAATTAAAGGATTCAGTTGCCATTGCTCTTAAGGATGTAGTTTCACTTACTTCAAAATTAACTGAATCTGAGAAGGAACTCCCTGATTCTTTGCCAGATATTCCTAGAGAGTTGTCTTTTTGGATAGCGGCTCATCTAGGAGGTCCAGTTGCAAGTGAACAGCAAAATTTATTAGAGTTGACTAATACTTTTCATCGCTTGGAAAGAGAATTTGAACTTCTTGATCACACAAGAAGACAATTAGCTGCAAGAACTGCTTTAAAAGATACTTTTTCAAACGCCGATCAAGCCAACAATTAATTATGCAATGGGCATTAATTTTTTTATTTAGTTCTTTCTTTTTCTTCACTTTAACTACTCAGTGGCTTAGGAAAAGTCGTAAATATGAGTCGGTTAATAGTGTTGCTGCCTCATATGATTCATGGACTAATGATCGTTTATTAGAAAATCTCTGGGGAGAACATATTCATCTTGGTTTTTACGAAAAACCAAGAATAAAAAAAGATTTTAGAAAAGCCAAGATTGATTTTGTCCACGAATTAGTTCGTTGGAGTGGTTTAAATAAATTACCAAAAGGGTCAAGGGTGTTAGACGTGGGATGTGGAATAGGCGGAAGTTCAAGAATATTATCTGATTATTATGGATTTGATGTGATTGGTATTTCCATCAGTCAAGAACAAATCAAAAGAGCGAATGAATTAACAGCTAATAAGGAATTTTGCCGTTTTGAGGTGATGAATGCACTTGACTTAAAGTTTGAAAAAGGAAGCTTTGACGGCGTTTGGAGTGTTGAAGCTGGGCCTCATATCTTTGATAAACAAACGTTTGCAGATGAGATGCTCAGAGTTCTTAGACCAGGTGGTGTTTTAGCAGTTGCAGATTGGAATCAAAGAGATACAACAAAGTACCCCTTAAACTTTTTTGAAAAGTTCATTATGAATCAATTACTAATCCAATGGACCCATCCTGAATTTTCAAGTATTGAAGGTTTTAAAAACAATTTATTAAATAGTCCTTATTGTGGTACTTCTGTAGTGTCTTCCAATTGGACAAAATATACAATTCAATCTTGGAATGAATCGATATACGAAGGGTTTAGAAGACCTTCATCTATCATCAAATTAGGCCTTAGATCAGTATTGAAAGCATTTAGAGAAATACCAACAATATTAATGATGAGATGGTCTTTTTCAAGAGGGTTGATGAAATTCGGAGTATTTAAATCAAGAGGATAAATTACTCAACTTCTGATCCGAAGTAACATCCAAAATTAATGATTTGATTGCAAAGTGGAGATAACTCCTCATTAATATTTTCAAAGTCTTTTTTATTATTATCATTAGTTAAATCAAGATCTATAAAAAAGACATATTCTCCTAGCTCTCTTTTAGAAGGACGAGATTCAATCCTACTCATATTCAGGCCAAGATTTGCAATGCAATTCAATGCTTTTAGTAATGCACCTGGACTATTTGACTTAAGAGAAAAAGCCATACTTGCTTTATTGCCGCTGACTTTAATGTTGTTCTTACTAAGAAGAACGAATCTAGTGCAATTACCTTCAATATCATTAATAGGATAAGCCAGAACATTCAGCTCATTACTTGCATCTTTTGACCCTATCGCTGCTCTAAATGAGCTGCCTTTTACCATTCTTATCGCTTCCGCAGTTGAATTAGTTGGTAAATGAACAGCATTTGGAATATTATCGTTTAACCACTGACTGCATTGAGCTAAAGCTTGAGGATGGGAAAGAACCTCTGAAATAGTATTTATTGACCCACTGCTCATTAATGAGTGTTTGATAGGGAGTACTAGCGCTCTATGGATGAAAAGATTTTTGTGTCTCCATAGAGAATCTAATGTTGAAGTAACCCCACCTTCTACTGAATTTTCAATTGGTACTACGGCTGCTTCACAAAGATTGTTTGCAAGATTATCTACCACAGACCTTAAACCTTTGCATGGCGAGAACTCTGGCGAGTCAAGGTTTTCTAGGGCTGCTAACGCATTTGCAGCCTTCTCTGCGTATGTACCTTTAGGCCCTAGGTAGGCCACTCGAGTTGACATTAGATAAAAAAAATGGTGTAAATGCCGATAAGATCAAACTGAGCAAGTTTTTAATAATGTCTCTTGCCTTTACAGCACGACAAAAAATTGATCTAGTTGTTCAAGACAATCAGAAGCAACTACCTGATTATCTCCTACAACAGGAAAGAGTTGTAGGAGCAATGCTTGATCCTACAAAATTGACTCTTTTGGGGCCAGGGAGCTTTAGGTACGAAGTTACAAGTTTCAAGGTTTTTCAACTTCAAATAAATCCAGTCGTATCAATAGGAGTGGAAAATACTGAGAGAAAAATCAGAATGTTTGTTACAGAAAGCCACTTGGATGGCTTGGGCTTCGTTGAGGATTTTGATTTAACCTTAGATGCAATTTTGGAGGCAAAACCATCAGGACTTGAAGGCGAAGCGCTTTTGGGCGTAACAGTCAGTCAGCCGCAGCTATTAAGATTAATACCTCCCCAAATGCTTGAGTCAACTGGTAAATCAATATTAAATGGAATTTTATTAGGAATTAAGTCAAGGGTAGAGAAGCAGCTAATTGTTGACTTTAATAATTGGTGTAAAGAAAATCAGTTAAAAAATAAATTTTAACTGATTTCCAATTTGGAGAGGAAACTTTTTCGGTGGAGTTTTGTTGCACCTGATTTAATTAAGTTTTTTCTATGAACAGCAGTTCCATAACCCTTGTTTTTTTCCAGCCCATAATGACAGTATTTTCTAGCTAATTGTTTAATTAATTCATCTCTGGTTTCTTTCGCTAACACACTTGCAGCAGCAATTGAGGCAAAATGACTTTCCCCACGAACTTGTGTTTTTTGTTTCCCTGGCCACAAGCGAATGGGTAATATTCCATCTACAATAATTAATTCTGGTGGAGATGTGAATTTTTCTAATGCTCTCAACATTGCTTTTTCCGTAGCTTCTCGGATTCCGATACTGTCAATTTCTCTTGCTGAAGCTTGGCCTAGGGCCCAAGCTATTGAGTGCTTTTTTATTAAAGGAACTAAGCTCTTTCTTTTCCGGGGACTTAATTGTTTACTGTCTTTCAAACCTTGACGCAAGAGATTTATTTCGTTCGCTTTGCTTAAGATTACAGCTGCAGCGAAAACAGGTCCAAATAAACAACCTTTCCCTACTTCATCAACTCCTGCAATAAGAGATTCTTGGGCTTCCATGGTTAAGAAGAAGCGGAAGATCTTCTTCTTTTTCGTCTTGGATCCTCAATAACTTCTTGTGATTCGATGGCACTTAGTTCATTCTTTACATCTATTGAATTGTGATCAGGATTTATTAATTCATTTGTACTTTCATCTAAATCTACATTGATATTTTCTTTGTCGATATTCTCTTCTTCTTCTTCTTCAGAATAGGTTGGTATTTGCTCAATAAGGTTATTGTTTTTAAGACGAATTATATCCTTATGATTTTTTTTATTTTTGGCATTTGAGCTGATAAGTTTGTTTTGTTTAGTTTCTTCATTTATTTCATTAGTTTTGTCTGTATCTGCTTCGAACCCAGGCTTGATTATGTTAACTGTGTAGTTCTCAGAAAGTGGAGGTTCTTCTAGTAGTAGAATAGGATCAAATCCCATTGAACTATATACTATTTCCTCGTTCTCATTCATATTTATATTTATTATTCTATGTTCTTGTTTTTTATTATTATCTTTAGAAATATCTTCTCCAGTTGTTTCTGTGTATATAGATTTTGAATTATCTATAGATGATTTATGATCTTCATTAAATATATTTGCCTCTATATCTTTCGTTTTATTTAAACGCTTCTTTTTTGTATTATTATCTTGTAATGATTGTATATCTTCACCTGAGATTAAAGTTGAATTGATGACTCCAGATTCAGATGAGGATGTTGGATTTATATCTTGAATTGTAATGTTCTGAAGATTACTTTGTCCTTGATAATTAGGAGAAGTTTTCCCAAATAATTCATATATATTTTGACCTTGTCTTTTCCTCGTAAGCTCAACAAGTCCAAGTTCCGTGAGTGAAGCAATTTGTGGTCGCGCCGAGTCTCCATTAATAGCAGATGTGAAATGTTCTAATAATTGAAGTTGATCTCTTCTTGTATCCATATCTATAAAATCAATAATAATAACCCCACCAATATTCCTTAATTTTAATTGCCTTGCGATCTCAATAGCTGCTTCACAATTAGTCCATAAAACTGTTTCTCTTGAATTTGCTGATCGTGTAAATGAGCCTGAGTTAACATCAATTACCGTCAATGCTTCTGTTGGTTCTATTATTATATATCCACCAGAAGGTAAATCTACCCTGGGTTTTAATGCATCATTAATTGCAGAAATGACTCTATGTTTCTCTAATATATTTTGCGAATCACTATGTAATTCTATTGCTAATTCCTTGCTATTCTTGCCAAGGAAACTTTTAACGCGACCAATTGCTTCAGTATTGTCTACAACAATTTGAGTAACATTTTGGCCCATATTATCTCTAAGAATTCTATGGATAAAGTCTTCATCTCTATTTAAAAGGATTGGTGGACTACAAGTCTCAGATGCTTGTTGAATAAGCTCCCATTGTTTAAGAAGATTTTCAAGATCATCAATTAAAAATTCTTCAGCAATATCTTCTGCTTCAGTCCTTAATAAAAGCCCTGTACTTGGAGGCTTCACTAGTACTCCCAAAGCTCTGAGTCGATTTCTTTCATTCTCTGTGCTTATTCTTCTAGAAATATTTACACCTTGTCCATAAGGCTGGAGGACAAGATATCTACCAGGAAGAGCTATGTTCCCAGTTAATCTAGGTCCTTTTGAACCAGTAGGCTCTTTCATTACTTGAACCAAAACCTTTTGCTTTGGTTCGAGTAACTCTGTTATTCCTGCAGTTGCCTTCTTTAATCTAAGTGGACCTAAATCATTAACATGAATAAAACCATTTTTTTCACTTTCTCCAATATTGACAAAAGCAGCATCTATTCCAGGTAGAACATTTTCAACTGTGCCTAAGAAAATATCTCCGATTTGGTAGCTACCTTGAGCCACAATTAATTCATCTATTCTCTCATCAGTGAGCAGAGCGGCAATTCGCAAATGCTCAGCAATAACAATTTGCTGGGGCATATACAATGTTGAGCTTTTTCAAGCTATGAAAATTGATTAGCAGAAAAACTGCAAATAGAGCTGTTGGAAATTTTTAACGCCAAATAAATTAAAGAGATTTTTGAATACTGTTCGGAATGTGAATTAAATATTATCCGGTTGAAATCGTTGGAGTTGCCAACGTTTATCTAGGTGTCTCTTTAAGAAAAACTGACGTTAATTAAGAACATTAGGGGCTAAAACCCTTTTCTTAGTTCTATATTCATACTAACACAAGATCACTTTCGATAAGATTGCTTTTAAACTCAGGTCCAATAAAAAAGTTAATTGTTCATTCCCTAATCATCTGTTTTTGAAGATTTGAAGGTGTTTAAGGGATTATCCTTAAATTAAATTTAAGCGGTTTTCAAGTGGTACAAGTTAATGCTAATTACCTGAAATTAAAAGCAGGCTATCTTTTTCCAGAGATTTCTAGAAGAATTAAAGACTTTAACTCTAAGAATCCAAACGCTGATTTGATCCGCTTAGGAATCGGAGATGTTACAGAACCCCTTCCTTTGGCTTGTCGTGAAGCCATGAAAGCCGCGATTGAAGAGATGGGAACAGAACCTGGATTTAGGGGCTATGGACCAGAGCAGGGATATCAATGGCTTCGCGAGAGCATTTCTAAAAATGATTATTTATCTCGTGGTTGTGAGATTTCGGCAGAAGAAATCTTCGTTTCAGATGGCTCGAAATGCGATAGCAGTAATATTTTAGATATTCTTGGCAAAGATAATAAGATAGCCGTAACTGATCCTGTTTATCCTGTATATGTTGATAGTAATGTGATGACAGGTAGGACAGGAGAAGTCAACTCATCAGGAGAATATAAAGGTTTAAGTTATATCCCAATTAATTCAGAGAATGGGTTTGAAGCAGCAATACCAAAAGAAAAATATGATTTAATTTATCTTTGTTTTCCGAATAACCCAACTGGAGCAGTAGCAACTAGAGATCAATTATTTGCTTGGGTTAAATATGCAAAAGAAAATAATTCTTTGATTCTTTTTGATGCTGCTTATGAGGCTTTCATTAAAGATGACTCTATTCCTCATTCGATTTTTGAAATTGAGGGATCTAAAGATTGTGCAATTGAATTCCGTTCTTTTTCAAAAAATGCAGGATTCACTGGAACAAGATGTGCTTTTACCGTTATTCCCAAGTCTTTAAAAGGTAAAGCAGGTATTGAAGAAGTTGATTTGTGGTCCTTATGGAATCGTAGACAAAGCACTAAATTCAATGGTGTAAGTTACATCGTTCAGAGGGGAGCAGAGGCCGTTTATTCTAAAGAAGGGCAAAAACAAATCAAAAAACTAGTTAGTTTTTATATGGATAATGCTCAAATAATTAAAGAAAATTTGACTGCTGCAGGATTTGAAGTTTTTGGCGCTATTAATGCCCCTTATGCATGGATAAAAACACCGAAAAGCATGAGTTCATGGGATTTCTTTGATTTATTGCTTGAAAAAGCAAATGTCGTTGGGACGCCAGGAAGTGGCTTTGGAGCTGCGGGAGAAGGTTATTTTCGATTATCTGCCTTTAATAGTAGAGAAAATGTTGAAAAAGCTATGCAAAGAATTGAAAAACTTTAATGCGTAATCTCATGGTAAGTTCCTTGTTAAAGAGTGCTATTTATCTTGGCAGGTTAATTATGGTTGATTCTGCAAATCAAACTGATGGAGATACTGCTGTTATTGATAGGGAAGTTCAGCGAGTTAGAAAATTATCTCCAAGATACAAGGTTTTACTTCATAATGATCCAGTAAATACTATGGATTATGTAGTTGAAACTCTAAGGCAGGTGCTTCCACAACTAAGTGAACAGGATGCTTTGAATATTATGTTAGAGACACATAACAATGGAGTAGGACTTGTTATCACTTGTGATTTAGAGCCTGCTGAATTTTACTCTGAATCTTTAAAGTCAAAAGGCTTAACAAGTACAATAGAATTAGAAAGCTGAAATTATCAATCAACAGGTTTTGGAATAGATGGTTGCATCAAAAGATGCAATGGTTACCACCACTTACTCTTTTCTTATTTTTATATCCTGCTGGATGGCTTATTAGTCATTTTGTTTTCTTATTTAATTCAGATATTAGTTCCAGCAATTTAAGTATAATAGGTACCATTATAACATTCATATTGTTTTTAGCTATCCTGCCTAGTTGGGGGAGAATTAGATGGAAAACTAATAATCTCTGGGTATCTATAGGATTAGATATTAAAGATAAATATACAGCATTAAAAATATTTCTTAGTGGATTTATATTTTCAGTTTTTCTGCTATTTATTCTGGTTCTGTTCTTTTTCTTATTCGACTGGGTTGATAGAATTGACTATATCAAATTTACTGAAATATTAAACGCAATATTATTAATAGTGGGTATTGTCTTTGCTGAAGAGCTAGTTTTTCGAGGATGGTTAATGGAGGAAATGATTCTTTTATTTGGTTTGAGAAAAGGAATAATTATTCAATCTACTATTTTTAGTCTTGCCCATTACAGGTCTGATATTGGTTTATTAGCTTTAATTCCTTTCTTTACTGGCCTATTTCTTTTTGGATTAGTTTTAACTTTAAGACGAACTATTGATAGAGGTTCATTATGGGGGTGTATAGGTTTGCACGGTGGATTGGTTGGTATTTGGTATCTATTTGATTCAGGAATGCTTGTCTTTTCTATTGATACTCCTTATTTTTTATTAGGACCGAGTAAAAATATGGTAAACCCAATTGGTAGCATTTTTGGGATAACAATTTTATTAATTACGATATTTTTTCAAAGAAGGTTTTTTGCAAGAACGGGGCGATTTTTGGCCTCTACAGTTAATGCTTCATTTAAAGATGAAATTCCATAATCTCTTTCTAATAAGTTCATAACTGTTCTACCGAAATCATGTGGCTTTGTGTCAAAAGCTTCTAAACAAACCCGTCCAAATTCTTTGCCCATTGGCTCTGGATTCCAAAGTAGTTTCCTGGCAGTCCAAGGCATTAAACTCATAGGGTTATAACCAGGTTTTAATAAACCTTTTTTCAATCCATACTCTTCTAATAATGTATGTGGTTGAAGTCCTATAAAAAATATAGAAGGCTCAACAATATCAGCTCCAAAAATCTTCTCTAATTCTCTATGGTAAGCAACTGTTTGTCTTATAGTTTCTGGACGCTCGTCAATAACATTGAATGAGTAATTTACTGAAACTTGAGCTTTAAAACCTGCTTTTGCTAGAAATTCGCAATTTTTTAGAACTGTTTTTAAATTGTATCCCATTCTCATTTTCCTAACAAGTTCTTGGGATCCAGAAGTTATTCCAATTTCGAAATAGCTCATACCTGTTCTAACCATTAATTCGGCTAATTCTTCATCTAAATTGTCAGCTCGTATATATGCTGCCCAATGAATATCATGTAACCCTTCATCATAGATAGCTTGAAGAATATCTTTAGCATTTTGAATATGTCCTCTAGATGGTATGAATTGAGCATCTGTAAACCAAAAGCCACGAACACCAAGCTTGTAAAGCTCTTTGATTTCTTTAATAACCTCACTTACAGGATTAATTCTGACTTTTTTACCTTCAATTACAGTGTAAATACAATAACAACAGTTATGAGGGCAACCTCTCTTAGTTTGAACTCCAATATAAAAGTCGCCACCATCTAAATACCATTTAAATTCAGGCCATATAGATTGAATATAGTCATAATTACATGCAGTTTTAATTAAATTATTTGGTTTCTCATGAATTAGTTTTTCTCTAGGAGAATCACCAACTATAAAACATCTTTCATCCATAATCGATTCATTTCTTATTAGCTTTTCTATTAATAGTTCTCCTTCTCCAAGTGAGATAATGCTACCTTTAGGCAGTGATTTTTTTAATTGATTATAAAAAACACTAACAGCACCTCCACCTAATATTAAGTTTGCATTTGGCTTGTATTTCTTTGCACATTTTAATCCCTTTCTGATTAATCTTTGGTTTCTCCATATTTCTCCATAATGACTTTTCAACAGTTGAAAGCCACCTAAAGCACCTCGAATTTTTTTAAGAGGATTTCGAGCATAAAAAATTTCAAATGAATTTTGTAATGGATTTCCTCCTCTTCCATCTACAGGAGCATATATTTGTATGTCTCTCCATGAAAAAACTAGTAATGTAGGTTTGAAATTTTTTATACTATTTATTAGTATTCTTTCGACATCTAAAATTGGCAAGGAAGCTAAATCTAAGATTAGTTGTTGGATTTTTGGAAAGCATTTATGAACATGATCAGCTAAATAAATTGGTCCAATTGGGAAAATAGGGTTACAGGGCAGTCTGATATACAAGATCTTAACCTCTGATGTAGGTCCAAGAAGTTTTAATTCAGAAGTTAAATTTGATTTCATCAGGGCATCTATTGATAACAAAAACAATCATTTAGAGATAAACACTAACAATATGTTGACCTTTTTGATTGAAAATTAGATTAATAGTTAAAAGGAAGTAAATTCCATTTCACTCCAGATCCACTCAAAACTTAGTCGCAGAGGCTATTGTCATATTTTTTGCAACCATTTATATAATAATTTAATTGAAAGGCAAAGTTTATTTGATGCTTTTTAAATTGATTTGGATTAATTGGTTTAAAAAACAAAAAATAGACCAAACTAAGGATATAGATTTCATGCTTGGATTATGAATCCTCCAATGACTTTGATAATATACATTCTCAGTGGAGCTACTCTAGGAAGTTTGATGCTGCTCAGCGGCATCCCTGCAGCTCCTCTTCTTGGTTCGATTTTGGCGGCAGGATTTTTAAGTATAAGTGGTCAATTTGAGCCTGCCCAATGGCCTTTGGGGACCAAAACTTTACTTGGAATTGGTGTAGGTACTGTTATTGGTACTGGTATTAATAAGGACACTATTACAGAGTTACAAACCCTTTGGAAGCCAGCCATCTTAATTACTATTACTTTGATTTTTACAGGTCTAGTTGTTGGATTTCTAGTAGTGCGTTTGTTTGGGATTGATCCTTTAATAGCCTTGCTAGGCTCAGCCCCTGGAGGAACTCTTGGAATGAGTTTGGTAGGAGCAGAGCTTGGAGTAGGAGCTGCAGTGGCAGCAATTCATGCATTTAGATTAATAGCGGTTTTATTAATCACTCCAGCTGTCGTTAAGTATCTAGCTCCTATTGTTAATGGCTATTAGAAATTTAGTACATATGTTTTGAACAATTTTTCAATAAAGGTTATAAATTTTATAAAATTTTCCAAACACAGTCTTCTGGTATTTTAGGCCCTTTATATTTATCTAAGGGCTCCGTAGTGCTTATTCGCCAACCTGGCACACGACACTGAACATATCCTGGGTTTTGTATAAGGACTCCTGGGTTTTCATCTTTTTTGTAAGTAAAACCGCCCTTCCATACTCCCCCATCTTTGAGTGAACCTTTAAACCAAACCCAACAGTTTTCTCTTTCCATGTGATCAAGCCAAGATATAGTTTTGAAATTTTAATTGGATCATATTTTTCTATTTTTGTTTACCTTCTTCTGCTTCTGCGCCTTTGTTGCAATTTGCGCTTATATTTTTCAACAGGAGTTTCATGATGACGCAGGCGCTTCAATTCTCCAAAGATGCCAGCTTTGGAAACTTGACGTTTAAAACGGCGAAGTGCTGATTCAATGCCTTCGTTTTCTCCAACAGTTACTTGAGTCAAAAAGATAAAAAAATGTTATTCGATAATTTTACAGGACGATAAAGCAAATTTTTGTTTTGACCTTTTTGGGAGAAAAAGATCTAGAATAATTTCTGAATTATCCAAATAGCTTTCTTCAAGTTTTGCTTATTAGTAAAATCATTGAGGTTTTCCCCTTTTCGGACCATTCATTATTACTTCATAGGTCCGTTATCCAATGACTATTTACATCGGGAATCTCTCTTTTGATGCTGAGGTCGAAGATATTGTTGGTGTGTTTAGTAGTTATGGTGAAGTCACTAATTGTAAGCTTCCCTTAGAAAGGGAAACTGGAAGGAAAAGAGGTTTCGCTTTTGTTGATATGGGCGACGATGCTCAAGAACAAAAAGCAATCGATGATCTTCAAGATGTTGAATGGATGGGCCGAGCCATAAGGGTTACAAAAGCTAGGCCAAAAAACAATTAATTAGATTCCGAAATTTTTATATAATCATTAGCTAATTGCATGATACGGAATAAGTACTTTTTGAATTTTAATTAATTTTTGGTTTCAGTCTATTAGCGATTAAGGCATTTTCTCAAATTAATGCTGTAATGATTAGAAGTTTAGAGTGATGCTTTTTTAATGCTTTACGCAACAATCCCTTTCTCTACAATCACATTTGGTGGATTTAATCCTTTGGCTGCAATTGCTGGTTTAGTGATCTTTTTCCAGATCTCTCAAATTTATTATTATGGATTGCCTGAAAATGAACCATCAGTTGAGCTTTCTGAAACAGGCTCTTATCAGTACCTTCAAAAGCAATTTATTGGTGTTCAAGTGGTTACTGCTCTTATTGCAGCTTCAGTAATGCTTGCAGGCCCTGATAAGATATTTTTCCCTTTTAAATATTTTTAAATTTTAAATAAATAAAATCATTTTTTCATACATAAAAAAGCAGCTCAATTAGCTGCTTTTTTATGTATGAAAAAATGAAATCGAATTAATAATTAATTTTCATAATATTTTTTGGTTTTTTGTTTGCGAATCGCAACTTTGTTCATCATGAACACCAGTCCATGGATCAGATGTTTTTAATAGTTTATATAGCTTACCTATTGTGGATTCAAATCAAGATAGTACTGATAATTTTCAGAAAATAGTTAATAGAATTGAAAAGTTTAATTCAGATGAAAATCTGAATTACTTGTATCCCAATGGACACCGTATGACTAATCAAATGAGATGGTTTAAAGTTAGTCATAATAGGGGTTTAAGATCTGATTTCGCGGCATAAAAAAGAAAAGAAAATTAATTATTTATCTACAAAAAAGAAATGAGAAAAACCAAAAAAAATTATAAAAGCAATCCTGATCCTTATGAAGATATTATTAGATTAGAGCAACTTGATCCTTATGAAGCACTTATAAAATCAAATAAACTTCTAAGTAAAAATAATAAACCAATTTAAGAATATTAGTTTTAGTTGTGAGCCTGAATTTTGAAAATAAATTTTCTAGTTATAAAAAAC